>NZ_CP013274.1:3403333-4752500 GCF_001455345.1 Bacillus thuringiensis
TGAATATATCGTAAAACTTCCTCATCTTTAGCTAATCCAAACTTAGGGACGTAAAGAGCATCACATGATTCTAACATATTTATATACAACCCTTTTGCCGATGCTATCTCTTGATCATATTGTCCTTTCTCTGTATATGATGAAGGAACAACTATAAATTCAGCTTCTGGCATTTGTTCTTGAATAATCTCTTGAACATTATATCTAAATTCATGATCTCCTAAAAAATCACTAATAAACATTGTATGTTCATCAATAAATTTAACCATTCCGTCTGCGTGTGCTAGTACATCCCCTTCTTCAGCAGGAATAATAATAACTCGACTCACATCTAAATCCCATTCTAACTGCTCAATAATTTCCTCTTCTGTCCAATCATCGTTATCATCAAATATGCGTTCTGTTAATATTACGGTATCTTTTTTATTCCAAATAAGATTACCACCATCTAATATTAATGGGGATTTCACATATTCAAAATCGTTCTTTTTTAACCATTTATTAAACTGTTGATCTAAATATCGCCCCTGATCATCCGGCAAATAATTTGGTCTATATTTAAATTTAACTAGATGATTTGTGACAACCGGTGCAACATCTCTTAGCCAAATATCATCATACTCAAAACAGCTCGTATGAAAGTCTTGTTCTTCAACAGATAAAGATATAAGTTGATCCGCAAATGATTTCTTTTCATTTAAACATTCATTAAAGTAAATCAAGTCTTCATAAAATGGTTGATAATATTCATTCGATTCGTCTGGTATTGCAGTAAAAATAATGCCATTATGTTTTTGTTCCATATTATTTACCTCACTTTTTAAAAATTGTTATATAACTGCTTTCACAAAGCCAACTATTCCTCAATTCATTTCTCTTTTCATTACAACTCATGCCACATGTACATTTTATGAATGGATTATAGCATGGAGAAATATTATATATTTATATAAAAAATATAAAGCTGACGTTAAGCCTTAAATTGACTCTTGACAAGGTTTTTAAATACCATATTTTAAAACAACAATAAATGATTAAATGATTTTTTTATCACGATTTAAACCCATTACTTCTAATAGATCGTTTTGATTATATAAACTTACTAAATGCGCTTCTATTCCTATACAAATTCCTTCTAGCGGAAGATCATTTGGATCCTGACCAAAGGGATCTTCAATTTCAACCCCTATCGCTTCAATACCTATGAATGCAAAACTTATAAATGTAGTCGCAAGTACTGTAAACCAACCGAGACTATCAACAAGACCAATCGGTAAAGTCGCACAAAATATAATCAATAAAATTTTTATATGAGCAAAATACGCAAAAGGAATAGGTGTTGTTTTGATACGATCACATCCACCCACAGATGTAAGTAACATATTCAAATCCGTTTCCATGCTAATTATCGCATTTGGATGAATTTGACCCGTTTTCAAACCTTTTGATAGTATAGTTTTTAACATAAAAACTATACTAATCGGTAAATGATTGGACTCAACCAGAAAAGCTTTTTCCTTCTCAGAACAGACAGCAAGCAATGATTTCACTTCAGATAAATTTTTTCCCTCTCTTAAGTGTCCTTTCGCTAACTTTGGAAATGCAATTAACAAATGTAAAAATTTTATTTTTTCCTGCTCCATACTCTTCCCTTTAGAATCCCAATGACACAAAAAACTAATTGCTAAATTTCTAGTACAAGCACCAATTGTGCCAAATAGCTTTCTACCTTCCCAGTACCGATCATAGGCAGTATTCGTACGAAACACTAATAGTAATCCTAAAGCTCCTCCGACAATTACCCACGGTGTTTGATTTATATTTATTTCTGCATAGTAATAATTAATCACAGCTACTATCGTTGAAATACACGTATATAATACGATTTGCGGGAAAATATCTCTTATAATTGTCCCTTTTAATGTAAATATTTGATGTAAACTATTTTGATTATTGTAATGAACCATATTTACAAAAACCTCTTTCTCTATTAACCTTTTATTCTTTTAAATCATGAAAGTATACAATTAAATAATAGAATCATAAACCCTATCATTATGAGGCTGGTTAAGATTATTTCTTTCAATACTGTTACTCCTTTTTTCAAAAAGATAAAATATCTTATTTAATTCAACAACAAATGTCCACTATTCTAAATCACGACGCATTATTTTAGAATTTGCAATGAATAAGGCGCTAATTAATACAAGAATCGCACAGGCGTATAACAATGAATCTATGGGACTATCGTGATCAATAATAATGAGACGAACGATAGCTGTTATACCTATATAAATAAAATATCGTAATGGGAAATGAAAATTCATTTGAAAATACTTTATAATCATTACAATAAATTCAAAATATAAAAAGAATACGACGATGCTATCAATCAAATGATAACTAGATTCTTCACTATTTATTTTCAGCTCTTGTATAAATTGAATGACTTCTTTCATTAGAAACACACTTAATACAACCCCTAAACAAATCAAAGCTACATTTAAAATGTACTGTAGAACGATAGGGAAAAACGAAAATATTATTTTAAAATTCTTTAACACAAATATTTTTCTCCTTTTCCATATAAAACGAAAAGTGAATACACACTATAATTCATTTATCATTACATTTATATTTTTTATTGTTACAAATAATAAGGAATGACAAAATAGGCAAGATAATCTTTCACCTATTTCGTCTATATAGCAGCACAACGAAATTCCAATCCATTACTTCAATGCAATCGGTTGTTGTTGCGTAACACAATGAATCATACCGCCATTTTTATAAAGCTCTCTCACATCAATGCCGACTACTTTACGATCTGGGTATAATTTCTGAATCGTATCGTTTGCGATTTTATCATTTGGATCATTATAATTAGGAACCAATACCACTGTATTCCCAATATAATAATTGATATATGACCCTTTATAATCGAGAATTTTTCCATTTTCTAATACAACTTTTTCTTTACTAAGCGGTAAGTATTCATACTTATACTTCTTTCCTGAAGCATTTTTTGCATCTAACAATGTTTCCATATCTTTGTTAGACAATCCCCATTCAGCTAAGTCATCTTCTTTCATCGTTATAATGGTAGATTTCTCATGAAATTTAGCGAATCCATCAATATGAAAATCAGTAATCTCTAAATTAGGCACTCCGTCTAACCAAATAAAGTTTGTCACACCTAGGTCACTTATATATTTTTCAATTTCCTTTTCTGATAAATCAGGATTTCTATTTTTATTTGTTACTGCACTTCTAGTTAATAATGCGGTCCCATTGCTATCTAATTCAATTGCACCACCTTCAAGAACAAATTTCCCCCAATCAATTCTTTCAATCCCTGATTGTTTGCTAACATTCTCACGTATACGTGCATCATTTTTGTAAGGCGTTTTCTTCCCCCACCCATTAAATGCTGGATCTAATATTTTTAAGTTTTTATTATTGTCATAAACAAAAATTGGTCCACTATCTCTTGCCCATACATCATCAGTAGGGGCTACAAAGAAATCAATCTTCTCCATATTTAATCCTTCATCTGTTAAAAGCTTATTAATTCTCTCTTTTTCTTCTTGATCATATGCAACAATATGGACCTTTTCGCCCTCTGTTAAAGAATTTGCCATTTTAACCCAAATAGGTTCGACTTCTTGTTTATACTCTTTACCATATGTGTATTCATGTGGCCATTGCAACCATGTACCTTCATGTTTATCTTTTTCATCCGGCATCGTATATTTACCAACATTTTTTTGTTCCTCTACTTTTTCACTCTCTTTCCCTGTAGCATTTTCATTGTTCCCCTCAAAAGAGCATCCACTAATAATCGTTGTAGATAATGTAGCCATTAAGCAAAACTTTACTATTTTTTTCATTTTGTAAACCTCCTGTTCTTGTCTCCAATAATGTAAAGCTTCACATAGTGTTAAGCTCAAGCTTTTTTATCGATGTAAAATTTACCAATTAATCTTCCTCATAAATTCAATACGAATAGATAAACTTCACGCAGCAGCTTTCCTATATTTAACATTCATATCATTTAACTTCCTAAATAAAATTATTCTACTATTCCCCCTGCATAGTTACTTCTTCGTTGAACATTCAAAAAAAAATCGGTATTGATAAATTCATATCAATACCGATTTAAAAATCATTATTTTGCTTCTATTAAATCACTCGCCATTTTCCTAAACTCTTGATTAAATGCATCATTCATACCATTTTGGACATTAGAGAATAATATGACAAACGTTTTTTTATCCCAGTTAAAATTATTAAAAGTATTCCAACCTGCCAATACGCCGTGGTTATGATAATAATCTGGATACGTATAGAAACTAAATCCATATTTTCTTGCAGGTGATGCCGTAAACATATCTAATACACTTTGTTTAGATAACAGTTTTCCATCCATTATTGCCTCATCTAATCTTTTCATATCTTCAACAGTTGTATACATTTCACCACACCCATACAACCAGTTCATTTTTAAGCGGGGTGCAGCTATTAATTCATTATCTTTTCTCGTATAACCTTCTGCTAAAAAAATATCTTCTGGGAGAGTCGCCCCCATTCCAGATTCATGCATGCCAGCAGAAGTAAAAATATTTTCTTTGACGTATTCAGCGAGCGGTTTATTCGTAATTTTTTCTACAATATATGCAAGCACCATATAATTATAGTCTGTATATTTCCAGCCTGTCCCTGCAGGAAATTGCAATTTTTGCGCTCCAATCCACGTTACTAACTTTAAACGTGACCCCGCATCCACCCTACCTTGTCCTTGATCTGGCAAGCCAGATGTGTGTGTTAATAGATTTCGTAACGTAATGTTTTTATCTGCTGGAAACGATGGAATATACTTATTTACATTGTCTTCAATATTTAATTTTCCTTTTTCTTTTAGCTGCATAATAGATATTGCAACGACCGTTTTCGTAATAGAACCAATACGATATTTCGTTCTTGGCGTTGTTACTACTTTATCTTTCACATTCGCATATCCATAACCTTTTCGTAAAATCACATGATCTTTACTAGCTACAAGAACGCTCCCATTAAATCCTTTATCTTTTAAATATTGATCTAGTTTTCCAGCTACAGCTTCATAGCGTTTTTTCTCAGTTGCATTAACTTCTTGCATATCGTCCTTTTGCTTACTATTTACATTAGAAAATGCCCTTATATCATATTTCTTACCTTT
Source organism: Bacillus thuringiensis (assembly GCF_001455345.1). GTDB lineage: Bacteria > Bacillota > Bacilli > Bacillales > Bacillaceae_G > Bacillus_A > Bacillus_A thuringiensis_N. Next base: position 3,408,552 of record NZ_CP013274.1, read on the forward strand.
ATTTGCATGTATGAGTGCAACGACACTCCCACAAAAAATAGCAAAAATAAAGAAAACGATTAACCATTTCTTTAGCATAATAGGAACCCTCTTTTATCTAGTTTCACTTAACATGCATCCATTCTATTCTATATCTTTTAATTTTCAAACATTTTATAATACTATCTATTATTCACCTAAATGAACTAGATTCCTTTTTCTCATATTCAGTTTTTGGCTACTCTCTATTGTATTTCTTTCTTGCAAAATTTCCACCTTACAATCGGATGCACCCTACTATAATTTCAACATCTTATGTAACATTTGTTACACACGATAAGAAACGGAGTTGTTACGATGAAAAATACTGACAAACGCAATCGCTTAAATGATAGGACGTTTCATTACAGGGTAACAAAAAATAACATAGTTTTAATTGAATATTACAGAAAACAGATTATGATATTAAAAGGAAATGACGCTAAAAAATTTTTATACAAAATAAATCATGCACATAACGATACAGAAAAACAACTCATTATGGCCAAAGTAACAGGCAATTTCAAAAGAGGAAATGAACGTAACTGAAAACGAATCTCATTTATATTTTAATTATACAACATATAAAAAAGAAATGTCGCTCATTCGGCATTTCTTTAGACTTTCTTCATAAAAAGTTTACATTGCTAACTTTCTTTTATTTGTACTATATAAAGTGAAACTTTAATCAGTGGTGTTTTGTCCGTCCCCACTGATTATTAGCCCACCCCAATCCGGCTTTTACTTGCTGTCCGGCAAATTGCGGGATAAACTCACTGCCGAAATACTTAGTAATATCACTATACACAACCACGCATACGTATACCCTTTCTCGTCCACAACATAACCAAATAAAACAGGTGCAATAGTAATCGCAATTTGATTTAATGTAAGTGCTACACTCACTGTTATTCCTACAGATTCTTCACTTGCCAATTCAGCAACTTCGGCTATAAAAAGACTAAACCAACCAATTGAAAAGAAGCCTAACAATGCGCTTACACCATACAATACTCCACTCGTTATTGTATGTATACTCATTACTAACAATAGAACCAAACCGATAGAAGCACAGACAGCTATAAATAAAGGTATACGCCGATTCCCCTTATAAAACACATCACTAATAGCTGCTAATACAACACGACCAATCATTCCAGAAAAGAACATAACTGAAAATACTGTTCCAGCTACAATAGATGTAATTAATTGTTCTCCTGCTAAAAATTTCATGAAGTGTCCAACTAACACCATTTGTAATGAAATCATGCAAATACCCGTCATATAAATGGGATACAACTCTTTTTTACATATCACTACTTTTAGCTCCGTCCAAAAGGAAATTTTAATATGTCCTTTCCTCGCTTCCTCCTGAACATATGGCTCTTTATAAAACACAAAGAATAATACTCCTCCAATTATACAAATGCATGCAATACTATTTATCGCGTAAGTGACATTATATTGTATTGTAAGAAACGGAATTAACACTCCCGCTAACGCGCCACCAATCGGTATACCAGCTTGCCTTATTCCCATCGCTAATCCACGATTTTCTTTTGGGAACCATTTTAAAATCACTTTACTTCCTCCTGGCTGGGAAACACTATAAAACATGCCTATTAATAAAAGTACAAATAATAACCCATTAAACCCACTTACTATATTAGTCAGTAAGAGCGAACTCCCTAGCAAAAATGAACTTATAGAAATTAATATTTTTTCATTATATTGATCAAGTAGCCTTCCGACAAAAAGCATACAAAATAACGGTCCTATATTTACAATACTTACTAACAATCCACTCTCCGTATTCGTAAGTGCATATTCTTCTTTCCAAAATAAAGCGAAAACCCCGACACCATATGTTATAAGTGTCGCTGTTGTTTGAGCAATCATCGCAACAATTAACATAACCCACTTATAAGTACTATTCATCCTTTCCTCCATTAACACAATAATCCCTCCCCCCTTCCATTGTATGAAAGTTCTGATATCATATAAAATAAAGATTCATCATATAATCCATCAAAAAAATTGATACCTTTTCGGAGGGATGATACGTGGACATAAAAGATTTAACTGTATTTTACGAGGTCGCGAAGGAAAATAATATTTCTCACGCAGCGAAAAACTTGAACTACGTACAATCAGGCGTAACAATGCGTATAAAACAACTAGAAAATGAATTAGGCGTGCCTCTATTTTACCGTAACGGAAAAGGGGTAACTTTAACTTCTAACGGCGAGATTTTATTAACGTACGCCAAACAAATTATCCACTTAATGGATCAATCTATAAAAGCGGTTCAAAGTAATGGAACTAAACCAAAAGGCACTTTAAAAATTGGATGTACAGAATCTACAACTGCGGTAAGGCTCCCCTCTATATTAGCGTCCTACTATGAGAAGTACCCAAAAGTCGATTTGATTTTAGAAACAAATACGACTGAACAACTAATTAAGCTTGTATTAGAGCGAAAACTTGACGGAGCATTTATAGCTGGCTCTAATCAGCATGCTGAGCTTCATACAAATGTATTTCATGAAGAAGAATTAGTTCTCATTAGTAAAAAACCTTTATCCTCTCTTAAAGACATAGAAGATATGAATTTACTCGCTTTTAGTCACGGGTGCTATTATAGAAGTTTATTAGAAAACTGGCTTCAAAAAGAAGACATCTCGCCTAAACGAGTATTAGAGTTCGGAACAATTGAAGCTATACTTGCATGTGTAAAATCAAGTATGGGCGTAGCAATTATGATGAAATCAATTTTAAAAGAGCATGAACATGACGTATCATTCAATCCTTTACCCAATAGCTTCAAAAAAGTTCCTACTACTTTCATTACTAGAAACGACATATTTCGCTCAGCTGCATTACAAAAATTTATGGAGATGACTCACAATGCATGAAAAGAAAATACGTGGTATAAAACGAAAAACAAATATTAAAAGGGGTACTTTCAAATGCAAAGCTTCCCTTTTTTCACTTAATAAAATCGCCATATAATGAATTTATCATTTTACTATATAGGAGGTTTTCAAATGGTAATCCCTAAATATCCTGATGTCCCTACTCTTACGAAAAAACAAATCGATCAAATTACAGAAATCACTTTTCTAAAAGAAATAACACCACAAAAATGTGATGTAATTTTCGTTTTCGGTGGTTCTCACCCTGGCAATTGGCAAGCTCCTCTAGAAGCTTATCGACAAGGTTTAGGAAATCAAATTATCGTTACAGGTAGTACTAGTTTGCATGGCATGAAACATCCAAGCTGGAATTACGGGGATTTGTCAGAAGCAGAAGTAATTGTACATAAATTAATTGAACATGGCGTACCAAAAGACGCTATCATGTTTGAGACAAACTCCCTCCATTCTATCGCTAATGTAATAGAAGCGAAAAAGATTTTTGATTTCACAAAGATTAATCGGCTACTATTTGTATGCAAAAGTTTAGGCGCTGGTCGGCAATATCGAGTATTAAAAAAACATTTACCTAAAACGATTACTTGTATCCCATATACATTTGATACAAGTTTCGATGGTGAATTTATAATGAATAGATATAATTGGATGGAAAATGAAAAGAGTCGCTCTATAATTTTTGGAGAATACTTGAGAAATGTTTGCTACGGTAGAAAAGGTGGTATTGAGCCGCCTGAAAAAGAAGTTCAAGGCTTAGAAGAATATGTATCTTACTACTATAATCTAGCATAATAGAAAAAGGTATACCAAAACGTCGGTATACCTTTTCTCCTATTTATTTTTCTTTTAACACACTATGTAATCGATCAGGATAATTTGTAAACATTCCTGTAGCACCCCATTTCATTAACAATCTCATATCTGGTTTCTCATTAATTGTATAAGGGTGAATTAACAGACCATTATTTCTAGCCATTTTCATATATGACTCATCAATAATTAGTTCTCCGTTATCATTGCGTAAGTTCGGTCCAATACCAACTGCATACTTTTTAATTTCTTGAAAATCTTCATTTGTTACACTTTTCGGTTCATGTGTAATGCCAGACCATTCAACAATCTCATTGTTTTCATTTGGATAATACCAAAGTAGTTGAACTAACGGAATATTTTTATTCATACTATGAATCTTTGTTAAACTATCTTTACTAAATGATTGAATCATAACACGGCTAGAAGACATGTTTTGACCTACTAAATTATATTTTTTTAATAAAGCTAATAATTTCTCTTCCATTCCTGGATACACATCTGGTGATTTTGTTTCAATGTAATACTTCATGCTTCTTCCGTACTTTTGGAAGATTTCTTCAAGAGTCGGAACCTTTTGACCAACGTACTCTTGCTTAGCCTTTTCTGGATAAGCTTTATTGAACCAAGATCCTGCATCTAAGCTTTTTATTTCACTTAATGTTTTATCTCGTACTTCACCTGTTCCATTTGTAGTGCGATCAACTGCTGTATCATGCATTGCAATTAATTGGCCATCCTTAGTTAATTGAATATCTAACTCCAAATAATCCGCTTTCATTTTTTTCACTAAATCATAAGAAGCAAAAGTATGCTCAGGTGCATGTCCACTTGCTCCGCGATGTGCAATATTTAAAAACTTATTCGTATTCCATTCATGCTGCCCTTCTGTTTTCGCATGAACAGTTCCCCCAGCAAAGATACTTCCCGTCATAAAGAAAATAACTAACACGCTAATAATTTTTCTCATCTTTCTAACCCTTCCTACGTTGCAAATTTCAACAAGTTAATGAGATTTACACGAAATAGAAGATATATTTTCATTATTTTTATAAGCTTATATTAAAATTTCAGTCTTACGAATATACTTTCCCTATGTTATTAATATAAAAAACTATTTATTTTCTATATCCCTCCTTTCCACATGTAACTTCCCTATTGTGTATGGCTCATCCAATAAAAAAAGCCATAAATTATTTAGAGGACACTTCTGTATCCCTAAATAAATTTATGGCTTATCTCAAATATCTCCGGCCTCGATTAACTTGTCGAAATTAATCATACCAAACCTATTAAAATTTGTGAATATTATTTTTTCAGTACGGTAAAGCTTTAATCAGTATAAGTTATATATCTATCTTATACTAATTAGTATTTGAACACATCGAATTTTCTGTACAGCCTATTTCCTATCTAACTTCTTTAATTTCTATTCATACAAGATAAAATTCTATTGTCATTTGACGTGATATTTACATAAATCTAGGCTTTACTTAATTACAAATTCTTAATTTCGTATATCCTTTCTTGCAAGTTTAGGTTTCTTTTGAGAATGTGGTATATTTACATGTCCCGAAGCAGCCACGGATTGTCTCCTTTCCTTCCTTGACAGCCTAGGCTTCTTTTGAGAATGTAATTTTTTTAAATGTCCTGAAGCAATACATTGTTTTTTGAAATCAAAGTAAAAATACAAATGTGTACTTAGAGCTATGAACACAACGGAAAAAAATGAAGCGAGAATGATTAATACAATAGCCATAGCCTTTTGACTCAAAACACCAATAATAACTTGACCAATCATATAGCCTAAACCTGAAAAAAATACAATTTTAGGAATTTTCACATCTTGATCAGTTGTACCCCTTAAGCGGGCTGTAAAATATTTAATCCAGAATAATTCAGATTTATAAACAATTGAACTATATGCAATAAGCGATAGAATAAAAAATAAAGGTGACTCTATTTCTACGAATTCGTAAGCTAACTTTTGCACAGCTATGAAGCTACAAAATGAAATACTTAATGAAACAAATCCAGAATATAGTAAATGTTGCAACTGAGGCCGCCGAGGCTTATAAATGGAAACCCAAATTCCCCATAGATTACATATCACATAAAATGGTAAGGCTACGTAAGAGTATATATTGAACGGTGGAAATATGAATAGAATGATAAGTAGCATAAAATTCATAAAGAACCATACAAAGCCTACAATATTCCTTATATCAAATGGTATTAATATTCGTATACAATCCACTATGTTGTTGCCATTATATTTGTCCATTATGCATCCCATCCATTTCCTTCCTCTTCAAATCCACATATACCCATATGTATACGCCATATATACTACACACAACAGCCAATAAAGAAAAGACTAAAATTAAGACCGTCGCTAAACCGTTTTGTGATAATGTACCTATACATATTTGTCCAATTACATATCCCAATCCTGATAAATAAACAATTGGAGAAATTTTTATATTGTCATTTTCTTCATTGTTTAATCGCCTTAAAAAACTTTTCATTCCAATTGAAATCAATTTATAGATTGTAAGAATGTAAAGCAGAAAAGTAACAATAAAAAACAGAGGTGTTTCAATTTTAATAAAAGTATATGCAATCTTTTGAATCACTATAAAACTTCCAAAAGAAAAAGTTATTCCCATAAATCCATTATATAAAATGTGTACCAACCTTGGCTCATTTGGTTTACAAAAAAACACCCATACCCCCCATATATTAGCAGTCAAAAGAAAAGGTAAAATTATATATAAATATATAGTAAAGGTTGGAGGAAATAAAAATGGGGTTAAAATCATAAAATTAATAACTACCCACACCATAACGACACTCGATCTTACACTGTCAGGCATCAATTTCTGAATAATTTGTTCCGTGCTCTTTCCGTGGTATCTTTCCATATTAATCTCCCAAAAACTAAAAAAGTTTATCTAAAGCTGCTCCGATTCCAGTTTTAACTTTATCTTTTATCGAATCCTGTTTACCATTATGATTCCAATCACCTTTATTAAACTTAATTCCATCTGTTACTATACTAGCTCCTATAGAAACAACAAAGCCAATACAAGCCCCAGCAACAGTTCCAACAGCTGCGCCTACTTTTGCTCCCGCAAAGGCACTTACAGCAGTTGTACCAACCCCGATTGCTGCATAGCCTAAAGCACTTGTTTTTAATTTCAATGAATCTTTAAGAAATTCTTTTGGTGATAAAATATGCCTTTTTACATCGTCTATTTGCTTTACTTCGGCTAGAGGTAATGTAGTATGTAATCTCTAGGAAATATAATACAATAAAAAAATGATCCAATCTACTAATTGCCAACACTTATATCTAAAAACTAAAAAAATTCTAATAACAAAAAAAGAAAGAGAATTAATTTACATATATTTTTATAATATTAATGTCTCTTCACTACACAATCTTTATTTTTTAAGCTAAAAAAAGAAGTATCGTCCTATAAAAGACAATACTTCCTTAGTTACTTAAAAATCACACAATAAATTAACCATTACCTCTTCAAGCACTACATCTAGATTTACTACCTCTTTTTCCGAACGCCATCCTATAAAACCATCTGGTCTAATTAATACAGCTCCTCCATTCTCTATTCCATATAATTTGCTAAAAATATCTTCTTGAGCAATAAAGCCTCCACTTAACCCAACGCGATACACTTTTATATTTACTCCTAATTTAGCTGAAACAATATGTGCTGATTCAGCCCAAGAACCATTTTCTGCTCCAGTAAATAAAACAAAATCGTTACCTAATAAATCAAGTACAGAGACTTCTTTCCCCTCATACATTCCAACAAAATGTGGTGCCCGCGTACCAGGTCTTCCGTTCAACTGTACAATATCCATTCTATGCGGGGTAACTAAGTCATCTATAATCGCCTCTGAACTATACTGATACCCAGCAGTTACAGCTAAACCATCCATATTATTCAAACTGCCCTCCTCTCTATTCGCCGCACGAAACAGTAAACTACTCGCATAATCTGTCGTTAATTTTGCAACAGGGTATCTCTCTTCATGATATGTTTCTAACAATTTTGGTTTTGCCTTCCCTTTTAAAACAGCCGCTAATTTCCAAGCTAGATTGTGCGCATCTTGTATTCCTGTATTTGAACCAAACCCTCCAGTTGGCGGTATAATATGTGCAGAATCACCAACTAAAAAAACGCGATTATCTTGAAATTTTGTAGCAGTACTTTCAGTCGCTTCCCACGGTAAAACACTTACTATTTCTGACTCAACATTTGTACTTCCTATTGCGGTTTGAAGAATTTGTTTACAACGTTCTATAGTAAAATCCTCTGGTCGCTCTCCTTTTAATGGATCGTAGGATACATGGTAAATCCATCTTCTTTCGTTATCAACTGGAATAAGTGCACCAAGAACTTCCGGATGAAGTATCATAGAAAATCCGAATGCGTCTCCTTGTATAAATTCACTTAAATCAGCTTCAAAATAAATATTCATATAATAACCACCAATTGTTCCACGGCCCTCCGTACTAATCCCTAACTGCTCACGTATTTTACTTTTCGCTCCATCTGCTGCAATTACATAGTCACAATGAATAATACTTTCTTCTTCCGTTTCGCGATTCCGAATCGTTGCGATTACTCCTTGCTCATTTTGTTCATAAGAAACTAATTCATGATAAAAAGATAATTCTCCGCCTAATGTTCTCGCTTCTTGTAACATGATTTCTTCTAAAGTAATTTGATAACAAGCAGTTTGTTTTGATGGACTAATCTCTTCTATTTTCTGAAGTAACTTTTCATCATTTTCATACTGATTCGCCCTCATTTGTGCCAATTCTTCCTGATCCGCCTCAGCTATTGTATGAACCGCTATTCTTCCTCGGCAGTTCTCTAATGCTTTACCTGCCAATTTAATTCTTTGTTCCAAACCTAATTCTCGAAATAACTCCATTGTACGGAAAGTAAGACCGCCTGCTTTCGGATGAATTGCAGTAGATGGATGCCTTTCAATAAGTAAATAATCAACATTATGTTTTGCAAGGAATAGCGCAGATGCTAATCCTGATAATCCTCCTCCAACAATTAAAACCGGTACATCATTCGATTTCATATATTTACCCTCCACATCATTGTTCTGAGCTCAGTAACATAAATATAATCAAAAAAACAACAAAGATATAGACTTATATTTCATTTTAAATTATCATATAGATAGATTACGCCCCAAATTACTTTTACTTTTTCATACATCTATAATTTGTTTGAATTATGCGTGAATGAAAGAGTAAAACGAAACAACTCACTTTATTAGACACCAAAATAATAAAAACATGATAAGCGGTTGTAACCCTATAAGTTATTCAGGGTACGACCGCTTATTTTTTTAAAAATCCTTATCCTTTATCCTCAGTAAACAACATATTATTAAAGCCTTTTCTACCCCCTACCATTTTCAACTCATAAAATTTCATTCGTCTCGATTTTCTTTCCCAATATTGCAGCCCATTCAACAATCATGTAGCATTACCATATCGATGTAATGGTTCATCATCTTAAACCTTTCGACTAATTAGCAGGAGGTAAAGTGATTGAAATGAATAAACAAGAACAATTAAATATTATAAAAAGAGATTTTATTGATTCACAAAAAGTGTTATTGGCAATTGGTGATGAAACACGGCAAGCTATTTTGTTAGTTCTAATGGAAACAGAATGTCAAACCGGATTACGTGTAGGCGAAATTACGAAACAAACACATCTTTCTCGACCAGCAGTATCACATCACCTTAGAATTTTACGAGAAGCCGGTATTATTTTAATGCGAAAAGAAGGTACAAAAAACTTTTATTATATTGATATACGTACAAAATTAAGTTTATTAAAAAATCTTGTATTAGATATTGAAAAGCTATTGCACAACTTTTATTGAAATTTGGAGGTATAAGAAATGAAAGCGATGATAATTGATAAGTACGGAGAAGTCCCAATGCGTATGGCCGAGGTACCTACTCCTGAAATAAATGAGTATGAAGTGCTCGCAGAAATTCATGCAGCTAGTATTAACCCAATTGATTTTAAAATACGTGATGGAAAAGTTAAAATGTTACTGAAATATGAAATGCCTCTAATCCTTGGGAATGACTTTTCCGGTGTCATCACAAAGGTTGGATCAAAAGTGACTCGTTTTAAAGTCGGTGATGAAATATATGCTCGTCCAAGAAAAAATAAGATTGGTACGTTCGCGGAGTATATAGCCATTCATGAAGATGATATTGCTTTAAAACCAAAAAATCTAAGTTTTGAGGAAGCGGCTTCGATTCCACTCGTTGGCTTAACTTCCTATCAAGCTTTACATGACATCATGCAATTACAAAAAGGACAAAAGATTTTAATTCACGCTGGATCCGGTGGTGTTGGTACTTTCGCAATTCAGTTAGCAAAAATAATGGGTGCTACTGTTACAACGACTGCAAGTGAAGCTGGTGCGAATTTAGTAAAATCTCTTGGCGCAGCTGAAATTATTAATTACAAAACAGAAAAATTTGAAGATATACTAAAAGATTATGATGCAGTATTTGATACGATCGGCGGTACAACACTTGAAAAATCATTCAACATTATAAAAAGCGGTGGCAACATTGTTTCCGTTTCAGGTATGCCGAATGCTCGATTCGGTAAAGAATTCGGTTCGGGATTTTTCAAAACACTCTTATTTTCATTAGCAAGTAAAAAACTTACTGCACTTGAAAAAAAGCATAATGCTCGATATTCATTTTTGTTTATGAAGCCAAGCGGCGATCAATTACGCACTATTGCAAACTATATTGAAGCTGGCAAAATCAAACCGGTAATCGATCGCGTTTTCCCTTTTGAAGATGCTCAAAAAGCAATGGAATATTCAGAGGCTGGAAGAGCAAAAGGGAAAATAATTGTAAAAATTAAGTAATAATAAAAACTCCATTTTTTAAAATGGAGTTTTTATATTTGCTGTTAAATAGACATAGTGCAGTGAAGTCCTTACAATAGATTGCAAGGGGAAATATCATATTATACTTTTAGCTAATTTTACAAAGAATACATACGTACAAATACATAATAAAAAAATAAACAAGGAGGAGATAAAATGACTAAAAATAATGAAGCAGGTTGGAATTTAGACAATAGTTATGCTACTTTGCCACAATCATTTTATACAGAAATCCCCCCTACTCCCGTAAGTTCACCGGAGTTAGTTAAACTAAACCATTCCTTAGCAATATCTCTTGGCTTTAATCCTGAAGAATTGAAAAAAGAAGTTGAAATCGCTATTTTTGCTGGTAATGCACTCCCAGAAGGTGCCCATCCATTAGCTCAAGCGTATGCCGGTCATCAATTCGGACATTTTAATATGTTAGGCGACGGTCGTGCTCTTTTAATTGGCGAACAAATTACTCCTTCAGGTAAACGTTTTGACATTCAGCTAAAAGGTTCTGGCCCTACTCCGTATTCACGCCGCGGTGATGGTCGTGCTGCACTCGGTCCGATGCTACGTGAATATATTATTAGCGAAGCAATGTATGCACTTGATATCCCAACTACCCGCAGTTTAGCAGTTGTCACAACTGGTGAACCAACCTATCGTGAAACAAAGTTACCTGGAGCTATTTTAACTAGAGTAGCAAGCAGTCATATACGCGTCGGCACATTTCAATATGCTGCAGCTCGCGGCTCAATCGAGGATCTTCAATCGCTAGCTGACTATACAATAAAAAGACATTACCCAGAAATTGAAGATCATGAAAACCGATATACTGCATTGCTACAAGAAGTCATCAAAAAACAAGCGAGCCTCATCGCTAAATGGCAACTTGTTGGATTTATCCACGGTGTAATGAACACTGACAATATAACAATTAGCGGAGAAACGATTGATTACGGCCCTTGTGCATTTATGGACAATTACGACCAAGGAACCGTATTTAGCTCTATTGATACACAAGGTCGCTACGCATATGGAAATCAACCATATATGGCCGCATGGGACCTTGCGCGACTAGCAGAATCTTTAATACCTATCCTACATGAAGATGAAGAAGAAGCATTAAAGATTGCTCAAGACGAAATTTCAAAATTTAGTGTACAGTATGAAAACCTCTGGTTCCTTGGAATGAAAAAGAAATTAGGACTATTTAGCAACGAGGAACAAGATCACTCACTTATTGAGCAACTTTTAAAAATGATGGAGAAACATAAAGCAGACTACACAAATACATTCCGTTCATTAACTCTTGATACGATCGAAAATACAGCTCTATTTGAAAGCCCTGAATTTAAAGAATGGTACGAACTGTGGCAATCTCGATTAGAACGACAAGAAGAATCGAAAGAAAACGCCTACGAAATGATGAAAAATAATAACCCATCCATCATTCCAAGGAACCATCGCGTAGAAGAAGCACTAGAAGCAGCTGTTACAAATAGCGACTATAGCGTAATGGAGAAACTTCTTGAAGCGCTATCTAATCCTTATGCGTATGCTACAGATCAAGAAGAATACTGCGTTCCACCTGTACCGACGAATCGTCCTTATCGTACTTTTTGTGGGACTTGATTATGTAATACTTTTAGAAAGGTGTATTCTTGTAATTAGGTGCACCTTTCAGAATAACCTTATTACTTTTTCTAGCACTAACTTACATGCTAAAGCTAAAGAAACAATAAATCTCCTAGATTAAATATACGTGTCCCATGAATTACACAAAATAAAAACAGTCTGCCGCATCTTAATTTAAGATGTAGCAAACTGTTTTTATTTTTATATGCTTGTTTTTCAACCACCAGTATGTCCTTCAGAGTACTTAATAACATCTACAGGCTTTACATTATCTTTTGAAACTACAAAACCACCGAACGTAAAGGTTACAGCTGTTATGATTCCTAATAAACTAATAGTTACCTTTTTCATCTTAGTCCCTGCCTCTCTATAGCTTTTTTTCTTGATTGAGAACTTGAATAGAAATATTCACTTGCTTTGAGTGTATTTCCTTCTTCATAGTATTTTAAGGCTAATGATTCTTCATATTTTTCTATATTCTCATATAGTTCTTCTCGATTGAAGTATTCAATTCCTTTTAAAACAATATTTTCAAATTCATTCGCAGCTAAATTGTCATTCATAGACTTTAAGATCATTAGGCGATGATAAAATTCTTCATTTTTCAACTCACCACAAATTGTTAACGCTTTTTCAATAAGTGTATTTGCAGTTTCTTTATTTTTTAATTTAAAATGTTCTCTCGCTTCAATGAATAAAGCCTTATAATTATTTGGAGATTTTTCATTTACTTCGCTAATATATCGAATAGCTAGTTCAGATAAATTTTGGCTACCGTATAAAAACGCTAAATTGTGACGGCTATAGAGACTAGCATGTTCTTCCCCTAGTCTTTTAAATACATCTAATGCCGAGATTAAGTATTCTTCCGCTAACTCATACTCTTTTAAGTGAATACACGTTAATCCATAAAGATTGTCACAATATCCTATATTTAATTCAAAATCACTATGTTTAGCATAGAGTTCTTTAGCCATCGAAACTTGCTTTAATGCCAAGACATATTGCTGTTTATGACAACTGAAAGTAGACAGTTTGAAATAGAATTCTGCGTGTTCTAATTCATCTGGAAATTGAAGCAATTTCTTTTCCGCTTCTTCATATAGTTCTTTAGCCGCGATATAGTTTCCAGTTATAGTGGAATGCATCGCTTTAAAAAAACAATAATAATATGATAGTAAATTATCAGATGGTTTACCTAGTTCTTCTATTTTATTAAAACTATCTTTACTAATACTTAAGCTATCTATTAGATACTGATATCTAAACTCTAATAGAGCGTAATATAACTGCACGTTTGGATCATTATCAATACCTTGGATTTGCTTATCAATTTCACTTTTCAAATTTCTTGATTCTGTTATATTTCTTTTACGAATTTCATGATATAAATCGCTTAACATGTGTATAATTCTTTCATTTCCTTTTATTTGAACGTTCATATCATAGCCCCCTTTGTTTACTTAGTTTCATTCTCATATTACCATAATTAACTTTCTTTTCTGACTTTAATATGTTGAGAAACTTTTAAAGCAACAAATATAAATAAGATTATTATTAAATGGATAACTCAATATTTGAACTCAAGTTATGATACCAAAAGGAGAAAAGTAAGTGTTTACCACAATTACTTTTTGATATTATTCTTTAGTCTCCTTAATTTTATTGACTTTATGAAAGCTAATAAACACTTTACAAAATAAATCCTTTCACTCGTTCATCTCCACATTAATTGTTATAAAACTCATCTCTCATCAACTCCGCAATCCCCCTACTCCCCTCACTACCAACTTTCTCAAGTTTTTCCACGACTAAATTTCGCCTCTCTACAGAATGATTTTGACTTAACTTCGCTTTTCCTTCTATTTTATTTATCTTTATTTTGAACCCAACTATTCCCTTACTTAATCCTGCCATATAATTCGGATCTACATCGTTTAATGAGTACGTGCTCTTTGAATCTTCATATGTATGTACTAATTTTTGAAGAGAGTCTATTAATTCCTGTTCATCTTCAACAATTTCTAATTCACCATATACATGCACTGCAACGTAATTCCATGTTGGCACCGCATTGTTTGTTTCATACCATGACGGAGAGATATAACTATGTGGCCCTTGAAAGATAGCTAGTACTTGCTGATTCCTAATATCTTTCCACTGTTCATTCGGCCTTGCGAAGTGACCATGTAACGTGAGTGTTTCCCTATTTAGCAACAACGGTAAATGCGTTGCATACAGTTCCCCATTATGTTGAGAAAATAATGTCGCAAAGCTATTTTGTTCAATTATTTCGTACTTCATCTCTTCATCTTGTATTGCAAAGTATTTTGGTATGTACATAAGCTCCCTCTTTTCCGATCTTTTATTTCTCATTATATTTAAGTATCGTAGCATTCAACAGGGCCAGTTTGTATTTCTTTTACAATGGCAGCTTTCTATCCAAAAAGAACAGGCGGCATATACTCCATGCCGCCTTAGTTCATTTTCCACAATATATTTGTAATAAATGCCGTCTTACCTTCACTATAGCTCGTTCTATTTTTTGTCTCTCTGGCTAACTCTTCCTTTAAATGTCCATATTCAACAGCAACATCTACATGTTCACGAAGGTAATCCCGAAACGCTATATGTCTTCTTAGTTCTTCACTATTTCTGTCACAAACATATAAATGATGTTGCATCCAAACTGTACTTTCTCCGCCCCATGGAACGAAAGCGTCCTTTCTGCCAAACGCCTCTCTCCCTTTGTAACTCCATTCTGCCTGATGATAGTATCCTATCGCTTCAAGCTTTGTTACTACTTCAGAAAAAATCCCGTAATCTTCTATTACTATATCAATATCTAATACTGGTTTTGCTGCAAGTCCTTTAATAGATGTACTCCCAACATGTTCAATGGATAAAATGCTGTCTTCCATCACATCGTTAATGAAAGTGTGTAGCTTATTAAATTCACTTTCCCATTTGATGTTATACTCTTCGATAGTAATTTTCTGTTTCAAAGCATCCCTCTCCTCAAAAGCAGTTATAACCTTTGAATATGAGTATCTTTAAAATCAGTCTCATATTTCAATCCATATCCAAACATTCGATCCATTCCAATATGTGCTGTCCATATTAGGCCTATCATAATAACCGTATCTATCTTAAAATAAACACCTATTATAACAATTAATATCGATATAATATATGTGTGAAATAAATTATAAATGTTAGCACCAACTTGATTATTTATCCCATAAGCTAACATTGATAAATCCGGTGCTAATAGGAATACCCAAAATATGATCCAACTAAATTCATATAATGAATACGTATAAATCGCGGCCAAGAATACAACTAAGCCTTCAAAATGTATAATACGTTTTTGCATTCTTTATCATTCCTATTTTTCTATACTTATTGATAAATTTTCATCACTGAAAGTATCCTTTGCATTTTTTGACCAGATGGTTGCTAATATTGGTCCTGCAATATTATGCCATACTGCAGCTAATACACTTGGAAGTGCAGCAGCTGGTCCAAAATGCGCTGTTGCTAGCGCAACACCTAGACCTGAATTTTGCATTCCTACTTCTATTGAAATAGCTCTTCTTGTCCCTTCGTCTAGCCCAAGTACAAACGCTGTTATATATCCGAGTAAAAAGCCAAATGCATTATGGAGCATAACTGCAATAAAGATAAGCAGGCCTGAAGAAGTAATGCTGCTTACATTTGCTGAAACAACTGCAGAAACAATAATGATAATTGCTAAAACTGATATGAAAGGGATAACGGTCATTCCTTTCGTAACAGTTTTAGGGAAAAACTTCTTCACCACTAACCCTAAAATAATAGGTAGGATAATGACTTGTACGATAGAAAGAAACATAGACATAGGATTCACTGGCATCCATTGTCCTGCAAGTAATAATAAAATAAGAGGTGTAGCAATTGGTGCTAGTAACGTTGATAATGACGTCATTGCAATAGACAATGCTAAGTTCCCTTTTGCTAAATAAACCATAACATTTGATGCAGTGCCACCCGGTACTGCACCGAGCAACACTAATCCAGCTGCTAATTCAGCTGGCAAATTCATAACGTAGGCTAGTACGTATGCGACAAGTGGCATAATAATAAACTGAGCACATACACCGATAATAACTGGTAATGGTTTTGTAGCTATGATTTTGAAATCAACAGCCTTCAATGTTAATCCCATCCCAAACATGACAACCCCAAGTAAAATCGTTATGTAACTAGTTAACCCCAGAAATGGAGCAGGAATAAAATATGCAATAGCTGCAATACAAATAACCCAAAATGCAAAATACTTTCCAGCTATATTACTTATCGCCTCTAGTACTTTCACCCAATCAGCCCCTATCCTTTAATTGAAACACCTTATTCGGATTCAAAATACTTTGCGGGTCAAGAGCTCTCTTTATTTTTTCCATTACGAATAATGCCGCCCCATGTTCTTCTTCTTGATACTTCCTTTTTCCGATTCCGACGCCATGTTCTCCTGTACACGTTCCCCCTCGTTTAAGAGCATACAAAACGATATTTTCATTTATTTCGTCTGCCTTTTCCACTTCTTCTTTATCGTTTGGATCAACCATTAAGAGCACGTGGAAATTCCCATCTCCTACATGACCAAGAATACCACCAACAAGACCAACCTTATCTAATGTATCTTTCGCATGTTGAATTGCCCCAGCCAATTCTGAAATTGGTACACATACGTCTGTACTCATAAGCTTTTTACCAGGATAGCTATGAACGTAAGCGTATGCTAGGTTATGCCGTGCATCCCATAATTTATTTCTCGCTGCAGTTTCCGTTTCAAAAGCAACTTCTTTACATTTATGATCAAAAACAATTTCTTTCGTAAACTCAATATCTTGCTTTAGCCCTGCTTCATTACCGTGAAACTCTAAAAACAATGTAGGTTCTTCTCTGTAAGTTGTTTCACTGTAATGATTGACTTGTTTCATAGATAGTTCATCGACGAGTTCAATTCTCGCAATCGGAATACCCGCTTGTAATATGTTAATAACAGCTTCTACTGCATCATTTATAGCCGGAAACGATGCTCTTGCGGCCATAACATGCTCTGGTATACCGTATACTTTTACAGTTAATTCCGTAAAACATCCAAGCGTCCCTTCTGAACCTACGAAAATACCATTTAAATGATAACCTGATGACGACTTCGCTGCTAAATTTCCAGTATGTATTACTTCTCCATCAGCAAGAACAACTTCTAAATCACGAACTTGATCACGCATTACCCCATACTTAACCGCTGTCGTTCCGCTCGCATTTGTGGCAGCCATTCCACCTAACGTTGCATCTGCTCCTGGATCCACACTAAAAAACAATCCATACTTTTTCAATTCTTTATTAAGCTGAGAGCGAGTCACTCCCGGTTGTACTCTCACTAGAAAATCTTTCTCTCTTATTTCAAGAATTTTGTTCATTAATGAAAAATCAACCGTAATCCCTTTTTCATAAGGAATTACGTGTCCTTCTAAACTAGAACCTACCCCAAACGGAACGACAGCTGTTCCGTGCTCACTCGCTACTTTCATTATCGCGCTAACCTCTTCTGTCGTTTTCGGAAAAACTACTACATCAGGTAAACTACTAGCATGATAAGATTCATCTTTACTATGTAACTCTCTTACTGTCGTATTCACAACTACTCGATCTTCGGGAAGTACACCCTTTAGTTCATTTACTAAGCGCTCTACTGTTATTTCCATTGTACACTCTCCTACTTTCTATAAATTAGAATTACAAAATATGTTAAGTGTTTTATACATAATAATCCGAAAAATTAAATAATTCAAGTTTTACATATATGAAATTCGTTTCCTACTATCGAATAAACAAAAAGAACTTGCAATTAATTGAATATAGGATAAATAGTATAATAAAACAAAACCAGACCTTATATTTAGAGTTTTTGAGTTTGATTATATATAATCAAACTTTTTGTTTGTATGGGGTAGCACAAACAAAACGCGAATTTCGTACGTTAAGGATATCCAATATAAAAAATCCCAATCTCTCAGTGATATACATAAGAAATTGAGATTTAATTATTTAACAATTGCACTCAACTGTTAAATAATATCTATTTTTTTCATACGCTTTACAAACCTATAACCTGTTATCTCGTAACCAAGGAATTTATATAGTTCGTGTGCCTTTATCCTCTGTTCACTTTTTCCACTTAGAAGATAAATAAAATTAGAACCCCTTTTCAAAGACCATTCTTCCACATATTTAATCAATGCTTTCGCAATACCTTGACCACGATATTCTTTCTTTGTAACTAGCGATGTTATTTGAATCTTTTCATCATTGTTTGTGTACGTTGTATGAATTGTTATTCCTATCATCCCTACTAAGTTATTATCATTTATTGCAACAAAGGTGTAGTAATTTGGATTGGATTCGATACGTTGCATTCTTACTTTCATTTCATCTAATGAACTGGGATAACCTAAATATGGCATTAAATCTGTAAATTGTTTGATGTCATCAGAATTATATTTTCTTATCTCCACTAAGGAACCCCCCACATTTTTTCTCCAATTATATCATCTTTAATATTACAATATTTGTCTTAACGTACAGAATCCACGTTATGTTGTTGTACCCCATGCCCATCAACTTAAGAATTTAGAACTCCCCCATAAAGGCCCCTCATACATAATTGATGTTCTGCCATTTGTAGAAAACAATCCGCTTATACCATTTTAACAAGAAGAAATATCTCGTCCATGTTGTAATATTGGCTTACGTTAAACTTATGAAAAAAACATATTCATGTATAATACAATTGATGTATGATACATTAGTTATAGGAGGGTGACCTATTTGAAAAGAGAAGATGCCTTAAAACTAAGAACAGATATTAAGAAAATGATTATAATAACTGGGGTTTTTGAATCTCAAAATTTGCCCAATGGACCATTTGAAAAACCTTTACCAACTTCTCAAATGATGGCGTTAGAGGAACTAGAGATGGAAAAATTAACTGTTTGGCAACTATCCAATAAACTTAGATTAGAGACTTCAACTGTAAGTAGATTGGTAGATAAGTTAGTAAAAAAGGGGCTTATTTATCGTGAAGTAAATGAAAAAAATAGAAGAGAACTTTTTCTGCACCTCACAGAAAAAGGTCACATAACTGTTAATTGCTTAAGAGAGCAATCCATTACATTTTATCAAAGTATTCTCAATAATTTATCAGAATCAGAACAAAAAATAGTTGTGGATGGTTTTGAATTATTTATTGATTCTATTTCTAAGCCTTTTGATTAGAGCGAGGTAAATCATAACATTTGGAGGGTAAAATGAGTTTGGATTTTGAACGTCCTATTATTGAATTAAAAGAGAAATTTGATGAATTAAAGAAAATTATGAAAGAAAATAATGTAGATTTATCGCCAGAAATTCATGTATTAGAAAAACGTTTAAATAAAATGCAAGATAAAATTTATTCTAATATTACACCTTTTCAACGAGTTCAAATTGCAAGGCTACGTAACCGGCCCACGACATTGGACTATATACCTTTATTGTTTACAAACTTTCTCGAACTTCATGGTGATCGATTATATGGTGATGATAAAGCAATGATAGGTGGTATTGCAAAATTTAAAGGGATGCCCGTTACGGTTATTGGTCATCAAAGAGGTAGAAATACAAAGGAAAATATAGAAAGAAATTTTGGAATGGCACATCCAGAAGG
The DNA here is from genome assembly GCF_001455345.1 of Bacillus thuringiensis. Taxonomy (GTDB): domain Bacteria; phylum Bacillota; class Bacilli; order Bacillales; family Bacillaceae_G; genus Bacillus_A; species Bacillus_A thuringiensis_N. Next base: position 3,428,676 of record NZ_CP013274.1, read on the forward strand.
TTATAGAAAAGCGCTAAGACTTATGAAACAAGCTGATAAATTTAATCGCCCTATTATTACATTTATTGATACAATAGGCGCCTATCCTGGGAAAGGGTCTGAAGAACGTGGAATTTCTGAAGCGATAGCTCGAAATCTATTTGAAATGGCTACACTTAAAGTGCCAATTGTTTGTATTGTAATTGGAGAGGCATCAAGTGGTGGAGCTCTTGGCATTAGTGTCGGTAACCATATCCATATGTTAGAGTATTCATGGTACTCGGTAATTTCGCCAGAAGGAGCAGCATCTATCCTATGGAAGGACGCTAAGTATGCTCCAGAAGCTGCTGAACATATGAAAATTTCAGCAAAAGATTTAAAACATTTAGGAATTGTTGATGAAATCATTCCTGAAATTAAAGGTGGAGCACAAAATGATATAAAATCACAGGCAAAAGTGATTGAGTCTGTAATCGAATCCTCTCTAAAAAAATTGATACTATTATCCTCGGAAGAGCTTATACAACAGCGGTATGAAAAGTATAGACAAATAGAGAATTATAAATGAAAATATTTAAAGTCCGTATTACATTTCGGAGCATTCCCACAAAAAAATTCTAAATATTTTGTAAGTAACCTCTTAAACTGGGATATGCTGATACTATTACTCTACAAAAGGTGTGTGATCGGTATGGAAAAGGAAAATTTGTTCAAATGGAAGCATTATCACATACCCATCAACTTAAGAAATTAATTGTTCCCCAAAACGAAAAAATGAGCTAAATTCTCATCAATAACTGTAAAAAGGTGAAAACTTCGGTATGGGGGTATCTCAAAAGCTTAGGTTGATGGCAATGTGGCGTGACCCCTGTATGTAAAAATACATCCATTAAATCAATCTTTTTTGAGATAATGGATGTATTTTTTTTATTTTTCATTTACCTACATTTTGATTATTATATTACATATAATACCGTAGATATTTAAATGTAATATAATAAAAAAGGCACTACATCATTAAAATGTAATACCTTTTTAGTAGTTTGATTATAAATATTTTACCCTAGATAACAATTATGGCAAGTTCTTTTCTATAAAGTGAAACTTTAATCAGTAGGGGTTTCATCCCCCACTGATTATTAGTTGAACCAATCGGGCTTTTACGGGCAGTCCGACCCCTACCTAACTTCTTTGCTTTCGTTGAAATTTGAGATGGGGGTCTTACTGCCCGTTAATGCGGGATAAAACTATATTTTAAACGACTTCTTTATTAACAACATAAACCAAATTAAAGTAACTGCCATCAACGAATGAGAAAAACCAACAATATAAGTTAACCCTTTAAAATCCGCTCCATTTAACTGAAGAAGCCCTCTTGCTGCCAATGAACCTAACATTAATATTAATGCGATATTATGTACAACAAACCACTTATTAAAACTTTTTGCTTCATGAAACGCGAATACTTTTGCTAATCCTAAAGCAATTAAAAAGAAGAAAAAGCCAAGTACAAGTGTATGGGTATGCAAAAGATTTAACAAAGTAGATCCTACAATCCCCTTATACTTTCCATATTCCCTAGCGAAAATCCCTGATAATAAACCGATAATCAAATACGTAAACGATGCATTATATAATTTCTTCATTATGTACCTCCTTGAGTAGAATGTGTAGTGTGTCATATTTAGTAATAATGATAGTTATATAGTAAAAACTCCTAGTCACCTAGGAGTCATTGTATAAGCATCTCACTCTTTACAATCAATTTCAATTATAGAATATCCCTTTATACAAAACAAACGAACTTTATGTGAACAATCCGGACTATTTTAAAATATGTTGCGATTTTGTATTACACAATCCATACTAATTATTATAAATGTTAAAGGTGGTGCAATAGCTTGATAGTTCTTGAAACTGAACGCCTCGTTCTTCGCTGGTTTGATATAAAAGATGCTCCATTTATTCTTAAATTAGTAAACGATCCTGCATGGATTCAGTATATCGGTGATAAAAGGATTAAAAACTTAGAAGATGCAAAAAAATACATCTTAAACGGACCCATCGATATGTATAATAAAATGGGCTTTGGCCTTTACTTAGTAGAACGAAAAGAAGATTTCACTTCACTTGGTATGTGCGGTCTTATTAAAAGAGATTCATTAGAAGATGTTGATATTGGCTTTGCCTTTTTAGAAGAATTTCGTTCAAAAGGATATGGCTACGAGTCAGCCTCTGCTGTAATCGAATACGGAGTACAAAAACTAGGACTGAAACGAATTGTAGCAATTACTACTATTGATAACATCCATTCAGGAAAGCTTTTAGAAAAAGTAGGATTACAGTTCGAAGAGATCATTTCAGACTCAGGGGAAGGTTTAAAATTATTTGGGTATAACGCATATTAAATTGACAGCGTTCTCTTTTAACCTAATCAAAAAATATTTCTTCAATATATGATTAAAATACTCATCTGTTTTTTAACGATATAACAACGCTAACATTTAAATCACAACCCTAATTTTCAGTACTGTATTTATTCTTAAAACCCCTCTATCTTGTTCTTAAATTTGTCAAAACTCTTATGTAGTTACATGAAAAGTTTATGCTAATATGTTACTAAGAAACTATGCGTTCCCTTAACCCTGTATCCGGCCCTGTATTTTTTACAGGGCCTTTGTTTATTTAATTTACTTATCACGTGCTTATACACATTAAAAGTTATTTCAAATGTAATAAACAATAAATAATAAATAATAAATAATAAATAATAAAATAATAAAATAATTTTAAAATGAAATGTCCAAAAAAGCCTAATCTTTCTACAATACATTGAGAAATTAGGCTTTTTAATAGGAAAATGAAAATTCATCAACAATGAATAATTTACATGTTAGGCTTATCTGTTAAAGCAGAAATAATCCTGTTCACTAAGTCTTCTGGCATCCATTCATAATTTGTATCATTCGTTTCAGTTGGTCCTAAAGAATCAATGAACTTTTTAAACTTTGGAAATAAAACAATAGAAGTGATCCAATGGATCGTATGATTTATAGAGAAAAAATGAAAAACTCCTTGTTTTTCACCCTCCTGTAATATTGCTTTTAACTGTTCAAAACTACCTATAAAATACGGTTTAATCTTTTCTAATCTTGCACTTTCCTTAATAATCTCCTCATAGGCCAATGTGCCAATTTCAGGATTTTCTTTTATATGTGTAGTAAAAACTGTTAAATATTCTCTTAGAGCATTAATAGGATTAAATTGATTCTTCTCAAGAAAATTAGGTAACTCATTTGCAAGCCCATATTTCTTAAACACCTCATAATATAGGTTTTCTTTCCCATTAAAATAGTAAGAAGCCATAGCAACATTGACTTTCGCTTCTTTTGCAATTTCTTGTATGCTCGTACCTTCGTAGCCACGCTCTCCAAATTTTTTCTTAGCAGCCTTCAAAATATTTTCCATCGTCTGCTCTCGAGACTTCCCCATTTTACACACCTCAAATAATATATATTTCACTTCAAAAATCCAATACGGACTTTGAATAGAGTATCTTTTTAATGAAATTTAATTATATATTTAAAGTAGTAACTTAACAACCGATGAAGTCTTGATTACTTTAAACTATTGGCCACACAACGTACATCTCCTAAATCTCTCATGTCCTATGTCATCATACAAAGAATTCATTTAAAAATGAAATAAAAATAAACACCATACTTAAAACAATATCCCGCTGTGTAGCATGAATAGCTTTCCAATACTTCACACTCTTTTCTAATTGAGTATAAGAATGAACAAACAATAATAAGGACCAGAGTTTATCTGTTTTTACAGATAAACTCTGGTCCTTTCATTACATTATACAGATTTAACATAAACCTTTATACTCATATCTTGATGAAATAATTATCCATCAATTGTACTTCGTTTGCTGATTAGATTTGTTTAATCTCAATATAAGGTCCTTTGATGTTTAGTTTGTTAATGTCATTTGAGATATTACCTACAGTTGTTTTTTCATTAAACGTGTAGACCTTTTCACCATTTACAAAGATACCCCAATTTTTATCTTCGTAACTGATACCATAACCAGCATTACTAGATGTCGCTTTGAGTTGGTTTCCATTCATTGAAAAAGATAATTTCCCTTTTCCTTTGTTAAGTTGGTTATTCACATTTTTGATACTACTTATTTGTTCTTCAAGGGCTTTTTGGTTATCAAGAGTAACTTGATGGTTTTTCCAGTCTAATTTATAGTTGTTTGTAAAGAACTCATTATATGTATCTTTATTATTTGTTCCCCACCATTTTGAACTTACCCATTCGATATTGTACTGGTCTGAAATTCTACGATTTGTTATTTTTAAATCAGATGTAGATTCTGTTTTATCAGCAGTAATAACTGCTACTACATTAGGAGAAAAACCATATCCTGTTAAAGCAGGTACTGTATCTTTTGAAACAAAATTATTCGTTCCTTCATTATAACTACGTGATTTCATAAATAGTTGATTACCATAGAAAGTATTAAATGAATCACGATTATAAATTCCCCACTCCGGATAATTAAACGATTGGAATCCTACTTTCCAATTCAATTTTTTATCTGTATGAGTCTCTAATACCGTTTTATAGTCTACTTGATCGTAAGATACACTTTCTTTCCAAGCAAAGCTACCTGTAATACTCGCATCAGCATTTGGCCCTTTATCATTTACCCCAACTTTCACACTTCCGCCAAGTGTATATCCTACTTCAGAAGTAACCTTTGCTGAAGTCATTGTATTCACTGGGGCAGCTTTATGAAATTGAGCGCTGTCACCACTTGTTATTTCTGCTTCCGTATGATACGCCGATGGCCATTTTAAACCTGCGTTATAGTATCCGCCATTAATTGTATATTTCGCATCTATATTACTACCATCAGTGGTAACAATTGCAATCTTTTTATCTGCGTAAGGATCCTCAATAAAAGAAACCTTTATTGAATTTTTAATATTCTGCTTCATGTCATAAGTAGTTTTAAAACTATTATAGACTTTCCCACCATTTTGAAGATTTTCTACAGTTCCTTTAGAATCTGCAAATGCAGATGTTGCTTGTAAACCAAGTGATCCAGACATAATAACCGACGCTACCGCAACACTTTTAGCTATTCCATTTGCTTTTTTCATACAGACAGCCACTCCTTTTTAAACATTTAAAAGATATAAACGTATTATTTTTAGCTCTCAATACTAAAGATAGATTCATAACGTTACAATGTAGAAATTTATTAATCTTTATGACAATAACTATCAACACTTGTTTTGCTAATTTCTATCTCTTTTTACTGATAACTATTATCAATATTATTAAAACACAGAATAATGATTTAAACAATAATTTTAAATACATATTTAAAATTATTGTTTAAAAAAGTGCAAAAAAATTATAGAATTCTTTATTTCGAGAATTACTATATATTCATTTACCTATTGCAACCTATATTCAGATACATTATTCCCCTTCCATTCATAATAATCTAAAATCCCCTCGTAAATGGCTTCTGCTGCAATCTGTCTTCCATTTTCTGTAGATAACTTACTGTAATCAATACCATTATCTATAAAAGCAAGTTCCGTTAACACAGCTGGCATGTCATTTTCTCTTATAACATGAAGATCTCCATGTTTAACACCTCTATCCCGTGTTTGAAGTGCGTCTACTAATCGTTCTTGAATTTTTTCAGCTAAAACACGACTTTCTTCCACATGAGGATTTGTTTTTTCAGATTTAGAAGATTTATAGTAATATGTTTCTGTCCCTTTTGCATTACCGTTAAAAGCATTTGCATGAATGCTTATAAAGATATCACCCTGATTTTGCTTAGCAAACTTAACACGTTCCTGTAAAGAGCTTTTTTGATCATGTCCAGGTCTAGTATCAGATTCACGAGTTAGTAAAACTGTAAATGGAGTGTGTTTTTCAAGCAATTGTTGAAGACGTAAAGAAGTATCTAGTACAATCTTACTTTCAGGTAATCCCTTTGTGTTTTTTCCAGGATCTTCGCCGCCATGTCCGGGATCAATAATAATTGCTTTATTTTCTAAAGGATTACTTTGACTATATTGAAGCATATCTGTTTTTGCGGTTAGTTGTGCAGCTTCAGCACGTGTTATAAATCTATTTGGTTGCCAACCATTATCTGTACCAACTGAAATTTTTAAATCAATTAAGATATTTGCGAACTTTTCACCCCAATGTCCCTTTAAATCTTCAAATTTACTTTGTCTATTGTTAGTGCTTTTATTTTGTAGTTTATATGCATTCACTAGCATAGTAGCCATAGCAGCACGAGTAACTTTTCCAGAAGGATTAAATATTCCATTTCCTTCACCTTTAATTATTCCTGCCTTTTCAGCTGCGGCAATATAGGGAGTTCCCCAGTGGTTTTGTGAATCTTTAAAAGATGGTTTTGCATTTAAATCAATGTGTATACCAAGAGCCTTTGTCATAATGGTTGCCGCAGAAGCTCTATCTAATGTGTCATTTGAACCAAAAGTTCCATCTGGATAACCATTCAATACTTGCTTATCAACTAAATAAGTAACGGATTTGTCAGCCCATGCAGGAACATCTGGGAATTTATGAGTATCTGCAAAAATACTAGAAGAATAAGATAGTAGACTTCCAGCAAGAATTCCTGTAGCAATTAATTTGTTCTTCAAAATTTAGCACCTCTAAAAATTTATTACAAGTTAGTAAATATATCATTGATAGTTAATCTTTACATAATACTCCTTAGAATAAAGCCTAGATTAAGTTGGTATTAACACTATATTACAAATGGATAATTTAAAATCGAACTATTATTCCGAAAAGAATCTTCAGACATACACTTATAGATTGAAACTATTTAATATATTCACCAACATTGTGTAACTAGTATAGTTACTTATATATATGAGTGTCAATTGAAATAACCTTACAGTTTTGTAAGGTAACAAACTTAATAATATATTAAGTAATTATTACACAATGTAAATAATTATCTTTTATTTTAAGCACACTCCTTCTAAATTATCATTGATGCCTCTTTCCAGCCTTAATGCACATCTTAAAAAGAGCACTTTTGAAAAGTACTCTTTTTACTTTACACACCACTGATTCTATTAGGAAACTTTTTACGAATTATGAAGCTACAAACCTAGAATTCCTACAATCTGGCGAGCCTTAGCATTATCAATATAATAATGCATCTCTAACCCTCTTCTTTCCGCACGGAGCACGGTGCCCCTTAATTTTGATAGATGCTGTGAAACAGTGGATTGCGGGAGCCTTAATATTTCTGTCAACTGTGTAACATTACACAGTTTATGATGCATTAATTCATTTACAATTTTTAATCGAACGGGATGTGCCATTACCTTTAGTACATCTACATCTTCCTCTCGGATTTTAGCTAGATCTCTATTAGATATTAATGTTGTCATTTCGCATTCCCCTTTATTATTAATTTCTATTTTCCAATTATCCTTATAAGTAGTACTTATAGCTATTTATCATTTGTCCTGTTGAGAAAATATATTCTCGTTCTTAAACAAAAAAAGACATCAATCCTATAAACAGTTTTTACTGTTCCAATGAATTGATGCCCTCTAATTTTTAGCCAAACTATATTTTGTTTTAAAAGGATTATTTTATAACTTTGAATGAGACTTAATATTCTTTGTTACTTAAAAAGTAATACTTTTCTCCCTTGTTTAAGTACAAATTAAAATCTTGATTCCCCTTACACATATTGTAAAATCCAAAAGAAATGTTTCTTCATTTTATTTTATACAGACAGATATATTATGTATTTCTCAACAGCAATAAACGTAGCTAAATCCCCTATAATAGTATCTCTAGCTGGTAACTGTCATACCTTTTTAAAATATCACTGTCTTTAATAACAGATCCTTTTAACTTTCCTCAATTAAAATATGCTTTTTATTTCATTTTCAGTTTAACCTCAATGATATGTAAACCTCTTTTAATCTATTAATTTCCTACTAAACTTCTTCATGTAGAGATAAAGGAGACTTCTCGTTCAAATAATAAATTATGCAACATTGCATTTGATAATCATTTTCAATGTAACTATAATGATTACAGGATAACTTTTAATCCAAATATTCTATGTGGAGGTTTTATTATGTTTAAAAAAATCATTGTATCTTCTATGGCGCTTACTATGTTTGGTGGGGCTGCAACTATGCTAGAAACACCTACCGCTCAAGCGGTTTCTTATAACTCAACATCATCTTCTTACTTTGATGTCACTCCTGAAGAAGCGGCTACTTTTTATCAATCTCAGGACTATAAAAAATTCAAAGTCTTTATGGATGACTTTGAAGCTAGAAATCCTTATGTTCCTGGTGGAGGCTACGCTCAAGGTAGTGTTCGTATGCAAAAATTCAATGATGCTCTTAGAGATGCTAAATTAACAAATGTATACCAAGAATTTATTAGAATTTCGTACTACAATCATTATCCAGAACCAAAATAATCTAAACAAATAAAATGCTTATTACTTTAACTTAGCCTAATTTTAAATGTATAGCCTAAAACTAGAAAAACCACTTATATAAGTGGTTTTTCTAGTTTCTTATGTAATTTAACTGAATTTCAAGTCACCTTCACTTTAAGATTTCTCAAAATCGACATCCTCATTTTTACTTTTATGTGTAATTCTCATTTCAATATAGTTTCTTTCCAGTAAGTAAAGACTAAATTAACTTATAAAAAAGGCGTTTTAAATTTAATTCATAGATCTTACTGCAACTTGGAATTGTCCCTTAGAACCATCATCATTTGAAACGTAAATACTATACGTTCCAATTGGTAATGGAGATAAAGCATTCCGTACATTTGTAACATTAATTTGTTGTTCTCCAGGTTTTATATAACCACCAACAATTAGCTCCATATTTGGACCTTTGATACTATATCCCATTGTATGTTGACCATTATTTTTCATAAAGAAGCTTACATTTTCACTCCCATTATATAAAAAAGAAGTTATAGCCTCTCCACTATAATCCATTGTTTGAGTTAATAATATGTCTGTAGGAATATGTTCAACTATATGAATTTTATCATTCAATTTGTTTACTTCTTCAGCATAAGTATTATTTCCTAACACACAAAGTGTTAATGCTGAAATTACTCCACAACTAAACACTAGTTTATTTAACTTCATTTTAAGTTCCCCCTTGATGTTTGTATTCTATTACCATCATACATTCTTTTTTAAGTACGTTTTTATGTAATAATTCATATCTTTAAACCTATATATCTTAAATTTACACCTTAATGGTTATTAAGAAACTGACATAGATAAGGCTACAGTATTATGCTTCATAAAAAAGAACATGTAAATTTCAAAGTCTTTTTCCCACAAGAATTCATACAATTAAATACCAAGACACTCAAATAAATAGTGTTTCCATTTCAGATAAAATATACTAATAAAAAATTTTGAAATTTTCACTTTGTAATTTGATATATTCCATGTTAATATAACGAAGGTTACAAAACAGCAGTCACTACATACATTATCTTCACAGAATATTCACACTTAAAAATCATTATTTTATCAGTAACCCAATCCAAATTTCACCTATACAAAAATCCAGTTCTAGTTTTATTTATAAATATCTAAGTAGATTTTTTATCTATTTTTTCTAACTTCCTTATCAATTTTAATACGAATAATATAACAGTGCTTTTTCAAGTGCTCTTCCTATTTTAGATAGAAAGTCTACTGATACTAAACATCTAGGTTTAACTCATACATAATCCTATATACAAACTATCGGAGATGCAAAACTATGGGAATTTCTACTCTTTTATTAAATACCTTTATAATAATAATTTGTATCCTTAGCTACCATGTATTTTGGTTAGAATTTAAAGAAAAAATAACATGTAATCATATATTGATTTCTATCCTTTCCTCCGTTGCTATTATTTTTTGCATGACGTTTCCTTTTCATTTACATGCTGGATTTATTTATGATTTACGTTTTATTCCTATCATATTAGTTTTTCTATACGGAAATACAAAAAATATTGTTTTTATAGGAATTTTATATCTTTCTTATCGATTTTATTTAGGCGGAAATGGCGTTCTTCCATCATTTATTATCTTTACTATTATTTCTGTTATAACAATGTTCTTTCGTTACGTATTACCTAAGTATGTTAAAGAAAAAAAGCTATTATTAAGCTTGCTTCTTATTTTAGTATGTACAACTTCACTTTCTATCTGCGGTTTTGTAACTCAAATAAATACAGGTGGTAAAATAGACTCTACTCTCATAGAATTTTTATTAAATTATATAATCATTAATATTTTCACAGTATTATTATCAGTTTATTTAATAGAGGGAATGATTGAGAAATATAAAATGAAAGAAAAGCTGCAACGGGCTGAAAAATTTTATATAGCTAGCGAACTAGCCGCGTCCATTGCACACGAAATCCACAATCCACTAACCACAGTACATGGATTCACTCAATTGTTAAATGAAAAACATGCCTCTAAGCTACCTCAGGATCAGTACTTAGAAATCATGTTAATTGAAATGCAGCAAATACAATCTACTATTAATAACTATTTATCTTTAACAAAACCACAGAACACCCTAAAAGAGAGAATAGATATTAATCATATTTTAAATCAAGTGAAAGACACTATTTCACCACTCGCTCTATCATATAAAGTTGAAATAAAACAAAATAGTACAGATTCCTTTTATATAAATGGAGACCCCGAAAAATTCAGAATCTGTCTAAACAACATCATACAAAACGGAATTGAGGCCATGATAAATGGTGGCGTATTACAAATAAATATACAGAAAATAAAAGGGAATATTATAATCGATATTATTGATTCAGGGATTGGAATGTCCTCTCAACAAATAAAACGAATTGCTTTGCCATTCTATTCAACAACAGAAAAAGGGACTGGACTTGGCACTATGATTGCTTATAGCATTATTAAAGAATTAAACGGAGATATAGAGATAGAGAGTGAATTAGGTAAAGGGACACGTTTTTCTATTAGTATCCCATGCTAATATGACGGAATGATTTAAATGATAAAATTTTCACTACTTAACTTATTAAATAAATTTAAAAAATCCCGCTACTTGACTCATTAGTCATCTTGATTTCGCGAATGAAGTAAAAGTAATAAGGACCAAAGTTTATCTATTTTTACGGATAAACTTTGGTCCTTTAATTAAATCAAGCATACTTAAATTTTATTACTTTGCTCACATCTCTATGAAATAATAATTTATAGATTGTACCTCATTTACTGATTAGATCTGCTTAACTTCAAGATAAGCTCTCTTAATACTTGATTTCTTAATATCATTAAATACATTCCCTACAGTTATTTTCTCATTTAAAGTATAAACTTTTTTAATATGCATAACGATACTCCAGTATTTATTTTTGTAACTGATATCGTTACCTGCATTACTAACTATGAGCTTAAATTGATTTCTATTCATTGAAAGACAATTTCTCTTTTACTATTTCACTTCTACCGTATAATTCCCTGTTCCCCCGCCATACTGATACACATGTAAATAATACTTTCCTGGATACGTGTAATAACTTCCTACTAACTTATTCCCCTCTTGCTGTGCATACGTAACATAATTATTTAAATCTGCTTCCGAATAAAGAACCCAATTTACTCCGATATTATTTTCCTTCGTTACATTAATTTGCAGGTTTTTCGCTGTTTCCACATTTATTTCAAAGAAATCACTCGTATCACCATTTCCCAAACTAGCACGTAAAACTTGATTGAATTGCAGTTTATTTGCTGTCTGGAATGAATTATTCGGTTCTTTTTCTATACTATTATCTTCTTTCTTTTGAACCGTTACATTCGTTGTAACAGTATTCGCTAACCCTTTGTCATCTGTTACTGTTAATTTCGCTGTATACGTTCCTTCTTTTGTATACACGTGAGTCGGATTTTGTTCATTACTTACCGTACCATCGCCAAACTCCCATTTATAAGAAACAATTTTCCCATCTTCATCTTTTGATCCATCGCTTTTAAACGAAATTGCTTCATTTACATTTCCGCTATATGGACCATTTATAACCGCAACTGGCGTCTTATTCACAGCGCCTTCTTCAGTATTAATACCGTGGAATACAACGTCATATTCAAATTGTCCGGATGCATTCACACGGTAATTTACGAAGTAAGCTGTTACTGTTTTATAGCCTGTCCATTCTTTTGCACTTAAACGTTTTAGCGTATCATTCACGTTTTGTGTAATTGTTTTCCAGTCTTCATATTCCCCTTTTGCAGTAGTACCTGTATACGTTCCTTGTAGTGTAAATGTATTAAAGAACTGTGATTTATTTTTCTTAACTGATACATTACTTAATTTTGCTTCTGCCGTAATTTCTGCCGCAATATCTGAGACTGGTTTCGGCGCGTGAGTTGCTAAATAATCATCTGATACTAATGGCACATTATATTTCTCACGATTATCAACTAACATTTGCATATAGTCTTGATACTCTTTATTTAAATTCGCATCTTTACTTAATGCAGAGCGGTATGCATCATATGCTGTTACATCATTTTTTCTAATAAGATCATGAACTTTGTCAAACATATCATATCTCTTATTGTACATGTACGATTGTAAAGCGAAGGAATAATTATAGAAATCCCACGTTCCATACTTTGCATTTAACGTTCGCTCTGCCGTATAACGCTCTACTGGATTTGAAGAGATTCCTCCTATAATGCTCTTTCTCGGTACAACATTATCTGTTCTCGTTGCCCCTGCAAAAAACTCTGCATTTCCTTCTTCAAACCAAGATAATCTCTCATTCTCATACATCTTACCTTGTCCCCAAAGTCCTGGCACTTCATATCTACCTTGTAAGTAATGCGTGAACTCATGTCGGAACAATTCTTCCAAACTATAAATACTTTCTTCTGGCGTACGTTCATAAGTAAAGAACGTACCTGTTCCTTCTATATAAAGACCGCCGTTATTCGTTTCATATCCGTACAATTGACGGTTAAATTGATATTCAGCTGGGCTATTATAAATAACCATCGTTAATACATCATCAGGATTTCCTTTTTCTAAAGGTTGATCACTTTCCACCGTACGATGGAATTGAGCCTTCACTTCTTTTGCCGCCCAATATAGACGTTTTACTTTTTCTTCTGTCACTTTATCTCCAGCTTTTAAAACAATTGCCCCATCGTCAAATGTATACGTTTTTGGTAAATATTTTTTCTTACCATCTTCTCGTATTTGATCTAAATTAACAACGTTCCCATTTGCATCTTTCCCGCCATAATTCGTCGCAATTTGCTCAGCCGCTACGAAATATTGCTCCCCTAAATACGGATAGATTTTCATTGCATCTGTTACAACTTGCAACCCTTTCGTTCCTGTACTATGGAACGTACCAAGTCTACCTGTATAATAAATACCATTATTAATTAACCAGCCATTCTTCGCTGTCACCGTTCCAATTAAAGCAAAACGACTTAATTCATTAATATAGCTATCAATTTTTTGATACCATACTGTATCTTTCGGTGCTTTTCTCGTATCGTACAAATACGATTGAATATCGTAATCAACACCTTGCATAATATCGTAAATCGCATTTCCAGCTGAACGATTATCTACCAATGTAGAAAAATTATCATTATATTGTTTAAAAATCTTTGCAGCTGATGTGATCGTTTCCACATCACTCGAAGCATTTCCTATTAATTTCCCGTATGATGATACAACTCTATTTTGTTCTAATGTACCGAGTTTAAAATTCGGATTGCTTGCGATCATTTTCAATGCAGGTAAGCATTTATCGTGATAGCTCCGCTCATTTAGTTTACTTAATTCTGTATTATAAAATCCTAAATAAAAACCAGATCGTAACACCTCTACTAAAGTCTCAATCCCTTTTGAGTCATCTTGTGTATAAGCTTGTCCTTGCTGCTTCAATTTATCAATAATTGCCTGCACCCTACTATCATTTTGATAGAATGCAAGACTATCCTTATTAAACTGAAATAGTCCCGTAATTTGCTCCCAATCGATTGTTACAAGTAAATCCACTAACTGCTGATTGCTCAATTGATTTAATTCAGCAATTGTATACGTTTTCGCTACAGCTAATTGCTTACTTTCCTTTTTCACTTCAGGCGGTCTTTGTGACAAATCAGCAAATTGTAGCCTTTTCTCAAAAGACTTATTTTCCAACACTTTTGATGAATGAGCTAATTCTTGCACTGGTAATTGTACACCAACCGGCTCCATTTTGAGCACATTCCGATATGAAACTTGCTCTCCCTTTGTACTTTCTGCCAATGGACTTCCTTGAAAACTCCCTAACATTAAACTAGCAAAACTTACCCCTACTAACACTTTTTTTGAATAACCTTTCATGCTCTCCCCTACCTTACATTTTTTAGTGTCCCGCACCATTATTTTACTATTTTTACTTTTTATACTGTATTGAGAAAAAATAAGGTAACGTTCACACATGTATCCATACCATGGAAAATTAAAACTTGACTTTACGTGCGTTTTATATCAAAAAAGGATAGATTATAGCGAAATTCCCGCTACATCTATCCTCGTTTTCAACACTATGATTTTACCTTTATAAATGTAACTTCCGGTAATGTTTGCATATGCTGAATAAACTCATTCTTTTCTTCTGACGATATATTTTTCAGTTGCATCCCTACCTTATAAACAGTTTCTATACCTTGCTGTGAAGCTTCTACTTCATATGAAAGTATTGGAATACCTTTCACTTGTAGTGTTTCTAATATTTGTTGTACCGCTTCATGTTTATTTATACACATTTGCACTGTTATATTTTGTGGAAATAAAAATTGCACCTTAAAAATACGACTTACAATTTCTAAACCAATTAAAACGAGAATCGTCGCTCCAATGCCTACTACATACATTCCCGCTCCAATTGCTAATCCTATTCCAGCAGTAGCCCATAAACCAGCCGCGGTCGTTAATCCTTTCACCGCCTGTTTTTGAATAATAATTGTACCTGCACCTAAAAAACCAACTCCACTAACGACTTGTGCTGCAATACGGCTTGGATCTAGAGACATATGCTCTTCAAACACAATATCTGAAAAGGCATATTTCGAAACAACCATTATTAACGCACTTCCTACCGCTACGAGGAAATGAGTCTTTAATCCAGCTTCTTTCGATCGAATTTCTCTTTCAATACCAATCATTGCTCCTAACAAGCCAGCAACACCGATTCGTATAATAAAATCAAAATCTACACTCACGGGCACTTCCTCCTTTCATTCATTATAGATAGATAAAATAAAAATTATCACAAACATCCATTTATCGATATGAAGGAATACCACTAAAATACACTTAATACTCCGACCATTTTATGTTAATATTTTAAATATTAACATAAAATAAATAACTTCTGATTTTAAACCTCCACTAATTTTAAAAAAACAAAGGTGGATTACATAAAATTAGGTTGAGAAAGTTTAGAGAACGCTTTCATTTTTGTGTCATAATTGTTTATAAAAACTACATAAATAAAGGAGCTTACTAACAATGAACGTCTCATTACTTACACCTACTACCGATTTACAAGAAGAATACTTAGATTTTTATAACGAATGGAAAGATAGCGGTGAAACGATGATTCCCTGGGTTATTACAAAGGACCCTTCTAACTTCCCAGCTATGGTGCAAGAACTACTCGATGCACATAACGGAATAAATCTTCCTGAATCTTGGGTACCAGATTCTACGTATTGGCTCGTTACAGATAATAATAGAATTGTAGGAGCTGTTAATATACGTCATAGTTTAACTGAACATTTATTTAACGCTGGCGGTCATATCGGTTATGGCATTCGCCCTTCTGAAAGAAGAAAAGGTTATGCTACGAAGTTATTAGAATTATCCCTAGAAAAAACGAAGGAATTAAACATCACGAGAGCACTTGTCGTTTGCGATGAAGTAAATAGTGCTTCAGAAAAAACAATTTTACATAACGGCGGGTTTCGTGATGATGATTTCACTGAGGAAGATGGAAATGTAGTAAGAAGATTTTGGATCAAGCTATGAAGAAGTCATCCAATGAAAATAATCTTGTTATAAAGAAATATGATAAAAGTAATGAGCTAAAAGTAAAACAACTTATTGATTTATACAATGAAGAATCGTATCTATTTCACTTATTACGAGATAGTAAAACAAAATGTGCGTATGTTGCCTACTATAAAAAAGATGTAGTAGGCATCTTTTTCGCCTGGGGCAATAACTTCCATCCATATTGCACATACTTTCGAATATATACGAACCCTTTCTATTCAGAGCTACACATTGAAGAATTTTTATTAAACGAGATTTCAAAAAGAGAAAAATTCAAACTACCATTACAAACCTCTATATGGGAAACGTCAGTTCATTTAAAATCCTATTACGAAACACAGAATTTTAAGGAAATCCGAAGAACATATATGCCGATATTAGACGTACGAAAAATAGTTTCTATCGATATAGTCCCTAATTCAAATTATCATTTACAAACTTTATCAAACATCTTATCCGATAATAATTTACTAGAAAAACTAGCCTACTTAGTAAAAGAAATTTACGAGCAAACCCACTTAGCAAATCCCGTTGCTTCATTGCCGCTACAAACTTGGCAAGAGATGATTTTAGCTGATGACGTACTACTAGATGGGAGCTTTCTCATTATAGATGAAGCGCATCAAATTATGGCATACTCTTTCCTCCATTCATCAGAAAAGGATAATACATTAGAACTAGGATGGTGCGGGACTCACATTATAGATGATTTACCATTACTGAAACTACTCGTTTTCAAACAAGCTATGTATGCAAATAAACACGGCTATTCTTTCATTCAAGGTGAATTCGATTCAACGAGTATATATGCAATGGAAGTATTAAAATCCTTTCCTTTTAACCCTTGTCCTACTTGGATTACGTATCAAAAAGAAGCTAGAAAGTGTTTAATCACTTTCTAGCTTCTTTTATACTGCTTCTATTTCAAATTGGACTGTAATACCACTTGGGTCTACTACTGTAAACCCATTTATAGTTTCATTTATTTCATGCTGCTTTTCTATTAATCTTTCTTTCACTTCATCTAAAGCTTCTCTATGCGGTAATATAATTGTATATACCTTAAGTCCCGTTGCATGTGCTGGCGGATGCGGGTTGTTTACTCCGTTCCACGTATTTGCACCAATATGATGATGATAACCGCCGGCTGAAATGAATAGGCAATCCTCTTCACGCTGTTGCACTTCAAAACCGACTGTTTCTACATAAAACTCGTGTGATTCCTCTACATCAGCTATTCGTAAATGTACGTGCCCAACGACAGTATTAGCAGGTAATCCATCAAGCTCATAATCAAAGAGCGTTGCTAATTCTTTTAAATCAAGCGGGGTACTTCCTCCCGGTCCTTCTCCCCATTGATCGCGCGGACGGTCTGCATAAATTTCTATACCATTTCCCTCTAAATCTTGTAAATAAAACGCTTCGCTATACGTATGATCACTTGCACTATTAAACCTTGAAATTGGTAAAATTTCATTTGAATATGTATAACGCCCCTCTTGCTCAGCTGGGCTATCAATTACGTTCTTATTACGAATTACACCAAACAATGCCGAAGCAAAAGCCTCACGAGTCGGAACTAAAAAGGCTACATGATATATACCAGTCGTACGCGGCTCTTGCAGCACCCCGTCTTCTAACTTTTCAAGAACAAGTAATGTGTTCTTTCCACCTTTTCCAGATAAATATGCTTTATTCTCCTCTTGCTTAATTACTTCTAAGCCTACAACATTCTCATAAAAGGCAATTTGACGTTCTAAATCTATCACCTTAAATTCAACATGACCAATACGTGTTTTCGGATGAATTTGTACCATGAATAACTTCCTCTCCAGCTCTCTTTTATTTTTATATAAGTTGATGGACAATAGCCACATTCAACGAACATAACTTAATTTTGTTTTTTCGTAGCATCAACTTTCAGCCATTTTTTTGATATTTCGCTTAATGTGCCATCTTGTTCTAAATCTTTTAACGCTTTATTTATATCTTCTAACTTTTCGCTCTTTTTTGCAAATGGAAATGCAATCTCTCCCCATTTAAGTGGACCAAATCCTACTTTCACATTATCTAAGTCCGCTTTTTTAATTGTTGTTTCTACTTGCACTTTATCATTATAGTAAGCATCTACACGGCCAAGTCCTACTTCGTTCAATTCTGCTGTTGGATCCTCTGAGAACGTTTTAATTGTAAAAGCATTATTTTTATTTAAAGCTTTTAATTCTTGTTCCCCAGCCGTACCAAGCCCAACACCTACAGTCTTTCCTTTTAGATCTTCTAGCGATTTAATTGTATTATTATCTTTCTTCACCGCGAAAACAGATCCTGAATATACATATGGAATTGAAAAGTCATATTTCTTTTTTCTTTCCGGAGAAACCGATAATTCATTTGCAATCGTGTCAATACGACCTGAATCTAATAAACCGAATAATCCTTCAAAATCAGAAACGTTCCATTCAACTTTATATCCAGCTTTTTTAGCAGCCGCTTCAATAATTTCAGCATCAAAACCTTTTACTTTCTCACCCTCTTTAAAAATAAATGGACTACGACCTGCAGACGTCCCAACTTTCACTACTTTTTCATCTGTTTTTTTGCTCGCTGTATCTGAACCACAAGCAGATAAAAGCCCAATCGATACTGTTAATGCCAATGTTAGTAATAATGATGATTTCCTCATAATTTTCCCTCCTAAATAACGAAATGATTGCCTTCTTCTGAAGCATTCAATTGTCGCAAAAACTTTTTCGTACGCTCATTTTGTGGATTCCGAAAAATTTCTTCTGTCGTTCCCTGCTCTACAATAATGCCATCAGCCATAAATATAATACGGTCCGCTACTTCTTTTGCGAAATTCATTTCATGTGTGACAATAACCATTGTTATATGCTGCCTTGCCAAATCCTTAATGACTTGCAATACCTCGTTCACTAATTCTGGATCAAGTGCAGAAGTCGGTTCATCAAACAATAATACAGCGGGATTTAAAGCCATTGCCCTAGCAATACCTATTCTTTGTTGTTGTCCACCTGATAACATCGTTGGGTAGAAATTTTCTTTTTCAGCTAAGCCTACTTGTTTTAATATTTCTCTTCCTATTCTTTTTGCTTCTTCTTCACTTTTTTTCTGTACAACTGTTAATGGCGTTGTAATATTTTGCAATGCTGTTTTATTTTTAAATAAATTATAGTTTTGAAAAACCATTGCTGTTTTTTGGCGTAATTTTATTATTTCCTTTTTATAAAGCTTCTTCGCATGAATCTCTAAATCTTCAATTCTAATACTTCCATCCTCTGGTTGTTCTAATAAATTTAAACATCTTAATAGTGTCGATTTACCTGAACCAGAAGGTCCAATAATGACTACTACCTCCCCTTTACCGACAGTAAGTGAGATTCCTTTTAGTACTTCATTTTGTTTGTAAGACTTATACAAATCTCTTGCCTCAATCACACATATCACCTCATTTCTGTTACAAGTATGGTGCATCCAGTTTCTTTTCTAACTTTTTCTGTCCCCAGCTAATTACAATTGTAATAATCCAATATACAATCGCTACCGCTAAGTAACTTTCCATATAACGATACGATTGTGCCGCTAACATTTTCGCTTGCGCTAAAATTTCAGCCACCCCAAGCGCAAAGGATAACGAAGATTCTTTTAACAATCCAACAAAATTATTTCCAAGTGACGGTACTGCAACACGAATAGCTTGTGGAAAGATAATCTGTCGCATAGCTTGCGCCTTTGTCATTCCAACTGATAAACAAGCATCCATTTGTCCTGATTCCACAGCATTTAATGAACCCCGAATAATTTCTGACAAATACGCTGCATTATTTAAACTGAGACCAATTAAAGTCGCTTGCATCGCTGTAAGTACTGTAAAGGTTGGGAATATTTGCGGCAATCCGAAATACAACACAAACAATTGAACTAATAAAGGTGTTCCTCTAAAGAAAGATGTATATACTCTTGCAATAGAATATAAAAATTTTGTTTTGTTTTTCTTTATGATTGCCAAGCCAATCCCTATAACAAAAGAAATAATCATTGAAACTACAGTAATTCCTAAAGTTATGTATACATACTTAAATAATTGCGGAAAACTTTCTAAAAAATACGTTACATCAAACTTCACTCTATCCCCCCTCTCTAAATAAAAAACTCTTCTTACACATATAAGAAGAGTTGAATGTTAATCCATTTCCCCTCATCTTCCAAACGCTTCATACGTTTGCTGGAATTAGCACAGTACTTGTGTAGCCTGTTGCTGAGATTTCATCGGGCCAGTCCCTCCATCTCTCTTGATAAGAAAACTAATAAATTTTTCCATTTATTTCGTTGTTATTATGAAGAATACAGTTAATTATATATAATGTCAATAGGAAAACTAAGAATTAAATTCAATACTTTTCCAAATATCTTGGTCCTTACATTCACCGAGTCTTGAAGCGTATCATTAATACTCGATAAACTGCACAGAAAAAGCCATGCTTTCTATTGTTAATAGAAAGCATGGCTTTTTTATAGATTATTATTCTTATCGCATTTTATGTACTTCAGCAACTAACTTTCCGCCCTGAATACCCATGTAAAGCTTCACAGGTGCATCATTCGTGTTTTCAAATACTAAATCTAAGTATGGGTATGCAATCGTAGCATCTCTTCCTTGTGGAACATAGCCTACTGTTTTAGAATGTGTCGTTCTCTCTACCATTTTTAAACCAGCTTGATCTGCTGCATTGTATAAAGTTGATGATGTTTGACAAACACCACCACCGTATCCATCTACTAATTTACCATCTACAATTTCTTTTCCTAATTGATATCCTTTATCTGGCGTTGTATCACCAATTAATGCATTGAAAGAGAAACGGTCTCCTTTTGCTAATACAACTCCATTTATGCTCGCTGCTGACAAACGAATATTCTCAATACGGCCACCTGTTGAGCCACCTAAATTCGTTTCATATCTACCAATTACCGTACCACTTCCTTGCGCATCACTTAGTGTTGCAGTAGGCTTTTTCTCAACAATAGGTAATTGATATGAAGAATCCCACATACCAACGTTTAATAATTTATCTACTAACTCTTTTTCCATCAATTCATAAGCAGGTTTTCCTTCTTGCCAACTCCCATCAGATGCTAAACGTGAAGGAACCATCTTTTTGTCAACGCTTTTCCCAACCTCGCTAGCAACCTTTGTTACCGATTTTTTAAATTTTGCTTCGTCTTCAAAATAGCCTAGACTCGATAAATCTAGCTTTTTCACTTCCGTACCTGTACGACCATCTACTAAACTAATAGAATCCTGCACTTCTGCTTTAGCCTCTACTGCGTGGCCACCAATATCACTTACTAATGCAACATCACTTACTTTTGTACCACAACCACTTACTACAGCTACACATAAAACCCCAACTAATATACCCTTTACTTTACGGAACAATATACTCTCCCCTTTTCCCCAATACTACTTTTATGTATTATTTCATTTTTATGTATGTTTTGTTACAATCATTTTACAATATATTTATAAATTGTTACAAGTTATTTTTTACTCTATATAAATTACTCTTTTCTTTTCTAAATGTCTACACTTATTTACATAAAAGTTTGAGTTTGATAGAATTGTAACCTTTATGTAACCCCATTCTTTTATCCAGTATATACCATAAAACAAAAGAAATACAAATGTAAAAACTCCATATTCTTATTTATAAAGAAACTTCTCTTGAACATAAATAGGTATTTGCCGTGCCATCGCTCCGCTTTTACACATACATTATGGTGAATTAACCTATTTTAAAGAAACGGAGGATGTTTTTATGTATCCCTACAATCCATACGATCCATATAACCAAAATGGTTATCAGCCTCAATATGATTTACAAGCACAATACCAACAATATATAGATCCAGCAGAGCAAGTTAATCCATATGATCAAAATCGACAATTTCAACTCCCAATCTCTTTTCCTGGTACTGGAAATCGCCAACTAGAAAGACGAGTAAATGAGCTTGAACAAAGAGTACGTCAATTAGAAAACACAGTTGAGCGTCATACACGTAGATTAAACCGCTTAAACCAACGTTTACGTACAGTAGAAAACAGACTAAATATTCCATTTTCAGCATTAGAAGACGGATTTTAATTTTGAAAATAAAAAATATATGAAGGAAGGGGCTCCCCCTTCCTTATATAAATTGACGAAAGTTTTTTCCATCTCTATACTGATAAGAGTTAATGAAATGAAACAAGGTGATAAATATGGATTTTGAAATAAATTATCTTTCTTTTTATGTTGTACAAGTAGAAGGAAAAGGTGAAGCTGTTGATAAGCGCTACAAACATTTTCAAACATTAGACGCTGAAGAGTATGAAGATAGCTCCCTAAAAGAATTTTTGAATGGAGAATTATTAAAAATTTCAAAGCGAAAAGTAGAACGTCATGCGAAAACAGAACAAGCTCCGACAAAGATCGGTCGCTTCATTGTAGAAGAAGGACACGAACTTGATTCAAATCCTCATTACAACCTATTTAATCGCATTCGCTTTGCAGAAACAAAAGAAAACTTCAAAGATATGAGCGAGCCTCTCGTTTATACATATCTTGACACAAGTGCTGTACGCGGTGGTGTATTTTTAATCGCTCAAGCAAAACTACGCAAATACTTTGATGATCCATTCGTTTTCGTTATGAAATGTGACTTCGAGCCGAAAGTCGCTTCTATTTCTGATGAATCCACACTGATTCGCAACGTTGAAATGGCCATTACAACAAAAAACATGAAATCTATCCAATATCCGTACATGCCTGAAGAAGGTATGGTCGAAGTGGGCGAGCTAAAGATTCACCAAGCATCACATGCCCGTTACTTTGAAGACTTCTTAAAATTCGTCGAATACGAACGCTCTATGCCTGAAATTATGAAAACACAAGTAATGGACATGGTATACGACCAAATTGAAGATGTATTTGAAGAAGGTACAGAAGAACGCGAACAATTCGACCAAGCAATGGAAGTATGGGCTGCCAGTCCGAAACGCGAAATTATGGAACAATTTTCAACCGAAGAAGTAATGGAAGCTACCGCTCAAATCGTCGAGCATGCTCCTGAAGTGGAATTAAAGCTAAAAGCAGATCATATCTCTGTGAAGGCCCTGCTTGCTGATTTCGGGGATCAAATACATATCGCAAAGGTAAATGATCGGTACGTATTAATGATTGAAGCCGATACACTTACGTTTGAGAAAGGCTTCTCTCCAATTGAGTTTCTGAAGCCAGACGAGTTGCAAGACGTAATTGAACGGATTGAGAATAAGCAGCAGTATGGCTACGGATCAGGAGAAATTGAATAGAATAATGTGAAAAATCCTACCTCCTTATAAGAGGTAGGATTTTTCACATTATTCACGTACTTTTCTATTACTATCATAAGACAACTTTTTAGTTTTATATACTTGATTTAAGGAGGGAAATACAGATGATTATAGACTATCTTCCTCATTCTTTAACTAAAATCAGCATGATCTCCATTGAAAAAATAAATCCATTGTATATTTCACACATCACAAAAAATTACTCAAAAAAAATGACCAATACTATTGAATATCTCGATCCATTTGATCTACTATTACCAGTTGAAAAACATCCTCAAAAAGATGAATACATTTTAGTGGGGAAATACGATTGTTATAACTTTATAGCTAATAATCAACACATAAGACAAATACCCTGTATTATTGAAGATTTCACAGATAAACCTTCACAATACCTCAAAATACTTCGTAGACTTCATAACAAAGGCGATTCTAATAAAACCAATAGACAATTTATTTTAAATAAACTTGAGGAAAATCATTTCCCTCTATTACAAATTTTAAAACAGACAGGTTTTACTAAAAACGATTTACGCGATTACAATTATAAAGTAACCGTTCCAAAAAACTACATAAACAGCCATACCACTGAAAAAACTGTGAATTGGATTAATGATTTAAAGTTAAAAAGTAATACTAAACAATTTTTATATAAATGCGCAGGTCTTCCAATAGGAAATCATAAGAGATTAACTGAAGAGAAGAAAAAATTCCTCCAACATTTCTTTGCACATGCAAAAGGATTTGAAAAATTAACTATTCATCAACAGATTAACATTCTAACTCACGCCCTAAATTTCAAAGCAATAATGACTGCTCAATTACAGCAACAAATTAATTGCTATTTAATACAATGAATTTAAATTTATGTAGCTAGAAATAGAGGAGAATGTCATTTAACCTCTACATTCTCCTCCATCTCAGCCAAATACCTAATCTGTCTTTCCGCCTTTCTCACCGCCGTACGAAAATGCTTTTTCAAAAGTTCTACTGTAGATTCACTTATATAGTATCTTTCCGTTATACTTTCCCACGTGTCACTACTTTCAAATGTACTCCAAACGAAAGGACGCTCTGTATTTTTTCTCATTTCTTTAAATACCCATTTCCGCATCTTTTTTTTCGCTTTTTCTGTTAGTTTGCCGTTTTCTACAAGTTCAAGCTCACCATGTCTTTTATATCTTTTAGTAATATCTCTCTCGCTATATGCTTTAAGAAGTATGTTCGCTGTATTCTCAGCATCCGCTAAAGCTCGGTGTTGCTTCCCTTCCCACGTTAAACCAAGCTGTTCTACCGCAAATTGTAAACTTGGTGTATGTTCAAACAATTCTTCATACGCTTGAAAAACAAATTTTTGTAAATCCATTCTTCTTTCTTTGTCCATACATGGGCAATCTACACCATGTAACGTACAATCATGAGATAGAAATCGATAATCTTCTTTCCCCCATGTAACAAATATAGAATCTTCTCCGATAAACTGAATAAATTTCTCTATAATTTGCGGGAATTTCTCGACAGCAATTAAATCTTTCTTTGTAATTCCCGTTAATTTTGTCGTATGACGAGTAAGAAGTGCTCCCGGTTTTACTAACTCCGAAAATTCTCCAATTACCTTCATTGTACTTGCTTCTATTTTTATAGCTCCGATATCAACTATCTCTGACGGATCTTCTGATTTATACGGCCTGAAATTTCTCTCTATATCAAACACAATAAAATGTGTAGCGTTTTCCAATTTATTTACCTCTTTCTACATTCCTTTTCACACACATACTTTATTTTCAGTATTTATTTAATCATACACTTTATGCATGTAATACTTCGTCTAAAAAACGAAAATTCAATTTCATTATTATATGTACATAGAAGGCCATTCAATAAAAAATGCAAAAAAAAAGAAGGGCAAGCCCTTCTTTTTTCCATAATTACTTCTTGTTAACGTTTGTAGCTTGAGGTCCACGGTTACCTTGTTCTACTTCGAAAGTAACTTCTTGACCTTCTTCTAAAGTTTTGAAACCTTCGCCTTGGATAGCTGAGAAATGAACGAATACGTCTTCTCCGCCTTCAACTTCGATGAATCCGAAACCTTTTTCTGAGTTAAACCATTTTACTTTACCGTTTTGCATGTAAAAAATCCTCCTACAATGTACCTATATGTACATATTCATTTTCAACCACTTTACAAAAATAAGTCAGACATTAAAAAAACTGCAACTCTGAGGAGATTTAACATTGCTATCCTCCTCGGAAGTTACAGCTCATTTAAATCTCTATATTATTAAAAGTAAAATGGTTTAAATATAATATATCATATCAATATAATAAAAGCAAAGTTTTTTTTGCTATACAACTTTTTTCTTCCACTGCATCGCTTTTGATTCACCTGATCCAGCTACAACATAGCCTTCTTTTTCGTTAACGATGCGCCAGCCATGCCCTTTAACTGAGTCGCATACTGTAACAATTCCTTCTTCTAAAAGTACACGACAAACAGTACTAATCCCCGCCTTATTTTGCGTTGACGTTGTATATAGCACATGTTGATCTACACTTAAGTCTAAATAGCTACTTGCTTTCTGCTCGCTTTGACATGTGTGCCAATATGTTTTTTCATTCTCAATACTTTCATCTATTTTACAAAAAGAGATATTCCCGCTAATCCCTTTGCATGATCCACTGGCTGCTACTAAATAAGAATTGTGTAAAGTCAACGCCGAGATCATCTGATTCATCAAGATTTTAATCCTCTTTAATTTACGTGTCTCCAAATTAAAGAGCCAAACACCACCGTATTTAGCATGTATTTTCGTACCGATAAATAAGTAATGTTTATATAAAAACAAAGATCGAATAGATGGTGCCCCGCCACCATATTCAAGAAATGGATGAATAGTTTCCCATGTCGAACCAAAATCATTAGAATGATACAACGTTTTATCTCCATGAGCAATGACAGTTCCTAGTACATTACTACACACATTCCAACTCGTTGCTTTTGTTGGAAAACGCTGGACCGTCCAGTTCTCTCCACCATTCATACTACGAATAAAAATTCCTTCGTCACCTACACCATACACTACATTATCTTCGCTATGTAAATCCCTAATTCGTTTTTGAAAACCATTTAAAATTTGTTTCCATTCTCCGTCTTGTTCAATAAATAAACCATTATATGTAGTAGCTAACATAAGCTTTCCATCTCTTAACTTTGTAATAGCGGTCGCACTTAACATTGTCTCCACGTTGACACTCCCATTCTTAGAACTTCTCAGCAAATGCAATTGCAAAATTACTGCATTTTTCAACATCCTCTTCATCTTCTGGAGCTAGTTCGATTTTCAATCCTTCTTGTACAAGCTCTGCACCGCGTTCTACAAGGCGTTCTTCAAATATCGTTACCGCTTCACAAAACAGTTCATACGCCGTATCACCTGACCCGAATACCGCTACTTTCTTCCCTGATAAATCTATATTTTCTAAGTCATCATGAAAATCTTCTGCTTCAAATGGTAATTCACCATCGCCCCACGTATAAGATCCTAAAATGATCCCATCATAAGCTAATAATTCTTCAGCATCCATGCCTTCCATTTCTTGCAGTACTACTTCATGATCAAAGGCATCTAAACTAACTTTAATTAAATCAGCAATACTCTCTGTATTTCCTGACATACTTGCATAAGCTACTAAAATTTTCGCCACTTCGGCATCCCCCTCTCACAATAAATGATTCTCATTCTCATTATATTAATAATGAGAATCAATTTCAATTGTATTTTATTATTATTTCTGTTTACATCACAAAAAAGCACAGATGACTATACAATCATCTGTGCTTTTTTATTACTTTTTAAAAATACCAAATGGCTTTCCAACTGGTAAAACAACTTTTCCGAAGTGTGTATTTAACACTGCTGCTGCTGAACCATAGAAAGATAATAATGAAATAAGAAGTTCAGAATATGCTGCTAAATTATGCATTGCGTGTGGCATAACACCTAAAGTACTCAATGAAAGACCGATAAATAGGAAATCAATAAGGACGAAAATCATAAATAATACTTTATGTGTTTCCATTGCACCAATTGTCATAAAGATTGTGAAAATCAAATATCCGATAAAGGCTACACCAAGCTGTTTTGAATCTGCAGCTTGTGCTAATTTCTCGCCAAATACTCCAAGTTGAATTAACCAAGTCATTCCAACACCTAACCAAAATAGGCCGTACGCACCGAATGCTGTTGTACCGAATGTATTGTTATGCTTTGCATCGTGAATGCAAGCAAAGATTTGTGCAAATCCTCCTAAAAAGATCGCCCAAGGTAATACAAGTGAAACGCCATCTGTTAAGCCTAACTTTTGAGATGATGCTACAAGTGTTACCATCGCTAATCCAAATAGACCAATTCCAGATGGATCTGCTGTTGTCATTTTCACATGATGTGTAGTAGTTTGATTACTCATATAAACCTCCTGATTATAAACATACTCGAATACAATACTTAAATCAGAAGACTATGTCAATGGTTTTTTTTGTATGTTGTCAGACCTTACATTTTATAATGTTCTAATATACTTCCGACCACTTCACACGGTTTTATATTCACTTTTTCCAACTCTTGTATTGGTAACCACAACGGAATATAACTCCCTCTATCTTTCAGTTCGAATTCTTCAGCTCTACCACTTCCAAAAACTCCATCTATAATATGGGCATTAAAATAGTACTCCGTACCTTTAAACTCCACCTTTGCAATTAGATGTTCTATTTTTATATGTACCCCTAATTCTTCATAAATTTCTCGCTTTGTTGCTTCTTCAGGTGTTTCTCCTTCTTCAATTCCCCCACCTGGAAAAACATAATATGTTTCATCTTCTCGAATACGTTTTATAAGAGCAATTTCCCCTTCCTGCACAATGATTGCCACGCCGCGATTTCTTATCATTTTATTACCTCAATACCAATCGCAACTGTTCCCCACTTTTTTTCTTGTTCTTTCGTATATATTTTGTATGTACTTTCTAACATTTCCTCTAAACTATCATTTTGACAATCCAATAATTTTTTATCAATTTGTTCATACATTTCTTTAAAGCTTTCATATCGTTTTATTTCCGTTACTTTTACAGTCATCGTTGCCGCTGTCGTAAGATTCGTAAATACAATATGATCGCCTTGTTTTATGAGTTGACGTTTTTTATCGTATAAACGTACTTCATATACTTTTTTTCCAGATTGAATTGATTGAAAAGGTTTATTATATAAACCCATTTCGTATCTCATACAGCCCACTCCTTTTTGTTCATTTCACCTATTAACACAGCTCACCTTGCTACACCTTGCATATAATATTCCATACGTATCGCTTAATTGAGAAAGGAGGCTGAAGAATCATGTTATATTTAAATCAAAAACCAGAATATAGTAAGTATGATATCGGTGATTATACTTATAGTAAAGTAGGTCCAACTATTTTTTCTTGGAATGATGAAACGAAATTAAAAATAGGTAAGTTTTGTTCAGTGGCAGAAGAAGTTGTTTTCCTACTTGGTGGTGAACATCGTGCCGATTGGATAACAACTTATCCATTCAATGCCCTCTTCGGTGAAGGAGCACATATTACTGGTCACCCTTCTTCAAAAGGTGATATCGTAGTTGGTAATGATGTATGGATCGGTTATCAATCCTGCATTTTATCTGGTGTTACAATTGGTAACGGTGCCATTATTGGTGCAAAAAGTGTTGTTACAAAAGACGTCCCTCCATATGCAATTGTGGCTGGTAATCCAGCAAAATTTATTCGATATCGTTTCCCGCAAGAAACAATTGACAAACTAGAGAATCTTGCATGGTGGGACTGGGACATTTCTGTTATAAAAGGAGCTATTCCATTACTACTCTCCGACAAAATCAACGAGTTTTTTACCTCTTCCGAAAATGAATCTATATGATAAAAACAAAAAGAGCATCCTATTCTAGATGCTCTTTTTGTTTTTATTTTTTATGTCCGTGCAAGTGATGACACGGAGAACACTCAAATGGAATTTTATCTAAGCAATTAAAGTTTGTTTCACAAATTTGTTCAATCGTCGGAACGAACGGAATGACGACCATATTACTTTCTACTATTTGTGTGACAGGTGGCAATACTGTACCTACTTGATGTTCGAAACGGATACTCGCTTGATTAATATAATTTCCTGAACCACTTGGCGCACTCTGAACTACTACTTGGAACGAAACTGTTCGCGCTTCACCTGGATTTAAACTACCTATGAGAAATCCTGATACTGGGCTTACATTTGGCACTGGCGTATTATCAACTGTTACACTTCCCTGAACAAATCGAACACTACTATCTAACATATCTTGAAAACGAATATTTTGTATTGCTGTATCTCCCGTATTCGTTATAACTATCGTAAACGTAATAACATCACCAATCGTTGCTGTTTGATGATCTGCCGTTTTTACGACTGTCGTTGAGACATTTTGAGATATAAATGGGATAACAACTGTATTGCTATCACCTTCAACTACTACTGGTGGCTCATTCGGATTTACAGTCGCGAGCCCACTTGCTGTAGCAGTATTTGTAACTAAATTATTTATTTGTCCTCCTGTTATTACAACTTGGAAATTAATAATGGCGGCATCATTTGGCTGAAAATCACCTAACGGGATACCAGTATTCGGATGGGCAAATGGAAGAGATACATCATTTACCGTTACCGTGCCATTTATAAATAACGTATTCGGATCAATGATATCTTTTAAAACAATATTCGTCACAGGAACTGTACTGTCATTTATAACGGCAATTCCGTAAGTGACAACATCTCCTACCATTGCTACTTCAAAGTTTGCCCCCTTTGCAACAAATAAGATTGCAGTATTTACCGTTACAATAACTGTATTACTCGTGTCCATCACCGTCACTGGCGGTTCCCCTGGTACTAAAATATATTCTGCTGATGCCCCAGCAACGTTCACTACTGTACCACCATCCGGAAAACTCGTAATCGTAGCTTCATATGTTACAATCGCCGTCTCACCGACTGGAATATCTAAAATCGTAAATCCAACCTGCGGATTTACTCCTGGACGAGCTACTCCATTTACAGTTACACTATTTGGTACAAAAACCGCTTCCGGAGATAGTACATCGATAAATTGAACATTCATCGCATCAGCAGTACCAGTATTTAATATACGAACCGTATACGTTACCGTTTCTCCTACTCCAACAATTGAATGATCTACTTCTTTTCGCATATCTAAGCTGCCCCTATTTACCGGTGTCACTGTCGTATTACTTGAATTCGTAATTGTAAACGGAGGTTCTCCTGGAATCAATTCGAAATCACCCGTTACTCTCGCTGTATTCATAATGCTACTAGAAGGCGGAACTGCGATTACATTTACTTCAAATATAATTAATACGCTATCCCCTACTGCAAGATCGGGTAATGAAAAGCCTACAAATGGATCTAAACCTACTTGTGGAATCCCATTTATTTGTACACTTCCAGGAACAAATTCTAAACCAGGAGATGGAACGTCAATAAACTGAACATTCGTCGCTGTTACCGTTCCCGTATTTGTCACTTGCACACTATACGTTAACGTATCTCCTAATCGTGTTGCTTGTTTATTTACTGTTTTTATTATATTGAAGCGCCCTCTATTCACTCTCGTTATTGTTGTATTACTTGGCTGATTTACTATAACTGGTGGTTCTCCTGGCACTAAAGTAAAACTTCCTGTTATATTTGCAACGTTCGTGATTGTTCCTGATGATGGGATGGTTGTAACTGTCGCTTGAAACGTTACTATAACCGTTTCACCAACTGGTATATCTCCAACTGCAAAGCCAGTAATCGGATTTAAGTTTGGTTGCGGGACTCCATTTATCGTTACACTATTTGCTACAAACGATGCTCCTGCTGAAATCGTATCAATAAACTGAACATTATTTGCTGTTACTGTTCCTGTATTCGTTATTTGCACTGTATACGTCAATACATCTCCAACGAGAGTAGCAGCCCTATTTACTTGTTTAATAACATTAAAGCGTCCTCTATTTACAGTTGTGAGTGTTGTATTACTTGGCTGATTTACTATAACTGGTGGTTCTCCTGGTACTAAAATAAAGCTTCCAGTAACATTTGCCGTATTGGCAATTGTTCCGTTTGACGGAACGCTAACAACTGTTACTTGGAATGTGACTTCTACACTTTCACCTGGAGTTATATCCGGAAGTGAGAAGCCAGTATTAGGATCTAATCCAGGCTGTAACACACCGTTTATCGTTACACTATTCGGTACGAATGTTATAGAGGATGGTAATACATCACTATATTGAACATTCGTCGCTATCACTGTTCCCGTATTTTGAACGACTGTTGTATATGTGATTGTATCGCCTACTGCAACGATCGGTTGACTTACTGATTTTAAAACATTCAAACCAGATTCGTTTATTTCCGTTAATGTCGTGTTACTTGTCGTCGTCTCCGTAATAGGTGGTTCGGTTTCACTTACAGCAAATGTAGCCGTAACGTCTACAAAGTTAACAACTGTTCCACCTTGAGGTATGCTTGTTACCATCTCCTGGTATGTGACAAGCACAAAATCACCTACAGGTATATCTGGAACTGTAAAGCCTATGAACGGATCTAATCCAGGTTCTGGTATTCCGTTTATACTCACACTTCCTGGAACAAATGCTACACCACTCGTACTAGAATCAAGAAATTGAACATTCGTTGCCGGTACCGTTCCAAAGTTAAAAATTAGTACATCGTAAGTTAATATTTCCCCAACCGTCGCTGCCTCTTTATCTACTATTTTTACTGGGAAAATTGAAGCTATATTAATTGTCGTAACGACTAAATTCGTTAATATCGTTTGCGTAATCGGTGGCTCCTGCGGATTTGGTTGTGAAGTAAATGTAACATCTGCGTCATTTAAGATGACTTCATTATCTGGAACCTCTGTAATCGTCACTTGGAATGTTACCGTAATACTTCCACCAGCATTTAATAACGGGCTAACTGTAAAACCTATTTCTGGATTCAAACCAGGTTGTTGTATTCCACCTATCGTTACACTGTTGTCAACAAACGTCGTCCCTTCTGGAATGACATCTTGGAAGAGCACATCTGTAACAGGGATAATTCCTACATTCGTTATTAGCACTGTATACGTTAATACATCCCCAACAGCCCCAGTTGCAACATTTACTGTTTTGGTTGCTGTCACTTCACCAGGAGGAGGTAACGGTATTGTAACTACCGTTGTATTACTTGAGTTCGTTGTTGTTACAGGTGGTTGTAAAGGGTTCAATAAGAAAGTAGCTGTAGCAGACGCTGTGTTTAGAACTGCCCCAAGCGTTGATGGTGCAACAACTATCACTTGGAACGTTACTGTCAATGATGTGCCCGCTGCAATATTAGGAAGCGGGAAACCTACATTTGGATCAAATCCAGGTTGAGGCGTTCCATTTATCGTTACACTATTTGCTACAAATGTTGTTTCTGGAGCAATCGGATCAATAAAAGAGACATTCGTTGCTGTCACTGTTCCGTTGTTTCGAATAACAACAGAATACGTGTAAGTTTCTCCAAGTGTTGCTTGTTGTACAGATGAAGATTTTTGTATATTTAATCGAGCTGTATTTACTTGTGTCACTACAAAATTACTATTTGTAGTAGTCGTTATAGGAGGACCAGCTGGATTTATAAGGAAGCTGGCAGTAACATTCGATTGATTTCTTATATTCCCACCACTCGGAACACTCGTCACTGTAACTTGAAACGTAATTGTAGCCGTTTGCCCAACTGGAATATCGGTAACAGGAAAACCTGCTATAGGATCCGCGCCTTGCTGAACGACTCCATTTATCGTTACACTATTCGCTACAAATGTAGCTCCAGATGGGATTGGATCTTGAAAAATAATATTTGTTGCAGGAACAGTTCCTGTATTTTGAATAAGAATCGTATACGTTAACGTATCTCCTACACCTGCTTGTGGTGTATTTACACTTTTTATTACATTAAGTGATCCCACATTCACTCGTGTCACAACTGTATTACTAATTGTTACAATTGTAATTGGTGGCTGGAGAGGACTTACTTGGAAATCAGCAGTTACATTCGCATTATTCGGAAGAACTCTATTTGGTGGTACACTCGTGATTGTCACTTGAAAAGTGACCGTTACCATCCCTCCTACTGGAATATTAGCAAGTGGAAATGCAGTTGTCGGGTTTAAACCTGGTTGAGGTGTCCCGTTTATTGTTACACTATTCGCTACAAAAGTGGTTCCAACTGGAATCGGATCAAGGAATGATACATTTGTCGCTACTACCGTTCCACTATTTTGTATAGCAACTGTATATGTTAGTGTATCTCCTACACCTGCTTCAGTAGCACTTACACTTTTCATTACATTTAATCCTGAAGAATTCACGACAGTCATAACAGTATTACTTGGTACTGTTACAGTAATCGGTGGCTCTGTTGGATTTA
This sequence comes from Bacillus thuringiensis, assembly GCF_001455345.1. Classification (GTDB taxonomy): domain Bacteria; phylum Bacillota; class Bacilli; order Bacillales; family Bacillaceae_G; genus Bacillus_A; species Bacillus_A thuringiensis_N. The sequence goes on from NZ_CP013274.1 coordinate 3,462,798, forward strand.
CAAGGAAATCTCCAGTTACATTCGCGTTATTTACAACATTATTCCCTGGCGGAATTTCATCAATTAATACCTCAAATGAAATAATTACACTCGCGCCAGTAGGTAAATCATTTAATGGGAATCCTAGTCCTGGATCTGCCCCCTCTTGTAAAACACCATTAACCAATACACTATTTTCAATAAATAATGTCCCTTGTGGAATTGAATCTTGGAAAAATACATTTGTTGCTGGTACACTACCTGCATTTATGATTTCGATTGTATATACTAAAACATCTCCTACCGTCGCAACATCCGTATTCACTGCTTTCACAACTTCAAAATTCCCTGATTGTACAGTTGTATTCACTAGGTTACTCGGAATAGTAATCGTAACTGGTGGTTCACTCGGATTCACTTGAAAACTTGCTGTTACATTTGCCTGATTTAAAATATCTTCATCTCCTGGATTCTGTACAATTACTACTTCAAATGTGACTACAACCGTTTGAGCCGCAGGAATATTTGGAAGAGAAAATCCTGTATTCGGATTCAATCCACTTTGTGGTACTCCATTAATTGTTACAGAATTTGCAACGAAAGAAACAGCGGAAGAAATAGTGTCTTGGAATAACACATTTGTTAGCGGAACGTTTCCTGTATTTTGAACGGCAATCGTGTACGTTAAAGTGTCCCCTACTGCCGCTTGCGTTGTATTCACTTCTTTTATTACATTTAAACCGCCTGTATTAACTTGTGTCACAACTGTATTCGTTTGTCTATTAATCGTTACTGGTGGCTGATTCGGAATAACGACGAAATTAGCAGATACATTTCCGCGATTCGGAATCGTACCTCCTGACGGCGTAGATGTTACTCGTACTTGAAATGTAACTGTCCTAGTCCCACCTGGAGATATGTTAGCAACTGTAAACCCAGTTGCCGGATTTGCCCCAGGTTGCGAAATTCCATCTACAGTTACACTATTTGTGATAAAAGTCGTTCCAGTTGGGATTGGATCTTGAAAAATAACATTCGTCGCAAGTACATTTCCTGTATTTTGAATTGTTACCGTGTACGTAAGAACGTCGTTAACCGTTGCAAAAGCTTTATCCACTGTTTTTCTCGTTGTTATATCAGCTATATTAATTGTCGTAACTACAGTATTACTTGTCGCTTGCCCTGAAACTGGTTGTTGACCAGGTACTGGAGTAAAGTTAAATGTTACACTCGCACGGTTTGGAATTGGATTGACAAGAGGGTTCGATGTCACTCGTACTTGAAAGCGCACTACAGTCGTTTGCGATGCATTAATACTTCCTAAATTAATACTACTTGCTGGATTCGCTCCTGGACGTGCTACCCCGTTTACCGTAACGCTGTTTGCGACAAATGTTGTTCCTGCAGGGATACTATCAACAAAAATAACATTGTTTGCAGTGACGTTTCCATTATTCGTTACATTAACCGTGTACGTTAATACATCATTAAGTGTTGCCGTCTGTAAATCTACAGATTTTTGCATACTTATAGTTGCTTGATTCACTGTCGTTTGTACTGTATTTGAAGAAGACGTACTTGCAATAGGAAGGCTACCGACGAAAGGACGAAATTGGTAAGACACCATTGCACGATTTGAAATAGGGTTTGGATTTGGAAACGATGTAATTCTTACTTGGAATGTAACGATTCTTTGAGCATTATTTGGTATCGTTCCTAAATTAATTCCACTAGCTGGATTCGCACTTGGTTGTGCTACTCCACCTACCGTTACACTACCAGCTATAAATGTTGTGCCGTTCGGAATACTATCTTGTAATACAACGTTGTCCGCACTTCCTGTTCCTGTATTCGGAACTGTAATCGTATAAGTGAGAATATCTCCTATACCTGCAACTGCTTTATCAACAGATTTGACAGGATTTATAATCGGTCCCGTCGCATCAATTTGAACACCAAAACCAGCCGCTGCATAACCATCACCATTTGTAACGAACCGAACGGTTGCTGACGTTTGATTATTTACTAATGATGATGAAGCATCTACGTTTGTAATATCCCATCCTTGTCTTCGAACAGCCAAAGCTATCCCTAGTGGCTGATTCAAATCTCCAAACGTTCCGGTTGTATCTAATTCCCCAAAGTCATTACAAATTTGAGATTGAAAGAAATTATTTGCCGGATTTCTCGGTCCGAATAATGCAACTATAGCATTTGGGTTTGGTCCAAAGCGAAGTTGATCTCCAGAAATGTTGGAATCTCCCTCTTGAACAGTTACGAGCACTCTTCCTGTAACAGCTCCTGTAGCTGGCGTAGCAAATCCTGAAATAGTAGCATCAACTGGCGGGGATGAAGCATCAATAATTTCTTGGCCTGCATATACTGACAAATTTCGAAGTGGTAAACTTGCATTTTGATACACAACCTCAAGCGTCCAGCCAGCTGAACGGCTAATTGTTGGATCGGCTGAAGTTCTTGCAGCAGGCACAGCACCTGTTGTATATGTGCCGGCCCCACCTGCACTAACAAGGTTCGTTACATTAGCCGAGCGACTATAATAAAACTGTTTCCCTACTGAACCTTGCTGCGCAGTAGCGGGATCTGGCGTAACAGAAAATGTTCCGGATGGTGTTGTAAAAGTAATATTATCATTTAAAAACGCGGTAACATCCTCCGTATCAGTCCGGTATGTGCCGGCCCATACTAGTTCTGCGTATAAAACGCTACTCCCTACTGGAAGGTTCAAAATTGCACTTGAAGAATTTAAAGGCCAATCATCCGTCGTTCCTGCTGGGAATCCAGGTACTTGAAGTGATGTATTCACCGTTGTAAATACATCAATCGTACCAAAGTTATTGCCTGGCGCAGGCGATGTAGGACTAAGTCCTAATGTATTCCCAGTGAACGTGACGGCACCCGTTACTGTTGTTGTAAAGCGATTCAAAAAAGGCACGTAATCATCTCATTTCATTTATAGTAAAAAGTGCTCTATACTATAAAATGTAGACAAACTATACAATGTACGTTGTCCAACAAAATTCCGCACATATGAGAGGAGCTTATAAAACTATGCGCTACGTTATCATAACAGGAACTTCACAAGGTTTAGGTGAGGCTATTGCCACACAATTGTTAGAAAAAAATACAACTGTCATCTCTATTTCTAGAAGAGAAAATAAAGAGCTTACGAAACTCGCAGAACAATATAATAGCAATTGTGTTTTCCACTCCTTAGATCTTCAAGATGTACATAATTTAGAAACGAACTTTAACGAAATCATTTCATCTATTCAAGAAGACAGTGTATCTTCTATTCATTTAATTAATAATGCGGGTACGGTTGCTCCTATGAAGCCAATTGAAAAAGCAGAAAGTGAACAATTCATTACGAACGTTCACATTAATTTACTTGCCCCTATGATTCTTACATCTACTTTCATGAAACATACGAAAGAATGGAAAGTAGATAAACGTGTTATAAACATTTCATCTGGTGCAGGAAAAAATCCATACTTCGGATGGGGCGCTTATTGTACAACGAAAGCTGGCGTAAATATGTTTACACAGTGCGTAGCAACCGAAGAAGCAGCAAAAGAATATCCAGTAAAAATCGTCGCTTTTGCACCTGGCGTTGTTGATACAAATATGCAAGCACAGATTCGTGAAACAAATAAAGAAGACTTCACAAATTTAGAGCGATTCATCGCATTAAAAGAAGAAGGAAAGCTATTATCACCTGAATATGTTGCGAAAGCTATTCGTAACTTACTAGAAACTGAAGACTTCCCTCAAGGCGAGATTATTAGAATTGATGAATAACAAAAAGGCGTGCTATTTTAGCACGCCTTTTTGTTCTACTTCTCTAAAAATATAAGCACGGACTCCGCAATTTGCTCATAACCAATTTCTTGATAAATTTTATTCGATGTCGGATTCGCCAAATCAGTATATAACGTAGTCGTCTTGTAACCTTCATCTAACATACGTTGACTAAGTGCCGCTACACAATTAGATGCGTATCCCTTTTTCCTTGCTTCTTTAGGCGTATATACGAAATTAACTGTTATATTATTTGTAGTCGGTCTCGTTTTTGCTGCTACAGAAACAAGTTTTCCGTCTACTTCTAGACCAAATAAACGATGATTAGTGATTAATGTATGTGCCGTTTGTTTTGCTTCCTCTTTCGTAGTAGGAAGATTCACATCTTCGCAAAATCGATATATCCACTCTTCTATTAATGTTAGTTCATCACTACGTACTTCTCGAAAAAAACTACCCTCGCTCGGTTTCTTCTTCACTTCTTTCAACTCATATACTCCTTGTTCCATTACAACACTCGTTTTCTTATTTTCTAACACCGCAATCTCTTCCGCTAATTGTTGTACAACTTTCTTATTACCGATCAATCCGGGAATATCTGGATATACTTTCGTTAACTCTTTTGCAAGCTCCTTGATAGCTATTCCTGAAATTTCAGAAGTTGCAACAATGATTTGTTTCTTCTCTTCCGTTTGCAGAAATACAATCGCAATTTCTTCTCCTTGTTTCGCTATCCCCATAAATATCGGTTGTTGGACCATTTGTAATACACCTAATATGAGATTATTTTCCTGTTCATTCTTTTCTAAAAATGGTGTAACCACTTCTTTAAAATTAAGAATCTCTTCATATACATGTAATTGAATCATCGACAATCTCTTCTCTCTATTTATAGTTTCATTAAGTATTGGCGATTAATTCATTAAATCCCTCTTTTACGATTCAATAATATTCGAAGCTAACGTATTCAAAGCATTTTCAACTTGTAAAATTCTCTGTTTTTCCTTTTTAAATACCTCTTCTTCTTTTCGAAATGACTCTTTTCGATTTTTAATCATACGCTCCATCTCTTTTTTACTCGGTCCACCGTACACCTTTCTTTTTTGTATAAAAGCTTCTGGAGATATAATTTCTTCCCACTCTTTTTCTAATAAATGTATTTTAAATTTTTCTTGTAAGTATATATTTACATCTTTGAAATGTAATTCATGAAGCTCCTTTTGTTGCTCCAATGACATATTTGCAATAACACTTGCTGCATGATGCGCATGCCGGAATGGAATGTCATAGTTTTTTGTTAAAACATCTGCGAAATCAGTTATCGTAATTGCATGTTTATAAGAACGACTTTTCAGCGTTTCTTCTTCCACTTTCATTGTTCGAATGACTGCATTCAAAATGCAAAATACACGAATAGCCTTTTCAATTCCTTTATATAAATACGGCTGCAAGTCATCTTCCGTATCGACAATATCGCCAAATGGTGTATTATGAATCATTTGAAATACTGTAAATGCTTCACCTAAAGCACTACTCGTAATTGCACGGGCGTGTTCAATGGAAACTGGATTTCGCTTTTGCGGCATAATACTACTAATCTGTACATATGGCTTTGCAACAGTAATACCATCATATTCTTTCGTCGCTAATAGTAAAAAATCATGAATCCATCTACTCGTATTCGTCATCATTACCATAAGTAATGAGCTAACTTCTAATAAATAATCCGCTCCAGCAACAGCATCATATGAGTTCTCGATTACATTAGTAAATCCAAGTAAATTGGCAACTCGCTCTCGGTTAATTGGGAAACTTGTTGTAGAAAGCGCAGCAGCTCCCATTGGGGATTGATTTAAAAGTTTGTACGTTCTTTTCATTCGTTCTAAATCTCTTTGCATCGTATCATAAATTGCTAACACATAATGACCAAATGTTGTTGGCTGCGCTGGTTGTGTATGTGTATAAGCTGGCATAATTGTTTCCTTATGATCAGCCGCAAGTTGCAATATACTCTCTTGCATTAACAAATGATGTTCCATTAATCGTAATACATACTGTCTTAAACTCATGCGATACATCGTTACACCCATATCATTTCTACTTCTACCAATATGCATATTACTTACAAAATCGCTTTTTGCTTCTTGAGAAATTAAATGTTCCACTAAAAAAAAGAGATCTTCATGCTGCTCTGTATAGAGCAATTGCTCTTTTGGAATTCCCTCTACCTTTTTTAATGCGTGTAATATAACTTTAGCTTCTTCCTTTTTCATTAAATTTTCTTCAGTCAGCATCGTAATATGCGCTTTATGCACTTGAAACATGTCTTTCAATAAGTAATTTCTTTGAAACTCAAATACATGTTGTAATACACAATCCACGTATGTTTTCCCAGGGAAATCAGCGCCTTCACTCTTTATAAACTCTTCTTTGCTTTGTTTCATCACCTTTTCCCCTCTCACCTAAGTATTACTACCCATCATACCCAGAGATAGAAAAAAAGTGCTTGTACATAAAAATAAACTCGGCGCCCTCTGCACCGAGTTTACTTAATAAAAGTCGCATCATACTTATCACTTTGCAACACTTGGAAATGTAAATTTGCTAAATGTTTCCGTATTTCTGCACTGTCGTCTTCATTTAAATCATTTGCTAAGAACACTATTTCTGTACAGTTCCCACGTTTGTCCATCGCATAAACTGCTTTTGTAACTGTCCATGGCGTATAACCATTTTTTTGCCCTGCATGTCTAAATGTTTTACGGTATTTCTTAGCGCTCATATCTGTTTCAACGATATTCGCCCACACTTTTTCTTCTGCGTCTGTTAGGCCACCTTTATGATTTGCCTTTTGAAGCAGTACCATATAATCATTTGCAGAAGCTGCTGGTAATCGATCTGACCAAATTTTATCGTAACGTTCCTCTAAATAAAGAGGAATTTCCTTCTGTAATAATGGTCCCTTCTTTTTTAAACGTTCATGAATAAGTATCGCATATTCACGATATTGCTCTTGAGACATTTCTTTTAACTTTTTCTCTATTTTATATTTCGGAACATGTAGTTCTTTATGCAAATATCCAGGGATGTATAAAGATGAAACAATTGGAAATAGCGGCTGATGTGCTGGAAGCGATAAACTTTGTAAATTACGATTAATATTATCTAATCCTAACAATTCCATTAAATATTCCGCATTTGCATTCGAACTAAACTTAACCATTCCTTTTGCCACTTCTTCTAAAGAAACTGCTCCTTCAGTTATCTTGCCCGTTTTCTCCAAATAGCGTTGCCACCTATCTTGCGCACCACCATCTGTATTCGGTACGTAATACCGATTCACATCATTAATGGAAACGAAACTAGACGGATCAATTTTTCCTTCTGTAACTTGTTTCGTATATTCAAGCGCCACAATTAACTTCATCGTACTAGCAACTGGCAATACAACATTTGGATTTACAGAATAAACAACTTTATCATTTCTCTTCACGAGAAGCGCACTATTTTTTTCATCTTTATGTTCTTCAATAAAGGATGCGATATACTGCGCATCATCATTATTTGAACTCCACACTTTTTTCACTAAAAAATTACCCGATATTAGCAAAACGAAAATACCCACAATCACTGCGCATACTATAGTTTTTTTCAAGTAAAATTCCTCTCCTATTGTATAACTCTTCTCTATCTATCTCTTACAAACAAAATAATGGAGATGATTACTAAAATAATCATCTCCATTATTTTAACTTGTATTCTCCCATTATGTCTACGTCATAATTTTCACGAAGTCTTCGAGAAATTTTTTATAATGTAATGACCAACCAATTCGTACCCAATTCTTTAAAGCTTTTGAGTCAGGTTGAGGACGGAAATCAGCAATACTTTCTCCCTTTGCAATTCCAACTGTATCTACATCAACACGACGATATACATAATCTAACAAGGAGGGATTTGCCGCGACCATCATTGTAACGACGTCATGTACTGGGCTACCTGTTATTTTCGGATTTAACTTTTTATAAGCTTTATAATAATACGTAAATATGGGCTCAATTAACTTATTAAAACTCGTTTTAGAGTGTTTCGTAATATATTTTACCATCTCCGGCGTAATAATAGCTTCAGATGTAACGTTAAGTGGTACTAATGTCACATTCTTAGCATTTTGCATCACTAATTGTGACGCAATAGGATCACCATGAAAATTTGCCTCTGCTACCGGTGTTACATTACCAGGCATTAAGAACGCGCCGCCCATTATATAATATTCTTTTACATACTTCATCATCGGCTTTTCTAAAATAAATGCTGTCGCTAGTGTCGTTGACCTACCAGCATCGACTATTATTAATTCTCCTTTATACTTTTCAAGAATATCAAAAAATACACAAAAAGGTTTTATATTTGGCGAAAAAGTTTTTGGAGGTTTAATTGGTCCTAAACCGTCTGCCCCATGAATTTCTGGATAATACGTTGTAACATCTCCGGATAAAGGGATTTTTGCACCATTAATAACAGGTATATCTTCTCGCCCTGCCATTTGTAATAAATATGCTGCATTACTCGTTGCCTTTTCCTGCGTTACATTTCCATATCCCGTTACAACACCAACAATATCAATATCAGGATGCATAATTCCATACATGATGGCTAAAGAGTCATCAATTCCTGGGTCTCCTAAAAATAATACTTTTTTCATCACCCTCAACTCCATCCCCTCAATTGTTATTAATTTATGAATATTCACAGGCTTACAGAATAAAAAAGAACAAATTTATACGAAAAAACGCAGTCCTATACGAACTGCGTTTTTCATCTAACCTATACTGTTTTTCTTCACAGTAATCACGCTTCCTAAGATGTAAGCGATAAACGCAAAACAAATTGGAAAGACAACTGTATGTATACCGAACGGATTTGGATAGAAAAGGTGAATACACATATATGAGCCTACCCCAACTAAAATGGAAGCAAGCGCTCCTGTTGCATTTCCTTTCCTCCAATATAATCCTAATACGATCGGCCAAATGAATGCTGCTTCTAATCCACCGAAAGAAAATAAATTTAACCATATTAAAAAATCTGGTGGTTTAATTGCTGCCGCATAAACGAGCAGTCCTACGATAGCAGTAATCCATAAACTTCCTTTTCTAATCGTACTGTCTGCCGCATCTTTATTTATGTAATTTACGTATATATCTTTAATGATTGACGAACTTACAAGTAACAATAACGAGTTTACTGTAGACATAATCGCTGCCATTGGTGCAGCCAAAAAAACTCCCGCTAACCAAGGTGGCAACACTTCCATCGCGAGTAGCGGCATTACTTTATCTGGTACCGTTATACCTGGCAGTACAACTCTTGCAAATACACCCGTTAAATGCATACCAATCATAATTGTACCTACAACAATCGTTCCAATTATAAGTGCTTGATGCATCGCTTTTGAATTTTTATAAGACATGGCACGCACACTAATTTGCGGTAAACCGACAACGCCAATTCCAATTAAAATCCAAAACGATGTCACATATGATTTAGTTAAACTACCATCTGCTCCGAATGGTGTAATTAAATTCGGATTGATTTGAACAAGTTCCTGCATAATCTTTTCAATTCCACCACCGGCAATGACAGTAGCAATTAAAATGATTGTCGTTCCAACCAACATGATAATACCTAATAGTGTATCTGATAGCGCAACTGCACGAAATCCACCAATTAATACGTACACAAGTACAGAGAAAGTAAATAAAAATAGTGCTGTTGTATAAGATAAACCCGTTAGCGACTCAATTAATCGTCCACCGCCGACCCACTGAGCTACTGTTGCTGAAAATAAAAAGATAATAATACATAACGCAGAAAGGATCACGACTGCTTTATTATTGTATCTTCCCTTTAAATAATCAATAAGAGTAATGGCCTCCATCTTCCTAGCGATAATTGCAAACTTTTTACCGATAACCGTTAAAACGATATACCCTGTTACAACTTGAATCGCAGATAGCAGTACCCATCCAAGACCCATATTGTAAGCAATACCAGGACCACCAATAAAGCTACTAGCACTACCATATGTAGCAATCATTGTCATCGCTAATAATAAACCGCCAAGCTCACGCCCACCAAGAAAATATTCTTGTAAAAATTTACTATGTGCTGTTGCTTGCACGCGTCTTGAAGCATATACACCAATTAAAAATACAACGATAAACGAAATTATCATTGGAATGATTACATACCAATTCATCTATTATTCCTCACTTTTTTCTTCCTCATCGAGTGAAATATCTTGAAATACAAAACGAACAACTAAACTAAGTAAAATAACCATAACGATAAATCCAACGATACAGCTATAAAAAAACCATGCGGGAAAACCTAATACATATGTATATTCACTCGGATCTTTACTACCAAGCCCATAAGCAAATCCGTACCATATTATAAAATTAATAATAGCAAGTCCAAGACCAATTAACGCTTCTCTATGGGCTATTCGAAAGCGTGGATCATCATGATAATCTTTCATTTTTCCCCCTCCTCTCACGATGTATTATTGTACCATTGTTCTTCTAGTTTTTCCTACTAGAAAGCAAAAACAAGCAGGATTTTTTATAATCATATAGAAGCTTCTCTTACATTACATATTTTTTACAATTGTAACACAAATGAAATTTGAATTTTCAGTATTTATTAATTATGATTTTAATTAGAGGCTTTCCATCTAGTTTCCACATCCTTGATTTCGGAATAAGCGCCGTCTCGTACTGCGTTTACATTATATTTTCAAGGGGGTTATACAATGAGTCAACTAGCTGTAAATCTTCATGAAAAGGTAGAAAAGTTTCTTCAAGGTACAAAAAAGTTATATGTGAATGGATCTTTCATTGAAAGCGCTTCCGGTAAAACATTTAAAACACCTAACCCAGCAACTGGTGAAACACTTGCCGTCGTTTCTGAAGCTGGTCGCGAAGATATTCATAAAGCTGTAGTCGCAGCTCGTATGGCTTTTGACGAAGGGCCTTGGTCTCGTATGAGCACTGCTGAGCGAAGCCGTCTCATGTACAAGTTAGCTGATCTAATGGAAGAACATAAAGAAGAGCTTGCACAGCTCGAAACATTAGATAACGGAAAACCAATCCGTGAAACAATGGCAGCAGACATACCACTTGCAATTGAGCATATGCGCTATTACGCTGGATGGGCGACGAAAATCGTTGGTCAAACAATTCCTGTCTCCGGTGATTACTTTAACTATACACGCCATGAAGCTGTTGGTGTCGTTGGTCAAATTATCCCTTGGAACTTCCCGCTTCTTATGGCAATGTGGAAAATGGGAGCAGCGCTTGCTACAGGATGTACAATCGTTTTAAAACCTGCAGAACAAACTCCACTATCCGCTCTATACTTAGCTGAATTAATTGAAGAAGCTGGATTCCCGAAAGGTGTTATTAATATCGTTCCTGGATTCGGTGAATCAGCTGGACAAGCTCTCGTTAATCACCCACTCGTTGATAAAATTGCATTTACCGGTTCTACTCCAGTCGGTAAACAAATTATGCGACAAGCATCTGAAACATTAAAACGTGTTACTTTAGAGCTTGGTGGTAAATCACCAAACATTATTTTACCAGATGCCGACTTATCTCGTGCAATTCCTGGTGCACTTTCTGGTGTTATGTTTAACCAAGGACAAGTATGCTCTGCTGGATCACGCCTATTTGTTCCGAAGAAAATGTATGATAATGTCATGGCTGACCTTGTCCTTTACTCTAAAAAATTAAATCAAGGTGCTGGCTTAAGCCCAGAAACTACAATCGGTCCTCTCGTTTCTGAAGAACAACAAAAACGTGTAATGGGCTACATTGAAAAAGGGATTGAAGAAGGTGCTGAAGTACTTTGCGGAGGAAGTAATCCATTCGATCAAGGCTACTTCGTTTCTCCTACCGTATTCGCTGACGTAAATGATGAAATGACAATCGCAAAAGAAGAAATTTTTGGTCCAGTTATTTCTGCAATTCCGTTTAACGATATTGATGAAGTAATTGAACGTGCAAATAAATCACAATTCGGCTTAGCGGCTGGTGTGTGGACAGAAAATGTTAAAACAGCACACTATGTTGCAAGTAAAGTACGTGCTGGTACAGTATGGGTAAACTGTTATAACGTCTTTGATGCAGCATCTCCATTTGGAGGATTTAAACAGTCTGGTCTTGGTCGTGAAATGGGATCTTATGCATTAAATAACTATACAGAAGTGAAGAGCGTTTGGCTTAACTTAAATTAATGAGAAAGAACCTGACCTACCTGGTCAGGTTCTTTTCATTATGTATGCCTTTAAACTTGCAGTCCTCCGCTCACATTTAATACTTCTCCTGTAATATAGGATGCGTATTCTGATGCTAAAAAGGCTGCTGCGTTCGCAATATCTTCTGGCGTCCCAATTCTACCAACCGGAATCGCTCCAACCATCTTTTCTTTCACTTTATCCGGTATCATTTTTGTCATATCTGTATCCATAAATCCTGGACAAATCGCATTACACGTAATACCGAAACTTCCAACTTCTTTCGCTGCCGTTTTCGTTAAACCTACAACGCCTGCCTTCGTAGCCGCATAATTTGCTTGACCTATGTTTCCTTCTCTACTAATTGAAGATATATTAATAATGCGTCCATACCCTTGTTGTCTCATGTAAAGAAGCGCTGGTTGCATACAATAAAAAACACCAGTTAAATTCACTTGTAATACTTGTTCCCAAGCAGACTTCTCCATTTTATGTAACATTGCATCTTTTGTAATCCCAGCGTTATTCACCAAAATATGTAATGTACCGAATTTTTGAACTGCATATTCAATTAACGACTTCGCTTCATTTTGATTACTCACATCACATCGATATAAGCTCACTTCATATCCTTCATCCGATAACTCACGTGTCGTTTTTTGTAGCTTCTCTTCATTTACATCACTAATTAATACTTTAGCCCCTAGTTTTGCATAAACTCTTGCAATCTCTTTTCCAATTCCTTGTGCAGCTCCTGTTACAACAGCTGTTTTCCCATTTAAAAACTCCATCCCTATCCCCCATTTCTATTACTTATACTGTATATTTCGGCTTTTTGCTTTCCAATTCCTCTTTGCATAAAAAAGTCTATTTGTGTCAAACTAACTTTGCAACGTCGCATAAAGTGAAACTTTAATCAGTGGGGGATTCTTTATCCCCCCACTGATTATTAGCTGAACCAATCGGACTTTTATGGGCAGTTGATCCCCCACCTAACTTCTTTTGCTTTCGCTGAATTTTGAGGTGGGGTCTTACTGCCCATTAAAGCGGGATAAAGTGCAAGGAGATTGTGTCGAATGAACAAAAAGAATTTCAAACAAAACAAAGCTACTGATGGTATTGATGTTGAGTTCTCTCGTGAACTCGCTGACCACGATGACTTAGAAGCAAACGCACGTGCAAATGCCGCTGATGCACGTCAAAAACGCCAGTCAACAGAAAAATAAGGAAAGCATGGCCTTATTCTTTTCAACAGGGACCTACTACCCAACAAAATAAACCGAGAGATATCTCTCGGTTTATTTTTTATATTTTTTTATATAATGTGCAAAAGTAAGTAGCGGATATATATATGCATAGCTATGATAACGAATATAAAACCCACCCGGTAAACCTGTTCCGGTAGGGTATTTTTCATTCACATAAGGATTCGCAAGCAAATATGAAATACCTTTTCGAATAGATGGCGTTTCTTTATCATAGTAAGAAATAAGAGCATCTAACGCCCATGCTGTTTGGGATGGTGTACTAAATGGTAAAGTAACGAACCTTTTCTCCACACTACTGTTGCAAGATTCACCCCACCCACCATCTTCATGCTGTATATGCTCAAGCCATAAAGCTGCTCGTTTCAATGAAGGATCAGCGGTAGGAATTCCTAGTGACCGTAAACCAGTCATCACCGCCCACGTACCATATATATAACAAATCCCCCATTTCCCATACCACGATCCATTTTCCTCTTGTACATTCATTAAACAATTTATCGCACTTTGTTTTTGTTTCTCAGGCAATTCATTTGGTGCATATGTCCCGAAAAACTCTAACACTCTTCCTGTAATATCTGGTGTAGAAGGATCCGTTATCATATCTCTTGCGTTCTCGATTGGTAAATTTGCTAATATATTGCTCGTCACACCTTTTTCAAAAGCTCCCCAGCCACCATCATCATTTTGTAATCCTTTAATCCAATTAACCCCTTTTTCCCAAGCATTATCTACATTTTTGTTTCCTCTACTTTTTGCCAACGCTCTTAGCACAGCTGTTGTATCATCAACATCCGGAATAGTCGTATTCACATCCGAAAAACCCCAACCGCCTGGAGTAAGCGCCGGAGCATGTACGCTCCAATCAGCTTTTTTTGTATGCTGTTTTTTTAACAAATATGCTACTGCCTGTTGAATCATCTTATTATCTTTCGGAACGTGGGCCTCTTGTAGCGCATAGCTAAGTAAAGCTGTATCCCATACAGTTGACGGAGAGTTTTGCAAATGGTTTCCTCTCTCCATCTTCCATATATAAGATGTGATTCCCGTTATTGCCTTCTGAATTATTGGCGATTGAATAGAATGTCCTAATGCCAATAAAGCATAAATCATATAAAATGAAGCACTTGCGTAACTATATAACGTTCCATTTTCATCAATACGCTCTTTCATAAATCGTTCGACTTCCTCATATCCTTTATGATGTAAAGACAGTGGGTAAGTTATAATTTTCTTCACATCACTTAATAACGTTTGAAAAACTGGAGATCGATCCTCCCGGAACCATTCTCCGCCTCCGCCCGCAATGTGATTTAAATTTGGCAATAACTTTTTCCCTACTTGAAATCTTTTATTTAAACACACCATCATCGGAATTAAATGGATCCGCGCTGAACTACTCAATTCAAATATACTGAATGTGGAATCATTCTGTAGAAACATGATTGGTGTTGGTAAATGAAAGAACGAAGGATATTCATATTCTCCATGAATCGCTAATAAAAACTTCGTCATAAAATGAGCACGCGCTACCCCGCCACGCTCATTTATAAACATTTCCGCTCGCTTCATATTCACATCTTCTTTTGTATATTTTTTCGATGCAAGTAAGGCAGCATAAGATTGAATTGTAGCAGATAGATTCCCACCCACTTCGTCTTCGTACAACTTCCATGTTCCTTCATTTGTTTGAAATGATACTAATCTTTTTACAAACGGTTCTATCTCTTTATCTCTACCTAATAATTTTAATAAAAAAATCATATGACAATCTGTTAGTGGCGCTCCTTCAAAACAAAACCGCCACGTACCATCTTGCCGTGGCATTGTTTGAAGTGCAGTTGTTCTTCTCGCTATTTCTTCATGCACTTTTTCATATAATAACAAGTTGCTCACCCACCCTTTCGAAATCCGTATAACGATATTCAAAAAAGCAGCTGAATATGTATAAAAACAAAGAAAAGCAGAACATATAAAATGTTCTGCTCACAAACAATATCCTACTCCGACAATAATCCCTAATAAAGCACCGACTACTACTTCATACGGTGTATGCCCGACAAGTTCATTTAACTTCTTATATTCTGTTTGTCTACCGTGAAAAAACTCATTCAATATTTTCGCCTGTTTACTTACTGCAAGCCTTACTCCTGAAGCGTCATACATTACAATTATTGCAAAGATAGCAGAAACAGCAAATATGGTACTTTCCACACCTTCCACAACACCAACACCTGTCGCAAGCGCTGTAACAGTTGAAGCATGAGAACTTGGCATCCCACCTGAAGCGAAAAACTTTGCAAAATCAAATTCACCCGTTTTGAATAATTTAAAGACTACTTTCGTTAATTGTGCTAAAAACCATGAAATTACAGCGGCCATAAGCGGATCATTATGTAAGATTGTTTCCATGTTCTCAGCTCCTTACTGACTATAATGGAAATTCTATATAATATAAGTATAAAGAAAAATGCGTAGAAAATACTACGCATTATGATACTTTTGCTGATTTATTTTTTATAAATTTCGGTTGTTTCTGCACTAAGAACTTTGTTTTCGCTACCGAAAATACAAATAATGCAACCCATATACAGAAAAATGCCATCATATGAGTAGATGTGAAATGTTCACCAAATACGAATACACCTAAAATTAAACTAATCGTTGGTGCAATATATTGTAAAAATCCTACCATATAAAGCGGAATAAGTTGTGCTCCTTTTGCAAAATAAAAAAGTGGTAATGCTGTAACAATGCCTGCTCCTATTAATAGTAACGTTGATAACATGGAAATAGATCCAAACGAACCAAAACCATGTACCCCTGTCATAACGAGATAAATAATCGCAAACGGCGTCACTAACATCGTTTCCATCGTAAGTCCAATTGTCGCATCATAGTTTAACAATTTTTTCGTTAATCCATATAATCCAAATGAAAGGGCAAGTGATAGAGAAACCCACGGAATAGCCCCGAAACGTACTGTTAAAATGATAACCCCTACTCCAGCTAAACCAACTGCAACATATTGCCAGAAGTTTAACTTTTCCTTTAAAACGACTGTACCAAGTAAAATACTAATAAGCGGATTAATATAATAGCCAAGACTCGCTTCAATAACATGATTATGATTAACGGCCCATATGTAAACAAACCAGTTTCCGCTAATCAAGACTGAAGCTATTGTTAATGACATTAATAATTTAGGTCGTTTAAAAAGATTCACAAATTCCCCAATAAACTGGCGAAACCTCTTCGTAACACCTAATACAAGTAACATAAAAACAAATGCCCAAACGATGCGGTGTGCTAATATTTCATCTGCTGGAACTTCCTCAACCCATTTCCAATAGATTGGTAGTATTCCCCACATCGTATACGCACCAGCCGCATATATAATCCCTTTTTTTTGCTCTGCTGATTGACTCCCCATCTTCCTTTTTCTCCTCTTCTCATTTTTTCTCCATTATACGGTCCCACGTGCTCACTTTACCAATAATCAATCTGCATTTCTTTCGACATTTCTCATACAACGAATAATAAACATACCGTTATTACAACAAGTAAAGGTATGCCGAAAACAAATTTCTTTTTATGAGTTTTATGATGAAACATATACATACCGATCCAAGCTCCAACTGCTCCCCCAGCTGCCGCTGATAAAAACAACGTACTTTCTGGCGTTCTCCACTGTTTCTTCTTCGCTTTTCGTTTATCAAGCCCCATAAGGCTAAAAGCTATAACATTAATAATAAGAAAATAAATCCATTTCATCGCTTTCTCTCCCTATGAAAAATTCGCTTAATGGTAACATGAAAAAACGATGGGAACAACTGAAGATCACTTTTTATCAAACTAGTTTAATTCGTTACCTTCATATTTACATAACCAATTAAAATCGCAGTTATAGCAATTAAATAGAAAGCTGTTATGAGCAGAATCTTATATTTCATTCCCTTCACCCACTACCATAGCATCGAAAAAACTTCCCTCAATCTCCTTCTCATCAAAATGAAGAACTATAATTAACCCTACATATAAAGAAACGAAATTTAAAAACCATTCCCCATTATCATCTTTCTTAGCTAAACATTTAAATATTTCTTGAAATTGCATACGCTCATCTGTCGCAACAACCGGTCGCACGCCAAAATATTTCAATACAAGATGTAGGTTTTGTTGCACGGATAATGATAAAATATACTTTAATAACTCCGTATAGTGAGCAACATTTTTTTGACTATATAACTTCACAAGCTCTTGATGTAAAGTAGAAATCGATAATTCTTCTTTAGTCACTTTTGTTGCTTCTATCATTTCAATCATCTTTTTCATATCCATTACATTTACCCCTCCTGTTACAAACCAAAAGTCAAAGTGTATTTATTTTATAATCAGCAATAATTGAGTATTTCTCGTCTCTCTTTCTTCTTTACTTACTAAGTCATACTTTTTTAAAAGATGAAATACATCATTTAATATTTCTTGTGAGTGATTACCTTGTAAAAAATTTTTTAACCCTTTAAAAATCTCTTCAGATAAAAAACTCTTTTGACTTTCAAGTTTATTCATTACATCTTCAATAGAATGATCGATATTACACGCCATAAAAATCCCTCCTCTATCCTTTATAAATAATATCTTCTGCTAACGATGTAAACACTTCTCCAACAAGAGAATCTTCATCATATACAGATGAACCGCTATTTTCTTCACGTTTTGCAAAAGGTACTTGTGCGATTACTTCTGTTTGCAATTGTTCTGCTAACATTTCACCGCCGCCTTTTCCGAACAGATAATTTTTCGATCCATCTTGTTCTTCATAATAAGCCATGTTTTCCACAATACCTAAAATCTCGTGTTTCGTATGTTTTGCCATTACGCCTACTCTAGATGCTACGAATGAAGCTACATTATGTGGTGTTGTAACGATAATTTCTTTCGCCTGCGGAATCATTGCTGCAACATCAATGGCAACATCTCCTGTACCAGGTGGTAAATCAAGCAGTAAATAATCTAATTCTCCCCAGTGCGTATTCGCAAGGAAATTTTGAATCCATTTATTTAACATCGGTCCGCGCCACATAACCGGATTATTTCCTTCTGTAAAAAATCCCATCGACATGATTTTAACACCGTGACTAATAACTGGAATTGCTGTTTGATCAATCATCGTTGGTTTTTGATTCGTTTCCATCATAGCTGGAATGCTAAAACCATATATATCTGCATCTAATATCCCCACTTTTTTGCCCATACGAGCTAAAGCCGTTGCAAGATTAATTGTCACAGTTGATTTTCCGACTCCACCTTTTCCGCTCGTTACAGTAATAAATCGTACCCCTGAATCGAGGCGAAGCATGCTTGGCATACCAGTTTCTGTTCTAGTATTTTTCTTTAACTTCTCTGTTAAGACTGCACGTTCTTCTTTTGTCATAGAACTAAATGTTACATCCACTTTAGAGGCACCAATTGCGTGAAGCGATTCTTCAATATCTTGTTGAATTTTTGCTTTTAACGGACACCCTTGAATCGTTAGCACTACTTCAAGTTTAACCTCTGTTCCATTCATTTGTATATTTCTAACCATGTTTAACTCTACAATACTTTTGTGTAATTCTGGATCCTCTACATGTTTTAACGCATTCATTATTTGTTTTTGAGTAATCATAGAACTCATCCCTTCTCGTATTCTAATTTATCCGACTTTAATGGGCAGTAAGACCGCCACCTCAAAATTCAGCGAAAGCAGAGAAGTTAGGAGGGGGATCAACTGCCCATAAAAGTCCGATTGGTTCAACTAATAATCAGTGGGGGATGAACAAAATCCCCACTGATTAAAGTTTCACTTTATATACAACATCTTCTTATCATTGCGAGAAACACTTATTATCCACCACTAACGGGCGGGATGAATGCGACGATATCTCCAGCTTTTATCATCTCTTCATTCGTTACAAACTCTTCATTAACAGCCACCATCACTTTATCAAGCGATTGTAAACCATAGCTCGCTTTGAGCCATTCTTTTAATTGCTGCACTGTCATTTCTTCTTTTTCTGAAATTACGAATCGATCCAATCCAACTTCCTCACGTAAATTTGCAAATAGTAAAATTGTAATCATTTTCTCATTCTTCCTTCTTCGGTTTTCCTGCTGGATATGGTGTATTTTCAAGTTGATCTCCAATCCACATCGTCCCATCTTCCCAAAATTCTTTTTTCCATATTGGGACGATTCGCTTTATACGTTCAATTGCGTATTCATTCGCTTCATAAGCTACTTTACGATGCGGTGATGAAACTGCAATGACTACCGCAATATCCATTATTTCTAGCCGCCCTACACGGTGCGTAATTGCTACTTTTGCATCCGGCCATCTTTCACTAATCTCTTCACCAATTCTCATAAGTTGTTTTACTGCCATCGGTTTATATGCTTCATACTCTAAATGTAGCGTTCGTTTTCCTTTTGTTAATTCTCTCACCGTACCAATAAATGTTGTAATCGCACCTGCTTCCCTTCTTGCGACTTTATTCGTTACTTCTTCAACTAAAATCGGATTATCTACAATTTCAAATAGCGCTTGTCCCATTAGAACCACCTCTCACTTTATGAAATGTCCAAGGCCATTCACTACCTTCGTTATCTTCTAATAAAAGAACATCAACAAACATATCTTTTTTATATCCTCTTGTCCCGCCCGGCAATACGATAAACGCATTTGATTCTGCCAATGAAGAAACTGAGCTAGATTTATCAAACCCTGATGGATAAGCGATTAATTTCCCCTCATCATATTGCAATTTTGCTCGTACACATCTTGTAAATGGATTCGGTTTTAGAAAATCTTCTCCTAATAACGCTTTTTCTCTTTTTAAATGTACTTTTTCACTAAACATATACGTCCGAATACACGGTCTTACGAATAATTCAAACCCTACGTAACAAGCTGATGGATTTCCTGATAAACCAAATAATAACTTGCCATTTAATTGTGCTACAGTCGTAACACTTCCTGGTCGCATTGCAACTTTATTAAAAAGAACAGATGCACCTAACTTTTCGTAAATAGCTGGTAAATAATCATAATCTCCTACTGATACACCACCCGTTGTAATTAACATATCTACTTGGCCAAGCGCTTCTTTCACAGCTGTAAAACACGTATTAAAATCATCACTAAACTTCCCAAAACATTTTACTCTTCCGCCCGCTCTTCGAATTTGAGACAATATCATGTACGTATTACTGTTTCGGATTTTCCCTGGCTGTAATGAATCATTGACATCCAGTAATTCACTCCCAGTCGCTAACAGTCCAATTACAGGCTTTCTCGCAACTGGTACTTCACTATAACCGAATGTAGCAAGAAGAGCTGAAATACCTGGATTAATGTACGATCCTTTCTTTGCAAGAACTGTTCCTTTACGAGCATCTTCACCTTGAAAAGAAATATTGTCGCCTGTTTTGAATGATCGCTTTAATTCCATATACTTATTGCCAGCCTCCTCATATTGACGAGTCAGTTCTAACATAACAACCGCATCACACTCATTCGGAATTTGCGCTCCCGTCATAATTCGAACTGCTTGAAACGGACCTACTTTCTCATCGAATAGTGATCCTGCGCCAATTTCACCCACTACTTCAAATACAATTGGCATTTCATAACTTGCTAAGTTCGTATCTTCTGCTCTAATAGCAAACCCGTCATACGGTGAACGATTGAATGAAGGTACATCATGGTCAGCTACTAAATCCTCCGCTAATATACGCCCATAAGCTAATTCAATAGGTAGTAGCTCCTTTAATCCCTCATTAGCAAATCCCATTACTTTACGAACAGCTTCTTCCACCGCAATTGGCACTCTTCTTTCCATTATTGACAACCCTTTCTATTAACCGAATACGCGATAATATAGTTGCTTCGCTTTCGAAATATCATTTGTACCATGAATGAAAACACGACCATCTCGAAAAATAACGACGCGGTAATCATCTAATTGGCAAGATAGTAAATACGGATTCCGATCTACCTTCCCTAGTTTTTTTAATACTTTTTCTACATCGTCAAAGCCATACTTCCTATTTTCTACCGATCTAATTTGAACTATATTTCTTCCGCATAAAGCAGCTACCTTCGTTTGGTTTTCGTATGATAAATAAGGATACATGCGATTCAAACCGCACGAAGGGCAATCGTCTGTCTTAATTTTCCCTAGTTTTATAACATGGTTTTGGTTACTCCATATATCAAACATGAAAAATGTTTTTCTAATTGCTGAAAAATCTTCTACTAAAATTTTGAGTGCTTCCGCCACTTGATATGCTGCGACGATTTGAACAGTCGGGCTAATGATTCCAGCTGTATCACACGTCACACCTGTAACTGGAACATTCTTCAGCACACAATGTAAACACGGTGTCTTTTGCGGAATAATCGTATAACTCATACCATATGATCCAACGCAAGAACCATATATCCACGGAATATTATGTTTTTGTGATAAATCATTTATTATAAATCGGATATCGAAATTATCTGTTGCATCAATTATTACATCGACATTTTCTAATAGCCCTTCCAAATTTTCTACACATGCATCCATTACGAAAGCATGTATTTGTACTTCCGAATTAATTTGTTTTAGTCGATTTTTTGCAGCAATTGCTTTCGGCATCTTCTCTCTCGCATCTTGTTCAGAGTACAATTGTTGCCTTTGTAAATTACTCCATTCAACGTAGTCACGATCAATAATCGTCAACTTGCCAATACCTGCACGTACGAAACTTTCGGCACTTGCACTTCCTAATGCGCCTGCTCCTACAATTAACACATGTTTATTTCGAATTTTTTCTTGCCCTCTATTCCCAATTGGTTTGAACAACTGTTGTCGTGAATACCGATCAGCCATTACATACCCTTCCTCTCACGAACTCTATTTCATATTAGAATGTTGTTTTTGATAACAAGCAAAGTACGCAAATCCAACAAAGCCAGCTCCTCCAATTACATTTCCGATAAAGACAGGAACAAAATTTCTAGCAAGATCCATCCACGTCAGATGACCTGCAAAAATAACTGCCGAGATGACAAACATATTTGCTACCACTTGCTGAAATCCGATCACTACAAATGCCATAATTGGAATCCAAATTCCGATTATCTTTCCGACAAAATCGCTCGTCCCATAAGCGAGCCAAAGCGCCAGACAAACGAGCCAATTACAACCAATTGCTAAAATTAAAGTTCTCCCAAATGATTCATGTAACTTTCCTTCTGCTATCGCTACCGTTTTATTTAAATAATCTCCCTCTGTTAATCCTCCAAGATGACCAAAGCAATATGCAACGAAAATAGCTCCAACAAAATTCATGAAAGTAATCCAAATCCAGTTATTTAGCACACTAACCAATGTGATTTTCTTTGCATATAGCGCCATAGACATTGACATCATATTTCCGGTAATTAATTCTCCTCCTGCTAATACGACGAGCATGAGTCCAATAGGAAAAACCGCGCCTCCTAAAATATTCACTAAACTCCCCCAGCGATCAGGCAAATTACCTAAAACTCGAATGTTAAGTAAAAATCCTAATGAAATAAATGCTCCTCCTAAAAAACCGAGAATAAGCATCGCTGGCAAGGTCTGACTTACTTTTTGAACACCGGCCTCAATTACAAGCTCAGCAATTTGTTCCGGTTTATGAAATGCCATTACTAATTCCTCCATTTTCTCCAAATAAAAAAGCAGCTTCAAAAAACCTCCTCAAAATAAAGGTTTTTGAATGCTGCTTAATTTCTCTGCACTTCTTTTACAGAGATATCAATCATCACTTTTACTATAAAATAGAAAATCTACAACCGTTGCACATTTTCCATTTTGTATATACTTTATGATAGTGTCACTCTTATATATCAACCACCAATATGTGACATTTCAATTTTAGGTATTCTTTTTTTACTTGTATTATTTAAGCGTTCATCTGAATAACGATCTTCTCGGTTGTTCCATATATTGCTTACGATATCTGTTATTTCCTCATTATTGTATCCAGATCGAAGCAGTTCTCTCAAATCATTTCCTTTAGAAGCGAACAAACAAGTATATAATTTTCCTTCTGCAGAAATACGGGCTCTCGTACATGAGGAGCAGAAGGAATCTGTTACTGATGAAATAATACCTATTTCTTCATCACTTCCAATATAATGATAGCGAGTCGCAACCTCACCTGCATAATTCGCTTCTATCCGTTCTAATGGCATAACTTGATGAATCGTATCTACTATTTCTTGTTTAGAGACAACCTCTTTTAAATCCCAACCGTTATAATTTCCAACGTCCATATACTCAATAAAACGAAGAATATGCTTGTTTTCCTTAAAGTATTGCGCCATCTGCAAGATGTCCTGTTCGTTTTTCCCCTTTTGAACGACCATGTTTATTTTAATTTTCATACCAACTTCAGCTGCAGCCTGTATTCCTTCCAGAACCCTTTGTATTTTGCTTCTATTACCATTCAAATAGAAAAACCGCTCTTCTTCTAAAGAATCTAAACTAACTGTCACACGTGATAAACCCGCCATATATAAATCAGGAGCAAACTTTTTAAGTAACGATCCATTGGTTGTTAAACCGATATCCTCCACACCATCTATTTTATTAAGGCGCTCAATAAGCTGCGGAAGACCTCTTCGAAGTAACGGTTCTCCGCCCGTAATTCGTAACTTTCTTACACCTAAAGAAACAAAAATACGTGTTATCCTTTCAATCTCATCAAAAGATAAAATTTTATCATTAGACAAAAACGAATAATCAGGACCAAATATTTCTTCTGGCATACAATAGCGACAGCGAAAATTACAGCGATCAGTAACAGAAATACGTAAATCCTTTAAAGGGCGTTGTAGTTTGTCTAATGTGACAGATTTCATATTTATTGCCTCGCTTTTACTTATTTTATATTTAAAACACGCTTTGGATGCGTATATACATTTAAGGATTGATTCCGAATAAACCCTATTGTTGTAATACCTAATTCTTCAGCCAGCTGCAAAGCCAACTCAGTTGGAGCTGATTTTGAAAGTATAATTTCACAACCAATTTTTGCAACTTTCAATAATATTTCCGAAGAAATACGACCACTAAAAACAATGATTTTATCTTTTATAGAAATATTATTTTTTAAGCAATAACCGTAAATTTTATCTAATGCATTATGTCTACCGATGTCCATTCGACTTAAAATAATGCCATTCACATCACACAAAGATGCATTATGAACGCCGCCTGTATGACGAAATGTCTCTGCAGATTGCTGCATTTCTGTCATTAATCGAAAACAATCTTCTGCAGCAACCTGTACATGTACGCCATTCATTTTCTTCGCGCTTAGTGCATCATTTGCAAAAA
This sequence comes from Bacillus thuringiensis, assembly GCF_001455345.1. Taxonomy (GTDB): domain Bacteria; phylum Bacillota; class Bacilli; order Bacillales; family Bacillaceae_G; genus Bacillus_A; species Bacillus_A thuringiensis_N. The sequence goes on from NZ_CP013274.1 coordinate 3,487,580, forward strand.
CAAACCCTTGTCTACTCATACCACAGCATGAAGTAATATAACGTTTATTTTGCATTTGTTCGTAATACGGATTCACTTTTTTCGTTGTGACATGTACAAATCCTTCTTTCTCTTGTACCCATATGTCGTCAATATCTTCATACTTCCGAATAATTCCCTCAGATGCTAAAAAGCCTATTACCATGTCTTCTATATATTCTGGAGTACTAACCATTGTAACAAACTCCTGTCCGTTCATTTTAATCGTGACTGGAAACTCTGTTACAATGCTGTCCTCTATATGCTTAAACGCCCCTTGTTCATAACGAAAGATTTCTCTTTCTACCTGTATCGGTTTCACGATCAGTATCCTTCTCTCACGTTATATTTTTATCAAAAACAAATACTGAAACTGCAATATCTTCTTCGACTTTCATATCTGAAAACAAATTCACTAATTTCGCTCCAACAAGTTCCTCCAAATGTTCACGGGAATTCGCAGCATACACTTCTTGAATCATTTTCGTTCTAGCCATATGAACCATTTCCGCACCGTCCATCGTACTTGAAATGAATTTTTCAGTAGGTGTTAAGTTTCCATAAAGGGTCGCAATCGCCATATTTTCAGCAAAAACAGTATGAATTCGTTCTGGTCCTTTTCCGAAAAGTTCCTTTCGAAGTTTTCGTATCATATCATTAAATTCATGTACTTTTTTTGACATACAATTATACCTCCCAACAGCCTCATTTTACTTTATTATATATTTTACCAAAATGAGCCTTCCGCCCAAACTATTTCGTACAAACATTTGGGCGAAAAGATTCACTTCATGAAGGTTACTCGTCTTTTAACCCTTTACCCATACCTTTTAAGAAATGAAGCCCAAATCCGATGGCACGGTTAATGTCTGGATCTTTCAATACTTTCATAAGATCGAATACCCCTACTTTTTTATTACTCTCTAGATGTTCATTACCTTCTTCTAACCCTACTAATAAGCTACCTATAAGCTTTTTCGTAAGTTCCGGATCAAGTTCTGTTAAAGCACCTGCAGCACCCATCATATTATTAATCAAATTTGTTACAGGCTCACGAGTTACTTGGCCAAGAACAATCTTTGCGATTGGTTCTTTCGCCTTTAGCATAGAATTTGCTGCTTCTAGCATGCCAATATCATTCAATTCCCCTACTATATTAAACATTTGATTTAGAGCGTCTTCATTATTAGCTAGCAGCTCTTTTAAATCATCTAATTTTCGCTGTTTTATTTCTTCCTCAGTTAATTCTTGTTTTTGAATCACTTTTATAGGTGCAGCCATATTTTTCTCCTCCTACTTATCCGTTAAATGCACATACCCGTGACGTGCCCACTTACGGTGTACCTCAATACCAGCTTGAGGATGACGTTTTTTATTACGTGGGTTCGCTTTTGGCATCGGATTTTCGCCATCAACTTCTAGCACTTCCATACGCACTTTCGTCTGTTTATAAGCAGGTGTGTTCGTACGCGTATCAACCGCAGGACCTGTTAAGAAATTAATTGCTGTTTCATTATCTGTAGAGTTCATCGGTAAATATAACTCATTCGCTTTTACACGATCTGTCACAAGTGCACGTAATTTTAATGCTCCAAACGGAGAGACAAGACGGACTAATGAACCTGTTTTCACTCCACGTTCTTTTGCAAGTGCTGGAGAAATTTCAACGAAAACGCCAGGCACTTTTGTTTGAATACCTGTTGATTTATTTGTCATATTCCCTTCATGGAAATGCTCAAGCATACGCCCGTTATTAATGTGAAGATCGAACTCCGCTGGGAATTCAGCTGGACGTACCCAGTCAGCAATCGCAAAACGAGCTTTTTTATCCGGGAAGTTAAATCCTTCTTGGAAAAGTAGTGGTGTATTCGATCCATCAAAACTTCCCCAATGGAAACTATTCCATCCTTCCAATACTTCATAGTTTGCTTGTAAAAATAGTGGTGATAAACTGGCCATTTCAGCAAATATTTCACTCGGATGACTATAATTCCAGTTCGCACCTAATTTATTCGCAACTGCCTGCACAATCCACCAGTCCGGTTTTGCATCTCCAAGTGTAGGAAGAACTTGATATAGTCTTTGTACACGGCGTTCTGTATTTGTGAAAGTACCTTCTTTCTCAAGAGATGGCGCTGCTGGTAATACAACATCTGCATATTGAGCCGTTTTAGATAAGAAAACATCTTGTACAACGAAGAAATCAAGGCTCGACAACACTTCATGTACATGGTTCGCATTAGAGTCTACAAGAGCCATATCCTCTCCGACAAGATACATAGCTTTCATTTTCCCTTCGTCAATTGCGTGAAGCATTTCAATATTATTAAGACCTGGTTCACTATTAATTTTCACTCCGTAAGCCATTTCAAATTTCGCACGTTCCATATCATTCGTAACGTGCTGATATCCTGGAAGCCATCCTGGTAAAGTACCCATATCACAAGCACCTTGTACATTATTATGACCTCGAAGCGGATATGCACCAGCACCTGGACGACGATAATTACCTGTTGCAAGAAGTAAGTTTGAAATCGCAGCGGAAGTATCAGACCCACCTGTATTTTGCGTTACTCCCATACCCCAAAGGATACATGTACCATCTGCATCACGAATTATTTCAGCCATTTGAATAAGTGTTTCTTTTGAAATACCAGTCATTTCTTCTGCGTATTCAAGTGTATATTCTGTAAGACTCTCTTTGAAATCTTCAAAGAAATTTACATTCTCATCAATAAATCGTTGATCGTGCCAGCCTTGATCAATCATATATTTCGTAACAGCCATTAACCATACTTGATCTGTTCCTTGCTTTGGACTAATAAAGACATCTGATCGCTCTGCCATTTCTGTTTTACGAAGATCAGCCACAATTAATTTTTGTCCGTGTAATTTATGCGCACGTTTAATACGTGTAGCTAAAACAGGATGACCCTCTGTCGGATTACATCCTACAATAATAACAAGACCAGATTGCGCAATATCTTTAATCGTTCCTGCATCACCGCCCATACCAATTGTACGGAACAAACCATCCGTTGCTGGTGATTGACAATAACGTGAGCAGTTATCAATATTATTCGTTTCAAATACTTGTCGAGCTAATTTTTGAATCACATAATTATCTTCATTCGTAATTTTCGATGAAGAAATAAAACCGATAGCATCTTTACCGTACTCTTCTTTAATAGATCCTAGTTTACTTGCAACTACATTCAATGCTTCTTCCCATGTAGATTCAACAAACGTTCCATTTTTACGAATTAAAGGTTTCGTAATTCGTTCTTTAGAATTTACGAAATCCCAACCGAATTTTCCTTTTACACAAGTAGAAATTGCGTTAACTGGCGCATCAGAAGAAGGTTGTACTTTAAGAATTTTACGTCCTTTCGTCCACACTTCAAATGAACAACCTACACCACAAAATGTACATACTGTTTTCGTTTTCTTCGTACGAGTATCACGCATGGCCGCTTCCACTTCTGATACCGCAAAAATGCCACTATATCCAGGCTCAACTTCTTTAATTAAATCTACCATCGGTTCAAGAATATCTGGTTTTAATCCAGTCATAAATCCAGCTTCACCGAGCATCGTTTTCTCCATTAAAGCATTACAAGGACAAATGGTTACACATTGACCACAGCTCACACATGAAGAATCATTAATATTTACTCCTTCATCCCAAATAACTCGTGGGCGTTCCGCTTCCCAGTCTATTGATAACGTTTCATTTACTTGTAAGTTTTGACATACCTCAACACATTGACCGCATGCAATACATTGATTAGGGTCGTAGCGATAAAACGGATGCGTCATATCAACTTCACTTACATCTACTTTCGGTTCATAAGGATATTTTTGATGTTCAATCTCCATTAATTCTGCTGTATTATGCAGTTTACAGTTCCCATTGTTGTTATCACATACTGTACAGTATAATAAATGATTTTCTAGTAAACGATCCATCGCCTCTGTTTGTGCTTCTTTTGCACGAGTAGAATTACGTTCAATGTTCATACCTTCTGTCGCTACTGTCGAACAAGAGCGCACTAACTTTCCGTCAACTTCTACAATACAAGTGTCACATGTTTGAATAGGATCTACTTCTGGCACGTAACAAATTTGCGGATGTTCAATCCCGTTCTCATTAATAACACCCAATATCGTTGAACCGGGCTCCGCTGTATACTTTTTTCCGTCAATTGTAATATGAACCATGTTGTTATTCATGGTCTTTCCCCCTTTTTGAGAATAAAAAAACTCCACCACGAAAATATACGCACCACATTTCGGCACGTTATTATCATGGTGGAGTAGTTTATTAGCACATCTTGCTAAAATACCAATCCATTTATTCATAAATAAAACGATAGATTCATAACAGGTCATATCACGATTCCATCTTTAACACTATAATTATAGCGTTAAAGTTAAAAATGTACAATATAAAATTTAAACTACGCATATGTCAGCTTGGAACTATCCATAATAACCCATATAAAGTGAAACTTTAATCAGTGGGGGGTTTTCTTCATCCCCCACTGATTATCAGCCCTCACCAATCGGGCTTTAATGGGCAGCCCGCCCCCCTACCTAACTTCTTTGCTTCCGCTGAATTTTGAGGGGGGGCTTACTGCCCATTAAAGCGGGATAAAACATAACAAGGAGTAAGCGAACAAATGGGGCCTTTTAATAAATGGATTCGTGGTGAAAAATCTTTTTCTACCCAAAAGCAAGCTGATTACACATTAAATAAATCTATCTCTTCTTCCCTTTCCCTTAATTTAAAGCACTTGTCCAAATTGTTTAGCGGTATTCCAGAATTAATAACACGCACTTTTCCATTAAAAAACGGACAGGAAGCGGCACTTATATATATGGAAGGACTTGTAGACAAAACTGTTATTAACGTAAACATTCTTCGTCCTCTCTTATTTAAAGAGTGGAATGAAGACGATTTTTGGGAAGCCTCTATTTCTATCGGAAATATTAAAAAAGTTCAACAGTGGACAGACATTGAACAATCTCTTTTACACGGCAAAAGTATTTTATTTATAAACGGGCAACTATCCGCTTTAGAGCTTGATACGCAAGCGGCACCAAAAAGGAGCATTGAAGAACCTTCAACAGAGAGCTCCATAAAAAGCTCACACGAAGGATTTAATGAAGTAGCGAGCGACAGCCTTGCACTTATTCGTCGATATATTCCAAATCGCGAATTGAAAGTGAAGGAATTCGCTGTTGGTGAACGAGCTACTTCAAAGGTTTTTTTGCTTTACTTAGCAGACATCGCAAACGAAGATGTCGTACAAGAAATGGCCAGACGCATCGAATCAATCAAAGTGGATGCCATTCTTACTACCGGAGAATTAGAAGGATTTGTTGAAGATAATTCCTATACTCTCTTTCCGCAATTATCAATACCTGAACGCCCTGACACAACAGCACATCATATTCTAGATGGGCGAATCGCTGTTGTTGTAGATCGCTCACCAGGCGTATTAATAGGACCTATGACCTTTTCAGCTTTTTTTCAGACGATAGATGATTACAGCTTCAGACCAATGATTCCATCTTTTATACGATTACTTCGTTTCACTGGATTATTTATTGCAATTTTTGCTCCTGCTCTTTATATTGCTATGATTTCCTTTCATTATGAAGTGATTCCACTTAAATTATTGTTAACGATTGGAGAATCTCGAGCTAAAATTCCTTTTCCTCCTATATTAGAAGCACTTTTGATGGAATTAGTACTTGAAATGCTCCGCGAAGCTGCAGTTCGGCTTCCTGGTCCCGTTGGACAAACCATTGGCGTCGTAGGAGGGATTGTCATTGGACAAGCTGCAGTTCAAGCTGGAATAGTAAGTAATGTCATGGTTATCGTCGTATCTATTACTGCAGTCGCTTCTTTCATCATCCCTAACCTAGAAATGTCTGCAGGAATTCGACTTCTTCGATTCCCAATGATGATAATTGCCTCTTTATTTGGTGTCATTGGAATTATGGTTGGGATGGCAATCATTATTATTCATATACTTTCCATGGAATCTCTCGGTGTTCCTTATGGGAGTCCTTTTTCTCCGTTATTTGCTTCGGATTTAAAAGATATTCTTGTACGTTTACCATGGAAAATAATGAAGAAACGCCCACTATCCCTTAACTTAAAACAGGAGAATCGACAACGCGACAAAGAAGAAATGGAGGAAGATAAGTGACCAAGCGTGCTAAGAGGGAGATTAGTTTATTTCAATACATTTTAACGATTAGTGGTGTTCAAGTAGGTTTCGGTGTTCTTACACTTCCTCGTGAAGTTGCACAAGGAGCGAATACAGATGGATGGATTTCTATTATTATTGGGTGCGCTATCACTACTTTAGTCAGTCTATGTATTGTGAAAATTATGGAAAATCATCCTGGGTATACTTTACTTGATGTACTGACTCGTTATCTGGGGAAGTGGCTAGGAAAATTCGCTATGCTTCTTTGGATTTTATACGCTATACTTGCTGCGGTCTCCTTAATCTTTTCTCTTTTATATGTCATTCACATTTGGATTTTACCTAGAACTCCAATGTTTTTAATTATGATTTTGCTTTCTATTCCAATGCTTATGCTTGCATGTAAAGGTGTACTTATTATTAGTCGCTTTGCCGTTTTCACTGTGCTTTTTACCCTCTGGATACCATTACTATTGTTTATCCCTCTTAAAGATGGTCATTGGATATATCTTCTTCCCTTTCTAAAGGAAGGTTGGCTACCAGTTGTAACCACAGTGAAATCAACTATCATTGCGTCTCTCGGATTCGAGTTTGCATTTGTCCTTTATCCCTATTTAACTAACAAATCAGCTGCAAAAAAAGGCATCGTTCTTGCAAATATGATTACGTTATTCGTCTACCTACAAGTTACGTTCGTTTCTTTCGTTTATTTTAGCCCGGATGGTATAACTAAGTTTTTATGGCCGACTCTTTCTCTTATTACACCATTTCACTTTTCATTTCTGGAACGGTTTGAAATTATCTTTTTGTCATTTTACCTCTTCATTATTTTCGATTCGTGCATTCCTTATATTTTTACCGCTTCAGATGGAATCAATCAATTACTTAACAAACAAGGGAGTTCGTTACCTATTTGGTTTTTATTATTCGGGTGTATTGTTGTCTTATTCTTTTATATCCCTTCCTCTTACCAAATAAGTGCTTTGCGAGACTTTTGGGGAACTGCCAGTTATTTTATCGTTTTTCTATTTCCAGTCGTATTCCTCTTATACATGACACTTTATCAGCATTGGAAAAGGAGAAGAGTTTAAATGAGGCGCTTTATTCATTTCACTATACTTTACTTTCTCATAACCTTTTTAACAGGCTGTGGAGATCGACTCGACTTAGAAAAACAATCGATTTCATTAATTTACGGCTTTGATGCAAAAGCAAAAGGAAAATTAATTGTGTACCACGTAAACCCTATTTTTAATGAAGACGTAGAAAAAAAGTACGAAACACATGAAGCGAAAGTACGTACACCTCGAGAAGCAAAAGCAACGTTTAATAGTTCAAGTGGCGGTTTAGTATCTACAGAAAAGTTACAGCTCATTTTATTTAGCACAAATTTTTTAAAACAAGAAGGGGCTATGCCTTACCTTGATGTTTGGTATCGTGATCCTAAAAACACTGGAAACATGCGTATGGTTGCAGTAGACGGTCCAATTTCTTCCGTTATATATAATAACTTTAAAGATAAGCCTGCCCTTCCCGAGTATTTAACAGATTTAATTAATACGAACAAACTGTACAATCGGACCGTTTTTACGACATTCCATGAATTTCACAGGCAAACTTTTAATAAAGGTATAACACCTGCTATTTCAGAAATAAAAAAAGGTAAAAAAGATGTTATCGTTACCGGTTCCGCGCTATTAACTTCTCGCGGAATTTATAAAATGTCATTAAATCGTTATGAAAGCGCCCTTCTTCTTTTGTTACAAAAGAAAGCGAATACACCGGTTTCGCTTACATTGAAAATCCCTTCTACTTCAGTTGAAAGTAATAGTGATTTAAAAGATACCGATGGCGGCGATTTCGTAACAATAAATGTTCTTAGCATGAATCGTGATATCCATACAGACTATAGCGATAACCACTTCAAATTTCATGTTAAAATGGATTTAAAAATTGCTGTATCTGAACTTACATTCAACATGGATATAGACAAAGATAGAAAGAAATTAACTTCTCTTATTACAAAACAACTAAACAAAGATTTGAACGATTTAATCCACAACATTCAAAAACAGCGACTTGATCCATTCGGATTTGGTGATTATGCGAGAGCGTTTCAATATAAAGAATGGAAAAAAGTTGAAGACGATTGGCCGAGTGCCTTTTCAAAAGCTAACGTGAAAGTAGCACCTACTATTAAAATTTTAGAAAATGGGATTATTAAATAGCAAAACACGCTACATGTTCTTATACGTTTAAAGAATAAGTAGCGTGTTATCATTTTTATTTTGAAACTTCCTGTATAGTTACGCTTCTGTTTCTGGTTCTTCGTTTTCCGCTTGTTCCAATCTTTGCTGCTCCGCAAGTTCAGCTGAAATCATTCCATAATAAATTTCTGGATACAATCCAAATATTTGATATACACTTCCTAAAAACGGCATCGGAATCCCTCTTTTCTAAAGTTGTATTGCCACTTTTAAGGATTCCCTTTTCATTCATTATACATTCGTTTTTGGCGTTTCTTCTTCATCATGAACGCTTAATAAATTTTGCCATTTTTTATAAGGCGCACTATTTGGATCTACATACCCTTTCGCGTACGAACGATCCCACAATTGTTTTATAAACATTTCTTTCTCTTTCTTTGCAACCATATCAGCACCTGTACCATAATAGTTTTGGAAATATAACTCAATTTCATCAAGGAATAACCTTAATAATTCATCAGAAGTTTCTTCTAACGTTGGGTCATATTTTGCTTCACGGTCATACATTAAAATCATATCTAAAATATTATGGACATGCTCTTTACGTAGCCATCTAATATCTTGAGCACCTAATACAAATGGATGTGTATATAAATGTCCACCTTGTATCATCGCCTTTTCTTGTTCTTCTTCAAATCTGGACAAGATGTTTTCATAAATAAATGGGTTATGAAGCAATGCTCTGTGTAATTTATAACTTTCGCTTGAAATATTTTTCCCCATCGACTGAATTAAGAAACTACGTCCAACACCGTTATATTGATACACGAATTGGCCATCAACAGCAACTAAACTAATCCAGCGATATATATACGCGTATAGAAGAGCGCGATTACATTTATCGTAATCTAATTTCGTTTGCGTTGCATTTAAGTCTGGCATGAAGGCTGGTAAGTGCCAATACTTATCTAAATGCGGCGTTAAACTAGATTTTTTACTATTCAACTTGTTCACACGACGATAGTATGACTGAAAATAATCACCTTTATCATTCATAAATCCATTTGCAATATGTCCCGACGAAAGCTTAGGAAAGTCTTGCAGCGATAAACCATAATGTGCTCGATAACAGATTACTTCAAATGGCGAAAAGGCTTCATGTACTGTATCCTTTTCCTTAAACATTTCTTGAATTAATTCCTCTTGCAGTTCTTTCTTTAAAGATGGATGTATACCCCAATATTGTAATTCCCTATGATGAGAAACTTTCGGCACAAATGGGCTAGCTAAATGGAAGAGGTCTTCAATTTTTTCACGGACGTATTCATCACGATCACGCTTCTTATAATCCGCTTCTTTTCGTAACGCCTCAACGATATTCAGCTCTAATTTATCACGATAGCGTATTTGTAATTCATCGTAGCAATAACTTAATATGTGCTCACGATAAAAGTCTTCTACCTTTTTCGATTGAATCTCTTCTGTTTTCGCATCTCGGCAATATTCCCCGTATAGACTCATATAAATTTCCGCAGATATATCTTTCGGTAATACACCTAAATTTAAATGTTGCTGCATATCTTGCCATATCTTTTCTTGCAGCTTCTCTTCAGCTAATACGTATACATTCGTTGGGTTTGTTTTCCCTTCAAATTCCTTGCTTCGTTTCTGAATTTCAAACAGTAAGTTTTCACGTGTTTCATGTAAATTATCAAAAAATCTTTCCCAGTATTGAATCATTTTGTTAACTGCTTGATATAGCGATTGATACACGAGTTCTAATAGCATTTCTTTACGATACTCGTTTAATTTGTGTACGTACTGCGTTACAATATCTTCAAATTCTTTTTTAAATAAACGTTGCTGATTATTAATCATTTTTCCAACCCAGCCTTGTTGCTGCGCGATTTCTACTCGACGCACAGCTGTTACCGTTCCATCAATATTACTTACATTAAATTTCTTATCGTAGTTTTGAATTAAATTACGCTTTTGTTCATTATTTTCATGTAGTCGATTCATTTTTTCTACTAACTGCTTTCGAATTTCATACAACATAAAACGAGCTGATACTGGATGAACAGGATCTGTTTTCTTTAAAAACCATGTATTTAATTGATAGGACTGCCCCTCAGAACCACTTGGCGAAAAACGGTCTGATTCAATCATGTCATACAATAGTGTCGTTACATGTTCATGTACACGGCTCGGAATCGCATACGCATATAAACGAACCGCATGATCCACTCTTGCTACTTCACCTTTCATTTGCTCCATCATTTTCAGTTTCGCAGCTGAAATTTTACACTCATGCTGCAGACGGTTTAACTCCTCATCTTTTTGCACCGTACGCTGTACATAGCTTTCTACAGCCTCTAAAAACAGTTTGGATTTCGCAACACCAACCTTACCGCCTTCTGCTCCTTCACGCGTTTCATTGTACATTTGTCTATAGAAAATATGAGCCTGTTCCGGACGAGTAGCAAGATGTTCTAAGTCTTCTAAATAACTTTTCCCACGCTCTGGCTTTTCACGTTGCATACCACGTTTTACATCTTGATCATATCTTTGTTTCTTCTCTTGAAACAGTTGATCTAAATGAAGCCAAGACTCATCTAAACCTTGCACAGCCCATTTTAAAGCACAATATTTTAACACGTGCTCATATGGATAAATAATCTTTGCCGTTCCTGCCCCGCAATACCGCCCTTTCCCGCTCGATTCTGCTAATTGCTGAATTTGATTATCTTCCTGCGCAAAATGGTTTGCAGACATCGGACTAAATAACTGTAAATAAATCGTATTTGCCATTTGCTCCATATAATCTGATAAATTGTGCAGATGGTGTCCATGTAGGTTTTCATAATCGTATAAGAAACAATAATTGTACGGTAAATGATGTTGTTTAATCGTATGATTCGTCCTTCCGTCTTCATCTACTTGATCAGGACGATACTCTAATTCAATCGTGACGCCACCGCGTTTGGATAGTTCGCCTGTTGAACCGAGTGTAATCGCATGTAATTCTTTTAACGATGCATAGCCGTTTGCTTGCACCGTTTCAAACTCTTTCGCACTAACCGTTCTCGTCTTAACTAACACATCCGGCATTAGAAACGCGCCGCGTATTAAAATGTTGTGATGTTGCAGTTTTTTCCGAAGCATTTCACGTAAATATAATGCAATTTGCAAAAACATCCCTGAACCTGTTCCGCCCGCTAGTGAAGTTACGATAATGACACGTACTCCATATTCCGTTTGATCGCTTGTAACCGGAAAGATCTTCTCAATTTCTTGCCAAAAGGAGGTGAGTTTATCTTCTTTCATTGCAGCACGTAACGCTAAACGGGAAATGACACGTAACTGTCCTGCCCCTTCTGTCAGTGGTTTATCAAGTATAGTCGGGTCCATTGGAAACCACTCTGGAATCGTTGGATCTCCCGCAATATACTCTCTTGGCGTTTTACTCGAACTCGTTTGTGTTTTAAACTTTCGAATATGATCAAATTTACTTAATGTATTCACATCTGTATCAAATACGTGCATTGCTACCCTTTTTCGGCGCTCCTCAGGTAGCCTTTCATATATTTGATGTGTCACAGTACTACCGATTCCACCTAAACCAATTAATATCGTTGGAACTTGTAACGTCATGTGAACCACCTTCCTATTCTTGCTTGTTTGAAAAGAGGAGGGAAAGCTAAAATCCCCCTCTTTGCCCTAACTACTATTCACACTCGTACCTGTAAATCTCTTTACCATATCCTCTATCAATTACTAAAAGTTCATTTGGATATAGCGTCTTATGCTCCATTCCAACCTCATCATCTGTTATAAACATCCCATCAATAATCATTCCTACTACTTGTGACTCTTTCGCTACAAATATTGATTTCGATCCTTTCTTTGCTATAAACGTAACAGATTGCACAGTCTTTCTTTCTGCCCTAAACGGAATGCCAAAATAGTGCTTCCACCATTTATTTTTAAGTAACTCTGGTTCAGATTGATATAACCAATCTTTCGCTACCTCTTGATCCCATTCGTAATACAATAGTGCTTTCCGGTGAAATCTTGGACGAACAATCCATCCTAAAACGATTATTCCTACTACTAACAGTAATAAAGTAATAGGAATAACAAACTTAAAGATAAGCGCATACTTTTCATAAAACGGTGCATTTTGAATATGGAGTGTTATGTTTTTCTGTACTTCTTGTAATTTTGAATCCTGCACTACGATGGTAGCTTCTACGGTGCCAGTATCTGTAAAATTGAATGTGTCGGAGTAATGAGGTCGAGGATAAATATAAATTTGATTACCATGTTGTTTTATTTCATAGTTGATTGATTGTTTAGATGTGACACCAGTAGATTTTATTAGTTTCTTTACAGCCTCTTCTGTCATCGGCTTACCATCTAACTGTGGTTGTATAATAAAGGGTTTACTATTCTCTAAATTTGTTACTTTTTCTTCATAATCTTTCGTTATTGCCTGCAGTGATAATTTTGGTTTTTCGGTTACTTCGATTTTAAATTCTTTCGTCTGTCTGTAAAATCCCTTTATGTTCATATGAACTTTCCCGCGCACTAATCCTTTATCAATCTTCATTTCATAGTAAAATACATGTTTTTTATCGTCCCACTTCATCGGGTACTGTTTTCCGTCTATTTCTACTTCTGCTTGAAAATATGAAGACTGAATTGGTAATTCGGTAGGCTTCGCTTCAATAACAGCGGTAACACCTTCGTACATTTCTTCCACATTTTTTTGACTACGATCATCTTTGTCATAAGTAGAAACAGTATAGTTAAGCGCTGGTTCAACTAGTACTTGTAGTCCTTCTTTCTCAATATCTCGATCCACCTCTATCGTATAAGTTCCTGGTTTAATAACTTCCTGATTTTCCGTACTGATATGAACTATATTTCCGAATAATTTCGCTTCTCCTGGTGCATGTATGGAATAGGAAGATTGTAATTGTAACGGTTTAGAAATTTGTGTGACCTGATAATTAGACAAAGAAGGCGATTGTCGTACAAGCGTCATACGCTTTAATGGAAATGGTGTTGTAATCTCTACTTTCTTCCCTACTACTTTCGTTTTTACAATCGATTCAACAGAAGAGAACGGATCACGATTTGCAACTAATGCAGCCACTTGATTGACGCTTTTTACAATACCATCCTCTCCACTAGATGGCATCGCTACTCCGTTTATCTCTTTCTTCCATATCTCTTTAAACGTATTTAGTTGTGCCTTTTCTTGCTGTCCTAAATCCTCTTCCATCGTAATTAAAATTGGATGTAACGATATCTTTTTTGCATCCATATCCTTCTTAAACTGTGCTAACTTCTGCAAGATTTGTTCTTTTCCGCCAACCTTATCTTTCTCTAAATCATTAAATGCCCCGTCAGTTAAGACAATAAGCCAAAATTCACGCTTTCCATCTATATCTGCTTCCTTTTTTATCGATTGCATCGCCGTTTCTACTGCGCTAAACGGAGTATTTAAATACGTTTTCCATGCCCCAATTCCCTCAATTTCTGTTTGTCTCTTATCCTTCGTTAACGAAATGTTTAATGGATCATTCGGCTTGCTCATTGGCACATACGAAAATTTATCTTTTTCATCTAATAGCGCAACTAAACTTTGCAAAGCGTAATTGGCATATTTCCAGCGATCGTTATTTCTCATGCTGCCCGAATCATCATATACAAGTGAAACGACCCTTTCCTTTGCCTCCTCTCCTTTTGCAAAAGTCCAAAAAGGATGTAACCATATAAATAGAAACAACATGAATGTGGCACAAATTCGAATTTTCATGATGAGGCTTCGCCACCTTTGTAGACAAATTCCTATGTTTAAATTTATGAGAGGAAACAAGATATATGACTTGTATTTTAGGACAACTAACACAGCATAACTTTATTATGTAAACAGTTATACATACTGAATATTATTCCTTCTAGCGTTTTCTATCCGATACTATAAGTAAAAAAGCCTGTTTAAGCTCTACACTTAAAACAGACTTTTCCTACTTTTCATATTCAAAACATATATCAAAAAGTTTGATTTTGAATTAACACATCACTTCAATTGTAAATCCACCAGGTGCTTCAACATAAAACGTATACGCATGTGCATGTTTAGGAGGTTCGACCAAAAAGCCATCCTCCTTCAATCTTTGATTCATCTTATTTACTTGTTCTTCACTTTCTTGAGGAAACCCTACATGAAATGTTTGTGGATAATGTACTTCTTTCCCTTTCATTAATGTTAATATAAACCCATCATTATCACGCAAAACTGCAAAGCCATTTCCCCTTGTTCCGCTACAAGTTAAACCAAAATATTTCTCTAAAAACTCTCTAGCAGCTACTACATCTGAAACTGTTAAATTAAGATGTTTAATTTTCAAACCGCCACCTTCTTTCTTAATTTTCTAACATTTTATCATAAAAATAAAAAACACGCCTTTCACAGCGTGTTTCATTGCTTCACATACACTTCAACAACCGGATTATCTTTATTATCCGCATGCAAGCGTATATTCTCTTCACTTGTACTATAAATACTAGCTAATAACATAATTGTTAACACATTAGGAGTTTTTGCATCGCTTCCGTATTTTCTTTCAAGTGCTTCCTTATATTCAAAATCCAAATCCCCCTGCACATATGTATACACTTCAAAGCCATCTTCTAAATTGCAAACTACTGTATCAATTATATCTGCCCCTACTTGCTTCTTCATTTCCTCTCGCAATGCTTCAATAAATTCTTCCCACGGTACTTCGTATGTCTGAAACTGATCTGTAGATTTCATTGCCTTTTCCTCCTTATATATCCTCTTCCTATATTTCCCCTTTCCTATAACAATTATGATAGATAGGGCATTCGTACAAGCCGCACTTGTCCCCTTTACATATCGTATTACTGTAATGGGGAAGGAGGAAAGAACATGCATAGACAAAAATGTTACGATACGTGCCAACGTTATTTCGGTAAAGTCGTTCGAATTGAAGATCGTGATGGTCGCATTCATTTAGGTAAAATAATTGATGTGACAAAAAGCTCTGTATGGATTGAACCAATGCAACAGCGCTCATCTTTTGATACAGGATTTGGATACTATGACGCTTATGCAAACGGTGGCTGTGATCTTTGCGGCGGCATTAGCAGATGTGATAGCTGTGGATTTGGTTGTGGTGGTGGTGGATTCAGCGGCTGTGGATGTGGCGGTCGTGGTTGCGGTAATTGCGGCGGCTGGGGAGGCGGCGGTTGTGGATGGGGCGTTGAACTCGGATTTGGTTTCATCTTCGGAATTACATTAGCTGCATTATTTTTCATTTAACATAGTAAAGAGTTGACTATCTTTAGCCAACTCTTTTTATTTATTTTTCACATATAAAAATACGATGCCCTAAAATATGTTGGTACATAAGTCGTACATTTTCATGCTGTACCCATGCCTCATATAATTCATTTGGAATATGCGGGGATACATTCCATTCTGGCTCTTCTATATAGCCCGAGATTGTTTCTGCAATTGTACCACCGCCAGCAATTGTAATTCTTTTAAAATTTGCTTTCTGAAATAATTGTACCCATTCATTCTCAGTTAATAGTTCTTTCATCCCGTATAATCGGGCAATTTTTTCTTCCTCATTCTTCTTAATGTGCCTATCAATAATCATTTCAATGACAACAAGCTTGCCATCCTTCTGTAATACTCGATAGCACTCCGAGATAACCCTTTCTTTCTCCGTAAAAGCGAGTATCGATTCTCCGAGTACGAACTCAAATGAATCATGCAAACAAGGTAATTGCTCTACATTCCCTTCAATTAACTGAATGTCTAGTCCTTCAATTGACCATCTATCTTTCGCCTTTTGAATCATAATCTCATTCTTTTCAACCGCCGTTACTTTATAACCACATTCTTTTGTCATATACGCCGCTGTTTTCCCCGTACCGCAGCCTATCTCAAGGACGTTAGCTCCATATCTAAAAGGCAGCTGTGCTAACAATTGTTTTGTTAACGTAAAACCGCCAGGATGAGCACTCCCTATTCCGTAATAAGCTAGGAAATCGATGTAAGTATTTCGTTCCATGGGATTCTCCCTTTTTTATTTTATATATTCGAGGAAGGAATAAAAGTGCATAGAAAAAGCATTTTCAATTGCTCTAATACTGCAACTTGAAAATGCTTTTTCTTCTATCCTGCCATTTGCTGGGCAGTCTGATTAAAGTTTCACTTTATTATTTCTCTTCAATATACGCCCATTTAAAGCTATATTCCGGACTAATATTATGTTTCACAATTCCCTTTACATTCGGTTTCATAACATATGATTTAGCACTTTGATATAAAGGTACAAGTGCTACATCTTCCTCAAGTAACAATTTCTCTGCCTTCCCTAGCTCTGTCCAACGTTTTTTTGCATCAGCCATCCATTCTGTCTTACTTTTAGTAATAATGTCATCATATTTTGAATTTGAGTAGCTCATCTGGTTCTGAGAGTTTTTCGTTTCAAACATATCAAGGTACGTCATTGGATCAGCATAATCTGGATTCCAGCCACCATATGAAAAATCATAATCTTGATCTGATTCTAATTTTAGTTTTTGCTTAAATGGTTGCAGTTTAATATTTACTGTCACACCTTTTAAATTCTTTTCAACTTGATCTTTTACATACTCCCCAACTTTTTTCGCATTACCAGTATCATAATTCAGCAGTTCAATTGTTACTTGATCTTTTCCAAGTTCTTTTTTCGCTTCTTCCCAAGCTGCTGCTGCCTTTTTGGAGTCTTGTTTTAATCCATTCTTGAATGTTTCTGCGAAATCTTTACCGTCTGGTCCACTTGCTAAACCTTTTGCTACTAAATAATCCACTGGTTTTGAACCATCATTTAAAATGACATTCGTTAAAGCTTTCTTATCGATTGATAAGGCAATTGCTTCACGTAATTTTTTACTCTTTAACGGTGTATCTTGCCCACCACGTTTTTGATTTAGACGCAAGTAAAACGTACTTGTTTCTGAATATGCGCCAAACTCTTCTTTATTATTTCTATACTTATCAACAAATTCTCCTGATAAAAGTGCGAAATCAATTGCACCTGTATCAAATAAGTTTACTCTTGTAGCTACTTCTTTTACTACACTATAGTTGATTTCATCTAGTTTTACAGTCTTTTTATCCCAATACTGATCATTTTTCTTTAATTTCCAGCCTTGCTCATGTTTCCAATCAGTAAGTACAAATGGACCATTATACAGTGTTGTATCAGACTCTAAACCGAATTTATTTCCTTTTTCTTTTACGAACTTTTCATTTAATGGATAGTATGACGCAAATGCCATTAAGTTCAAGAAATATGGTACAGGTCTTTCTAGTTCTACTTCAAGCGTATAATCATCTACCGCTTTTACACCTAATGTAGAAACTTCTCCTTTTCCTTGATTAATCGCTTCTGCATTTTTAAGATAGTAAGCAATAAATGCATACTCAGCAGCTGTTTTTGGATCTACTAGACGTTGCCATGCAAATACGAAATCTTTCGCTGTTACAGGATCACCGTTTGACCATTTTGCATCTTTACGTAATTTAAATGTATATTTTTTGCCATCCTCGCTTTTTGTGCTAGATTCCGCTACAGCTGGGATTGGCTTATTGTCTTTATCAAGGCGATATAAACCTTCCATTGTATTCCCTAAAATCTGTGAGCCAAGTGTATCTGTATTTTTGGAAGTATCCATCGTTGGAATTTCATTCGTTTCTGTACGATTTAGCACTTGCTTTGCTGCATATTTTATATCAGATTTTTTCTCTTCCCCGCCATTATTAGACGTTGTAGTCGGTTTCTTCTCCCCACCAGATCCAGAAGAACATGCTGTTAACGCCATACTCATTGCTAAAACTGGCACTACAACCGCCGTAAACTTTTTCATCTTTTTCTTCATTTTTGTACCCTCCCCAATTATATGTACGAAACTAACTTTGAGAGATTTCCATTTTGAATTATCTGAAAATTATTACTAATTACTATTCTACTAATTTTCCTTAGATTGTAAAGTATTTTTAGAAATATTCATAATAATTAATTTATTTACTTCAATAACAATCTATTACTACTATACGAATTCTCCCCCATCTACTATATGTAAGTACCACTTTTCTTATTCTTCTCTATTTATTTAAATTTAATTGAATAGTAAAAGAGCGTTTAAAAAAATAAATAATATATTTTTTAAACGCTCTTTTTCTTATTTCCCTTCCGTTACATACGCCCACTTAAAGCTATATTCCGGACTGATGTTATGTTTCACAATTCCTTTTACATTCGGTTTCATTACATACGCTCTTCCTGTTTGATATAAAGGAACTAGTCCAGCATCTTCTTCAAGGAATAATTTTTCTGCTTTCCCTAACGTTTCCCAACGCTTCTTCGCATCACCCATTAATTCATTACCTGCTTTTTGTACCATTTCATCGTATTTTGCATTTGAATAACTCATTTGGTTATATGGACTCTTCGATTCAAACATATCAATAAATGTCATTGGATCCGCATAGTCTGGACTCCAACCTGCATAAGAAATTTCATAATCTTGTGCAGTCTCTAATTTTAATTTTTGTTTGAACGGCTGAATTTTTGTATTAATTGTTACACCTTTTAAATTTTTCTCAATTTGATCTTTAACATAATCAGCAATCTTTTTCGCAGTTCCATCATCATAACTTAGTAATTCAATTGTAACTTGATCTTTTCCAAGTTCTTTTTTCGCTGCTTCCCACGCTGCTGCACCTTTTTTCGGATCATATTTCAGACCATTTTTAAATGTATCTTGGTAATCTTTACCGTCTGGTCCTGTCGCAAGTCCTTTTGGAACCAATTGATCTGTTGCTTTTGAACCATTATTTAAAATAACATTTGCTAAACCTTTTTTATCAACTGATAATGCGATTGCTTCACGAAGCTTTTTGCTCTTTAACGGTGTATCTTGTCCGTTACGCTTTTGATTTAAACGTAAGAAGAATGTACTTGCTTCTGAATACTCACCGTACTCATCTTTGTTCGATTTATATTTATCTACAAACTCTCCTGATAGTAGTGTGAAATCAATTGATCCTGTATCATATAAGTTTACTTTCGTCGCAACTTCTTTTACTACACTATAGTTAATTTCTTCTAATTTCACAGTCTTCTTATCCCAATACTTATCATTTTTCTTTAGCTGCCATCCTTGTTCATGTTTCCATGAAGACATCACGAACGGCCCGTTATACACCGTTGTATCTGCTTCTAAACCGTACTTATCTCCTTTTTCTTTTACGAATTTTTCATTTAACGGATAGTATGACGGGAATGCTAGTAAATTCAAGAAATATGGTACTGGCTTTTCTAATTCTACTTCTAGTGTATAATCATCTACTGCTTTTGCCCCCAAATCTGTTAGAGGTTTTTCACCTTTATTAATTGCTTCTGCGTTTTTAATATAGTAAGCAATAAATGCGTATTCTGACGCTGTATTTTTATCAAGTAAGCGTTGCCATGCAAATACGAAATCTTTCGCTGTTACAGGATCACCATTCGACCATTTTGCATCTTTACGTAATTTAAATGTATATTTTTTGCCATCCTCGCTTTTCGTACTAGATTCTGCAACAGCTGGGATCGGCTTATTATCTTTATCTAATCGATATAATCCTTCCATCGTATTCCCTAAAATTTGCGACCCTAACGTATCAGTAGATTTAGACGTATCCATCGTCGGAATTTCTTGATTCTCTGTACGATTTAATACTTGTTTTGCTGCGTATTTAATTTCAGATTTGTTCTCTTCTCCACCACCACTAGACGTCGTACTTGATTTCTTCTCCCCACCAGATCCAGAACATGCTGTCAACGCCATACTCATCGCTAAAACTGGCGCTACAACCGCCGTGAACTTTTTCATCTTTTTCTTCATTTTTGTACCCTCCCCAATTATATGTACGAAACTAATTTTGAGAGATTTTCTAATAACTAGTTATCAGAAAATTCTTATTAATTAATATTCTACTAACTTTTCTATTTTTGTAAAGTTATTTTTAAAATATTCTAAAAATTATTTTTTTGTGATAGTAAAAATTATTTTTTACAATTATCACTATACAAATTCTTCCTATTTACTATATAAGTAACATTCCCCTTGTGCTTATTGGTTTGTTTACAATTTAATCTCATAATAAAAAAGCATTCCAAAAGTAGTCTACTTTCGGAATGCTTTTTTATTATTTTTCAGTTACATAAGCCCATTTAAAGCTGTACTCCGGACTAATATTATGTTTAACAACCCCTTTTACAGTCGGTTTCATTACATAAGATCTAGCATTTTGATATAATGGTACAAGTGCTACATCTTGCTCAAGTAATAATTTTTCAGCTTTCCCTAGTTCTTCCCAACGTTTCTTCGCGTCACTCATTAACTCTCCACCGGCTTTTTTAACCATTTCATCATATTTCGCATCAGAGTAGCTCATTTGGTTATGAGAGTGTTTAGATTCAAACATATCTAAATATGTCATTGGATCTGCATAGTCTGGGCTCCATCCACCATATGAAATATCATAATCTTGCTCCGATTCTAATTTTAGTTTTTGTTTAAACGGCTGCAGTTTAATGTTTACTGTTACACCTTTTAAGTTTTTCTCAATTTGATCTTTTACATATTCCCCAACTTTTTTCGCATTACCAGTATCATAGTTTAAAAACTCAATTGTAACTTGATCTTTTCCAAGTTCTTTTTTCGCTTCTTCCCATGCAGCAGCTGCTTTTTTTGCATCTGGCTTAATACCATTTTTAAACGTTTCTTGGAAGTCTTTTCCGTCTGGTCCATTTGCTAGCCCTTTAGGTACTAAGTAATCAGCCGGTTTCGATCCATCATTTAAAATAACATTCGCTAAATTCTTTTTATCAATCGATAAAGCAATTGCTTCACGTAATTTTTTGCTCTTTAACGGTGTATCTTGCCCACCACGTTTTTGGTTTAAACGTATGAAAAACGTACTTGGTTCTGAATATGTTCCAAACTCCTCTTTATTATTTCTATATTTGTCAACGAATTCTCCAGTCAATAGAGAGAAATCAATTTGGCCACTATCGTATAAATTCACACGAGTTGCTGGCTCTTTTACAACACTAAAGTTAATCTCATCTAATTTCACAGTCTTTTTATCCCAATATTGATCGTTTTTCTTCAGTTTCCAGCCTTGCTCATGCTTCCAATCAGTAAGAACGAACGGTCCGTTATATACTGTTGTATCAGACTCTAAACCGTATTTATCCCCTTTTTCTTTGACGAACTTTTCATTTAGTGGATAATACGACGGGAATGCTACTAAGTTTAAGAAGTATGGTACTGCTTGTTCTAATTCTACTTCAAGTGTAAGATCATCAACCGCTTTTACACCTAATGTAGAAACTTCTGCTTTCCCCTGACTAATTGCTTCTGCATTTTTAATCGGGAATGCGATAAATGCATACTCTGCAGCTGTTTTCGGATCTAATAAACGTTGCCATGCAAATACGAAATCTTTCGCTGTTACAGGATCACCGTTTGACCATTTTGCATCTTTACGTAATTTAAATGTATATTTTTTACCATCCTCACTCTTCGTGCTTGACTCTGCCGCAGCTGGGATTGGTTTATTATCTTTATCTAAACGGTATAAACCTTCCATTGTGTTCCCTAGCATTTGAGAACCTAAAGTATCTGTACTTTTCGAAGTATCCATTGTTGGAATTTCATTTGTTTCAGTACGATTTAGTACTTGTTTCGCTGCTAATTTTTCTTCTGATTTGCTATCTCCGCCAGAGCTAGAGTTTGTGCTTGTCTTCTTATCTCCACCTGATGTAGAACATGCTGTTAATGCCATACTCATTGCTAAAACTGGTGCTACAACCGCTGTTAGTTTTTTCATTTTTTTCTTTTTCACTTTCTGTACCCTCCCTAATTCTTAACGCTCTCATTTAAGAATTTTCTGATAATTCTGTTTTTCTTTATATATTTATCAGAAGATTCTTATTAACTATTATTCTACTAATTTTTTGAGTTTTGTAAAGTGTTATTATTGAAAATTTTTAAAAAA
Source organism: Bacillus thuringiensis (assembly GCF_001455345.1). Lineage (GTDB taxonomy): Bacteria > Bacillota > Bacilli > Bacillales > Bacillaceae_G > Bacillus_A > Bacillus_A thuringiensis_N. Next base: position 3,510,172 of record NZ_CP013274.1, read on the forward strand.
TTATTTTTTTACAGTAATATTCATAAAAATTCCATAATCTTTTAAAACACTATACCTCATTGAATTATATGTACTGATTTAATAGTCTTTATGTCCCTTCACTATAAAAAACTTGTAAATTATTTCTAATAAATAATGTATATCCTAACAAACCTCTTTTCTACAAAAATAAAAAAGCAGACATTACATCTGCTTCAATTCTCCTCAATCTGCTTTTCACTTAATCCTAGATGTGTTCTAAGCGTATTACTTAAACTCTGTAGATCTTTTTTATTAGGATTATAATAATATACACGTTGCCCATTTGGACCATTAGGTAAATATAAATCATCACCAGCTAATTGTATTTTTTCAACTGAACTGTTTAAACCGTATTTATAAAAAGATAAAATATCATCCATTACTAAATTTGTTTTAAAATCACCGTCAACCGCCTCAACTATTTTTTCTAGCTTCGTAATCGATCCTACACTTTTTAATTTACTTAAAATCGCTTCCATAACAAGTTGTTGGCGCTGTCCTCTCATTGCATCACTATCAATATGACGCGTTCTTGCTAAGGCAAGTGCTTCTTCCCCTGTTAATTTTTGTAGTCCTTTTTTCAAATGGATCGCGTCAGGTTCATCTTTACTATTTTGCTCCGTAAATTCAACTGGGACATCTACTTCAATCCCATCTAATCCATCAACAATTTTAGTAAATGAATTAAAATTAAACTTTACAAAATAATCAACTGGCACTTGTAATAACTTTTCTACCGCTTCCACTGAAGCTTGCGGCCCTCCATCTTTACCATTTTTAACGAAACCACTTCCATATGCATGCGTTATTTTATCTTTTTTCTTTTCAACCGGAACATATGTGTATGTATCACGTGGTATGCTCGTTAATTTCACAGTCTTATCATCTTTATTAAAAGTAGCTAACAGCAGTGCATCTGTATGAAATGCACCATTATACTCCTTTTGTCGCTCTTGATTTTCATCAATTCCCATAATTAAAAGTGAAACATTATTAGTAATCGGTTTTACCGTTTCCTCACGTAAATTTGATTTTTCACCACGTGCCAAATTAACATTTGATTTTTGTACGAGATTAGAAGTTTTCATATATACATAAGTACCATATCCAAATCCGCCAAATAGTAATATTGCTAACAATACACTTATTATCGTTGTCTTTTTATATTTTCGTTTATTTTTCTTTTCTCTTGAAGAAGAGGTATTCTCCATATCGTTCCCTCCGTTTTCTATTCATCTAATATATTTTTCAATTTTTCATACTTAGCGCTATCCTTTTGAAACACATTCTCTTTCAACCCTTTGTTTATTTGTATCCATTCAGTCGTAATCGAGTATTGAATCATACCCTCGTGGAAACTAAGGAACTTTAGCATAATCCCTGTATTTTTCTCTACAACCATTTCAAAGTTCCCTCTTAAATCTTCAGATGTACTTACAGGCATTTCTATGTTTATTGTCCCTTCTATTTTGTAGCAATCCAGTCCAAGATACTTCGTTTCTTTATAATTCCAATCTTTATATCGAATGAGTAGATCAGCAAATTCTGATTGAATACTATACTTCGCGAATCCTATATATTCATCATCATACCTTTTTTTCTCGCCTGATTTTCTCAATAATCTTTCCGTAGGATTTAATTTTAATAGTTCATTGTTTCTTTCTTTTGGGCTCCATTTTGTCTCTTTGTATGTATACTTCTCGTCATCATACTCTTTTTTCTTGCCCTCGTTATATATAATTGTTCGTTTTTTCGCTAGTTTATCTTCTTTCGAAGAGACACCTCTTTGTTTCTCCATATCAATTGCATACCTATACGTTGTAGCAATTCTTGACGAGCTAGAGTATTCCTCAAATTGTCCTGAAATATTATTAAAATGATCAATGGAATCTAGCATCTTTTCATGAACCTTTTCTTTATCTGGATAATTTGCATTCGATTTTACTTCCTCTTCATTTTCGTAATCAGAAAATGCCTTTTTCTTTACATATTCAAATACTCCGCCGTTTTGAGCAAAAATTTGATTAGAAAACTCCGACATAGACACAATTGAAAGTGTTAGAACCGCAGCACTTATAGCCATCATATAAACTCTGTAACCTTTCTTTTTTACCGGGAGATTATGAAGGGTACTATTAATCTTTTCATTTAACTCTGGCGGCACTATAACATTCTCTTCTTTTATTCTCTTTTTTAATTTCTCATCAAATAATTTTTCATCATCCATCCTTTGCACCCCCTATTCCGTCTTTAATCGTTTCTGTAGTTGTTCCCTCGCACGTGACAATCTCGATTTTACTGTTCCTTTTGGTATTTCTAAAAGCTTGGCAATACTCTCTTGATTCATATCTTCATAATAATAAAGCACCGTAACAGCTCTTAATTCTTCATGTAACGATTGAATCGCATTACACAAATCTATATCTTCATACTGATCGCACACGCTCATATTGTAATCATTCTCTTCTGTCACAATTACCTTTTTATACGCTCTACTAATGTTGTTACATTCATTCATTAAAATTCGAATTAACCAAGTTTGAAAAAAATCTTCTTTCTTTAATTTTTTTATATTTTCATAGGCTTTTAAAATTGTTGTTTGTATCGCATCCTCTATATTTGTCTCATCACGTAACATAGCCTTTGCAATACGATACATCTTCACTTTTTCAGTATGTATAAGCGCCATAAACGCTTCATGATCACCTTTTTTCGCTAAGGAAACATCTGTTTCTTCTTTTACAATCATTTTATATAAAGGGATTACTTTCACAATTGCTCCTCCTGTTTCATCCTCACTTCAAATTTAACTTTACATGTATTAGACGGATGGGCCTAGAAAAAGGTTCATTTTTTTGAATATTTTCATAAAAAAAGGTAAACATTCTTCATGTTTACCTTTACTCAGATGTAATTCTAAGGAAATACCCATCTGGATCTAGAACTTTAAATCCCCTCATCTCCCATGGATAAGTTTGAATTTCTTCTTGTATTGTGCACCGCTTCTCTTTACAACGTTCATATACTTCTTCAATCCTATTGACAACAATAATTAGTTCCAAGCAATTCCCCTTCATCTCTTTTCGATTGTAAAAATAGTGATTTTCATTCAATCTTGAATCACTAACTAGTAATAAAGAAAACTGGTCATGATTAAAACGAGCTCCATGCATACTTCTTTTATACAGCATTAAACCAATTACTTCTTCATAAAACAATAATGACTTTTCTATATCATTTACATATAGCTGCACCCGGAACAAATGATTCATTCGTTTCCTCCTCATCAAAAAAAGCCCACTTGCTCAGTGGACTTTCTACTTTACAACGGTAAATCCCTCTTTCTAAACACCACAATTGCTACGATGAAAATACAAAGCGCTCCCGCAGTTAAACCTATACTTACCGGCCATATATTATACGTTCCTTCAGCAATTTCTTTCGGACGAAACAGTGTAAATAACGATAGACCTTTCATCCAATCTAACTTATCGCTTAATTTACCTACCATATCCGTTACGAAAAATAAAATAGTTAAACTCGCTGAGTAGCTAAGTGCCTTTCTCTCATCATTACATATGCAAGAAAAGAAAAATGAATAAGCACTAACGACTAAAAATATGAGCCCTCCGACTACGTTTATCTTCAGGAATAATTCTTTATTTAAGTTATTATCTTGTAAAAACCACTCTGCACCTACTATACCCGCTACATACGTAACAGCTACAATAATCAGTAGTCCCAATATGAGAATAGACGCTTGTGTAATTGCAATTTGCACTCTAGATACAGGTGTTGCTAGCAAGTATGCCATTGCTCCTTTATCAACATGACGAGCAATTAAATGCGTTGCAACTGTTACGCAAAAAATCGTTAAAATAATAATAAACAATAGACTATAATATTCGCCAGCTAAAAAATCCATTACGTTTTGAATCGGACTTTCCATGCCAACAATTTTTTTCACACTATCAGGCATAGCACTTATTAATTCATTTAACCCTTTCGCTGACACCATTGAGGGGAATATCCAAATTAATAACCATAAATAAAGAGCTGCACCAGTTGCATAGCTCAAAATACTTTTTTGCGTTTCTTTCAAACTAGCTAAAAACAATTGCTTATTCATGCTTTACCCCTTCTTTCTTATCGTAATAATGCATAAATAAATGTTCTAAATCCATTGCTCTCGTTTGAAGCGCCGTTACATTATAGTTTGAAAGTGTTTGTAAAACAGTTTGATAGTTTCCTTGCACAATAATCGATGCTTCTCTACCTTTCACCGCTTCAAATTGCAAATTACATTGTGTAAGAGATTCAATCTCTTCTTGCGATGATACGGTTACATCTATTACCTGTCGTCTCAAGCTTTGTAAATCATGAATATTTTCAACCGTTACAAGGCGACCATCTTTAATTATAGCCACTCTGTCACAAGTTCTCTCAATCTCAGTAAAAATGTGCGATGACATAAGGATTGTTTTCCCTCTTTGCTTTTCTTCTAATATTAAATCTATAAACACTTGCTGCATAAGTGGATCGAGTCCTGATGTTGGTTCATCTAAAATTAACACTTCTGGATCATGCATAAAAGCAGCAACAATCCCTACTTTTTGCTTCATTCCTTTAGACATTTTTCGAATCGGTGTTTTCACATCAAATTGAAGACGTTCTATTAATTCATCTCGTCTTTTCGTATCCTTTAGCCCACGCATTCCTTGCATTAACTTTAAAAATTCTAATCCGTTCATTCCTTCAATAAAAGAGATTTCTCCTGGTAAATAGCCAACTTCTCTTTGAATTTTCGCTGCTTCATTCCAACAATCTAATCCAAAAATTGTCGCTTTACCGTCTGTCGGTTTTATAAATCCCATTAAATTACGAATCGTTGTGGATTTACCAGCGCCATTTGGTCCTAAGTAACCGAATACTTCCCCTTCTTTTACATCAAATGTAATATGAAACAAACCTTTTCCATTTGAAAACTGTTTTGTGACATTTTGAACTGAAATCATAATTCCACCTCATTTTTTGAAATATTTAATATGTGATATTTCAAAATTATTGTACTCCTCATCTTTCATATTCGCAACAACTTTTTGAAATATTTATATGTCTATATTTCAAAATTATTGTTTTCCATTATTTTTTCTTGTATATTTTAATTGAGGTGATCGCATTGAACGGCTTTGAAAAAGTGAAAGAAAAGAAAAAACGTGCCATTAAAGAAGCAGCTTTCCTATTATTTTCAGAACGTGGATTTAATGAAGTTAAAATAGAGCATATTGCAAAAAAAGCAAACGTTTCTCAAGTTACCATTTATAATCATTTCGGAAGTAAAGATGCGTTATTTCGAGAGCTTATACAAGAATTTATTATATCTGAATTTCAATATTATAAAGATCTTGCAGTGGAAAAATTACCTTTTCATGATATGATGCAAAAAATGATTGTAAGAAAAATGAATACTGGTGGGTTATTTCAGCCGGATATGTTACTACAAATGATGCAAAGAGATGAAGAGCTCAGAGATTTTATTTATAGTTATCAAAACGAAAAAATCCTGCCTTGGTATTTAGAAATATTAGAACAAGCACAGCAAAAAAATGAAATTAATCCTCACCTTACTAAAGAAATGATGTTGCTATACATTCAAATGTTCACTAAATTAGGTGATGATTTTGGAGCACAGCTTCTTGAAGGAGATCGCGAAAAACATATACAAGATATCGTTACGATGTTCTTCTATGGACTGTCCGTCCCAAAACAATAATGTTCCTAAAGAACAAATACCATCACAAAAAAAGCCCTTTAGATATTTAAATCTCAAGGGCTTTTTCATGTCAAAAAAATGATTAAAACTAACTTTATCTTAAAGAAGTTAAATGCTGCTTTATAGATAATACTTTATTATAGATTAACTCTTTTAGCATAACTGGCTGAATTGAGATAATTGTTTCACCGAAATTCAGAAAGTAACTTGCAATAAACTCAACTTCTTGCTTGTTAAAATAGCCTGTTATACTATAATTTTCATTTTCTTTTTGTATCTTCATAGAAGGATAATTCTCTTTATCAAAAATGTCTTTTCCTTTTTGATTAACAATGACACGAAAATCAATTGCATCAGGCTTTCTATGAAAATTAGTAAGATAACTTAACAACTCTTCAAGATTTTTTGGATTCGTATTGCTTGTTTCCTCAATAGAAAGAATTTTATCACATCTAATTATTTGAACGTGATTTGTCTCAAAATTAAAGATTTTAGCATACCACTGGCCAAATTTAGATTCGATTCGAATAAATTGGGCAACCAATGCTTTCTCCTCGTCTCTTTTTAAATATGTTAAATGATAAACTCGCTCAGCAAAAATCCCCTGTAAAATTTCTTTTAAGAACGGACTAAAATTACTATGATTTGTTACTTCAAAAGAAAGCGTTCGTTCCATAATTGAAATATTTTTACTCACATTATCAGGTAATACATGTTTAAATTTATTTTCAAGTGCAATACTTTCTATATTAAATGGTTTCGTCTTGTATCCATTTAATGTAAGAATCGAAAAGTATAACGCATACATTTCATCCACACTAAAATAAATTGGCGATAACACACTATTTTCTATAATTTTGTAACTTCCATTTCTACCTAGTTCAGAATATATTGGTACACCTATTTCTTCCAATGATTGAATATCTCGTAAAGCTGTACTTTTAGAAATAGCATATCTAACCATTAAATCCTTTAAATTAAAATATCTTTTATTATTTAAGAAAATAAGCATATCATTAATTCGTTCCGTTTTTTTCATATTTCCCTCCCGAAAGGTGTCATGTATTGAAACCTTTTTAGTCTATATTATAATTATTAACTAATAAAGGAGTTATATATTTATGACATTAGAAATAGCTATTTTTCTTTCAATGAATGGGCATGCAAAGGAGGCAATTAATTTTTATACACGCAATTTAGAAACTAAGCAGTTAATGATTGTTACGTATGGAGAACTAGCCAAAAGAGATCGTTCTTTTAAAATTACAAGTGAAAATAAAGATCATATTGCTCACTCTGTTTTACAAATTGGGAATACAAAGCTAATGATAGCAGAAGATACAATGAATCCTACTGAACGTTATAACGTCGGAAATAATATGTCACTTTGCATTCAAAGCGCTAATTTAGAAGAAATACAAAGATTTTATAATAATTTAATTTCCGATAAGCATGTGAAAATAATCTCTCCGCTGAAAAAAAATATATTTAGTGAAGCATATGGGATTATTGAAGATCCTTACGGCATACAAATTCAGTTAATGTACGATAAACGCTTAAACTAAATAATTAGCGATATTCACATATTCCTAATAAAAAAGACACGAAATTCGTGTCTTTTTTATTTTACAGTGATGACTCTACCCGTTTCACTACTTTCAACCGCTAATTGAATCAGCTTAATTACTTCTAAACCTTCTTGCGCTGTTACAGGTGGTTTCTCACCATTTACAATGCTATCTCTTACACCTTTATAGTACATGTCATAACAGCCGACTTCTGTTGGAATACGTACGAACTCTTCTTTTGTTTCTAGAGTAGCAAAATTCTCTTCAATGTCTACTCCATAACCGTTATCGCCTGGCTTCATTCCATTTTTTAATTGTTCTTCTTGTGAATCCATACCGTATTTCACGATAGAACCTTTATCTCCATGCAGTGTAAAGTGTGGACCTGCTTGTTTTACATAACTGCTACTATGTAAAATGATACGCTTTACTCCGTAGTGAAGTACAACATGGAAGTAATCATCAATTTGTGCATCTGGTCGTTGTTTGATTACATCTGCACTTATCGCATTTGGTTTCCCAAATAATGATAATGCTTGGTCAATTAAATGCGACCCTAGATCATATAATATTCCTGATCCTGGTAAGTTCTTTTCTCTCCAGCGATCACGTACATGTGGACGGAAACGATCAAAATGCGCTTCATATGCGTATAGATTCCCTATTCTATTTTCTTCTAATAATTTCTTAATCGTTAAGAAATCATTATCAAAACGACGATTATGATATACACTTAATACCACATTATGCTGCTCTGCTAATGAAATAAGCTCTTCACCTTCTTCAATTGAAACAACAAATGGCTTTTCCACAACAACATGCTTTCCGTTTAATATTGCTTCTTTTACATATGGAAAATGAGTTGTATTTGGTGAAGTAATGACAACTAAGTCAATATCAGCTCGCTTCACCAATTCATCAATTGTACTAACGACGTTAGCATTCGGTAATGTTTCTTTTACTACCTCTTCTTTTGATGATAATACAGCACGAATATCGTATTCTTCTATCGTTTGTAATAATGGGATGTGAAATGTTGTACTAGAAAATCCAAACCCTACAATCCCTACACCTATTTTTTTCATGTTGCTCCTCCAGTTGTCCCGCTATTTGTGGGTAGTAAGACCCCCACTGATTAAAGTTTCACTTTATGAGAACGATTTCATTCAGTTATTATAGCAAGATTATTATTATTTACATAATAAATTGCCTAGAAAAAAGCATCTTGCCATTATTTATGGCAAGATGCTTTTTTTATTCCGGTCGTTTTTTCGTCCACGTTTCAATAACTTCACCAGTATCGTTAACATCTAGCACTAAGCTACCGTTACTATACCTGTCTTTATTTCGATACGCTTTCGGATCAATTTCTTCTACAATGTGTTTCTCTGTCTTCATGTAAACTAGTTCATCGTCTCGAACAATTTCAATACCGACAATGCGGTATGGATTACGTTTTAACTCTTTGAAAATAACAAGACCTCGCTTCGCCCTCGTTGATTTCTCAATTTCTGATGCTTTTAGGCGTTTTACAGCACCGCGCTGCGTTACGAGAATAAGTTGATCTTTGTCACCATTTAATGGTTTACCAGAAGCAACATAGTCATCTTCTTTTAAATTAATTGCTTTCACACCAGCGGCTCTTACACCGACTGGACTTACTTCATCTTCATGGAAAATAAGTGCATATGCACCGTGTGTAGCAAGAACGATATCACTCGTTCCATCTGTCGCAAATATATCGACAACTTCATCATCTTTTTTCAAGTTTACAGCAACAAACGCCCTTGAATAGCGCTGTACTTTATATAGATTTAATTCTGTCTTCTTAATCATGCCATTCTTTGTTACAAATACGATAAATCGCTTTTCTTCCTCAAAATTCGGTACGACAGTTGCCCAAATAATGGTTTCATCCCGATCGAGTGAAACGATATTAGCAACGTGCTGACCTAAATCTTTCCAACGAATATCTGGCATTTCATATACTGGCAGATATATATAGTTGCCTTTATTCGTAAATAAGAGGACTGTCTCTGTCGTATTCGTATCGAATCGTTCAAGTAAGATGTCACCCTCTTTCATACCGAAGTCTTTGCCATTTGAGGCATTATGTGAACGCCATCCAGTACGTTTCACATACCCCTCTTTCGTTACAGTAACGATGACATCTTCTTGTGGGATCATTACTTCCACATCAATTTTAATTTCCTCGATTTGGTCTTCAATAATAGCACGTCGATCATCACTATATGTTTTCTTGACTCTCTTTAAATCTGTTTTAATTACTTGAAGTAATCTTTTTTCACTTTGTAAAATCGACTGTAGTTCTATTATTTTCTTATTAAGCTCATCGGCCTCTTGTTGTAGTGCTGTAATATCTGTATTCGTTAAACGATATAATTGCAGAGATACAATTGCTTCCGCTTGCGCTTCTGTAAAACCAAATTTCGCACTTAAATTATCTTTTGCATTACGCTTATCTTTTGAAGCTCGAATCGTTTCAATTACTTGGTCTAAAATTGATAATGCTTTCTTTAAACCTTCTACAATATGTTGACGATTTTCTGCTTTTCGCAATTCATATTGTGAACGTCTCGTAACGACTTCTTTTTGATGCCCAATATATGCATCTAAAATTTTTGGTAATGTCATAAGCGTTGGACGACGGTTATTAATCGCAACCATATTAAAGTTGTATGGAATTTGTAAATCTGTATTTTTATATAAATAATTTAAAATACCTTCTGCATTTGCTTCTTTTTTTAACTCTACAACAATGCGGAGACCTGTACGATCTGTCTCATCACGCACTTCAGCAATGCCATCTAATTTTTTATCTAGACGCAATTCATCCATTTTCTTAACCAGGTTTGCTTTATTCACTTCGTAAGGAATTTCAGTAATTACGATTTGCTGTTTCCCACCACGAACCGTTTCAACTTCTGCTTTTCCGCGAATAATAATTTTACCTTTACCTGTTTCATACGCCTTTTTAATACCATCAATCCCTTGAATAATACCACCTGTTGGGAAATCTGGCCCTTTCATAACTGTTAATAAATCATCAACAGTACTATTCGGTTTATCAATACGCATCATTGTCGCATCAATAACTTCTCCAAGATGATGCGGAGGGATTTCTGTTGCATAGCCAGCGGAAATCCCTGTAGATCCGTTCACTAATAAGTTCGGGAATGCTGCTGGTAATACAACCGGTTCTTCACTCGTATCATCAAAGTTAGACACGAATTCAACTGTCTCTTTATCAAGATCACGTAATAATTCAGATGCGATAGGTGATAAACGAGCTTCCGTATAACGCATTGCTGCTGCTGGATCCCCGTCAACACTACCATTATTACCATGCATTTCAACTAAAACATTACGTACTTTCCAAGTTTGACTTAAACGTACCATCGCCTCATATACAGAGGAATCTCCATGCGGATGATAATTACCGATAACGTTACCTACTGTTTTGGCTGATTTACGAAACGCTTTATCATGTACATTACCTTCTACATACATAGAATATAATATACGTCTTTGTACCGGCTTTAAGCCATCACGCGCATCTGGAAGCGCTCGGTCTTGAATTATATATTTACTATAACGTGCAAAGCGGTCACCTAACACGTCTTCAAGCGGGAGGTCATGAAACTTCTCTGCTTGCATGTTATTCCACCTCCGTCTCCATTATCATTTCATTTTCTAAAATATTTCCTTCTTCTTGCATACCAAACTGTACATTACGCTCAATCCATTTACGACGCGGTTCTACTTTATCACCCATTAACGTTGTAACGCGGCGTTCTGCTCTTGCTGCATCATCAATTTTCACGCGAATTAATGTGCGCGTTTCAGGATTCATAGTCGTTTCCCATAATTGATCTGCATTCATTTCACCAAGTCCTTTATAACGCTGTAACATATAGCCTTTTCCAACTTTTTTCGTTACACCGTCTAATTCTTCATCTGACCATGCATATTCAATTACTTCACTCTTACCTTTTCCTTTACTTACTTTATATAAAGGTGGAAGTGCGATAAATACTTTACCAGCTTCGATAAGTGGCTTCATATATCTGTAGAAGAACGTTAGTAACAATACTTGAATATGAGCTCCATCTGTATCAGCATCGGTCATAATGACAACTTTATCGTAGTTAATATCTTCAACATCGAATTCATTTCCTACGCCGCCGCCAATTGCATAAATGATTGTATTAATCTCTTCATTTTTAAAGATATCAGCAAGCTTTGCTTTTTCTGTATTAATTACTTTACCACGTAATGGCAATACCGCTTGGAAACGACGGTCTCGTCCTTGTTTCGCAGAACCACCGGCAGAGTCACCCTCTACTAAGTACAGTTCATTTTTCTGCGGGTTACGTGATTGTGCAGGTGTTAACTTACCACTTAATGTACCTTCTGATTTTTTCTTCTTCTTACCACTACGAGCTTCTTCTCTCGCTTTACGAGCAGCCTCACGCGCTTGCGCTGCTTTCACTGCTTTTCTCACAAGAAGTGTAGCTACATCCGGATTTTCTTCTAAAAAGTAGGCTAAATGCTCTGATACAATGGCATCAATTGAAGAACGAGCTTCACTTGTACCTAGTTTACCCTTCGTTTGCCCTTCAAACTGAAGTACTTCTTCCGGTACACGTACAGAAACAATAGCCGCTACACCTTCACGAATATCTGTACCCTCTAAGTTTTTATCTTTTTCTTTTAATAGTGAAACTTTACGCGCATACTCATTGAACACACGTGTCATTGCTGTTTTAAACCCAGCTTCGTGTGTTCCACCGTCTTTTGTACGTACATTATTTACAAACGAAAGAATATTTTCTGAGTAACCATCGTTAAATTGAAATGCTAGCTCTGCCTCAATGCCATTTTGTTCACCAGTGAAATATACAACTGGATGGATTGAATCTTTTTCTTCGTTTAAATAGGAAACGAAAGCTTCAATTCCTGTTTCATAATGGAATACATCCTCTAAATCATTTCGTTCGTCTTTAATTGAAATCTTCATTCCTTTTAATAAGAATGCTGATTCACGTAATCTTTCACATAATGTTTCATAATTGTAATTTGTTGTACTAAAAATCGTTGTATCTGGTTTGAAATGCATTGTCGTACCAGATTCTTTCGTCTTTCCGATTTTCTCAAGCGTCGTTACGGGAATACCACCATTTTCAAAGCGTTGTTCATAAATATTTCCGTCACGCTTAATCGTTACGACTAACCATTCAGACAAGGCGTTTACAACTGATGCCCCAACACCGTGTAAACCACCACTCGTTTTGTAACCACCTTGACCAAACTTACCACCGGCATGAAGTACAGTTAAAATAACTTCTGGTGTAGGTTTTCCAAGCTTATGCATTCCCGTAGGCATTCCTCGCCCTTTATCTATAACGCTAATACTATTATCTTTATGTATTACGACAGAAATTTCGTCGCCAAATCCCGCTAACGCTTCATCAACGGAGTTATCTACTATTTCGTATACTAAATGATGCAATCCACGGCTGTCCGTGCTCCCGATATACATACCCGGGCGTTTTCGAACGGCTTCAAGTCCTTCTAACACTTGAATCGCATCTTCATTATATTGGAACTGATGCTTCGCCAAACTCCTTGCCCCTTTCCTAATCCAAAATCAGAACATATGTTTCTATTATAGAATAACGCCTCGACTATAGTTTTGGCAAGTTATCTTATCTCTTTTATATACCATTTTCAATAGAAAAATCCTTGTTTTTTCACAAGGATTCCTCTAGGCTACTATTTCAGAAAAATAATCGTTTGTCAACGAGAAATGGATATGTATGCCAAGATTACACATTCCAAACCTTTATTATGATCCAAATGATCAATATCCAAAACGGGATTACAAGTAACAATCCCCAAAAACAGCCTTTAAAAAATCTCATGATGAACACCTCGTTCATCGGCCCTACCTATCATGAGGGCTGAATCAATCTTTCTACCTTAGACTCTATACTATTTTGTCATCGCATGTTCTACTTTTATACAACGATCCATTATTACAGTATAGTCTTTTTCTTTTAAAAGTTTGTATGTATCTTCATCTTGTACTCCTAATTGTGCCCAAAAAACATCTGCATCAATCTCTACAAATTCTTTTGCAACATCCATTAAAAATTCTGAACGGCGAAATACATTTACAATGTCAACATGTTCCTTAATATCCTTTAGTGAAGCAACTGCCTTTTCTCCAAGCACCTCATCTACTGTTGGGTTTACTGGAATAATGCGATACCCAGCATCTTGCATTGCTTTTGAAACCATATACGATGTACGCTCTGGCTTATCCGATAATCCAACAACTGCAATCGTTTTGCTTTTCTTTAATACTTCACCAATTTCCGTACGAGTTGGGTTTTCAATTGTCATAATTTATCCCTCCTATTCCTTTAGTATAGCCGATAAAGAAAGTCTCTTTCAATATGAAAGAGACTTTCTTTTATTCCGATTATTGATTCTTTGTAGCTGAGTTATCTGCTAAAGTAGCTGTTTTCGTCATTTTTTGACCGTTACGATAGAATGTAACTTCTACTTTCTCGCCTACTTTTTTCTTTTCATATAAATATTTACGGAATTGAAGTGAATTTTCTACTTTTTGATTATCTAATGCTACTACAATATCATATTGCTCTAAACCAGCTTTTTCTGCAGGTGATATTGGATAAATTTTACCTAATACAACGCCATTTGTTACTTCTTTCGGTACCTTCAATTGATTTACCGCATAAGCTTGCACATCTTCTAATGAAACGACACCTACTCCAAGAGCTGGACGTTTCACTACTCCGTCTTTTTCAAGTGATTCAATAACTGGTTTTGCGATATTAATTGGAATAGCAAATCCAATCCCTTCAACTTCTTGTTGTGCAATTTTACTTGAATTAATCCCAATTATTTCACCGTTTTGGTTAAATAATGCACCACCACTATTACCAGGGTTAATCGCTGCATCTGTTTGAATAACTTGAGCATTCCAATCTGCCCGTTTATCCCCATCAATATCAACTGGAATTTCACGTTCTTTACTACTAATAATACCTTCCGTTACACTTCCATCAAACCCTAGTGGGTTACCGATTGCAATTGCTTTTTCACCCGCACGGATTTTACTAGAATCACCTAAAGTAGCAACTTTATTTACATTAGCACCGTCAATTTCAACAACAGCTAAATCTAACCAAGGATCTTTCCCTACTAGTTTTGCATCTACCTTTTTACCATCACTTAATTTTACAGCAAGTTTATTTGCACCATCTACTACATGGTTGTTCGTTACAATATATGCTTTATTTCCTGCTTTTTTATAAATAACACCTGATCCTGAACCAGCTTGTTGTTCTTGACCTGTCGGTTGCATTGCAAATGGATCAATGCTTTGTTGCATATTAATAACACCTACAACAACATCTTTCGCACCTTCAATCATACCAGGTAAATCAGTTTCATTTTTTGCTTTATTGACAACAGGAACTACAGTACCTTCAACTTTTGAATCCGAACTAAATGATGATACAGTCGCTCCATTATTTTGAGCCCATGGCATATATGGTGCCGCAAAACTAATTGAAACAGCCCCAACTACAGCTCCGACTAAACCTGTGAAAAAATAACCTTTTTTACTACCTGATTTTCTCACTTCTCTCGTTTCACTATGCTCTTCATTTAAATTTGGTCCGTCGTAATATCCCATGTTTTATTTCCCCTCTCTGGTGAATTCGTATTTTCAGTATAGTCACGCTTTGTGTCCTTCTTGTGAACTCATCGTGAAATCCAATTAAAAAAATACTCTCATCTAACATTGTAGACAAAAAATGTATTTTTTGTACATTCTACCTGCCAAAGAGGACATAAAATCGACATTTCCCTAGGCTAAAGTACACAATCCGTTACAATTATTCTTCAAACTTATAACCCACTCGAATAACAGTACCGATATGCTTCGCTTTATCTCCTAGCTTATTTCTTAGCTTTTTAATATGAGTATCAACCGTTCGGTCATCGCCGTAATAGTCATATCCCCATAACTGATCTAATAAATGTTGTCGTGACAACACAATTCCTTTGTTCTCCATTAAATAAACGAGAAGTTCAAATTCTTTATGTGTCAATATAATTTCTTCTCCATCTACTAAAACAGTTCTAGATAGACGATTCACTTCTATTCCAGCCAAAGACATAGCATTTTCTTCTGCTACTCCTACCACGCCATCCGCACGTTTCAATAACGTCTTCGCGCGAGCTACTAACACTTTCGGGCTGAAAGGTTTCGTTACATACTCATCTGCACCTAATTCGAACCCTAGTAATGTATCATCCTCATCCGAACGTGCTGTTAGCATAATAATTGGCACTGCTGATTCTTTTCTAATTCGTCTACAAACAGACCATCCATCTATTTCTGGTAACATAATATCTAACATAATTAAATCAATTTCATGCTCTGCGAATAATTCTAACGCTTTTTTTCCGTCTTCTGCTTCGATTACTTCAAAGCCTTCATTACGAAAATAATCACTAACGATTTCACGTAATCTTCTTTCATCTTCAACAAGTAATACTGTTTTATTCATATAATCTATCCCGCCTTTTTACTCTTTCAATCGAATAATACGTTGATTGGAGCTTCCGCGAAATGGAAGTGTTAAATCTTTTTTCTCGATTTCAAATCTTCCATCGACTAAAACATCCCCATAATGTAACAACTCTATCATATCATTATTTTGAGAACTCTGTATCTCTTCTAACGTATAACCTGTATACATCCATAGATTTTTTTTCAAATCTTTCACAGCTTTTGCTACTTTTTTCACTTCATCAGCTTGGAAAAATGGATCTCCACCTGAAAATGTTACATCAGTTAATGGATTACTTGCAATCTCTTCCATAATTTCTGCTACTGTCATTTCAGTTCCATTACAAATATTCCACGATTTCGGATTATGGCAACCGAAACAACGATGCGGACAGCCCGCAAAAAACACGACTGTCCGCAATCCTTCTCCATCTACTACACTATCATGAATGATGTTCATCACTTTCATTTATGTTTCACCCGATCCATCTCTTCACTACGTTTCGCACTATTCCACTTCGACATATCTCCTACAAGATAACCTGTTATGCGGCGAATTCTTTCTATATTGGTCTCATCTTCATTTCCGCAGCTTGGACATTCATTTCCAATAACTCCGTGATAATTGCAGCACTTACAACGGTCAACAGGATGATTAATTGAACCGTATCCAACACCATTCTCTGCCATCGCTTGCACAATTTGTTTTAACGCCTTTTTGTTATGCATAGCTGCTCCGTCTAGTTCAATATACGTAATATGCCCCCCGTTACATAGGGCATGGAAAGGTCCTTCTAAACGAATTTTATTTATCGCTTGCATGTTATAGTAAACTGGGATATGGAACGAATTCGTATAATAATTATGGTTCGTTATACCGCTAATCACACCAAATTCTTCCCTATCTTTTTTCACAAACTTCCCTGATAGCCCTTCTGCTGGAGTTGCAATTACTGAGAAATTCAGTTCATGTTCTTCTGTCGCTTTATCCATTCTATCTCTCATAAAGGAAATGATTTCATACCCGAGTTTCCATGATTCTTCATCTTCTCCATGATGCTTTCCTGTTAAAGCTACTAAACACTCCGCAAGACCGATAAAACCAAGACTTAACGTCCCTTGCCTTAAAATGGATGCTACAGAATCTTCAGGCTGTAACTTTTCTCCTCCGCGCCATACACCTTGTGAATATAAAAATCGAAAATCTCTCGCTCGCTTCGTACATTGGTACTCAAATCGCTCTAATAATTGCTTAATTCCTAAATCTAAGTAATAATTTAACGCTTCAAAAAACGCTTCTTTTGAACCACTAATTAACGCTAATTTCACTAAATTAATAGATGTAAATGATAAATTCCCTCTTCCAATCCCTGTTTCTTCTCCATGTATGTTAGACATAACACGAGTACGGCATCCCATGTAACATACTTCACTTTCCGGTCGTCCATCATAATGTACTGCATTAAATGGCGCATCTAAAAATGAAAAGTTAGGGAATAATCGTTCAGCCGTTGTCTCTAACGCTAATTCAAATAAATCATAGTTCGGATCATTTCCTTCAAAGTTCACACCTTTTTTCATTTTAAAAATTTGAATAGGAAAAATTGGTGTTTCCCCTTTACCAAGACCAGCTTGTGTCGCTTTTAAAAGCTGTCTAACTAATAATCGTCCCTCTTTAGACGTGTCTGTTCCATAATTAATAGAAATAAACGGTACTTGCCCCCCGCCCCGACTATGCATACTATTTGAATTATGAATGAAAGCTTCACAAGCCTGATACGTATCATTTTCTGTTTCTTTCCACGCAAATTCTTCTATTTGTTCTTTCGTAAGTGGATATGTCTGTAATCGTTTCTTATGTCGCTCTACTGTTTTTCTCACATATGGAGCTAAATCAACATCAAAGAGTGCAAACGATTGACCACCGTGCTGCATATTTTGATTCGCCTGAAAAATAATAGACGAAAGAGCCAATGCACTTTTTATGTCTTGCGGTTGTCTCATATGGCCATGTCCTGTATGAAAACCGTTAGCAAGCATTTGTGCTAATGGAATTTGCGAACAAGTCGTTGTCCCAGTCGCATAAAAATCTAAGTCATGTGGATATAATATATTTTGATTTATCGCTTTTTTCACTTGATCTGACAATAAATTTTCAACTGCATAATATTTCGCACTCTCAGATGCGAACGTTCCCATTACTCCCATCGGAGAGCGGCCATCTACATTTGCATTTTCTTGCATTAAATCTTGTTCATTGCCGTGGACAATTGTCTCAAACACTCTCATTAATTCTTCTCCACGTGTATTTTTTTGTAACATTCATAACCCTCCACCAATATGTTGTTGTCTTTTGATTAAAATGTTACTACATATAGTCATATTGTTTCTGCGAGAAATGTAACATTCCTGTGAAATTTTTTTCACGAAATAATGAATTTTTCATTTACAAAAAAGAAATGTGCTCTTTACAAATGTATGGTACAATATACGGGAAAAACTCTTTTTACCCTTTATCAACACATTTGAATAAAGGAGACTGAACTTATGGTTACTACATATCTTTTATTTATCGTTGCCTACTTACTTGGCTCGATCCCATTTGCACTAGTCGTTGGAAAGATTGGTTATGGAATTGACATTCGTGAGCATGGAAGCGGTAATTTGGGCGGGACAAATACATTCCGCACACTAGGGAAAAAAGCAGGTTTTATCGTTACAATTGCTGACATTTTAAAAGGTACATTAGCAACGAGTCTACCGATTATTTTCGGGTTAGAAGTTCATCCACTATGGTTCGGATTAGCAGCTGTCCTTGGACATGTGTATCCGATTTTCGCGAAATTCCGTGGTGGTAAAGCAGTTGCAACTTCTGCTGGCGTGCTTTTATGCTACTCACCAGTTGTTTTTGCAATATTAGCTGTTGTCTTTTTTAGCCTTTTATTTACAACAAGATACGTATCACTTTCTTCTATGGTAACAGCTGTCGTTGCCGTTATCGCATCAATTGTTAGCGGGGATAAAATCTTCATTATTGCGATGTGTTTATTAGCAGGTATGGTTATTTATAAACACCGTGCAAATATTGGACGAATTATAAATAAAACTGAACCGAAAGCAAACTTTTCAAAAAAGCAAAAATAAGATCGTAACCCACATAACGCAAAAAGAAAACGTGAAGCATATTAATAGCGTCTTTTTGCGTTATTTTTTATACTAAAGAAAAAGCAACATAATTTGGAGGAACTATACATGAATCTTTCCGTAACAAAAGAAGCAGCACAATGGTATAAAAACGAATTAAACTTACAATCGGGTGAAACACTTCGCCTTTTCGTACAATACGGCGGTTGCAGTACTGTGCAAAAAGGACTTTCTTTAGGTATTCGTAAAGATGATCCTGCACATCCTGCTGTGCAAACTCAAGAAGAAGGTATTAACTTCTTTATTGAAGGCGATGATGAGTGGTTCTTCGATGGACATAATTTATCTGTTACATTTAACGACGGTGATGATTTCCCGCAATTTAATTATGAAAAATAAAAAAAACGTGGCATCTGCCACGCTTTTTTATTTTTTCTTAATTTCCTCATATTTCGCATACCACTCTGGATATAACTTTTTAAATGATACAGGCCTGAAACCTTCTTTTTTCGCACAAATATTTGTCGTACTTGCAGTAATACAAAGTTCACCTTCACCATTATATATTTCATAACCATATACAACGCGAAGCGGGCTCACAGTGTCCACCCACGTTTTCACAATTGCTTTTTCACCGTAACGCATCGCTTTACGATATGAAATTTGCAAATCTAACACAGGAGAAATAATTCCCTCTTTCTCCATTTCAACATATGAAAATCCTAAATCTTGTATAAGTTTCGTGCGACCTAGTTCAAGCCACACCAAATAGTTTGAATGGTAAACAACACCCATTTGATCTGTTTCCGCATAACGGATTTCAACTTCATGTTCTGCTACAAACATATGTATTCGCCTTCTTTCACTTCTGCTACCTTGCATACATTTAATCATAATACAGTGACATCAAAAATAAAATAAAAACAGTGAATCTTTTACCGAAAGGAGCAAGCATAT
The DNA here is from genome assembly GCF_001455345.1 of Bacillus thuringiensis. Lineage (GTDB taxonomy): Bacteria > Bacillota > Bacilli > Bacillales > Bacillaceae_G > Bacillus_A > Bacillus_A thuringiensis_N. The sequence goes on from NZ_CP013274.1 coordinate 3,530,267, forward strand.
GATTCAAATTGTAACTGTTCGTAGCGGTGATAGCGTATTTAGCTTGGCATCAAAGTATGGATCAACACCTGACGAGATAGTAAAAGACAATGGATTAAATCCAGCTGAAACACTCGTCGTTGGTCAGGCACTGATCGTTAATACGAAAGGGAATAATTATTATGTGCAGCCTGGCGATAGCCTATATCGAATCTCTCAGACATATAACGTTCCTCTCGCTAGTTTAGCTAAAGTGAATAACTTATCTTTAAAATCCATTCTCCATGTTGGACAGCAATTATATATACCGAAAGGGACAAAACGAGCGGTAGAATCCATCGCTTATTTACAACCTTCAACAATACCCATCAAAGAAAGTTTAGTTAATGCTACACGTGCTATCAACCCATTTTTAACGTATTTAGCCTACTTTAGTTTTGAAGCCAAAAGAGATGGTACATTAAAAGAACCAACCGAAACAGCTAAAATCGCTAATATTGCAACGCAAGGCAACACTATCCCTATGCTTGTTATTACAAATATTGAAAATGGAAATTTCAGTGCCGATCTGACATCAGTTATTTTACGGGACGCAACAATCCAAAACAAATTTATTACAAACATTTTGCAAACTGCTGAGAAGTACGGTATGCGAGACATTCATTTTGATTTCGAGAGTGTGGCACCTGAAGATCGCGAAGCGTATAATCGTTTTTTACGAAATGTAAAAACACGATTACCTAATGGATACACGCTAAGCACAACGCTTGTACCGAAAACAAGTTCAAATCAAAAGGGAAAATTTTTCGAAGCTCACGATTATAAAGCACAAGGACAAATTGTTGATTTCGTCGTCATTATGACATATGACTGGGGATGGCAAGGTGGGCCACCGATGGCGATTTCTCCTATCGGCCCTGTAAAAGAAGTACTTCAATATGCAAAATCTCAAATGCCCCCACAAAAAATTATGATGGGGCAAAATTTATATGGTTTCGATTGGAAACTTCCATTTAAAGAAGGAAATCCACCGGCAAAAGCAATTAGCTCTATTGCAGCTGTTGCACTAGCTCGTAAATACAATGTTCCTATTCGCTATGACTTCACTGCTCAAGCTCCTCATTTTAATTATTTCGATGAAAATGGTGTGCAACACGAAGTTTGGTTTGAAGATTCACGTTCTGTTCAAAGTAAGTTTAATTTAATGAAAGAACAAGGTATAGGCGGTATTAGCTACTGGAAGATAGGTTTACCATTCCCGCAAAATTGGCGTTTACTCGTTGAAAACTTTACGATTACAAAAAAGGGCTGACATAAGTCAGCCCTTTTTTACTATTAAAAACCCGTCACAAAAAGAAGAATGATAATATTCTCCCTTTTTAACCGTTATCAACAATCGGTTGTTTGCCCGTTTGGTCTTGCATCTGCTTTCCTTTATTGCCACCAGCTTTTTTTGATTGTGTTCCAATATGATTCGGTGCAAAGTCTTTTGAATTCTTTTTCGGATTACCCATTACTATCGCCTCCTTAACACTAGTATCGTACTAGTGTTAAGAATTATTCAGCTTGCTTAAAAAGTTGCATTTCATAACGTTTTTCAATACGCTCTTCAATGCGATCGATTGCATCACGATCACTTAATAATTGTTGTTTATTTTCTTTCACAAGTTCGTCAAATGATTTACGGCGACTTCTTCTCATGCTGTTCACCCTCTCTCCTTCGCATTCTTACTATACATAGTATGAGCAAATGAAAAACTCTTTAATCAGATTTGTAAGAAAATTTTATGTTTTAGTACTCCTAAAAAAACTCCGTGTACAACTTCTTGTACACGGAGTTTTTTATACCATTATATTTAAATATTCTTTTAGCTTTTCATCTGCATTCATTTCACTTTGTTTATACTCACTTAGCGCTTGCAGTACAAAATCATACTGTCCTAAAATATAACTTTCTAATTTCAGGACATCCTCTAAGCTATTAAGCATAATTCTCGTATTACCAACTTCACTTTTTAACGCCGGTTCACAATTTAAACTCGTACATATTTCTTTCACATCATCTTCTAATATCTCTGTTAATACGTATTTCTTTCGCCCTTTTACTTTTATTCTCATAACTGGATAAAAAGCTTTTATATCTAAATAACTTCCTACATTCATGCAACGAACCCATTTGATATCACGTTTATTGCGTACAAGTATCTTTTTTACTGCCTCATATACTGCTGTTTCATCAAGTACTTCCGTATTCGATTTTCTTTTTTCCCCTTCTTCAATAGATGCACATTTTTGATAAACAGCTGCACAAGTAATACAATCATCAAATGCATTATGAGAACTTAAACGAATTCCAAGCATTCGCTTTAACGTTTCAAGTTTATGATTAGGCGCGTGCTTCATATATTTCTTTGCTAAAAACACAGTATCAATCACTTTATTTTGAGGTTCCGGTAAACCAAGCATACTTACATTACTTTTCAAAAAACGCATATCAAAAGATGCATTATGAGCGACAATTACATTTGTATGTAAAAATGCTAAAAATAAAGGTAGTACTTCTTCAATTGTCGGTGCGTCTGAAACACGATAATTTGTAATACCTGTTAAACTCGTTATGCGGTCCGGAATTGGACGCTCTGGATTCACATAAGAAACAAATTGATCTACTAATTCATGATTACGATATTTCACTGCTGCGACTTGAATAATTTTATCATTATAAGGGTTAAATCCTGTTGTTTCAAAGTCAATTACAACATAATCTAACGGTAAGGATACATTCCCCACTCCAAATACACTCCTTTATCTCTCAACGTATATTTCTTTTATCATATCACGAAGCTTTCACTACTTGAAAAAGAAAAGGCAGAAATGATTATATTCCATCTCTACCTTTTCACTATTATTTTAATTTAGCAATCCGTTTCTCCATCTCTTTTTGCGTCATCGGTCCAATAAACTTATCTTGAATGACACCTTTTGTATCTATAAAATACGAAGTTGGGATCGTAATTACTTTGTAGGCTGTTGTCACATCAATATTCTTGTCCAATAAAATAGGAAAAGTAATTCCTTTTTCCTTAGCAAAATTACTTACCTTTTCTACCCCCCCACCTTTTTCTGAAGGTGTATAATTTATCGCTAAAATTTCTACGTTTTCTTTATGTTCTTTATAGAAAGCCTCCATATCCGGCATTTCTTGTTGGCAAGGTCCACACCACGTTGCCCAAAAGTTTAAAATCACTTTCTTTCCTTTTAAATCTGATAGCTTTACATTCGTTCCATCTAACTTCGTTAATTCAAAGTCTGGCGCACTCTTCCCTATTTCAATACCATTACTTGCAATCATCTCTTTCATAGCAGCTTCACTTTGTTCTTGCTCCCCTTGTACCACCCGATCGTTTTTACCAAACTGTTCATAAGCTGCATATCCCGCTAAACAAAGTAACACTACAATAATCGTAAGCTTCCGCCACATTTTATATCACCCTAACGTGTTTGTCTTCTAACATATTCACCCAAATACTATATACCTTATTTTAGCTTACACGGACAAGTTTGGAAATATTCACAGTCTAAATAATTAGAATATTCTTATTTAAAGTGTATTTTTTTCCTTTTTATCATATAATTAGAAACACAAATAAAGTGTTGTTTATCTTCTTATGGGCCCATTCACCTTTTTACTTCCGTAGTTATATAAACTTCAATAAAAGGGGGATTTTTTATGAATTCATTCGAAAAAATAACATTATATATTCTTAGTTTTCTTTTATACCCAATCGGTATTATTACATGGATCATTTCACTCTTTAGTAACGATCTTGAAAAAAAGAAAGTAGGGCGTATTTGTCTTTACATCGCTCTAGTCTCATTCGTCCTTTTCTTAATCCTTGGAATTGCAACTTTCCTTACGACTGCTATTTTTAACGTAGATCTAAATCATTCAGAATCTATCCAATATCAAATAAATGATGTTGAATAAAGATAAGGGCACTGCTCTTATCTTTATTCACATCTCTTTCAAAATGAATGACTATTTATTAATTTTTCAGGACTTCCACACGCAACAATACTTCCTTCTTTCATGATGACAACGCGATCTGCTAGTATTACTTTTTCTACATCATGTGTCGCTACAATTCTCGTGACCTCTCTTCCTAGTCCTTCTATCATATTCCAAACACATTCTTGATTGCTCGGATCTAATCCCGCGGTCGGTTCATCTAAAATAATAAGATGAGGATTTGAAACAATTGCTCGCAATAATGCAAGACGCTTTCTTTCTCCTCCCGAAAACTCTTCACCGCTTTTATGTAGTACAGTTTGAATTCCTTCAGGTAACCCCCTAACAATCGGCGTTACATTTACAAGTCCAGCATTTTTTTCTAACTCGTTTTCTCCCCCCTCTTCCTCGAAATATATATTCTCTTTTACTGTCGTCCGAAAAAAACGAGGTTCTTGCCACACTGTAGTCATTCGAGCCTTTTGACCATAATAAACAACGCTACCGTTAGATGGTTTATACAAACCTGTCATTAATTTTAAAAGCGTTGTTTTTCCTGCACCACTTTCTCCGACAATGATAACGAATTCACCAGGATTAATTTTCAAATCAATATTATTAATTCTACATTTCTCTTCTTCACTCTCCTGAAATGAAACATTTGTTATTATCATCCCCATCGCTCTTTCTACATTACTATTTGCCACTCGTTTATCTAAAAAGAAAAAAACTCTACTTGCCGAAGCGACTGCAACTTGTGTCATTATTAATAAATCGCCCACATAACGGACAGGGAAAAAGAGCATCTCAATTGTGGCTAACACTGCAACGAGTGAACCAACTTCTATTTCTCCCCTCATTATTTTTTGTACACCTATAATGAGAACAACGATATATGCTCCTGTTTCAATGACCGTTCCAACTACTCCAATGCAATGTTGCATCATCGTCTTCTTTACTTCTGTTTTATACGATTGTGCTGTTACTCTCTTAAATAAGCGAATGGCCCATTTTTCTTTTTGCAAACTACGCAAATCTTGTACTCCTTTTACAAACTGTGACACCATCTCTACGACACTTGACTGATTTTTTTGAGCAATGCTTGCGATATTTCTTACCTTTTCCCCAAACAACATCGGAACCGTTGCACTTAAAAATAAAAACGGAGTTATCCACAATATGAACTGTATATCTATATGTTGTAGTGCTATGAACGCACCTATAAATTGCGCAATGGCGTGTATATATTCTATTAATATAGAAGCATATAATCTGACCCAGTTTGGAATATCAGACACGACTAACGTTTCTAGCTCTCCTTGTTTGATTTTCTCACTCTCTTCAAACGGTAATAGAAAAAAATGGCGCAATACATCTATACGCTTCTCTCGTAATATTCGCTGACTTGCTTTTGAGCTTACATAATCGAATGAAAGATTGTTTATCCACATCATAAAGCGGCTACCCGCAAACAATGCGATGTACAAATACGCACCTTTTAATTCCCGTTGAATAAGGTTATCTACAATTAGCCCCATAAATAGTGGACGGGATAAATTTAAAATAGCTGCAAAAAAACCACTGCATACAGCTGCTATTACTAATATTTTTTCTTTCTGTAACGGTAACAATATTCTTTTATATTCTTTCATGACGTTTCCTCCATTTTTTATAGTAAAAAGAAAGGGATGAAACCAAATGGTTTCATCCCTTTTCATAAAATAAGGAAGCTAACAGTTGTTAGCTTCCTTATCGTTCATTTCAATTATTTAGTTCGACACTTTAGACTCTTCGATTTTCTCACGAAGAACCATTTGCAGAATACCACCGTGACGGTAGTAGTCAATTTCAACTTCACTATCGAAACGAGCTACTACTTCAAATTGTTTTTCATTGCCATCTGCATCAGTTGCAACTACTTTTACAAGATCGCGTGGTCTAACTGTTTTGTCGATTTGAATTTCAAATGACTCGTTACCAACAAGACCTAATGTTTCAGCGCTTTCGCCATCTTTAAATTGTAGTGGTAATACGCCCATTAATACTAAGTTACTACGGTGGATACGCTCGAAGCTTTCTGCGATTACTGCTTTAATACCTAATAAGTTTGTACCTTTAGCAGCCCAGTCACGAGAACTTCCCATACCGTAATCTTTACCTGCAACAACTAGAAGGCCTGTGCCATCTTCTTTATATTTCATAGCAGCATCATAGATTGATGTTACTTCACCAGTTGGCCAATATGTTGTATATCCACCTTCTGTTCCTGGTGCGATTTGGTTTTTAATACGAATGTTCGCGAATGTACCACGCATCATAACTTCATGGTTACCACGACGAGAACCGTAAGAGTTAAAGTCAACTGGTTGTACGCCGTTCTCTAATAAGTAACGTCCAGCTGGTGTGTGCTTACCGATTGAACCTGCTGGTGAAATATGGTCTGTCGTTACAGAATCACCAAATTTACCAACTACGCGTAAGCCTGATAACGTTTCAACTTCACCTGGCTCTTTAGATAATCCTTCAAAGAACGGTGGGTTTTGAATGTATGTTGAATCATTATCCCAAGTATATAAAGCTTCGTTTGAAGTTTGGATTTCATTCCAACGCTCATTGCTGTTAAATACTTGTGCATATTCTTTCTTGAACAGTTCAGATGTAACAACGTTTTGAACTACATCTTCAATTTCTTTAGCTGATGGCCAAATATCGTTGAAGTAAACAGCTTTGCCATTTGCATCTTTACCGATTTCATCATTTTTCAGGTCAATATCAACAGTACCTGCAAGTGCATATGCCACAACAAGTGGTGGTGATGCTAAATAGTTTGCTTTTACAAGCGGGTGAATACGACCTTCAAAGTTACGGTTACCAGATAAAACAGATGTTACTAATAAATCGTTTGCTGCGATTGCTTCTTCTAATTCCTCTGCTAGTGGACCAGAGTTACCGATACAAGTCGTACAGCCGTAACCAACTGTTTGGAAACCTAATTGATCTAAATATGTTGTTAAACCTGATTTATCTAAGTACTCAGTAACAACTTTAGATCCTGGTGCTAATGATGTTTTTACGTACTCAGGTACTACAAGCCCTTTTTCAATTGCTTTCTTCGCAACTAGTCCTGCCCCAATTAATACGTATGGGTTTGATGTATTTGTACAGCTTGTAATTGCAGCGATTGCAATTGCACCTGTTTTCATCGTTACTTCTTTATCTTCTAATGTAACCTTCACTTCTTTATCGAACTCTTGCTCATTAAATCCAAGTCCTTGTGTTCCAACTGGTGCTACAACAGCTTTGTGGAACGCATCTTTCATATCTGAAAGTGGAATTAAATCTTGTGGGCGTTTTGGTCCAGAAAGGTTAGATTCAATTGTATTTAAATCAATTTCAACAAGATCAGTGTAAATTGGATCTTTGCTGTCTGCTGTATAGAATAAGCCGTTCGCTTTACAATATTCTTCAACAACGCGAATTTGTTCTTCATCTCTACCTGTTAAACGTAAGTATTCTAATGAAATATCGTCAATTGGGAAGAATCCACAAGTTGCACCGTATTCTGGTGCCATGTTTGAAATTGTTGCACGGTCAGCTAAAGGCATGCTCTTTAGTCCATTACCGAAGAACTCAACAAATTTACCAACTACACCTTTTTGACGTAATACTTGTGTTACTTTTAATGCAACGTCAGTTGCTGTAGTACCACTTGGAAGTGTACCAGTTAATTTCACACCGATTACTTCAGGTACTGGGAAGTATGAAGGCTGTCCTAGCATTCCTGCTTCTGCTTCAATACCACCAACGCCCCATCCAAGAACGCCGATACCGTTAATCATTGTTGTATGTGAGTCTGTTCCAACTAATGAATCTGGGTATGCAACTAAGTCACCTTCAGCATTTTTCACAGCATGAACGACTGGTGCTAAATATTCAAGGTTTACTTGGTGTACAATACCTGTAGCTGGTGGAACTGCACGATAGTTATCAAATGATTTTTGTGCCCAGCTTAAAAATTTATAACGTTCTTCATTACGTTTAAACTCTAAGTCCATGTTGAATGCAAGCGCGTCTGCCGTACCCGCTCTATCAACCTGTACAGAGTGGTCAATTACAAGGTCTACAGTAATTTCTGGATTAATTTTATCAGGATCCCCACCCATGTCTGCCATTGCTTTACGAAGCGAAGCCAAATCTACAACAGCTGGAACACCAGTGAAATCTTGTAAAATTACACGAGATGGTTTAAATGGAACATCGATATCTTGCACATCTTTCGTTCCCCATTTCGCTAAATTTGTAACATGCTCTTCTGTAATTACACGTCCATCTACTTGACGAAGTACTGATTCAAGTAAAACTTTCACGGAATATGGTAATTGAGATACGTTGCCAACCCCTGCGTTTTCAAGCGCTTTCAAATCATAATAATGATACGTTTTTCCATCTACTTCAAAAGTTGCACGTGATTGAAATGGATTATGTTTGACCATTATGTTTCCCCCCTGTTAAACGTGACTAAGTTGTCTGAATATAAAATGTAGACAAACTTTTCAATACCTTACGATAATATCTTATTACAACTTTCTAAATAAGTAAATAATAAGAAACTTATAGATTATCATAAGTTTTCTTTATGTTTCTAAATTTGAATAGCTTTCATGCTCCTTATGAATACTATTACCATAAAGTAAAGTGCTTTATTAGCGGTTTACTTACAGTTCATACATACTATGAACTGCTCATCATTCAACATACAAAAAATATTATAGAGGTGAAATAAAATGGGTAAACGAAAAGCAAATCATACTATTTCAGGAATGAATGCTGCATCCGCACAAGGACAAGGTGCTGGTTATAACGAAGAGTTTGCAAATGAGAATTTAACTCCTGCAGAGCGACAAAATAATAAGAAACGCAAAAAGAACCAGTAACAAAAAATCCCAAAAGGAACATTCACCTTTTGGGATTTTTTCTAATGTTTATAACGTAACAATTCCGAAACCGTTACAAATCGATAGCCCTGCTTTTTCAGTTCAGGTAAAATTTTTGCTAGCGCTGCTACTGTTTGACTACGATTATTTCCCCCATCATGTAACAATACAATATCGCCACTTTTAGCATTTTTCACTACATGATTTACAATGGATTCAACCCCTGGATTTGCCCAATCACGTGGATCTTGATGCCACGACCATAGAACAGTTTGATAACCAGCTTCTTTAGCTGTTTTAAATACAGCATCGTTAATATATCCGCCAGGTGGACGGAATAGCAAAGGTTCTTTCACCCATTTTTTAAAATATTTCTTTCCATCTAAAATATCATTTTCTAATTTTTCATCCGATGAATTACTCGCATATAAATGATTCATCGTATGATTTCCAATTTCATGTCCCTCTTTTAACACTTGTTTCACTAAATATGGATTACGCTGAACTCGAAATCCAATCATAAAAAATGTCGCTTCTGCTTTATATTGACGTAATAAATTTAAAATTTGTGGTGTATAAGTTGGATCTGGTCCATCATCAAATGTAATGGCAATAACCTTTTCATTATTAGGTACTTCCCATGTTACATAGCCAGTTGGTTCTAGCTCTTTTCTGAGCAACATTTTCGCTTCCACTTTTTCAACTTGAAATATATGTACTGCGCATAGTAAAGAAAAAACGAATAGAAAAATTTTCTGTTTTAACATAACATTCATTAAAGTAATAAGGTTGTCGAATACACAACAACCTCATTTACTTTTCTAATTGATCTACATGCTGCATAATATTTTGAAGATTATTTTCGTATTGTTCAAGTTGTGGGCGTTGTGTTTCCGAAGCTACTTCTAGTGCATTTTGAATCTGTTCATACGCTTCCTGAACCTCTTGGCGTAACTCTTTTAAATCATGACCGTAGTTTGGATCATTTTTCACAATGTTGTTAAATGCATTTTCTGCTTGTGTAACACCTTGCTGCGCTGCTTGAAACGCTTGTTGTTTATCTTTATGATATGGCATTATACAATCCCCTTTCCATAATAGTTAGTCCCATTTATCTTTACCTTTTTTTCTAAAAACATTCTCGTATAATTTTGCAAACTTCTCTCATTCTAAAGAGAAAGAGGAGGTGTCACATACAATGGGAAAAAACAATCGTGAAGCGAAAGAAAAAAAAGGACAACCTGAACCATTAAGCGGATCTCATAAAGTAAAAAACCGTAACCATTCACGCCAAAAAAATCATGCACATCATGATATGTAAAACAAAAGGCTCACACTAGCCGCCTTTTCCACATACAATGTTTATATTTTCCCATTTATTCTTCACCTCTACTTCATTCATGCATAACATAGTATGAATTGAGATTTTACGGAGGGTGTCTTACATGGGCAAGAAAAAGAAGGATTGTCTTTTTCATGTTGATGGTTTCGAAGAATGGATGGATCAATTTTGTTCTGATTCTTGTAGTAACTTTAGTTTCCCAAATCAAATTCATATTGATCTTTGCGAAACTGAACAAGAGTACATCTTGGAAACAGATGTACCGAATGTATCTGAACAAAATGTAGTCATTAAAAAGCTGGAGACAGGCCTAAACATTTGCATACTTCATAAAAATATTTCTTTACAGCGGATCATTCCTTTACCCGCTACTATTATTTATAAGAAGATGCTAGCCTGCTTAGAGAATGGTTTTTTAGCCATTCATATTTCCAAAAACGAAATAGCTGATAAACATGAAAAGCAAGTTCTTTTTTCAAATTAGGAGTTAATATAATACAAACATAAGCCCCAGTTAATAACTGGGGCTTATGTTATTTCGCATGTACTTCCATATTAGAATTTCCATCATATCTTTTTTTCAATAAACCTTTCGTAACTAACAGAACTGGAAACGCTACAGTTGAAAATATAGCTAGCGCTGAAAATACTACAAATCCATTTTGGTACCCGTAATAATCGAGAAGTACTCCCCCAAACCATGGACCTATTACTGCTCCAATCCCCGAAAACCCCATCGCTCCAAAATATGTCCCTTTTAAATGTGGAACAGCTATATCATCTATAAATACATCCGTCATTGAAAACATGAGAACTTCTCCAATTGTAAAAATAATTGTACAAATGGCAGCACCTAGCATAGATTCTACTATTCCAAATCCAAATAATCCCCCGCTCACAAATAAAGTTCCCAGCATAATGGATACTAACGGTGTATACTTTTTACACATTTGAATAACAGGGTATTGAATTACGACTACAACAATCGCATTTAAAGCTAACATATATGAAAATAATTTCACTCCATCCTGGAATATATGTGCATTTGCAAAATATTGTGATACTGTCGTCGTTAAGTGAGAAAAACCACAATTACTCAAAATAATACCAACTAACGCAACTAAAAATACAACATCCTTTCGCAAAATGCGAATTGCATTTAACATTGTGACAGGCTTTTCTATATTTACTTTCTTTTTTTCAATTGGATACTTCTTAAATTGGAATGCTAATATAGCTGTATATAGAATATATACTCCCGCTGCTACTAGAAAAGGAATTGTAGATTTTGCGCTTCCGATTTGTAATCCGACAAGTGGCCCAATCGCTACTCCAACATTGATTGCACCGTAACGCAAATTATATACGAGTAAACGATACTCTGGTTTCGTTAAATCTGATAATAATGCTCTTGACGTCGGTTCAAAAAAGGACCTACATAATCCATTCAAAGCATTTAATAAAAAGAAACTTAAAACATGATCTGCAAGTGAAAATCCTATGAATACAAACACCCAAACGATCATGGACCATATTAGAATCATATTTCGACCGAATCGATCAGATAAATTCCCTCCGATAAAACTGGCAAACACTCCAACAAGTGCACTCGTTCCAATAATAGCACCCGTCATTCCAGCTGATACGCCTTTAACAGTCGTTAAATAAATCGCTAAAAAAGGAATACTCATTGACGTGGCGAACCTCGCAAATAAAGTCCCTATTATAATTGTCATTCCTAACGGATGAATATTTTGTAACTTCCCCTTCATCTTAAAAACCTACTCTCCCTGTTATCACATAAAAAAAAGAAAGCAAAGGATCTGCTTTCTTTTCCCTTTTTATACTTGAGCTGTTGATACTCGAGTTGTTCTCGTTATATCCATATCTATGCCATATGTAAACTGTAATTCTTTACAAACATCTTTAATTAAAATTGCAACATTATACTTTTCATTAAATTGTAAAACGATGTTTTCTACTTCTTCATATGTATACTTATATTCCCCTGTAATAACACTTTTTAGATCAAAGCATTCATTTATACAAAGTTGCACAAGTAACTGGTCATATTTCTCGATTACATCTTCTTTCTTCCACATTACCTCTTTTACATATAACCGATCAAACTTCACACTTTCACGGTTACAATCCGTTAAAATCCGGGTCATTTCGTTTAATTCTCGATACAATTCAGAAATATTTTTGCTTAAACTAAGCAGTTTATCTACGCCGTTTTCATACAACATATTCATTCCACCCCCGCATTTTCTTTTTCTTATTATAGCAAGAAAATTCTAAAAATGGTTTCTTTCTTCTGAAATATTAGGAAACTAATTTCAATTGCTTTACAATGAAACTAGTTAATACGAGAGGAGAAAGAAAATTGGAGCACAAATTATATTACACTGACGCTTATAAGCAAGACTTTACTACTAAAGTTATAAAGCAAGATTATGATAAAGACGGTAACTTATACGTTGTTTTAAATGAAACGGCATTTTATCCAACAGGTGGCGGGCAGCCCCATGATACTGGAACTTTAAATGGCATTACTGTATTTGGTGTTGAAGAAGTCAACGAAGAAATCCGCCACTTCATTACAGAACAATTACATACAGAAGAAGTAGAAGGTAAAATCAATTGGGATCGCCGTTTTGATCATATGCAACAACATGCGGCTCAGCATATTTTATCTGCTTCTTTTTGGGATCATTTTAACATACCTACGATTGGATTCCATCTTGGTAGAGAAACGGTAACAATCGATTTAGAAACAGAAAATCTGCATACAGAAACAGTTGAAAAAGCAGTACAAATTGCAAACAATATAGTTTTTGAAAACCATCCAATCCGTATAGAGTGGGTGGACTTAGAAGAAGCGAAAACATTACCTCTTCGTAAAGAACCGAATATGACAGAAAATATACGCGTTGTTATGATCGAAAACTTTGATTATAACGGCTGCGGCGGAACACACCCGAAACGTACTGGTGAAGTAGGTCCTATTCAAGCTCTTAGCTGGGAACGCAATAAAGGTAGCATACGACTAACGTTTATCGCTGGCTGGCGCACACTTAAATTAATAGGGCAACAACAACAAATTATGAAGGATGTTTCCAAACAATTAAACAGTAGCGAGAGTGATATTCCAGCAAAAGTAGCACAACTGCTTACTTCTCAAAAAGAAAACGAAAAAACAATACAAACAATGAATGAAAAATTATTATATGCAGAGGCAAATGAACTACTTCAACAGCCTGCCGAAATACATGCTAGCATACTTATTTCTAAAGTGTTTACAAATCGTTCTATGCAAGAAATCTCAAAACTATCCGCTATTATTACAGAACAACAAGAACATGCCATTACATATTTCATTATTGAAAACGAGGACAAATTACAATGTATTCTTGCTTGCGGAAAAACGGTCACGCTTGATATGAATGCTCTTTTAAAAGATGCACTTCCTGCCATTGAAGGAAAAGGTGGCGGGAATAAAAAAAGTGCTCGTGGTGGCGGGAAAGCGATTATGACTGGGGATGAGTTTTTAAATCAACTTGTTTCTTCTTTACAGTCAGCAGTGTAAAACATGTTATGAAGGATAGCGAACGGCTATCCTTCCACTATATTTACAGACCTATATTTTGTTTCAAACCTTGATAACTTCCTGCATTTACAAAACCTTCACTTATAAGATTGATAAAAGTTTCCGAAAAACCATAATGACTTAAATCTTTAATTGGCACCATTTGCACATCATGAATCGGATTATGATCAAACTCGTTAGAAGGTAGCATAATTTCACCTTCAATCCTTTTAAGCAAAAACGTTATATGCAATAAAGACGGGCGAGCATCTGGTTTATCACAAACATAGAGTAGCTTCTGAATGTTAACTTCTAACCCTGTCTCTTCTCTCATTTCTCGAATCATTGCTTCCTCTAACGTTTCGCCATTCTCTGCTCTTCCTCCAGGTAAAGACCAATTTCGATTAGCAACTTTTGCTTTACTAGCAATACCTTTTCATCTTCAATTAAAATTCCTGTAACACGAACTTGCATTACATTTTCCATATGCAATCTCCTCTTCCCATTATATTTACAAATTAATCCTTCCATAAAAAGAACGTACGTTTTATAATTGAAGAAAATTATGGAAGAAAGAAGTTGTTACATTTATGCGTCCACCTCTAACAAAGTCTATATCACTTGAAGATTTCCAAAACTATTATTGGTTAAAAGAAGAACTTCAAATATTTTGTCGTGAACATGATTTGCCAGCTAGCGGCTCTAAGATTGAAATAACCGAGCGTATCTCACATTATTTACATACTGGTAAAATATTAAAAAACAGCTCTGGTCAAAAGGTGAGTAAAGCTTCCCTCTCTTATAAAGACCTTTCTCTTCAAACGATTATTACTAAAAATCACCGCTGTAGCGAAGATGTTCGTGCCTTTTTCAAAGAAAAAATCGGAGCAAACTTCCGCTTTACAGTAGCTCTTCAAAAGTTTTTTAAAGAGAATGTTGGAAAAACATATGAAGATGCGATAACGTTTTGGTATGAAGAAAACGAACGAAAAAAAGATCCTACTTATAAAACAACTATCAGCTCGCAGTTTGAATACAATCGCTTTACTCGCGACTTTTTCGAAGATCCAAATAACAAAGGGAAATCAAAAGCTGATGCAATCGCCGCTTGGAATGAAATAAAAGCAAAGCCTGGTAGCAACGCTTATATTCCTCAAAGAGTAGAAAACTAGTTCCTTTCTAGTCTTCTACTTTCTCAAATAATAAAGCAAGCCCTATTCCGCCCCCAATTCCTAACGTCGCAATTCCGTATTTCATATGCTCTCTTTGCGCCTGATAAAACAAGCGCGTTACAAGCATAGCTCCAGATGCACCGTACGGATGACCGAGTGCAATTGCACCACCATTTACATTTAATTTCTCGTACGGAATTTGTAACACCTTTGCACAAGCTACAACTTTTGAAGCAAATGCTTCATTTATTTCAAAATAATCAATGTCCTCTACCTTTACATTCATTTCGTTTAATAATTTATTCACCGCAAATATCGGACCAGTCCCCGGAAGATTTGGATCCACTCCAACTACAGCACTATGAACGAAACGAAGTACAGGCTTGTATCCTAATTTTCGGGCTTGCCCCTCTTCCATTACAAGAACCGCACATGCCCCATCATTTACACCACATGAATTCCCTGCCGTTACTGTACCATTTTGTAAAAATGCAGGTTTTGTTCTTTTAATCATTCGTTCATAATTCATTTCTAGCTTTATAGATTCATCTACTAATCCATTAAAAGACAATATTTCATCATGTATATATCCTTTTTCTAATACTTGCAGTGTTCGTTTATAACTGAGGCAAGCATACTCGTCTTGCATTTCTCTCGTGATGTTATAACGTTCTGCAACATATTCAGCCGCTACTCCCATATCAGGATCACCTATTGTTTCTGGTGAAAATCGTGCTCTATTTTGAAAAAGTGACGTACTTGTACTCTCTACTCCTCCTGCAATATAACAATTACCTGCTCCGCCTTGAATAAAATGACATGCGGTGCGAATCGCTTCCAATCCGGCACCACATTGCCGGTCAATCGTTACACCAGAGATATGATAACCAAGTCCTGCCTCTAACGCAGATAATCTCGCAACATTCCCTCCTGGTCCAACAACATTCCCTAATATAACATCGTCTATTTCTCTCTCAATTCCTTTACTTAAAAATGTGAGAAGCGGCACTGATAGTTGCTGAACTTCATAGTCTTTTAACATCCCATTCTTCTTACCAATAGGTGTCCTTTTTGCTTCTACAATAACCGCTCTATTCATATATCTTCTCCCGGTTTTCAATCATATTTTTTGCTGCAATACGAGCGATTTTCCCGCTGTCTGTATACGGTATTTCATCTACAAAATGCCATTCTTTCGGTATTTTAAACGAGGATAATCGTTGTAAGCAAAAACTTATTAATTGTTGCCTCGTAGCACTTCCTTTTACGATGGCCACAGGTTTTTCACCCCAATAACTATCTTTCACACCAACTACAACTATTTCATCAACAGCTGGATGTTCATGTAATACACTTTCTATTTCTTCTGGAAAAATATTAATTCCTCCAAATAAAATCATATTCTTCTCTCTACCGACAATATAAATAAAGCCTTCTTCATCTTCATAACCTACATCTCGCACTGTCATCCAGCCATCTGCAGTCAACTCTGGAACTAAAACCTTATCCAATATGTAGCCCATAAAAAACTGATCACTGTTCACATAAACAGTTCCTATCTCGCCTTTCGGTACTTCTTCTCCTGCTTCATTACATATTCGCACTTGCACATTGTGACAAGGTTTCCCTACTGAATTTGGCTTTCTTTCGCTCTCTTCGTCAACTAATGCTGTTACAAAACTTAGTTCTGATGCACCGTAAAATTCGTATTTTTTTGCAACAGGGAATATATGCTTTACTTTTCCTTTCGCTTCAGCTTCCCATTTCGCTCCTGACGAAATAATTTTCATGTCATTTTCTATTACTCTTTTTTCTTTATATAAAGATTCTAGCATTGTCGGAACTGTATACATGACCGAAATATGTTCCATTTCTAACTTGTCCAACACTTGTTTTGGAATAAACTTCCTCATAATATGCACCGTTTGCCCTACATATAATGCGCTTATTGCGCCGTATAAAAAAAGAGAATGAACGAGTGTCCCAGCTATTAAAATAGAATCTTCTTCTTTCATATGAAAATCATGTATATTGCAATCGAAACTATGAACCCACGATTGTTGTGCACGTAAAAATGCTTTTGCCTTCCCAGTCGATCCTGATGTAAATCCCATATAAAACGGAGCATTTTGTACACTTTCTACAGGATTATATGTAGGAAGATAGTTCTCTATCATTCTTTTCCACTCATCAATTTCAATTACTCTTCCTTCTTCATTCGGTAGATCATTTACCTTATATCGCTCTGTCACAATCACATCCGGATTACTAATTGCAATTCTGTCTTTGAGCTCATCCTGTTTCCACTTTATATCTAATGGTACACAAACCCATCCGGCCATAGCAGCACCAGCGAATAGTTGTAAAAACTCTATACGATTTTCTAATACAATTACTATCGTTTTATTCTTCGATTCTATTTCATTCAACCAGCTTGCTACTTTACACACTGACTCAAACCACTCTTTATATGTTAAAACTCGATCATTTTCCTTTATCGCTATTTTATTTGGTTGTAAAGAGGCATGCTTTTTATATTCTTTTGTAATCCCCATTTGAGACGTCCTTTCTTTACAAAATAATAAAAAGAAACACGTAATGAACGTGTTTCTTCTCTTTCTTATCCCGCATTTGTATATTTCCCACTCTTTAGAGCAGGTGTAATAATATGTTTCAATGAACGATGTAATTTCGTTATAAGAATTGCTGCTATAATCGCTTTTATGCAATCACCTGGTAAAAATGCGATACTTACTTTCATGGTCTGCCATATAGAAATATCCATTACGAAAGCTTGTACAGTAATACCAAATACATAAACTACGAAAATACCACCAATTAAATTAATGCATAATACTTTTATAATAGAAACTTCACGTAAACGCTCAATTAAATAACCAATGACAAACGCTCCAACAATATAACCAAGTAAATATCCTGCACTTGGCCCAACAAATACACCAAAGCCACCGCGTCCACCAGCAAGTAATGGTGCTCCAACTCCTACAATAAGTAAGAAAATAAGCTGACTTATTGCACCAAGACGTGATCCTAACAATCCACCAGCAAGCATAACACCAAGTGATTGTAATGTAATTGGAACTGGTGTAATAGAAAGAGCAATTGGAGGAATTAACCCTAACACTCCCATAATAGAACTAAATAAAGCGACGAAAACTAAGTTTTTTGTATTCATATTTGCTTCTCCCATTTGTAAACTTAAAATGTTTTTTAGATAACATATTACAGGAGTTATATTATCTTTCCGCCTATCATTTTGTCAACCTGTTTTTTAAATCAGTTTACAAATATAAATTCAATTATTTCTCTTTATGCAAATGCTCAAGTTCTTTCCGAAGCGCCTGTTTTAAAAACTTCCCAACAGATGTTTTCGGTATTTCTTCCATAAATACAATATCGTCTGGTAACCACCACTTCGCAAACTGTGGTTTTAAAAACTCATATATCTCTTCTTTCGTTACTGTACTATTCTTCTTTTGAACGACGCAAGCAACTGGGCGCTCTTGCCACTGCGGATGAGGAACGGCCACGACAGCCGCTTCAAATATAGCATCATGTGCCATTAAAGCATTTTCAAGGTCAACTGAAGAAATCCACTCTCCTCCGCTTTTAATCACATCTTTCGTACGGTCAACAATCTTTACGCAACCTTCCTCATCCACTGTTACAACATCTCCTGTATATAACCACCCATCTCGAAACCCTTCGACAGTACGTTCATCGTTATAATAACTTTCAGCGATCCACGGCGCTCGTAAACATAGTTCTCCCATCTCCGTACCATCCCACTTCACTTCACCATTTGTACCGACTACTTTCATCTCTACACCAGGGACAAGATACCCTTGCTTTGATCTAATTTCTAATTGCTCTTCATACGATAATTCTGTTTCATAACTTTTTAAACGTGCAAGTGTTACGAGTGGGCTTGTTTCGGTCATACCATATGCATGGATGAAAGGAACATTGTGTTTCTGTTCAAATGCTTTAATAACACTTTTCGGTGCGGCTGCACCACCACATAGTATTCTCGTCATACTAGATAAATCATAACTATTATTTTCTAACTCTTGTAATACACCGAGCCAAATTGTCGGCACACCGGCAGCTAACGTCACTTTTTCAGATTGGATCATTTCTAATAAAATTTTCGGCGTAAACATCGGTCCTGGAAGAACTTGTTTTGATCCAAACCAAGTAGCAGCGAAAGGAAGTCCCCAAGCATTCACATGGAACATCGGTACAATTGCCATCGCCGCATCACTTTCCGATAAAGCAGCTGTATCCGCTAAACCGAGTGCCATGCAATGCAGCACAGTACTACGATGCGTATATACAACACCTTTTGGATTTCCTGTAGTCGCTGACGTATAACACATACCAGCAGGTGTATTTTCATCAATATCTTTTACAAATTGGAAATTTGGATCGCCTTCTTCTAATAGCTTTTCATAATGATATACAGGTTCTAGCGTAGTATTTGGAAGTTCATCTTTATCAGTCATAATAATGTAAGCTTGTACAGTTGATAATTCAGATTGAATTTTTTCAACGAGCGGTACGAGATCTTCATCAATAAGTAGAATTCGATCTTCTGCGTGCTGAATAATGTATGAAATATGTTGAGGAGATAAACGAATATTAATTGTGTGTAAAACGGAAGCAATACCAGGAATAGCAAAATATGCTTCCACATGTCGATGATGATTCCACGCTAACGTTCCTATACGCTCGCCTTCTTTAATTCCTAATTTTTTTAACGCACTGGAAAGCCTTCTCGTCCTTTCACCTAACTGCTTATACGTTAACGTCGTAATTGTATCATGTGTCCGTGAAACAATTTCTTTCTTTGAAAACAGTTTTTCTGCTCTTTCCATCATAGAACTAATTGTTAGCGGTATATTCATCATCATATTGGTTATATCCCCCTTTAAAGCGTTTTCATTTTCGTTTATTATAACAGACTTCTACAAATAATCACGACATTTTTCTGTATTTTCTGAATTATTCCTTTGGAAATAATTCAGAAAATACTAAGAGAAAACACATTAAAACTCCTTCTTACGATATATAAATACCGAAATAACAAAAGAAAAGATATATATGATAACGCCAAATATTGTATATAGAATTGAAACGTATACAGATAAATTTAAATTTGATATTGGAAATTGTTCTATTAGATAGCCAATTACACTTTGTAATCCAAAATAAGTTACAAGTCCCCCGCATGCGCCTCCAATCGTAATAGCATCAGATTTTTCTGCTCCAAAAATATAGAGGAGTGGATAGGCTATTGCTCCGGCATTAAGGATGATGAACGTCCCTAAAGAAACACTCTTAAATATATCATCAATTGGCGTATCTGAAACTGAAGCATGTACGTAAAATATGCTATACGATAATAAAGTACCAATAATTACAACTATAAAATAGAAAAGGTAGTGACTTTGCACAATGTTATTTCTAGTAACCGGTAAAGTAAGTACATATTTTTCATAACCCGACTTACTCTCATACTTAATAACTTCAAGTGCAGGAATTGCAGCAAATAAGATAATGAATGTAGCAATTAAACGGTACATTGAAGCATTACCAAAATAAAAAACAAATCCCGATCCTAATATCGCTATTCCCATGAACATAAAGAAAGTTCGATACACTAGATAATAGTTCGTCAATAATAAACCTCTCATTTATTTTTCACTCCTCGTTATTAAGACACTCATTTCTTCTATCGAGGTGGTTCTATGAGCAATACCACTTGGTAATTTATGCACATCTGATACGAGTACATTGAAATAAGAACCATGGTCTCTCTTTGCCACAACTATATCTTTGTTGATTAAAGCTAGTTGTTCCACGTCAACATCTACAATGGCGTAACTGTCTAAAACCTTATCTTTTTCTTCGTTCAATAAAATTTCTCCATCTTTTATAATGATAAGGTGGCTAGCTACTTTTTCTACATCACTCATAATATGAGAAGAAAGTAATATACCACCGTTACTTTTACTCACAAAACTTTTTAATTCCTCTAACACACCCTCCCTAGATGAAGGATCAAGACCTCCCGTTGCCTCATCTAGGATTAATAATCTGGCATTATGCGACAGTGCAACAGCTATAGTTAGTTTCATTGACATCCCACGCGAGAATTTACCTACTTTCTCATTAGTAGGTAAAGAGAAAGTATTTACTAATCTATAAAAATTATCTTGGTCCCAAGATTCAAACATCTTTTCAAAAACCTTATTTAGTTGCTTTATTGTAAGATGAGCCGGTAGATTCATAGCATCAAATACGACTCCTATCTTTTCCTTAATCTTGGCATCTTTATTTATATTTTCTTCACCGAATATTTTTACTGTACCGCTATCTTTAGAAATTAATTGTAATACTGTTTTAAAGGTGGTTGATTTCCCAGCCCCATTGTCACCAATGAATCCAACAATTGATCCAGACGGCACATTGAAGGAAACATCTCTTAAAACAACTTTGTTTCCAAATGATTTACTCAAGTTTTTAATTTCTAGAAGATTTGACATCATTACACTCCTATCTTAACTTTTCATAAAAGTATGTTTTCTCCTATTAAAAATTATCCACTTTTTCTCTCACTTTCTTTTTCAATTTGAAAATAAAACGATTACTGTACTCTTTATTTTCTACTAAAATTCGATACATCTCCCACACTCCTACAACACGAACAAAAAGATAAACTCCAATAGCAATAAGTACAACACAGTAAGGGTAATACTGCACTAATTCCCCTGAAGTGATATGTTTTTTCTCAAACAAAAACGGTATCGCTCCTGCGGCTATAAAACAAAATCCAACAATCATCACTGCCGCATACTTCTTCTTAATAGTCGCATATCTTTTTGTCAATTCTTTTAGAAAATTTTGATCAAATAATAGTTCTTCCTTTGTCAATACATTGTATCGACTCTCTTCTATCGTTACAGGTACCATCATCGCTCCAATTCCAAGGACAGCAATGATAATAACAAGAAATGTCGACATTGTTGCACTTTCCTTAAATAGTAAATACGGTATTGTCGATAAAATGAGCAAGCTAAATCCTAACGCGATATATTTAGAAATTTTTTGTCCATACACTATATACCCTTCTGCCATTTCCTTACTTACGTAATAGCCATCCACATTTTCATTACTTTGCTCAGCTGTTTCTTTTAATAAATAGTCGAGTGATACTTCAAATACATTCCCAATCATTATTAACTTTTCAGTTTCAGGAAAACCTTGAGCGTTTTCCCATTTACTAACCGCTTGCCTTGTCGTGTTTAATTTCTCAGCTAATGCTTCTTGAGAAAGGCCCTTTTCCTTTCTTAATTTAAAAAGCTTTTCACCAAATCCCATATGTGTGTCCCCCTTTGTTTTCTTAACTAAATTGTATGTAAGCATTGCCCTTATCTCTATCTTTCTGCGGTTGCACTTTGTCAACTTACGGTTGCGATTGTGTTATATAGCGGTTTTATATACGATTTAGCTATTTTCCTTATATGATTGTGACGTTAATAAAACAAACTCTCCTAATAACCAATTATAACAATTATAGGTAATGATTGTTATAAAAAACCAAAAACTCCCTTATTCATTTAAAGGAGTTTTTAATATGAAGCATTCCAAGAGGAGCTGTTTTTTCTTTCTCCTATTACCTCACAATTTCTTCTATATATTTTTATGTGTCATATAACGAACTATGTACAGCATATGTTTTCATCTCTTTATCTGAGGCCTACTCATATATATGTAAAATATTACTCTTATTAACTTCCCTAATAAAACCACTGCTCAAGAATCATAACGGCTTCTGCTTAAACTTTTCGTAATGTCGCACTTTTAATAAAAGAATATTCCCGCAATCTGTACAAATATAAGCATCTACTGGTGAAGATGTGAACATCGTCTCCTTTTTCCGTATTTGTGCATAACCGACAAACTCACCTTCTCCTATATTATGAGAACCACAATTAGAGCATGTCTGCACGTCTTTCTGTTTCATGAGAGCACCACCTTTAATCTGTTTCTACTCCCTTCGACAGTTCACTTCCATTTCCCTTCCAAAAACCTCTTGTTCTCTTACATTTCAACAGGAATCTCAGCACAAACATCGTATATGTACTATAAAATATATTTATTGACGGAGGAACCTATGAGTACAATTATGACAGTCCATACAGCACAAGAAATTGAAAACGCAGAAATACATATGCTTTCTTCTAGATTAGCGCTACTGCAAGCGATAAGCGGAAATCCAATGCAAGTACAAATGAAAAAGTTCGGGAGTGCCACTGCCTTTTCATCCAAAGTAATTGCTGGTCCTGCTTTTAACACAGTAAAAGGCGTTACCTTTACAAATACAGATGAGATAGATGCGATTATCTCTTATTATCACTCACTACAAATCCCTTGCCGTTTTGAAATTACACCAGCGCAAGGTACAGCTGAACTATTTCAATACTTATCTCAAAAAGGATTTTACCAATCTAGCTTCCATACTGCTTTATATAGTAAACCAAAAGAAGGTCCATCTCTTCTTCCTTCTAACATTTCAGTACGCAAACTAAAAGAAAATGAGTTTGATATTTTTGCAGATATATATGTACGTGGTTTTAACATGCCATCCTTTACAAAAGATGGCGTGCGCCAAAATAACGAAATTCTTTATAATAAACCAGGATGGCATTTTTTCATAGCTGAAATTCAAAACACTCCTGCTAGTATAGGAGTTCTCTATATAAATAATGGTGTTGCTTCATTAGCTGCTTCTGCTACTTTGCCAGAATTTCAGCGTAAAGGCTGTCATACTGCATTAATTCAAAAAAGAATTGAGACAGCCATTGAATCCAATTGTCATTTAATAGTTGGGCAAGCAAGGTTTGGTAGCAGCAGTCAAAATAATATGGAACGTGCCCATATGAAAATCGCTTATACAAAATCAATCTGGACCGCAAAAGACATGTAATTAACATTCTTTCTCTTCTCATTACAACTTTATACACTTTATGACAATTCCTTTTCAACTTTATTAATCATTTGAATATTCAAACTAAATTTGTTACGCTATTACTAGATACATCATTCAACTTGCAATATGAAAAGAGAATTCTAATCAAACTACAAGGAGGAAAAATGTATGAGTAAGCATGATCATGGTTTAAAAGAAAAAGTAGAAGGTGCCATTGATAAGGTAAAAGGTGAAGTAAAAGAAGTTGTCGGGAAAGTAACTGACAATAAAAAATTACAAGCTGAAGGAAAATGGGATAAAGTAAAAGGCACTGCTAAAGATACTGTGGGTAATGTAAAAGAAAAAGTTCATGAATATAAAGAGCATAAAGAGAATAAATAAAAGTACCAAAATGTATGGTTGTGCAAGTAGTAAGTTAATAGAGAGTTTGTATTAAAATCATTTTAAAACTACAAATAGATGCCTCAAGGCATCTATTTGTCTATAAACAACTATTTTAATTACCTAATCACTCAAGCTTTTCCTTACTAACATTTTCTAACATAATGCCTTTGCTACAGTAAAGGCTTACTTTGTGAAATTTGGTTTTAGGTCACCTGTATACGGTTCATGCTCAACGAAGATTTTGATATCTTTTCCATTCGCATCTTTCCCCATTCTTGTATACGTAAATTTCTCTTTATTTAATTCAGTAAGTTCAAGAACTGCACCGTATTTATTATTTCCTAACGAAACGTGAGCTCTTATTTTATTACCATGTACAACATCAAAGAAACCATAGTCCCCACGACTTTCTCCTGTATTCACATTGAAAAACTCGTATTTATTTGTATTTTTATCATATTTTGCTAGACTGATTAAGTTTGAGTTATATTTTGTTACATTATTACCCTGTTCGTCTAATACCAAGGTTCCGTTCCATAGTGTACTAGATAAAATTTCATCTCCATCAACGTCTGTAACTATTTTACCCGTCGTGCTCTCTAAATTTTTATCAGGTCGCGTGAAAGACAGCTCTTTTTCATGATAAGGAACATGTTCAACAAATACTTCTACATCGTTCCCTTTTGCATCTTTCCCCATTCTTTTATATGTAAATTTCTCCTTATCTAATTGCGTTAATTCAACAACTGCTTGATAATTTTGCGTCTCAGAAATTAACACTCTTTTCTTTCCATCATTGGTTATAAAAAAGGTACCGCTATCATTACGACTCTCTCCTGTATTTGCATTAAAAAATTCATACCTTGCCGTTTTAGCATCATACTTTGCAAGCCCAATGAAATTTTGATTTTCTTTCGTTAAATCATTATGATCTTTGTCATAGACTTTTGTCCCTTGCCAATTTGTTTCACCAAGTATGCTAGCTAATAGTTGCCCTTTCGTTTGTTGAGTTTGCTCAGTTTCTTGTATTGCATTGTATAAAAATTGTGCATACTGTTCACGCGTCACATCCATATTTGGAGCAAAGTTCCCTCCGCCTACTCCTTTTGCAATATTATTTGTTTGAACAGCACTAATTGCATTTCTTGCCCATGAGTTCGTTGAAACATCATTAAAAGTGTGATCACTCTTTGCCTTTAAATGAAAAGCATTTGTAAGAACCTGTGCCATTTCTGCACGTGTTAAGGATGCCTTCGGTCTAAAGTTCCCATGCTCGTCACCCTTAAAAACACCCATTTCTGTTAAAGACAAGATTTCCTTTATATAGCTTGTTGACTCTTCACTTACGTCTCCATATAAGTTCTGATAATTTTTGTCTTCTGCCAGATTAAAATAACGATACAGTAAAGCTGCAACTTGTTCGCGTGTTACGCTATCTCCAAAACCAAATCTCCCATCATCATAGCCAAAAATGATTTTCTCATCTTTTAATTGACGAATCGCCTCATATGCCCAGTGCCCCTGTGGAACATCTTTGAATACACCAGTATGATTCGTTTGTGGTGTAATCTCTTCTGCTTTCACCTCTCCACCTTTTTCAGTTAATAGAACTCCACCTAAAACTGCTGATATGATACATGTTTTTAAAATTGTTTTATTCATAGCTTTCCAATACCTTCCTTCATTTAACAAAAAATCACACCACTTATCTTCCAAAAGAAGATTCTATGTGAGCAATTCATGTTTTAAATTTTGATTACAGCTAATTGGATACAAAGTGTTACACCTTCAAAGTTCTTTTTCGTAGTATCCATAGCTGCTATATAAAAGAATTATAAATAGCAACTATAAACTACCCATAAATAAATTATTAAATAAAGATAAAATTAAGATAATATATTTTTAATCTCAATCTATAAAAAAACGTTATTCTTTCTCATCTAGCTTGTTAAGAAAGAATAACGTTTTTAATTCTAGGGTCCCTTTTAGCAAAAAGAAGTTTTATTTTATATTGTTGAGTGATAGTAAAATCGCTTAAAAATTAATAAAATCATTTAAAAGATAATATAGTTCTTTAAAAAGATGATTTGAAATTAAATGTTTATTCCATTTTTTTGTTTATGCTATCATGATAAAAGAAAGAATATTCCGAAATAACAAACCGGAATTTGGGCAGAAAAGAGGAAAAGGAATTGAATATTGAGCAACAATTATATGATGCGGTAAAACATTTAATTGAACAAAGATATCCAAATGATTGGGGCGGAGCCGCAGCGATTCGTGTAGAAGATGGAACAATTTATACAAGTGTTGCTCCGGACGTAATAAATGCTTCAACAGAACTTTGTATGGAAACAGGTGCAATTTTAGAAGCTCATAAATTTCAAAAGAAAGTTACACATTCTATTTGTCTTGCACGAGAAAATGAGCATTCTGAATTAAAGATACTCTCGCCTTGTGGTGTATGCCAAGAACGTTTATTTTATTGGGGACCAGAAGTACAGTGCGCGATTACAAATGCTAAACAAAATATTATTTTTAAACCTCTAAAAGAGTTGCAACCATATCATTGGACAGAAGCATATCATGATGAAATGGCAAAAGAATGGAGTACAAGATAGGGGTAATTTCCATTATATTCCTTCTGAAGTCAAAAAATTTCACGGCCTTTTCCAAATAAAACATCGGAAAAAGCCGTGACATAATACTTATTTTATAATTGACAGAAGACGACCAAAATTTTTCTTCTTACTTCCCTTCACTCTTCTCTAACACATACAAATCTTCTTCAATATTAGATAGTTTCTCTGTTACAAGCTTTCTAGCATCTCCAATCGCTTGATTGTATGCAAATGGTCCTACTAATTTTATCATTTCTTCTATTAATCGCTCTGCTTGAAAACGTCCGATTTCATCTAGATCTTCTTCAACGAAAAATTGCTGAATTTGTGCTACAAGCTCTTCTTTTTTATCATTTGGTATTTTTATATTCATCATCATTTGTTACTCCTCTATATTTAAGATAGTATGTTTCTTAACTCTACCATGGAAAAGCGATTTCCAGGACAAGTTTTTGTAACTCCTTCTAGCTCCCTATGGCCGAGTATATTTTCTTTTTTTATAGCAAACTGCTTCATAAACTTTTTACATACAGAATATAATGCATTCACTTGAGCAGGAGTTGGATCATATTTATCAAAATTACCCGTCATACATATTCCAATTGTATCTCTATTATTATCTTTCGCATGCGCTCCAATATGTAAACCACGTCCTTCGACTACAGTTCCATCTGCTTCGATAAAATAATTATAACCGATCCCGCTCCACCCTCTTACCTTTTGATGAAATTCATGTGTTTTATACACATCCCATCCATCTTCGGATGTGTGGTGGATAATCAGTTTATTTACTTTTTTTAAAGGAACTAATTCATCTTGAAATGTTAAATTAACACATTTAATTTCCATTTGAACGTCCTCCCTTACAAATCAATAATCATCATTGTTTTATCATCTGGTCTTATTCTCTTTTCCCCTTCTAGCTCTTCAATAATTGCTACATATTCATTTATACTATTCTTTCTTATATATGCAACAGTTTGTTCGAGTGGCCAATCTGGGTGGAATAACCCGTCTGAACAAATAAAAATCCCACTCACTTCATCTATATGTAATTCCCCATGTTGTAAATAATGTATCGCTTCTTTCATTCCATTTGCAACGGAATACCCACCCTGCATATTTGCAAGATAACGATTGTATTTTAACTGTTCTTTCACATCTTGAAAAACATGTTCTTCTGGTACAGATAGCCCTTTTTTACGATCTTCTTCTCTCTTCTTTTTTGCTCGTTTACTAATTCCTTCGACTGTGTCTTTCGTTAATACTCGCATCGTTCCATTTTGAAGTATTGCGACAATCATACAGTCCCCTAACTGTGCATATTTAATTTTCTCACCATCTATTTGAACGGCCGCAATACATGTACACCACAAATGCTCTTTCTTTCTCGTATCTACTCCATATTCTAACATTTTTCTTTGCAATGCTTGATTTGCTTTTGCAACAGCAACTTGTAAACTATGAGTTTCGCGTAATGAAGCAAAATAACTTGCAAATAAGTGTGAAGCGATGTATGCTCCATTATGTCCCTTTTCATCTCGAAACGGGACGAGCGGTGTTGCGCCATCACATACACCATAAATCTTTTTTTCTTCATTACAAAAATAAGCATCCTCACATTCTTGCTTTAACGGGCTTTTCTGTTGATATGTTTTTATCTTCACAACTGTATCCCCTTTCAAATGATAAAATACTCAAATTCTTTCGATTAATCTAATTTTCCGAAATAAACTGTTTTTACCCAAAACTTTCAATATCATATATAATCTTGAAATAATATGAATTTTTCAGTGAAGGACGGGAAAGAAATGGTCAGATTTCTTGGTGTTATTATTGGTTCTATTATTATTGCGGTTGCCTTTAATCTTTTCCTTATCCCCCACAAAATTTTAAGTAGTGGAATTGGTGGAATTGCTATTATTTTAGGGATTGTAACTCCTGTAAACACAGGTATTATTAACTTTGTATTAAACTTACCTATCCTTATTTTAGGATACATAGGTCTTGGAAAAAAAGTAATTTTTAACACGATTGTCTCTGTTATTGTATTATCTGTTGCATTATACTACGTTCCAGTAAAAGTCGTAGCAACGGATCCACTTTTATCATCTATCTTTGGTGGTGTCATTGCCGGAGCTGGTATTGGTCTTGTTTTTAACTGTAATGGCTCAACTGGTGGATTTGATATTATCGGTATGTTGTTGTCTCGCAAACGTGACATTAAACTCGGCGGATTCCTTATTGTTTTAAATGCAGTCGTTGTTATTATTGCAGGTTTCTTCTTCACTTGGGATGTTGCTCTTACAAGCTTACTTTCCATTTATGTAACTGGTAAAGTCATCGATGCTATTCATACGAAACATCGAAAGGTTACACTTATGATTGTAACAAATGAAGCAGAAAAAATGAAAAAACAACTTCTTTCAACTGTTGTACGTGGAATTACATTACTTGATGGCGAAGGTGCTTATTCCAGCGAAAAAAAACGTGTACTTATGACAGTCGTTTCTCGTGAAGAATTAGCAAGTATGAAATTAACAATTTCTGAAATTGATCCTCATGCATTCGTTAACATTACCGAAACGGTTGAAGTATTAGGATTGTTTAGAAAAGGTTAAAAAACTAGGTGGATTTCCACCTAGTTTTTATTTTCCATAAATTCAATTCGATTTCCGAACGGATCTGACACATAAAATCTAATTATATCTGGTCGTGCATGATCATCTATTACTTCAATACCTTGCTTTATTAACTCTTGTTTAAATTCATTTATTTTTAAAACATAAAAAGCCGGATGTGCCTTTTTAGCTGGGTTGAAGTTTTGCTCAACTCCGATATGAATCTCTTGAATTCCACACTTAAACCAGCACCCACCACGCTTCTTTAATTCCTCTGGCTTTGGTATTTCCTCCATACCTATTTTATTACCATAAAATTCTCGTGCTTCTTCTTCACACCCTACAGGCGCAGCTACTTGCACATGATCAATCCCTTGAATATAACTTTTCATTTTCTCTCCCCCTCTTCTATCCTAATGTTATAAGGAAAACTCTCGTTTGTAACTTACAAAAGATTTATAAAACAATATAAGCTCTTCTTATTACCACCTTACATTCACTTTGTAAAAAATAAAGAAAACAAAATTTATTCTATAACTTCCATTTTTTATAGAAATACACATTACATCTATATTATAGTTATGAATAGACAAATCTTTTTAGATGCTATTTGTACGGAGGAGCTATTATGAGTCGTAAAAAATATTCATCAACTCAAAGAAAACGTCATCCGAACATTTCTAGACGTTTGCGCAACCATATACAAGATTGTTCATTAACAGAAATGTACGCATCTCTGTTCGAACACAATCCTGATAGTATTATTTCATTAAATTTGGAGGGAGTTATTATACATGCTAATCCTTCTGCCGAAAGAATACTAGGTTACACTTCTTCAGAATTAGAGCGAAAAAGCATTACCTCTATTTTAGAAGCTCATATTTCTGAGCAAGTATTACAATATATAAAAAATACTGAAACAAACAATCAACAAGAGTATATCGTATCTATTTATCACAAAGACGGATATTTATTAGATGTCGTAACAAAATTAGTTCCTATTTTTTCAAAAAAACGTCTAATAGGCGTGTATGCAATTATGAAGCCTATTGAAAAATCAGAAAGAATTGAGAAAATGCTGAAAGAAAGCGAGAAGAGATTACGTACATTAGTAAACTCCATGCCTGCGTTTGTTATATTTAAAGATCACGAAGGGCGCTGGCTTGAGGCAAATGACTATGCACTTTCTTGCTTCAATTTCCATCATGTACCTTATCACGGGAAAAAAGATAGTGAACTCATTCAATATAATGAAGCGTACCGAGAAGCTTTTTTACATTGTGAAGAAGTCGATGAACTAGCATGGCAACAAAGACAAATCCTTCATGGTGAGGAATTTATTATACATAGAGATGATTCCGATCTAATCTTAAGTATATCGAAAGTTCCACTTTATCATACTGACGGTTCCCGCAAAGGTCTTATCGTGATGGGAAGAGATGTTACTGAGCTAAAAGAAACTGAAAAGTTATTACGCAAATCTGAAAAGCTCGCAGTAGTCGGACAACTGACAGCTGGAATTGCCCATGAAATTCGAAATCCACTCACTTCTCTAAAAGGTTTTCTAACATTGCTACTCCCTGAAATAAATGAAGAGCAGAAATGGTATGTCGATGTTATGTTAAGTGAAATTTCACAGATGGAATCTATCACGAGTCAATTTATGGCGATGTCTAAACCACAAGTATTATCTATTCAAACGTGCAACATACAAACTTTAATTGAAGAGGTAGTTACATTTATTTTACCGACTGCTATTATGCACAGCGTTCATATCATTATGGATCATTTTGATTACGTATATGATATCCAATGTGACGGTAACCAATTAAAACAAGTTTTTATAAATATATTAAAAAATGCGATCGAATCAATGCCAAATGGTGGAAATATTTTCATCCAAACAAAACCATTAGAAGATAATTTCATCTTCATACGTATTATCGATGAAGGTTGTGGTATCCCAGAAGATCGTATCTCCCGTTTAGGCGAACCATTTTATAGTTTAAAAGAAAAAGGAACAGGGCTAGGATTAATGATGTGTTACAAAATAATTGAAGAACATCATGGTAAATTACACATTTCAAGTGAATTAAATAAAGGTACAATCGTTGATATTCAACTACCACTTTCTTCATCTCACCTTACAATCTAGTCTTAAATAATAAAAGAAGCCTCAGCTCAAAATTGGCAGATGCTTCTTTTATTATTTGTACTTATAGAACTATTTTACCATACCATTCTTTTGCTTTTTCTACTTCACCCATCGTTAATTGATGACCTCTATTTTCCCAATGCATTGTTACATTAGCGTTTGCATTTTCTAATAGTCCCTTCAATTCCTCTGACTCAGCTGATGAACAAATCGGATCATTTGTCCCAGCAGCAATAAACACGGATTTTCCTGCTAAATTAGGTAATTGCATTCCTCTTCTAGGCACCATTGGGTGGTGAAGCACAGCACCTTTTAATGCATTTTCGTAATGGAATAATAAGCTTGCAGCAATGTTTGCTCCATTTGAATAACCGATAGCTACAATGTTATTTCTATCAAATTCATATGTTTTTGCAGCTTCATCTAAAAACTCATTTAATTCCTTCGTACGGAAAATCAAGTCCTCTTCATCAAAAATGCCTTCTGCCAATCTACGGAAGAAACGTGGCATGCCATTTTCTAATACACTTCCCCTAACACTTAATACAGATGCTTCCGGATCAACTATTTCTGCAAGTGGTAATAAATCTAATTCATTACCACCTGTGCCATGAAGTAATAATAACACTGGTTTTGACGTATCTTTTCCTTTTTGAAAAACATGTTTCATCATAATCCTTTTCCCCTTTCAATCACTTTAATCTAAATTTCTCACTTCAAATGGTAAAAGCGTTTGTTCAATCTGTTTTCTATGTTGTTCATACTGTTCCGGTAACTTTAATTCCTCACCCATCGTCTCTAACGATTCATCATGAGCGAAACCAGGAGGATCTGTTGCAATTTCAAATAAAATTTCGCCGTGTTCTCTAAAATAAATTGCGTTAAAATAATTTCGATCTTGTACAGGAGTTACGTGGTATCCAAAACGGGACACATGCTCTTTCCAGTCTAGCTGATCAGCATCGTCACTCGCTCTCCAAGCAATATGATGTACTGTACCAACACCCATTTGGCCACGACCGATTGTTGATAATTTTAAATCAACAATGTTTCCAATATCAGCAGAAGAACGGAATCGAACGAATTCCCCCTCTTCTCCAACTTTCTCAAGACCCATAACATGCTCTAACAGTTCAGCTGTTTTTTGAGGCTGTGCCGATAAAAGAACCGCACCGCCAAATCCTTTAATTGCTACTTCTGGCGTAACTTCTCCAAAAGTCCAATTATTTAATTCACCCTCTTCTCTTTCTACTAATTCTATATGCAAACCATGTGAATCATCAAATTCTAAATACTGCTCTCCAAATCGAGTCATTTTTGTATACGAAATATCAAATTTTTCTAATCTATTTTCCCAAAACTCCATTGCCCCTTTTGGTACAACATAAGAAGTAATCCCGACTTGACCGTCACCAATAACTCCTTGACGAGCACCTGCCCATGGGAAAAACGTAATGATTGTTCCCGGTTTTCCTCCTTCATTACCAAAATAAAGATGGTACGTACCTGGATCATCAAAATTCACTGTTTGTTTCACTAAACGTAAACCTAATACACCAGCATAAAAATCTACATTTTCTTGTGGATGTCCTACAATTGCTGTAATGTGATGGATCCCCATTGTTTTCTTTTCCATTTCGTCCACTCCTTTTTTATTTCATTATAAGAATTGCTTTACATTAAAATTCATTATTCATTTTGTCCATACCGCAAAGTAAAATCCATCATGATGATTTTATCTCGAATTCGAGATATTGATTATAAAACCAAAGACTATCATCTAACTTATTGAGATTATCTCGATTTCGAGATAATCTATCAAAAAATATTTACTCACTCTATAATCATAATAAACCTTGATTTAGAATGTCATTTAACTCTAACTCACCACTTATTATAAGTTACTTACTTTTCTTTGTCAATAAGTTACTTATTTCATTTAAAATGAAAAGAGAGTAAACGCCATTCACCGATTACTCTCTTTTTAAATTATTTCGTTTCTTCTTCCAGCACTGCTTCCATCTCATTAAATTCACGATAAATAGCTTTAACTGGTTCTTTCGTTAATAAACTCACAACAATAACAGCTAATAAACTACAGAAGAATCCAGGTACCATTTCATACATAGTCGCTTTTAAACTTGGAATTTGTACCCATGTAATAACAACTACCGCACCTACAAGCATACCAGCAAGAACGCCCCATTTATTCGTTCTCTTCCAATATAAACTTAATAAAATGGCGGGGCCGAATGCTGAACCAAATCCTGCCCAAGCATACCCAACAAGCGTTAAAATTGTATCACTTGGATGATACGCTAAAACAACTGCAATCATAGCTACTATTAATACTGACAGTCTACCGATAAACACAAGTTCTTTGTCACTTGCGTTACGACGGAAGAATGTTTTATAGAAATCTTCCGTTACTGCACTTGAAATAACAAGTAATTGCGAAGAAATACTACTCATAATCGAAGCCAAGATAGCTGATAATAAAAATCCAGTAATGTACGGATGGAATAAAATATTTGAGAATGTTACAAAGACCATTTCTGGGTCTTGTAATGTCGTATTATTTTTAGCGTAATAAGCAATACCGACCAGGCCAGTAAGCATTGCACCTATAATTGAAATCGTCATCCAACCAATACCGATTCTACGAGAAGTTTTCAAATCTTTAATAGAGGTAATTGCCATAAAGCGGACAATAATATGTGGTTGACCAAAATACCCAAGACCCCATGCTAAAAATGAAATAATACCAAGTGTTGTAGTCCCTTTAAACATATCTAAATGCGATACATCAACTTGCTTAATTGTATTGAATGTTTCTGTTACACCACCGACATCTGTAAAAGCTACAATTGGAACTAATACAAGAGCAATAAACATAATACAACCTTGCACAAAGTCGGTCCAACTTACTGCTAAAAAGCCACCGAATAGTGTATAAGCAACAACGACACCCACAGTTACAAATAAACCAATTTTATAATCAAGGTTAAAAGAATTTTCAAACAAACGTCCACCTGAAACTAAACCAGCCGACGCATAAAATGTGAAAAATACTAAAATGACGATGGCGGAGACAAAACGAAGTATTTTCGTACGATCTTTAAACCGATTCTCTAAAAAATCCGGAATCGTAATTGAATCATTTGCCACTTCTGTATACGTTCGCAAACGCGGGGCCAAAATTAAATAGTTTGCATAAGCACCTATTAATAAACCTATCGCAATCCATACACTTGATAATCCTGTTGCATACATCGCACCAGGTAATCCCATTAGCATCCAACCACTCATGTCAGAAGCACCAGCCGATAAAGCTGTAACTGCTGGACCGAGTCCCCTTCCGCCTAACATATAATCTGATAAATCGGATGTCTTCTTATAAGACCAATAACCGATATACAACATACCTGCCATATAAATAGCAAGCGAAACCATAATTTCAATCTTCACCAAATCTCTCCCTTAGTTACATAAGCCATTCAAAATTTCGAAAAATGACTTTTTCTATTTTCTTGTTTTCGCTTATGGTTCCCTACCTTAACAAACATTTTTTGTTCTTTCAAGTGAACAGGTGCTTTTTACTACATGTGAGAACCTTTATAAACGCCTTTATCCCAGTGGATTACCCGGTTTTCGAAAAAAATTAAAGTAAAAATGTTCAGAAAATAAGCAATGCTTTTTCACACCTTATTTTCATTTGTTTATCCAACAAATTTTAAAAAGAAAAAAGCCATACAAATGTATGACTTTTAGCTTATTGGCATCGTAATTTTCTCTTTCTCTACATATACTTTACGAAATTTTATATAGCAGCCAATACGCCAAGGTACTATATAACAAACCGCAAGGGTGTAGAAAAGAATGCCAATTGACTTTGGATCTAAACCTTGTAAATGTCTTCTAAAATAAGCACGTAAAAGGACAATAATTAAAAATGTAGCAATAAAAGCAATACTTTTTTTCGTATAAATTTGACCATCTTCTCTCACTTCATATCCAGTTAAAATAATAAGTGGAATTGATAATAACAATCCAATCCCAGCAGCTACCCCAATTTGCCAATCAGCGAGTTGTATCGGTGCC
Organism: Bacillus thuringiensis; assembly: GCF_001455345.1. Lineage (GTDB taxonomy): Bacteria > Bacillota > Bacilli > Bacillales > Bacillaceae_G > Bacillus_A > Bacillus_A thuringiensis_N. Next base: position 3,566,190 of record NZ_CP013274.1, read on the forward strand.
GCATATAAAGAAAAACCTGGTAATAAAAAGAATAATGGAAATAATAGTCGTCTTCCTTTATTTTTAATTGGTCGATTCATGGAACGCATACGTCCAAATATAACGAGTCCTATGACGAGTAAAAAAATTGTAATACTGTACGAACCTTGATCCAAGTGAATCTCTCCCTAAAAATAGTCATTTTTAAAAACCTTTCCCATTATACTCTTAATATTTTCTAAAGAATATGATTATTCCTTCAAAAAATTTTACATATAAAATATATTTTTAGGTTTGATTTATTATAGGAAACAATTCTGAAAGAGGTACCACCCGCCCCACCTCATCTTTAAACACAACATGCTCTCTCGTTAAATAACGCGGACTCTTTACTCCCGCTGCTGCTGCAAGTGAGAACAAACTATATCTCATACTAACAACATAATTCATTACGCGCCATTTCTTCTCATACGGGTCTAGCGCTTTTTGATAGTGCGGATTCGTCGTGGCAACTCCAGATGGACATTGTCCGGAATTACACTGAAGCGCCATTATACAGCCACTTGCCATCATAAAACCACGTGCTGAATTTACAGCATCTGCACCAATCGCTAAAGCAATCGCCACTTTATCTGGTGTAATTAATTTCCCCGAGGCAAACACTTTGAATTTATCCCGAACATCATAATAATTCGCTGTATCAATACACGTCAGTAATGCTGGAATAAGCGGCATCCCCATACTATCTGCCATCGATTTATATGTTGCTCCTGATCCACCTTCTGAACCGTCAATTGTAATAAAATCTGGATAGATATTTAATTCTTTCATCGTTTTAAATAAATCTTCCAACGGCTGCTGCTGTCCGATTACAATTTTCATACCGATTGGTTTACCGCCAGTTTCTTGCAAACGCTGAATAAAATAAAGTGTATCTGCTACATTATTCAAAAATGAAAATCGATTTGGAGAATTAATCGTCTCTCCTACTCGTACATTCCGAACAGAAGCAATTTTCTCATTTACTTTTTGCCCCTCTAAATGACCACCACGTATTTTCGCACCTTGCCCAAATTTCAATTCAAATGCTTTAATATTACTTTCTTTCACTTTATCCATAAATTTATCCATTGAAAAATTTCCGTCCTCATCACGGTATCCAAATAACCCTGGACCAATTTGCGCAACGATATTCGCTCCTGTATGTAAATGTTCTGGAATAACGCCACCTTCGCCAGTATTAATCCACGATCCGCCTGCCATTTTTGCTCCAAAGCCGCTCGCTAAAATATAATTTTCACCAATCGCACCGTAAGAAGTTGCTGACGCTCCAAACATGCCATACAGTTTCCATGGATATTTACGATTTTCGCCGACGATAATTGCATCGTCTTCTTCGTATAACCAAAGATTCGTTGTATCCGCTGTCAATTTTTCTCTCCTTGAAAATAATCCTTCTTTATGAATCACATACTTTTTCCCTTCACGTTCTTGCGTTACGTTCACACTTAATTCTTCTGTTAATACCGGAAACAACGTATTAGCAATATAATAACCAGATGCTTCAAAATCTCGTTTCGACCCAAAACCAAGTATTTCAGAGCGATACTTCGCTAAAAACATAACACTTTGAAAGTCATAACGTGAAAAAGGTTTTCCATCTGTATCGTGATCAAACCAATATTGCCGGAATTCCGGCCCTATCTTTTCCAGTAAGTAACGCATTCTTCCTAAGTATGGATGTAGTTTTAAAATAGAATGATGCGTCCGTTTTTTTATAAAAAATGTGATAATAAAAAAGACGATTAAAAGCAACATTAATAATAGTAATATACTAATAATAACGAGTAGCGTTTCACTCATCTCGCTTCCCCCTATGAAATTCCATAATAAAAGGAGAACACTCCATGTGTTCTCCTTTTATCTTTATTCAAATTAATGTAGCAAGATGCTTTTTCGCGTCATATTCAACTAAACTTTTAGCATGTTTAATTCGATGAACAAAATCTGGATTAGCAATTAACGGTCTTCCGAATGCAGCTACGTCAATTGTTCCTTCTTGCAATGCTTCTTCTGCCTCTTTCGGATTTAAATTACCAACCCCAACAATCGTACCATCCCAATGTTTTCTTACTAATTGATGAAAATTCTTTCCGTCAGCAATAACTGCCGTATAATTCATCGTTGAAGGGTGAATCATCGTTAATCCAACTTCTTTGAACATATTTACAAACGTTTCAATTGCAAGCTCAGGGTTTTCCCACATATAAGTAGGATTATCACCTTTAAAGGCAGAGAAACGAAGAAGTGTTTTATCAGCTCCAACTGCTTCTATTACAGCCTCAGTTACTTCTTTCATAAACGTTAACCTTTGTTTTAAGTCACCGCCGTATTTATCAGTACGCTTATTTGCAAAATCATAAGTAAATTGGTCGATTAAATATCCGTGTGCACCGTGAATTTCTACTCCATCAAATCCAGCTTCAATTGCATTCCTCGCGGCTTGTGCGTATTGACCGATGACTTCTTCTATTTCTTCTAACGTCATTGCTTCTGGCGTATCGAACGGTTTACGAAAACGCGGAACATTTCCCTCTGCAGCGATAGCAGACGGTGCTTGCGGCAATTGCCCACCAATTATTTCGTGATGACTCATACGTCCAACATGCCATATTTGAGCGATAATTGTTCCACCTTCTTTATGTACTGCCTCTGTAACAGGCTTCCACGAATCGATTTGTTCTTGTGTATAAATTCCTGGTACTCCTGGATTCCCTTTCGCTCTTGGACTAATGACAATTCCTTCTGTAATAATTAATCCAACTCCGTCAGCAGCACGCTTTCTATAGTATTCCACTACATCAGCACCCACTGCTCCAGTCTCATTGTCCGCAAAACATCTCGTCATCGGTGCCATTGCTATACGATTACGAAGAGACCATGATCCAATTTGAATCGGATTAAACAACTTCGTTTCTTCAATATTTTCAAAAGATCCCCAAACGTTTATATTTGTTCCTTCATAAATACTTGCCGCTTTATCATTTGAACTTGTCATGTTTCTTCCCCCTAAAAAATTATTACTATAAACGCATCATACTTACTTTTAGATAGTAACGTCAATTTATACGCCTTTATCATCAAACATTCGAATATAAAAAAGCAGAATGATACAAATAAAAAAAGGTTTCCTAGGAAGGAAACCTTTTTAGTTTACCGTATATGGATGATAACTCGTTTATCTCTTTTATATAAAGAAAATAAACAATTATTATCTCTTCACATATAAAAAACTTTAACAATAGAAGTGGGAGTGGTTCAGTATTCTTCTAAAAATAATAACTTATATACCTAAAACAATGAAAGCCCTACCTCTCTTTCATCCTTACGGCTCCTCGTCCGTGCCAGTGTGAATCAGGATTGCAAAAATCAAGTAACTATTCTATCGAAGTGTTTAATTAAACTTCGAACATTCGTAAAGAGTTAAAAAATAAAAATGGATTTTATTGTAGTAATAACAAAAGAGGTTAATGCTCTAAAAGTGGTTTGAAAGAGTTGAATGTCTTTGAAATGATTAATTTTCTATAATTATGTTCCCAAAAAATTCAAAATCTTTTTTGGGATGTAATACATTATTTGTAATGAATCTTAACAAAAGCTTTTTATTTGACTTTCTGTGATACCTTCAATTAATCCCAGTTCACTAATCAAAAATTCGTGTGCGTTATCTAACATTTTCTTTTCGCTTGCATTAAGTGCTTTTTCTTTCTGCATACGTAATAAATCACGTACAACTTCAGCACCTTCTTGTATTTTACCCGTCTTTATTTTATCAGTGTTCAATTTATACCTTTGTTTCCACGTAAGTAATCTATCAGATTCTCCATGTTGAAAAATATCCAATATGTGTGCTATTGCCGTTATATCCGTGACTGGTCGTATATTTGAGCTCAATATCCGCCCTGCCGGAATCATTACTTCCATATTACTACCCGACATTTTTATAACATAATACTGTTGTTTTTCTCCTGCGATTTCCTTCTCTTCTACGGCTTTAATTATACCTGCTCCGTGCATTGGATAAACAATGTTATCGCCAATTTGAAACAAATAATCCACCTCCATATATGGTAACCTGCTCAATCTTAACACACAATCAATTTTTTAGCAAAATTTTTATTTTATCATAAAAATATTTTTCATGTCAATCCTTTCGAACTAAGAAAATAAATTCGTAAAATATCACTAAAAACCCGCAATCTTATTAACTTTTCCACACATATATACATTCTAATTTCACCTTCTCTTTTTACATAAAAACACATTACTACATATAAGTAGTAATGTGTTTTTTATACGGAATCGTTAAATATTCCCTATTAATTTCACACCTATATACTAACCTGCTTACGGACTGTCTCTCTCGCTAAAAGAAAACTCATAATCACTTGCGCGGCTACTCGACTCGTCATATCCCTAAAATCAAGTGTTGGATCAATCTCTACAATATCCATCCCTTGAACGAGCGGTTCTTTACCAAGAAATTCAATCGCATCAAGTAAAGTCGTACTATCCATTCCGCCAGGACCAATTGCTGGACAACCTGGTGCAAATGCTTGATCTAGTACATCCATATCAAGAGAAATGTAAATAGAAGTCACGCCTTGCTTTCTTAATACTTCAATACTTTCCGTCATAATATCTTTGATTTCTCGCTCTCGTACATCTTTCATTGTATACACTGTCACGCCATGTTCTTTTGCATATTCATGGTACGCTCGCGCATTTGAAAAATTACGAATTCCGATTTGAACGAGTTGTTTTCCTGTAATGACACCATTTTCTAGTAAACTACGGAACGGTGTACCATTTGATGGGCCACCATCATCTAAATTACGTAAATCATGATGGGCATCAAATTGAATAATCCCGACCTTTCCTTTACTGTTTGCAAATCCTGTTATACTCGGAAAACTAATCGAGTGATCCCCGCCAAGAACGATTGGTATCATGTTCGGATTCACTTTCGTTACATGACCAACTGTTTTCGCAATTCGGTTATGACTTTCTTTTATATCCGTCACATGCATCGTAATATCACCGCAATCATATAAGACACTTTCCTTCATATCATGTTCTTCTGTAATTGCGTACGTGCTATATGCATCTAACATCGCACGAATTGTTTTTGGAGCAAAGCTCGCTCCTGAATGACTAATAGATGGTTTAGAAAGGGGTGCTCCAATTAAGGCAGCACCGAATATTTCCACGCCTTCCTCCCAATCTTTAATCATTTCACTCCATTTCGTCACTTCACGATCGATAAACTTTGCATTCTTCTTTAAATAGTGGCCGTGCTCCACGATTGTTCACCTCTTGTATATGCGATATTACCATTCTTCCATACTGTATTTACATGACTTACGCCGTAATGATACGGTACGTAAGCATAATTGTAAGCATCCCATAAAACTAAATCTGCCTTGCGACCAACTCTAATTTTCCCAGCTACGTCACCACGATTAATTGCGTAAGAAGAGTTAACTGTTACCGCGTTCCAAACTTCTTCTGGTGTCATTTTCAGCTTGAGCATTGCGATGCTCATAATAAGTTGAATATTTTCAGTTGGACAGCTACCTGGGTTAAAGTCTGTAGCTAACGCAACAGCGACACCTTCATCAATCATTTTACGTCCACGAGCAAAGCTTTCTTTATTTAAATAGAAAGTTGTCCCTGGTAATAAAGTAGCTACCGTATTAGAGTTTGCAAGCATTTCAATTCCTTTATCAGAAGCCCCAACCAAATGGTCTGCTGATGCTGCACCAATTTCAGCCGCTGCTTCCGCACCACCAAGAGGGTCGATTTCATCTGCGTGAATTTTCACATCAAAGCCAAGCTCTTTCGCTTTTAATAAAAACTCTTTCGACTCTTCGACAGAGAACACGCCTGTTTCGCAGAAAATATCAACGAATTCAGCTAATTGCTTCTCTTTCATTTCTGGTAGTAGGTCTAACATCCATTGTAAAAATTCTTTCGATCTACCTTTATACTCTTTCGGAACTGCATGAGCACCTAAAAATGTAGAAACTAAATCGATCGGATGCTCTTTTTGTAATTGTGCGGTTGCCTCTAATTGCTTCCATTCCGTCTCATCATCTAATCCGTAACCACTCTTCGCTTCTACAGTTGTAACTCCGAAAGATAGCATACGGTCTAAATGGAATTTCGCTTTTTGAACAAGTTCTTCTTTGGACGCCTGTTTCGTTGCATTTACAGTTGAAAGAATACCTCCGCCTTGTTCTAAAATTTCTAAGTACGGCACTCCTTGCAATTTTAGTGCGATTTCATTTTCACGAGATCCACCAAATACAAGGTGAGTATGCGGATCAACAAGACCAGGAGAAACCATTTTCCCGCCGCAATCAATTACTTCTTTCGCCTGTAATCCTTTCGCTTCTTCTGCTGTTCCAACGAAAGTAATTACGCCGTTTTCAATCCCAACCACACCGTTTTCGATAACAGGAAGCGTGTTCATCGCTTCCCGTCTTAACAAGCCATCTTCTTGATCCATTGTTAGCAATTGACCGATATTTATTAGTAAAGTGTCCAGCATGTTTTCTCCTCCTTATTTCATCATTGGAATGTTAACGCCTTTTTCTTTCGCAGTTTCCACAGCTAAGTCATATCCTGCATCAACGTGACGAACAACCCCCATACCAGGGTCAGAAGTTAATACGCGCTCAATACGTTTTGCTGCTGCTTCTGTTCCATCTGCAACGATAACCATTCCAGCGTGAAGTGAATAACCCATACCAACGCCACCACCGTGGTGAACAGATACCCAGCTCGCACCGTTTACACTGTTAATTAATGCATTTAAAATTGGCCAGTCTGCTACTGCATCACTACCGTCTTTCATCGCTTCTGTTTCACGGTTTGGAGATGCTACTGATCCACAATCTAAATGGTCGCGGCCGATAACGATCGGTGCCGATAATTCACCATTTGCAACCATTTCATTAATGATGCGACCAAATTTCGCGCGCTCACCGTAACCTAACCAACAAATACGTGATGGAAGACCTTGGAACTCAACTTGCTGACGTGCCATACGAATCCAGTTACATAAATGCTCATTGTCAGCGAATTCACGTAAAATTACTTCGTCTGTTTTATAAATATCTTCTGGATCACCAGAAAGTGCTACCCAGCGGAACGGTCCTTTTCCTTCGCAGAATAATGGACGGATAAATGCTGGAACGAACCCTGGGAAATCGAATGCATTTTTCAAACCTTCATCGAAAGCAACTTGGCGAATGTTATTTCCGTAATCAAATGTAATTGCGCCTTTTGCTTGCATTGCAAGCATTGCTTCCACATGTTTTGTCATACTTTCTTTTGATAATTGTACGTAACGTTCTGGATCTTCTTCACGAAGTTTTGCTGCTTCTTCTAACGTGTAACCTACTGGAATATAGCCGTTTAATGGATCATGAGCAGATGTTTGGTCCGTAACTAAATCTGGCGTAATATTACGTTTCACTAGTTCTGGTAAAATCTCTGCCGCATTTCCTAATAAGCCTATAGAAATCGGTTCTTTCTTCTCTTTATACTCATTCGCAACAGTTAACGCTTCTTCTAACGATTCTGTATACATATCACAGTATCTCTTTTCAATACGACGATCGATGCTGCGCTTATCAACGTCAATAGCAATAACAACACCGCCATTCATCGTTACAGCAAGAGGTTGTGCACCACCCATACCACCTAAACCAGCAGTAAGTGTTAATGTACCTTTTAATGAACCATCGAAATGTTGACGTGCCGCTTCTCCAAACGTTTCATATGTTCCTTGTAAAATACCTTGTGTTCCAATATAAATCCAGCTACCTGCTGTCATTTGTCCGTACATCATAAGACCTTTTTTCTCTAGTTCACGGAAGTGATCCCAGTTCGCCCACTTCGGTACTAAGTTTGAGTTCGCTAAAAGTACGCGAGGTGCATCTTCATGTGATTTAAAGATTGCAACTGGTTTTCCTGATTGAACAAGTAATGTTTCATCGCTTTCTAACGTTTTTAATGAATCTACAATCGCATTGTAGCTTTCCCAGTTACGCGCTGCACGGCCAATTCCACCATATACAACTAATTCTTCTGGTTTTTCAGCAACTTCCGGATCTAAATTGTTCATTAACATACGAAGTGCAGCTTCTTGAACCCACCCTTTCGTTTGTAACTCAGTACCTCTTGGCGCGCGAATTGTTTGTTTTACTTTTTCCATTTCAATCTCTCCCTTTTCTCATTTTATAGTGCTGCGTTTACATCTAATCTTTCTTTTATCGAATAATTCGTTTTTAACCAATACGCAATATTTTCAATATCCGTTGAGAATATGCGGTCATTTGTAATAGAAGGTACTTGCTGACGACCTTGATGGTAGAAGCTCTTCGTCACTGTACTCATGTTTTCAATACCGCGATATTCTGCTGCTTGCATTGCACAAATCATCTCAATTGAAAGAACACGTCTTACGTTTTGAATAATTTGATGTGCATGGCGTGAAGCGATTGTTCCCATACTTACGTGATCTTCTTGGTTAGCTGATGATGGGATTGAATCAACACTCGCCGGATGTGCTAACGTTTTATTTTCAGAAACTAGTGACGCTGCAGCGTATTGCATAATCATTGCACCAGACTGAAGTCCTGGTTCTGGACTTAAAAATGGAGGTAAATCATTTAATTGCGGATTTACTAAACGCTCAATACGACGCTCTGAAATATTTGCAAGTTCCGCCATTCCTACTTTTAAGAAGTCCATCGCAAAAGCAATCGGTTGACCATGGAAATTACCACCCGAAATTACTTTTTCTCCGCCATCAAAGATTAGTGGATTATCTGTTGCTGCATTCATTTCAATTTCTAATTTTTCTTTCACATAATTTAAAACTTGCCAAGAAGCACCATGTACTTGCGGGATACAGCGAAGTGAATATGCATCCTGTACTCGTAGTTCTCCTTGTTTTGTTGTCAATTTACTATCGTGAAGGATGTCACGAATTCTGCTCGCTACTTCCACTTGCTCTTTATAACCACGTGCTTTATGAACATTTTCATCAAATGCATCAATAATGCCTTGTAACCCCTCGATTGTCATCGAAGCGATTAATTCAGCTTGATAAGCCGTTGCTTCTGCTTCTATATAAGAAAGAACTCCTTGCGCTGTCATCGCCTGCGTACCATTGATTAATGCAAGCCCTTCTTTTGCTTCAAGTTCAATCGGCTCAAGACCTTCTTCTGTAAGAGCCACCATCGCATGAACGCGTTTCCCTTTATAGAACACTTCACCTTCGCCTAATAATACGAGCGCAAGATGAGATAAAGGCGCTAAATCGCCACTCGCACCAAGTGAACCTTGTTGCGGAACGACTGGGTGAATTTTACGATTTACAAACTCAAGAAGCATATTTACAACAAGCGGTCTAACACCGGATACGCCTTTAAGCATCGTGTTCGCTCGTAAAATTAACATACCGCGTGATACTTCTTCAGGGAATGGATCGCCTATCCCGCATGCATGTGACTGAATTAAATTGTGTTGAAGTGCCTTTACATCATCTTTTTGAATAAGCACATCACTGAACTTTCCAAATCCAGTTGTAATACCGTAAACGACTTTTCCGTCCTCTACAATTTTCTCAACAACTTCGCGGCACTCCGCCACCTTTTGCATACTATTTGGACAAGCTGTTACACCTTCCCCTTCAAGTAACAACCTCTTCATTTCTTCAATTGTCAATGTGTGTCCTGTTAACGTAATCATTCTTTTTTCCTCCTTAAAAAGGCAAAAGGGGACCTTATCTTTTTAAGACAGACTTCTGTCCTAAAAAAGTAAGGCCCCCTTCTAACTAATAGACTATGGGCAAATCATATGTGATTAATTCCTAAACCAATCGCCTCATGCTCAGATCCTTTTACAGGTGCACCAATCGTTCCATATAACGCAACAGCAACCCATTCGCCTTCTTTTTTTCCGTCGTATGGTGTACCGCGCACAATCGCAAAGCGAAGTCCTACTGTACGAAGAACGTCTGCTAACTGAATTTGACCTCTCGTCACTCCATACAAAGCTTCCATAATTGCATGATAAAGTGCATGTGTTTCTCTGTAAACATCTGTTTCAATAACTTGGTTGCTCTTAGCCGCTGTTTCCATTGCTGCTACAACTTTTTGCGAATTCATCGAACCCACTTTCCCCGTACAATACTTCCAACCTTTTGGAATAGATAATACAGGGCTTTCATTCTCATCCGCAAGTGCCAACAACATGGCCATACGACCAATTCGATGTGTTCCTTGAAGAAGCATGTGACTCTCTCATTCCTTTTAATTATTTGAATATTTCTTAATTTAAGAATATATGAAAACGGTTAAATCGTCAATAGTTTAAACTCACATTCAAATAATTTTTTCATCTCCTCTATTTGTGTACACAAATTATTTACACAAATTTTCCAGGCGTGCTATAGTCTCACTAACAGATGCAAAGGAGCGATATTTCAATGACGAAGCGAAAAGATATTCATTTTCGAATTGAAGAAAAATTACTTGAAAGGTTTGAATCTGCACTCCAATATGAAGGTTTAAAGAAAACCGACGTATTAACACATGCGATTCAGCAATTTTGCACGAAGGTGGAATGTGAAAAAATGAATGATGTAAAACGCCAATACAACGTAAGCAACCATTTACAAACTCGTATCGATACGCATAAACATTTCGAAGAAAAACAAGTGAATTTAGATGAATTCGTCATGGAACACTTACAACTTCAAGGAGACGAAAAAATATTAGAGGTTGGATGCGCTAACGGGAATTTTCTTTCTCTTTTACAAACTAACGGTCACAAAGGACAACTAACCGGTTTTGATCAATCGAAAACGATGCTTTCTGAAGCTGCAATAAAAAATAACATAATTGAATGGAGATTAGGTGATGCTGGTAATCTTCCTTTTGAAGCTAATTGCTACGACTGGATCGTCGCAAGACATATGTTATATCACATGAAAAATGTTGAAAAAACAGTTCAAGGATTCCATAAAGTAATTCGTCCTGGTGGCTCACTTTTAGCTACAACAAATTCTGACGTTACATTACCTCGTATAGTTGAAATGTGTAACCACATGTTAGACGCATTTGATTTACCGAAAACAACATCATCAGTCACTCCATTTTGTTTAGAAAATGGTAAAGAGATATTACAGTCTGTTTTTCCAACTGTTGAAGAAACAGTTATTCATAATGCTCTCGTTTTTCATCATGCTACTCCGATTGTAAACTATATTTCTAGCATGTTTCCATCGCTAAATATACCTGATAATACATATCTTCACGCCGAAATGAAGGAATGGCTAAAAGAAGAAGTAGAAAATGAATTGTCACTTCATAACGGTATATGGCGCGATCCGAAAACGTTAGCCATTTATCGATGTAAAAAAGAAAAAAGCTAGCAAATGCTAGCTTTTATACATTCTCAGGTAAAAGTTTCTCCATCATCATATTGCCCTTACCACCGTAAAAATTTATATTATGTTCGTTCGCTGCTCCAAAATAAGAGGCAATCGCTATTCCAAATGGTACAAATGCATGCCCCTGTGCTGTAATAATATTTGAGTGTTTCACAACTTCTTCATATACAAAATTTTCTACCGGAAAACAATCTAATTTTTTATAATCCATAGTCACCGTATACGAGATTTCTTTGCATAAACCTGCTTTTGCTATCGCATACGGTCCAGCGCAAATGGCGGCTACTAATTTTTCTTGTTCATGAAATTGACGAATGACTGAAAAGAGTACTTCTGCCCCCTTCATATGTATCGCATCTCCGCCTGGAATAATAATCCCCTCATATTCATCTACACGCACTTCACTTAATTCCATATGCGGTTGTACTTTCAAGCCTGTTTCACTTATAATCAACTCTTTTGTTAAGCCCGCAGTAATGATTTCATATTTCTTTTTCAGCAATGCTGTTGCTACTGTAATTTCAAACTCCGCAAATGTTGGGTATACGAATAATATTATTTTTTTCATAGTCCTTTCTCCTTTAACCAGCCCATAAAATATGCTTCTAGCTCATCCACTGTTAATGTATTCGTGTCCACATAAGTTACAGGAAATTGTTTATACCATTCTTTTTCAGCTTCTACTAATTTAAATTGCTCCTCAAATGTACTTCGTTTTCTTGTCCTATCATTATTTTTTCTATCATATACATTCTTTTTCGTCACTTCTAAATAAAAAATTGCATCTGAACGACATTCTCTTAATTTATATAATTCATCTTTCAATTCAGTTTCTATATCCCATTCTTCCCCTATAATCGTTGGATAAAAAAGTGTATAGAACAGGATGTCTTCTGGTCCACGATCAAAAATGACAACTGAATCTTTCACATTTTGAAACTCCTTTATTTTTGCTTCCATAAACATTTTTTGGTTTATAATAAATCCTTCTTTTGAATTCATATCCAAATTTAATTGCTTTCGCTTTTCTACAATTGGATAAGGATTTTCATATATAACTGAAAGTCCACATCGCTCTAATCTTTTAGCCAATGTTGTTTTTCCGCTTGCCATCGGTCCTTGGAGTGAAATTACATATGCCATTCCTCTCATTCCCTTGCGCTTTAGTACATCTATAATATACAGAATTTTGAAAACCATCAACAAAATATATATCATCTTGTTTCTTATTCTTATCTAACTTATAATAAAAAATAGAGATTATGACGGACGCATCAATAATGTAAGCTTGGAAATCCAAGCTTACATTATTTTTTGCTTTCCCTTTTCTAATAAAAAGAGTATACTAGTTTAGAACGTATGTTCTTAATGATTACATACAGTAAGGAGATAGAACAATGGTATACGATACAAAAGCAATTTCTTGGAATGAGTCTTTAAAACAACTTCAACGCCGCTATACAAACAAACAAGTTGACCGAAAAGAATTTGAGGATATTGAACTGATGGAATTCTTCCGCGATAACGACTACATTTCTTTACCTACACATATAAGCGGCCTATCAACAGCACGTTTTACTTCTTACTCTATTTTCACAACTGAAGATAAAGATCGTAAAGTTGGCACATTAATCATTGAATATGTAGAAGATGATAATAATAATTTATGTGTGGAACAACTATACTTTGTTTAAATGATAACGCTTGGTCAAAATGACCAAGCGTTCTTGCTTTCTATGAATCTCACTGTTTATAATATGAATAATAGAAAACCGCAATCATTAAGGGGGGATATACTTGCTCGAAGGATGGTTCAGTTGGTTTATTGTGCTATGGACTGTTATTTTATTAGGACTTATGTCTATCGGTGGATACTTTATGTTCAGAAAATTTTTAAAACGACTACCAAAAGAAGATGGTATGTCTATTTTAGATTGGGAAGAGCACTATATTAATAAAACTAGGCATTTATGGGATGACGAACAAAAACAATTGTTAGAAGAGCTCGTAAGTCCTGTTCCAGAACTATTTCGTGATGTTGCTAAATCAAAAATTGCTGGAAAAATCGGAGAACTAGCATTACAAGAAAAAGCCTCTCAAATTACACAAGATTTAATTATTAAAGGGTATATTATCGCTACACCGAAACGTGATCATAAATTTTTAGTAAAAAAACTACAAGAAAAAGAAATTGATTATTCAAATTATAAAACTTTATTAGCAAAATAATCTTCATTTTTCAAACAAGTTAACCGCAAGACTAAACAATTTATAGGTTGAAATTGGAACAAAAAATTATTAATAATATCAATAAAAAAACAGCGTCTTTGACGCTGTTTTTTCTGTACAGATATATACTTCAGGTTAATTTCATATCTTTTTCATTATAAAAACCATCTTCTTTTTCCATTTCCTTCTGTAATTTCGTAAAGGAACGGTACATGGCAATTCTCCATGACACTATCATCGCGAACGCGAGTAAGAAGAACATGCCGCTAAGTTGTCCTAAATCAAGGGATTGACTTAAGTATGTTTTGAATACAATCCGCACGACAAGTAATCCAATTAATATAAAAACAAATGCTTTTGAACGCTTCAAATAAATCTCTTGTCCTCTAATTTCAAATTTAGATGTTTTAATAAGAAAAATAGAGAAAATCAAACCAACACCAATTGCTTCTAACATTTCTGCTGGAGTTAATCGAAATTCAGGAAAAACATACATCAATGCTCCCGTACTCATAAAAAATGGCGGAAGTATAATTTTTTTCAATGTTGCAGGTTTCTTAGCTGCTTTTAAACGAATAAACATCGCACCGACAGCCATACAAACAGCAACGATACTTGATAAAAGAACTATGTTCATATTTCCTCATCCTTTTTTGTGGCTATATGCAAAATATACTTTCATTATATGCTTTTCCGTTAGTATTTCCAACAGTTTCACAGAATAATACTAAAAACCGGTAAAACCACCAAATAAACTTGAGAAATATACGATAATTTTCGTCATCCAGTTAAAGTATAAGAAGATACCCATGATAATCATAACGTATCCCCCAATTTTCATGAATTTCATACTATTTCTTTTAATCCAAGACATTTTCGTAATAAAGAATGATAGTACGAAGAACGGGATAGCGAATCCAAGTATGTATGCGATCATATAAATCATTGCTGATTCTGGATTTGTTGCCGCTAATCCGATTACAGACACTAAAATAGGTCCTGTACAAGGCGTCCATCCTGCAGCAAATGCTAAACCAATTAAAACAGATCCAAAATAACCACTCGGACGATTTTTAAACGTAAATTTACGATCTTGCATTAAAAACTTCGGCTTAAACACACCGACAATAATAAGACCGAACACGATGATAAATATACCACCTAACTGTCTAATTAAATCTTTATAATTTGTAAAGATGCCTCCAATAAAGCTTGTACCAAATCCAATTGCAATAAATATAATTGAAAATCCAAGTAAGAAAAACGCTGTATGTATCATACTTCTTTTGCGAAGCATTGCATTTTCTTCTTTCAACTCAGAAACCGACATACCTGTTATGTACGATAAAAATGCCGGATACAGCGGTAAGCAACATGGGGAAATAAATGATAAAAACCCGGCGCCAAACGCTAAAAAAATACTAATATCTTGCATTATTCCACTCCTCTCCTTACATATTGTAGCAAAAACATATAAAAATACTATGAACAATTCGTGAAATCACTTTTTCAACGTGGTAATAAAAAAAACTACCCTTTCACAAAGTTTCTAAAAAAACGGTTTCATTTCCTTCTATTATATAGAAAAATCTCAATTAAACTACAAAACCTCTCTAATGTTATTAACATAACAAAGGTAACATAGTTTCTCAAATGATTAGCATGTTACTAGTATGTCTATATACATATTGATTAAAAAATATTTTTTTCAAATGCTGTCTTTATACAATACAAACCTGATTTTACAATACTTCTATTATTACTAATTTCAAGATTATGCATAAATATCATACTTTTATTATTATTCTATAAAATGTCACACTTTTCTTTTATTTGACCCTTTATTTTTAATTTTGTATACTTCCCTCTAGTTATATATGTCCGTTATGGAACAATTTCATATAGATGGGAGGAATTTTTTATGCTTCGTTATTCTCTTTTAGTTTTATTAGGAGCGTGTAGTTATGGGATTTTAGCTATTTTCGTTAAACTTGCATATGCAGAAGGATTTTCACTTGGAGAGGTAATTGGCAGCCAATATATGTTCGGTTGGATTATTTTGCTTGCTATTACACTTCTATTTTCTAGACATCGTGTTCCATTAAAACAAGCGTTAATTTTATTCGTTGCAGGAACGTCTGCAAGCTTCACTGGCATTTTTTATTATGCATCATTAAAAACTGTACCAGCATCTATTGCAATTATACTTTTATTCCAATTCGTTTGGGTCGGAATTATTATTGAAGCAGTCTCAACAAAAACATTACCTTCAAGAGAAAAAGTTATTTCCGTTATTTTCTTACTTGCAGGTACATTTTTATCAAGTGGTTTACTAGAAAAATCAGCAGGTGATTTCGATACGACTGGAATCATACTAGGTTTATTATCTGCTGTTACATTTGCAACATACATTTTTGTGAGCGGAAAAGTTGCTGTTGAAGTACCTTCATTACCACGTGGTGTTCTCTTAATGGCTGGCGCTTTAACTTTAGTAATGATCGTATTCCCTCCAACATTTATTTTTAACGGTGCAATTTCTGAAGGACTTTGGAAATACGGTTTAGGTTTAGGAACATTTAGTATCGTTATTCCTTCTATCGCCTTTACAATTGGTATTCCAAAGATTGGTTCTGGCTTAGCGACTATTCTTGGCGCTGCGGAACTACCAGTTACAACAATTATGTCTGTATTCGTTTTAAAAGAAGCTGTACTATCTTCACAATGGTTCGGTGTATCACTTATTTTAATTGGGATTGCAATCCCGCAAATTGCTTATGCAATGCGTGGACGTTATCGTAAACATCATACACACAAAAAATTGGCAGCATAAACGAGAGAGGATTTTCATTTGAGAATCCTCTCTTTTATTATTGTATACTTAATGTAAATACTTTATTTAAGAAAGAGGTCATTCTAAGTGGCAGCCAATCTAAAGCAATTAACCGAGACGCTGATTTCTATTCGTCGAAATTTACATGAGCATCCCGAATTATCCTACGAAGAATTTGAAACAACGAAAGCTATAAAAAACTGGTTAGAAGAAAAAAACATCACGATTATAAATTCTAGTTTAGAAACAGGCGTTATTGCTGAGATTTCAGGGAATAGTAGCGGACCGCTTATAGCAATCCGTGCTGATATTGATGCCCTTCCTATCCAAGAGGAAACAAATTTGCCGTACGCTTCAAAAATTCACGGCAAAATGCATGCTTGTGGGCACGATTTTCATACAGCTTCTATTATAGGGGCCGCTTATTTATTAAAGGAAAAAGAAGCTTCTCTTAGCGGAACTGTACGCTTTATATTCCAGCCAGCTGAAGAAAGTAGCAATGGTGCTTGCAAAGTCATTGAAGCCGGGCATTTACATGGCGTGCAAGCTATTTTCGGTATGCATAATAAACCTGATTTACCAGTAGGTACAATCGGTATTAAAGATGGTCCACTGATGGCCGGAGTTGATCGATTTGAAATTGAAATTCACGGAGTTGGTACACATGCAGCTGTACCAGACGCTGGGGTAGACCCTATTGTCGCTTCCTCTCAAATTGTTATGGCACTCCAAACAATTGTAAGCCGAAATATAAGTTCTTCTCATAACACCGTTGTTAGCGTTACAAACATCCATTCAGGAAATACGTGGAACGTTATTCCTGAAAAAGCTACGTTGGAAGGAACGGTTCGCACTTTCCAAGCAGAAACACGCGAAAAGATTCCAGCTCTAATGAAACGTATTATTCAAGGAGTTTCTGATGCATTAGGTGTAAAAACAGAATTCCGCTTTTATCCAGGTCCTCCTGCCGTTCATAACGATACATCTCTAACAAACTTATCGGCTCAAGTTGCAGAAACTATGAATTTAAATATCGTCTCCCCTACCCCGTCAATGGCCGGAGAAGATTTTTCTTTTTATCAACAAGAAATACCTGGTTCATTCGTCTTTATGGGAACGAGTGGTACACATGAATGGCATCATCCAGGTTTTACAGTAGACGAGCGGGCATTATCTATAAGTGCAGAATACTTCGCTTTGTTGGCTGAAAAAGCACTTAAACAATTTGCATAAAAAAGGAGCCGTTAAGAAATGCTTAACGGCTCCTTTTTATGTTAAATCACGTTTTAAAAATACTGTATAAGAAATGCTTAAAAATACAAATAAATATAGCAATAACATACATGAAGCAAACGGGAATGTTACTCCATCAATAAAACTTCCATTCTTTGAAATACTGTATAAATCTGTGTTTGCTGGCAATAAGTACTTCGCCCAATCATATCTAGTTGCTGCTAGTAATGCAATGTTTCCTGATAAAGCAAGAAATAGTGAAATACCAATCGCGCCTCCGCTAGACCTCGTTAACACAGAAATCATAAATGCAAATGCTGCATACACAAGAGTCGGCAACCACGATAAAATATAATACTTACTAGCTTCTACAAAAATATTTTGTTTTATAATATTTCCATCTTGGAAAATAAACTCACTCCATGCAGGCTGTTGGAATTTATAAATAACAAGTCCACATAAAGTAGAGAGAATCATATTAAATATAAACAATAACGCTGCAAATATTACGATTGCTAAAAATTTTGCTGTTAAAATTTTAAATCGACTTGCCGGACGGATCGTTAAAAATTTATATGTTCCCCAGCTATATTCATTCGCAAAAATTGTACTTGCATACACAAGGATAAACGGGAGCAATATTGGAAATACGATAAAACCTGTATCTCTCATGAAAGAAAGCGGTGAACTGCTTGCCGGTGCTGTATCTGTATCTAAATGCTTCATCTTAAGCTGATATTCCTTTACAAGCTCGTCCCCAGATCGTTCTCCTAAAATAGCTTCTTTTTTCATACCAAGCTTTTTCTCAATCTCTACAGTACGTTCTGTATAATCCGCTTTCCACCCTTTTGTTTCCGGTTCTAAATACTTGACCGTAACCCAACCTAGTCCAATTATTAATACTGCAATAACTGCAAATGGAATAATCGTTCGCTTTCGCTTAAATATTTTATACAGTTCGTTATATACTAAATTAAACAATATCTTTTCCCCCTGTTAATTCTAAAAATTGCTCTTCTAACGTTTTTCTTTCTTCATATACACGATACACTTGAACATTTTTCTCAAGCAATGTACGAATCACATTTGGGATTTCTTCATCTTTTACATGAATAAGTAAATCATTACCTTTTACTAGAACATCTTGGTCTAATATTTCTGCAGCTTTATTCGCATCATCTACACGTATACGGATTGTCTCCATCTCTTCACTTTGATGCTGCTGAATATTTTGCGTCGCCACATATTCTCCGTGCTGAATAATGATAACTCTGTCACACATTAATTCAACTTCTGAAAGTAAATGACTAGATACAAGTACCGCTTTTCCTTGTTCATGTGCAATTTTCTTTATATACATTCTCATTTCATGTATTCCACTAGGGTCTAATCCGTTCGTTGGTTCGTCTAATATTAATACATCTGGATCATGAATAAGCGCTTGAGCAATTCCTAAACGTTGTCTCATGCCGAGTGAATATGCTTTTACTTTGCGATCAATTACTTGTCCCATCCCTAACAATTTCACTACTTCATCGATACGTTCTTCTGTCACGTTACCATTCATTCGTCCGAAATATGTTAAATTTTCATAGCCGCTCAAAAAAGGATAAAATTCCGGTGTCTCAATTACTGCTCCAATTTTAGAAGCAGTACTTTCAAATTGTTGTTTTACAGATTGACCGTCAATCCAAACTTCTCCCTCTGTCATACGAATCATGCCGACCATCATTCTCATTAAAGTCGTTTTTCCAGCACCATTTGGTCCGAGCAAACCAACTACTTCACCTTTTTTAACTTCGAAACTAATATTTTCTACAAGTGTCTTTGAACCGATTCGCTTCGTTAACTGCTCAACCTTTACAATTGATTGTTCATTTGTCATTCTATACAACCTTTCCTTCCCATTCTTTGTCAGGTCTTTACACTGTAACATGATTGTTTTTATGTGTAAAATGAACACTCCCCCACTTAGCAAAGCTTGAAGTGGGGGTTTCTAACGTTTCGACCTAACGGACGATTAACGTCAGGGGAGTTAACACATTAGCGAGCTGTTTCACGCCTAACCCCTCTATCCCATTTGTCCATGCATTTGGGATTACTTTTCGTAAAATGTTAGCCGCAGCATTTACATCTGCATTAATTAAAGTTTTATTTGCTGAACGATATATGCCGCGCTTTATTCGTTTTCCTGAAAAAGTTGTATTTTGGTCATTTTCTCCATACGTTGGAATGAAGTCGTTATCTAGAAAACTTGCTTTCGATGTATATGATTCTTCAGTTACAACAACTTGAATGCCTACAGCATTTGCTTTGTATGTAATCATTTGAATCAGTAAATTGTGCGGGATATGACAAAACGATTGGTTATTTCTTTTTCCCATATTCGTTTCTTGTTTCCAACTTTTGTTTTGACCAATAACGATTTTACAAACTTCTTCTTCTTGAGCTAGTTTTACGATATGGTGACTAACTTTATGGAAGACGTCTTTTATTTTCAAGTAACGTTTTTGATGAAGTTTTTCTATCCTTTTAGAAGTAAAAGGTCCTTCATTCGTTTGTTTTCCATTTCTAAGAATGCTTGTAAAATGACTCTTCATTTTGTTGTAATATTGATTTATGCTTTTGACATGTTTGCCCTTAACAAGGACAGGTTTCATACCTGTGTTTGTTACGATGGTTGCAAGGTTATCAATCCCTAAATCAATACTCATATAACGTGCATTCTCTTCAATTATTTGTTGTTCAGAAGGAACATCAATTACCAATTCCACTACATATTCATTGTATTTTGGAATCACACGAACTTGTTTCAGTTTACCTTCAGTGAAACCTAGTTTCCCAATATTTAATTGCAATTTCGTCTTTGGAAACTTTAAAAATCTATCGTTTTTAATGATGCAATCTTGGTTTGTATACAGAATCTCTTTTTCAGAAGAACGAATATACTTTGGAATCCTAGGCATTCCAAAGTATATTTGTTTGGATTCTTTTTATAGTCTTTTAAACTAGCAAAAAAAGATTTCCAATTTTGGAACAAACCTTTCATGATGGACTGGCTACATTGCGTAGGCAAAGCTCGATAATCATTTTGAATCATAGCCTTAAATAGTGCATCTAGAAAGTTGTAATCTACATAAGGTTTTTCGAAATTAGGTTCTGAAAACAAATTACATGTAATCTCTTTCTGTTCTTCTTTAGGCTTTACTTTCTCTTTTTCCAATTTCTTCTGATAGGCAAGACGTTGTGTGTCATTCATCTTACCAATATTTTTATGAATATGATCCAAAACTTCTTTTTGCAAAGGCTGCAACTCTTTTTCTTGTGTTAATCCAGTGTACACCTGACGTATATAAAAGTTTGTGGTGTTGTACATGTTCTTAGCGTTATGACAACATTCTTGAAAATAAGAATACATACGATGCCCTTTTTTAATCCAAATTTGAAGAGTTTTATAGTTTGATGGATTTTCCTTTGTCATTTTATTCACCTCCTCGTTAAGGATATTACAGCAAAAAAGAACGTACGTTTCTGTTTTTCTTGAAAATAAAATATTTCTTTCGATTCACCTCACCACCTTCATTTACGTTTAGAGGTGGGAGTCCTCTCAAAAGGCATTTCAAGAAAAAGGCATGATTTCTCATGCCTTTTCCTTGAAATGAAACGAATTTTTATCTTGTAAACTTTGAACAAATCGAAAACATTGCACCATCGATAATAAAAGGATAACAATCATAATTATACTAACTACTACTATTGCATATATTGTAATCGGTGCACTATTTATCCCTTGTATTCCTGTTATTTTCATAAAGATAATCGTAAATAATTTTAAAAATAACATCCCATTAACTAATCCAAAAACAAACGCTGCTCCATAAATAAATAATTGCTCCTGACATAATAAACATAGTACATCATTTCTCTTCCTATTCTCTGCTACATAAGATTTAATTTCTTCTTTCCTCACTTGCAGAAGAGAATAAGTCATTTTATATGTAATAAACGTACATATGAAAATGACTACGATAAACAACGTGTAAAAACACATTTGAAATAAAAGCATAGTCCCTAATTCCCCAGCAACTACTTCATTAAATTGTAGCGATATCATAAAAAATAAAATCATAGTACTTATAGCAATCCACATAAATTGCTTCATCCTTTTGGCAGCAAATGTTCTTATATTTTTTCTCACTAACCGACATAAAGACATACATTCTTTCCCCTACCTTACTTCATAACAAACTCATTCTATACTACTAGTGTATAAAAATATGACATTATTAACATCGCACTACAATCGGAGTTTTTTCTAAGTCTCTAGTCCTAGAAAACAAAATGGTAAAAAATCACATTTAGAATATAATTGTAAAAATAGGAGGTATTGCATGCGTATAAAATTACTAGCAATCTTGTCTTTATTATTTCTTACAAGTTGTAGTCCACTAAAAAACAATGAATTTTCCATTGTTAAGCCATACAAATTAACAAAAGAACAATCTGCTAATTTACAAATGACTCCTTTTCAAGAAGGTAATAGCATGTTTTATAGTGTTACGCTTAAAAATGAGAAAGATGAAATAAACGCTACGATTGATTATTATCAAAACGGTAAAAAAACAAACGAAATTGCTAATATAACTTCCTCACATTTTTCAAAAAAGAAAGTAAAGCTTTCTTTTTTACCACCACATTTCCAACTCGATAAAGATGTACAAAAGCAAAAACATTGGTATGTTAATATTGAAGGTAGTTCAATGCTCGTTCCTGAAGAATTGCCTCCAAGTGTAAACAGCTCTGCATCTACTACGATTCAATCTGCTATAAACTTAAAATACAATCAAAGAACACCTTTAGCCGCTATAATAAAAACAAATAAAGAAACCATAAGAGTGCCAATACTTGAAGAAAAAACCGCTATTGATCAATTATTACAAGAAAATGAACATGTTTATCTCTTTAGTATAGAGCTAAAAAAGCACAATAAAGCGGAAATGCGATTCAGTGCATTTCCGCTTCGTTGTTTAACGAGGTGTACTTTTAAACAAATTAATTAATCTCATCCTCAACTTCTATTCTTTTCTTCTCTCTTGCGATCTTTAAAAACTCTAAAAGCTCTGGATTGCTGTTCATTTTTTTATAAGCCACTGACATTTCTGCAACAAAATTAGAATCATATAGCTCTTTATATACAACTTCTGTTTTATATAATTTATTTGCCGATACGGGTATTACTGTAATTCCAATCCCTGCTGCTACAAGTCCCATAACTGTTTGATATTCCGTTGCTTCTTGCACAATACGCGGGCTAAATCCAACTTCTCTACAAAGGGATAAAATTGTATCATACAAAGCTGGCCATACTGGTCTTGTAATAAACACAAACGGTTCATTCCGTAAATCTTCTATATGTATTTCATCTTTCTCTGCAAGTGGATGAGCCTTCGGTAAACATAACGTACAAGATAGTTTTTGAATTGGCTCTAATTCTAATAATTGTGTTGGAATTGGTGGACGCAAAAATCCAATATCAATACGATTATCATGAAGTGCATGCACTTGATCTGGAGTAGATAATTCATGTAATGCAACAGACACCCTCGGAAATTTCTTTCTATACTCCCTTACGATAGATGGTAAAATATCATATATCGCCGCACCTACAAAACCAATTGAAAGTGAGCCCACTTCTCCCCTTTGGGCACTTTGTGCAATCTCTACCGCTTTTTCAATTTGTTCGAACGCTTTTTTTACTTCTTTCAAAAACATTTCTCCAGCTTCTGTTAATTCAACCTTTCTCTTCGTTCTTGAAAATAACATAACTCCCATTTCTTTTTCTAATTGCTGAATTTGTTGACTAAGCGGTGGTTGTGTCATTTGTAAACGAGCAGCCGCTCGTCCAAAGTGTAACTCCTCTGCCACTACAACAAAATATTGCAAATGCCGTAATTCCATTTTGGACACCCTTTTCCATTTCAATTAATACGTCTAATATATTAATAACATACAATTTATATATTAGACAAATTTTTCGAATGAACGTATAGTAGAAATTGTTAATTCTTTTTTACAATTTTTATGTAAAAAAAGAAAGAGGTGGTTACTGTATGAAATGGTGGAAATTAAGCGGACAAATTTTACTATTATTTTGTTTCGCTTGGACAGGTGAATGGATTGCAAAACAGGCACACCTCCCAGTTCCAGGAAGTATTATCGGTATTTTTTTATTATTAATCTCATTAAAATTTAACTTAGTGAAAAAAGAGTGGATACAGGACGGTGCAGACTTTTTATTAAAAGAACTTATTTTATTTTTCATTCCTTCTGCAGTCGCTGTCATACGCTACAAAGATACACTATCACAATATGGAATCGATCTCATTTTAATTATTATGATTAGTACACTTTGTGTCACTCTCGTTACAGGACTCTTAACAGAATTGCTACTAAAGCGGAAAGGATCCGTGCAATGATCGGCTTTCTTTGTTTACTATTAACACTATTAACATATTGGATATCGAAGAAAATGTATCAACGCTGGAATTGGAGCTTACTTTCTCCTCTTCTCGTCTGTCCTATTATTTTAATCGCTTTATTACTCGGACTAGACACATCTTATGAAACTTATGAAACTGGAGGCCACTGGTTAACAGAATTATTAAAACCTGCAACAGTTGCTTTTGCATGGCCAATCTATAAATACTTTGATTTACTCAAGAAACATGGAATTGCTATCTTACTTAACGTCATTGTCGGTTCGTTTTTATCCGTTATTACTTCAGCACTACTAGCAAATTATTTTCAGATTGATTCAACACTAGAACATAGTTTAGCACCTCATATTGTAACGACGCCAATTGCAATGGCCATTTCAGAAATGATTGGTGGTATGTCACAATTAACAGCGGTATTTGTTGTTTTAACTGCGTTAACAGGAGCATTGCTTGGTCCTTCTCTTATCCGTATTTGCCGTATTAAAACAGCAATTGCAAAAGGTATTATGTTAGGAACAAGCGCAAATGGAACCGGTACATCAAAAGCATTTGAAATCGGGCCTGTAGAAGGAACTATCGCCAGTTTATCCATGCTTTTAACAGCAGGAGCTAGTTTAGTTATCGTTCCGCTTTTCTTATCGTGGATACATTGAAAAAGCAAGTGTTTAAATACTTGCTTTTTTATTTATGTATTTGTTTAAAATCTCATAATCCTCCGGGAAAGATAATGTTAATTCCTTCATTTCATCTATCCCCTTCCAAGCAATTTCATGTATTAACTCATCAGGATCTTGGATTTTCATACTACCGCCTACTTTTTTTACGACATAATAATGAACGTATACAGGCACCCCGTATGTAATACCTTCTTTTTCATATATTTTACTTATAACTTCCACACTATAACCTGTTTCCTCCCAAACTTCTCGGATACAACATTCCTCTAGTGTTTCTCCTTTTTCAAGACCTCCACTTGGGATAGACCACCTTTTTTCTTCTCCCTTTTGTCCTTGCAATACCATTAAGATTTCATTTCTTTCATTTACACATATAGCTGCTGCACCTATCCATCTCTCCATGTACATCCCTCCCCTACAAAAATTCGCCTCCTTTACTATTTTCTCCTTGAAAAAAGAGGAAAAAAGTAAACTAATGACGAAAAATCACATTAACTTCATAGGTAGTTCCTTCTTAGAAATTAAAAACGGAAGGATGAAAGCATGATTTCTAAATATGTTGTGGAATGTGTCTTTTGTGAAGAAAATCGAAAACCTCGCCAAGCTATCGTCACAGTTCCTGCTACTACTCAGCTACTAGCCATTGAAAAAGTGCGTGCAGAATGTAAACGTCGTTTCGGAAAAGCTTTATTATTACAAACTGAAATTAAAAAAGAGATAGTTTTTGGACAAAAAGAAAGCTGACCATAAATTGGTCAGCTTTCATATCCGATCATATTTTCACATGAAGATTAGGGGCATCCTCTTTGAGGATCGGGATTTTCCCATTATGTACGTTCCATAATGGTCATCGAACAATATATTTCTATACAATTAAATATTGAATAGAATAGGGCAAAACTTGTTCGCATTTTTAGAAAAGGGATAGGGATATAATTCAAGTAGTACTTCGAATACTCGAACTTTACACTCATTATATTAAAGCAAATCCTTTTATATGGGAAATATGAATTACTTACATAATTCATTCGTAAAACATATTAGTTTGCTATATTATTTTCATTCCATCAATAACATGCATCCAGCGAAAACTGGTGTCATAATCATTGAAAACTTCAACAGCATACGTGGTGCATAATTTGTAAACTTCGCCCCGATATACGCTCCTAGCATCGTCCCAATTAATACTTGCAATAATAATATATAATCTAGATACCCTTCTGAACTGTATCCCAGTCCGCCTCCAATCGCAATCGGCAATATAACAAGCATTGTTGTTCCTACAGATTGCTGAATCGTTAATCCTAATAGAACCATTAATCCAAGTTGAATAAATGGTGCAGAACCGATCCCGAATGAACCAGCCATCATTCCAGTGACTAATCCAAGGCATATACATTTCATTATGTTTTCTTTCGAAAAATCTTTAATTTCTGCTAAAAGTAATTCTTCCCTATTTTGAAACTTAATTAATTTAATACACATAAACATCGCAGATAAAAATAACATCCCAGCTGTAAACCAATGAAGAAGATGCGGCGGTATAAGTGAGCCAATTTTTGAACCGATATAAGAACCAAACGCTCCACATCCACCAACAATCCCGCCTATAGTAAGTACTACATTTCCTTCACGATAATGACTTATAACCCCAGATAATGTCGTAAATGCCATAGCAGTTAAAGACGTTGCAAGTGCAACGTGAATAGGAATATGGAATACTAAAGTGAGTATCGCGATAATAAACCCGGCCCCTCCAGCTCCAACAAATCCTAATAAAACTCCCATTATTAACATCGTTATAATAATTGCCACATACTCTCCCTCCAGTAATCCCATTATCCATTATCTTCTTCCTTGCATACAAATAAAAAGCACCCTGGACGGATGCTTTTCGTACTTTTCTAAATTGATACTATGTACTTAATCTTGATTAATCAAAATAACCGCGGGGCCAGCGACTACTACTCCAGCTACTTCGATTT
Source organism: Bacillus thuringiensis (assembly GCF_001455345.1). Lineage (GTDB taxonomy): Bacteria > Bacillota > Bacilli > Bacillales > Bacillaceae_G > Bacillus_A > Bacillus_A thuringiensis_N. Next base: position 3,593,150 of record NZ_CP013274.1, read on the forward strand.
TTTCAAATTCCTTTACTGTAATAGATATAACCCCTTCTCTTTCCATCAATTCTTTACTCAGGACATCAGTCGGTATAGCTTTCACCGTCTTACCTCCTTTTCATTTATACAATAGGATAATGTGAAACTTTAATCAGTAGAGATTTGGTCCATTTCACACTGATTATAATTAGGCTGTTCATTAATACGCGTTAAAAATAACCCAACGCATATATATATATGCATTACCTCTGCTTTCATTCCTTATTCCACTCAATAGCCTTCCCTCCCTTCCGTAACATATTGAAAAATAAAAAAGCACTCGCAAAAGCGAATGCTATTTCATTATTTACTCTCTATTACTTTTAACATTCTATTAATAAATGCTGCCGATTCTCCACGCGTTGCTGAACCTTTTGGCATAAATTCATTATTTTCATTTCCTTTTACAATGCCTAATCCATAAACACGTTGTACAGCTTGTTTATCATATGCTAAATTTTGATCCGAGAATGGTAGCGGAGCTAAGTTACCTTTAATTTTTTTATATTGCAGTGCACGGTCAATCATAATAACAGCTTCATCTCGTTTAATCGTATCATTTGGAGCAAATATACCATTTCCTCTACCACTTATTATTCCGGCACTTGCTGCACGATTAATACCATCTATTAGCGATGGATGTGCTGTATTTAAATCATTAAAATTCGATGTTCCTTCAGGCAACTGCAATGATCTTGAAATGAAGTTCGCAAATTCACCACGTGTTACGAGACGTTCTGGCCAATAAGAACCTTTTCCATCCCCAACCATAATGCCAAGTTTATCTAATTCACGAATGTCTGCTTCGTACCAGCCACCCGTTATATCATCTTTATGGTTCGCATCATAATAAACTTTTGTTCCTTGTAAGAATGGTTCCCACGCATTGTTTTTAATCATAATAGCAGGACAATTTTTACCACTCCAAAATTGATGCTTCTTCACATTTTCTAAAGGGATATTTAATTCCCCCATTAAATAAGCTGCTAGTTTACGAGCATTTTCAACAGCTTTATTATAATCACCATCTTCGTTTACAGCAATTTCAATCGCAATTGATTCTCGATTTCCAGTTCCTTCTGCTCCATCTCCTGCATGCCAAGCATTTTCGTTTAATGGAAGGTGTTGATAAATCTCTTTATCGTCTACCGTAAAATGCCAAGACGCTGAACGATCTTCCGTTCCCGTTGCTTGGTTATATAAATATAGCGCATGGTTTCTAGCATTTGCCCCAACACTGTAATTATCTGTCTCATGAATCGTAATATACTTCGGATTCATCGCATAACCTGGACGAATATTTTCATTTCCTTTCGGTACAATCATTTCTTTTAAAGGTACACCATAAATATCTGTTGTTTTCTCTTCTAATGGTGCAGCATACATAACTGCTGCACGTTTTGTACGTGTTGGTGCTGCGTCTTGAATAAGCGACGCTTTTGTTCCTTCAAATTTTGCTGAAGGTGAATGAATCCATTTTATCTCATTATTTATTTTTACTTGGAACCATTCTCCCGCCTGTCCAATTGCTTGGATAGTTTGTGGCTCCAGTACATTTTCTTCTTTGTATGATGCAAATGGTTCAGAGTATGTAGAGGTTTCTTCATTTATAACTAACTTTTCACTTAATAACGAATGAATTTCTTTAACTTCTACATTCCCCTCACTATTTTGTATCCATCCAGCTCCAGATGAAGTTTGAACATAGTAAGCGTTTCCTTTTCTCTTCTCAGCTTTTACGACTTGATTCGAAATACGAATCCCTGTCTCTTTTTGAAAATTACTAGAATCGTATAAAGGTACTTCTTTAACTATATGTACAAGAAACTCACCTTGCACTTCATTTCTTGCTCCTTGATCTTCTCCTCGCCCATCTTCATCTTTCATATGGTTTTCAATACTTTTTAAAGCTTGTTCCTCAGGAGAAACTGTAACAGTTTTTTCAAGCTCACTAGCATAGGAATAATTGGGAATCGTTACCATACTAAATACAATTGATGCAGCTAAAACATTATAAAATCCTTTTTTCATCATAATACTTAACACGCATATCATTAAATTCGTGTTAAATTTCCCCTCCTCAACCAAAATATAGGTTATCTACTAAACTATTAAGCAACATAACCATTTACAATATAACAGACTCATTCCGATTCGTATAGATAGGAATGACTACTATTTGCCTACATTTACTATATTGGAATATAAAAAAGAAGCTATAATATATAGCTTCTCTCTACGTTTCTTTAGTCTCTTTGCACCTTATATTCTGCAACTTTACCATCTCTATCAAATTGTAAAACAAGCTGTTCACTATCTATCGAAATAAAACCACGTTCATTTCCAAGATAGTACGAAGTGATAACCCCGTCTTCTCCATTTCTTGTTTGAGTAGGCTCTCCTAATAATTTTATAATTTCCTCATTTGATTTCCCTGTTAATTTATATTTTTGTAGTAGATCATCTACCATATGTACCCGTTTTTCTTCAACATTTAACCACCGATCTTGATTAAACTTGGAAGTGTATGTATTCATACTTAATTGTGCAGTACACACTAACAATAGAATGCCACCTACTATCATTACACCTAGCATTTGCTTCTTTTCTGTATTACGATTTACAGAAGTACGTAAGACGAACTTTTGAATCACGACTAATAAAACAAATGGCATGACTACTACAAACATACCTTTTACACTTAATGACATGTGAACCGCATCAATCACAAAAATAAACGCAAAATACATTAGTATATACAAACAAATATAAACATACAAAATACCCCTTAATATTGCACTCAGAATGCCCACCCCTTTTTTAATTCATTCTATAATTCATCCGACTAATGATTTCTCGAAGTTTTTCTAATTCTTGACCTGTATATATTACTTTGCCCGTTAAGATTTCATTTCTGAAAAACGTTACAATTTGCTCTCTATCCTTTAATCTCGGCGTTTTTTCTTCAGAAAGATCTAGCACTTCTTTCCCACTCTCATTAGAAAAATATACAATCGGTTTTACATTTTCCTTTACAATATCAACCTGCATTTCTTTCAAACAATTGTATAGAATATGAGATAGTTTCTTCGCTCTATATACTGGATTCCCTTCATTTTTCACTTGTATCGTTAATGAATCTTCACCTGTAATATATTCAAACGTCTCTTCTTTCTCTATCTCTTGTTGATACTTGCCAATTTCATCAATCATAAATGCATATATACTAGCATTTTCTTTCGTTAAGCCATGAATTAATTTCCCGGTCCATTCTTTCGTCTCAAGTAGATAAATACCCGTTTTACTTAAGACAAGATGCTGAATTCGAAAATCATTTCCTCTATGCTGATTTCTCATAAAAACATTCGGCATAATATGAAATTCATTATCTAGTATTATGCCTTGCTCTACGAAGCCACGCTTCATATAATGTAATGTTTCATGTGTAGTTACCTCAGCTCTATTTTTTGTATACTCTCGCAAATTTGCAATTAAATTTTGAAACATATGTATTTCATTACTATGTTTTTCTTGCATTTCACTACGTTCTTTACTATGCTGCATAGCTAATTGATTTTTCATCATACGCATATTTTCAAGTTCTCGAGCTGCACTTATTTGTAAATCACTGTATTTCTTCTGTTCCATATTTTTCAATGTATTTTGTTGTTCTTTATGCTCTGTAACCGTGGCTGCAATTTCATTTTCATACGTTTCAATTGCTTGTTTCTTTTCAAATTCTACTTGCTGACTCTCTGATTCTAACTGTTTATTTTTATAAAACAGCACGAATACTGCAGCTAATAATAATAAAATCACACCTATTAGCACATAATCCATATTTTTTCTCCTTTATTTCATTTTTAATCATTTTTTATAAATATCCATTATATTATACTATGCTTTCAATATACACTTTGTAAAAATTACATATTTATAATAAAAGGCACCTCAGACGAGATACCTTTTACGCTCATTTTATTGTACACCATACTGAATATAACTTGGATCATAGTATATCCAGCCATTCCCACCTAAACCAAGCCATCCATCTTGCTTACACCATACTCTATAAGCCTCACCGTGATGTAACTGTCTTATAACATTTCCATTTAATGATGGAGCATCCCGCAGATTCACATTATTACCAGTAATAGTCGCCACATAATGTTTATATTGAACGTAACTTGGATCATAGTATATCCATTCGCTTCCACCTAAAGCAAGCCAGCTATTTTGTTCGTCCAAAACTTCATACGATTCTCCTCTATTTAGCTGGCGGATTACACTAGATTGTAAAGTTGGTCCACTCCGTAAATTTACATTATCGCCATTAATTACAGCAACACCATAGACTGCAGTAGCAGTACTAGGTGGGGAAACATTTCCACCACCATTGGTTCCATTTCCTTGTAAAGCTTCTAATGAAACCGCTGCTGATACATCACAATTTCCTACTACACCTGAAATTTGACCAGAATCTGTGTATTGCCACGCTGTCCACTCTGTCCATCCACCAGCATCAGCAGGCGGCGTACTAGAGTATTTAGAAATCCAAAGTGGAAGATCACTTAATCCGTTAATTCCAAACTCATTAATATACCAAACTCCTGTATATAACATGACATCTTTTCCAGTAGCCTGTTTCACATAATTTATGAAACTTCTTGCCCAATTAGATATAGCAGTACCAGTTAAATTACTATTATTCGAATCTGCCGGCGATTCTAAATCTAGTACTGGCATTAAGTCTGTCTGATTGCTTTGTAATATGCTCACAAAATGTTTCGCTTCTGAAATTGCATCATTTAGTTCTGGATGTGCAAAATGGTATGCACCGATTAATACATTCGCATTTCGCGCTGCTTGTACATTTTGAACCAAAGTAGGATCAAGATTATTCACACCTTCTGTCGCTTTTGCATACGCCGCTGAAATACCGGATCCCTTCACTGCATTCCAATCAATATTCCCTTCCCAATGAGACACATCGATAAACGTAATATTTGAACTAGATCTATCTTGCATATAAAAGCCCCTATCAATTTTTTTCATTTCGTATACATACAATATGTACAACTTTCATAAAGGGTCACGACGTTTATACTATAGAAATAAAGAGCAAACATATTTTATAAACAAAGTAAAAAAGCCTTGTAATTACAAGGCCTTTTGTAAACTTCCTTTATTTTGTAGTAAATACATATTATAATACAACCCTTGTTCACTCAGTAATTCTTGGTGTGTTCCTCTTTCTACTACCTCTCCATCATGCATAACGAAAATTTGATCTGCATCTTGAATTGTAGATAATCTGTGCGCAATGGCTATAGTTGTTCTCCCTTTTCGCATTTGCTGTAACGCTATTTGGATCGCGTCTTCAGTTTCTGTATCAATATTAGCTGTTGCTTCATCCAATACTAATATTTTCGGATTCGTTGCTATCGTTCTAGCAAAAGCAATTAATTGTCGTTGACCACTAGAAAATGCTGCTCCTCTTTCTACTACCTCTGTTTCATACTGCTCTGGTAATTTTTCAATAAACGTATTGGCTTGCACAAATTGTGCCGCTTCTTTTACTTCTTCATCTGTAATTTCTTCATTGTACATACGAATATTTTGTTTTACATTTCCCGCAAATAAAAATGCATCTTGCAATACGAGTCCTATTTTCTTTCTAATTTCTTGTTCTTCAAATTTCTCTAAATCTACACCATCTATTACAATATTTCCAGACTTAATATTATAAAATCGCATTAACAAATTCATAATGGTACTTTTTCCGCTACCAGTGTGCCCAACAAAAGCAACCGTTTGCCCTTGTTTCACGTGAAAAGATACATTTTTTAAAACATCACGTTTTCCATCATACGAAAAAGTAACATTTTTAAATTCAATATCTCCATTAACGACTTGAGGATTTCCATCCCCTTTTTGAACTGGCGCTAAATCTTTCTCATCCATTAAATGAAATACACGTGATGATGAAACAAGTGCTTGTTGAAAAAATGACAATTTCATCATCATCTCATTTACCGGCTGGAAGAAACGATGTATATAGTTAACAAACGCATATAAAACGCCTACTTCAACAGGACTTTTCAAAGCATCAATGCCAAATAAACCAAGTACTAACGCAATCGCTACAATATGTACTAAATCCGTAGCTGGACGTAAAAGCAATGCATCTAACTTTAACGTACGTCGCCCTGCACTATAATGTTTATTGTTCACTTCTTCAAACTCTCTTCTCATACGCTTTTCTTGTCTAAACACTTGAACAATATTCATCCCTTGAATGGACTCGTTTAACTTTGCATTTAACACGCTTAATTGATTACGCACTTCTAAATAAAAAGCTGCACTTTTCCGGCGATATAGCACCATAATCGCAAACATTATCGGAATTAGTACGAGAGAAAATAGCGCTAATTTTACATTTAATAAAAACATCGCTACTAAAATACCTACTAAAAACACGATATTTTTAACAAATGTTGATAATACACTAACATAAAAATCTTTAATTGCTTCCGTATCATTCGTTATGCGCGATACGAGCGTACCAATCGGCGTGCGATCAAAGAAACTTAATGACAACTTTTGAACATGATCATATACTTCAACACGCATATCTTGAACAATTTTAAAAGCGATATTTTGAAAATATAATAAGTCTAAATAAGTAAATAATACTTTTAATAAGTGAGCAACAATATACACTACAAATAGAGTAACAAGTGCTGATTGATCAAAGTTACGTGGTACTAAATGTTCATCAAGAAATTGTTTAATTAAAAAAGGACCCATCATTTCAGTTACAGTTGCACCAACTAGAAATAAAAATGCTAAAGATAACAACCCCTTATATGGCCTCATATAAGAAAGCAATCTTCTTAAATCGCTCTGTTTTTTCTCAGCCATCATACGCCTCCTTTCTCGACTAATGCCTCTAACTGCTGGCTCTCATACATTTCTTTATACCAACCATGTTCTTTCATTAATTGCTCATGTGTACCTCGTTGCACAATTCTACCTTCATCCACAACAAGAATGAGATTGGCATGCTGAATTGCACTTAAACGATGAGCAGTAATAATCGTTGTTTTCCCTGCTCTTTCCTTCTTTAAAGCATTTAAAATTGTTTCTTCTGTTTTTGCATCTACTGCTGATAAACAATCATCTAAAATTAAAATTTCAGCATTCGTTAATAAAGCACGTGCAATAGAAATTCTTTGTTTTTGACCTCCAGATAAAGAAACGCCTCTTTCCCCAACTACTGTTTCATACCCTTCTGAAAATTGAAGGATGTCATTGTGAATACAAGCAATCTCTGCAGCACGGGTAATTTCATTATATGTAGCATCCGCCTTTCCAAAGGCAATATTCTCCCCAATACTCGCTGAAAATAAAAAATGGTCTTGCGGCACATATGAAATGGCAGAACGGACACCGTAAAGTGTTACATCTCGAATATCCCGCTCTCCAACTTTTAATTCACCATTAAAATGATCATACTCACGGATTAAACATTTTAATAAAGTTGTTTTCCCTGCACCTGTACGTCCTACAACCCCAAGCGTTTCTCCCTTTTTCAAATCAAAGTGAATATCTGTTAAATGTAACAGTTCATTTTTCTTATACGAAAACGAATCGACCGCAAATGAAACATCACCGCTCGCTATTGTATGCACAGCATTTTCTCTATTTACTACATCTGATTTTTGCGAGAGGATTTTTTCTACACGGTCATACGAAGCACGCCCACGCTCCATAATATTAAACAACCATCCAAACGCTAACATTGGCCAAACGAGAGTACCTAAATACGTCGTAAATGTAACGAGATCACCTACTGTTAATTCACCTCTCACAACTAATACTGACCCATAACATACTGCGATTAAAAATGAAAATCCTACGATAAGAGCGATTGTTGGATCAAATAATGCATCAATACGTGCGACTAACATATTTTTATGTACGACATCTTCTGATTTTTTTCGAAACGCTTGTAAATCTTCTTTCTCCTGTCCAAGCGATCGAATTACCTTCATCCCACTCATACTCTCTTGCACTTTATCATTGATTTCCGAAAACGATTGCTGCGCTTTATGAAACCTTTTATGTAATAAAGTTCCGTAATAATTTGTTGATATTGCTACAATCGGCATCGGAATTAAGCTTAACAATGTTAACTTCCAACTAATTGTAAAACCCATCGCTACGAGTACACATCCCCCAACGGCTAAAGAGTCAACCAGTGTTAAAACGCCTGCTCCAGCAGTTTGCTGAATCGCTTGAATATCATTAGTCGCATGTGCCATTAAATCACCTGTGCGATTTGACTGATAAAACGATGGACTCATCTTTGTAAAATGTTCATACAAATTTTTCCGTAATTGGCGAGCCAACTTTAATGAAGAGCCAAAAATCATAATACGCCATACGTAACGTAATATGTACATCGTAATACCTACAATTACTAAGAGTACAACCCATTTTAGTAAATTATCAGTCGTTAATGTTCCATCATTAATTTCATCTACAACAATCCCAATCACTTTTGGTGCTACAAGTTCTAAAAGTGCAACGCCAAATAATAAAATAATTCCGGTTATGTACGCTCGTTTTTCTTGTTTAAAAAACCACGCTAAATTCATAAACACTTTCATTTTTTTCCTCCTCTCTTAAAATGAGCGATGTTTTCAGTTTATCAAAAATACAGAATTTTTAAAAGTTTTAAACACTGTAACTAACAAAAAGAAAAGACACTCTTAGCGAGTGTCTTTTAGCGCTTATTTCATTTGTTGTTTGTTCATCGCGCTCATCATTTGATTGATTTTCTTTTGGGAAGGTTTTTGTCCCATTTGCATCATCATCATTTTTAACATTTGTTCGTTAATTGGTGGATTTTTTTGTAAGTAATTCATCATGTATTTGCGGGCAATGAAAAATCCTAACGCCACGCCTGCTACTAGTGCTACTACGCCCACTAGAATACCTAACCAAATTGGCATATATTTTCCTCCTTCATGTTGTCTACCTTACAGTGTACTAAAACCTTTTCAATAAGACAAGATAGAATTCGACATTTTTTACACATATGTTCGTACTTGTTTTAAAGGATTCAGCCATCCGTACTTTGTATTTTCATAATCCATAGCTAAAAATGTTAGTTCACACTTTCTTAACACCTCAAAGAAAGTTGTTTCCATAGAGACATTTCCAGAGGTATTCATGCGAATATAGTGTGGTTTCACCATTATTTCGCCATATTCCGCTCCCGTAAAAAGTGTATGTGTATGATGTGTTCTATCATATTTACCAAGAACGCGCAAAGCTTGTTCTAATTTATGATGAATTTTCATTACTTGTAATGGCATTGTTATATACATCATTTGTTTATATAACACTTTTTTCTCCGAAAGGGACCCAGATTCTGAAAATCGAGCAAATAAATCAAAAAACAAATATTCACGACCAAAATAAGCTTTCGCAATATCCTCTTGAATTAAATACAATTCATACGTTTTCATTTTCAGCCTCCCAATCTGGACAACCTTTTCTCTTCATTATATAGAAGAAAATTTGCAATGATTGTCTGACTGCGGAGAGATAAAAAACTTTTTCTGTCGAAAAAACTCATTTACATAGAAAAATCTCCCCATGCCGGAGAGATTTTTCTAAAATCATTAAAGCATTTCTTTTACTTTACGAACAACGTTCTCTACAGTAAATCCATACTCTTCCATAATCTTCTCACCAGGAGCAGAAGCACCGAATGTATCGATACCTAACACATCTCCTTCAAGACCTACGTAACGGTGCCATCCGAATGTAGCACCCATTTCGATCGCGAAACGTTTTGTTACTGCTTTTGGTAATACAGATTCTTTGTACTCAGCAGTTTGAGCTTCAAAGCGATCCATAGATGGCATGCTGACAACAGCTGCGTCAACGCCGTCTACTGCTAGAGCTTTTTGTACTTCAACAGCTAGACTTACTTCAGATCCAGATGCAAGTAAAATTACATCAGCTGTTTCTTTCTTGCTTGCAGAAACTACATATGCACCTTTTGCTACTTTTTCATACGTATCGTCTTTTGCGCCTTCTAATGTTGGAAGGTCTTGACGAGTTAATACTAAAGCAGTTGGTTTGTTTGTAGATTCTAAAGCTAGTCTCCAAGCCGCAACAGATTCGTTACCGTCAGCCGGACGGATAACAGATACATTTGGCATTGCACGAAGCGCTGCTAATTGTTCGATTGGTTCATGTGTTGGACCATCTTCACCAACAGCGATACTGTCGTGTGTGAATACATACGTTACTGGCAATTGCATTAATGCTGCAAGACGAATTGCTGGACGTAAGTAGTCAGAGAATACGAAGAACGTACCACCGTAAGTTTTTAAACCACCATGTAGTGCAATACCGTTCATTGCCGCACCCATTGCGAACTCACGTACACCGTACCAAATGTTTTTACCGCTGTAATCATCTCTTGTAAAGTCTTTTTCGTTATTCATGTATGTTTTGTTAGAACCAGCAAGGTCAGCAGATCCACCGAAGAATGATGGTACAGACTCTGCAATTGCATTAATTACAGCACCTGAAGAATTACGAGTTGCTGCTTTAGATCCTAATTCATATGTTGGTAAGTTTTGCTCCCAACCTTCTGGAAGTTGACCGTTCATTGCTGCTTGCAATTCGTTTGCTAATTCTGGATATGCTTGCGCATATTCGCCTAACATTGTATTCCAAGCTGCTTGCGCAGTTTCACCAACATCTTGTACTGTTTTGCGGAAGTTGTCATATACTTCTTCTGCAACATGGAAGTCTTGCTCAGCAGTCCAAGCATATGCTTCTTTTGTTAATTTTGTTTCGTCTACACCAAGTGGAGAACCATGTGAAGCTGATTTTCCTGATTTGTTTGGAGAACCGAAACCAATTGTCGTTCTTACTTCAATTAGCGTTGGGCGTTTTTCGTCAGCTTTCGCTTCTTCAATTGCTTTCGCGATTGCTTCAATATCATTTCCATCCTCAACACGGATTACTTGCCATCCGTATGCTTTATAACGATCTTCTACACTTTCAGAGAATGAACGATTTAAATCGCCATCTAATGAAATATCGTTTGAATCGTATAACACAACAAGACGACCTAATTGTAAATGAGCAGCTAATGAAGATGCTTCAGCTGAAACGCCTTCCATTAAATCTCCATCACCACAAATAGCGTATGTATGATGATCTACTACATTATACGAATCACGGTTATATTTAGCCGCTAAGTGTCTTTCAGCCATCGCCATACCTACCGCAGTTGCAATACCTTGTCCAAGTGGACCAGTAGTTGCATCTACACCAGCTGTATGACCGTACTCAGGATGTCCTGGAGTTTTGCTTCCCCATTGACGGAAGTTCTTTAAATCATCCATTGTTACATCATAACCAGATAGGTGAAGTAGGCTGTATAATAACATTGAACCATGACCTGCAGATAATACGAAACGATCACGGTTAAACCACGTTGGGTTATTTGGATTGTGTTTCATAAATTGAGTCCATAATGTATAAGCCATTGGTGCTGCACCCATTGGCATTCCTGGGTGACCAGAGTTTGCTTTTTCAATCGCATCGATGGATAATGTGCGAATCGTGTTGATAGAAAGTTGTTCGATTGAATGTGACATGCTATTCTTCCCTTCGCTTATATTAGTAAACGTTTTATACATTTATATGATAGCTTCCCACGCAAGATTATACAACATGTATCGACAAATATGTTGATGTTTTTTTGATTTTTTATAAAAAAATCAATGATTTCGGGAATGTATGGGTATTCAATATGACATACTTTTTCATTATTTTTATTTTAAAAAGAAAGGGAATTATCTGTATATTTATTCATCAACTTCAAATTCCATAATGCAAAATATACCCTTCCCCACTTTTTACTCTACGCAACAAACGAATAAAAGACTTTAAATCTTGGCATAATTTATCTCGATCAAATATACTCCTTTCATATTCTCCATCAGTATTATTGGCGTTTTCTCATTGAAACTGGCCTCTCAGTTCAATTGCTTCTGCCACTAAAGAAAATATGCTAACTAGCTAACTAGCGAACAAAATAACTGTTCTGCTATCACTGCCCCTTGCTGTTCAATTTTTGTAATACCATAATAATGAATTCCAAACCCTTCTGCTCTTTTAGTAGGACAATAAACTGGCATCCAATAGATAAAATCTAATAGCTACACGATTAGCTCATCACTTAATACAACGTACTCATCTACCTTGGCCTCTTCTTTATATAAAATACAATATTCAATCCAATCCACACCTTTAAAATCCAATCTTTTTTCATTTAAAATAAATACGAACTCGTGCCGTAAAGCCAAAATACCACCCCCCTATTTCCCACATTCATTATTCCTATTATATAAAAAAGCACCTTTATAGGTGCTTTTAAAATAAATCATACAATTTTCTTCCTTATCGAACTTGAAATAAAATCAATGATAATGACCATTAAAATGATGCCCAATAAAATAATTCCCACACGCGACCAATTGCGTGAACTCAGTGCAAAAATTAAAGGCGTACCAATACCCCCTGCTCCAATAACACCTAAAATAGTAGCGGATCGTACATTAATTTCGAACCTGTATAACGTATACGATAGAAAATCCGGTAATACTTGTGGCAATACTGCATACCAAAGTATTTGAAACCGATTTGCACCCGTTGCTATTAACGCTTCTGTCGGTCCCTTATCTATATTCTCGATTCCTTCTGAATATAGTTTTCCTAACATCCCAATAGAGTGTAATCCTAAAGCTAGAACTCCAGCAAAAGAGCCTGGTCCAACAGCTTTTATAAATAAAAGGGCCATAACTAATTCAGGAAATGTACGAACAAAACTAAGTACAAATTTCCCAGTTCCTGAAGTTAATCTTCCACTGCTCATATTCGTTGCCGCCCAAAAAGCGAATGGAACAGATAAAAAGGCAGAAATAAATGTACCTAATATTGCAATTGCCAACGTATCAATTAAACCATGTAATAAATCTTCACCATCTGGCAAAGATACATACGCCCAATCTGGATTCAATATACCTGTCATAATTGCTTTTGTAATTTCTCCTGCCGTTTCCTTTATTCCCTCTAGCGGTACTCCTGAAAAAGCCCATACATAAACAAATGTAAGTGCTATAAAAATAAACCAGCGATATACACTCGGTTTCTTCGGTTTTGGTACGATTACCGTCGTTTTACTCATTATAATTTCTCCCGCAACAATGTACTTACATAATCAATTAACAATACAACAACAAGGGTATAGATAATAATAGATGAAGTTTGTTGATATTGTAAAAAACCAAGTGTACGGTCATAATATAATCCAATACCACCTGCTCCTACTAAACCTAAAACAGCTGCTGCACGTACGTTCACCTCAAATGTATAAAGAACATAAGAGATAAAATGTGCTTTCACTTGCGGAATTACCCCATAAACAATCCATTGCACTTTATTTGCTCCTACTGCTGTCATCGCCTCTAACGGACCTGGGTCAATTGATTCAATTGACTCATACAACAATTTCGCCACGAGCCCAATTGAGAAAAAAGTAAGAGCCAAAATACCTGGAAGTGGTCCTATTCCAAAAATAGCTACGAAAATTGCCGCTAATAATAAATCGGGTATCGTTCGGATAAAATTTAAAATCAATCGAGCTGGACTGTACAAAAATGCACTAGTAAACACATTACTTGCCGCAAACAGTGCCAGTGGAATAGCTAAAATCGCTCCTAAAGTCGTCCCAATAATCGCCATACGTATTGTATCTAACATTGCTGTTGTAATAACTTGAAAATAACTCCAATCTGGCGGTACCATCTCTTTCAACAAATCCAGCATATTAGGAAAACCAACTACTAGTTTTGAAAATGATGCATCGACCTGTACACTACTTCCCCACAACAGTAAAATGACTAGAATTAACGTTAACATATGTTTCAACTTACTCGGTGGCTTCGGTATCGATTTCGAATTTATCATCACGTCATTCATTTAACTGCCACCTCTAACAATTCACTTTTCTGCGCTACGTCACCATAAATTTCAGCAAACTTTTCATCCGTTGCCTCTTCTACTAAGCCATCAAAAACAATTTCTCCTGCATGTAATCCAATAATGCGCGTCGCATATTGCCTAGCTAAATCAATAGAATGTAAGTTTACAATTGTTGTAATTCCAAAATCTTCATTAATTTTCTTCAAATCATCTAATACTTGCTTTGTTGTTAGCGGATCTAACGACGCAACAGGTTCATCTGCCAATATGATTTTTGCTTCTTGAGCCAACGCTCTAGCAATCGATACACGTTGCTGTTGTCCTCCTGATAATTCATCAGCACGCGCATATGCTTTTTCTAAAATATTTACTCTTTTCAACGATTGAAAAGCAAGCTCCAAATCTTCTTTTGGAAATAGCCCTAACGTTGTACGCAATGTCGAATGATACCCAACACGCCCAGCTAATACATTCTTCAATACCGTTGATCGCTTTACAAGATTAAAACTTTGAAAGATCATACCAATATCCCGGCGCATGCGGCGTAATCCTTTTCCTTTCGCAGCCGTAATAGACTCACCTTCAATCATGATTTCGCCTTCTGTAATCTCATGAAGACGATTTACCGATCTTAGAAGTGTAGACTTTCCAGCTCCGGACAGCCCTACCATTACAACAAACTCACCTTTTTGAATTTTCAAGTTTATATTATTCAATCCTTTTGTACCATTTGGATACACTTTGGAAACATTTCGAAACTCTATCACACATCTTACCTACCTTCTATGAATTCAAAACGGCGAACTAACTGAAAACATACCTTTCCAGCTAGCTGCCATTCTCATATGTATTATTGCGTTTTTACTTTCTTTCCATATTCACGAACGATATCAAATTTACTATCATCAGATTTAACATATCCTTCATGTGAATATACTTCTTTAATGATTTTATGACCTTCCTCATTCTTTCCAATTTCAATGAAAGCATCCTGTAATTTCTTGCTCCACTCTTCATCTAAATCAGAACGTACCGAAATCGTATCGTTTGGAATTTTCTCCGTAAATTTCACTATTTTCGTTTGATCGAATATATTCGGATAATCTTTTTTTACAATATTACGAGCATCTTGGAATACAACAGCTGCATCTACGTCACCGTTTAAAAGAGCAATAAGCGACTGATCGTGACCTTTTAATGTAACAGGTTTCACATCTTTTAACGGATCAACGCCCTCTTTTAATAATACAGCCGCAGGCCACACATATCCCGCTGATGACGTTACATCTTGATAACCAATTTTTTTACCTTTTAAATCTTTTACACTATTAATATTTGAATCTTTCTTAACAACAAATTCAGACTTATAAAAGTCTACTAAATCCTTTGTAGGAGCTCCCGTTTCATCATCTACTCCAAAACGTTGTGCTTGTAAAATTACGTTTGCAGCCTTTTTCTCATGTGCTAGCACATACGCTGTTGGGGGTAAAAATCCTACATCTACTTGCTTAGATGCCATCGCTTCTACAATTGTATTGTAATTCGTTGAAATACTAACTTTTACTGGAATATTTAATTTATCACTTAATAGCTTTTCTAATGGTTTTGCCTTCGCCTCTAACGTATCTGCATTTTGAGAAGGAACAAATTGAACATTTAAAGTCTTCGGTACATACCCTTTTTTCGTATCTTCATTTTTACTTGCACTTGATTCCTTCGTTCCACAGCCACTTAATAAACCCGCTGCTAGTACAACTGTTGTGCTCATTGCAAAAACTTTTTTCAACATGTTAATGCCTCCATTTTTCATTGTTATAAAATAACCTTTCATAAACATGAAGAAATATATCACACATTTTTACAAATAATTGATTATTTACAGAATCTTTACACATTCTATACACTCACATTAAAATTCTCTCCATATATTTGATATGCTTAATCGGTAGATAATAATAGAAAAGGTGAATGATATTGAATCAAAATCAAATTGTGACTTTAAACATCTTATTAACAAGTGATATACATGGTACTGTTTATCCAATTCACTACCAAGATAACTCCAAAGCTGAAATTGGTTTAGCTAAAATTTCTACTCTTATAAAAAAAGAACGTTCCAAAAATAGAAACGTTCTTTTAATTGATAACGGTGACTTCATACAAGGAACACCATTCACTTATCATTACGCTACTTATGAAAAAGATAAGAAAAATCCAATGTCTTTATTGGCGAACTATTTACGTTATGATGCTGCAGTGATTGGAAATCATGAATTTAATTACGGAATTGATGTCTTAAATAATGCTATTTCTACTGCAAAATTCCCGTATTTATCAGCAAATATTTTAGATAAAAACAATAAAAAACCTTATTTCGGGAAACCATATGTAATAAAACATATTGAATCAAATATAAAAATTGCTATTTTAGGGGTAACAACGCACTATATTCCCAATTGGGAACAACCCGATCACATTAAAGACTTACAATTTGAAGATGCATTAGAAACAACACAAAATTGGGTTTCTTACATTCGTGAACATGAGAAACCAGATTTACTTGTCGTAGCGTATCATGGGGGATTCGAACGCGATTTACAAACTGGGGTACCGAGTGAAGTTTTAACAGGTGAAAACCAAGGATATGCCATGTGTCATGAAATTGAAGGCATAGATATTTTACTAACAGGCCACCAACACCGTGAAATTGCTCACACCACAATAAATGGTGTAACAGTTTTACAAACCGGATGCAATGGACACTTCATTGGAAAAGTAACAGTAACATTCGAAAAAACAAAACAAAAATGGATAAAAAAAGAGAGTTGTTCACAATTATTGCCCGTGCAAGGAATTGCGACTGACCAAGATATTCTTTCCTTGGTTACCGATTATGAAGAAAAAACACAAAATTGGCTCGATCAACCTATTGGACTAATCTATGGGGACATGCGAATTTCAGATGCTATGCAAACACGTTTGCAAGACCATCCTTTTATTGAATTCATAAATAACATACAGATGGATATAGCTAATGTTTCCATTTCTTGTACAAGCTTATTCCATAATACATCGCCAGGTTTCCCGAAATGTGTAACAATGCGTGACATCGTTTCTAATTATATTTATCCAAATACATTAAAAGTAATTAGAATAACTGGGGCGGATATAAAAGATGCTCTCGAACTCTCTGCTTCTTATTTCACATTAAAAGCAGATGGAACCATCATCGTAAACCCTAGCTACATAGAACCAAAACCGCAACACTATAATTACGATATGTGGGAAGGAATTTCGTACGTATTAAATATTTCCAAACCAATTGGTGAGAGAGTAGAATCTTTACAGTATAAAGGCACTCCTCTTAATATGGATGAAGAATATGACGTCGTTATGAATAATTATCGCGCAAGCGGCGGAGGGAACTTTTTTATGTTTCAAAATAAGCCTGTAATAAAAGACATAACAACAGATATGTCTGAACTTATTGCTAACTATATATTGAAGCACAAAAAAATAGAAGCAACAATCAATAACAACTGGAAAGTTATTAACTAACGAATATAATAAATAGAAAAAGATGGGCTTCGCCCATCTTTTAGTTTAATTTTGCATTATCTTGCTTTTTTAAAGCTTTTAATTTCGCCGGTGTAACATCAGTACCTTGTTCGTTAACGACTTTAATTCCTTTAAGTTCGTTTAACATATTTTGACGAAATCCTTTTAAATATTGTTCACGTAGCGATTGACGCTCACGTTGTTCTTCTTCAGTTAAACCTTCAGCTTTTGCTTTTTTCGCTAAGAAGTTAATGCGTTCAACGAGTTCGTGACTAAGCATCTCGAATCCCCCTTCTAATCAAAACTGATTATTATCATACAATAGTTACTCTTCTTTATCAAGCAATTGCTTTGTATACTCTACATATCTACGATGTACCGTTGCTTTTGAAACATTATGCCCAAAGCCGCGAAGCGTTGCTGCAATTTCTTCGAAAGTAAGTTCATTCTTGCGCAAACGCACAATTTCCTCAATCGGCACTTCTTTCTTCTCTCGTCCTACGCTTAAATGACGATTCTTTAAATTATTTTCTGGGCGATAGCCCTTTTCTACTGCGCGTTGCATACCACGTTTAATTTTCAAATTATGAATCTTTCTTTGATACTCTTCAACAATACCAATAATATCTAATACCATCGAATCCGAATCCGACAATTGTAATTCTCCATTATGCGTATGCGTGTATACTTTTATTCCCTCTTTATGTAAACAGTGCATTAATGCAATCTTTGCATTTCCCCTACCAAGGCGCGTTTCATCTTGTATGAGTAGCACATCAATTTGTTCGTCTCGAATTGTATCTAGCACTTCTAATATTCCATCACGTTCAATTGTATAACCGCTAGCCTGCTCTTCAATCACCTTAGTAACATTCATTTGATAGCGCTCCGCTAAATGCAATAATTCATCTTTTTGACGTAATAATGATGTTTCTTGCGCTTCTTTTGTTGTACTCACACGTGCATAAATAATTGCATTCATTATGAACCCCTCTTTCTCACTATTATTTCCCTTCAGTGTAACATAAATTCGCCTTTTGTTCGAACTTATGTTTGTAGAATGTTTTTTCACATGTTATACTTGTTAATAAGAAAAATGAAAGAAAACGAGGTGTTAGAAAACATGGAAAAGTTAACGAAACGCCAGCAAGACATTCTCGACTTTATTAAGCTAAAAGTACAAGAAAAAGGATATCCACCTTCCGTACGTGAAATCGGTCAAGCAGTCGGCCTCGCTTCTAGTTCTACAGTGCACGGACATTTATCAAGATTAGAAGAAAAAGGATACATTCGACGCGATCCAACAAAACCACGAGCAATCGAAATTTTAGGTGATGACCGAATGGATACAGAAACACAATCTGTTATTCAAGTTCCAATCATAGGAAAAGTTACTGCTGGATTACCAATTACAGCAGTTGAAAGTGTAGAAGATCACTTCCCACTTCCAGCTAGCATTGTTGCTGGAGCAGATCAAGTGTTTATGTTACGTATTTCTGGAGATAGTATGATTGAAGCTGGTATTTTCGATGGAGATTTAGTTGTTGTTCGCCAACAACAGTCTGCATATAATGGTGAAATTGTAGTCGCTTTAACAGAAGATAATGAAGCAACTGTTAAACGTTTCTATAAAGAAAAAGACCATTTCCGTCTACAACCGGAAAACTCTTCATTAGAACCTATCATTTTAAAACAAGTGTCAGTTATTGGTAAAGTAATTGGCGTATATCGTGATTTACATTAAGAATATAAAAGAAGATAATTACCTTATTTACATACGGTAATTATCTTCTTTTTTTGTATTTTGATAGATTTTCATACATTCTATTTCTTATGAACGCGTTTCAATCGTCACATCGCCCGCAGCTGTTTTACCGCTAATCTTTTTGCTCCCATTACCAATTATTACATTTTTATTTTCTTCATTAAAAATTGTTACATCCCCGGCAGCGCTTTGCCCAGTAATTACCGCATCTTGTGGTTTTTCCGTTAAAGTAATACCTATATCTCCCGCAGTTGAACTTGCTTCTAGATTATACTTAGAATCATGATCTAGAATATTTATTTCCCCGCTGGTCGTTTTTGCAGTCACTTTCCCTATTACCTTTTTAAAGTTTACTTCACCAGCTTTTGTAGATCCCTCCACATTCTTAGCCGTTACACGTTTCAAATCCACTTCACCAGCAAGTGTTCTAACACTTACGCTATCACTTTTCACATCACTCATTTCGATTTGTCCAGCAGATGAATTTACTTTTACATCTTGATAAGAGCGTTCGGGCACAAGGAGAGTCAATTTAGACGTTTGAAACCTAAAATCATAAAAAGAAAAATCAAATGAAGCACCTTTTTCTCTTTCCCCAATAATTTTTAATGTGTCACCATCTTCTGCAATACGAATCTTTTGTTTACGCGCATCTCCTGATTGCTTTACATAAAAAGAAGAGTCAGGAGATTTTTGAACAACAATATCCCTGGCATCTAACTTAACTTCTATATTTTTTAATGTTTCGTTTTTAATTATATCTTCTTTGTTTCCTTCTTCTGCAGTTTGCACTGCTTTTTCATATGTTTGTGAAATCCCTATTACTCCAATAATGATACAAGCGATTGCTACTAACAATATTTTTTTCATCATCTACTCCCCTTTTATCATTTTGAAGTTCCATATTACATAACGTACGCATAGTCTTTTAAACCACTTCGTACTATAATAAGCGATAATACATAACAACAAACCTACTCCAACAAACGTTATACTAACGAATAAATCCAACCATATAAAAGTAC
Organism: Bacillus thuringiensis; assembly: GCF_001455345.1. Lineage (GTDB taxonomy): Bacteria > Bacillota > Bacilli > Bacillales > Bacillaceae_G > Bacillus_A > Bacillus_A thuringiensis_N. Next base: position 3,613,604 of record NZ_CP013274.1, read on the forward strand.
CCATAAATACTTTTCCAATTACGAAAAATGGTGTCACTACACTAGCAATCCCACCGATCCAAAAAGAAAATATAAAAGCAATAATTGCAACTAACGGGCCTAACACAATAATGAAATTAAACAAACTAAGTCCAATCGCTGCCATGACAGCTCTTGTCACATTTGAAGTTGATGGATCTTTTTTCATTTCATCGAAACGATACATCGCAAGCAATTCTTTTGCAATTACTTTCGGAGAGCCAAGCCCCTCTATTATTTCCGATTCAGTTTTCCCCTCTTCTATCCCAAACTGAAAATGCTCTTCATAATCAAATAAAATATCTTTCCTCTCTTCGTCTGGTAACTTTCTAAGATGACTTGATAATTCCTTAAGAAACTGTTCTTTACTCATCCCATTCCACCCCTTCAATAATTTCTTGTACGCCTTTCGCAAAATCACGCCACTCTGTTACCAACAAATTCAGTTGCGTTTCCCCTTGCTCAGTTAGTTGATAATATTTACGAGGCGGCCCCTCCGTAGATTCTTTTAAATACGTTTGAAAATATCCTTCTTTCGTTAAACGACGTAATAAAGGATACACTGATCCTTCCGATATTAAAAATTTATTTGAGATTTGCTGAACAAGTTCATAACCGTAGCAATCCTTACGTTTCACAAGTGCCAACACACACAGTTCTAACACACCTTTTTTAAACTGAACGTTCAAGGATAGTCCTCCTTTCTCATTTCAGTACTGTTCAATACACGGTACCTTTATTATCCATAATATACCACTTAGTATTGTTTATTGCAAGGTACTATATTTTTAAACACTTGAACTTTAATATTAAACATATCCGATACCGAACAAAACATATCATACATTTTTTTATACCCATAGATATTACGCATGTTACTTTTACTTATCCACTCTTTTGGAACAAACAAATAATTCGAATTTCACCACGTTACATTAAAGATATGGAATAAAACTTTAAATACCTCCATAATTTTTTTCTGGCATTTTTGAGGCATCTATTCAATTCATTTCAACTAACAACTATATTGCCCACAAACAAAAAAAGCCTTAATACGTAGTATCAAGGCTTTTTAATCTCTTAGTAAAGAGACATATATTGATCGCGTTCCCATTGGTGAACTTGCGTTCTAAAGATATCCCACTCAATCTCTTTCGCTTCGATGAAGTGCTCAAGTAAATGCTCACCTAGTGCACCACATACTACTTCATTAGATTGTAATGTAACTAACGCTTGCGCTAATGTTGCTGGTAAGTCAACGATACCCGCTTCTTCACGCTCTTCTTTTGTCATTACATAGATGTTACGGTCTACTGCAGCTGGTGGAGTTAATTTGTTTTTAATTCCGTCAAGACCTGCTGCTAATAATGTAGCCATTACTAAATATGGGTTTGCAGCTGGGTCAACACTACGTACTTCTACGCGTGTACTAATACCACGAGATGCAGGGATACGTACTAACGGGCTACGGTTTTGTGCAGACCATGCTACGTAACAAGGCGCTTCATACCCAGGTACTAGACGTTTATATGAGTTTACAGTTGGGTTTGCTATCGCTGTAAATGCTGGTGCGTGTTTTAAAATACCTGCGATGAAGTGACGAGCATCATCACTTAATTGTAAGTCACCGTTTTTATCGAAGAATACGTTCTCACCATTTTTGAATAGCGATAAGTTACAGTGCATACCTGAACCGTTCACACCGTATAATGGTTTTGGCATAAATGTTGCGTGTAAACCGTGTTTACGAGCAATTGTTTTTACAACAAGTTTGAATGTTTGAATGTCATCACATGAGCGAATTGCACTTGCATATTTAAAATCAATTTCGTGCTGCCCTGGAGCAACCTCATGGTGAGATGCTTCAATTTCAAATCCCATTTCTTCAAGTTCAAGAACGATATCACGACGACAGTTTTCCCCTAGATCCATCGGCGCAAGGTCGAAGTATCCACCGTTATCGTTTAATTCTAATGTTGGATTTCCTTTTTCATCTACTTTAAATAGGAAGAATTCTGGCTCTGGTCCAAGATTGAAATCTGAGAATCCTAAAGCTTCCATTTCTTTTAACACACGTTTTAAATTGTTACGTGGGTCCCCATCAAATGGAGTGCCATCCGCATTGTAAATATCACAGATTAGTCGAGCTACTTTCCCTTTTTCAGCTGTCCAAGGGAAAATTACCCAAGTGCCTAAATCAGGATATAAATACATATCAGATTCTTCAATACGTACGAAACCTTCAATCGAAGATCCATCAAACATCATTTTGTTATCAAGAGCTTTCGTTAATTGTCTCACTGGAATCTCTACGTTTTTAATTACTCCTAAAAGGTCTGTAAATTGTAAACGGACATACTTTACATTCTCTTCTTCCGCCAAACGGAAAATATCTTCTTTTGTGTACCTAGCCATTATAAATTCCTCCTTAGTCCCTCTAAACACCTTCAGAATCAGTTCTCTTTAGTGAAAAAACCTTGAAATGTCACCTTGTCGCAATGAAGTTCGATTAAATCTACCTGTATGTTGTAGTTCGTCTCGAAGTATTTTGCGTAGCTCAGTTTTTGAAATTTCTTTCGTTTCTTCTTTTACTTTCACTGCTTCTGTTTGATTTTCTTTCATTAGTAACACTTGTTTAATACCAGCCATATTCAAGCCTTGATCTAATAAATCTTTAATCTCTAACAACTTATCTACATCGTTAAATGAAAATAATCTACGATTCCCCTTTGTACGGGTTGGAGAAACAAGATTATGTTCTTCATAGTAGCGAATTTGACGTGCAGATAATTGTGTTAAATCCATAACAATACCAATAGGAAACAGCGGAGCAGAACGTCTATCTTCTTTCATTGTTTCAGTTCCTCCTTCGCCTTAACTGTTTCTTATTCTATACCATGTTATGTTTAGTGTCAATAGATGTTAGATTTTCTTACATGATTTTTTTATAAATTTTTTCATTCTTTATTCTAATGAAATAAATCATTACTTTCACGCCAAAAAAGCTGTCGAAATCGACAGCTTCCCTTTAAGAAATTGTTAATAATTCCTTTTCAATTAATGCATCAATTGCAGAACAAATCGCAATCTTCACATGTGAATAAGTTAACCCACCTTGCACGTAAGCAACGTAAGGCGGACGAATCGGACCATCAGCCGACAATTCAATACTCGCCCCTTGAATAAACGTTCCCGCAGCCATAATGACATCATCTTCATAACCCGGCATATAGTTCGCATATGGAGTGAAGTGAGAATTAATTGGAGATGCATATTGAATTGCTTGGCAAAACGCAATCATACGATCTTTATCATCAAATTGAACAGACTGAATTAAATCTGTTCTTGGTGCATTCCATGCTGGTGATGTATTCATTCCTAACTTCTCTAAAAATGCAGCTGTAAAAATCGCACCTTTTAGCGCTTGTCCCGCTACATGCGGCGCTAAGAAGAAACCTTGATACATTTCTTGCAGACTGTATAAAGATGCACCTGCTTCCGCACCGATTCCTGGAGATGTCAAACGATATGCACACGCTTCAACATACTGTTCTTTACCAACAATATAACCACCAGTTTTAACAATTCCACCACCTGGGTTTTTAATAAGCGAACCTGCCATTAAATCTGCACCAACATGACATGGCTCTTGCTCTTCAATAAACTCGCCATAACAGTTATCTACAAATACAACAACATCCGGTTTAATTTCTTTAACAAACGCTATCATCTCTTTAATTTGAGAAATAGTAAACGACGGACGAGTTGCATAACCTTTTGAGCGCTGAATACCAATCATTTTCGTATTACTATGAATTGCAGCTGCAACAGCTCCAAAATCAACAAGCCCCTCTTCAGTAAGCGGAACTGCATTATAACCAATATTATATTCTTTAAATGAACCTACACCTTTTCCGCGTACACCAACGATTTCTTCTAACGTATCATACGGCTTGCCAGTGATGTACAATAACTCATCTCCCGGACGTAAAATACCGAATAACGCTGTAGAAATAGCGTGAGTACCTGAAATAATTTGCGGACGAACAAGACCAGCTTCCGCTCCAAATACATCCGCATACACTTTTTCTAACGTATCACGACCAATGTCATCATAACCGTAACCTGTCGTCGGAATAAAATGCGAATCACTAATTTTATGTTTACGAAAACTTTCTAATACACGAAACTGATTACTTTCAATCACTTCATCCGCACGTTTATGTACTTCTGTAATTTGGCTCTCTACTTCTTTTACGATTGGAGCAATTTTTTCTCCATTTTTCAAACGATCAAACATTTTTATTTTCTCCTTCTTCCACTAAAAATCTCTTTAATTGCACATTAAGTGATGAATGAGCAAAAATATACCCTGTGCAATCATATACAAATTTTTCTTCCAAAAACTCCATCTTTATTAATAGCGTTTCCGTCTTTAGTAGCGTTAACAACTTACCTTCACTCGGAGGAATTTCCACTTGATAACGATTCATTTCTTCCTTCATTTTCGTTTCTATTGCTTCTTTTATATGTAATAGATCTTTTTCTTCAAAAGCACTAGTCATTAAGAAATCACTTTTCGGAAACGGAATAAAGTTTTGATGTAATTCATCTTTTTTATTATATAACGTAATAATAGGAATATGATTAATTGCAAGTTCTGACAATAATTGTTTCACTGTTTTCTCATGCCCTACATAATTCGAATCTGCAGAATCAACTACATGTAATATAACGTCTGCTTCACCAGCTTCTTCTAATGTCGAACGAAAAGCAGCAATTAATGACGTAGGTAAATCTTGTATAAAACCAACTGTATCAGTTAGTAATACTGTATAACCAGAAGGTAACGGCATCTTCCTTGTCGTCGGGTCTAGCGTTGCAAACAACAAGTTTTCTTCAAACGTATCAGCTTCCGTTAATCTATTAAACAGTGTAGATTTTCCCGCATTCGTATATCCTATTAATGAAACTTGAAATACTTTATTATCTTTTCTTCTTTCACGATATCTTTTTCGATGTTCCACAACAACTGCAAGTTGCTTCTTTATTTCATCAATGCGCGATCGAATATGACGACGATCCGTCTCAAGTTTCGTCTCACCCGGCCCTCTCGTTCCAATACCACCACCAAGACGTGATAAAGACAATCCTTGTCCCATAAGACGTGGCATTGTATATTGCAACTGAGCTAATTCTACTTGAAGCTTACCTTCCCTCGACTTCGCACGTTGCGCAAAAATATCTAATATGAGTTGCGTTCGATCAATTACCCTCGCATCTAATACTGAGGATAAATTCCGAATTTGACTCGGCGTTAATTCGTTATTAAATACGATAACATCCGGTGCTAATTCTTCAGTTAACATTGTAAGCTCTTCTAATTTACCTTTGCCTATATAAGTCGCCGGATGAAATTTCGGTCGTTTTTGCGTTGTAGACACTAACAATTCTGCTCGCGCAGTCTTCGCTAGTGATGCAAGTTCTTTCATGGAATGCATAAATTTTTCATCATCATCTTGCGGCAATTGACAGCCCACTAATATGACTTTTTCTTTTTCTTCCATCAAATATGTTCACTCATCCTTTTCGAAATTTAAACCTTCTAATATAATAGCAGAGGAAGCACATTTCATCTAGTTAGCGGGGGAGAAAATTCATGGCATGGGAGATTTTTAGCATCATAGGCACAATTGCCTTCGCACTAAGCGGAGCCATTGTTGCAATGGAAGAGGATTATGATATTTTCGGGGTGTATATTTTAGGAATGGCGACCGCATTTGGGGGAGGTGCCCTTCGTAATTTATTAATCGGTTATCCGATTGTCGCGTTTTGGCAACAAGACATGTTATTCCAAATCGCACTTTTATCAATGACAATTATTTTTCTTTTTCCAAATAAATTAATTAGACACTGGAAAAAGTGGGAAAACATCACTGATGCTATCGGCTTATCAGCATTCGCCGTACAAGGAGCATTATATGCTCAGAAATTAAATTTACCAATTAGCGCTACAATTGTAGCAGCTGTTTTAACTGGCATTGGCGGCGGTATTATCCGCGATCTTTTAGCCCGCAGAAAACCTCTCGTCCTTCGAGCTGAAGTATATGCTTTTTGGACGATTCTAGCAGGTTTCTTAATCGGCGCTCAAATTATTGTTAGTGATTGGGCTTTATACACCTTATTCATTTTAATTGTTTGCTTCCGCATGGTTTCTATTCACTACAAATGGCATTTACCACATAGACGCATCGACACAAACGAACGTTCAGTGCATAAATAGCAATCCAACCTCTTTACAGAACGTAAAGAGGTTTTTCTTTTCTAACGAGTTTTTCTTTACATAATGTTTATACTAATCCTCAAAGCGAGGTGAATACAAATGACAAACCATGTTAATAAAGGTGCTCAAAAAAGCTCAGTAGGTCAAATTGGACATGATCCTAATTCTGCACACGAAAAAAGTGCTAAAATGGAACGTTTCCATAAATCTTATCAAGACAAAGCAAAAAAAGAGTAACAGCACTTATATAAAAAAACAGACGCACAGTTTACGTACTGTGCGTCTCCTCTTCAAGCATCAAATCACTACTTGATATCCCAATTAAATCATATTTATCATACGTATCCTCTTGCAACAAGCGCATAGCCTGTGTACGAATGGATTTTTCAACAATATTCCGTACATATCTTCCATTACTAAACGATGTAATTTGCGATGAGTACTTTACAGCATGTAAATGATCTCTAAATTTCCATTCAGCCTCTTTCGATAACTGGTATTCACGCTCTTCATACATCCTCTTCCCTATTTCTAACAGCTGATTTACCGAGTAATCCGCAAATTCAATTATAAACGGAAAACGGGATTGCAGACCTGGATTTAATGAAAGAAAGTGATTCATCTCTCTTGAATATCCGGCTAAAATCAATACAAAACCGTGTTGTTTATCTTCCATATGTTTCACGAGCGTATCAATTGCCTCTTTCCCAAAATCTTTTTCTCCCCCTCGGGCTAATGAATACGCCTCATCAATAAACAAAATACCTCCCATTGCTTTTTTTATTAAATCCCTTGTTTTTTGAGCTGTATGACCGATGTACTCTCCTACCAGATCCGCACGTTCAGCTTCAACTAAGTGCCCTTTTGATAGAATATTCATCTCAAACAATAATTTCCCTATCATTCTAGCAACAGTTGTCTTCCCTGTACCTGGATTCCCTTTAAACAACATATGGAGTACTTGCTTCTCAGACTTCAACCCTATTTCTTGTCTTTTTTTATTTACATAAATCCAAGCATATATTTCTTTTATTATCTTTTTTATATCATCCATCCCAACGAGCTTCCCCATCTCTTCTTCAATTCTTTGCAGCATCTCATGTTTCGTAGTAGTTTCATTTGAAATTACTGTTTTATTTTCTGCGGCCGGTAAAGAAATTTTCTTTCGATGATTTAACACAATGTTAATTTGATTATTATTTTTCTTTCGCATCGATTGTTCCATACTATCACCTCATTTTATCCACTCACCAAATATTATTATTCCTACCTCCCTTGTAAATGACTATTTTCAGAAAAGTTTGCTATAATATAAGAAATAATGAAGGTGGTGGGACTATGGAGACAACGGAATTCCATGATACAATACAAGCCTTTTCTATTTTTTTATTGAATAAAGGCCGAAAACCTTCAACCATTAAACGTTACGTTTATGACATTGAAGATTTCGGACATTGGTTAGAAAAAAACAAAAAGCTCCCTTCCAGTAATATATGGGCTACACTTTGTACAAAAGACTACGAAGATTACTTTTCCGACTTAAAAAAGAATCGACATTACTCAGAGAAAACGATGCACCGTGTATTTATTGTATTAAATAGAATGCATCACTTTCTAAACATCCCTAACCCATTAAAGGACATGGAAATTTCTATTCAACCAGATCGCACACTTCGCAATGAAGATTTCATTTCATCTGATGAAGAAAAAAGATTAAAACATATAGTCACTTCATTGGAAGGACTTTCAGAAAAACAACGTCCTGTGCGCCCTTTATTGATGGATCGTAATATCGCTATTTTAAACTTATTAATTGACTATGGATTATCCTTACAAGAACTTACAGCATTAACTATGCATCACGTCCACTTTGAAACTAACACATTATCTATCCCAGCAACCGCAGGGTTAGAAAGAACAATTACATTAACCAACGAAGACAAAAAACAACTATATGCTTATTACAAAAGTATCCCTGAACCCGTTCGTCCAAAATACCATAGTAATGATCCATTATTTATCGCATTTGATTTTAATCGCGGAACATACAGATGGGTATACGAAAATGATGCACCAAAGGGATTAACAGAAATCGCTATCCAAAAAATGATTCGCCTTGAAGTATCTAGAGCTAATTTACGCAAAGGAATCTCAGGACAACACTTTCGTAACACCTATATTTTAAACTTAATACAAAAAGAAACTCCGGAGTCAGAAATTATAAAACTAGTTGGGTTCAAATCAAAAATTTCACTAAAACGATATTATCAATACGCAGAAAATAGAAAAAACGCCTTATGATAAGGCGTTTTTTCTATTTTTTCTTCAAACAAACGATTTTACTATGACCATTTAACTAATTTTTGCATCTACTATGATGAGTTTCATTCACATTCTCATTAGAAAGGAGAGATTTAATGTCTCGTTATGACGACAGTCAAAACAAATTCTCCAAACCATGCTTTCCAAGTAGCGCTGGGCGAATTCCAAATACCCCATCAATCCCAATTACTAAGGCACAACTTAGAACATTTCGCGCAATCATTATCGATTTAACAAAAATAATCCCAAAACTTTTTGCAAATCCATCTCCCGAAAATATTGAAGATCTAATTGATACATTGAACCTACTAAGTAAATTTATTTGTTCATTAGACGCTACTTCCTCCCTGAAAGCGCAAGGATTAGCTATTATAAAAAACTTAATAACTATATTAAGAAACCCAACCTTCATAGCAAGTGCTGTATTTGTCGAACTCCAAATTTTAATTAATTATTTACTTTACATCACAAAGTTATTCCGAATCGATCATTGTACACTCCAAGAACTCCTGAAATTAATTGCAGAGTTACAAACTACTCTAGTTAATTCGGCTTCGTTCGGCAGAGGTCCTACCGGTCCTACTGGGCCTACTGGACCTCGAGGTAACACGGGCGCTACTGGTGCCACTGGGCCTCGAGGTAACACGGGCGCTACTGGCGCTACCGGTCCTACTGGGCCTCGAGGTAACACGGGTGCTACTGGGCCTACCGGTGCTACTGGGCCTCGAGGTAACACGGGCGCTACTGGTGCCACTGGGCCTCGAGGTAACACGGGCGCTACTGGCGCTACCGGTCCTACTGGGTCTCGAGGTAACACGGGTGCTACTGGGCCTACCGGTGCCACTGGGCCTCAAGGTAACACGGGTACTACTGGGCCTACCGGTGCCACTGGGCCTCGAGGTAACACGGGCGCTACTGGACCTACCGGTGCCACTGGGCCTCGAGGTAACACGGGCGCTACTGGACCTACCGGTCCTACTGGGTCTCGAGGTAACACGGGTGCTACTGGTGCCACTGGGCCTCGAGGTAACACGGGCGCTACTGGTGCTACCGGTCCTACTGGGCCTCAAGGTAACACGGGCGCTACTGGTGCCACTGGGCCTCGAGGTAACACGGGCGCTACTGGTGCCACTGGGCCTCGAGGTAACACGGGCGCTACTGGTGCCACTGGGCCTCAAGGTAACACGGGTGCTACTGGTGCCACCGGCGCCACTGGGCCTCAAGGTAACACGGGTGCTACTGGTGCCACCGGCGCCACTGGGCCTCGAGGTAACACGGGCGCTACTGGTGCTACCGGTCCTACTGGGCCTCAAGGTAACACGGGCGCTACCGGACCTCAAGGTATTCAAGGTAACACGGGCGCTACCGGTGCCACTGGACCTCAAGGTGTTCAAGGTAACACGGGCGCTACTGGTGCTACCGGTGCCACTGGACCTCAAGGCGCTCAAGGTAACACGGGTGCTACTGGCGCTACCGGACCTCAAGGTGTTCAAGGTAACACAGGTGCTACTGGTGCCACTGGACCTCAAGGTGTTCAAGGTAACACAGGTGCTACTGGTGCCACTGGACCTCAAGGTGTTCAAGGTAACACAGGTGCTACCGGACCTCAAGGACCTCAAGGTAACACGGGTGCTACTGGCGCTACCGGACCTCAAGGTGCTCAAGGTAACACAGGTGCCACTGGACCTCAAGGACCTCAAGGTGTTCAAGGTAACACAGGTGCTACTGGCGCTACTGGACCTCAAGGTGTTCAAGGTAACACAGGTGCTACTGGCGCTACCGGACCTCAAGGTGCTCAAGGTAACACAGGTGCTACCGGACCTCAAGGACCTCAAGGTAACACGGGTGCTACTGGTGCCACTGGTATAGGAGTTACCGGTCCTACCGGACCTTCTGGTGGGCCTCCTGGACCTACTGGACCTCAGGGACCTCAAGGTAATACGGGCGCTACCGGACCTCAAGGACCTCAAGGTAACACGGGTGCTACTGGCGCCACTGGACCTCAGGGTGCTCAAGGTAACACGGGTGCTACTGGTGCCACTGGACCTCAAGGACCTCAGGGTGCTCAAGGTAACACGGGTGCTACTGGTGCCACTGGACCTCAAGGACCTCAAGGTGTTCAAGGTAACACAGGTGCTACTGGCGCTACTGGACCTCAAGGTGTTCAAGGTAACATAGGTGCTACTGGCGCTACTGGACCTCAAGGTGTTCAAGGTAACACAGGTGCTACTGGCGCTACCGGACCTCAGGGTGCTCAAGGTAACACAGGTGCTACCGGACCTCAGGGTGCTCAAGGTAACACAGGTGCTACCGGACCTCAGGGTGCTCAAGGTAACACAGGTGCTACCGGACCTCAAGGTAACACGGGTGCTACTGGCGCCACTGGTATAGGAGTTACCGGTCCTACCGGACCTTCTGGTGGGCCTCCTGGACCGACTGGACCTCAGGGACCTCAAGGTAACACGGGCGCTACTGGACCTCAAGGCGTTCAAGGACCAGCGGGTGCTACCGGCGCTACTGGACCTCAAGGTGTTCAAGGTAACACGGGTGCTACTGGTGCTACTGGACCTCAAGGTGTTCAAGGTAACACGGGTGCTACTGGTGCTACCGGACCTCAAGGTGTTCAAGGGCCAACAGGCGCTACTGGTATAGGAGTTACAGGACCGACTGGGCCTACTGGACCTAGCTTCCCTGTAGCAACAATTGTTGTAACAAACAACATTCAACAAACAGTACTACAATTTAATAACTTTATTTTCAGCACTGCAATTAACGTAAACAATATTATCTTTAATGGCACAGATACAGTTACAGTTATCAACGGTGGTATTTATGTAATTAGCGTATCTATTTCTACCACTGCGCCAGGATGCGCTCCTCTTGGAGTAGGAATTTCAATTAATGGAGCAGTCGCAACTGATAACTTCTCTTCAAATTTAATAGGCGACTCACTTTCATTTACTACAATCGAAACGTTAAGAGCTGGCGCAAACATTTCTGTCCAATCTACTCTTAATGAGATCACGATCCCTGCAACAGGAAACACTAACATTCGTCTAACTGTATTTAGAATCGCTTAAATTTCACTATTTATTGTTTATGGCAAATAAAAAAAGAGCGAGAAACTCGCTCTTTTTTTGTTATGTACAATAATTCATTACTACTCTAATTCAATTGAAACATTTTTTTGTGGAACGAATGTAGAAATTGCATGTTTATAAATAAGCTGTTGCTTACCTTCTGTTTCCAGTAGGACTGTAAAATTATCAAATCCTTTAATTAATCCACGAAGCTGGAAACCATTTAATAAGTACAGCGTAACAAACGTATTCTCTTTACGGAGCTGATTTAAAAACTGATCTTGAATATTGATTGATTGCTTCATGTCGAATCCTCCTCTTTTTCTCTACTTACTATTATTCGACTTTAGTTGTAACTTTCCTTCTACGTATCGTAAAATTTCTGACGTTTTTTCACCGTCTGTAACATCAAACCATGTGACATCCATCTTATTACGGAACCACGTTAATTGACGTTTTGCATAACGACGTGAATTCGTCTTTAATTGTGATACCGCTTCTTCTAAAGATACACGACCCTCAATATAATCATATATCTCTTTATACCCAATCGCCTGAATAGATTGACAATCTCTTATCCCTCTATTATACAATCCTTCTACTTCTTCTAATAAACCTCGGTCCATCATTATATCAACTCGTAAGTTAATGCGATCGTATAGCATTTCTCGATCCATTGTCAAGCCAATTAAGGAAACATCATATAATAATTCGTTTTCTTGTTTTTCAAGTTGATCACTCATTTTTTCACCCGTCGTGTGGAAAATTTCTAACGCTCTAATGACACGGCGTACATTATTTGCATGAATACGCTCAGCGCTTTCTGGGTCTACTTCTTGTAATTTCTTATGTACATATTCCACACCACGTTCTAATGCTAACTTTTCCATTTGTTCTCGGTATATAGCATCACCCGCATCATCCGTAAACTGATAATCGAATAAAACAGATTGTATATACAGACCAGTTCCACCAACGATAATTGGCAATTTACCACGCTCTGTAATCTCTCGAATATGCTTACGAACACGTTCTTGAAATTCGGCAACTGAAAATGATTCTTCTGGATTTTTTATATCGACCATATAATGTGGAATTCCGTCCATCTCTTCTTTCGTCACCTTTGCAGTTCCAATATCCATCGTACGATAAATCTGCATGGAATCTCCACTTATAATTTCACCATTCAACGCTTTGGCAAGATCAATACTTAACTTCGTCTTCCCAACAGCAGTTGGTCCAATGATGACAGCAACTTTTTCACGTTGCACTTCTCCCATATCATTCAACTCTCTTTATGTAATATACTCCATCTATTGATTATATCCAATCTTACCAATTTTAACGACATGATTGCAAGTTCTTTCATTCTGGTACATGAAATTATAAATAAAAAAGAACATAGTTTGTCCAATTCCGCATATACATGATTAAAAATACCTCCGAGAGGATGAGTTAACTATGAAACAATCCACTATCAATTTTTCATCTTTGACAAAAGACCTCATTTTAGCTACTGCTACAAAAGAACAAAATTGTTCACAGGAAGAATTATACTTCGCCTTAAATTGTTTACTACGTTCTTTTCATTCTACTCTTCAAGAAACAACATTACATCCAGAAAATAAAGATACAGAGTATATACAAAACCAATTTTGCAGTGCCTATAAAATTATTACAGGTAAAACGATTTATCCTTTTCAATAATCCATAAAAGGCGGTTGCTTACATACTTTCAAGCACCGCCTTTTATATTAATACATATACACTACTCTATAACTTTCACTTTAACAGATTTGCGCCCCCAGCTATTAGCACTACCATCTGAACCAACTAGAACATCAATACGATTTCCTTTAATCGCACCACCAGTATCTCCAGCAATCGCTTCTCCGTATCCTTCTACCCATACTTTTGATCCAAGTGGAATTACTCTAGGGTCAACAGCAATTACTTTCATATTTGGATTCGCTGTTAAATCATGCCCCATTGCAGTTAATACACGACCACCATACGAACCATTCTCACTCGGATCTGCTGTATACGCTGTCGCCTCTACTGTTATTTCACGTCCACCAGCAGGTGCACTTGTTCCATTAGATTTTGCAACTTGTTTCGTAGTTGACTGCTGTTTTGCCACTGATTTACTTGATTCTACATTCTTAACAGACTCTTTGTTCTTAACTACTTTATTATTTTTAACCGGCGTATTTACTCTTACCGGCGCTTCTTCTTGCGTTACAACTTCTTTCTTTTCAATCACTGGTGCCGTTCCTGTTAAAAATGGTACGTGAACATATCCAACTTTTCCATTGTAGTCGAATTGTAACCATTCATTTTGAACTTGATTTGTCGTTTCAATTACATCATCTTTATTCAGTTTACCAAGAATTTCAGAGTCAGTATTCGCTCCGGCACGAACATTTAACACACCTGCCGTTACATAATATGTACTTTTTGTAAATTCAGCACTTACAAACGCTTCTTTACCATTTATTTTAATTTTTGTCCATCCATTTTCTGTATTTATAACGTCTAATTTATTTCCACTTAACATTTTACCTACAAGCTTTGACTCTACAGTTGGGTTTTCTCTAACATTTAATACGTCTGTTGTTACAATCGTTTCTGCTTTCGCAGAACCTGCAAAAATCCCAAGACCAAAAACTGCCGCCGTTGCTATACCTAATAATTTTTTCATGAATAGCCTCCATTTGCTTTGTTTTCGTATTTTCATTATAGCAACGGATTTTTAAGATTTTTAGAAAACACACAATTACAAACCATTCGTAATATACGATTAATGAGTTGTAACATAAATTTCCATATTAATAAATTACATTTCCAATAGAATCCCCAATAGTTTTCATATATTTTCCACATACAAGCACCAGAATTTTTTTCCAAAAAAAATTACAGTATTACTTTTTTGTTACAAAAAAACCAGATTTCATTACATCTTTTACCAAAATTCATCATTCTCCAATTATTGACCTCCTTTTTTGTAATAAAAGGGAGCAGCTAATAAAAGCTACTCCCTTTACACCTATTATTTAACTTTCTTTTTCCAAATTCCCATCATAAGAGCAGAAACAACCGCCCCTATCAATATCGAGAAAATATATAACACTGGTTTATTTACTAATGCGATAACAAACAATCCACCATGCGGTGCTGGTAATGTAATTTGAAATAACATTGATAATGCACCTGCAATACTTGAACCAACAACACAACTGACAATTACCCGAACCGGATCTGCAGCTGCAAACGGAATCGCACCTTCTGTAATAAACGATGCTCCCATAATATAATTTGTTAAACCAGATTTACGTTCTGCTTCTGTAAACTTTGATTTAAAGAAAGTAGTTGCGAATGCAATCGCAAGTGGTGGTACCATACCACCAGCCATAACTGCTGAGTGCACGCCAAAATTCTGTGCTTCTATTGCAGCAATACCAAATGTAAATGCAGCTTTATTAATTGGACCACCCATATCAATTGCCATCATACCACCTAATATAAGACCTAGTAATATAGCATTTGTACCGTTCAAACCATTTAACCATCCTGTTAACATTTCATTCAATGCTACTACAGGCGGAATTACTACTTTTTGCATAACAACTCCTGTAATCAACAATCCAAAGACCGGATATAACAATACAGGTTTAATTCCTTCTAATTGTACTGGTAGTCCTGAAAATAATCTTTTCAAGCCTAAAACAACATACCCAGCTAAGAAACCAGCTATTAATCCACCTAAAAATCCAGCATTCGCATGTGCTGCTAAAAATCCACCGACAACACCAGGCATGAAACCAGGACGATCAGCAATAGAACTCGCAATAAATCCAGCTAAAATTGGTACAAGGAATAAAAACGCCCCTGTTCCCCCTCCACCAATAGACATTAACAACTCAGCCAATGGTCCTTCTGCTTTTATACCACCAATCCAAAATGCTAATGCAATTAAAATCCCTCCACCAACAACGAATGGAAGCATATTACTTACACCGCTCATTAAATGCTTATAAATCCCTAATCCTTTTTCTTTCTCTGTACTTTCTGTCTTTCCATCTTCTTTTATTCCTTTAAAGATTGGTGCATCCTGTTTTACAGCACGATTAAGAAGTTTTTCAGTTTTTCTAATCCCGTCAGCGACTGGCACTTGAATGACATGTTTACCAGCAAAACGATTCATTTCTACTTGTTTATCTGCCGCAACAATTATAGCTGTTGCGCGTTCAATATCCTCTTTCGTTAAACCGTTTTTTATACCTGTTGATCCATTCGTTTCAACTTTAATTGCAATTCCTAGCTCTGCTGCTTTTGCTTTCAAGCTATCCGCAGCCATATATGTGTGAGCGATTCCAGTTGGACAAGCTGTAACAGCTAATACGTACGGTTCATTCCCTTCTGGTTGTGCAACTTCTACCTCTGCTTCTTTTTCATTTTCTTTTTCATCAAATAGACGAAGAAGTTCCTCTTCACCCTTTGCTTCTAACAATTGCTTACGAAATCCTTCATCCATTAATAGTGTAGATAGGCGTGATAACGTTTCTAAATGCGTATTATTCGCCCCTTCACTCGCAGCAATCATAAAGAATAAATGCGCAGGCTGTCCGTCAAGCGATTCATAGTTGATACCGCTTACACTTCTACCAAAACAAATCGCTGGTTGCTTAACAGCTTTTGTTTTCGCATGAGGTATAGCAATTCCTTCACCAATGCCGGTTGTACTTTGTGACTCCCGCTTTAAAATAGCTTCTTTAAATTCAGCTTTACTATTTAAACGATTTGCCCCGTTTAATTTCTCAACTAATTCATCTATGACAGCTTCTTTATTTGAAGCTGTCAAATTCATAATAACTGTATCCCTTTTTAATAGTTCTGTAATTTTCATATATTGCTTCCCCCTATCGCTTAGTTACAATTACTTGCGACAATAATTCTTCTACTTTTTCCTTTTCACATAAATCAGCTGAAAATGCTGTTGCACTACCTGTAGCAACGCCATATTGAAATGCCTTTTCAATATCTTTTGTCTGTTCATATTTACCTACAAATCCCGCAACAAGAGAATCTCCAGCCCCAACCGAATTAATTACAACACCTTTTGGAACAGTTGCTTCATATATACCTTCTGCCGTAAACAATAAAGCTCCATCTCCGGCCATTGATACGATAACATGCTCTACACCTTGCTCAACTAATTTTCTTCCATACGGTAAAATATCTTCTGCTGTTGAAATTTCTACTCCAAATAACTCACCAAGTTCATGATGATTTGGTTTTATTAAAAATGGTTTATTTTTAACTACATGCTGCAGCGCACTACCACTTGCATCTACTACTACACGAATACCTTTTTGAGCTCCAAACGCTGCGATTGATTCATAAAAAGTAGTGGGGATAGACGCCGGTACACTTCCAGCTAGTACAACACAATCTCCCTTTTGCATACTTTCAATTTGTTTCATTAATTGTTCAAATTGCTCATTTGTCACACTTGGTCCTTGCCCATTTAATTCTGTTTCTTCTTTCCCTTTTATTTTCACATTAATTCGAGTATCGTCATTTACTTGAATGAAGTTTGTTATTACCCCTTCATCATGTAATACATCTTTAATAAATTGACCGGTAAATCCACCAGTAAATCCAAGCGCTACATTTTCAACACCTAAACGATGAAGAACGCGAGAAACATTAATTCCTTTCCCTCCAGGAAACTTCATATCTTTCTCCGCTCGATTTACTGCGCCTAAATCTAAGGACTTAACTTGTACTACATAATCAATAGATGGATTTAAAGTTACTGTATAGATCATTGTTTATCAGCCTCAATTACATTGGTTTGTCTTTTATATTTTTCTAAATCAATTTCTAAATAGTTTGTAATAATATTTGCCTCTTCAACATTGGCAATTTTCGCAAACGCAACTTCTGAAAACTTACTTTCATCAATTAAGAAATATCCTTCATTTGCTAATGTTAATGCCATTTGCTTTAAAAGTGCCTCTTCTGGATCTGGAGTTGTAAAACCAAGCTGTTCATGTACACCATTCGCCCCTAAAAAACATTTATCAAAACGATACTTCTGCATACTTTCCTGCGCCATTGCACCGATTAAAGCTTTCGTCCTACTCTTCATCATTCCGCCTAGCAAATAGGCACGAATATTATTTTCAACTAAAGCTTCAATATGCATAAGTCCATTCGTAACGACTGTAACATCTTTATTTATTAAGAATGGAATCATTTCAAATGTTGTACTTCCTGCATCTAAATAAATACAATCACCTTGTTCAACTATGTTAGCCGCATACTTCGCAATTTGTTGTTTTATTTGAATGTTTTTGGATGATTTTTCAACCATCGTTGGCTCCTGTCCTTTTCCTGTTAAAACAGCGGCACCACCATGAACTCTTTTTAATAACCTTTGCTTTTCCAATTGTGCTAAATCACGACGAATTGTTGATTCAGAGCTTTCTGTTCTTTCTACTAATTGTTGTAACTTAACAACCTTCTGCTCTTTTACAAGTTGTAATATCATTTGATGACGTTCAGGAGTTAACATTTTATTCACCTCTTCTTTGATTACAGTATAATGAAAACGATCACAAAAATCAACCACAAACATTCAAAAATAATCAAAACCAATCAAAAACAGTTATAGAAAACAAAAAAGAAACCCATTTGATATAACAATCAAACGGGTCTCTTTTCTCGATTCGCTTATAAAGAAGCTTTATATATGCTTAAAACATCATCTTTATTTAATTTTTTAAAATTACCAAATTCACCATAAGCCATCGCTTTATCCGCCATTAAATCAATTTCATTTTCTCCAATAGCGTAATCAGATAATGTTACTGGTGCCTCAATTGAAGTCCAAAATTGACGTAACGCCTCAACTCCTTCTAACGCAACTTCTCGATCAGTCTTTCCATCTGTTTCTACATCGAATACGCGAATAGCAAACTGTTTAAAACGACTTACATTTTCATCTAAAACATGCTTCATCCAGTTCGGGAATAGAATTGCTAAGCCGCCTCCATGCGGTATATCATGAACAGCTGAAACTGCATGCTCAATATTATGAGTCGCCCAATCTCCTTTTACTCCCATCGCTAAAATACCGTTTAACGCCATAGTACCGCAATATAAAATAGTTTCTCTATGCTCATAATTTTCTAGATCACTTAAAAGCTTAGGAGCTGTCTCAATTACTGTTTTTAAAACAGATTCACAATAACGATCTTGTAGTTCTGTATTTGTTCCATGATGGAAATATTGTTCTAATACGTGCGACATAATATCTACCATACCGTAAATTGTTTGATCTTTCGGTACAGAAGCAGTATGAATTGGATCTAAAATCGAAAACTGTGGGAAGGTAACTGGGCTACCCCAGCCATATTTTTCATTCGTTTCCCAGTTTGTAATTACAGAACCAGCATTCATTTCAGATCCTGTTGCTGCAAGAGTAAGCACAGTACCAAATGGTAATGCCTCACTAGCAAATGTTTTTTTCGTTACAATATCCCATACATCTCCATCATATTTGCTACCAGCAGCAATCGCTTTCGTACAGTCGATTACACTTCCTCCACCAACTGCTAAAATAAATTCGACTCCATTATCTTTACAAATTTGAATCCCTTTCTTTACAGTTGATACACGAGGGTTCGGCTCAACACCCGTCAATTCAAATACTTCTGCATTAATATCCTTTAAAATAGAAATTACATTATCATAAATATCGTTTCTTTTAATGCTGCCTCCCCCGTATACGAGAAGAACTTTTTTACCGAACTGTGGAATTTCAGTTTTTAACTGTTCTAATTGACCTTTACCGAAAATAAGTTTCGTCGGATTACGAAATACAAAATTTTGCATATTTCTTTACCATCCCTTCTATATGAAAAGCAACTATACTTTTGTATACCATATTTTTTTCATTTCACAAAAATATTTGCTTAATAAAAAAATCCCAGCCTACAGGCTGAGATTTTTTTATTGATAATAAGGTGAGATCATTAAGTAAACAATAACACCAGATAAACTTACATATAACCAAATCGGCATCGTCCAACGTACAATTTTACGGTGACGTGTTAATTGATTTGTAAAACCAAATACAAGCGCAAACAATGCAAGTGGTACGATAATTGCTGCTAGGATAATATGTGTAATTAAAATGATGAAATACACATATTTAATGAATCCTTCTCCGCCAAAATGTGTTGCCGGTGCTAAGTAATGATACGATAAATACGACACACAAAATAGTAAAGTTGTCGTAAATGCTGCAAGGATGAAACCACGATGCATTTTCACATTCTTTTTAATAATAGAGAATAACGCTGCTAATAAAAATACGAACGTAAAGCTATTAAAAATCGCGTTTAACATTGGTAAAATCGTTACATCAAAATGTACTTCTCCTTCATAGCCAACAGGTCCAAAGAACAAAAATAAAATAATCGCATTTACAATTACAGAAAGCGTTATCACAATAGGAGCATAGCTTTTCTGATTTGTTGATTGATCCACCAAAATGGTCACTCCCTCTTCCTTCAAGTATGTATACATAACCTCACTATTTTAACATATTATTCACAGTGTAAATGTGACAATAGTTTGACACAGCAAGACAAAACAAAGAAAAAAATCCTTCTTAATAAAACTTCTTAAGAAGGATTTTATCGCTTTATTATTCAAATAGCAACGCGATTAATTTTTGTTAAAAAATGTATCGCTATATGCTTGAAAAATTTCAGACACTTGATATCCCATTAATGAAATTGCTGTTAATGAAAAGAAACCAATCATAAGAAATCGAAACCACATATAAATCTCCTCCTTGTATTTAGCTTAAAAAACGTTAGCTACCTTACAAGTTGCGTGGCACTCTTCATCATCACTTTCCTTCTTCTTTACAATTGCTGTTATAAATCGAATCATAAAGAAAACTACAAAAGGAAATTGTTTGTAATTCACATTGGCATAGTTTAGCAACGGCTCGCGCTGCACATCGAACGGAGATGAGAAGGAATAGAACATACCTTGCTCTTCCATATATACAATTACAATTTTCATGCAAAATACTATTCCTAGAAACGAAACAATATCTTGCCATTCTGTCGTATATAACAGGTTATACAGCTCTAATACGTACTCTTCCATCATCATCCCCCCTTCCTTTTTTACCATTCTGCTCGCCTTCGTATAAAAAGTCAAGAAAAAAGTTTATATTCACTATGACAATAGTAATTACTCTTTTCTTTACTTATATATGAATCTTTTCTACCAATGATTGGATGTAGCATTTCTTAGAAAACAAGAAATTAGAATCGAACAGATTCCTCATTCTTATTTTTAGTATTCAACACTGTACTATTTTTATTTCTATTAAAAATAAAATAAGAAATGATTATAAGAACCGTAACAAGCATCGTCAAAAGTGCTTGTGAACGTAAAGATTCAATTGCAAGCATCGCAACTAAAACTGCTATAATAGCCGCAATTGTAACATACGTCACATATGGGAAGAACCACATTTTCACTTTCAAATTTTGTTGTTCTACTCTTCCCATTTTTTTACGAATCTTTAAATGCGAAACAGCTATAACGAGATAAACTAGTAACGCAATCCCGCCAGATGCATTCACTAAAAACAAAAATACTTTATCTGGAGATATGTAACTGAAAACAACTCCAATATAAGCGAAGAACGTTCCGAATAAAACTGCCCGGACTGGAACACCACTACTGTTCAATTTCAAAAACGTCTTTGGAGCATCTCCTCTTTCTGCCATCGAAAAAAGCATTCTTGAGTTTGTATATAAACCCGAATTTAAACATGAAAGTACAGCTGTTAAAACGATAAAATTCATAATTTGTGCTGCCGCTGGTATTCCTATATGTTCCAGTACCGCTACAAACGGACTTTTTAGTATGTTCGCTGAATTCCATGGAAGAAGTGTAACAACTACAGCGATAGATCCAATGAAAAATACGAGAATACGCCAAATTACACTATTTGTTGCTGTTTTTACTGCTTTTACAGGCTCAGCAGACTCTCCAGCAGCTACCGCAACAATCTCAGATCCCATAAATGAAAATATTACGACAGTAATTCCAAGTAGCACCGAACTTATACCGTTTGGCATAAATCCTCCTTGTCCTACTAAATTCGAAGTGCCAGGTGCTTCCGTTCCTGGTACAAATCCTAAAATAACAGCTAGCCCAAGACAAAGGAACAAAACAATACTTATTACTTTAATAAAAGAAAACCAATATTCAAACTCTCCAAATGATTTCACTGAAAAAACATTCGTCAATGTTAATAAAATCGTTAATATTAGGCTTAATAACCAAAGCGGGATTTCTGGAATCCAGTATTGAATAATACCAGCACCTGCTGTCGCTTCTATTGCAATAACAATTACCCAGAAAAACCAATATAGCCACCCAATTGTATAACCTGCCCATGGACCAATTGCCTCTCTTGCATATGTTGCAAATGAACCACTTGTCGGATTAATAGCTGCCATTTCCCCAAGCATTCTCATAACAAAAATAACTAGAAGTCCTGCTAATGCATATGAAACGATAGAACCGGGTCCGGCTGAATGTACAACCGCCCCACTTCCAACAAACAAACCAGCTCCTATTACGCCACCAATTGAAATCATTGTAATGTGGCGTATTTTGAGGTCTTTCTTAAGATTTTTATCCAACTCTTGTACATCCCCTTCCAAACGTAATTTTGAAATTTATGTAAGAGTATTATGCGAAAAATCTTGTCCTATACTTTAAAATATATCAAAATATTCTGAATTCAACAATCGTAATTTGACCTCCTTTAAAAATTATTTCATTAGGTTTAATAATTTCCCATACACAATTGTTGAGAAAATTATAGTTACCTTACAAAAGAATGAATTTTCAGATATCATTGAATAAACAAG
The DNA here is from genome assembly GCF_001455345.1 of Bacillus thuringiensis. GTDB lineage: Bacteria > Bacillota > Bacilli > Bacillales > Bacillaceae_G > Bacillus_A > Bacillus_A thuringiensis_N. The sequence continues at coordinate 3,636,286 of NZ_CP013274.1, forward strand.
ATTATACATCTAGACAACTTTTTGTATAGGAGTGTTGATATGTTAAACAAGTTCAAATTCATTTGTTGTACTTTAGTAATTTTCTTACTGCTACCGCTAGCTCCCTTTCAAGCACAAGCTGCAAACAATTTAGGATCAAAATTACTCGTTGGATACTGGCATAACTTCGATAACGGTACTGGCATTATTAAATTAAAAGACGTTTCACCAAAATGGGATGTAATCAACGTATCTTTCGGTGAAACTGGTGGTGATCGTTCCACTGTTGAATTTTCTCCTGTGTATGGTACAGATGCAGAGTTCAAATCAGATATTTCTTATTTAAAAAGTAAAGGAAAAAAAGTAGTTCTTTCAATTGGTGGACAAAACGGGGTCGTTTTACTTCCTGATAATGCCGCTAAGCAACGTTTTATTAATTCCATACAATCTCTAATCGATAAATACGGTTTTGATGGAATAGATATTGACCTTGAATCAGGTATTTACTTAAACGGAAATGACACTAATTTCAAAAACCCAACGACTCCTCAAATCGTAAATCTTATTTCAGCTATTCGAACAATCTCAGATCATTATGGTCCAGACTTTCTATTAAGCATGGCTCCTGAAACAGCTTATGTTCAAGGCGGATATAGCGCATACGGAAGCATATGGGGTGCATATTTACCGATTATTTACGGAGTGAAAGACAAACTAACATACATTCACGTCCAACACTACAACGCTGGCAGTGGTATTGGAATGGACGGTAATAACTACAATCAAGGTACTGCAGACTACGAAGTCGCGATGGCAGATATGCTCTTACATGGTTTTCCAGTAGGGGGTAATGCAAATAACATTTTCCCAGCTCTTCGTTCGGATCAAGTAATGATTGGACTTCCTGCAGCACCAGCGGCAGCTCCAAGTGGCGGATATATTTCTCCAACTGAAATGAAAAAAGCTTTAGATTATATCATTAAAGGCATTCCTTTCGGCGGAAAGTATAAACTTTCAAATCAAAGTGGCTATCCTGCCTTCCGCGGTCTAATGTCTTGGTCTATTAATTGGGATGCAAAAAATAACTTTGAATTCTCTAGTAACTATAGAACATATTTTGATGCTATTCCCTTACAAAAATAATAAAAAACAACAATAGGTTTTATATGACCTATTGTTGTTTTTTATTTATGTAAATTACTTTTTCACTTCTACATGATGAAGAGATTCTTTTCCATATCTTACATAACTATTTACAAGGCTTAAAAGTAATTTACCACCAATTAACATCGCGCGTTCATCAAAATCAAATTGATGATGTGGAATTGAATACATTAGTTACTATTTTGCTTCAATACAAATACTGAAAGTTCAGGTACACTCCAAAATCTAACAGGCATTCGAGTTGTCCCAATACCACGATTTACGTATAAATGTAATAGCTTATTCTTTCCTTCTAATTCATACATACCTTCAACATGACTTTCAGCTAGTTTTGTAGTAATTAATGGCCCTATAAAAGGAATTTGAACTTGTCCTCCGTGACTATGTCCTGACATTTGAAAATCAACCGGATAACGAGCTACTTTATCTACAACATCCGGCTCATGTACTAATAACATATTGAAATCTTGTTGCCTTACATGTTTTAAAGTCATGTCTATTTGTGGCTTCCCTAATAAAAAATCATCCAAACCTGATATTGTAATATATTTACCGTTTTCCGCTTTAATTTTCTGCACTTCATTTACTAACACAGAGAAACCAGCTTCCTCCATATACTTTTTATAAAATAAACTACCTCCACCGCCCCTATCGTGATTCCCAAACACAGCATATTTCCCTAAGGGCGCATGTATTTTCTGTAAAATATTTTTCGCTTCTTCTCTTTCTGCTTTATACGATCCAAACTTATCTATTAAATCCCCTGTGAAAACTACTAGATCTGGACTTAATGCATTCATCTTCTCCACCAAATTTTCTAGTTGTTTCAATGTGAATTCTGGCCCTAAATGTACATCTGAGAACTGCAATATTTTTTTATTATTAAACTCTTTAGGAATTGTAGAAGCTTCTATTTCATTCCACGTAACTGTTACTAGTTTTCGTTCTATTTCTGTCGCATAGAAATACAAACTTATAGAAATCGTTACTATACTTATGAAACTGATTATAAATATCTTGACGATTGATTTTTTCTGTTCTTCTTTTACATGATGCGTATTCATGTTCTCACCTCTAGACGTACTTTAAAGCCTTATTGTTACATGAATGTGACAACACGAACAACGTTAGTTATATCCAATCCCACCCTTGCTCACTTTGACAAATTTATACAGAAGTCATAACATGTTTTTATAATACATAGATTCTTAAAAATGTTCCTTCTATTCATTCTACTATTTTATTAAGGAGAGATTATTCATGTCTGTATTTACACCAGAAGAAATTACGGCACTTGCGGCTAATTCTGGAAGAAAAAAAGCTCATTTATCATTACTCCCTATGCTAATTCTCGGTTTTTTTGGCGGTGCTTTCATAGCATTAGGGTATTTACTCGATATTCATGTTATTGGAACAATGCCAAAGGCTTGGGGATCCTTTACTAGTTTTCTAGGCGCTGCTGTATTCCCTATCGGTCTTATTCTCGTTATTCTTGCAGGCGGTGAACTAGTAACTGGTAACATGATGACAGTTTCCATGGCCTGGCTTCAAAAGAAAATTACTTTATTTTATTTCATACGAAATTTAATTATTGTTACATTGAGCAACTTCATAGGCGCTGTATTCGTTGCTTATTTTTTCGGTCATATCGTCGGATTAACAGAGGGAGCTTTTTTAGCGAAAACGGTTTCTATTGCGCAAGCTAAACTACAAGATACACCACTACAAGCTTTCATTTCTGCAATCGGATGTAATTGGCTCGTTTGTTTAGCTGTTTGGCTCAGTATGGGAAGTAAAGAATTTATCGGAAAAATTATCGGCATTTGGTTCCCAGTTATGACTTTTGTTGCGATTGGATTTCAACACGTTGTAGCCAATATGTTTGTCGTCCCAGCTGCAATTTTTGCTGGTCATTTAACATGGATTGAATATTTTCCAAACTTCATTTTTGTTTTCTTCGGAAACTTAGTAGGAGGCATGTTATTTGTAGCGTTACCTTATTTCATATCTTATAATAAGAAACTACCTTCTAATAAAGAACAAACGGAATTAAAGAAAAAATCTGTATCCGCTTAAATTGAACGACTATACAGCAATCCTGAAAAATATTACAAATTCTATTTTTTTTACGAATATATGTACGTACACTTGTTCTCGAATGTTTTATACGTTATAATAACAACTTAAATAGCATTATTTACATATGAGGTGAAAAACATGAACAAAACAGAATTAATTAAAAACGTAGCACAAAATGCTGAGATTTCTCAAAAAGAAGCTACTGTAGTTGTACAAACTGTAGTAGAATCAATCACTAACACTTTAGCTGCTGGTGAAAAAGTACAACTTATCGGATTCGGTACATTCGAAGTTCGCGAAAGAGCTGCTCGTACAGGCCGTAACCCACAAACTGGTGAAGAAATGCAAATCGCAGCTTCTAAAGTACCTGCTTTCAAAGCTGGTAAAGAACTAAAAGAAGCTGTAAAATAATGAAAAAATAGCCTTCTCGTTTACGAGAGGGCTATTTTTTTCATTACATAATTAATAAAAATCTGACCATTATGCTGTTTCTTTTGTCCCTTTATGCAAATAAAACCGTTACTTTCAAAGAAAGGTTTTGCTGTAATACTCGCCTCTGTATATATCTCCCTATGGCCCAAGTTCACTGCTTCTTTTTCTAACGTCTGTAATATGGATGAAGCTATCCTTTTCCCTTGATGATCTTTATGTGTAAATAAGCGATCTACGTAATGATTCTCATTATAATCTCCAAATCCGACTATCACACCGTTATGATCCGCTACATAACTACTATTCTTCTCTAAAGAATGTAACCAACTTTCTCTATCTAGTCGCTCTGGTGCCCATGCCTGTAGCTGTAACACGTTATAATCTTTTGCATTAATTGTATGAACTGTTTCATAGAACAACTGTAATACTTGTTCTAAATCCTCTTTATGGAATGTTCTAATGATCATATCTTTTAACATATATGAACCTCCTTACTAAACTATCATTTAACTTTTCTACCATCTAAGATTCACTGCTTTATTATATCCTTTTTCTTTCTATATAAATAAAAAACAATACTTATTTCAAAGTATTGTTTTTTTATAAAAGCCTATGCAATTACTCTATAGATTTAAAGTTTTATTATTTTAACTTCACTCTTTGCAATCGTAATGCATTTAATACGACCGATACAGAACTAAATGCCATAGCTGCTCCTGCAACCCAAGGTGCTAAGAAGCCGAACGCTGCAATTGGGATTCCTAAGCCGTTATAGGCTAGTGCCCAGAATAAATTTTGCTTAATATTTCTTATCGTCATCTTACTCATAAAGATTGCATCAGCAATACTATTTAAATCACCACGAATTAACGTAATATCTGCTGCTTCCATCGCTACATCCGTTCCTGTTCCAATTGCCATACCGATATCCGCCGTAGCAAGAGCAGGTGCATCATTTATTCCATCTCCAACCATTGCCACTTTCTTACCTTGCGCTTGAAGTTTTTTCACTTCTTCTGCTTTTCCTTCTGGTAATACTTCTGCAATTACATGATCAATACCAACTTGCTTAGCGATTGCTTGAGCAGTTTGTGTATTATCTCCTGTAATCATAACAACGTCTAGACCCATTTTCTTCAGTCTTGCGATAGCTGCTTTTGAAGTATCTTTTACAGTATCTGCAACGGCCACTATACCAGCATATTCTTTATTGATCGCAATAAGCATTGCTGTTTTTCCTTCTCGTTCTAGCTCTTCCATTGATTTAGAAATTTCTTCAATATCAATATCGAATTTCTTCATTAATCGACGTGTACCAATTAATAGTTGTTTCCCTTCTACAACTGATTCGATACCGAATCCCGGAATCGCTTCAAACGTTTCTGAACTTGGGATATCAATTTTCTTTTCTTTAATTCCTTCTACAATCGCTTCTGCGAGTGGGTGTTCAGAATTTTTTTCTGCCGCACCTACTAAACGTAGTATCTCTTCTTCGTGAAATCCATCTGCTACAATTACATCTGTTAATACCGGTTTCCCATTTGTCACAGTACCTGTTTTATCTAGAATAACTGTATCTAATCGATGCGTTGCTTCTAAATGTTCCCCGCCTTTAAATAAAATGCCATACTCAGCTGATCTTCCTGATCCAGCCATAATAGATGTAGGTGTCGCAAGACCTAATGCACATGGACATGCGATAACAAGTACTGCTATCATTTTCTCAAGTGCCCCGCCAAAATCACCTGGTGTAACAAATATCATCCACACTGCAAATGTAATAATAGCAATTACAACTACAACCGGTACGAAAATACCTGAAATTTGATCTGCTACCCTTTGAATAGGAGCTTTTGAACCTTGAGCCTCTTCTACTACTTTAATAATTTGAGCTAATGCAGTATCTCTTCCTACCTTAGTTGCTTTCACTTTTAAAAATCCATTTTTATTCATTGTAGAACCGATTACTAAATCCCCAATTGTTTTATCAACTGGAATACTTTCACCCGTTAACATCGATTCATCAATTGCTGATTTTCCTTCTACAATCTCACCATCTACCGGAATTTTTTCACCAGGCTTTACATAAACGATATCACCAGCTACTACTTCTTCGATTAAAATTTTCATTTCTGTTCCATCTCGTACAACTGTAGCTGTCTTTGCTTGTAAACCCATCAACTTTTTAATTGCTTCTGATGAACGTCCCTTTGCTTTTGCTTCAAATAATTTACCTAAAATAATTAGTGTAATAAGTACCGCGCTCGTTTCAAAATATAAATCTGTCATATGTTCCGAAGAACCGATAGATTGAATGCTTAAATATACACTATAGAAATAAGCAGCCGATGTTCCAAGTGCCACAAGAACATCCATGTTAGCACTTTTATTACGTAACGCTTTATAAGCCCCAACATAAAACTGTCCACCAATGATAAATTGAACTGGTGTTGCAAGAGCTAGCTGCACCCAAGGATTCATAAGCATATCAGGTAAATAAATAAACGATGTAAATGAGAAGTGACTTACCATCGCCCACAGTAACGGGAATGATAAAATAAACGAAATGATAAACTTCTTCTTTTGTCGCTCAATTTCTTGTAAGCGATGATCAGTTGATCCATCTTGCTCATCTGATTTCACTTCTAATTTATATCCTAATTTCGTAATTGCACTCTTCATTTCATTTACATTAATTTCATCAGGATTAAAATCTACTGTAGCTGATTCTAAAGCGAAATTTACTGTCGCTCCGTGCACACCTTCTAATTTATTTAAACGCTTTTCTACTCTATTGGCACATGCTGCGCATGTCATTCCTGAAACAGTAAATTCAGCTTTATCACTTACAATTCCATATCCTAACGATTCAACTTTTTCCTTAAATTGTTGTGGATTTGTTTTTTGGGGATCATACATTATTTTTGTTTTTTCAAGTGCAAAATTTACATTTGCATCATGAACACCTTCTACTTTTTTCAGACCTTTTTCAATTCTATTTGCACACGCCGCACATGTCATTCCTGATATTTGAAGATTGGCCTCTTTTTGTTCATTCATGTCTCTCACCTCTACATACCCTTATGAGGTATAATTATTAGCAAAATAAATCGTACTTCCTATAAAGTACGATTTATTTTCATATCTAAAAAATAATTATTGAACATCGTATCCTTGATCTTCGATTACAGCAACGATATCTTTTAGTGTTATAGCAGACGAATCGATAGTAACTTCAACTGTTCCTTCTGCCAATTGAACCTTCACTTGTTCAACACCGTTTAACTCTTTCACACTGCTTTCGATAGCATTTACACAATGTCCACAAGACATACCTTCAACTTTTAATGTTAACTGTTCCATTTAAAATCCTCCTCTTGTTTATTCATTGTTTGTTAATCACAACCTCATCTTACCATACCCCCCTAAGGTAATCAATGGTTTTGTGTCATGATTTTTCAATTATTTTCTAAAAGTTTATTTTACACACACTTTTTCACACCAATACCCCGAAATCCTATATAGAGGTAAATAAAAAAACAAGCCAGTTACATACTAGCTTGTTCTTACGCTTTTGAAAAACGTTCAAATACTGTCATTAATTCTTCAATTGCTTCGTCACCATTACCGTTTTTAATAGCGCCCGAAACACAATGACTCGTATGGTTTTTGAGGACACCCATCCCTACTTTTTTCATTGCTGCATTAATCGCTGAAATTTGCACTAAAATATCCACGCAATAACGATCATTTTCAATCATATTTTGAATACCACGAACTTGTCCTTCGATTCTCTTCAATCTATTTATAATTTGCTCTTTTTCTTTTTCTGATCTATGTGTTACTGATTCATGCTCTTTATGATCCATATTATCACCTTCTTAAAAGTTCTCTTCATCCAATAAAACAATTGATTTTATGAGTATATCAATTATAGCATTAAATATCTATGTATGATACCCCATATGAGTATATTTCCACTTTATGATTATTCTTAACACATTGTTAGCTTCTCAGTCTCACTTTTCATTATACCCTTTCCTTTTTTCAAAAAACAATAATAAGCGGGGATTATCCATCCCCGCTTATTATTCGTCTACAAATATAAAAGCCTCAATCTTCACATATTTGAATTGAGACTTTTTTCCCCCTATATATAATTATTGCTGATCACATACTTTTGTATCATTCACTACTGAAGTTCCTTCAACGGTTACCGTATGAAAACAATCATTCACTCGAACTGTCACAACATTATCTTGCCGATCAATGATATGATATTCATTAAAATTTTTATTCAGAGCACTGCGAATTTGTTCTCCTTCATAAATTGGGATGCCATGCGATAAAACCCAAATAAGTCCAGCGATAGCAAGAATAGTTTTCATACGATCTACCTCCTTGGGAATATAGTGAACTTTTCATCCATGCTTTTTCAGCTCTACGAATCCTGATTGTAATAAACCAAGCCTTTTGGAAATAAGTTCATTTGGTCTATTTTATGTTTATGCTAATTGTGACCGAATTGTGACAACTTTTTGTCTCTTTAGACGAAAAGTTGAAACAAAACTTTCAAAAAGGACAATTCTACTTGAACAACACAAAAGGCTATGGAGAATTTCCCCATAGCCTTGCGTTTGCATTTTATTAGACAATCACTTTATTAACTAACCTAAAAATGTCGATTCACTCCAATCACTAGCCTTTTAATCACTGGATACATGACTAATAAATCTCAACCCTTTACTTAAAGAAGTCGGCACAACAGATGCATGATTCTCCCCTTCCGCCTCATAAAACGTAAATCTAAACTGATCGTGTTTTACCTGAAGAAGGCGCTTTGACAATTCGTTTGCACCTACAACCATATGCTCTCGTTCTAGTGAACCAACTGTAAGAAATACTCCTGTTTTAACTTTTGCATTGTTTAATTCATTTATAAGATTCTCTTCTTTTTCAAGCACAGATTGGTTATTCCACCAAATAGATGGACTACTAATAAAATAATTTTGAAAGGCATTTACGTTTGTAAATAATATATGTAAAGCAAATAGACCACCTAAAGAATGCCCAAATAGTGTTTGCTTTCCTTTATCAATTTCAAAATTCTTTTCAATTTGCGGCTTCAATTCTTTTTCAATAAAAGTAAAGAAATGATGTGCTCCTCCTGTTTTAGGCCAAGGTTTACCATCTGGTTTTAAAGCCGCATCTTTTGAAATTACGCTAGGCGTAAAATCATAACATCTTTCTTCACCTGAAAATGCCTCTTCAATACGATAACCAATACCTACTATAATGGTTGGTGAAACACCTGTTTTTTCTGCTCTAACTGATTGTATTTTAACTGCTTCATGGAATGTTTGAAAAAAGGCATTGCCATCTAATACGTATATAACAGGATATCCTGACTCTGGTGCTGGCTGTCTCGGCTTTGAAATATGAATTTGATATTCCTGACCTTCTAATTTTGAATACATGTTCCACTGCTCTGTATTAGATGTTATAATCTGCTGTTTTTCAATCGTAGTGTTCATCTTATATCCCCCCTTTCTAGCTTGTTACATATATGTCTACTTTTTCTTCTTGGGATACAACGCTACCGTATCCAAAACAAACAGGAGACCCATTATACGGATCAATCATGACACGTGCATCAATATGAAATACTTCTTTTAACACTTCATTTGTAATGATTTCTTCTGGGCTACCAGTTGTAACGATTTCCCCTTCCTTCATTGCAATAATTTCATCTGAAAACCTCGCTGCATGGTTAATATCATGTAGTACCATTACGACCGTACAATTATGCTCTTTGTTTAATTTTTCTACAATTTGTAATACATCTAATTGATGAGACATATCAAGATATGTAGTTGGTTCATCTAGTAGTAACACTTCTGTCTCTTGTGCTAACGCCATCGCTAGCCATACCTTTTGCCGTTGACCGCCTGATAAATTTGCAATTTGTCTCGTTCGAAATTCAGAAGTTTTCGTTATATCTAATGCCCAGTCAATCATCTCTTTATCTTTTGAAGTTAACTTATTTACATTATTTCGATGTGGATAACGTCCATAAGAAATTAATTCTTCTACTTTCAGCTCTCCTGGCGCAATTGGAGTTTGCGGGAGTAAAGCTAACTGCTTCGCAATTTCTTTCGTTGGAATTGTATGTAAATCCTGTCCTTGCAAATATACTTTACCGCTCTTTTGCTTTAAAATTCTTCCCATTGTTTTCAACAGTGTCGATTTTCCGCACCCGTTTGGTCCTATAATTGTCGTTACTTTTCCTTCTTGTATTTCCACATTTAAATCGCGAAACACTGTAAGCTTTTCATAACTTGTTTCTAAATTTTTTGCACTTAAAATACTCACTTTTATTCCTCCTCTTACGCTTTCGCCTTATAAAGTAAATATAAGAAATAAGGTACACCGACAATAGAAATAACGATTCCAACTGGTAACTCTACAGGTGTGAAAACTGTTTTTGCAATAAAGTCTGAAGCAATTACAAGGAACATTCCGATTACTCCGCACGTAGGAATGATATGCTTATGCTGAATACCGACAAGTCGTTTCGCTATATGCGGTGCCATTAGTCCAATGAAACCAATACTTCCTGAAACAGCAACACATGCGCTCACAAGTCCGATACTACTTAATAGTAAAATTGATTTCTCTCTTTCTACTGAAACACCTAAACTTGTAATACTCGTTTCTTCCAATTGAAATAAATCTAATAAATAAGCTTTCTTTTGTATGAGAGGAATTAATATAATAAGCCATGGCAACATAGCAATAATATATTTCCAGTTTGCATTATAAATACTTCCAGACACCCATACTGCAGCCATTTCAAAATCAGTTGACTTCATTTTGAGTGATAAGTACATAGAAAAGGCTCCAAATCCTGATCCAATCGCAATCCCTGTTAATAAAAGACGCTGCGAATCTAACTTACCGTTTTTCCAAGAAAACAGATAAATAATGATGGCTGCACCTAATCCGCCCACTAAACCAAACAGTGGCATCATCATAATAGAAATCCAGTCTGTACTTTTTAATTGTCCTTGAAAGAAAAACATAAAAATAACGATGGCTGTTCCTGCTCCGGCATTTACGCCTAAAATACCTGGGTCCGCCAATCCATTTCTCGTAATCCCTTGAATTACAGCACCGGCAACGCCGAGACCTAATCCTACTAATCCAGCAATTACAATGCGCGGAAGACGAAACTCAAAAATAACTAAATCATGGTCTGGCACTGGATCTATTCTAAGGAGTGTTTTAAATACATCTGTAATCGTAATATCAAACGTTCCATTCGTTAAACTTATGTAAATAGCACATAGTATTAAAAATATAATAATCCCCATCGTCATTCCAAAACGTCGACTTGAGCTTTTAAGCATGTCTCTCTCCTCCTCTTGTACGGATTAAATAAAGGAAGAAAGGAATTCCAATTAAAGATGTTACGACTCCGATTGGCGTTTCAAATGGATAATTTACAAATCTACTTAAAACGTCACATAATGCTAAAAAAACGCCGCCAATAACACCTGCACATGGTAAAATCCACTTATAATCTACCCCAATTATAAAGCGAGTAATGTGCGGAATAATTAAACCTACAAAACCAACTTTCCCCACTAAAGCAACCGCAGTTCCTGTTAAAAAGATAACTGATAAAATAGCCGTCGCTTTAACTAGTTTTGTACGCTGTCCTAGATTAATAGAAACTTCTTCTCCTAAAGAAAGAATCGTAATAGATTTTGAGATTAACAGAGCTAAAACTATTCCAATTATCCCAAAAGGTATCGTGATTTTAATTATATTAGGATCGACTTGATCTAATTTTGCATTAAACCAAAAACTAACATTTTGAGAAATTTGGAAATATGAAGCCATTGCAGCAGATACACTGCTTAAAAACGTTCCAATAACTGTCCCTATAATTGCTAACCGAACTGGTGATAAGCCGTTTTGAAGAAGCGAACCAAAACCAAACACAATACCGGCTCCGAGTGCGGAACCAATCATTGAACATAAAACCATGCCAATTGAGGACATTCCTGGAAGAAAAATCATGCAAAGTGTAATAACAAAGGCTGCCCCATCCGTCACACCCATAATAGAAGGGGATGCAAGATAATTTCTTGTCATCCCCTGCATAAGTGCTCCTGATATGGCTAGAAATGCTCCAACTAAAAGAGCTGCAATTACCCTTGGTAAACGTGAAGTAATAATAATATTATGATTTACATCGCCTGAATCAAAATGAAATAATGCGTTCCACACTGTTTCAGCATCAATACTTTTTGCCCCATACAAAATAGAAAGTATAACTGTAAATAAGATGAGTATGGGTGCTATACATAATATGGTTACTGGTACTGCATTTGTTTTCTGCATATCATTCAACGCACCTTACTTATTATATTATTTAGATAAATTTTTCACTGCTTCTTTTAAGAATGCTGTTTTACTCCAAGCAGTACCACCTTGTGCCATTGGATCAACAACGTTTACAAATACTTTCTTTTCTTTCGCAGCATTCATACTTTGCCAAATTGGATTCTTTTCAATTTCCTCTAGCACTTTCGGATTTTTATTTTCAGTTGTCTCATATTGTAAGAAAATATAATCCGGGTTAAGTTCAGCAAGTTTTTCAAATGAAATTTTCTCTTGTGCTTTTACAGTTTTCAATTGTTCTGGAGCAGTTAATCCAAGATCTTTATAAATTACAGGGTTGAAGTACACTCCTTCTGGATATAAGAATAATTCGTTTGCTCTTAGTCTGATTACAAGGACTTTTTTGTCTTTTAACTTATCTCCTAGTTTTGCTTTTGCTTTTTCAGCATCCGCATTGTAATCTTTAATAATTTTTTCTGCTTTATCTTTTTTACCAGTTAATTCTCCCATTAACTTTAAGTTATCTTCCCAATTTGTTGAAACATGTGATACCGGGAATGTAGGAGCTACTTTCGTAAACTTTTCAGCTGTTTCTGCTGGGAATTTCGTACTTGATGTAATAACGTCTGGTTTTAATTGAAGTAATGTTTCGAAATTTGGTTCCATTTTCTCACCAACAGATTTCGCACCTTCTAAATCTTTTTCAAGATACTTCGGTAATTTACCACCAACAGTGATGGCACCAACTGGTTTAATTCCAAGTACTGCTGCATCTTCCATTGACTCTAAACTAGCTGTCGCAATTTTATCTACTTTTGCTGGCACTGTATATTCTTTACCTAAATATGTAATTTTTCGTTTTTCGTCTTTTTTCGTTTCCGTAGCTTTTGTCTGCTGCTTCTGCTCTCCTGAAGTCTTATCCGCACTATTACATGCTGCTAGTCCTACACTTAAAACTGTAACCATTCCTAATGTAAATAACTTCTTATTCATTTATATATATCTCCTCTCGAATTTTCAAAACTATATTCTCAATAAAATTTAACTATATGAAACTTATCTTACGTATATATTTCATTAGATTAATAATTCTATCCAGAACTCATTCTCATTCACTTCCCCTAAGCTATAATTCTTTTACACCTCATCCATTGATAATCTTTTTCATTGATAATGATTATCGTTACTAAGTATATATTTAATATGCAATTATTTCAAGAAAGATTTGAAAAATTTTAACAAACTGAATTAAAAAAGAAGTATCCGCCTAACGTTAGGTGGATACTTCTTTTTTTAGAAATTTATATGTAATTCAACTGGGCAATGGTCTGATCCCATTACTTCACTATTAATTTTCGCCTCTGTTATTTGGTCTTTCATTCTTTCGGAAACAACAAAATAATCTAAACGCCATCCAATATTTTTTGCTCTCGCTCCCATTCGATACGACCACCACGAATATGCGCCTTCCTGATCAGGATATAGATAACGATATGTATCAATAAATCCTTCTTCTAAAATACATGTAAACTTCTCTCTTTCCTCATCAGAAAACCCAGGATTTTTACGATTACTTTTTGGATTTTTCAAATCAATTTCTTTATGAGCGACGTTTAAATCACCGCAAAAAATAACTGGTTTCTTCTCATCTAATCGTTTGATATATGCCCTGAAATCATCTTCCCATTTCATTCTGTAATCTAATCGTTCTAATCCTCGTTTTGAATTTGGTGTATATAAAGTTATCATGTGAAAATCTTCGAACTCTAAAGTAATAATTCGCCCTTCTTGATCATGCTCTTCAATTCCTAAACCGTATGTAACAGTAATTGGTTCTTTTTTCGTAAATATAGCCGTCCCTGAATATCCTTTTTTCACAGCATAATTCCAGTATGTATAATATTCCTCTAGATTTAAATCAATTTGCCCATCTTGTAATTTAATCTCTTGTAAACAAAATATATCTGCATTGGATTCCTCGAGATATTCTAAAAATCCACCTTTTGCGATAACTGCTCGCAAACCATTTACATTCCACGAAATTAACTTCACTTATAGTCCTCCTCTTGATGTTTCTTTCCAAATTTCATGCTATCACAAAATAGAAAAACAATCATATTTTCACCTTTGTAATCTTGCTCTTACATTTATGAATACATACATACGCACTTTATTCAGGTTATACTAATTTCAGAGGTGATGTTCTTTGCACAATGAAGGAGTTACGTTAACAAATGAGCGTTGGCAAGCAATTATTCATAATGATTCTTCCTATGATGGCAAGTTCTTTTATGCTGTGAAATCAACTGGAATCTTTTGCAGGCCATCCTGCAAATCAAGAATACCGAATAAAAACAATGTACGAATTTTTCATCATGCAGAGCACGCATTAAGTGAAAACTTTCGCCCGTGCAAACGTTGTAAACCGAATGGGCTCACTTTACCTAATGAAGAGTGGGTAGAACAAATTAAAGATTATATCGAAAAACACTTTGATGAATTATTAACTCTCGACATACTTGCGGAAATGTGCCATGGTAGCCCCTTTCATTTACAACGTACTTTCAAAAAAATGACAGGAATAAGTCCAATAGAATATATACAGCAGTTCAGAATTGTTAAAGCGGCAGAACACCTTTTACAAACCAATCAATCCATTAAAGAAATTAGTACTGCTGTCGGGATAGAAAACCCAGAGTATTTCGCAACTTTATTTAAAAAGAAAATCGGATTTACTCCTACTGAATATCGAAAAAAGAACGAAATGAAAGAGGGATACAATAATGAATTCCTACAAAAATAATTATATATATTGGACGCTACTTACACATAAAAATTGGAAATTTTATATTGCTTCAACTGAAACTGGACTATGTTTCATTGGATCACAAGACGAAACCTTTGAAGAATTAAATATATGGGCTAGAAAAAAATTGCCCCAACATATTTTGACCTGTAATTCCGATTATCTACAAACATATACGAAAGAAATTATCGAGTATTTAGAGATCCAGCGAGAAGCTTTTACATTCCCTATCGATGCTTACGGAACTAATTTTCAATTATCTGTTTGGAATACGGTACGTGAAATTCCTTATGGGGAGACATATTCTTATTCAAAAATTGCCGAAACAATAAAAAAGCCTACTGCTGTGCGTGCTGTTGCTACCGCTATTGCTGCCAACCCTCTTCTTATTACAATTCCTTGCCATCGTGTTATTGGAAAGAATGGTAAACTAACCGGCTTTAGAGGTGGGTTAGAAATGAAGAAAGCGTTGCTTACATTAGAAAAGTCGCAGGTAGAATGCATATGACAGCAAACTATACTAGCGCATTAATTTTAGCAGTTCCAACAGAATTTAGTTTCCAAGAAAATTTACGCTATTTATCACGTTCTAACAATGAATGTATGTTCCACATTGAAGATAACAAAATTTATAAAGTTATCCCTGTTCACGATGTAAATCCTTTAGTTGAAATTAGTATGAATATAGATGGAAATATTCAAATACGTTTTTTAGAAGAATTATATACATCTGAAGAATCGATACACGAAGCTATAGCTAACTATGTGAACGAGTGGTTTGATTTAACTACTGATTTAGCTCCCTTTTATACATTGGCTAAACATGATGTACTCCTTCAAGGACCAATTGAACAATATTATGGACTTCGTACTTTAGGTATTCCAGACTTATTTGAAGCACTTTCCTGGGGAATTATCGGTCAACAAATTAACCTCACATATGCTTATACGCTAAAAAGAAGATTAGTCGAGACATTTGGAAGTTATGTAGAATGGAACGATAGAAAACATTGGATATTCCCTTCTCCTGAAACGATTGCCAATTTACACGTAGAAGATCTCAAAAATTTAAAAATGACGACTCGAAAGTGTGAATATTTAATCGGTATTGCAAAGCTTATTACAGAAGGAAAACTATCAAAAGAATCTTTACTACAAATAAAAAATATAAAAATCGCTGAAAAACAATTAACTGCTATACATGGTATAGGACCGTGGACTGCCAACTATGTTTTAATGCGCTGTTTACGATTTCCTTCCGCTTTTCC
The DNA here is from genome assembly GCF_001455345.1 of Bacillus thuringiensis. Classification (GTDB taxonomy): domain Bacteria; phylum Bacillota; class Bacilli; order Bacillales; family Bacillaceae_G; genus Bacillus_A; species Bacillus_A thuringiensis_N. The sequence goes on from NZ_CP013274.1 coordinate 3,652,423, forward strand.
CATTGACGATGTCGGCTTGCACAATGCAATTAAATGCATAAGAGGTTCCGAAAGTAAACCGACTAAACAGGAAATAAAATATTTTGCGGCAAATTGGATCAACTGGGAATCTTACGCAACTTTTTATTTGTGGCGAGTATTATACTAAAAAACCAAGTAGCGTGTTTGCACTACTTGGTTCTTTTTTAAGCTTGTTCTTCAAATCGTCTTGCAATTTCTATAATAACTTGAACCGCTTTTTCCATAACATCTACCGAAACATACTCAAATTTACCGTGATAGTTTTCACCACCTGTGAAAATATTTGGGGTTGGTAATCCCATATACGATAATTGTGATCCATCTGTTCCACCGCGAATCGGATGAATATTTGGTTCGATATTTAAACTTTTCATTGCCTCATATGCAATATCAACAATTTCTCTCACTGGTTCGATTTTTTCAAGCATGTTATAGTATTGATCATTCATTTCTAAAACGACCGCATCTTGTCCATATTTCTCTTGCATTTGCTTCACAATATTTTCAACGTTATGTTTACGCGATTCAAAGTTTTCACGATCAAAATCTCGAATAATATAATACGCTTTACTTTGCTCAACATCACCATTTAAAGAAAGTAAATGATAGAATCCTTCATAACCCTCTGTATATTCTGGTGCCTCTTCTACCGGTAAATAGCTATTAAACTCCATCGCAAGTTTAGTTGCGTTACGCATTTTATTTTTCGCTGTTCCAGGATGTGTATTCGTTCCGTTAAACGTTAACTTAGCGCCTGCAGCATTAAAGCTTTCATACTCTAAACCACCTAATGGACCGCCGTCCATCGTATAAGCAAATGATGCGCCAAAGGCTTCTACATCAAAATGGGCTGGGCCACGGCCAATTTCTTCATCCGGCGTAAACGCAACTCTAATTTTTCCATGCTTAATTTGCGGATTATGTATTAAATAATTCATTGCAACCATAATTTCAGTCAGACCAGCCTTATCATCTGCTCCAAGAAGTGTCGTACCATCAGTTGTAATAATGGTATGCCCTTTATAAGATGGTAACTCTGGGAACTGTTCTGGTGTTAACACAACATTTAGCTCTTTATTTAACGTAATTGCGTTCCCGTCAAAGTTTTCATGAATTTGTGGTTTTACATTTTTCCCTGTAAAATCTGTTGCTGTATCTAAATGTGCTAAAAAGCCGATTACAGGAACATCCTTATCCGTATTAGCCGGAAGTGTTGCCATTACATACCCGTTATCGTCCATCGTTACTTCTGTTAACCCAATTTCTTTTAACTCTTCAACTAATAACTTACCAAACTCAATTTGTCCTAGTGTTGTTGGCACTGTATGACTATCTTCATTTGATTGCGTATCAATCTTTACATATCTCGTAAATCTTTCAATAAGTTCTTGTTTCAAATTCATTCACTCCCTTTTATATTTCTTTCTCTATTATAATCCTTGAGACGAAATATTTTAACTTTTTTGACTGTAAAGGTCTATATTCCATCCACATTTTTAATGATTTACAACAAATAAAAAAAGACATAATATTTGTACATTTAAACTTTAACATGTAACATACATAATTATAAATATGGGAGGTATGAAAGATGAGGCTAGCCCTCTTTCGCTATTTTCTTTTTTTCTTAGGGTTAATTTTCTTTGGGCTTGGAAATGCTCTTGCAGTCAAAGTAAAATTTCTTGGTTTACATCCTTGGGAAGTTTTAAATATGGCTCTCTACCAAAGGTTTGGATGGACTATTGGTACGTGGAGTGTCATATGTGGGTTGTGTCTCGTTCTCATTTCTTTACTAGTAGATCGAAAATATATAAATGTGGGAACATTTTTAAATGCACTACTTATCGGTCCTATTATGGACTTTTTCTTACAATCAAATATTCTTCCAAACGCTAGTGATTATTTATGGATAAACTTACTCATTTTATTTTCTGGTATTGCCATTACAGGTATCGGTGGAGGGATGTATGTGGCGGCTGGAATTGGTGCTGGACCTCGTGATGGATTTATGCTTACTATTTCCGACAAAACAGGTCTATCTATTAGCCGTGCTCGGATCATTGTAGAATGTATTGTACTAGTTATTGGATTTATGCTCGGTGGTCCTGTTTTTATCGTAACTTTTCTATACACTTTTATTCAAAGTCCAATCTTTCAGCAATCATTTAAGGTGTTTCAAACACTTTTACATACTTTACAAAACAAAGATAAAGTTAGTGAACATATTTAAATTACAACTTAATACAAATCAAACACCCTATTTACGATTCTCACCGCAAATAGGGTGTTTCTTTTTTATTTCATAATTTAAGAATATATACTACTCATTCACAATAAAAGTATATACATCGTCATAAATACAGCCATTTACTTTAATCACATACTTCCCTGGTTTACTAAAACGAATTGTGTATTTATTTAGCTGAATTGCTTCTTTATCTCCAGAAAGAACATCAATGCTTCTGCCACTTAATACATATAATTCATTTAGATTCATCGATACATCAATTGCATTGAAATTTCCCTCTTTCACTTGCTGTGATTCCGCAGCGCTTACACTTGGTTCTAAAAACAGTAGTCCACTTAATCCAATCGTTCCCGCTAAAGCTACTCCCGCAAACTTTTTAATCTTTTTCATCACAATGTCCCCCTTATAGATTTTGTGTAAAGGTAGATGATTTTCCCCTTTACACCACAAAGCCTATATGTAATGAAATGAAAAGTAAACGGGGACCGTAAGACAAAATTCTACATCTTTTTCTCCAATTGAATATAAATCCATCGTTTGGAATTTTGTCACATTTAAAATTGTTTCCTTAATCCAACTTCTAATTACATTATTCAGAAACTGAATAATTACTTATTAATTTAAGATTCTAAAAATAGTTGATAAAGATGCTTTCTATTGAAATAAAAAAGACTTTGCTATAAAAGTAACTTTTACAACAAAATCCATGCAACTAGTTTTATTCAGCTTTCCATAATCTCTCTACATTCATTAATTGTTCTTCTTTAAACTCCATCTTATATATATCCGGTTTTGACGTATTCATTAAAAATTCAAAACCATATTGTTTATCAAAATAGTTCATCATTAATGTCATGACAAGCCCATGTGTACCAATTACAATTTTGTGTCCTTGAAAATCCATTAAGATTTCTTTTAATACTCTCACTACCCTTCTTTGGCAATCTGCATATGACTCTCCTTCCGTTCGTGCAAAGTCCGGATTAGAGAACATCTTCTTTACAAGTGGATACACTTCTTTATCTGATATAATCCGGTCTTCACTTGCAAACCTACACTCTTTGAGATTTTCATATACTACTATTTCTTTTTCATAGAATTTAGCTGCCCCTTCTATCGTTAACATAGCCCGATTATAAGGACTGGAAATAAAAGCATTAATCCTCTCCGCTTTTAATATGTCAGTTACTCTACTGCTATCCATATGTCCCTTCTCAGTTAACCCACGCATTCTTTCATTTCCTTCTAGTTTTGGTGATTCACCATGTCTAACCATATAAATATATGTGCTCATAATTTCTCCTTAAAATTGTTTATAAGTTAATAAATCACGTTCATTTATCCATTTCAACACTTAGACGTAATTGTAATACTAAAATACTTTATAAAATGTGCTGATTTGTTCGTCTAATCCATTCTCCTACTAAACTCTCAAATAATTCAGGCTGCTCAATTTGCAAATTATGCCCTGCCATATCTAACACCGCTAATGTCGCTCTTGGGTAATCCTCAATAATTTCTATAATATCTTGATAACCTACCGATATATCTTGTCTTCCAGCTAATAAAAGAACAGGTTTCTCATATTTCTTACGGTAAAAATCCATAGTAAGAGAGTAATTCTTTTGCAATCTTTCAATAAATTCATAATTAGCAATATCTAGTCCTGGCTTAATTTCCTCTTGAAATCGCTTATATGTATATTCATTTGCTATCACTGCTAACTCACAAAATGCTTCTCTTTCCGTAGAAGTGAGCTTATTTAAAAATTCCTTATCTTGTAAAATTACTTGTTTATCTGGAAGGATCCTTTTTTCTGGCTCCGCTACAACAACAGGACATACTAATAATAATCCATTAACTCTTTCAAACAACTTTGTGAGTATTCCTCTGGCTAAATAGCCTCCATATGACTCTCCTACCAATAAAAATTCTTCAGTAGAAATGATTTCTTCAATAAATGTGATAAGCACTTCTACTACACGATCTGAACTATTTATCCAATCTGGAGCATTAGATTTTCCCATTCCAGGTAAATCAATATATATTCGCTTATAACCTTCATACTTCTGAAATAATGATTCCATACATTCCATCATTAACCTATGGTCAGGAGCACAGCCATGTATGATAATGACTGGTTTTCCTTCTCCAACAATTTCATAGTATATTTCTGCATCCTCAATTCGAAATAACATAAAAAGTCCTCCCTATTTAATCGAAACGCTATCTATTCTGTAAGAATACACGTTCTCAATTTACATCCCTTACAATTGATTGTCAAATTTAAATTTTCAGACTACAAACAAAAAGCTTCCTTCTATTTTTATTTCCTAGAAGGAAGCTGCTCTATTTTTACCCTATCATAATTTGAAACCTTGTTCTTATTAGTTTCGTTATCCTCTATTCTTCTATTTTCATTAACACGATTCTCCAGCCATCTGGATCCTCTATCGTTACCCCCTTATCTTTCCAATATGGATTCTCTGGTTCGACTTCATCATATCCCAATCCATGCAGCCTTTTACTCACTTTTTTCATTTCACTATCTTCACGCATATAAAATACAAGTAAATTATCTTTTGTCGGAGCTGGACAAGGACTTCCATCTATATGTCTTGTAAATTCTAAATGATACTCTTCATCTGGGAGTCCAAACATGACCCCATCATAACCTTCATGATCGTAGAATTCACCTATACGTTTTAAACCTAATCCTTTTTCATAAAATGTTGTAACCTCTTCAAACTGATCAGTTGGACGTGCGATTCGAAACTTCACCCAATTCTTCATGCTTTTCCTCCCATACTAAAGATTTCATACATGCTTACGTATTATTGTATATACGTAACGTCTTTTTGAAATCCCTCATTAGTATGAGAATAGATGCATACTAAAGTTTAGTTCATACTTTATAACAAAAACATTTTATATAAAATTGAATGTAGTATCTTTATGCAATTATGCATATTCACTTGCGAACCACTAAAAAACCGTTAATATTCAAAGGATGACTAAATATACCATTTCCATTTAAAATCTTGATGTAATACATACTATCAAACACAATACTTTTTCAATTTTAAGAAGTATTAAACTCTTTATCACTTTCCTTATACGCATGATTTTTATAAGGAAATCTGATACAATTCTTAAATAATATTATTATGTATAGATATTACGAATATAGTGCATAATTAAAGAAGGTGATTTTATTGAAATTAAATAAAAATTTACAACTATGTATATTAATTGGAACATTAATATGTTATTCAATCTATTTTATGTTTTTCTATCTGTTCCCCACTCATTTTTCAAATTCAGATGTACGCTTCGCTTCACTTATTGTTGAAGCTATTACATTTGTGTCACTCATTTACTCTATATATTCTAAAAAAGTCAGTTCAAATCCGTTTTGGATATGTATCACAATAGCAATTGGTAGTTTTTTATTAGGGAAAATAGTATATACATATCAAGATAGCTTCTTCGAAATTCCAATACATCGGTTTACTATTTCTGATGTATTTTACATGTTTTTTCTACTCTTCTGTCTTATCGCTTTCTGCTATAAAATCTTAAAAGAATGCGATAAATGGGAAAAAGCGTTCTTTATTTGTGATATATGCATAATACTTACTTCCATATTCACATTGGAGTGGTATTTATTTAATCAACCAAATTTAAATATATTCTCTCTTTCACTAGGAGATGTTTTCCTTTCATTTCTATATCCAATTGCAGATTTATTATTTCTTCTACTAGGTGTAAGTCTCTTTTTCCGTCCAACAATTTTTAATTCCAAACGGAAAATTTACATCTTTATTTTTGTATTAATAAGTTCTGCAACTTTTAACTATATTTATTTTTACCTAAATAACCATTTATCAACAGAAACAATAACATTATTACGTCTTTTATATAGAATACCTATATTACTTATTGCAATAGCTGGATCTATTTCAGAAGATCATAATAGCCATAAAAATTATTTCATTGTTAACCCTATAATAGGAAAAAAGACTCTAGTTGTATTTCCCTATCTTGCCGTTGCAATACTAATCGGATTTACGTTAAAAGAACAAACATCGTCTTCAACTCTCATTACGGGAAATTGTATTACTTTTATTTTCGTACTCATTCGTCATTCTATTATACGTATGCAAAATGATTCCCTAACCAAACGTTTACAGGTATTTAATGCCCAATTAGAAGAAAAAGTTACTTTACGGACTTCAGATTTAGTTCATAAATCTGAGGCTCTATCTCAAAAGCAACAAAAATTCAAATCATTATATGAATATCACCCTGATCCTATTTTTACAATTGATTTAAATGGCGTATTCTTAAATGTAAATAAAGCTGGAAGTATACTACTTGGAGCACCAACAGACGAGTTACTTGGTGAAACTTGTTTTTCGATTATTTTAGATGAAGATAAACATAAACTAGCATCAGCATTAGAAAAAGTGAAACAACAAGAATCGGCATCCTTACAACTACGTTCTCAATATAAAGATGGCTTTACTTATTTTTTATACGTTACCATCGTTCCTATTATGATAGACGGTCAAATTTCAGGAAGCTACATTATGGTGAAAGATATTACTGCACTAAAAAAACAGCAAGAAGAAATAAAATATTTAGCATTCCATGATACTGTAACGAAAATTGGGAACCGTGCCTTTTTCCATAAGAAATTAAAAAAGGTTATAAAAAGTGCTGAAAAAACAGAAAGCGAATTTGCATTATTATATTTAGACTTAGATCGCTTTAAAGCAATCAACGATACACTTGGACATTCGGCAGGAGATTACATATTAGAAGAAGTTGCAAAGCGATTCCAATCATGTCTTCCATCACATACTCATCTGTCAAGAATCGGTGGTGATGAGTTTACAATCTTAATTGAAAATTATACTGACGAAGATGCCTTATTCGAATTATGTAACCAATTATTTAAAAGCATAGAAAAGCCGTTTGTCATATATGAGCATACATTAACTTTATCACTGAGTATCGGTATCGCTATTTATCCACACTCCGGAATCGATACCGCTACACTTTTGAAAAACGCTAATGTTGCAATGTATGATGCAAAGACAAAAGAGCTTAACGCTGTCTCTATTTATGACGATGTAATCGCTAAAAAAATTGAAAGACGATTACGATTAGAAAAAGATTTATCAAATGCAATACAAAATGAAGAATTGTTCCTTTTGTATCAACCTCAAGTTGATAGTGAATCTAATAAAATTATCGGTGCAGAAGCTCTAATCAGGTGGAATCATCCTGAATTAGGCGTTATTTCTCCATACGAGTTTATTCCGATTGCAGAAGAAACACTACAAATTATTCCAATAGGAAAATGGACATTAGAGCAGGCTTGTGCGCAAATGAAACGTTGGCACGTACTCGGATATTCACATTTAAAAATAGGTGTAAATTTATCTGCTAAAGAATTTGAACAAGAGGATTTTGTAAAGTCTATTTCTTCTACTTTAGCAAATACAGGTTTACCAGCAAGTTCTCTCGATCTTGAGTTAACAGAGCGAATTGCAATGATGGATGAGCGAGAAACATTGATAAAATTGCGTACACTAAAAAGTTTAGGGATTCACATTTCAATCGACGACTTTGGTACAGGCTATTCTTCACTAGCTTACTTACCTTTATATCCAATCGATACGTTAAAAATCCCAAGAGAATTTATTACAATGTCTGAAACATGTGACGATGGAATGGAAATTATTAAAACGATCATCACATTAGCAAATACATTAGGAATGTCTGTCATTGCTGAAGGTGTAGAAACGAAAGAGCACGTAAATTTCCTTCAAAAAAATAAATGTCAGTTTATTCAAGGTTATTATTATAGTAAACCTATCCATACTAATGCATTTACTGAGCTATTAGAAATCGGGATTCACCCATAGTACATAGCCAATCTGGATAAGTACTAATGAATTTGAACAACTATAGTAAAAAGGAAAGAAGATATCTTCTTTCCTTTTGTTTTTTATTTACATTATTGTCGTTTGTTACATTTAATTGACAAAATAAAAAAAACGAAACTATTAAATATAGTTTCGTTTTTTCATTTCACCTTACAACAGTAAGACTTTTTATACTGTTTGCATGATAACTAAATTCCCTGTCAAAAACACCGCTCATTTATTTCTTATACTCGTAATAAAATAAATAGAATGATTCATAGCCAATAGTCATGTTTAAATTTATGAAAAAGGGAGGTAACGGAATGTACCGAAGTAATTCAAATCATACATATAACGGACCTTCCAAAGCACTGCCTCTCTTCCTATTTGATGTAAAAAATGAATTGAAACAAAAAAGCAACCTCATTCATTCTGGCACAATGTATAAATTAACGAAAGAAGAGCAGCTCATTATCAACAACATAAAAATGCAGACAGAACAGCTAAATAAAAATAATGTTACAAGAACACGTGCATACTACCAATTTTACGTTCAATATCCAGAAATACATTGGGCACTACTTGGGCATATGGTTTCACGTAACGGCGGTTGGAATATGACTGATTTAAAGGGCGATTTATATACGAAAATTTTATCAGAGAAAGATCAAATCACATTTTTTTCTTTTTTAGAAATAGGGAATTGGCTTATTTTTCAGGATGTATATCCTCAATTTCTGCTTTATGAACAAAGTGTAAAAAGATCACAAAAACTATTTCACCTTCTCCCTCACCTAAATGTTTCTACATTTATGGAAACGATGTGGAACGATTTTTGGAAAACAGGCAATAAAAAAACATTAGCAATTGCAACTATTATTAATGAACAAAACTACTTAGAAAAAAGAGTGATTCAAAATGTACACTTTAAAAAGACTGTACTAAATAGTATTGGATTTAAACTATTTGATTTCTTTCAGTTTAATCATATCCTTTTCCCATTCTACGCAAATGATAAGAAAGAAAAAGTATTACTATTTGGTGATACAATGAAACATTTCACTTCCTTACATGAACGGATCTTAATTGGAAAAAGGTTGTATTCATTATTATTTCGGGATACACATGTTTTATCTCAAGTAATAAGCTGGGCCCAACACCATCCTCATACAGGATCAAGGAAAGATTACTGGCCTCATCTATTTTCAAGTGTGAATGAATCTTTTTCCCGTGAGTTTTATAAACGCCGAATAAAGAAATGCCAGTTGCGTAATGGCGCTTATCGTATATACAGCCCTGCACTCATCTATGCATGGCGAAATATAGAGCATGAAGAAGTTGACAGTGAAGATTGGTTTACGGACTGGCAAGTCGTAAATTACTTAGTGGATAAGGAGGAAAATATAAATGGACAAATTACAGAAGACTACTGTAAAACACTCGAAAAAATTGAACTTGCCATTCTTGCAAAGAAAAATGTTCTCCTTCGAGAAGACGAATAACCTTTTCGCATTAGTCATTACAATCTTACTCTCTTCTATTATCGGAACTTGCTTAGATGCTTTTTTTGTTGCGAAACAAACATATTCCTTTCCGGTTAGACCATTCTCATCCATATTTTCAGTTAACATTGGTTTTACTTTGTTTGTACTACCGATTTCAACAACGATTTTCATACAAATTTCAAAAACATTATCTGCAGTTTCTAGAATTCTTTTTATTATTTTAATAGGTATTTGTGCTAGCATTTTTGAACAGATTGCTGAAAGATTCGGTTTCTTTATTCATAGCTTGGATTGGAATCATACATATTCTTTATTTGGCTATATGATTTTCTTTTCTTTTATTTGGAAAGTATATGATTTCATACAAAAATAAAGAGATCCTTATAGATCTCTTTCGGTGTTTTTTTATTTTCACTCAATATTTTCTACATTTAAATACTTAGTTTCACAGTAATAGCCTTTGCCGCCAACATAAACTTTTTCTATCTTATTGTTGCTATTGGTTGCCAATTTAACTAATATTTCGGAAGGCGATTGTAAAGAATAACCTTGTTCAAATACATAGACTTCTTTTTGCAAGTTATGCTGTTCATAAAGGTAGCAAGCTAATGCACCGTTTGAAGTTCCAGTCGCTGCTTCTTCATTGATATCGTATAGTGGAGCAAAATTTCTGCATATAATTCGATTGTCATTAAAAGTATATAGATGCATTCCGACAACATTATAATACTTGCTGATTTCTTTAATTTTTTCAAAATTAGGTTGCAGTGTATGTAATTGTGTTTCGCTTTTTATAGGAATTAAAATATCTTTTAAACCCGTGGAAACAATTTGAATTGGATATGTATTATCTATAGCTTTCATGTCAAAACAGTCGATGAACTCGTTTGGAGATACAACATCATAGAATATCGGTTTGTTTTGTTCCATGAATATGATGTCATCTTTTACGGTAATAGTAAGAACACCGCTGTTCGTTTCAATCGTATAGCGATTCCTGAAAAGTTTATTTAAATGCATCAGTATCGCGAAAGAGCCAATTGTGGCATGACCACATAAATCAACTTCTTCTTTTGGTGTAAAATACTCAAATTTATAATCAGCAATTTCAGATTCTGATATAAATGCGGTTTCCGCATAGCCCAGTTGTTTGGCTATTGCCATTTTTTGAGTAGTGGTTAATGTATTCTCAATAAATACCACTCCTGCTTTATTTCCACCTTTATGATCCTTGCTAAATGCACTTGCAACATAGACGGATATTTTCATAAGACACCTTCCTTCCTCACTTGTAGTAAATTGTAGCATAGAAAACATTACGTATAAATGTTGTTGGATAAATTTTCTATAAAGCAAGAGACAAATTATTTTTTAGCATCTGCACTCTCAAAAAATAGTTTGTTTGCAGTCTGAGAGATCCTTATAGATCTCTTCTTAAGCATAATCTTCGGTTACCATTAATGATGTAGGGTTTTGAAGACTTTTTGAACGTAAACGATAGGCAACGATTTTCTTTTTATATTGCTTTATTACATCAACATGTTCCTCATGGCTATACAGAGAAAACCTAATCTCTTTATTCCCTTTCTTCGTGTTAATAACGATTGGTGTTCCTTCCCCGCGTGGTGGAAAATAATGTTTATCTAAAAATAGAGCCTCATTAAATTCATGAATAACTTGAAGTTTCGTCTCTCCCTCTATATTTTTTCCATCTATCGATATAGAGGTATTCTCTTCTTCAAGCTTTTGATGCAATTCAAATCTACTAATAATTGATTCTACAACAGAAGTGGGCATACTAGAAACTAATACTTTGATAGCTCCAAAAATAAATAATGTAACTATAAACCATGTTGTCATTTTCATCATCTCCATTACATTTTAAAATATAAATTTCGTTCCATACGGTATGACTATACTAATAAGTATTCCGGTTACAATCATCGTCACCGAACCGATCGTCGCTTCTTTCTCGCCTTCCTTCACGAGACGGCTCACACCGATAATATGTGAGGCGCAACCCATTCCCACTCCTTTTCCAATCGTGCTCGTTATACGGAAAAACTTAAGTACTGTTGGTCCGATAATAGCACCTGTGATTCCTGCAACAACTACAAAACTAGAAGTCATAGATGGAATACCACCAATTTGATCCGCTAATGAAATAGCAATAGGCATCGTCGCTAATTGTGGGAGTGTTGTTAATATGAGTTCCTTATCTATATTTAACATCTCACCAATCACTACATTCATACTCGTTAAAGCCACTATGCCTACCGCTACACCGATAAGTATCGAAAAAAAGTTTTTCATTAGTATTCTTCGCTCTTTAAATAAAGGTATCGCTAATGCTACAATTGCAGGACTCAATAAACTAGAAAGAATATCTCCACCATTTTCCCTATACTCATGATGAGAAATATCAAAAATCAGAAATAAACAAATCATAATTGCCGTAACTGTTAACACCGGTAACATAAATGGAAACGTAAATTTTTTATATAACTTTGTCGCCAATACATACATTACTACAGTAATAATAATGAAGACCATTTGCATCGTGCACCTTGTCGATTTTATTTTTTTGATGTTACTAATAATTGACTTATATACCCTGAAATAATCAAAGTTACTACCGTACTTGCAACTACTAACATGAATATAATACTCCCCTTACTGAAAAGAAAAGACCCGTATTCCATCAGACCTGTTGTCGAAGGAATGAGAAATAACGGTAAAAATACAATCAATTTCTCCGCACCTAACTCAAACCATCTTAATGGCAAAATCCGAGTAGAAAGGAGCAAGAACAATATTAACATCCCTATTAAACTTCCTGGCATCGATAGTTGAAATACTTCCTGAATCCATAGACCAACTAAGCTAAATATATACAGCACGCCTACTTGAAGTAAAAGTGTCACGTACTTCATTTTTTTCCCTCTTTTCACTATCTCACATTCATATTATGAAATCTCATTTAACGTATCAGCAAACCGTGCAATTCCAAATTGAATTTGTTCTATATTCGCTCTCCCAAACGTAAATCGGATATATTCATTTTTAGAGCCTAAAACACTTCCCGGAACAAATGCAACACCATTTCGTATAGATTCACCTAACAAGTGGTATTCATCAAACGTTCCCTTCACCTTGCACCATACATGTATTCCACCCTCTGGAACGAAACATTCAACTCGGTCTCCCAATATTTCGTCAAGCTTTGCAATTAATACATCTCTTCTTTGCTTCAATTGTCCACGCAGCATCGTAATGTGCGTATGAAAATCCTCTGATTCTAAAAATTGATTCGCTACCCACTGCGTAAATACACTATGACCAAAATCAACTTGTTGCTTTGCATCTGCTAAACGCTCTATTACACGCGTAGGACCAATTACCCATCCAATACGTAATCCTGATGCAACAACTTTTGATAATGAACTTATATAAAGAACATTCCCGTTTTGATCCATTGATTTTAATGTTGGATTCACTTCTCCATTAAATGAAGTTAAACTATACGGATCATCTTCTACAATTGGTATCCCAAATTCAGAAGACAGTTCTAAAATCTTTTTACGTCTCGCTAATGAAAGCACAGTTCCAGTTGGATTTTGATAATCTGGATTTAAAAATACCATACGAATACGATGCTTTTTATGCAACTCAATTAAGTCATCTGGATCCATTCCATGCTGATCAACAGGTAAATGGAATATTTTTAACCCTGCAGATTTAAACATGGGAAGTGAGAAACAATAGGAGGGATCCTCAATTGCAATCGCATCTCCAGGCTTTAATAAGCATTGAACGATAAGATTAAGTGCCTGCTGTGCTCCTGATGTAATAAGGATCGAACTTGAATCCGCTTCAATTTGTTTATATTGCTGAACATGTGCTGCAATTGTTTTTCTCAACATTTCATTTCCAAGTGGATGGTCATAACCGAGGTTTTCCATAAATGTTTTCTCCGACAAAATCGTTCGGAATCTATCACTCGGAATTAATTCTGGTGACAATTCACCACTCGCTAAATTAATTAAGTCATCTTTTTGTGTTTCTGTTCTAATTTGTTGAACGAGTGGTACATTAGGTAAGAACGATCCATCCTCAACGTACCTACCCCAGTTCGGTATTCGTTTATGTGAAACACCCCATATGTCTGTATTCACCCTTGTTCCGCTTCCTTTTTGCCGTTCTACTACTCCAAGTGATTTTAATTCTTCATATGCAGCTACTATTGTACTCCGGTTCACCTGTAACTCTTTTGCTAACATCCGCTCAGAAGGTAACTTGCTATCAGAAGGAAACTCACCTGAAGAAATACCCCTTTCAATATAATCCGCTATTTGTTTATATACAGGCGTTTTATCTGCACGATTTGGTTTCCATTCCACCCTGTTGCCTCCTCTCAAAACTAACTATACTTTACTCACTAATAACAGTATTCACTGTAACAATAGTATTAATTAAGCGCATGATTTAAAAATGTTTCTACCGTAACATTAAAGCTAATTGGCTGCTCTAAATAAGGTAAGTGCCCGCTATTTTTAAACTCAATGAAAGTTGTATTTTTTATATATTTTTCAAACTCTCTTACATATTTTTCTGGCACAAAATCATCATATCTCCCTCTTATAATTAAAACAGGACATGAAATATTTGAAAGAAACGGTCTTTGATCATAATCAACTAATTTAGCAAATAACATTTGAATATGACCCGGATGAATAGACTGTAAAGATTGATAAAACCCCCTGACAATCACTTCATTACTGGCTACCCCCATTGCCTTCAACAATGTATCCGCCCATGTTTTTCCGTTATCATGTAAGCTAAGTAAATCATATACTTCAAGTCGTTTTTTTCGATCTTCAGGCTCCAAATAGGGAAATGCATTTACAACAATTAAGCTAGAAACAAAGTCTGGATATTGAGTAGCAAAATCGATACCGACTCTAGCTCCCTTTGAAAGACCACAAATGACTATTTTTTTAAACTTTAAATAATTGCATAACTCATACAAAACATTTAGGTAGTCTTTAAAAGGAATTTCCAGCCCTTCAGATTTCCCATGCCCTGGTAAATCAAGTGAGATCACTGTCCATTTTTTCTTGAAATATTGCCTTTGATATAACCAATTATTTGCGTTTCCTCCAAGGCCGTGTAAAAACAATATGACAGGACCCGATCCTTCTATATTGTAAAAAACCTTTCGATTCTTATATTCAAAATACATATTCATCACCTTTAGCTGTAGCATCACTTATTCTTATCTTTGAATGGATATATCCAAAACGGTTCTCTTTCTAACCACTCGACTGTTTCCGGTACACCATCTTCATACTCTCTTTTTAGTTCCGTTACTTTAGTCGCAAATTGTGATGCATGTGCTTGCAATGCTTCTAGCTTTTTTGGAACATATTCTTTCACTTCATTTTTAAAATGTGGCGGACCTATTTCCGCTTCATGATTATTTGAAAAAGCTACCGCATAAAATGTTGGCCTTTTATTTGCCGGAATAGTAGCTAACGCCTCAGCCACCGCTTCTCCTGTTGCATCATGATCTGGATGAACTGCATATCCAGGATAAAAAGAAATGACCAACGAAGGATTCACTTCTTCCACACATTTTTGTATTACACGTCTTAACTCTCCAGGAGTTTCAAATTCAAGAGTTTTATCACGATATCCCATCATACGTAAATCTTTAATACCTAAAATATTTGTAGCCCTCTTTAGTTCTTTCTCTCTTATAGCATATAATGATTCACGTGTTGCAAAAGGAGGATTTCCCATCGCTCTCCCCATTTCACCTAACGTTAAGCAAACATAAGTTAGAGGAACCTTTCGCTGCGCATAAGCTAAAATTGTACCTGCCACGCAATATGACTCATCATCTGGGTGGGGAAAAACAATTAAAACGTGGCGTTCATTTTTTATCAAAATCATACTCCTCCATCATATACAATAATAATTTTTTTCTTTCAAAACTATTAAATCACTACCGCATACCACGTTACCCCAACAAGTAGTACGAAAAGTAGGAGAATATAAATAGTTGATAAATTTTTCACATTTCTCTTTGTGGACTTGCCGTAATTCTCCTCCACATTTCGTGCAACTAGCACGGTCCCAAACAGCGATCCAATTACAATAATAACCACTAGTGAAATTGCAAAAACCATTGTATTTTCACCTCTCTAAAGACAATCTATTTTAATAAAGAACTTCCTCTTTAAAACTTTGATAATATACTACCTTTCTTCTCTTATCATAATGGATGTTTGTAGAAAACGGACCAACCACTTTTATGTTTTTTTGCTCATCCACTTTGAAAATAAAAAGCAACTGATCACTTATGATCGGTTGCTTTTTCGCAAAGTTAATTATATTCATTTTTCACTTGAAATTGATCCGATTTAAAAGTTTGGCCTTTTCATAATGAAACATCGATTGGGATAATTCGAAAATTGTCCCGTTTACAAGACAAACTGTATTTTCAATAAGAAGCGCCGGATCACCTTCATTTAATTCTAAAAGCTGTGCATTTTCTTTATTTGCTTTTTCACAACTAATAACTTTATCAGCAAAACCAATATTTAATCGTAAATCTTCAATGAAATAACTGTATACAGAGCTTAATGCTATTTCTTCGTTCAAATATGGAATAATATCCTTTTTGAAATAACTTACTTCAATAGAGAATGGCTTAGCATCTACAATTCTTAAGCGCTTCAAAAAATACAACCTAGTTCCAGCTTCGCATTGCATCCGCTTTGCTATCTCTTCGTCCGCATCTATTACTTCCAGCCCTAACACTTTCGTTTCAATATTTTGTGAAACAAGATTCTTCGTTAATCCACGTAAACTTCCTAAATTAATGTAATCTGTTACAGAAGTTTCGCGTAAAAACATACCACTACCTTGTACTTGAAAAATATAACCTCTATTCACAAGCTGACTAATTACTTTACGTATCGTATTACGGCTTACTTCAAATCGATTCATCAACGCTTCTTCTGTAGGTAGTTTTTTCGTTTCATTAAAAAACCCATCTCGAATGTTTTGCTCTAACACATCTGCAATCTGTTTATACTTTGCACTCATACACTTTCTCCTAAAATACTCTTTTATCTATTATAACTCTTCTCCTCTCGTTTCGATCACATGTTTATACCAATGAAACGAAAGTTTCTTCTTACGTTTTAAGTTATCATTATGATCGACAAAAATAAAGCCATATTGCTTTTTGTATCCATTTAACCAACTTAAAAGGTCAATTACTGACCATGCATAATAACCTTTTAAATTAATCCCCTCTTCAATTGCACGCTTTATTACTTTTAAATGCTCTTCAATAAATTTAATTCTCGGAACATCTACAATTTCTCCATCAATGATCGGATCTTCATCACCAAGTCCATTTTCCGTTACATACATCTTTATATCACCGTAACGCTCTTTCAACATATGCAATCCATCTAAGAAACCTTCGGGAGATATTTCCCATCCCCATTTCGTATATGTTTTATCATCCATTTTAACTGTTCGATAAAAACCATCAAAAGAAGGATTACCTGGAGCAAGTGTTGAGTTTTCTCGAGAATGCTCCCCACCATTTATATCCATATCGTATCTTTCTACTCGTATTGGTTGATAATAATTTAAGCCAATAAAATCATTCTTTTCAGCATTTTGTTTAATGATTTCTAATTCTTCAACCGTCCAATTAGGAGTCCATCCTTTTTTCTTTAATTGTTGTACAACATAAGACGGATACTCACCTTTTAAAACTGGATCATAATACCAATACGTTTCATATTCATTCGCATGCTTTGCTGCCAGTATATTTTCTTTTTGACCATCCACACTATAAGCAGGTAAGAAAACATGAGTAATACCAATTTCCCCATATTGTTTCAGCTGTTTGTACACCGCAACTGTTTTCGCATGCGCATAAAATACATAATGCGTCGCTTGAAAATACTTTGGAACATCATTTTGTATTCCTGGTGGATGTGCACCTTTTAAATAACCTAATCCACAAAACATTACTGTCTCATTAAAAGTAATCCAATGTTTAACTCTATCACCAAATGCCTTAAAACAAATTTCTGCGTATTTCACGAAAGCTTCTGCTGTTCGTTTATTCGTCCATCCACCATCTTTTTCTAACGCTAATGGTAAATCCCAATGATATAAAGTGACAAACGGTACAATCCCATATTTTAAACATTCATCAATTAAGTTGTTATAAAATTCGATTCCTTTTTCATTCACCTCTCCATCTCCAGTCGGCAATATTCTCGCCCAAGAAATAGAAAAACGGTACGATTCTAACCCCATTTCAGCCATTAAACGAACATCTTCCTTATATCGATGATAATGATCAACAGCTACATCACCATTTGTTCCATTGTATGTTTTGCCAGGAATTTTTGAAAACTCATCCCAATTCGTAACACCTTTTCCATCTTCATTCCATGCACCTTCTACTTGGTAAGAAGCTGAAGCAGCTCCGAATAAAAAATCATGTGAAAACTTCATAGTATATACCTCCATTTCATTACAACAAATAAAATTCATTCATACATATAAAATTTATGGGTACAAATTTTATATGTATGATTATATCGTATGTTTTTATTTTTTTCTATCACGAAAGTATGATATCCAATGTTGGTTTTTGGAAAACAAAAAGAAGCGACGTATTTTATCGCTTCTTACTCTCATCATCTTTATTCTTTTATAAGTGACTCATTCGCTCTTATAACTTCTTGATACAGCAATGGTGACCACTTTTCATTTATATAATCTTGAATGATCCAACCTACTCTTGTAGGATTCTTTTGTTTTATATAGTTTGCAATTTCAGGATTTATGTAAGAGGCGTAGTAATATGGACTATTCCATGCTGTACCACCAGAAGACAAACTTGTAAAATTAATATATAGATGATGCAAATCCTCACTATTATTCATCGTTTCATTGATCGTATCTTTAATAGATTTTACTTTCTCATCATAACTCACTTTATATTTATCTTGTACTGTTACATTTACATTTTGATTTACAGTTGTCGTAAAGGTCTCATTATCTGGCCAATAAAAATTATTATATCCTCCAGATTCATTACTACCACCATATCTTTTTAGTAGTACAATTTTCCCACGAGCATCTCCCAATTTTATATTTCCTTCTGTTTTTAAAAAGATAGGATCAACAAAATATTTTTTTTCAAACACATTACTAAATGAACCTTCTGCCCCTTTCATATCCTCATACTCTTTTTTTAAAGACATAATAATCGTTTCACTTGGATTATCTTTTAGAAATTGTTTCGCTTCGTTTATGAATTCGTGCAGGGTTACATAAAGATATAATGGCCCATGATGAAGAACTATCGTATTATCATCTGTTAAACGTCCTCTTATATCAAAAATTCTAGCTCCATGATCCATTTGGTAGCGAAAATCATATTCTTGCGTCATTCCCCATACTTGCTTAATCGGATTTTGCAACTTGAACGTTCCACTATCATGTGTTCCTGGAATTGAAATTCGTGCTAACGGGATATTATCAGGTATAGGTTGCATCCACTTTGACCAATTTTCAAGCTCATTAACAGAGCTAGCCGCAACGACTCTCTTATCATGTAAAGCAAATACAAATGTGATAAATATTGTACTACATATGAATAATTTCAAAAGTAACTTCTTATTGCTCATTATTATCCCTCTCTTTTTCCGTTTTTATATCAAACTTATTGAATATAATATAAGCTAGTTCATAAAAAATAAATAACATTTCATCAATATGAAATATTGCATAGAAGTAAAGTTGAAAAATCATTCACATATACTAAATTAGAAAAATTCAAAGGAACTTCATCTGAAGTTCCTTTTGCTTATTTTATGTTCAATATATATGAACCATCTTTATTCTCATATTTATAGACGTATAAATAATATTTACCTGGCTTTGCATTATAAGTTCCTTTCACTACATTCCCTTCATTTTCACCATATGCTACATAGTTATTTAAATCTGATTCATGATGAAGTACCCATGTCATTCCGATATTTTGTTCATTTAGTAGAGATATATTAATATTTTCCGGCGAGTCAATTTGGAAAGTAAATACATCTACTCTATCACTATTATGTAGCGTTCCTTTCACCGGTGTATGAAAGTTAACTTTATTTGCCTGTCTAGGCTCATTATTTGGTTCATTTTCTATTACTTGTAACTCATTCCCACCGTTTGGTTTTCTTTGTTCATAGCCTAAGTTAACTAGTATAGACTTCAAATCTGGTAAAACACCAATTTTATCTGCATATGGATCTTTAGATTTTGTTCCTGTGTTCTGGTTGCTTAATATCGCTCTTAGTTCACTCGGTCTATATGGTTGTCCTAAATTTTCTTTCGCAATGCTTTGTACTAAAGTCGCTGCTCCGGCAATAATAGGCGAAGCACTCGACGTGCCACTAAAGCTAGGTGTATAAAGATTTATAGCACTTCGACTTTGCTCAGCTGTAGTTGTATCTACGTTTTCTCCCCAACCATAGACATCAATACGGCTTCCATAATTCGAAAACCACATACGCTCATGAGGGAAAGATGAAGAGCCCGCTCCTACCATAATTGCACCTGAATCTTTAAAATCTTTACTATTACGATTTAAAATTTGTTTACCATTTCTATCTTTAAATTGATCTAAATCATTCCAACCATTTGCTCCAGCTTCTACAATGACAACACCTTTATCTGTACCAGCACGAATCGCATCAAAGATATCTGGTTGTACTTCAACAGGTAAATATTTATCACCATATCCATCGAAAGATGCTTGTGCCTCTAACAATAAAACATCCCCAGCTTCTAACTGATTTACAGCACTTAATATTGCATCAGCTGTATTATACTGTCCG
Organism: Bacillus thuringiensis; assembly: GCF_001455345.1. Lineage (GTDB taxonomy): Bacteria > Bacillota > Bacilli > Bacillales > Bacillaceae_G > Bacillus_A > Bacillus_A thuringiensis_N. The sequence continues at coordinate 3,673,070 of NZ_CP013274.1, forward strand.
TTATCTCTTATTTGAGAGATAACCTTTGCTTTCGCTTTTGGCGCAATCCCAATATTCCCAACTTTATTGTCCTCAGAGGATACAATTCCTAGTACAGACGTCCCATGACCGACATGCTGATCTATATTTCTTCCAGACATTAATTCAATATTTTGATGTACTAAATCCTCATGATTTAATAACCATCCATATTCCATATCAACAAAGGTGACATCGCTTCCCTTACCACCTTGAACTCCCCAGGCGAAAGGCGCATTAATACCGTATGGTGCTGCTTCAAGATAACCTTGTTTTTCATATCTAGGGTTGTTATTCGGATTAAAAGATACACTTAATGGTTGTACCTCCGGTGGTGTTATTTTTTCTTGTTTCTTCATATAGACATCTTCTATTAAAGAAGATGTCTTTAACTTATCTACTAGTTCTTCTTCATGCCCACTATTTTGAGTTTGAAGAATATAGTAGTTTAATAAACTTGTAGATATATGATTAGGTGCTTTCACTTCAAGGTTTTGTATTTGCTTCGGGCTTACAGATGTGAATAAACGAGTAAATGTTACATCTGGGTATTCTGCCAAAAGATTTTTTATTACTTTATCATTCGTTTGAGATTGTATTTGTTTTTCAATACCATCTTCATATGGCAAATCCAAATCCGCTTTAAATTTTACAATGATTTGCTTATCTGTTTCTTGTTCTATTCCTAATTTACTCTGCTGTTCTGTAGAATCAGCATGTACACTATTGACATTGCCTCCTATTCCTAAAAGTGTTGTAATGATTACAGTTGACGCACACATTTTTTGAAATATTTTCATCACATCAATCCTCCTATTATTAATCATTATATTAATCTATAATGATTTTATTTATATAACATATTCCCTTTCTACTAAATAGATTATAGTAATCAGCAATATGAACTTCAATGTATTTTTATATGCAATATTTCATATTTAGGCTCTACACTACATGAATAAGAAACTTATAATGATTATTTATTTTATATGTGCTAATATACTTACATTAATATATAACGTATATAAACATTTCAAACCACATTACTTAATAGCTTCACCTTAATTTTTTCTTAGGAGGATTTACAATGAAATTATTAAAAATAAAACATATAATCCCTTTATCTGCAGCTGCAATTACATTTGTATGTAGTCAAAGTACAGCTGAGGCTTCTACCATTCATACAGTAAAAAAGAATGATACACTTTGGGGCATTAGTAAACAATACGGCGTTTCAATACAATCCATTAAACAGGCTAATAATAAAGGAAACGATCAAACTTTTATTGGTGAACAGTTACATATTCCAGGGTCCGTCAACTCAAATGAAATCACTGTTCGCCAAAACGCCAAGCCTGCGAACATTTCTGGACAAATTATTTATCAAGTACAACCGGGCGATTCATTAGAAATGATAGCAAAGCGTTACAATGTCACTGTCCAATCTATAAAACAAATTAACAATACAGTCGGAAACAAGCTTTATACAGGACAACATTTAAAAATCTACTCAAGCATTTCACAAAAAGAAAAAGACTTAATGGCACGCTTAGTTACCGCTGAAGCAGGTGGCGAATCGTATAAAGGAAAAGTAGCAGTAGCGAAAGTTATACTAAACCGTGTAAACGCAAAAGGTTTTCCAAATACAATAACAGGCGTTATTTATGAACCTATTAAATACGGATATGCATTTACTCCTGTTACAGATGGAAGAATTAATCAGCCTGCAAGCGCAGAAGCAAAAATGGCTGTAGAAGAGGCTATCTCCACAAATGGGATACATTCTGATTGGCTTTATTTCTATAATCCGAAAACATCAACAGACAAATGGATTACGACACGTCAAACAGTAGCGGTAATTGGTAACCATGCGTTTGCTAAATAAGAGTTGAAATGATTAACAGACCTCTTTACTGAAAAGGTCTGTTCTTTTTTATATCTAATATTTTATTAAGCATATAATAAAATAAAACTATAGCTGCTTTCAAATAAAAATGTTTGTATTTAATCCATCCTTCGAAGAAATTGAAAAAGTATAAAGTTCAAAAACTCTCTCTTTATTCATAAAAGCTATTTCTTACCTTCATAAAATTGTTATACACTAGAAAAATAAAAAACAAACTATCCGTTAGCAGGTGAAAGAATATGTATGATGTTACAATTATCGGCGCTGGAGTAAGTAGCATTTTTATGGCTTATTCACTAGCTAAAAGTAACAAAAAAGTTTTAATTCTTGATAAAGGTAAAGCGCTAGAAGATCGCCATTGTCCTTTAGACGAAGGAAAAGTGTGTAATTGTACTACATGTGATAAATATTTTGGGTTTGGTGGTTTAGGAAAATCTGAAGGGAAATTTAATTATACAAACGGATTTGGCGGAGAACTTGAGCAAAAAGTCGGTAAAGAGGGCTTTATCCAACTCATGGCTGAAGTAGATGAAATTCTATGTCATTTCGGAGGAAGTTCGGTTTCAAAATATTCTACTGAAAATTCAAGTCTCACTAAGAGAGCTGAAGCGTGTGGTTTACAAATGCTAACAACAGAAGTAAGACACCTTGGTACTACACTTTCCAGTAACATTTTTCAGCAGCTCTATGAATTTTTACTTACGAAAATAAATATTCAATTTCATATAGATGTACAACATATTCTGAAACAGAAAGATCATTTTACAATAGAGACAAATCAAGGAACAGTTCGATCTAAGCAAATAGTATTTGCAACTGGACGCTCTGGGGCGGATTGGTTAAAAGAGATGTGCACTTCATTAAATATTTCCCAGGAACAAACTCGTGTAGATTTAGGTATTAGAGTAGAAATGAAAGAACATCAATTACGTTCTATATTAAAAGATACTTTTGAAACAAAACTTTCTTATCAAGGTGAGCATTTCACAGCAACTACTTACTGTATGAATCCAAAAGGACGCATCATTCGAAAGTACGAAGAAGGTTTAGTTATGCCTGACGGTCAAAATTTTCGAGAGCAAGGAACTGGCACTTCTAATTTAAATTTCACTTTATTTATTCCTCGCTATTTTCCAGCTCTCAAAGAAGCAAATCTGTATGCAAGTTCAATTATTAAAAGCATTAACCAAGGACGAGACCGGATTGTTATACAGCGCTTAGAGGACTTACTAAAGAAGCAACCTACGGTGGAAAACAGCATGAAACATAATCGTATACAGCCTACACTGCAAGGAGAGTATGGAGATTTTCATACAGAAATTCCGCAATTATATATTGAAGGACTCAAAGAATTTTTATTACGCTTAGAACAATTTATACAAGAACCTATTGATCAAGATACTTTACTATATGGAATTGATGGAAAGTTCTATGCTCCTACGATAAAAATTAATAATCATTTTGAAACTAGTATACATGGGCTATTTTTAGTTGGGGATTGTTCAGGCGTCACTCATTCATTATCTCAAGCGGCTGCAAGTGGGTTGTATGTTGGAAAATATTTATCTGACATCTAATTGCATAATTAAGATATCAATCAAATATTTTAAGTTTCACAACTCTTTATTTATGTAGTAATAGCATAAATCACTATCCTCCCTCCGCTAACGATTATCCCACAAGGAATCGAGATTTCATGAGATACATATGTAATATAAACGTGTATATAAAACTATTGAAGGTGATTTATTACGTTTCTCAGAAAGTAATAAAATTAAAACTGGCGAAGTACAAACTAAAATTAAAGAAACTGAAACATAATGTAAATATGAAAAGGGAGCAACTCATTACAGTTGCTCCCTTTTCATCTCTTATAACACATGATGCTATTTCAAATAAAAAACCTCATATCTTTTACTTTTATTCTCCACTTGTTTCTAAAGTTACATCTGTATAAGTATGATCATCACCTATATGTAAAATCACTTCACATTGACGTAGTCTCAATTCAAAGAGCATAATAGAATCATGGTAGACTTCAGGATTTGATTTCATTTTATGTAACATCTCTTGTTTTTCTTGTATTTCTAAATGAGTGTTTTCTACAGCTTGTTTCAAGGAGTTAAATGGATTCCTAAAGAATATTTGAATATCCCGCTCTTGTGTGTTTTCAAACAGCTCAAATTGCAAGAAAAATTTCTTCATAATAGAAGCTGTTACTTCAGTATAATCTTCATTTTCTACATACTGTTTGTATTTGTTATATAGCATACCTTTGTTTTTCGGAAGAACTCCAAATAATTTACCGGCACTTTTCAGTAAAAATTGTGCTGGCGTAAATCGACGTAAAATATTTACTTCATCCCTTTGTATGCTAGTCGTCATTCTGTCCGTATCTCTGCGCCAGTCATCAAGCACTTTAAAGTCACATGCTAACTGTATTCGATTTTCTCCAAATAAAGAATTAAGTCCTTCACTAAGTTCTTCTAGGTATGATTGACTTTGAAGGAGCTCATTATGAGAAGTTGCAATCCAATTTTGCATAGAAAGAGCAAGATGAGGTAATACCGTTTGTTCTAAATATTTATGCACTCTCTCATTCATTGCTTTATTTAGTTCCGTATCCATGTGACCGAAATCGCTTTCTTCACTTATTAAATCAGAACAACTCTGTAATATCTTCGGAATATTTTCAGTAAGATCATTCGTAATTTCTGTTTTCATTGTACGATACGACTGTGTAATGAAATGAATTTTTTCCTTCTCAAAAGCAGTAAGGTTATTTATGCTACCGTTTAGTTTCACTAACATATCTTCATTCCTATTAATAGCATCCACTAGATTATTTTCTTTCTCAACTCGTTTATCCAAAAGATATGTAATTGTTTTTCGAATGAAAAACAATAGCTTTTCAGTACGTTCTGCATCGATATTTTTATGATTAAAGTTAAAATGAATAAACTCTGTTAATTCATTCAATTGTTGATTACTTGTATATAACGAAGAGTAAGGTAAAATCCTCGCATGCGGGAAATATGTTTTTATTCTCGCTGCCGTATCATGTAATACTCTTTTCACTTCTGCTTCACTATAAATGTTATCGATTTTATTTAATAAGAAATGCACTTGTAAATTTGGTGTATGTTCTTGAATGCTTAATAGAATATCACGCTCTTTATCAGTAAAAGGTGAATCCGCATTTAATACAAACAATAATTCATCCACAGAATTTAGATATTCAAATACCTCATCCCTAGTGTCATTATTCCTATTAAAGCCAGGTGTAACTACAAATGTAAGTTTATTTTCACTTAAAAATCTGCATGGTAATTTAAATTCAGCACATGCTCTATCTCTATATGTTTGATGATGCTGAGACATCATATTATGGTAATCAGAGATATCTTCCGTTGTTGTAATTGCAGCATCTGTTATGGCGTTAATTTCTGTATGAGCATCATTTTTTAAAACTACTACATTTGAAATTGATTTTTCTACTATATTTTCTCCTACTATAGAGTTGATAAATGTAGTTTTTCCGTTCCCTGAAGTTCCTGTTACTAAAATACGATTTGTGCTTAAATCTGCAAGTTCGTCAACTAACCATTTAAATCGTTGACCTATTTCTATATTATGCTTTTGTGCCCAATCTGTAATAGATTCAAAAAGATGTAAACTGTACTCTAAACCATTCACATGATTAATAGAATATGACAGTAAGTTTTCCGCATTTTTTACATTTGCTGAATCTATTTTGGAAGGAAAAATCTCATCCCACGCCAATACAGCTGCTGATGGAAATGCAGCATAAGACGGATTGACTACCTTTAACCAATTTGTTAACAGATTTGGAATAATATCGTGTAATTGTCTAAGCATATATTGCCCTTGAATTAATGCAAAGTACGTTTCTTCGTAAAGAGAAGAAATTTTGTTCCATATATCGGACGAATGTATTTCAATATGTAAGAAAAATTCATTTATTGTGTTAAGCCATAATAAGTAATTTTGTTCATTTCTATAACTGTTCCAAAGTGATGAAACCATTTGCGTAAATTGTACTTGATCTACATTATTTAATGTAACTAATGCATCATAAAAATAATCTGGTGAAATATGTTTAGTAAATCCTTTATCGATATATCCTTTTAACACCTCAAACCACGGATAAGATTCTATTCGAATTAACTCATTCACAGCAAGCTCTACTGCACTATCAAAATCTTGTTGTTCCTCATAAAAGGAACGGGCAATTTTTGTGACATTCGGATAATCGGGATTTAAAGAAACCGCTTCTTTAATAACAGCGAAAGCGGAGTCAAAATTATTTTGCTCTATGTAAAGAGAAAGTAATTGTAGTCTAATTTCGGTCATTAATATTTTATTATCAGTAGTGATGGAAGTATAAACATTTTCAGCAACTGCTAATTGATTCAGTTCGAAATAAGCATCCGCAATATTTTTTTGTGCCCATGGTGCTAATTCATTACTAACCTTCTCCCATTTAAAAATAGCTGCTTCAAAATCTTGATGGCGATAATAAAATTCACCTTGCGCAAAACGAATATAAGACCCATCAGAAATCTCATTTTTTTCTTCGTTTACATAAGCTTCTCCAAGTACGTCAAGAGGTGATTTTGTTATATTCTCCATTAAAAATGTTTCATAATACATCTTTTTTATTAATTGTTTTTCTATTCTCATCTTTTCCCCCACTATATCTTGAAAATACATTTTTAAGATATGTCAACACTTTATTTATGTATGCTTTTTATCTTAACAAAGAATATCTTTTGGAAAATTTCATTTTCCTTTCATTTTTCAAGTTAGATTGAATTTTTATGAGAAAAGTTTCAGTTTTTTTTCAATTCCCTTTCAGTTATGAAACAGCATTAAATGTTCCTAATAACATAATAACACTATAATATTCCGCATTATATTATCAGGAAAAGCCTATATGAACCATATTATAAAAACAATTTATAACGAATATATATGCAAAATTGAGTTCAACTATATATAAAAGAGCTCGTCACATAGTACTTGTTAGATAAACCAATATGCTACGTGAATTTCAAATACACCATAATAACTTAAAACAACAATAATAGTGAGCGGCTATTCATACAATATCTTTCTCGAATTGTTTTCCTTTAAAATACTTCAGTAGTTACGTAATTAAATTCCATTAACCTCTATAAATAACTAGTCCAAAAAAAATCTATATGCATATCATGTTATAGTAAAGAATTCAGGAAATCCTAAAAGGAGGCATTTTCATGTTTGAAGATAAATCTAAAATAAACTACCCATATGAATTTACTGAAACTACAACAATTCCGCTAAAAAATCCTATCAATAAAAATTTCAAAAACGGCTCTGGTACACATACTTTCCCAATTAAGAAGCATTATAAAGAGCAGGTGCTATATACGGAAAAAATTAATAATAATAAAAATAAATAAGCGTATAGTTATGTTTCTAGTAATGTATAAATATTTTTTATACAACTCATGTACTTTTAAAAAGTGCTGATATACAGCGCTTTTTTATACATAGATAATGGAAGAACAAAAAAAGTATGGATATTTTCCACACCTTTTTTATTCTTTACTATTTATAAATAAATTCCACCTTCACTGCTCCTTAGCCAATGCTCGTAGCAGCAAAATTCTACTCGTTGGAGTCATTGAAGAAAGGAGTAGATTTATGATAAATCACAAAGTTAAAGAAGCACCCAAGAATGATATAAACCATTATTGCTCTATTATATATATTCAAAAATGCACCAAACATTGTTTCAAAGCTACTTAGTTTTCATAAAATATTTTTTGTTTCCGTTGGAACGGATAGGCTTTAATCTCATCTGTATCTAAATTTTCATGAAATAAATGAACAGCTATAATTTGTCTACAATCGTAAGTATGATAATAATATGTTCCGGACTCCATACACATTACGCTTGTATATATGGTATTATCTAATGCACCTTCTTCTGTTATTACTCCGCCTTTAGGTACCTCGCAATTTGATAAGATATGAAAAAGGGCCGATACTCCCTCTTCTTCGCTATCTATACCTCGAATGTTTTGTTTGCCATATGCTGCTCGCACAAACCTCGATGGCGGGGTGAAATCTCCTGGAAGTCCCATTGAGCCCGAACCCTGACCAAAAGCACTTAATGGTAAGTTACTCCACTCTGTTGGCGCGAATGGCTGCGATTTAAGGCCTATATATTGTCTTAAATTTTGCAAATGCCAATTAAACTCCGGACTATTCGTCATCACTCCTAGTGGGTTGTCATACATTTTTAATCCTTCATTTGTCGGCTCCAGTACAATACAATCTCCCCATTTATCCGCTAAAATCCAATGTAGTGGTGGCGTAAGTCCTAAATCCGGTAATGGTATATCCAAAAAGGTAAGGCTATCTATAGATTCCTTTAACTCTTTGACAGAATTGAATTGTGTGAGACTCCAAGTCACAAAATCAAATGGAGCCAAATTCGTTTTGTTGTCATCTATGCTTTGACTATAAGTAGCGAATCCTGGAAAATAAAGTGTTGCACATGTCATACCTGCTTCATTTACTCCGTCCGCCATAATGATCCTTCCTTGATGATTAATTCCCATTCCGACCGTAGCATGTTTCGTATTAATGATTTCACCAGTTATATTATTCCACTGGTAATGCCGAGGAATGATTATAACTTCTTGATTCATATCTAATGTGAAGTCCATCGTTCTTGCAAAAAGATGCTGACCGTGTTTTGTCTGTAATGTCAAACTAGTACACATAGATAACACCCCATTTTATGATTTTATCTATACTTTACATAATTCTGATAAATCTGTAAAATAAAAACCTCTTTCCTTACAAACAAATTGAGAACGCACATATAAATTACAAATAGGTTACGTTTATCTCTAGTTTATATTTGATCTTTTTTAATAACTCATTTTCAGCTTTTAGTAGGTTTCGCTCCGCTTCTAAACATACATATTTTTCTTTTAACGTAAGCTCCTTCTCTACTACGCCGATATTTCCAAAACAACTTTTGCACCGTGTAGCTTGTCCGAGTTACTTAAGTAAAGGTTTCCACCGTGTTGCTTTGCAAAGCTTTTAGCAATGTATAACCCCATTCCATGATGATTTTTGGAGTTTCTACTTTTATCTCCCCTATAAAACTGCTCTGTAGCTGAATGCATTTCCTCTTCTGTAAACCCTCTTCCCGAGTCCTCTACAATAAATTGCAGTTTTTCACTAATCATTTCCACTGAGAACATCAAGTCACCCTTTGTCGGAGAATATTCAATTGCATTCATCATTATATTCATAATTGCTCTTTTCAAAGCGGTCTCGTCAATAGGAATAAAATTTGGTATGTCCTGAACATTTTCAATTAGATTTAACTGTTTGCCTAAAACACAAATTGCACTTTCTTCTATAATATTACGAATAAAGTCGCGGAGATCTGTTCGCTTGAATTGAAGTGAAGCGCCTTCCTCACATTTCGTAATATCGAGCAAAGATTTCATATATATTTCCATCTCATCAATACTTTTCAAAATATGCTCATTACATTTCTTCTGATTTGAATTTAGCATTGATTCATTTAATAGCTCTGCATTCCCTCTCAATATCGTTAATGGCGTTTTAATATCATGTGCCAAAGCAGCAATCTGCTCTCTTCTATTTGTTTCCATATTCCACTGTGTACGTAACGAATGATTTAATTCATCTTTCATTTTTACTAAAGAAATTAATACTTCATTCACTTCTTTTATTTTAGATTGTTCCACTTGAAAATCTAAATCTTCCTTTTGAATTTTATCTGTTACATTTCTCAAAATCAGCATTTCCTTTGACAATGATTTACCAAAAGAGCGAGATAGAAATATCACTTCGGCAACAAATAGTAGAATAAAAAGAACAATTTCACAAACTTCCGGACTCGGTAAATACTTCTGCAAAAAAGGATTTTTAAAAGTAGCATGTAACGTATATAGAATGACACAAATATCTTGATCACGTTCTATAACTGCATAGTAGTACTTACTGTCACCTTTTTCATCCTTATGTATGTTATTCCATATTTGTCCCGCATAATCTTTATTAATACTCCCTTGAATAACGTTTCCAGAAAAATCATACACAACATATTTATATTGCTTTAAAATTTGATCATCGTCCTGTTCCGCTTTAACTATAGTATCTCTTTGCGACTCAATCTGCTGTTCATAATAATTTGCTGGCAGGATTACCTCTGCGTTAACTCCAACTTGGAATAGAATCATAAAAAAAGTAACTAATGCAATCGTCCCTATTGAAAATGCAAAAATATACTGTATTAAAATCTTACTAAGATTGACTTGCTTTTTCACTTTCTCCATTTATAACCAATTCCCCATACTGTTTCTATTGGATTCATGCCATACTTAGATAATTTATGACGGATATTTTTAATATGTTCCACAATTACTTGGTTATCACTTTCTCCCTCATAACCAAAAACATTTTCGTAAATCTTTTCTCTTGAAAATACTTGTCCATGATTCAAAGCTAAATATTCGCAAATTCCATACTCACTTTTCGTAAATGCGATAGATGTATCGTCATACCATATTTCTTTACATGACAGATGAAATGTAAGACCTGACAGGAAAAATGCATTTTGCTTTTCTCTATGCTCACGCCTTACATGTGCGGATACCCTCGCACGCAGTTCTCCAATTCCAAAAGGTTTTGTAATATAGTCATCTCCACCGAGACTAAGCCCTGTGATTAGATCCTTCTCCATTGTTTTAGCTGTTAGAAACACAATTGGACTATCGACCAAATCCCGTATTTCTTTACAAAGTGTAAATCCATCTATTTCTGGCATCATGACATCCAATAGAATTAAATCATAATGACAAAATTTATCCTTTGGTATAGTAAGAGGATTACTAACGGCAGTTACCTCGTGGCCTTCTTTCTCTAGAGCACTTTTTATTATATAAAGGATTCCCTCTTCATCATCAATTGCTAATATTCTTGCCATATAGAACCCCTCCCCTTGTTTCCATTATAATACAAATGCACTTACATTTCTTTACGGCCTTCATAAAAGGAAAACCAAACAAGGGAAATAACAAATGCGATAATCGTGAAAAAAACGCAAATCACTACGCCCATTTCCGTCTCTACTGGTAAGACACGAATAGAACTAGGACTGAATTTGTATCCCAAAAAATAATTGCATAATCTCGCGCCCCATGCACATGGAATGTATTTCCAAATTATATCCCCCATCCCTGTAAGCATTAAAGCTGCCAGCAAGCTTTCTATAATTCCAATCCCAATGGAAGCACCTTTACTAAAGCGAAAATTTAAGAACAGATGCCATATATACATAAAGATTTGACAACTAAAAAGAATGAAGGAAATTTCAACATACAAAGCAAATGGAATTTCATTTTGTCCTAACAGAAAATGAAAACCTGTCGCAAACCCAACGACTGCCAACATAGTGGAACCAAACCCACATATTAAAAGTAAACATACTTTACTAATTAACGCTTTACGTCTTCCGTATTCCGTTGATAAAAGTTCTTTAAAATTTCCTGCCAAAGCTTCCTGTTCCACGACAGAAGAACACACTATGCTAATTAGCAACGGAAAAGATATCGATAATACTTGTATATAACCTGAAACTTTATTTATAGAATCAAATTTTGAAAAAGAATAATAACTTAAAAAAAGAGCAATACCGATGATTGGCATCGCTACATGTATCCAGAAAAAAATCGTGTGTTTCATTTTTATAAAATCAGCTCTTAATACCCTCGACAAAACCGCCATATTATTTTGCCTCCTGCTTTTCAAACCACTTTGCCGTCACATAAGTGAATAACAGGAACAACACAACAGAAATTACTATGCCTGGCAAAATCGCATCGTAGGAAAGGAGTTCTGGTTTAAACGTTACACTTCCAGTTTCTGCATACAAACCATTTGGTAGTATTTTTAAAATCGGAATCATCAGTCTACTTGGATATGTGTATGGACTAATCATCCAAATATTTTTTGTTGCCAATACAACCCCAAAAATTCCATTTGCCCCTATATTCAACAGAAGCGTCGGAAATAGACCTATTTTATTACCTAAAAACAAGCAGATTGGAATTTGCCACATAAAAGTAACGATTAAAAGAACGATTCCTAATAGTGCATTTACCGTAGGAATGATTCGGAAATTCTCTTTATTTACTAGTAAACTAGATAGCTCGATTCCACAGAAAAACAGTATGCATGAAAAACTCAAAATCCCTAAAATTAGTAATACTTTAGAAATCCACACTCTTTTTAATGAAACTGGTAACGATAAGATGGAACGATTATTCATTTTTTTATCTTTCTCCGCAAGAAGTACACAACTTAAAGAAACCATTCCCGGAAACATCGTAATGTACCACCAGTTGTAACTAGATAATTGAAAATAATCCGCTGATAATAAAAAGGCAATTAGTATTGTAGCAAATGGAACTAGCCATATAAGTTTATTCAAAAAAGTATGTCTAATTTTAATTTTTTCAGATGCAATATATAGATTCATTTCTTATGCCTCCCTTCTATACTTTCCAGCCACTTGTACAAATAAATCTTCCAAGTCATCATTCTGATTCAATTTCCCCTGATACCCCAATACACCACCTGATATAATCCCAACATGATCTGCAATTTGACTTACTTCGCTTAAAATATGACTCGATAAAATGACCGTAATTCCTTTTCCAGGAAAGGATAGAATGAGTTTTCTTAATTCCTGAATTCCAAAAGGATCCAGTCCATTCATCGGCTCGTCTAATATTAAAAACTTCGGATGGTTCAGCAATGCAATCGCAATTCCCAATCGTTGTTTCATCCCCATAGAAAAATCCTTTGCTTTTTTCTTGTCTGTATTCTCTAGCTCCACAACATGCAATACTTCATCAATCCTTGATTTAGGCAAACCTAAAACAGTCGTACGAACCTGCAGATTTTCTCTTGCTGTTAAATTTTCATAAAGCGGAGGAGACTCAATTAAAGCACCAATAGAATGTAGATCGTGCCGTGTCCATTTATGACTATCAAAGTAAATCTCACCAGAAGTAGGTGTAAGCATGCCTGTTATCATTTTCAAAGTGGTCGATTTCCCTGCTCCATTAGGACCTAACAATCCATAGATTGAATATTTCGGTACAGAAAGCGAAATATTTTGTACCACACTTTGCTTTCTAAATGTTTTACAAAGATTTTTTGTTTCTAACATAATCTCATTCATCTTAAACTTCCTCCTCGTATATTGTAATTCTAGAATAAATGACAATTATAAGGATTCTATAAGGAAAAGAAAAACATAGAGAGAAAAAGAAGTTTTTACATGCAACCTGTATGAAAACTATGGATTCATATGATTTTTCTATAATTGGTTACAGCTGAAGAATTTATAAAAAAAAGAAAATCTAAACAAAAAAGAAGCGATTTATTTCATCGCTTCTTTTTATTAGATCCTATCTAAAATCATATTATCCCTACATAACCCTCTTAAACATCTTCTCCAACTCATAAGTAGAATGATGTACAAGAATCGGCCTTCCGTGTGGGCATGTGTATGGGTTTGTTGTTGTACGAAGTTCTTCCAGTAAAGCAAATATTTGATCGTTCGTTAAATATTGATTTGCTTTAATTGAAGCTTTACAGCTCATCATGATAGCTGCTTCTTCACGTAATTTTTTAATATCAACTTTTTTTAGTTTAACGACTTGCTCCATCATTTCATCGATAATTTCTGTTTCTTGTCCTTTCGGGAACCACGTTGGATGTGAGCGGACAATAAAGGATTGATGGCCGAATTGCTCCAAGAATAGACCGACTTTCTTTAATTCTTCTAGCTGCTCTTCGACACGCAAAAATTCAGTAAGAGATAAGTCAATACGGTATGGTACGAGTAGTTCTTGTACTTCTTGCGCTACTCGTCCTACTTTATCACGGAAGTATTCATAATTGATACGTTCCTGCGCGGCATGTTGATCAATCATATATAAGCCTTTATCATTTTGGGCGAAAATATATGTTCCATGCATTTGTCCAATTGGATAAAGCGGTGGTAAGTCATTACCGTTCATTTCAATCTCTTTTATTTCCTGAACTTCTTCTTCCAATTCCTCTAATTCAAAGTCTTCATCGTTACTGTTCCACGATTTCTCTTCTCGAATTGGTTCTTCCATTATCGGTTTAGTAGATGGCTGCCAACTTTGTTCTTCTCTTACGAGCGACTGTGGTGGCTGCCATTCTTGCTTCGGCGGTTGCCACAGTTGTGCTGGCTGTTTCACTGCCAGTGGTTCTTCTCGTTTTTCATCCATGCCCGTCGGTAAAATGATGTCCGGCATAGATGGCTCTTTCGGCTTCGCATGCTCAAACTGGAACTGTCCTTGCACACTTTCATCTTTTTCTTTTTTCTTCGTTGTTACACCTGCATCTGGGATGAGCTGTATTTTTTTAAATGCTGCTTGCAATGTTTCTTCGATAAGTTTTAGCAATTCTTGTTCTTTACTAAAACGAACTTCTAATTTCGCTGGATGTACGTTAACGTCAACAAGCATTGGGTCCATTTCAATCGATAAGAAGCCGATTGGGTATCGTCCGACTGGCAGTAATGTATGGTACCCTTGCTGAATAGCTTTCATTAATACGAAATTTCGAACGTAACGACCATTTACGATCGTTGACATATAATTACGAGATGCTCTCGTTACTTCTGGTAATGTTACATAACCTTTAATTGTGAAGTCTAAAGATTCAGCTTCAATTGGAATAAGCTTCTTCGCAACTTGAATGCTGTAAATCGATGCAAGTACTTGTCTTACATCACCATTTCCTGATGTATGAAGCAATTTCTTTTCATTATGAAACAGCTTTAACGATACTTCTGGGTGTGACATTGCGATACGATACACGATATCTGTAATATTCCCAAGCTCTGTATGAATGGTTTTCATATATTTAAGACGCGCTGGTGTATTAAAGAATAAGTTTTGTACTGTAATATCTGTTCCTTTTCGACTCGCTGTTTTTTCCTGTTTTATAATGTCTCCACCTTTAATAATAAGGTGCGTACCAGGAGCATCACCTGTGCTAGTGATTAATTCTAATTCACTAACTGAGGCAATACTCGGCAATGCCTCACCGCGGAAACCGAGTGTTCTAATGCGGAACAGATCGTTCTCATCTTTAATTTTGCTCGTCGCATGTCGTTCAAAAGCGACGATACAATCTTCTTCTGCAATGCCATCCCCATTATCAATGATGCGAATTTTTGATAAACCAGCTTCTTCTAAGTGGATTTCAATAGATGTACTATTCGCATCGATAGAATTTTCCACAAGTTCTTTTACGACTGAGGCAGGGCGCTCTACTACTTCCCCTGCCGCAATTAAGTTAGAGAGTTGGTCATCGAGTTTGCGAATTTTCCCCATCTACTTACTCATCCTTTCTTTAACTTTTTCTGTAAGCGATACAATTCATTCATCGCTTCTAAAGGTGTCATATCAAGTAAATCAATTTTTTTAATTTGCGCAAGTACTGCCGTTTCTTTTGCATCTAGAACTGGCTTGTCTTGTTTTTTCGAAGACTGTTCTCCACCAAAGAATGATAGTTGCGATTCTTCTTCAGTCTCTACTTTCGTCTCTTGTATTTCTACTGGCGCTTCTTTTACAACTACAGGTTCTGGAATAACTTCTTGCTCTTGCACTTTCACTTCTACACGCTTTGGAATAATAATTTCTTCTTGTCCTTCTAGTTGTGCTAACACTTCTTTCGCACGAGCGATTAAACTATCTGGAAGCTCCGCAAGTTGCGCAACGTGAATTCCGTAACTTTTATCAGCTGCTCCATCTTGAATTTTATGAAGGAATACTACTTTTCCGTTCTCTTCAATAGCTGAAACGTGTACATTCTTCAGTTGATCTAAACTCTCTTCTAACACTGTTAATTCATGATAATGCGTAGAGAATAACGTTTTCGCACCAATTTGGTCATGAATATGTTCAATGATTGCTTGCGCAAGTGCCATACCATCGTACGTAGATGTACCGCGTCCAATTTCATCAAATAAAATTAAACTTCTTTCTGATGCGTTTGCAATTGCATTTTTCGCTTCTAACATTTCGACCATAAATGTACTTTGACCTGATATTAAATCATCCGCTGCACCAATTCTCGTAAAGATTTGATCAAATACAGGTAATACTGCTTCTGTTGCTGGTACGAAACAGCCGATTTGCGACATAACAGTTACAAGTGCTAATTGTCTCATATACGTACTTTTACCAGACATGTTCGGTCCTGTAATTAAAAAGACATCCATCTTCTCTGGCATAATACAATCATTCGGTACATACAATTTCCCGTTCAATACTTTTTCAACGACAGGATGACGACCATCTTTAATAAAGATTTCACGCTTCGTTGTTAGTACAGGTTTTACAAACTGCTCTTCTTCACTAACTGTCGCGAAACTTTGCAGTACGTCTAATTCACTAATTACTTTTGCTAAATGTTGTAATTTCGGAATAAATACTTTTACTTCTTCACGAAGCGCTGTAAATAAATCGTATTCTAGTTGTACAATTTTTTCTTCTGCTTCTAAGATTAATGTTTCTTTTTCTTTCAGTTCATCTGTAATGAAACGTTCCGCATTAGCAAGTGTTTGTTTACGCTCATAGCGCCCTTCTGGAAGTGCTGCAAGATTCGCCTTCGTCACTTCAATATAGTAGCCGAAAATACGGTTGTACCCGATTTTTAACGATTTAACTCCTGTAATATCACGCTCTCGTTTTTCAAGCTCAGCGATCCACGTTTTTCCATTTTTACTAACGTAACGATATTGATCAAGCTTGTCATTATAACCGTCTTTAATAATATCTCCATCTTTAATAGAAAGCGGTGGGTTTTCTTGAATACTTCTTCCTAGTAATTCAGTTAAGCTCTCACATGGATCCGCCCCTTGAATTAACCTTGCTGCATAAGCATTATCTAACAAACTAATCGCTTCTAAAATACCTGGTACTTGCAGTAAAGATCGTCTTAACTGTAATAAGTCCCGTGCATTCACATTACCAAATGCCACTTTGCCTGCTAAACGTTCTAAGTCATATACTTCTTTTAATTTTTCTTTTAAATCTTCACGTAAGAAGTAATCATTTACAAATGTTTCAACCATTTCTAAACGCTCTTCAACTTTTTCTTTCTGAATAAGTGGACGTTCCATCCACTGTTTTAACATACGACCACCCATAGCTGTTTTTGTTTTATCTAATAGCCATAATAATGATCCTGTTTTTTCTTTCGTTCGAAGTGTTTCTGTCAGCTCTAAATTTCGCTTTGAATGCACATCAATTTTCATAAATTGATTCGTATAATAAATTTCTACTGGTTGCAAGTGATCTAACGAACGTTTTTGTGTTCTTATTACATAGTTAAATAAGCGCCCAATGGCTTTAATTAACTTTGCTTGTGAAACATTTTTCACAAGATGTTCCAATCCTTGAGGAATTGCCGTTGCATCTTCATATGAAATTGTCATTTTTAATGTTTCAGTTAATTTATTTAATTCATCTTTAGAAAATGAAGAATCTACAACAATTTCTTTTGAACCAGTTGCATACACTTCTAATAAAATATCTTCTACTGAACCTGTTAACAACGTTACTGTATTTTGTCCAGTCGTTAAATCATTACAAGCTAAAGCATACGATCCATCTTCAAAATGTGTTAATGCTGCTAAGAAGTTATTTTCTTTCTCATCGATCGTACGCCCTTCCATCATCGTTCCTGGCGTAATTAATTGTACTACTTCACGGCGCACTACACCTTTAGTTGTTTTTGGATCTTCCACTTGCTCACAAACAGCTACTTTATATCCTTTTTCAACAAGTTGTTCAATATAATTTTTAGCTGCATGATGCGGTACACCGCACATCGGTATACGATCACTACTACCACCATCTCGGCTCGTTAATGTAATTTCAAGTTCGTGGGCTGCTTTAACCGCATCCTCAAAGAACATTTCATAAAAATCACCTAAGCGGAAAAATAAAAAGGCATCTTGATAGTCTGCCTTAACCTTTAAATATTGCTGTATCATAGGGGTATATTGCGTCATACTTCTCCTCCATAATTCTTACATAATAATCTATATTCATATATGTCACATTTCACGGACATCCATATCTCCTATTTCAGGAGTCTTTCTTCATTATAGCACATTTCATAAGGAATCATGTTCATTCAAGCATCACCTATGTAAAGTAAAAAGCTAGGAAGAACTTCTCCCTAGCTTTCTATTACTCTTCTTCTGCGTCAACGATAAAGTTTGGATCTAATTCTTCAAACTCATCATCATCAACTTGGAAATCTTCGTCTGATTCTACGCAACCTTCAGGGTTTACACTTACACAAATTTTCGTTTCGCCAACTACTTCTGTTACAAATTCACGTTCTACAGTTACAACAATTTTATTACCATTTGGTGATACAAGAGCTTCTAAACAATTTGGTGGCTGAATGACACGAGCAATAATTTCTAAATCATCACCAGAAAAGTTTTTATCACGATACCCAATACTTACTTCATCCGTGTAGTTCACACGTTCTGTTACAACTTCTGTCTTTGTATTACCATCAAATGAATACCAAGTGTTCACATCATAGAAACCTTCAATTTCTACATGCTTTCCATTCTTTCTTGCTTCGTACGAGTGGTTAATTACCCAGCACCCTAAAATACTTGTTGGCTCATTATTCGATTCACATGTATGCGTTGACTTTGTATACTTACGTCCTTTTCCAACCACTGCTTTTGTAATAATCTCTCTAAATTCGGACATTCGTAACCCTCCTCAATCACTATTCACTTAATCATATGCGTGACAATAGCGGAATGTGTCATTCTTTTTTCGAGAAGACCTTACGTTTAACCGACTAAAAAAAGAGATGTCAATTCGACATCTCTTTAACAACCACAATTTCCTTTTTTACTTTCTACCGCTGCGCCCGTTTCACCTTTCAATACATCGCCATTAGTTGAAATTAATATTTCATCTGTTACGTTGTTTGAAATCGTACTTGCAACTAACTGTAGTAAGTCATTTACATATGTTTGTGAAGATTTAAATTCTTGTACAACCGGGATACTATCTAACTTATCTTGCAAAGCATCAATTTCGGCTTCTACTTTTTTCAAAGCTTCCCATTTCCCGTAATGCTGCAAGTTTACTGCTTGTTTCTGTAGCGCTTTAATTTCATCAATTGCGCGCTTTACATTTTCATTTTTATGAATTTGCGCCTCTGCTTTCTTAAAGAAATCGACTTCTTCTGTTTCAGAAATCATTTTTGCTAATTCTTTCGCTTGCTCAACAATTTCATCTTTCGTATATGCTTTCATCTATTATTCCACCTCAATCGGCTCTTCAACTAATTCCCCGTTAAGAGACCAAGTTTTTGCTTCCGTTACTTTTACTTTCACAAGCTGACCAATTAAAGATTTTGAAGCGACGAAGTTTACAAGTTTATTCGTACGAGTATAACCTGCAAGTACTTCTGGATTATTTTTACTTTCCCCATCAACTAACACTTCTACAATTTGACCTTTGTAACGATTATTCTTTTCAATTGCCAACGTATTTACTAGTGTATTTAAGCGTTGAAGACGTTCTTTTTTCACTTCCATTGGTACATTATCTTTCATTTTTGCAGCTGGTGTACCTTCGCGCGGTGAATAAATAAAGGTAAAGGCAGTATCAAATCCTACTTCACGATATAACGACATCGTTTCTTCAAATTGCTCATCTGTTTCATTTGGGAAACCGACGATAATATCAGTTGTGAATACTGCATTTGGAATTGTTTCTTTAATTTTTCTTACAAGTTCTAAATAGTGCTCACGTGAATATTTACGCGCCATAATTTTTAACATATCTGTACTTCCAGATTGAACTGGTAAGTGAATATGTTCTACTAAGTTTCCACCTTTTCCAAGCACTTCAATTAAGTGATCATCGAAATCGCGTGGGTGGCTCGTTGTAAAACGAATACGGGCTATATCAACTTTACGGAGTTCGTCCATTAAATCGCCTAGACCGTATTCTATATCTTCAAAGTCTTTACCATATGCATTTACGTTCTGTCCAAGTAACGTAATCTCTTTATAACCATTCGCAGCTAAATGACGAATTTCTTGGATAATGTCTTCTGGACGCCTGCTTCGCTCTTTTCCGCGTGTATACGGTACGATACAATATGTACAGAACTTATCACAGCCATACATAATATTTACCCAAGCTTTAATATCGCCACGGCGTACTTTCGGAAGATTTTCAATTACGTCCCCTTCTTTTGACCAAACTTCAACTACCGTTTCCTTCGAGAACATTGCATCTTTTAGAATGTACGGTAATCTATGAATATTATGCGTTCCAAACACCATATCTACATGCTGATTTTTTTGCATAATTTTATTTACAACAGATTCCTCTTGAGACATACAACCACATACACCAATTAAAAGGTCCGGATTTCTTCGTTTTAGTGATTTTAAATGACCTAGTTCACCGAACACTTTATTTTCCGCATTTTCACGAATTGCACAAGTATTTAATAATACTACATCTGCATCCTCTGTTGAAAAGGTTGGCTCATATCCAAGTGCAGTGAAAATACCAGCCATCACTTCAGTATCATGCTCATTCATTTGACAACCATATGTACGAATATAGAACTTTCTCCCTGTACCAAAATTGCGAAACTCTTCAGGTAAGCCAAAATCCCGTTCAATTTTAACTTCTTCTTTCCCTCGCTTTTTCGCATCTTTTAAGGATGGTGGTTGGTATACATTTTCAAAGTATTTGCTATAATCTTTCTCTTCTTTTTTCGTAGAGGAATTTGCTTGTTGACTTGCTAATCGTTGTTGCTCGTTCATCGGTAATCTCCTTTCACCCTTAACTATACACACTCTATAGTCCATTTTAATGCGCCTAGACCCACCTCAAAAATGGTTAGATAGCTTGAGAGATAACTTGTCCTTTGAAACTTGAGTAATCAATCTAATCATCCGTAAGAATAAAGTCTTCCCCACACAAATAGACATTCCCTTTTGGTATTTCTTTTGTCCTACCCAAAAGCATATTGCTTTATCCCTATAAACATTACCATAGTATGAAGCGTTTCGCCAATTTTTACAAAGAAGAAGGCTTATCCTATTATTACATTTCCTAGTTAATGAACATGCAATTTTCATACAACGATTTACATATTATTTTACCATTCTGAATTTTCTAAGTAAATATAACTACCTTATATTTTTCCTCATTAAAAAAGGTTGCCAAATGGCAACCTGCTCTTCTTACATTACATAAATTCAGCAACAAGCTCATCAAACATTTTCTGATCCATATTTAAATCAGATTGCACTAAAGGCTTCTCGCTATAGCCTTTTACAAGTTCTTGGTATGAAGGTTGCGCTGTATTTTGATAAATTAAACCTGTGACTAATCCGTTATTTTCCATTAACGTTTGCATAGCCATCATGCGATTAGACGGATCATATCCCTCTACTGTACTTAGTTTTGTTAAATTTTCTTTAAACCAATCGTAAGTATTTACTTTATTGTAAGTAACACATGGGCTGAATACGTTAATTAATGAAAATCCTTTATGGTTAATACCAGCTTCAATAATTTGTGTTAATTCTTTTAAATCACTTGAAAAGCTTTGCGCCACGAATGTTGCACCAGCTGTTAAAGCCATTTCCATAACATTTAGTGACGGTTCAATTGAACCTTGTGGTGTACTTTTCGTTTTAAATCCAGCTTCACTACGTGGTGAAGTTTGCCCTTTTGTTAATCCGTAAATTTGGTTATCCATTACGATGTACGTAATGTCGATGTTACGACGAATAGAATGGATTGTATGTCCCATACCAATCGCAAATCCATCACCGTCACCACCTGATGCAATAACTGTTAAATCACGGTTTGCCATTTTCACACCTTGTGCAATTGGAAGGGCACGACCATGAATACTATGCACACCATATGAATTAATATAACCTGAAATACGACCTGAACAGCCGATACCAGAAATAACAGCTAGTTCATCTGGATTTAAGCCAACGTTAGCTGCCGCACGTTGAATTGCAGCTTGCACTGAGAAGTCTCCGCAACCTGGGCACCAGTTTGGTTTTACACTGTTACGAAAGTCCTTAAATGTTGCCATTTAATACAACCCCTTTTTTGCATTCGTTGTAAATCTCTTTTGGCAAGAATGGGTTCCCATCATATTTTAAAAGACTAGAAATTTTCTCACCGTTACCAAGATTCATTTTCATAATGTTAGCAAGCTGACCTGTTGCATTGTTTTCTACCACTACAACACGCTTCGCATTTTTCACAAGTGGATCGATTTCAGCTGTTGGGAACGGGTGAATTAAACGCACATGAGCATGGTTTACTTTCATGCCCTCTTGTTCTAAGCGCTCCATTGCTTCTTCGATTGCACCACGAGTTGAGTTAAATCCAACAAGCAATACGTCTGCTTCTTCATGCTTAACATTTTTATAGACAGGGGTATTGAATTTCAAGTTCTCCATTTTACGGAAACGTTTGTCCATTTGATCTTTACGGTTTATTGCTGATTCAGATGGTTTACCAGTTTCATCATGTTCTACACCTGTAACATGGTGAACACCATTTTTCATACCAGGTAAAACACGTGGTGAAACGCCATCTTCTGTTACTTCATAACGCTTGAAGTATGCTTTATTTTCACGTTCTGGCAATTCCGCTTCTAAATCAAGCTTACCACGACGAATTTCTACTTTATCTAACTTAAGTGGTTCTACTGTTTGTTTCCCTAAAGAAAGCTGTAAATCTGTTAAGAAAATAACAGGAACTTGATATTCTTCAGCTAAGTTAAATGCTTCTACAATATCATAGAAAGCTTCTTCAACTGTACTTGGCGCCATTACGATTTTTGGAATCTCACCGTGCGTACCGTAAATCATAGCCATTAAATCAGACTGCTCTTGTTTTGTTGGTAATCCTGTACTTGGACCACCACGTTGTGTATCAACAATCACTAATGGCGTTTCTGTAATACCCGCTAAACCAATCGCTTCCATCATTAAAGATAGACCTGGACCAGCAGATGCAGTTAATGTACGAACACCAGCATAGTTTGCACCGATTGCCATTGTACAAGCTGCGATTTCATCCTCAGTTTGGATTACTGTCCCGCCAACTTTTGGCAATTTTTTAATTAAGTATTCCATAATTTCAGATGCAGGTGTAATTGGATATGCAGACATAAAGCGAGCACCACCAGCTACTGCACCAAATGCGATTGCATCGTTTCCAATCATAAACATGCGTTTCTGACCATCAGCTTTTTCAAGCTGCATCATGTTTACTTTCTCACCTAGTAACTCTTTCATATATTGAGAGCCGCGCTTAATTGCGTCCATATTCTTTTGAACAACTTGCTCTCCTTTACGACCAAAGATCTCTTCAACAACATCTAAATAAGCTGTTTCATCTAATCCTAATACCGCACTTGATGCCCCAACAGCAACCATGTTTTTCATTAATGATGTGCCTAATTCTGAAGCAATATCTGTAAACGGTATCACATATAGATTTACATCTGTATTGTCAGGTATTGTCGGATTAAATTTCGCATCTGCAACTACAATCCCGCCCGGACGTAGTTCGTGGAAGTTAAAATCAATTGTCTCTTGATCAAAAGCAATTAAAATATCTAAGTCATCTGAGATCGCGCGTACTTCTGTTGTACTTACACGAATTTTATTATTTGTATGGCCGCCTTTAATACGTGATGAGAAGTGGCGGTAACCGTATAGGTAATATCCTAATCGGTTTAATGCAATACAGAAGATTTCTCCTGTACTTTCAATTCCTTCACCTTGTTGGCCTCCAACTTTCCATGAAAGTTGACTAATCATCTCCTACACCCCTTTTGGCTGCATTCATTGTAGTGTATTTTTTTACAGTAATAGTTTAGCATTTTTTATACAAATAAACTACAACGGACGCAAATTATGCCTCTTCTGATTTCCCTGAATCTTTAGTATAAAGCTATTTTGTTTTTCATTCTAGTATTAGGTCTTAAAAAAAGCAATAATATCAAATGAATTAATTCTAATTTTTCTGTGTTTTCAAAACAAAAATCTTAAAAACTTATATGTTCAACAAAATTATCATATAAAAATCGCTCTACAGTAGATGCAGCATAGTGTTTACAAAGCTCATTTATTATATTTTCATAATCTCGATACGCTGATACATTTACAACCGTTTCTAAAATCCCATCAAAATCTGAACCAAATCCTATATTGTTCTCTCCACCTAATGAACAAATATATTCGATATGTCTTACTATATCTGCTATATTCGCTTGTTTTTCATTTGTTAGAAACTGCGGTACAAAAGTGACACCTATCATGCCATTTCGCTTTATAAGAGCTTTAAGTTGTTCATCATTTAAATTACGTGGATGCTGACAAAGTTTCATACAGTTTGAGTGGGAAGCAATAGGATTTTTTGCACTTTCTACAACATCCCAAAAACTTCTTTCATTCAGATGAGACACATCAGTCCATGCATGTAACGTATTAAGTTCTTGTATAACTTCTTTACCAAAAGTCGTTAAACCCGCCTCACGTGTCTCTAGCGCACCATCAGCTAATAGATTGGCATAATTCCATGTTAGTCCAAAAGAACGTACTCCTAGGCGATACAACAACCGTAATTTCATTGCATCTTTTCCAATTGCTTCGCATCCTTCTAGTGTTAATATCGCTCCAATCTCGTCCTGTTTTAACATGTTAATATCATCTTTTGTCTGAATAAACTTCACACCCGGTAGAGATAAAATTTCATTATAAAAAATATCTACCATTTGTAATGCTACTTCAAATCGGTTTTCATATGCCACTGTTTCTGGCACATATATAGCAAAACATTGTATACTTCCTTTTCTTCTCTTTAACTGTCCAAATGTAATATGTAATTGCGGATCATGTTTAAAATCCTTTTTCCCTTGTGCACTCCATAACTGAAGAAGCACATCACAATGAGCATCAAAAATTTTCATTTTCATTCCTCCATTATAAAAACAACCTGTTTGCATACTGCAAACAGGTTGTTTAAACTTAACGAGGTTCTACAATTAATTTTATTGCTGTACGTTCTTCCCCATCAATCATAATATCCGTAAACGCTGGGATACAAATCAGGTCCAAACCACTAGGCGCTACAAATCCTCTTGCAATTGCTACTGCCTTTACCGCTTGGTTCAATGCACCTGCACCAATGGCTTGAATTTCTGCTGTTCCGCGTTCGCGAATAACACCTGCAAGTGCACCAGCTACAGAATTAGGGACCGACGTTGCTTTAACTTTTAATATTTCCATTCCGCGTTTCCTCCTCGTTTCTATAAAAAGTATTAGCAATTATTTCACTTTAACTTATATTCACGAGGAATGACGCGTATTCCTGCTAAATTTCTGTAATTTTTCTAAAAAATTAAAAAATAATGACTTATCTAAAATTTAGTCAAGAATTACTCAAAAAATGGTTGATCATCATTAATTAAGATACGCTCAATTTTCTTAGCTTTTCCTGTATTAGGATCCACATCAATTAGCACTGCACTTAATTGTGTTCTACCATTTGTTACTTCAAATCGTACTGGTAAGTTTGTTAAAAACTTCTTCAATACTGCTTCTCGGTCCATACCTAAAATTCCGTCGTAAGGTCCTGTCATACCAACATCTGTGATATATGCCGTTCCGCTTGGTAAAATACGGTTATCTGCTGTAGGAACATGTGTATGTGTGCCTACTACTGCTGTAGCACGTCCATCTACATACCAACCTAACGCTTGTTTTTCACTTGTAGTTTCTGCATGAAAATCAATAAAGATAATATTCGTACGTTTTTTTGCAATGCTAATTAATTCATCCACCTTACGGAATGGACAATCAATCGGAGGAAGGAAAGTACGTCCTTGTAAGTTAATAACTGCAACTTCTGTTCCATTACAGTTCACAAAGATAAGTCCTTTCCCTGGAGTTCCTTCTGGGAAGTTAGCTGGTCTTGCAAGATATTTTGCATCATCAATAAATTCGAATACTTCACGGTTATCCCAAGCATGGTTTCCAAGTGTAACCGCTTGTGCCCCGCATTCTAAAAAGTTTCGATATATTTTTTCTGTAATTCCACGTCCACCTGCTGCATTTTCTCCATTAATAATGGTTACTGTAGGTGTATATTTCTTCTTTAATGCCGGTACGTATTGTTGAATCATACCTCTACCAGGAGATCCTACTACATCTCCAACAAATAATATTCTCATATGTCTTACCCTTCCTATGTACTACATTTTTTATTACTATAGCTTTAAATGATTTCCTTACAATATATTTATTATAAGTTTGCTTCACTTATATGCTAGGTATAAAGTGAAACTTTAATCAGTTGGGGTTTTCTTCATCCCTACTGATTATTAGCCCTCACCAATCGGACATTTACGGGCAGCCCGATCCCCCACCTAACTTCTTTGCTTTCGCTGAATTTTGAGGCGGGGATCTTACTGCCCGCAAATAGCGGGATAACTAATTTTCTTTATTTTAACCAATTCCAACACAAAAAAATAAAGTGGTGTTTCACCACTTTATTTTGCGTATTCCACTGCACGTGTTTCACGAATAACAGTTACTTTAATATGTCCTGGATAATCCAGTTCATTTTCAATACGTTTTCGAATATCACGAGCTAAACGATGAGCTTCTAAATCATCAATTGTATCTGGTTTTACCAGAATACGAACTTCACGTCCTGCTTGAATTGCGAAAGATTTTTCTACGCCTTCATAAGACTCTGAAATCTCTTCTAACTTTTCAAGACGACGAATATAGTTCTCAAGTGTTTCACTACGAGCTCCAGGTCTTGCAGCTGATAATGCATCTGCTGCTGCAACTAAAACTGCAATGATAGAAGTTGGTTCTGTGTCCCCATGGTGAGATGCAATACTGTTTATAACTACAGGATGCTCTTTATATTTCGTTGCGAGTTCAACACCAATTTCAACGTGGCTACCTTCTACTTCATGGTCAATCGCTTTACCGATATCATGTAATAGACCAGCACGTCTTGCTAGTTTTTCATCCTCACCAAGCTCTGCTGCCATAAGTCCAGTTAAATATGCAACTTCCATAGAGTGTTTTAAGACGTTTTGTCCGTAACTTGTACGGTATTTTAAACGACCTAAAATCTTAATTAAATCTGGATGTAATCCGTGAACACCCACTTCAAACGTTGTTTGCTCTCCGACTTCACGAATATACTCGTCCACTTCACGTCTTGATTTTTCGACCATCTCTTCAATACGCGCTGGGTGAATACGTCCGTCCTGTACTAGTTTATCAAGAGCGATACGAGCTGTTTCACGACGAATTGGGTCGAATCCAGAAAGGATTACCGCCTCTGGTGTATCATCGATAATTAAATCAATACCCGTTAACGTTTCTAACGTACGAATATTACGACCTTCACGCCCGATAATACGTCCCTTCATTTCGTCATTTGGAAGATTTACAACCGAAACGGTTGTTTCAGCAACATGATCAGCTGCACATCTTTGCATTGCAAGAGATAAAATCTCTTTTGCTTTCTTATCCGCTTCTTCTTTCGCGCGAACTTCACTTTCTTTTACCATAACAGCGATTTCATGAGAAACTTCACTTTCTACTTTACCAAGAATAATTGCTTTCGCTTGTTCGCGTGTTAGATTGGAAATGCGCTCTAATTCTGTTTGTTGCTTTTGAACTAACTCTCCCACTTTGCTTTCCAACTCTTCAATCTGTTGTTGTCTCGCTACAAGAGATTCCTCTTTCTTCTCTAACTGCTGCTCGCGTTTATCGAGCGTTTCGTCTTTACGATCAAGGTTCTCTTCTTTTTGCATTAAACGATTTTCTTGTTTTTGTAATTCGCTTCTACGGTCACGAATTTCTAATTCAGCTTCTGTACGAAGTGTATGAATTTCATCCTTTGCTTCTAAAAGCGCTTCTTTCTTAAGTGCTTCAGCATCACGATTCGCTTCGTCTAAAATACGTCTCGCTTCATTAGCCGCACCATTAATCTTCGCTTCAGCAATAGACTTTCGAACAAAAAAGCCAACAACTGCACCGACTGTTGCAAGCAAAATGGAGATGAGTATCCAAACTGTACTCGTCATGATTTCACCTCCCCTTGCTATGAATGAAAAAAGACTGTCGGCATGTACATTGATTACAACATACAGCAAAGACCGTCGTCCCGCTTTTTTAAGGGACTTTCTTCATTTCACAATTAAAATGTCATATTATTATTTCGGTAAGATTTAAACCTTACTCCGAATATTACTTCTCTTCTTGAGAAGAGTATATCGTATATAAGAAAAAATATACATTCTCATTGTATCTATCGTAATTTTCATTGTCAAGCGTTGTCTACTTTTACTTTCTTTACCTTCAGTCCTGAATGTTATCTGAATTTGAAAAATTAATAGCATATTTTCCTGGAAAACCTTAGTAAATACCATTTTATTCCCTTAAAACGTATGAATATTCCTCTTTACACATCCCATTTGAGTCAAAAAAATATTTTAACCACTACGATAGATACCTCTTTAATAGAAGGTAAAAAATAAAAGACACGGGACCCGTGTCTTTTATTTTTTAATCTTGAAGAGTTGAATCTTCCGTGTCTTCCACACCAGAATCTTCACCAATTCCGTGATGATCACGAACAAAGAAGGCAATTTCCTCTCTTAAATCCGTATTCTCTTTTAAGAATTGCTTCGAATTTTCACGACCTTGCCCTAAACGCTCTTCATTATAAGAGTACCAAGCACCACTCTTTTGAACGATATCAAGTTCAGAAGCCATATCTAAGATTTCACCTTCTCTTGAAATACCTTCTCCGTACATAATATCAACTTCAGCAACACGGAATGGTGGTGCCACTTTATTCTTAACTACTTTTACTTTCGTTTTATTACCAACGATGTCGTTACCTTGCTTTAATTGCTCCGCACGACGTACTTCAAGACGGACAGTTGAATAGAATTTCAGCGCACGACCACCTGGAGTTGTTTCTGGGTTTCCGAACATAACCCCAACTTTTTCACGAATTTGGTTAATAAAGATTGCGATTGTTTTTGATTTATTGATTGCACCTGAAAGTTTACGAAGTGCTTGAGACATTAAACGAGCTTGTAAACCTACGTGTGAGTCACCCATGTCTCCTTCGATCTCCGCTTTCGGTACAAGAGCTGCTACAGAGTCAATTACAATAATATCAACCGCACCACTTCGTACAAGAGCTTCTGCGATTTCTAAACCTTGCTCCCCTGTATCAGGCTGTGATAATAGTAATTCATCTATGTTAACGCCTAATTTTTGTGCATAGACAGGATCCATCGCATGCTCCGCATCAATGAACGCTGCTTGTCCACCTTGACGCTGTACTTCAGCGATTGCGTGTAATGAAACTGTTGTTTTACCTGAACTTTCAGGTCCGTAAATTTCAATAATACGACCACGTGGGTATCCGCCTACCCCTAGTGCCACATCAAGTGCTAAAGAACCACTTGAAATTGTAGAAACTCTACGCTCCGCTTGTTCTCCTAATTTCATAATTGAACCTTTACCGAATTGCTTCTCTATTTGTTTTAACGCCATATCTAATGCCGCTTGACGATCACTCATTCAAAATTCCTCCTTAACTGAATTGCTAATCTTATTATACCTATTTTCAATTCAATTTGCCAACAAAAATCGAACATTTATTCGATTTTTTTATTTTCCATTACATAAATGCGGAATTTAACTATAAAAAAAGCTAGAAGAAACTTATATCTCTTCTAGCTTTTTATATAAATGATAAAATCCATATTTTGCTGATCGTTCTCTAATTTGTTGACGACTTCCACTTAAATTAAGAGGAAAGACTGCAGTTTGTTCACCTTTAATCGCTAATCCAACAAATACTGTTCCTGGCTCTTTCTGTTCTGAAGCATCTGGCCCTGCTACCCCAGTGAAACTAATTCCGATATCCGCTTTTAATAAATCCTTAACATTTTCAGCAAGATAACGAGCACATTCTTTACTAACTGCACCATCAGTATGCAACACTTCTTCAGGCACACGTAAAACATGTTGCTTCACATCATTATGATAACAAATGACACCGCCTTTAAATACAGAAGAAACACCAGCATTTTCAGTTACTTGATTTCCAAAAAGACCACCTGTTAAACTTTCTGCACATGCTAAGGTTAACCCTTTTCTCTTCAATAACTCAATTGCCTTATAATGCAAAAATTCTTGGTCATATCCGTAGAAAAATTCTCCTACTCTTTCTAAAATCAAATCTTCCACATGTTGAATTAGTTTCTCCGCTTCGCTAACATTTTGATGCTTAGCGGTTAAACGTAATGTCACTTCTCCATCATTTGCTAGCGGGGCGATTGTTGGGTTTGTTTGTCCATCAATTAAATCTTGAACTTTCACCTCTAATTGGGACTCCCCAATACCGAAGAAACGAAGCACACGAGAATAAATGTTTTCTCCTGTTGTAAAGTTACATAAAAAAGGCTCTACATAACTTACATACATCGGCTTCATCTCTTTTGGTGGTCCTGGTAATAAAATATAAACTTTTCCGTTCTTATCTAACCCCATACCAGGTGCCATACCGTGATCATTCGCAAATACAGTTGCTCCATCCAAAACGAGCGCCTGCTTTTTATTATTCTCCGTGAATTCGCGGCCTGTACGCTTAAAGTAATCGCTTATTGAGGCTAATGCTTTTTCATCATACACAAGCTCTCCACCCAAACAAGAAGATATCGTTTCTTTCGTCAGATCATCTTTTGTCGGACCTAATCCACCTGTGAAAATAAGCATGTCAGCACGTTCTTCCGCAACTTCAATCGCCTGCTGTAATCGTTTGTTATTATCTCCAACTACAGTATGGTAGTACACATTAATTCCAATTGAAGCTAACTTCTCAGATAAAAACTGGGCATTTGTATTTGCAATTTGTCCAAGTAATAATTCAGTTCCAACCGCAATAATTTCAGCATTCATCCCAATTCCCCCATAAACTTCTATTTTGAGTTTACAAAAGCTTCTCTATTTTTCCAGAAATAATCCCATCCTGAAATAACAGTAAAAATTAATGCAATCCATATAAAGATATCAGCTACCGGAATATGGATTAAATTTAAAGGTACATCGTGTAATAAGTATGCTGCGATCGCAATAATTTGTGTCCATGTCTTAATTTTCCCTAGCTGATTTGCCGCCACTACTTCTCCTGTCCCAGCAAGTACAAGACGTAAACCAGTTACCGCAAACTCACGGCTTATAATTACAATAACGATCCAAGCAGGTACGTATTGCATCTCAACTAACGTAATAAGTGCTGCTGAAACAAGTAATTTATCAGCTAACGGGTCAAGAAACTTCCCTAAATTCGTTACAAGATTATACTTTCTTGCGTAATGTCCATCAATCCAATCTGTAGCCGAAGCAATAATAAAGATAAGTGCTCCTACTAAATGTTGAATTGGTAAATCAACATCACCAATTGTGTATGAACCCCAATCAAAGGGTGCTAACATAATTACCATAAAAATTGGAATTAAGCAGATTCTAGATATTGTAATTTTATTTGGTAAATTCACAGCTATTCCTCCATCATATCAAAAACATTTGTTCATTGAAAAAAGTCATCGAAGCGATGACTGTTATTGTGCAGGTTGCTCTATCCCTTGGTTTTTTATCACCAATCTTTGGTGAAGTTCTTTTTCTGGATCCAATGGGTAAGCGACCACTTGGCCATTCAGTTTAACTTCAACATTCGTTGCATTTCCAATATTAAGTCGCACTTCTTTTATTGTTGATACATCATGTTTTTCTATTTGGCCCTCTTGTACTGTAGTGTTTAGAATTACATTCCCCGCATCATCTTTAACATCTACATAACTCGCACCTTTACCCGATATTTCCAGTTCTAATGTTTTATTATTATGAATTTCCAAAGTAGATACTTTACCAGTTGTTCCAACTACTTTCACTTCTTGTTGTCCAGTTGGCTGTGCTGGCGGTTCCTCTTTCTTTGGCTCTTCTTTTTTCGGTTCTTCCTTTTTCGGCTCTTCCGCTTTCGCTTCATCTTTCTTCGTATCTAACGGAGAGTTTTCCGCTTTTTTAACTTCAATTTTCTCACTTTGAGCATTCGGAACTTTCTCATCATCTTTTCCAGTTAACGCTTGAAACACAAACCAAATTACCACTCCAACTGCGATTACTAACAGCGCAACTAAGATTTTCGGCATATGATCTGCAATTGGCCAAGATGAAGATTTTTGCATTGTTTCTTGTGTTTTTTGTCCAGTTGATACTTGTGGAACGTCGCGTTTTTCAGATTGTGGTATCGTACTCTGATACTCTACAAGCAGTTCCTCTCCATTTAATCCAACCGCATCTGCGTATTGTTTAATGAATGCACGCGCATAAAAAGCTCCTGGCAATACATCATAATTGCCTTCCTCAATCGCTACTAAATGGCGCTTTTGAATTTTTGTAATCTCATGCAGCTGATCAATAGACAAGCCTTTCGTTCCTCTTGCTTCTTTCAGCTTTTGTCCTAATTCTGTCACTACTAACACCTCAATATTTCTTTAAAAGTCAAACATAGAGAAATTATTTTGCGTACCTTGCTCAATTTCATCTACTAAATTATATTGAATTTCTTCATCATAATCGTTACGCAACTCGATAATATAATCAAAATCATCCAACGTGTATTCTGACTGACTCACAAATACGTCAGGATGTTCCACAACTTTTGTCGCAGGCAATCTCATAATTTCACGAACAAGCTGCCAATGCCTTTCGTTAGCACGCTTTGTTGACACGATTCCATCTAAGATGAAAATATTGTCGTCGCTATACTCATCTTCAATCAATTGACTACGAACAGTTTGCTTAATAAGAGTAGATGATACAAATAACCATCTTTTATTTGCACAAACACTTGCGGCAACAATGGATTCTGTTTTTCCGACACGAGGCATTCCTCGTATCCCGATTAGTTTATGACCTTCTTTTTTCATTATTTCAGCCATAAAGTCTACAAGTAATCCTAATTCATCACGCACAAAACGAAATGTCTTCTTATCATCTGCATCCCGTTGTATGTACCTACCATGTCTAACCGCTAGCTTATCTCTTAGCTTTGGCGGACGATATTTCGTTACCGTTATGTTATCCATCGTATTTAAAATTGATTCAAGTCTAGAGATTTGCTCTTGATTATCACACATAAGGAGTAATCCACGTCGTGCATTATCTACACCATTAATTGTGACAATATTAATGCCGAGCATACCGATTAACGAAGAAACGTCACCAAGCAAGCCAGGTCGGTTTTTATGTATTTCATATTCAAAATACCATTCAATCATCCAAGATCACTCCCCTTGCTTACTTTACACCTACGTACTATATTATATGATTTCACCTTAATAGGGAAGCTAAATGTATAATCTATCCCGCGTTATTATTATACAAAAAAAATAGAGAGGAGAATCTCCTCTCTATTTTTTACTTATGTTGTACAAACTTTACCATTAAGTTTGCGATTGTATGTTGCTCTTGTTCATCAGCAACTTTCCATAGCTCAGACAATAATTTCTCTTGATCGTTGCGCGCTTCTACTTCATTTGCTAAATAATCACCAACACGGAATGCCATGTCTGATACAGCACCACCATCAAGACCTTTTCCTGATGCTTGCTCTAAACGTTCTCCTAAAAAGCTCTTCCATTGATCAAAATTATCTAAAACTGACATGTGTAAGCACCTCACTACTTAGTAATAGAATCATGCTTAATTTGCACAGTTTTTTATTTTTTATGTAAGAATTTTTTTTAACAATGCCAACCGCCATTTACTCCAATAATTTGCCCAGTTATGTAAGATGCACCTGGTGATACGAGAAATGACACTGTTTTTGCTACTTCTTCTGGTAGTCCTAATCGTCCTAACGGAATCTCTTCAGCAATTTCATTCTTATCCTCTTCTGAAAATACACTTAACATTTCTGTTTCAATTGCACCTGGCGCCACCGCGTTAACTCTTAATCCACTTAATGAAACTTCTTTTGCTAAAGCTTTCACATATGAATTTTGCGCACCTTTTACCATCGAGTAAAGCACTTCACATGATGCACCAATTTGTCCCCATATAGACGAAACAAGTACAATATTACCGCTTCTCCGCTGAATCATAGATGGGAGTGCCATTGATAATAGTTTATAGATGCTCTTCACTTGAAGTTCTACCATATAATTCAATTCATCGTTCGTTACATCTGTTACGAGTCCAAAGATACTCTTCCCAGCTGCATATACGATAACATCAAGAGGGTGTTCAATTTGTGCCCACAATCGCTCCGCCCCGTCACTGGAAGCTAAATTCGCTTGAACAGGAATCACTTCACTCCATTCTTTCTGCAACTCATTCACTTTCTCTTCACTGTTATTATAATGAACATACACTGTATATCCATCTTGAATTAATTGTTTTGAAATAGCAGAGCCAATCCCTCCACTTCCCCCAGTTACTAATGCATACTTTTTCATAAAATTCCTCTCTTATCTCAACAAAATCTTTTTCTTATAAATAAATAATACCCTCATCTTACAATTTATCAATGATAAGATGAGGGTATTATTATGAAATCCTTTATTTTTTTGGTAAAACTTGACAAACACTCATTTTCTCTTCTGATAATAGTAATTGGGCTACTTCTTGTAAATCTTGAACCGTTAGACTCTCTAATACAGTCAATGCCTCAAACAGACTCGATTCATTAAACGCATATCGTGTAAATTGATTTGCAATATATTCCGGTGAATTCAAGGAGCGTAAAAAGCCACCTATTTTCTTTTTCTTTACTCGCTCTAGTGCTGCCTCATCTAATTGATCATAATTTGTGTTTAATAAAATACCTTTCAAACGCTCTTCCAGCTCATCAGGTTGCTTCGTATCGCCGCCAACCATTGCAAAACCGAAGTTATTCTCTTCCGTATAATCATACGAGAACGAATCATCAATGAGTCCTTCATTATATAAAGATTCGTAATGAACGGAACTTTTCCCAAATAAATAATCTAAAAGTAACGTAAGCGCAATTTCTTGTTTTAAAAGGGCTTCCCCTTTTTCTTTTAAGTTTGTCGCTTTAATACCGACTAAACATTTCGGTGTTTGTACAGGCATTGAAATAATTTTCTTCTTTTCATTTACCTCATCTGGTTCTTCTTCAAATGAACGCACTATTTCCGGTTGGTTTTTATAATCTTTTTTTGCTTGATTTTCACGTATCAAATCCATCGTTTTCTCTGGATCAATTGCACCTACAACAAACATCAACATATTACTTGGATGATAAAACGTTTCATAACATTCATATAGTAGGTCTTTCGTAATTTTACTAATAGACTCGATTGTACCTGCAATATCAATTTTAATCGGGTGCTTTACAAACAAGCTATCAATTAATCCAAAGTATAAGCGCCAATCTGGATTATCTTGATACATTTGAATTTCTTGCCCGATAATACCCTTCTCTTTTTCAACTGTTTTTTCAGAGAAGTAAGGCTCTTGTACGAAGTTTAACAATGTATTTAAATTTTGTTCTACATTTGATGTACATGAAAAAAGGTAAGCTGTTCTTGTGAAAGATGTGAAAGCATTTGCCGATGCCCCTTGTTTACTAAACAATTGGAAAGCATCGTGATCTTCTTTTTCAAATAGTTTATGCTCAAGAAAATGAGCAATCCCATCAGGCACACGAATCATTTCTTCTTTACCTAGTGGTACGAATGTATTATCCACAGAACCATATTTTGTCGTAAACGTTGCAAATGTTTTGTTAAATCCTTGCTTCGGTAAAATATATACATCTAATCCATTAGGAAGTTTTTCATAATAGAGTGTCTCTTTCAATTGCTCATAAACAATTTTCTCCATTTATTCTCCCTCCGTTCCATGTAAAAAGTAAATTGTATCTAGTTCAATATTTTTAGCAACTTTCACAATCTCTTCTTTCGTCACACTTTCAATGCCTGTAAGCCATTCTTCAACCGGACGCGTACGGTCTGAAATAATACCATGATACAGCATTTCCACAAATCCGCGTGGTGTATCAATTGCTTCTAATATTTGATTTTGAATGACACTTTTCGTTTGTTGCATCTCTTCTTCAGAAAAATCACCATTTTGCATTGCAAGCATTTGCTCTTTAATAATCTCTACCGCTTTTTCATAATTTTTCGCTTCAATCCCTGACATGACAAATAATAAGCCTTTATGACTTTCAAAGCGGGATGCTGCATAGTACGCTAAACTATTTTTTTCACGAACATTAACGAATAACTTCGAATGAGAAAATCCTCCAAACAATCCATTGAACAATTGCAGTGCAAAATAATCTTCGTCTTTATACGTAATAAATGTACGATAACCGATGTGTAATTTACTTTGTTTTAATTCTTGTTTTTCCACAACTTCTTTTTCTTCATTATTTCTCTTATGAAGAAGTACATTTCTTTCCCTTACAGGACGCGCTGAAATAGAAAAGTACTTACTTACAAGATCAACTGCGTTTTCTGAAATATCACCAATAATATATAGATCCATCTCATCTTCAGCTAACACTTTTTGATAATATTGATACAAACTTTCATTAGTAATAGAAGAAACACTCTCTTTTTTTCCATTTGCGCTTAAACGATACGGTTCTACTTTGCACATTTCTTCAATTAAACGCTCGTTTGCATAACGCATTTTATCATCATAAGTCGCTTCAATTCGTTGCAAGAGCGCTCTCTTTTCACTTTCTACAATAGAAGGTAAAAAACTGTTCCCCTCTGTTGCTGGATGTAAAACTATATCCGATAACATAGAAAGCGCTTTTTCAAATAACGGTGGTGCATCATGTAAATATACTTCATTTGCAATGTCTACATAAATAGAGATGATATGGTCTTCTCCCTTTTTACTCACATCTACCGCCAAAGAAGATCCGTATAATTCTTCTAAATATTGACGAAGACGAATTACAGAAGGAAGCTTTTCTGTCGCACTTTGCAATACGTATGGCAATAGGGCACGCTCTGTCACCGTCTCCTCATTTAAAGGTGCTTTAAAACGAAATACAAATGTATTTGTTTTATATTTATCAGTTGGAATAATATGTACTCGTAAACCACCTAACTCATGTAACTGTTGTTCCATCAGTTTCATTTATAGCCCTCCTTTACGTATATAGGAATATTCCTCTTCAATATACAGTTTTTAGAAATGAAAAATCAACTTTTCTTCCTCACTATACTTACATTAGCCCCTTTCTAAAAACTGTAATATGTAAGGAACATAGTAAAATTCCGTATTAAATATAGTCTATGTAAAAAAGCCCGCACTAATGTGCGAGCTTTTTTATACTTATCGTTTTCCTTTTTCATAAGGAGTTCCTAATGCTTTCGGAGCTTCAGAACGACCTACAAAACCAACAAGTGCTAATATTGTGAATACATACGGTAATATCGTTAATAAAACACTCGGAATTTGATCTAATACAGGAATTGTTCCACCTGTTACACTTAATGATTGCGCAAAACCAAAGAATAGCGCTGCACCTAATGCACCTAGTGGATTCCACTTCCCAAAGATCATAGCAGCTAAAGCTAGGAACCCTTGTCCTGTAATAGTTGCCCCTGAGAAGTTATTAGAAATTGACATTGCAAAAATCGCTCCACCAATCCCAGCAAACACTCCCGATATACAAACTCCGATATAGCGCATTTTATATACGTTAATCCCCATCGTGTCCGCTGCCATTGGGTGTTCACCAACAGCACGCAATCGAAGACCGAACGGTGTTTTATAAATAACATACCAAACAACGAATGCTAAAATAATGGCAATATACGACGTTATTGGTACGTTTGAGAAGAATATTTTTCCTAAAACCGGAATATCCGAAAGACCTGGAATGTCAATCTTTTCAATACGATACTGAATAAAGTCAGTTTGCCCTTTATCAAAAATCTTCTTAATTGCAAATACTGTTAAACCAAGAGATAAGAAGTTAATCGCTACACCACTTACAACTTGATCCGCTCGGAATGTAATAGAAGCTACCGCATGAAGTAATGCAAATAACCCACTACCAATTGCCGCAAATAATAATGCAATCCAAGGAGTCATCGTTCCCCAAGTATCACCCATTAATAAGTTTGTAACAACTCCAATAAATGCACCAAATAGCATTAGTCCTTCTAATCCTATATTTACAACACCCGATCGTTCACTAAATACACCACCTAGTGCTGTAAAAATTATAGGTGCTGATGTATATAACGTACCCGTCACAAGAATGGCTAATATATCTAAAAAGCTCATTTATTTCCCCTCCTTGCTCATGCGTGTAAGCGCCCATCTTAACACATAACTACATGCAACAAAGAAGATGATACATGCAATAATTACGTTAATAAGCTCTGATGGTACATCTGCCTCAAAGTTCATTTGAGGGGAAGCACTTTTTAAACCACCAAATAATAAAGCTGAAAGGATAATACCAAACGGATTGTTCCCTCCAAGTAAGGCTACGGCAATCCCGTCAAATCCTACTCCTGTAAACGAAGACATTGCTGTCATACTTTGGAATGTTCCTAATCCTTCCATCGCGCCACCAATTCCCGCAAATGCACCAGCAATTGTCATGGAGAATACTACATTACGAGAAACTTTCATACCTGCATATTGAGAAGCATGTTGATTAAAACCTACCGACTTTAATTCATAACCTAAAGTTGTTCGATCTAATAAGAACCACATTAAGATAGCTACTAAAATAGCCACAATAATTCCCCAGTGAAGGCGTGAACCATCAGTAATGGAAGCAAGCCAGTCTGAAGATAATGACGCACTCTCTTTAATATCGTATGTTTTATCATTACCCTCATGTAAAAAGCGCTTAATGATGTCATATGTTACATATAATGCAATATAGTTCATCATAATTGTTACAATAACCTCATTAACTTGAAACTTGCCTTTTAAATATCCAGGAATGAATCCCCATATTCCGCCCACTAATGCTGCAAATAAAATAGATAATGGAATGTGAAGAACAGCTGGTAGCGAAACTGCATAACCGAACCAAACCGCTGCAAGCCAACCAACTAACAATTGACCTTCTACTCCGATATTAAATAAACCTGTACGAAATGCAAACGCCACCGATAAGCCAGCAAGAATAAGCGGTATCATTGTACGAAGCGTTTCACCAATTGCACTTGAACTGCCGAACATTCCTGTCCAAAGTGCACTATAACCAACAATTGGGTCATAGCCACTAACTAACATTACAATTGCTCCGACAAGTAAGCCGAAAATAACGGATAGTACTGGGACTAAAATATTTATCGTTCGTTCTGTTAAAAGTTTTTTAGCCATTTGTACTCACCTGCTCCTTCTTTGTTCCTCCAGCCATTAACAATCCAAGCTGTTGTTCATTCGTTTCTTTCGCATCAACTATTGCTACAATTTCTCCTTCATAAATAACAGCAATTCGGTCACTAACATTTAAGATTTCCTCTAACTCTAGTGATAAAAGTAGTACTCCTTTTCCTTTATCCCTTTGTTCTATTAATCTCTTATGAATAAATTCAATTGCTCCTACATCTAAACCACGTGTTGGCTGTGCCGCAATTAATAAATCTGGATCACGATCTACTTCACGTGCAATAATTGCTTTTTGCTGATTTCCACCAGATAGAGCGCGTGCTAATGTTTGTTCGCTCGGTGTACGTACATCAAACTGTTCAATAAGCGCCTTTGCTTTTTCTGTAATTTTACTAAAATTCAAAATCCCTTTCTTTGAAAATGGATTTTTATAGTACGTTTGCAGAACGATATTATCTCTAACAGAAAAATCAAGAACTAATCCGTGCTTATGACGGTCTTCTGGAATATGACCAATTCCTTCTTCTGTGATTCTTCTAACAGGCCAATTCGTTATTTCTTTCCCTTTAATTGCAATAGAACCTGACTCAACTTTTCGTAAACCAGTAATTGCTTCTATTAATTCACTTTGTCCATTTCCATCAATCCCTGCAATACCAACAATTTCCCCCGCACGAACAGTTAAGTCAAGGCCTTTTACAGCAGGTAATTGACGCGCATCTTGAACAACAAGATTTGCAATTGAAAGTACCTCTTCTTTTGGCTTAGCGTCTATTTTTTCTGTTTTAAAATTCACTTGACGTCCGACCATTAATTCTGCAAGTTTATGTTCATCCGTATTTGCAACGTCAACCGTTCCAATCCCTTTTCCTTTACGAATAATCGTACAACGATCGCAAACTTCCATAATTTCTTTCAACTTATGTGTAATAAGAACAATAGATTTTCCTTCTTGCACAAGCTTTTTCATAATTTGAATTAGCTCATGAATTTCTTGTGGTGTTAACACTGCCGTCGGTTCATCAAATATTAAAATTTCCGCTCCGCGGTAAAGTGTTTTTAAAATTTCAACACGCTGTTGCATACCAACTGAAATATCCTGTATTTTTGCATATGGATCTACAGCTAAACCATATTGTTCAGACAATTTTTGAATTTCTTTAGCAGCTTCGTCAACAGCAATTTTCCCTTTTTTCTTCGGTTCGTTTCCGAGAATAATATTCTCTGTAACTGTAAAATTATGAACAAGCATAAAGTGCTGATGGACCATTCCAATACCAAGGTCATTTGCTATATTTGGATTTGTAATTTTTACAGGTTTTCCTTTAATTTTAATTTCACCTTGTTCTGGTTGGTACAAACCAAATAGTACATTCATTAATGTGGATTTCCCTGCACCATTTTCTCCAAGTAAAGCATGTATTTCTCCCTGCTTTACTTGCAGCGTAATATCATCATTCGCTACAATGCCTGGGAATACTTTCGTAATGTTATTCATCTCAATTACGTATTCCATTGTGTTCCTCCTTTTAACAGGGAACATTCCCCTATTACACTATTAACTTATTAAGCAATTCGGAAGTTTTATACATACAAAGGTTAGTTCTATGAACTAACCTTTGCTATTTCTCTATTTATTTTTTTAGAGAAGCTTCATATTCTTTATACTCTTTATCTGTAGCTGGTACTTTAATTTCACCAGCTGTAATTTTCTTTTCAAACTCTTCTACTTTTGTTAAGATTTCAGGGTTAACTTTTTTCACGTTGTCAGTTGTTTTTGCGATACCAACACCGTCATCTTTTAAGCCAAACGCTTCTATTTTACCGCCTTGTAATTTACCGTCTTTTGCTTCTTGTGCTACTTTTTCAACAGCGATATCTACACGCTTTACCATTGAAGTTAATGTTACGTTTTCAGGCATACCTTCTTGGTTTTGGTCACGGTCAACACCAATTACCCAAACATTTTCACCTTTTTTCTTACGGTTTTTCGCTTCAGTGAACACGCCGTTTCCTGTACCACCAGCAGCATGATAAATTACATCTACACCTTGACCATACATTGCTGATGCAAGAACTGTACCTTTTTCAGGTTTATCAAATGCTTCCGCATATTCAGATACAATTTCAATGTTTGGATTTACTGCCTTTGCACCAGCTTTAAATCCATTTTCGAATTTACTAATTAAATCACTCTTCATTCCACCAACAAATCCTACTTTATTTGATTTTGTTGACATAGCTGCTACCGCACCTACAAGGAATGATCCTTCATGATCTTTAAATGTAATACTTGTTACGTTCGGTGCATCTACAACCGTATCAACGATTGCGAATTGTTGTTTTGGAGATTCTTTTGCAACTTCTTTAATTGCACCTTCTAATTTATAACCAATTCCGAAAGATAAATCATACTTATCTTTTGAAAATTTCTTTAAGTTTGGAATATAATCTGCTTCTTTTTCAGACTGTAGGTAACGATAATTTGTCTTTTCTTTTAATCCATTATCTTTACCAAACTTTTTTAATCCTTCCCAAGAAGATTGGTTGAATGATTTGTCATCAACGCCCCCAACATCTGTAACCATACCCACTTTAAAATCTTTGTCACCCTTTTTGTCGCTACTTGCTTTATCCGAGTTACCACATGCACCTAAAACCGCACTTGCTGCTAATGTTAATGATAATAAAAGACCTGTTTTTTTCTTCATACTAGAAACCCCTCCTGAAATGAATTGTCTATTTTTTTATACGCTGCTGTCCCTAACTTCTTGCTGTCACCTCCCTAAAAAGGAACTCACCTACATACGTTTTCTTAGTACGTGGAAGCTAAACTTGTCAGCTCTAAAGTAATTGATAGAATATAAGATTGGCTCATCATTTTGATCATAGTGCATTTGTTTTAAAACTAGCAGTGCCGTTTCCGGTTCACATTCTAAAATCGGTGAGATTTTCGGATGATAGCCAATTGGCTCAATGTGAGCAACCGCATATGTTATGCGCTTATGCGTGTTATTATGTATCACCGTTAGTAATGATTCTTCATTATATCCCGATAAATCCGGCAATATTTCTTTTGCAAGTTTATCGATACAATATACAACAGGTTCCCCATCTGCTGTACGCACACGCTCAATCATTACTGCATTAAAACCATCTTCACTATTAAACTTCTCTTTTTCTTCTTCTGTTAAACTTGTTGTAGATGATGATAAAAAGATAGTTCCTGGTGTTTTCCCCACACTAGAAATCATATCTGTAATGCTAGAAAGTTGTTCAATCCCTGAAGAAAATAATGGCTTTGCATTTACAAATGTTCCTACACCATGTCTACGAATGACAACATTTTCTTCTTCTAAAATACGCAGTGCTTCCCTTAAAGTCGCCCTACTTACACCAAGCTCTTTCGCTAAATCAAACTCTGATGGTAACTTCTGTCTTTCTTTGTAAGCTCCATCTTTAATTTTTTCTTTGATGTGATCAATCACCCGTAAATATAGGTGACGACTATCGGATTTTACTGACATAAGACTCCCCCGCATTTCAATTATTCGACCTCTGATGTAAGACTTCTTTTCTCTTTTTTCAACTTACAACATAATAAAATTACTAAATACTAAAAATAAGCTTAATTGTCGAATAAATATTAATAATTTTTTAAGATGAAATTTTCACTCTTTACTGCATAAAAAAAACTTTGCACCATAAACATTCCTCATTTCGAGAAAAAGTTCGGCACAAAGATCTCTTACATCCTTTGTTACACACTTTTCCCCTCATAGTCTAGCAATTCATGGTTGCCAGGTAGAAACTTATGGACCTTATCTCCAAGATTATATGAGGCAGTGATTCTTTTCGAAGTAATCTTACCACTTGCTCCCATACGTGTCAACAAAATTTAACATTTTTCTACATTAAATATCGAACGTTCACAAAAAACCACATCAAAGTATTCGTATTCTAAAG
The DNA here is from genome assembly GCF_001455345.1 of Bacillus thuringiensis. Taxonomy (GTDB): domain Bacteria; phylum Bacillota; class Bacilli; order Bacillales; family Bacillaceae_G; genus Bacillus_A; species Bacillus_A thuringiensis_N. Next base: position 3,716,641 of record NZ_CP013274.1, read on the forward strand.
AATCACTTTGAATGTAAGCCCTTTCTTAACTGCTGAATATAGTATATAACAAAACCAGCATATAAAAAAGCCTAATTGTAAAAACAATTAGGCTTTTTTTATGAACTTTTTTCTTGTACATCATTAATGAGCACTTCTCGTGGTTTACTACCTTCATACGGACCTACTACACCATTCATTTCCATTGCATCAATTAAACGGGCTGCTCGCGTATAACCAACTCTAAACCTACGTTGCAACATAGAAACAGATGCTGTTTGCATTTCCACTACGAGCTGAACTGCTTCATCATATAATTCATCTTCTACTTCCTGCTTTGTATCAGGAACATCTTGTGGGATCATATCTTCTTGATATTGCGCTTTTTGCTGGCCAATAACATATTCTACAACTCTCTCAACTTCATCATCTGATAAAAATGCACCTTGTACACGTACAGGCTTTGATGCACCAATCGGTATAAACAGCATATCTCCACGACCTAGTAGTTTCTCTGCACCACCGCCGTCAAGAATTGTACGAGAATCTGTTTGGGAAGATACAGCGAATGCAATACGTGATGGAATATTCGCTTTAATAACTCCCGTAATAACATCAACTGATGGACGCTGCGTTGCAATAATTAAATGAATACCAGCAGCACGCGCCATTTGCGCTAAACGCATAATCGCATCCTCTACATCAGACGAAGCAACCATCATTAAATCTGCTAACTCGTCTACAATTACTACAATATACGGTAATTCGGGCTGTTTCGCTTCTGATTGACTATTATGTTCTTTAATATAGTCATTATACCCTTCAATATTACGTGTACCACTATGAGCAAATAATTCATAACGACGTTCCATCTCACTCACAACTTTTTTCAATGCTTGCGATGCTTTTTTCGGATCAGTTACAACTGGCGTTAACAAATGAGGCACACCGTTATATACATTTAACTCTACCATTTTCGGATCAATCATCATTAATTTTACTTCATGTGGTTTTGCACGCATTAAAATACTAACAATAATACCGTTAATACATACACTCTTCCCGCTACCTGTCGCACCAGCTACGAGCAAATGGGGCATTTTATTTAATCGAGCTAATACAGCTTCACCTGTAATATCTCGTCCAAGACCAATTAACAACTTCTCTTCTGGATGATTATTAGCTTTAGAATCAAGAACTTCCCTAAGTGTTACCATAGAAACTTCTGAGTTCGGAACTTCAATCCCTACAGCTGATTTCCCGGGAATTGGTGCTTCAATACGGATGTCCTTTGCAGCTAAAGCAAGCGCTAAATCATCACTTAAACTGACAATTTTGCTTACTTTTACCCCCATATCAGGGTACACCTCATACTTCGTAACCGCAGGACCTCTATGTACTTTTGTTACTTTCGCTTTCACACCAAAACTTTGGAATGTACGTTCTAATTTACGAGCGTTCTCATAAATTTCCGCATTTTCATTTGTAACTTGTTTATTCTTTGGAAATTTCAATATATCAAGTGCAGGAAGCTTGTAATCTTTATTTTCTACATTTGAAAATTGCATAGGAGGTGCTTGCGTTTCCCCCTCTAGCGATTCAACGATTTTTTCTCCACGCTTTTTCTTCGGCTCTTCAATTGGCGGAGCCTCTTCGATAGACGGTGAAGTGATTAACTCTTCTTGCTCTACTTCAATTCGTTTATCCTCTTCTTCATTTACAGGATAATTCTCAGTGAAATTTGAAATAATTGGAGGATCAATTGAGATTTCTTCCATCGGCTCAATAATTTCTTCTTGTTCTGCAGCACGTTTGCTCCTTGTGCTTCTTGTTGTTTTTTTCTTTTCTGTTTGTTCAGCCGTTCTTTTGGCTCTCCAATCTTTATAATCCCCTTGCATCACTTGAAATTGACTTCTAAGAATTCTACCAACTGGAGCTAACACTTCTCCAATATGCTTATTTGTTATACAAAGTATACCGAGAATAACTAAAATAATACCAATGATATAAGCTCCTACTTCGTCAAACAAGAAGTAACATGTAGCAAACATAAGCGCACCAAACATGCCACCACCTAAATGAACACTATCTGGTCCTTTTTTCATTTCAAGAAAGAAATTATCTTTCGTACTCACAATAACAGAAGTATTTTGCACTGCCCCGTCTTTCGTAAGAAGGTTAAATAATGTAATATGGCTAAACATTAATATCGCCAATACTATTAAATAAAAACCAATTAACCGTTTATTTAATAGATTCGGCCATCCACGTTTTATAACGAACGAAACGGATAAAGCTATTACACCTAACACACCAATTATGTACCACTCACCAAAGAAGAAGCGAAAAAATAACACAAACGATTTCCCTACAACACCTAGCTGTAAAATCGTAATGATTGAAAGTGCAAAAAGAGTTAAACCGACGATTTCATAATACAAAGTTGGCTTTATCGTACGTCTTGCCTTTGCCTTCGTCCCTCTTTGCTTTTGTTTTGCCATTTCTTCACCTCGTGTTCTACATATAAGTAAAACCCCTAAAAAACTCCACTTATATGTCTGTTTTCTCTATTTTTTTCAGGTCTTTATATCTTCTATTTTTACACTTCTTGTAAAATGTTAAATAAACAGAAGAAAGCAGCCCTCTCATGGCTGCTCAACCGTCTTGTTTTTTATATTATACCATAGCTTCTAAACAAAATCCTTCTTTTTACTAAAAGGTTATTTGCTGGCCGGGCTCAAACTCTAAGTAGTGAAGCGGGTCCGTACTTAACACCCGCACAATCGAATAACCCCCACGTTCTTCTTCAGAAACCATTAATTCAACACCGTTTATATTTACGACTTTTTGACTTTCACATTGTGAATAATCAACTGGATACACAAGTTGCTCTGGCATAATTGTATATAAAATCATTGTAGCATTGTCCCTTCTGCACTATCATTCCCGCGAGCATCTATTAATTCGTTTAATTTTCGAATCGCATTTCCAATACCACCGACATCATCTATAAGACCATACTTCACTGCATCTCCACCAATTACATTCGTACCGATATCTCGCGTTAGATTCCCTTTCGCAAACATAAGCTCTTTAAAACGATCTTCCGTCACTTTCGAATGCTTCGTTACAAATCGAATGACTCTTTCTTGCATTTTATCTAAATACTCAAATGTTTGCGGTACACCTATAACAAGACCTGTTAGACGAATAGGATGAATTGTCATCGTCGCAGTTTCTGCAATAAATGAATAGTCCGTAGAAACGGCTATTGGTACCCCGATAGAATGCCCTCCACCCAGAACAAGTGATACCGTTGGCTTTGAAAGCGAAGCGACCATCTCAGAAATTGCTAGCCCTGCTTCAACGTCACCTCCGACCGTGTTTAATATTAAAAGCAAGCCTTCAATTTTCGGATTTTGTTCTATCGCAACAATTTGCGGAATAATATGCTCATATTTTGTTGTTTTATTTTGCGGCGGCAACTGAACATGACCTTCCACCTGTCCAATGATTGTTAAACAATGAATACGCGATTCATTCATTTGTGGTACATTCGTTTGTCCAAGCTGTTGAATTTTTTCCACTAATGAAGCTTCTTTCCCACCTTCTTTCGGCTCAGCCTCTTTCTCTTCATTTGTATAACGATCACGTTCTGTCATATCGCATCCCCTTTCACTCGTATATAACTATTATTTCTTAAGTTATAAATTTCATTCGATAGAGTTAAAAAAGAAAAAAGATCACCCGTAAAGGTGACCTTTTTTATACTTCCATAATAATCGGTAAAATCATAGGCTTTCTCTTCGTCTCTTCGTACAAGAATTGTCCTAATAATTCACGAATATTTTGTTTTAACATAGACCATTCAATTGAATATTCTTTAATTGATTGCTCAACAATCATACGTACAATCTCTGTAGATCTGTCAATTAACGCTTCGGATTCACGAACATATACAAAGCCACGTGAAATGATTTCTGGACCAGAGATAATTTTCTTTTCATCTTTACCAAGTGTTACAACAACTACTAATATTCCATCTTGAGATAACATTTTTCTATCTCGAAGAACGATATTACCAACGTCACCTACACCTAGCCCATCAATTAAAACATTACCAGCTTGCACTTTGCCAACTAAGTTTGCTTCATCGTCACCAAAAGCAATTACATCGCCTTTTTCTACGATAAAGATATTTTCTCTTGCAATACCTACATCTTCAGCTAAATATGCATGTGCTTTTTGCATACGAAACTCACCATGTACGGGTACAAAATATTTCGGTTTCATTAAATTTAACATTAGTTTTAATTCTTCTTGGCTACCGTGACCTGAAACGTGAACTTTTCTTTCACCGTAATAAATAACCTCAGCTCCAGCTCTAAATAACAAGTCAATAATTTTCGATACAGATATTTCATTACCCGGAATTGGAGAAGCCGCAATTATAACCGTATCACCTTTACGAATTGAAATCTGTTTATGAGCTTGCTTTGCCATTCTAGAAAGGGCTGCCATCGGTTCGCCTTGGCTACCTGTCGTTAAAATAGCTACCTTTTTCTCTGGGAAATTGTCTACTTCTTGTAGTGAAATAACCATACCCTCTGGAACATCTAAATACCCAAGACGTCTTGCGATATCTACCACTTTTACCATACTACGTCCTACAACCGCTACTTTTCGTCCTGTTTCAGCAGCTGCATCAAATACTTGTTGAATACGATGTACATTCGATGCAAATGAAGCAACAATAATACGTCCTTCTGCTCCGTAGAACACTTTAGAAATTTCTACACCAACTTCTTTTTCAGAACCTGTATAGCCTGGACGCTCAGCATTTGTACTATCAGATAGTAAGCATAGTACGCCTTCATTTCCGATTTGCGCCATTTTTCCAAGATCCGCTCCACTATTTCCAATTGGAGTTTGATCGAATTTAAAGTCTCCCGTATATACGATAGCACCTTTTGATGTATGGAAACAAACACCAACAGAATCTGGAATACTATGTGTCGTTCCAAAGAATGACACCGTTGTAGTATTAAACTCTACTGTTGAATTTGAATCGATTGTTTTTAAGTCTACGCGACCTAACATACCCGCTTCGCCCAGCTTTTCTTGTATAAGTCCTACTGTTAATTTCGTTGCATACACTGGAATAGATAATTTACGAAGTACGTAAACAATACCACCAATATGATCTTCATGACCGTGAGTAATAAATAAACCTTTTACTCGCTCTTGATTTTCCACTAAATATGTAATATCAGGAATAACGATATCAATTCCAAACATTTCATCTCCCGGGAACATTAATCCTGCATCTACAATAAAGATTTCAGAATCAATTTCAACACAGTACATGTTTTTCCCGATTTCACCTACTCCACCAAGAGCAAATACTTTAACAGACTCATTCTCTTTTCTCTTCATGTTGTTGCCTGGTTTAAAAATCTTTCAAACACTGATTTCACTAAAATTGCAGAGACACCAGGGGAAACTCTACAACCACCATATATTCACCGTCCAAGACGAATGTCCTTACCGTTATGCGATATCATGTCCTTGTTTATTTTTTAAACCAGGTTTCACCTCTCTTTCATTATATAAATCAAATATCTTATTCGATATGATATGAAAATGTAATCAAATTATAATTTTTACCAATTTTGCTAAGCATACCCGTACTAAGCTACTTAGCCATATTATACCTGATACAAGAAATAGAACACAAGTTAAATCGTGCGAAAGAAAAAGTAAAAGAACGGAATTATAACAAAAGTATCGAACGTATTTCCTTTATGTTTACTTCGATTTTATACTTCATATTATTTTGAAGAAATATCCATAAATACTAAATTAATTTCATAATATGGATTTTCAAGACTTATTTTTCTAGAATCGAACAAAAACACCTAAAAAATGTAGTTTTTGTTCGATTCCCATCACATTTGAGGCAATTTCTGCAATAAACAAAATCGATAGTTTATTACGTTTATACAAATGTTTATTCTAAAATAACTATGAATTTTTGCTTCCTTTAAAGGGGGACGATTATTTTCTTATACATGTTGCAATACATAATGAAGAAGCTGCTAAACAGGTGCATAATATAGTTTTTATAAGAAGACATATAGATGAGAATAGAGAAAAAAAGATTTTCATACCAATAAAAAATGACCTAGTTCTACACTAGGTCATTTTTTATTAACGAGGGATAGATTGCATAACAGATTGTAACGTTACTCTTTCTTCTTCTGTTAATGGAAGAAGTGGTAAACGTACAGAACCTACATCTAATCCAACCATTTGTAACGCTGTTTTTACTGGAGTTGGGCTTGGCGCCATAAATAATGAATCCGTTACTCTTACAAGTAATTGATGTAATTTTTGCGCCTTCTTAAATTCTCCTGCTTGGAATGCCGCAATCATTTCTTGCATTTCATTTCCGATAACATGAGATGCTACAGAAACGATACCTTTCGCTCCAACTGCCATAGCTGGTAACGTTAAACCATCATCACCGCTGTATACTGCAAAGTCGTCCGCTGTTTTTTCAATGATTTCTGTCATTGTTAACACATCGCCGCCTGCATCCTTAATCGCAACAATGTTTTCTATTTCTGATAAACGAACAACTGTATCAACGGAGATTTGTACAATAGATCGTCCTGGAACGTTATATAGCATAACCGGAAGCGGCGTGCTTTCAGCAATTGCTTTAAAGTGCTGATACATTCCTTCTTGGCTCGGTTTGTTATAATACGGCGCTACTAGCATTACTGCATCAACACCAACCTCTGTTGCTTTTTTAGTTAAGTCAATAGAAGCATGCGTATTATTGCTACCTGTTCCAGCGATTACGGGCACCCTTTTATCGACAACAGATACGACATGGCGATATAACGCTACTTTTTCTTCTGAAGTTAATGTAGGAGATTCTCCTGTCGTTCCTCCTACCACGATTGCTGTTGTACCGTTATCTATTAAATAATTTACCAATTTCGTTGTCTTTGCAAAATCGATATTTCCGTTTATATCAAACGGTGTTACCATCGCGGTTGCAATTGTCCCAAAATCTATCATGGTCTCACTCCTTATTGTTCCAGTTGCTTTTCTTTTGAAAGCTCAAACGCACTATGTAATGCATTTACAGCCTCCACTAAATCAGTTTCTTTTACAAGAACCCAAATTGTCGTATGGCTATCTGCAGATTGCAGAATTTGAACACCTTTTTCTGCTAAAGCTGTAACGATTTTCGCAGTAACCCCTGGGTATCCTGCCATTCCAGCTCCTACAATAGATACTTTTGCACAATGCTCTGTCACAATTGGCTCGTATCCAAGGTTCTGTAATAATTCAACTGCACGATTTGATACATTATCACTCACCGTATAAGCTACCCCAGTAGGTGAAATGTTAATTAAATCGACACTTATTCCTTCATTCGCCATTTCTTTAAACACATGCTGCTGCAAATCAAATGCTGTTTCTTTCGCAAGCACTTTAATTTGCGTTACGTTTGATACGTGAGCAATACCTGTAACAGGGCGTTCTTCTACATCACGGCCTTTTGTAGCACCGTCAGATGCTGAAATAAGCGTACCTTCACTATCAGAATACGTAGAACGTACACGAAGTGGTACTTTGGCATGCATCGCAATTTCTACTGCACGTGGATGAACGACTTTTGCACCTTGATATGCCATGTTACAAATTTCGTTATACGTTACCGTTTGAAGATGACGTGCATCTTTTACGATACGAGGATCCGCAGTCATAACACCTTCTACATCTGTGAAGATATCGATATATTCAGCATGAAGCGCAACACCTAAAGCTGAAGCTGAAGTATCGCTACCTCCGCGTCCAAGTGTTGTCGTATCACCTTTTTTCGTTTGTCCTTGGAATCCTGTAACGACGATTACATCTACATTTTCTAACTCTTCATGTATACGATCGCAATTCATTTCAATAATCTTAGCATTCGTAAAATCATCATTTGTTACAAAACCAGCTTGTGCACCATTGAACGCTGCCGCTTTTATACCGTTCTCATTTAACATATTAGAGAAGACGATTGCAGAGATTAATTCTCCGCATGATAGTAATAAATCTTGCTCACGATTAGAAATGTGAGATTCCTCTTGATTTACAAGACTTAACAAAGTATCAGTTGCATATGGTTCACCTTTACGGCCCATAGCAGATACGACAGTAACTACTTTATAACCAGCAGCTAATGATTTTTTTATATGATGAAGCGCATGCTTACGTCCATTTTCATCACGTACTGATGTGCCACCAAATTTTTGAACAATTATTTTCATATTTTGCACCTTCTCTTAGCCGTTTACACTAATTGTAATTTTACTAAGCGCTCTGCAATTTGAACAGAATTCCATGCAGCGCCTTTTAATAAGTTATCAGATACGACCCAAAGATGGAATCCTTTATCGTTATTTAAATCTTTACGGATTCTTCCAACGAATACTTCGTTTTTACCTACTGCAGTAGCTGGCATTGGATATAACTGCTCTTCTGGATTATCTTGCAGAACAATACCTTCCGCATTTGCAAGTAAGCTCTTTAATTCTTCTACTGTTACGCCTTCTTTTTCTACTTCGATGTAAACAGACTCAGAGTGACCTGATACAACTGGTAAACGTACACATGTTGCCGCTACTTCTAATTCAGGCATATGCATAATTTTTTTCGTTTCGTTAATCATTTTCATTTCTTCAAACGTAAATCCATTATCTTGGAATTTATCAATCTGCGGAATCGCATTAAAAGCAATTGGGAAATGCTTCTTATCACCTGATACAGGTAAAACATTCGCCTTAACTTCTTCGCCATTTAAGATTGCTTGTGATTGTTCATGCAGTTCTTCAATAGCTGCCGCACCAGCACCTGATACAGCTTGATATGTGGAAACGATTACTCGTTTTAAACCATATTGCTGACGAACTGGCTCAAGAGCTACTACCATTTGAATTGTAGAACAGTTTGGATTTGCAATGATACCATTATGTTCTTTTAAGTCGTTTTCATTTACTTCAGGTACAACAAGTGGCACGTTTTCTGTCATACGGAATGCACTTGTATTATCAACAACAATCGCACCGCGCTTCGCTGCTTCTGGCGCTAATTGTTTTGATACAGATCCACCAGCACTAAATAGTGCGATATCTACTCCTTCAAAACTTTCAGGAGTTGCCTCTTGAACTGTAAATTCTTCGCCTTTAAATACAAGTTTCTTACCTGCAGATCGTTTAGATGAAAGTAACGTTAACTTCCCGATTGGAAATTCTCGTTTCTCTAAAGTATTTAACATTTGTTCACCAACTGCGCCGGTTGCTCCAACTACAGCGACATGAAAAGTTTTTTGCTTTTCCATCACTATGCCCCTTTCTAGATACCAATCCTTCTATAACTTAGAATCAGAAGGAGTATAGAATACCCCTTCTAATCTTAATAACGTTAATTTTATCATATTCTACAGTAAGAATGATGGTTTCATCAAAAATTGTCCGTTTTTTTTCGTTTTTTAATTCATATATCTGAATTTTTCTACGACAACCGGTTGCAATTGCTTTCCTTGCAGCGCTTCTAATACTGTATCTTCCAGTAACTCCATACGAGCTACCATTGAGTTCGGTTTTTTCTCTGGTGCATCTTGACCGAATGGGACGAAATAGATGTTTTTTGTCGCCATTAGACGCATGAGGTTTACGCCAACAAGGTGATGACAAAAAAATCCATTTTAATTTCTTCTATTATAATGTAAAACTGGATAGTAAGTTGAACTATTTTAATTTAACGAAAGTTTTTTCACTTTATACTCTTGGGGAATCCTACATAACCAAAAGAAATCATCATGAAGAGTTTGAGTTCTATATTTTATAAGAGCCCTCCTTAGAAATACACTATATTTTTTATAAATAATACAATCCCCTCCAAAATTTGATATAATAATGCAGTTATTAACATCAACTAGGAGGTACAACCAATGAAAAAATTAATTGCAGCAGGACTATCACTAGGACTTTTAGCTGGTTGCGGTTCTACAGAAGATAAAACTGAAGCGAAAGATAAAAATGTACAAAAACAAGAGGCAAAAAAAGAAGATACTACTAAAAAGAAAGCAGTCAGTCAAGAAGATTTTGTTGTTTATACAAAATCAATTAAGGGTGTAAACTTCATTAAAGAAGCAAAGCTACATAATAATAAAGCTGAAATCACATTCTATGACTCTTTTGCAGCTTACAAATCTGCACATGCTGATAGTACTACTACAGAGGAACAGTACAAACAGGAATTTTCAGGTGAAGACACTATTGAAAAAATGTTTGTAGAAGAATCAGCTAGAATATTAAGACGTTTTCATGCTTTAAATTCCATTAATATAACTCTTCCATTCGAGGGGAAAACTTACAATGTAGACTTAAGCAGAGATTCTTTAAATGCACACCTTGGATTTGATATTGAATCTATAAAAGTTGCTGATAAATCATGGGAAAATAAATTTGTTAAGCCATATGTAAACGATAAAACCAAACGAGATGAATACTTCAAGAAATTTGTTAAAGTTCAATAATACAAATAATAAAGCCGTCATTTGACGGCTTTTTTTACTTTTCACTTAACCTCATACCACCATTCCCTACAGTCAAGGTACTCTTTCATTGCATTCAATTGCGTATCTGAAGTTGGTTCTGAAATAAAATATGTTTGTCCATTCGGTTATAAAATGAAATCAGCTGTCATTTTTAGAGACGTTAATGCTCCCATCACATCCTCAACATACTCTCTCGAAAAAGCACCTGATTGGATGATATTTTGCTTAGCTAATCCAATTGTACTGCTACTATTCCCACCAACTCTTTGTCCAGTTAATGAATAAACGATGGAATCAGCAACTTTATCCACATTCCACTTCGTCATATCAGATTCGTTATCGATGAAGCCTAGTTCGATTAGAATAGCTGGCGCCTTAGTTCTTTTTAATACAGCTAGATCAGTATGTTGCTTCGGACCTCTGTCATGCCATCCAATATCTTTGGCAAGTTGAGCCGATACTTTAGCCGCTAAATTCTTTTGATCAAAATAAAGTACTTCAACTCCATTAGCTTTCCCGTCATAAGCATTTAAATGATATGAAATAACCAAGTCTACATCATGTGAGTTACAATTTGCTACGATATTGTTTAAGTTTTGAGCTTGCGTTTTTCCTACTTCATCTGTGTCCTCATATACTGTATGCCCTAATGCTCTTAAGTTAGCTGTTACTGCATCTTTAACCTGACGATTCATGATGTGTTCTTTTCTATCACCCCAATTAGCACCTTGTACAATTTCGTTATGCCCACCGTGATTACTATATCTAGCCATTATTCAACATCTCCCTGTTTAATTTCTTGTTTTTGCTTACCGCCTAAAATTTCAACTGCATTCGTTAATGCTTGTGGAAGCGGGATTCCCATTTCCCCTGCATTTTCTAAAAGAGATAACAACTCATTGCTGATAAAGAAAAAGATTGTTTCTTCACGAATAGCGTTGTTTGTTCCTATAATCGCATCAGCTTGAGTAGCGGCTGCAACCAAAAGAAAAAGCATCACCTTTTTGACGATGCCTTTGAAACCAACTTTACTTTTTAACTCCCCGTTAAATCCTGCTGCAAGTACTCCTGTCAAATAATCGATAGCTACCATGATAACTAGAACTTTCAATGTTGTATCCCATCCTCCCAAAAAGTACCCGCAAAAAACTCCGAAGGTAGCTATAAATGTTTTCATTAATACATGAATATGATCCATCTTTTCACTCCTTTTCTAAAAATAAAAAAGCATGCTATAAGCACGCTTCATTTTGTTATACAACCCGTATTTTATTCAGAATGGTTTTACTTTTATCTATTTTCCTCATAATGTTTTATTCTACTGTCTTTTTTGTTATCGTTTAATATTAATTACACTATATTTTAAAATATAGAATCCAAATTCATTTAAAGATATTCATTATCTCTTAAATTAGAAAGTAGGTATAAATATGGAAGAAATAATTAACCTGTCCTTAGTTCTCTTTTTCTTTCTTCTAATAGTCTTCATCGTATGCTTTATACTACAAGTATTCTTGAGAATTTTTGGTAAGAAGAAACAACCAAACAAATTTATTGAAAAAGATTTAAAAAAACATTCCTCAACACAAGAAACAAATAACCAGGACAATTCAGGTGGCAATGCTAATGATGCCGAAGCTAGCTGGATGAATGCCGTGATGACAGCGACTTTTATTACAGCATCTATGAAAAGTACTACTGACCACTCGGAAGGTGATGAGTGTAGCCATGATTCACCAAACCATAGTGACCAATTTGATAGTCCAGATTCATAAAGTCAGCTTAGAGTATAGATTTAATAGAAAGCATTCATCACTTCTATTAAATCTATACTTATCTAACAAATATAAGCGCAACTCCATACTCTTTTTCTTCATCGTATGGAGTTGTAATTCTCATCACTTTCCAATTACTATTCCCTTTCGTTGCAATACCATTTTTAGCTTTGTAGAGCCATGATATCTCACTTCATATGAAGGAGTGACTTTCATTTCTTCTCGAACCATTCCGAACTGTTTGTAAATACGCACTTCTTCAAGAAGACCCTCTAATTTCTCCTGTGTTGCTGTGCGATTAACTTTAGATAAGAAAGTTAATTGGTTCATAAATAAACGCTCCTTGTCTATTTTGTTAATAAAATACAAAAAGCGGACACCAAACTACAGAGCAATAGCGTCAATGCTCTTCATAGTTCAGTGTCCGCTGGTTCTTCCAGTAGGACAAAATGTTTAATTGCTACTATTATATCATCTTCTTACGATTTTTTTACTTTTAAAAGGATCTTTGCTGGATAAGTCGATATTTTATCTACCAATTCACATATTCCTTAAATTCCCATAAATTAATTGACGTCACAAAATAACAGTAATATCATAATATAGTGATACAAAACTTTATATAATTATCACGTGAAAGCAATCTATATAATACTACTATTAAGTTTTACTTAGGAGGAATAGTAATGGACTTTAAAAGCGTACTTGCAACCGGCTTAATCACAGCAACTTTATTCGGAGCAACAACTACAACACACGCACAAACCAAACATTTTACAGATGTACCAAGCGGACACTGGGCTGAAAATCCCATAAATTATTTAAATGATAAAGGAATAGTTAGCGGATATGGAGATGGAATTTTTGGATTTGGAGATAACGTAACTCGTGGACAAGTAGCTTCCATTATGGCTCGCTACTTCAATTTAAAAGATAACGGATCACAAAAAATATCTTATAACGATATTAAGAAACACATGTTTGAAAATAGTATCAAAGCTGTTACACAAGCAGGAATCATGGTTGGTGATGGAAGTGATAAATTCCGACCAGATGATACATTGACTCGCTATGAAATGGCGGTAATCTTAAAACATGCATTTAATTTAGAGGTAAAAAAGGGTACGCCATTCAATGATGTTCCAAATAATCACTGGGCTAGAGAAGCTATTAAAGCTTTATATTCAAATGGTGTAACAGATGGGGTTGGACTGTATGAATACGGCGGAAAATTCAATGTAACAAGAGAACAATTTGCTACATTTATGTATAAATCTATATTCAAAGACCAAAACCCAACACCTGAACAAGAACAACAAAACAATGCAAATAAATTAAAACATGTAGCTGAAGAAAATGGATTCTTCCTTAATGACCTTCGTTATACATATAACCCATATGGAAAAGAAGGAAATCCCACATCTAATATAATGGATTTATTTATACAAGATGGAAGTGTATGGGAAACAAAAATATTTATTCATAATGATGTTTCCGCTGTTGAAAAACCTATAAAAGAATTTTTAAATATCCTTACTCCTACACAAGGTGATGAATTATTAAAAATCATTCATAGTGAAGGACCAATACATGAAGAGCTTGAACTGGATAGAAGAACAGTTGTAATTGAAAGGTATCACACTCTTAGCGTTTTATTTGGTTACAAAAAATAAATAACTTATATATAAAGAAGAGATGATTCCCATCTCTTTTTTCATTTGTTGCACCTTTAACAAAAGGATTATTTTGTTGAGTTCCAATATGCAATATTGCATATTTCGTACTTTTAATTTTCATACATGCAATAATTCGTTTATAAAAATAGAACATATTAGTAAGGATGATTTACATGAAAAAGTTCCGTAAGAAGATGATTACATCTTTACAAACATTCTGGGGATGCTTAGCATTCGGTGTTATTAATGTTTGCTATCTTCTTAATTATGGATTTAACAGATACACCTTTAAATACATTAGACTGGAGAGACTGGCTAGGTTCTGCAGTAGGCGCAGCCATCTTATCTGTCGGAATGTTTACTTTAAGTAAATTGGATTTAAAATAAATATCCCGTCAATACTATAGATACACCAGTCTCCATTTCCCCTGGAGATGAGCAGTTAGCTTTTGCTAGCTGCTCTTTTATTTTCATATATTCATTTATAACTCCTGTCTACTGCTTTAATAAGTTCCCAATCATCTCTCAACCTCTTTTTCTTTGTTTCAATTTCATTCACAGAGCGATTGAGGATTTTTCGTAAATACTCTAAATCCTCAATCGCTTTCTTTCCAGCTCCATTTTGCGACCAACCTGCTTGTATAAGATTATAAATATCATTTACTCTCTCTTGATTTTTATTTATATCTATAATCAAATTCGTTAAACGCCCTAATGCTGCTTCTATATGTTCCTCATTAAAATACATTTGTCTCATTTTTTTAACCACTCAAATCCTTGAAAATTTTCATCGGCTGCCTTATATTCATCGGCTTTTCTCTTTATAAAAGCTGATACTTCCCCGGCTTTTGTCGCATATACTCTGCTGGTTTGATCTAAGCAATGATACAATTCTTCAATCCTTCTCTCCAGACGTTGACTCTTAGTTGAACTAAGATGCTGCATTACTTCTGAAACTACTCGTGGTATCTGATTTTGAAATTCTTCCGCACTTTGTTGCATTTTTTTTGCCGATTCTTCTAAGTATTCCATGACTATCTTGATTTCACCATGCTGTATTGAATATCTGGGAGACTTATATAACTTGTGACCCGTGTTTACGTCAACTAACATGGAATTATTAATATTACCGAAACTATCAAAGTGATAATTTCCTAGACCGTGATAATCCTTTGCTCCTATTGAATCTAAAAACCTATCAATTTAATGCATCCCATAGTCATTATTTGCTGTTTTAAAATCAGAATTGACCATATAGGTATCACCAATATGTGTTTTATCTTCTCTTAGAGCACCACCGGAAATCGAATCTTTCGGATTTATATAATTAGTTATTTGTCCTTTATATTCTCCTGCATCTACTTTTTTCTTTATGTCCTTTGGAAGCATATCATAAATACCAGGGGCACTGTAAGTAACAGCAGGTACACCACATATTGCACTAGCAAATTGGGCATTGGCACCACCTAAAGAATGTCCTGTAGTTGAAATTTTCGCACCCTGATATTCATTTTTTACTATTTCTAAAAGTGATACTGATTGTGTAAACTGGTTAGCTGCTATTACTTGACTTTTATCATACGGATTTATTTTCTCACCGTCTTGTATCGGATTCTTACCCATTAATATATATTTTGCATCAGTTAAAAAATCAGGCACCGATCTATCTAATGATTCTTTCCTTTCCCTTCCGTTCCTCTATAAGCAACAACAATTTCTTTAGTTGTTTCATTTTGAAAAACAACTGCATCGAAACCTGTTTCAGGGTCATGCAATTTTGCGCCTTTTGGGTGTATTGGCTTCCAACCGGCAATGTCTATTTTATCTTCTTTTTGATATGCAGCCTCAGATAATTTATTATAAGTTGAATCTGATATAGTAGTAGTCAACCTTTCTCCCTCTTTCCTTAATCCCATTCATTTGGTAATATTAGTATAATTATAGTGGGAGGTGAATTGCCATCAAAAAATCACTAAAAATTACAATAATTATCAGCATAATTATTGTCGGTATGGCTTCTTGCGCAGTTATAAAATTTATACATACAGCGAATCCTTTAATGTCAATGACTCCCCAAGAAAAGCAAGAAATTAAAAATAAAGCAAACAAAGCTACGATAGAATATTTTAAGAAAGAAAAAAATATTGATGTTACTATTACAGATACTGAATTTTCAAGTGAATTGGGCGGATTAAAACTTTTTTGTTAACGGATATATTTCTAATGATAAAACTAAAACTTTTTCTATTGTAGTATCTTCTATCAATGATTACGAAGTAAGAGAACTTTCCTCACCATAAAAAAGAGAGCTAGATTTGATACACTCCCCTTATAGCAGACAGTAAAAAGAACTCACCTTGATTTGTTTACTATGGAGGAGAGTTTTCTATGAAAAAAAGAAACCTATGTGATTACAGTTAGCCACCTAAACATGGATGTCCAAGCTTCAAAACCGAATGAAAAATAGAGGTGGTAAGAAATGAAAAAAATCCTTTTAATAACACTATTGGTTGTTTTAGGTTTAGGTTCGTGCACTATATATCAAATTTATAAGGCTACCCACCCTTATAGTGAAAAAGAACAAAATGAAATGAAAGAAAAAGCATCACAAGCCGCTATCGAGTATTTTAAAAAGGAGAAAAATTGGGATATTACAGTGACAAAAGTAGAATTTTCTACAGATATCTCTCGTAGTAGGCTTGAGGTATCTGGCTATATATCTGGTGACAAAAAGAAGAAGGTTTGTGCAAGTATAGATTACAGTAATGATTATACAGTTGGTAGTATAAGTTATTAACATTACAAATTGACTTTTTTCTCTAATAGCATTTTCACCCTCTATAATATTAAATACATAGACAAAACCCAGATAAAGATTATAGTTAAACTTTGTCTGGGCCTTATGTTTCATACTCTCCCATTAATTCAATTGCTTTACAATTAAATTAAACAATTATTCCCTCTACCTCATATCAATTCGCATGAATTATTTCACAGTCCTATAATCTTCGCAAATTAAAACATACTTTTTAAAAATAAAAAACTCATACAGTTAGTCCCCATGTTCCCTAAAAATCTCAAATCTTCTTTTCTAATATAGTATTAAATTAATCTCTGCTTCCTTTCATGTGTAACGTCAAATCCCAATCGAGTAATCTTCAACCAACTCATTACACTCATCATGTGCTATCGTTGGTTTTAATCCACCGATCGCTTTGGCTTGGCTTAGTTAGCATTTGTACAACTAGTTTGAATTCAAACGGTGAATATGAGCTTTCTTAAAATTAAATGATCCAACTAATTCCACATCAAAGATTGTTAGTTGCATTAGCATCCTTTGCTTAAATTGTTAAAGCATTAAAATTATTAGTACATACACAACCTGTCTATTTTCTATACAAAAAAAGAGGAACTACTCCTCAATATTTTCTTTTGTTTGCAATTCATCGATGATGGCCCAACTAGCCTTGTAATATGCTCGAAGGATTTTCTCAATATCCTTTTTTGTTTTCGGCTCTGGGGCCACAATATACACTTTCGTTTTCCCAAATTCATAAGATGCGGCATATTCTTTGTGTTGGCTCATGGTGTCACCTCTTGAAGTGCTTTCTATATTTGTATGCTGCTGATTTGTTAGTACTGCCATATTAGTTTCAAAGCAGACCAATTATCGAAATATTAAAGCATTGGAAAACGACGAAGAATCTTAAATGCTTTCTTAAATTAAACATGACATTACTTTCGCTACCTCAAATAGCCGTTTCTACTTCTTATATGTACATTTCTCGTATATGAATTAACTATAAGGAGGTCTATTTATGAAAACCGCAATCTACCTAAGAAAATCCCGCGCCGATTTAGAAGCCGAAGCAAGAGGCGAAGGCGAAACGTTAGCAAAGCACCGCGCTACCCTGCTGAAAATAGCAAAGGAAATGAACTTAAATGTGTTAGCTGTCCGTGAGGAAATCGTTTCTGGTGAGAGCTTAGTGAAACGTCCGGAGATGTTAGCTCTGCTTGAAGAAATTGAAGATAATAAATATGATGTTGTTCTTTGTATGGATATGGATCGTTTAGGTCGTGGCGGTATGAAAGAACAAGGAATCATTTTAGAGACGTTTAAACGCTCGAATACGAAGATTATGACACCTAGGAAGACTTATGACCTTAATGATGAATGGGACGAAGAATACAGCGAATTTGAAGCGTTTATGGCACGTAAGGAGTTAAAGATTATTACACGTCGTATGCAACGAGGTCGTATCGCTAGTGTAGAGGCTGGGAATTACCTTGGTACACATGCACCATTCGGATATGATATTCATCGCTTAAATAAGCGAGAGCGCACTTTAACGATTAATTCAGAAGAAGCTTCTGTTGTAAGAATGATATTTGACTGGTATGCAAATGAGGATATGGGTGCGAGTGCAATACGAAGCAAGTTAAATGATCTTGGATACAAAAGTAAGCTAGGTAATGATTGGAATCCTTATAGCATCTTGGATATATTAAAAAACAATGTGTACATCGGAAAGGTAACTTGGCAAAAGCGAAAAGAAGTAAAACGTCCTGATGCTGTAAAAAGAAGTTGTGCACGCCAAGATAAATCAGATTGGATTATTGCCGATGGTAAGCATGAGCCAATCATACCTGAAAGTTTGTTTGAGCAAGTACAAGATAAATTAAACTCAAGATATCACGTTCCTTACAATACAAACGGAATTAGAAATCCTTTAGCTGGCATTATTAAATGTAGTAAATGTGGTTATAGTATGGTCCAGCGTTACCCGAAGAACCGAAAGGAAACGATGGATTGTAAGCACCGTGGTTGTGAAAACAAATCAAGCTATACGGAATTAATTGAGAAGCGTTTACTCGAGGCATTAAAAGAATGGTATATCAATTATAAAGCTGATTTCGAAAAACATAAGCAAGGTGACAAATTAAAAGAAACACAAGTTATTCAAATGAATGAAGCTGCATTACGAAAGCTTGAAAAAGAATTAGTGGATGTCCAAAAACAAAAAAAAAATTTGCATGATTTATTAGAACGTGGTGTTTATACTGTAGATATATTTTTAGAACGTTCGAAAGCCGTTTCCGATCGTATCAATGAAATTACTTCTACGATGGAAAACTTAAAGAAAGAAATTAAAACAGAAATTAAGAAGGAAAAAGTGAAGAAAGATACAATACCTCAAGTGGAGCATGTTCTTGACCTGTATTTTAAAACAGATGATCCCAAAAAGAAAAACAGCCTCCTAAAGTCCGTTTTAGAAAAGGCTGTTTATAAGAAAGAAAAGTGGCAAAGACTCGATGATTTCGAACTTGTGCTTTACCCTAAGCTCCCTCAAGATGGCGACATATAAGCGTTCGTGCTTTGTCGTCACCTTGTTGGTGTAATTAGATTTACCCCATTAAGCCCCAACGCATCATTCGTCGAAACAGCCAATACGACAGGCTTGCCATTTCTTAGCGTCGCTTTCGCTGCCATTAATACTGGAGAGTCTGTCATTGCATTTGCAAATTTACTCATAGAATTTCCTGTTAGTGGTGCAATTACCATACAATCTAGCGGGATTTTAGGTCCTAATGGTTCTGCACCAACGATTGAATTAATCGCTTTAAATCCTGTTACTTCTTCAATCTTTTTAATCCACTCTGCTCCCTCACCAAATCTCGTATTTGTTGATTGAACGGTGTAAGAAACAACGGGACGTACTTCTGCTCCCTCAGCAATTAATTTTTCTAAGTGTGGCATAACTTCTTCGTACGTACAATGTGAACCTGTAAAACCAAACCCTATTCTTTTCCCCTTTAAATTCATTCCCCATTCTCCTTTCTTGCTATTACGTCTTCTGCCAGTAACTGAGAAAGAACATTCGCTAAAATTTGTCCTGCTGTTTTGGGAGCAACAATGCCTGGTAATCCCGGTGCTAACAAAGCTTTGATCCCTCTTTTTTCCGCATACCTAAAGTCGGTACCGCCTGGTTTAGAAGCTAAATCAATTACTAACGTATGAGCCGGCATTTTTGAAATGACATTCGCTGTCACAACGAGATGCGGAATTGTATTAATGACAATATCGATATTTCCTACTTCTTTCTCAATGTCTTGCATATGAAAAGGAGAAAACATCATTTCTGTAATGCGTGCAATATGTTCCGATCGTCTTGCTCCAACTTTGACATGGGCTCCTAATGATTGAAACGCTCTGGCAACACTCATCCCTGTTCTACCAAATCCTAAAACCATTACATTAGAACCATGAATCGTATAGTCGGTATGTTGAATTACCATCATTAATGTACCTTCTACAGTTGGAATAGAATTGTAGATTGCCACATCATCACGATCAAATAATTTAATAAGTTTACGGTTTGTAGTAGATACGAGATTTTCCAAGTAAGGCGTACCAATACCTGAATATATAGTAAAATGTTCTGGTGTATTTTCAATTTGTTCTTTCGTTATAGAAACTTTTTCGTTTGAAAAAATAGTATCTACTTCTCCCTTGGCATTTGTACCTGCAACTGGCAAAATAATTGCATCTACAGAAGTGAAATCTAAATTTTGTATACTTTCTTTTGCTGCCCCTGTGAAGCCATGGTCTAACTGGTCAAACCCTATCAATGAAAGTTTCGCGTCCAATTCAACTAGCTTGCGAATTACTTCTAGCTGTCTTGCATCTCCTCCTATGACAGCAATATGCATCTCAGTCAACATTCCCTAATTCACCTTCTTTTTCTGTCATTTATAAGAAAAGTGCCTACTTTTTCTTTTTCCTCCACATCATATGTAATGTACGAGTTTTAGGTGATTGAAAAACAAAAAGCACATATGATTAATCCCGCTCTTTGTATACAGAAAAACCTCCCTTGAAAATTCCGCATATGAGAGGACATTATGTAGGGAATTGATTGCCCGTAGAAGCTTGATTCATGTGAGCTAATACTCTGCGGGGAATGCACAAAAAAAGATGACCAAAATGGCCATCTTTCACTTCGAATTTGGACGATCTGTAATATCACAAAGGATCATATCATGCCCTACTTTCTTAATTTGGCTCCACGTGACTCTTACTTCTTGTGGTTCCTTTTTAAAACCTCCCCATTTCCCAGCTGGTATGATAAGAGCCTGTATTTGACCATCCTTCTCATCAATCTCTAAATCCACATATCCTAAAACCCCCATTTTTTCGGCTCTTTCTAAATTGACGATCTCTTTACCGCTTAATTCACTTAATCGCATACGCTCTCCCCCTACCGAAATTATGAATGTAAGTTATCCATAATTAGTACCTATTCTGTATATCAAAAAAAAATAACCGTATCTCATTTAAAAGAGATACAGTTATTTTTACATACTTCATATAAAACAATTATAGCTTTATTCCTTTTGGAAGCTTTCCATCTGGACTAATTAATGCTGCTGAGAATTCATCTGTAAACATGTTACGAATTAACCCATCTACATTTTCTTTTGTCACAGTGTTTACACTTTCAATAATTTCATCAAGTGAACGGTGCTTACGAAGAAGCAATTCATTTTTACCATTACGGCTCATACGACTATTCGTACTTTCTAAACTTAACATTAAGTTTCCTTTTAATTGCTCTTTACTATTAATAAGCTCTTTTTCTGTGATACCTGTATTTTTCAATGTTTCTAATGTTTCTTGCATTGTTTCATACAGTGTATCTAATTGTTGGCTACCTGTTCCACCATACAGTGTTAACATACCTGTATCTTCATAAGAAGAATGGTAAGAAAATACTGAGTAAGCTAACCCGCGTTGCTCACGTACTTCTTGGAATAAACGGCTACTCATACTACCGCCTAAAACGTTATTTAATACGATTAAGTTATAAATATCTTCGTGTCCCATTTGTAAGCCTTTATATCCTAAACATAAATGAGCTTGTTCTGTTTCCTTTTTACGTGCTACCTTATTAAAATGGAAAATTGGGCTATGTACTTGTTCACGATTTGTTGTTCCTTCATAACTACCGAAATATTGCTCTACCGTTTGTAAGAAGGCTTCATCAATATTTCCTGCAACTGAAACAACTACATTTTCAGGTGTGTAATGATCTTTTATATATTGGCGTAGCGTATCACCTGTAAACGTATCAAGCGTTTCTTCTGTTCCTAAAATAGGATATCCAAGCGGATGTGTTTCATATGTTGCTTTCGTTAACATATCATGCACAATATCATCTGGAGCATCTTCGTACATTTTAATTTCTTCACATACGACATTCTTCTCTTTTTTCAATTCTTCTTCATCAAATGTTGAATTAAAGAACATGTCTGCTAATACATCTAAAGCATATTTAGCATGCTCATCTAGCACTTTTGCATAGTAACAAGTGTATTCTTTTGAAGTAAAAGCATTTACTTGCCCACCAATGCTATCAAATGATTCCGCAATTTCGCGTGCACTACGTGTTTCTGTCCCTTTAAAGAACATATGCTCTAAAAAGTGAGAAATCCCGTTATTTTTTTCATTTTCATTTCTTGATCCCGCATGGATCCAAATACCAATCGCAACCGATCTTACGGTTGGTATATTCTCCATAACTATTCTTACACCATTTTTACAAGTATATTTTTTAATCAAAAACTTTCCTCCTACTGCCAGTTTCTCTAAATAAGTGCTATTATTTAATGATAACAAGTTTAAGGATGAATGTCATGCAAATGTATTTAATCCACACGTTTTTCATCCAGTAATTCTGTTATATTCCCTACTTTATATCCTTGTTCCTTCAATTTTGTAATCATTGTATCTAATGCTTCTGATGTAGATGACGTAGGATGCATTAATACGATAGCACCTGGATGTATTTTTCTCATTACTCTCTGCAATAGTACATCTGGCTCTGGTCGCTTCCAATCGATTGTATCGACAGTCCACATAATCGTTCCCATTTGGTAATCATCTGCAATTTTCACGACTTCATCCCGAAAACTTCCACTCGGCGGTGCAAACCATCTCACCTTTTGATTCGTAGCTGCTTCAATCATCCGATTTGTTTTTTGTAACTGATCTCGTATTTCATCAGACGATAGCGTTTTCATATTCGGATGTGTGTAAGAATGATTTCCGACTTCTTGCTTTGCATCGACAATCATTTTTGCAAATCGCAAATTTTCTTTCACCCAACGTCCTTCCAAAAAGAAAGTCGCCTTCACATCATGTTTTTTCAATATCTCTAATATACGAGGCAAATACTCGTTTCCCCATGCCACATTTATTGTTAATCCCACCATCTTTTTATTTGGATGTCCCCTGTAAATTGGTGCTGGTGATAAATCTTCTAAGTGGACACTCGGTGATACTTCCTTGAATTCAAGATGTTTTTGATCAAATTTCTTTAGTTTCTTCATATTGTTATAGGATGCTTCAGTATCAACTTGTCTTCCATTATATCCTGGTGTTGCTTTCCATATCTTATCAATCATCGCATTTTGAGGTGCAATCTCATATTGTTTTGCATGTTTTTGAATTTCTTCGTACAAATTATCCTGTGCAAAAACGGAATAAGAGCCTACACTGATATATAAAAAGAATATACATATGTATGCCAATATACGAGCTTTCATATAAACCCTCCCAATTAACTATATAAAAACATTTTTCTTCTTATCTTTGTTAATTTGAGCGTTATAATGAAAACTATACCTATGCTGACATAAAAATATATATAAATCCTATTTTTACATAACAAAAAAAGCCAGTTGAACTGGCTTTTACTTATTGCTGCTCTTGTTTGTTTTCTTCTTTAGCAGCTTCTTTTTCTTGCTCTTCTTTTAGCAATACTTTTCTAGATAGATTCACACGACCTTGCTTGTCAATCTCGATAACTTTAACTGTAATCACATCACCGATTTTCACAACGTCTTCTACTTTACCTACACGCTCTAGTGCAAGTTCAGAAATGTGAACTAATCCATCTTTACCGCTGAATAATTCAACGAAAGCACCGAATTTCTCAACACGTTTCACTTTTCCTTCGTAGATTTCACCTACTTGTACTTCGCGAACGATATCTTCGATAATTTTCTTAGCTTTGTCATTCATTTCTTGATTTATTGAAGAAATAAATACTGTACCATCTTGCTCGATGTCAATTTTAACACCAGTTTCTTCAATAATTTTATTGATTTGTTTACCACTTGGTCCAATAACGTCACGGATTTTATCTGGGTTAATTGTCATTGTAATAATCTTTGGAGCGTACGCTGACAATTCAGTACGTGGCTCTGCAATAACAGATAACATATGGTTTAGAATGTGCACACGACCAACTTTCGCTTGTTGTAATGCCTCTTCTAAAATTTCACGAGATAGACCATCGATTTTAATGTCCATTTGTAGTGCAGTTACACCTTGTGCTGTACCTGCTACTTTAAAGTCCATATCACCTAAATGATCTTCCATACCTTGAATATCAGATAAAATTGTGTAATGCTCACCAGTTTTAACTAGACCCATTGCAATACCTGCAACTGGAGCTTTAAGTGGAACACCAGCATCCATCATCGCTAAAGTACTACCACAGATACTTGCTTGTGAAGTAGAACCGTTTGATTCTAAAACTTCAGATACAAGACGTACTGTGTATGGGAAATCTTTTTCAGATGGAATTACAGGCTCAAGAGCACGTTCTCCTAGTGCACCGTGACCAATTTCACGACGACCTGGTCCACGCATCGGTCTTGTTTCACCAACACTAAATGATGGGAAATTGTAATGGTGCATAAAGCGTTTTGATTCCTCAACACCAAGACCATCTAAAATTTGTACATCGCCTAGTGCACCTAATGTACAAATACTTAATGCTTGTGTTTGTCCACGAGTGAACAAACCAGAACCGTGTGTACGAGATAAAATGCCAACCTCTGATGCTAATGGACGAATTTCATCACCTTTACGACCATCTGGGCGGATTTTTTCAACTGTAATAAGACGACGTACTTCTTCTTTTACAATTTTATATAAAATCTCACTTACTTGTCCTAATGTATCAGCGTCAGCTTCCTGCGCTTCGTAATGCTCAATTACACGCTTTTTCACTTCGTTAATTGCATCTTCACGTGCATGTTTCTCATGTACTTGAATTGCAGAGTGCATATCCTTCTCAGCCATTTCACGTACAGCTTGGTTAAGATCAGCGTCAACTTCATAAAGTTTCACTTCTGATTTCTCTTTACCTACAGCTTGTACAATCTCTTCTTGGAATGCAATTAGACGTTTAATTTCGTCATGACCAAACATAATTGCTTCTAACATTGTTTCTTCAGGCACTTGATCTGCTCCTGCTTCAACCATGTTAATTGCATCTTTCGTACCAGCTACAACAAGGTGAATATCACTTTGTTCTTGCTGTTCTACTGTTGGGTTGATAACGAATTCGCCATTAATACGACCAACTGTTGCACCCGCGATTGGACCTTCAAATGGAATATCTGAAATCGATAACGCTAATGAAGAACCAAGCATAGCTGCCATTTCAGAAGAACAATCTTGATCAACACTCATTACAATGCTGACAACTTGTACTTCGTTACGGAAACCATCTGCGAAAAGTGGACGAATTGGACGGTCGATTAAACGACTTGCCAAAATTGCTTTTTCACTTGGACGACCTTCACGTTTAATGAAACCGCCAGGAATTTTTCCGACTGCATATAAACGCTCTTCATAGTTTACTGTAAGTGGGAAGAAATCTACATTTTTTGCTTCTTTTGATGCAGTTGCTGTAGATAGAACCGCTGTATCGCCATATCTTACTAATACTGCTCCGTTTGCTTGCTTCGCAAGCTGACCTGTTTCAACTGTTAGCTGACGACCAGCTAAATCTATCGAGAAGACTTGCTTTTCTTGACTCATTTAAGTACCCCTCTCAATTTAAAGTATTCAATTCTTCTATGTAAATGGATAGTATATCACAATATTCTACCTCTAGTATTACCGAAAATGAAGTAAGCTATAAAGAGTAGAAGATATATTTTTACCTAACAAAAAAGCGGGAATATTCCCGCTTCTTTGACTATCGACGTAAGCCAAGCTTTGTGATTAATTCACGGTAACGTGTGATATCGCTATTACGAAGGTAAGTTAGTAAGTTACGACGTTTACCAACCATCTTTAATAGACCACGACGTGAATGATGATCTTTCTTGTGAGTACGTAAGTGCTCGTTTAGAGTGTTAATTTGCTCCGTTAGGACAGCAATTTGAACCTCTGGAGAACCAGTATCAGTCTCATGAGTTCTAAATTGTGCAATGATTTCATTTTTACGTTCTTGTGTTAAAGCCATCCTATTTCACCTCCTATTAATTAAACCCCCAATTACCTAGCAAGCGTCGGTGAGTCGCAATGCCAAGCAATGGTTGTCATAAAGTACATAACATAGAATACTACTTTTCATTTGAAAAAGCAAGTATATTCTTTTCGTTCGCAAAATATTCTTGTGCTGTTTTCTTATCTTTTGCGATTTGTTCAACTAACTCATCAATGCCATTGAATTTCTTCTCTTCTCTTATACGCATATGCCACTCTACCGTAACATTTTGATCATATATGTCGTTGTTAAATTCAAATAAATGCACTTCAATAGATAATTGACGCTCATCTTCTTTAAACGTTGGTTTATATCCAATATTACATACACCGTCGTACCATTCACCGTGAACTTTTAATCTCACTGCATAAACACCTACAGGTGGTAATAGATACTCATCACTTAAACCTACATTAGCTGTCGGAAAACCAATTTGACGTCCACGTTTATCACCGTGTACAACTGTTCCCCCTACTGTATATGCTCTACCTAAAATAGATGGAATTTGTTCCATTTCGCCATTTCGAATTAATTTTCGTAATGCTGTAGAACTTACTTTCTCTTCTTGAAATTCAACTTTTTCAATCACAGTCTGTGTAAACTCCCCTCTTGCATGAAATGGTAAAGTCTCCATCTTTCCTTTTCCTAAACGTCCATATGAATAATCAAACCCTGCTACTACATGCTTTACATTTAAACCAATAATATAATCATCTACAAATTGTTGTGGTAATAAACCTGCAAATGATTCGTCAAATTTAACAACATATAATATATCGATTCCTAAGTTTTCGACTATTTTTTCTTTATCACACATTGGTGTAATATACTCTGCATGCGCTTCTTTTTTTCCTAAAACAACAGATGGATGCGGATAAAATGTCATAACCGCACTTTTATATCCTCGTTCATCCGCTATTTGTTTCGCAGTTCGAATCACACATTGATGTCCTAAATGAATGCCATCAAAAAATCCTAATGCCATTACAGTAGGTGGTAATTCTAATTTGTTTTGTTCATGTGGATGAGTTAAATGAATAAGTTTCACGCTTGAATTCACCTTTTTCTGTAATAATCCTTCCAATAATTCATTATAGCTTTAGTTCTTGATTATTCACAAGTACTTTCATCGGCTTTAGCATACCAGGATGTTTTGGATGATGCTCATAAATTGCAAGGCAATGATCGTTTTTATCAAACACTGTTATAAATGGCGCCGTTATTTCCAATTCATTTTTTAAGAACATACCATTCTTTATTTTCTCTGCTTGCTTTTCATCTACAACCATTTTCGGGAACTTACTTAATGCTTCATCAATTGAAATAAAGATAGACTCTACTGTTCCATTTTGCACGTTTTCTTCAATTTCTTCAAATGATATGCAATCTTCTAATAAAAATTCACCAGAAGCTGTTCTTACAAGGTGGGACATATGTGATGGAAAACCAAGTTTTTCACCAATCATTACTGCTAATGTTCTTACATATGTTCCTTTACTACACGTTACACGGAAACGGAATGAAATATTTCCTCCTTCAAAAACTTCACGGTCATCTAGTAATACAAATTCATGAATTGTAATTGTACGAACTGGACGTTCTACTTCCTGTCCTGCTCTTGCATATTCATATAATTTTTTTCCGTTAACTTTTACAGCTGAAAACATTGGAGGCATTTGCTCAATCGTACCTGTTAATGCCGCAAGAACCTCTTCCACTTCCTTACGAGTAATAACACGATCTACATGTTTCGTTTCAACAACTTCACCAGAAGCATCTTCAGTTGTTGTTGAAAACCCTAATGTCACTTCACCTTCATATGTTTTCGTTTCACTTGTTAAAAATTGTGCAATCTTCGTTGCTCTTCCAACACAAATAGGCAATACTCCTGTTACATCTGGATCTAATGTTCCTGTATGACCAATTCGTTTTTCACGCAATATCTTTCTTAATTTAAATACACAATCATGTGATGTCATGCCTTTTGGCTTATGTAATAATACTACACCTTCCATATATGTTCACCTCATCATAATTCTTTCATAGTAAATGTCCAAAATTTATTTTGCATTGAAAAAATGGATAGACAATTGTCTATCCATTATTCTTCACGTTTACCTTCTTTATTAATTTCATGTAAAAGTGTATCAATTCGATGACCGTACCCAATAGACTCATCAAATTCAAAGGAAATTTCTGGTGTCTTACGAAGACGAATACGTTGGCCAATTTCTGAACGAATGAAGCCTTTTGCCTTCGCTAAACCTTTTAATGTATTTTCTTTCTGTTCCTCGTCACCTAAAACAGAAATATATACTGTGGCAATTTGTAAATCTCCACTCACTTGTACATCTGTTACTGTAACAAATCCAACACGTGGATCTTTAATTTTACGACTGATAATGTCGCCTAATTCTTTTTTCATTTGCTCGCCTACACGGTTTGCACGTAATTTCATAACTCTTCACCTCATTCAGTACCATTCCAATTGTGTTATCGTACGTTCAATTTCAGGAAATGAATCGATGTACTCAAGTACACGATTCATTTCTTTTTCACAAATAACACGATTTGAGGATACGGAAACAATTGCAATTTCTGTACGTTGCCATACATCTTGATGCCCTACTTCTGAAACAGCAACGTTATAACGTTGCTTCACACGAGTTAGCACCCTTTGTAAAATTGCTCGTTTCTCTTTTAAAGAATGCACATCGTAAATCATACACTCGAATGAGAGTGAAGCGATAATCATCGCTTCACTTCTTCCATAATGTACGCTTCAATGATGTCCCCTTCTTTAAGATCATTATATCTCTCAATTGTAATACCACACTCATAGTTTTGTGCAACTTCTTTTACGTCGTCTTTGAAACGTTTTAACGTATCAAGTTGACCTTCGAAAATTACAATACCATCACGGATAATACGAACACCACTATCACGTGTAATTTTACCGTCTATTACGTAACAACCTGCGATTGTTCCCACTTTTGTTACCTTGAATGTTTGACGAACTTCCGCTTGACCGATTACTTTTTCTTCGAATTCTGGATCAAGCATACCTTGCATTGCTAATTCAATTTCTTCAATTACTTTATAGATAATGCGGTGTAAGCGAACATCAACGTTCTCTAATTCAGCTGTACGCTTCGCGTTCACATCTGGACGTACGTTAAATCCAATTACAATTGCATTAGATGCAGAAGCTAAAATAATATCAGATTCTGTAATCGCACCTACACCAGTGTGAATGATTTTAACTTTTACGCCTTCAACATCAATTTTACGAAGTGATGCTGCCATCGCTTCAACAGAACCTTGTACATCTGCTTTGACAATTAAGTTGATTTCTTTTACATCGCTCTCTTGGATTTGTTGGAATAAATCTTCAAGGCTTAATTTAGATTTCTCACCACGTTGTGCAACTAACGCTTCTTGTGCACGTGATTCACCAATTTGACGAGCTTTCTTCTCATCAGCGAATGCCATGAAACGATCTCCAGCCTGTGGTACTTCATTTAAACCTGTAATTTCAACAGGAGTTGATGGACCAGCAACTTTTACACGACGACCAATATCACTTACCATTGCACGAACACGTCCGAATGATGTTCCAACAACAATTGGATCTCCAACTCGAAGTGTACCGTTTTGAACAAGTAACGTCGCGATAGTTCCTTTACCTTTATCAAGTTGTGCTTCAATTACAGTACCAGTTGCATAGCGATTTGGATTTGCTTTATATTCTTCTACTTCACTTACAAGAAGAATCATTTCTAGTAAGTTGTCAATTCCTTCACCTTGAATTGCAGAAATTGGTACGAAGATTGTATCTCCACCCCATGCTTCTGGAACTAATTCATATTCTGTTAATTCTTGCATTACGCGATCAGGATTTGCCGCTGGTTTATCCATTTTATTCACAGCAACAATAATTGGTACTCCCGCTGCTTTCGCATGGCTAATCGCTTCAACTGTTTGTGGCATAACGCCGTCATCAGCTGCAACAACAAGGATTGTAATATCAGTTACTTGCGCACCACGAGCACGCATCGTTGTAAATGCCGCGTGACCAGGTGTATCTAAGAATGTAATCTTCTTATCATTTACTTCAACTTGGTATGCACCAATATGCTGAGTAATTCCACCTGCTTCGCCTGCAGTTACTTTTGAGTTACGGATAGAGTCAAGTAATGTTGTTTTACCATGGTCAACGTGTCCCATGATTGTAACTACAGCTGGACGTTCTTTTAAGTTCTCTTCATCATCTTGCTCATCGATGAATGTCTCAAACTCAGTCTCGCTTACAATTACTTCTTCTTCTACTTCAATACCATAGTCCGTAGCAATTAACTCAATTGTATCTTTATCTAAATCTTGGTTAATTGTTGCCATAATTCCAAGCATGAAGAGCTTCTTAATAATTTCAGATGGCTCTTTGCTTAATTTTTTAGCAAGCTCGCCTACAGTAAGGCTTCCAGAGAAAGTAATTTTATCTGGTGTTTCTACTATTTGCGTTTGTTGTCTTCCAGCAAAGTTATCCTGACGTTTGTCTTCGTTTCCTTTGCCTTTTTTCTTTTTCTTATTGCTGTTCTTTTTACTACGAACAACTTTTTCTTCTACTTCAAACTCATCTGCAACAGAAGGTTTTTCAGTTTGGTATTCATTATCTAATTTGTTTACTACTTCATCTTCTAACATTGTCATATGATTCGAAACCTCGATATTCATCTCTTTAAGTTTTGTCATAAGATCTTTACTTGAGATATTATTTTTTTTTGCATATTCATGTACTCGAATTTTACTCATACCTTCACCCCCGGTAATTTGTATCGAGCATGCTACGTAGCTTTTTCGCAAAGCCTTCATCTAACACAGCTACAACGACTCGCTCGTCTCTCCCAATCGCATGCCCTAATTGTTGTCGATTTTCGACTTTTTTCATTGGTACATTGTAGTACGTCGTTTTATCAGTAATACGTTTAGTAGTGTTCGCTGACGCATCTTCAGAAAGCAATACGAGCTTTGCTTTACCACTTCGCACTTCTTTTAAAACGAGTTCTTCACCCGAAATGATTTTTCGAGCGCGATTTGCTAGTCCTAAAAACGATTTCCAATCGGACACTTATTTCGACTCCTTCTCAACAAGCTCGAGAAGCTCTTCGTACAGAGAACTGTCGATTTTCGCTTTTAGATGATGTTCCAAAATGTTTTTCTTTTGGGCTTGCATAATGCATTCTTTATCTTTTGACAAATATGCACCTCGTCCTGATTTTTTTCCAGATAAATCAATAGACACTTCGCCTTCTTTGGAACGAACAATGCGAACGAGCTCTCGTTTTGATTTCATCTCTTGCGTCGCAATACATTTTCGTAACGGAACTTTTCGATTGCTCATACTCATCACCTCTATTCGATTTCGTCTTCAACTGAATCGAATCCGAATGCGATTACGCTATCTTCTTCTGTCACAATTCCAAGTTGTTTCGCATCAGACTCACTTTTAATATCAATTTTCCAACCTGTTAATTTAGCTGCAAGACGCGCATTTTGTCCACGCTTACCAATTGCTAATGACAGCTGGTGGTCTGGAACAACAACAGTTGTTGCTTTTTCATCTTCATCTACAAGTACTTTAACAACTTGTGATGGGCTTAAAGCATTTGCAACATATTCAACTGGATCATTTGACCAGCGAACGATGTCAATCTTTTCACCTTTTAGTTCATCTACAACGCGTTGTACACGTTGTCCTTTCGGTCCTACACAAGAACCAACTGGATCAACATCAATGTTTTCTGCATGCACAGAGATTTTAGAACGATCTCCTGCTTCGCGCGCTACAGAGCGGATTTCTACAGTTCCATCATAAATTTCTGGAACTTCCATTTCAAATAAACGTTTTAAAAGACCAGGATGTGTACGTGATACGTAAATTTGTGGTCCTTTTGTTGTCTTTTCTACTTTTGTAATAAATACGCGAATACGATCATGTGGCTTATATTGCTCATTCGGCATTTGCTCACTTACAGGTAATAAAGCTTCTACTTTGCCTAAGCTTACGTAGATGAAACGAGCATCTTGGCGTTGTACAATACCAACCATAATGTCTTCTTCACGATCACTAAATTCTGAGTAAATAACACCACGTTCCGCCTCACGAACTCGTTGTGTTACAACTTGTTTTGCAGTTTGCGCTGCAATACGACCAAAATCTTTTGGCGTTACTTCAATTTCTAGTACGTCGCCATCTTGGTAGTTTGGATTAATTTGTCTTGCCTCTTCTACAGAGATTTCAAGACGTGGATCAAACACATTATCAACAACGTCCTTACGTGCTAAAACTTGGATTGTTCCCACTTCTGGGTTAAAGCTCACACGAACGTTTTGTGCTTGGTTAAAATTGCGTTTA
Source organism: Bacillus thuringiensis (assembly GCF_001455345.1). Lineage (GTDB taxonomy): Bacteria > Bacillota > Bacilli > Bacillales > Bacillaceae_G > Bacillus_A > Bacillus_A thuringiensis_N. Next base: position 3,749,460 of record NZ_CP013274.1, read on the forward strand.
TAAGCAGAGATTAACGCTGCTTCAATCGCATCAATAATAATATCTTTGCTAATTCCTTTTTCTGACTCTAATACGAGCAAGGCATCTAACAACTCAGTGCTCATGAAGATCCCCCTTCTAACTAAAACGTAACAGCAAGTCGCGCATTTGCAACTTTGTCCATTGAAATTTGGATTTCTTTTTTACGTGTTTTAATTGTTAATAATAGTGTAATTGTAGTACCATCGTAGGAAAGTAGCTTTCCTTCAAACATCTTTTCACCATCAATCGGCTCATATGTTTTAATTGCCACTTGTTTTCCTACCGCTTGCTGGAAGTCTTTCTCTTTCTTTAATGGGCGTTCCGCTCCAGGAGATGATACATCCAAAAAGTAAAGATGAGGAATTGGATCCTCTTTATCTAAAGCTTCGCTTAAACGTTCACTTACCGCACCGCATTCTTCAATGTCGACTCCCTTTTCAGAATCGATGAATACGCGTAAGAACCAGTCTTGTCCTTCTTTCACATACTCTACATCTACAAGTTCAAGATTTAACTCTTCAACGATTGGCTGCGCAAATGCTTCTACAACTTCTGTGACTTTCTTATCCATAAACAGCCTCCTTCCTGCCGCCATGTACCATTTACAAGAAAAGACCCCGTCCACAGAACGGTCTATCTTATTCTTTCTCGTTAGCTAACAAAAGCCCCTGCCGGTTAAGCAGGGAATATCTGTCTTAGTATTACCAAATTTAAGAAGTAAAACTTGTAACAAAATATGTATATACGACAGAAATTTCTTACCTCTCTACATCAATAAAATGTAGATAGTAACACGAAAGAGTGGGTTTCCCCACTCTTTTTTTCACACAATATACATGACATGGTTATCTCGGTTAATAGTATACCATAGCAAATATTGATTTGCAAAGACTTTTCCTACCTATTAGAACAGTGATAACTGGTTTTGATCCGGCAAATCTCCTAAACAACCTTGACTATCTAAATACTCAATAATTGTTTTCGAAACCTTACTGCGCTGCTGCAAGTCTTCTTTTGATAAGAAGTCTCCATTTTTGCGCGCCTCCACAATACTTAAAGCTGCGTTTGTACCAAGACCAGGTACGGCATTAAATGGCGGTATTAATGAGTCTCCATCAATAATAAAGTCTGTTGCATGCGAGCGATACAAATCAACCTTTTGGAATGAGTATCCACGCTCACACATTTCAAGTGTCATTTCTAGTACAGTTAATAAACTCTTCTCTTTCGGCGCTGCATCCAAACCTTTTTGCGCAATTTCATCAATTCTTACACGTATAGATGCTGAACCTTTCGCCATTGCCTCCACGTCAAAGTCATCTGCACGAACTGTAAAGTATGCCGCATAGAACAGAAGCGCGAAATGCACTTTAAAGTATGCGATACGTACGGCCATAAGTACGTAAGCAGCCGCATGGGCTTTAGGGAACATGTACTTGATTTTCTTACATGAATCAATATACCAACCTGGGACGTTATTACTTTTCATGTCCTCTTCCCATTCTTCTGGTACACCTTTACCTTTACGTACCGACTCCATGATTTTGAAGGCTAATGATGGATCTAAACCTTGATAGATTAAATAAACCATGATGTCATCACGACAACCGATAACTTCACTCAGCGTACATGTACCGTTATAAATTAACTCGTTTGCATTACCAAGCCATACGTCCGTACCATGTGATAATCCAGAAATTTGGACTAACTCTGAGAATGTCGTAGGTTTCGTCTCTTCTAACATCTGCCTTACGAATTTCGTACCAAACTCGGGTATGCCAAGTGTACCTGTTTTACAGTTAATTTGTTCTTCCGTTACCCCTAACGATTCTGGTCCAGAGAAAATTTTCATTACTTCTGGGTCGTCCGTTGGGATTGTTTTCGGATCAATACCACTTAAATCTTGTAACATACGAATAACAGTCGGATCATCGTGTCCTAGTATATCAAGTTTCAATAAATTATCATGGATCGAGTGGAAATCAAAGTGTGTCGTTCTCCACTCAGCTCCTATTGAATCTGCTGGAAACTGTATTGGTGAGAAATCAAAGATATCCATGTAATCTGGCACAACGATAATACCACCTGGATGCTGTCCAGTTGTACGTTTTACACCGGTACACCCTGCTACTAAGCGGTCAATCTCTGCATTTCGAATCGTTAAATTATGATCATTTGCATAACCTTTTACATATCCATAAGCAGTTTTTTCCGCAACTGTACCAATCGTCCCTGCACGATATACATAATCTTCACCGAACAGTACTTTCGTATAGTTATGGGCACGTGGTTGGTATTCCCCGGAGAAGTTCAAATCGATATCGGGTACCTTATCTCCTTTAAATCCAAGGAACGTTTCGAACGGAATATCATGTCCATCTTTCACATACGGAATATTACATGTCGGGCATTCTTTGTCTGGTAAGTCGAAGCCAGAACCTACCGAACCGTCATTAAAGAACTCGGATTGCTTACAATTCGGACATACATAATGTGGTGGTAATGGATTTACTTCTGTAATTTCCATCATCGTTGCAACGAATGATGAACCTACCGATCCACGCGAACCTACTAGATATCCGTCTACTAACGATTTTTTCACAAGCTTATGTGAAATTAAATAAATTACGGCAAATCCATGCCCAATAATACTTTTCAATTCTTTTTCTAAACGCGCTTCTACAATTTCAGGTAACTCTTCACCATAAATGCTACGGGCCATTTTATAACTCATATCACGCGTTTCATCATCCGCACCTTCAATTTTCGGTGTATATAAATCATCTTTTACTGGATGAACATCGCCAATTAATGACGCAACCTTTTGCGTATTCGTTACAACAATTTCTTTCGCTGTATCTTCACCTAAAAATGAGAAACACTCTAGCATTTCATCTGTTGTACGAAAATGTACAGGCGGTAATGAATGTCGGTTTAACGGATTTGCTCCGCCCTGTGAACTAACTAAAATTTTACGATACATTGCATCTTCTGGATCTAAGTAATGCACGTTCCCTGTAGCGACAACCGGTTTATCTAACGTCTCACCTAGTTTTACTAAGTTAGAAATAATTGTTTTTAATTGCCCCTCATCTCGAACAAGTTCACGCTCTACTAAATGACGCAACACCTCCGGAGGCATTACTTCAATGTAATCATAGAACTGTGCAATTTCTTCTACCTCTTCAGGAGCTTTTTGCATCATCGCCTCAAACACTTCACCTTTATCACAAGCCGTTCCTACTAAAATTCCTTCACGATATTTTTTTAATAGGGATCTCGGTACACGTGGTACACGGTAAAAGTAATTCAGGTGAGAATATGAAACAAGTTTATATAAATTTTTCAATCCAACATCTGATGTAGCAAGTAATGTCATATGACTTGGACGTCCGCGCTTGTACGCATCTCCTTGTCCCATGCTATCGTTTAATTGATCATGGTATTCAAATCCTTTTTCAATCACATCTTTTAACATTTTCACTAGTAAGTATCCCGTTGCTTCTGTATCATAAATCGCACGGTGATGCTGAGTTAATTCAATATCAAGCTTTTTACACATCGTATTTAATCGATGATTTTTCATTTCCGGGAATAAGAATCGCGCAAGTTCTAACGTATCAATAACTGGGTTATTCGTTTTTTCTAACCCCGCTTTTTTAAAACCTACGTTAATGAAGCCCATATCGAAACTTGCGTTATGAGCAACAAGTGTATGATCGCCCATCCATTCTTCAAACTTTTTAAACACTTCGTCTACTTCTGGTGCATCCGTTAACATATCATCTGTAATACCCGTTAATTCAATAATCGTCGCTGATAATGGTTGATGTGGATTTGCGAAAGATTCAAAGCGATCAATGATTTCGCCACCCTTTACTTTTACGGCAGCCAACTCAATGACTGTATCGTATACAGCTGATAAACCTGTCGTCTCAACGTCGAAAACAACATACGTTTCCTCTGCAAGTAAACGATGCGCTTCGTTATACGCTATTGGTACACCGTCATTAACTAAATTCGCTTCTACACCGTATATAACTTTAACTCCAGCCTTTTTACCCGCAGAATATGCTTCCGGGAACGACTGAGCCACAGCATGGTCAGTAACCGCAATAGCCTCATGCCCCCATTTACCTGCTTGGGCAACAAGTCTAGAAACAGGAGTAACAGCATCCATTTGGCTCATCGGAGTATGAAGATGAAGTTCTACTCGTTTTTCACCTTCTGGCGCTTTATCTTTACGAGACGGTCCTGTTATTTCATTAATATCATTTGCAATCATTACTAAATCTCGAACGAATGTATCATTTTGGACAGAACCACGAGCCTTCACCCACATTCCCTTTTTCAAGGATTGTAGCATTGGAATATCTTCTTTATCACGTGAGAACATTTTGATCATAATAGAATCTGTATAATCCGTTATTTTTAAAGTTAATAACGTACGTCCACTACGAAGCTCTTTTGTTTCCACATGGAAGACATATCCTTGAACCGTTTTTCTTCTTTCTTCATCTTGAATTTCTCGCATCGGTGTAATCTCTTCATCTGGCTTAATAAGATATCCGAGTGTGATCGGCCCTTCATGCACAACGCTACTTTCTTCAGCTTGCTTCTTCGCCATTTCTTCCATAGCTTGTATAACACGCTCACGGTCTTCTTGCTGCGTTTGCTCACGAAACTTTTGCATTTCTTCTGTATTTTGCTGTATATGTGTGTCTAACTGGAAACGTGGGAATCCAAAAGCTTCGTATTGATCCCCTACTGGTTTCGCAACATTTTTCTTTAAAGCAGTAGATTCTAGATCATTATTCACATTTATTAGCAACTTCACTCCATTCACCTGTGGAAGCTGTTTCTTTAAGTAAGCAAACATAGGTGAAACTGTAATTCGTTCCGTACAAAGCGGCCAATACGCCCTCACTTCTTCTTCTGTAAATTGTTTATTCTCTGTTTCTAATGCAAATGTTGTGCTTGCAATATGAGAAAATGATTGCTTAAGCTTTGTTTCTAGCAATTCATATAATTCTGTAGGCAAAATACGTGGCACTTGTAAATCAAAATGCCAACTTTTATTCGCTTTATCGATAACGAGCCTTTCAATACCACCGCCTTGTAAATATTGATTTATAAGGTCGTCTGGTATTTGCAACTGCTGGAGCAAAATTTGAAATCGCTCTTGTTGTTCATTTGTTAAAGACATAAGCACTCTCCTTCCATTTGCTATTATAAATTGAAACGTACTACAAAGAAAGATTTCTCCCTTCTTCTTTTACAAAATACGTTTACAAAGAAAGAGAAGGTACCCCGTTACGAGGTACCTCTTCTTATTTTAAAATATTTGCAATATATGTTTGAAGTTCTTCTACTTTTACTTCTTCAGACTCGCCTGTAGCGCGTACTTTCACTTCTACAATACCTTCGTCTGCTTTTTTACCAACTGTAACGCGAACTGGAAGGCCGAATAAATCTGCATCTGCAAATTTAACACCTGCACGTTCTGCACGATCATCTAGTAATACTTCATATCCTTGCTCTTGTAATGAGTTATAGATGTTTTCACCCATTTCACGTTGTGCATCAGATTTCATATTTACTGGAATTACATGCACATGGAACGGTGCTACAGCTTTCGGCCAAACTAAACCGTTCTCATCATTAAACTGCTCTGCAATTGCTGCCACTGTACGAGATACACCAATGCCGTAACAACCCATAATAAGTGGTTGTGTTTTTCCATTTTCATCCAGGAATGTTGCATTCATTGCTTCACTATAACGAGTTCCTAATTTGAATACATGACCAACTTCAATTCCGCGTGCGAAAAGAATTGTTCCGTTTCCGTCTGGAGATTGGTCTCCTTCTTGAATGAAGCGTAAATCTGTATATTGACTTACTTTAAAGTCACGTTCTGGATTTACATTTACATAATGGAATCCTTCTTCGTTCGCTCCTGAACATCCGTTAACAATTGATGCTACAGCGTGATCAGCAATAATTTCGATATCACCAGTTACACCAATCGGTCCTAATGAACCAACTTCACAATTTAATAATTCTTTTACTTCTTCATGAGAAGCAAGCTCAACAACTGAAGCGCCGTATACATTTTTCACTTTCACATCGTTTACTTCGTGATCACCACGAACAAGTACAACTACTAATTTCTCATCTACTTTAAATACCATAGACTTAATGCACTTGTCAGCTGCAATGTTTAATAATGTAGATACTTCTTCAATTGCTTTTTGGTCTGGCGTTGCTACTTTTTCAAGTGCTTTCTCTTCTTCGTCACTCTTCGTATACGTAGCTACAACAGGAGCCATTTCGATGTTCGCTGCATAATCAGATGTATCAGAGTACGCAATTGTATCTTCACCTACATCAGATAATACCATAAATTCATGTGTATCTTTCCCGCCCATTGCTCCAGAATCAGCAATAACCGCACGGAAATTCAAACCACAACGAGCAAAAATGTTAGAGTATGCTTTGTATAAACGATCGTATACTTCATCTAAGCTCTCTTGTGTAGCATGGAAAGAGTATGCATCTTTCATTAGAAACTCTCTTCCACGTAATAAACCGAAACGAGGTCTTTGCTCATCACGGAATTTTGTTTGAATTTGGTATAATGTTAACGGCAATTTTTTATATGATTTCACTTCATCACGCACAAGATCCGTAATTACTTCCTCATGTGTCGCTCCTAATGCGAATTCACGAGCGTTACGATCTTTCATACGCATTAATTCAGATCCGTAAGAATACCAACGACCTGACTCTTGCCATAATTCTGCAGCTTGCATTGCTGGCATTAATAATTCTACCGCGCCTGCGCGTTCCATTTCTTCTCGAACGATTCGTTCTACTTTGTGTAGTACTTTTAATCCAAATGGTAGAAAACTATAAATACCAGAAGCATTTTGACGCATAAAACCTGCGCGAAGTAATAACTGATGACTCTTAATTTCCGCATCAGCTGGAACTTCACGTAATGTAGGACTGAATACCATACTTTGTTTCATTATTCGCACCTCTTCATTTTACTCTTACACGCAGTAAAACCCCTCACCTCGAGTTAGGTGAGGGATTTTATTCTACGAGCTCTATTTCATTATAAGTTTCACTTTATTTTACAAGAAAAACTTACGAATGTCATTCCAAGTTACAACTAACATAAGTAACATTAATAATGCAAAACCAATAAAATGAACCATTCCTTCTTTTTGACGGTCAATTGGTTTCCCGCGCAATGCTTCAATTAAGAAGAAGAACAAACGTCCACCATCTAAAGCTGGAACTGGTAATAAATTAAATAAACCAAGGTTAATACTTAATACTGCCGCTAAACTTAATACACGCGTAAATCCATAATCTACAACTTGATCTGTTAGATTATAAATCCCTACTGGACCTGACAACTCATTAATAGAGAATTGACCAGTTACTAATTTCACAAGAGACTCAAAAATTAGTTTCGTCCAATAGTATGTTTGTTCAAAACCTGATTTAATAGAACCCATTACTGTTTTCTCTACTGGAGTGTAAACACCAATTCTACCAATTTCTTCTTTACCTTCTTTATCAAGCGTTGGCGTTACTTTCACATTAAACTGTTCGCTATCACGCTTTACTTGTAACGTAATTTCTTTATTCGGATTTTCACGTACAATGGTAACAACATCTTTCCATGTGCTTGTGTTTTTCCCATCAATAGCTTGAATTGTATCATTTTCTTTTAATCCAGCTTGCTCTGCTGCACTATTCTCCATTACTTTTCCGACCATTGGCTTGTCAATAGGAACCCCTTGTACAAATCCAAGAATCACAAAAATAACAAATGCTAAAATGAAGTTCATTGCAGGTCCCGCAAAGATCGTTAAAGCACGTTGACCTAATTTCTTAGAGCCAAACTGCCTATTATACGGAGCAATTTGAATTTCTTCACCGGCAGTAATGATACGAGCCTTCTCATTCACTCGAAATGTTTGCAACTCTTCCTCGTACTCTTCATAACCCGAAATTGTTAAGTTATGCTCTAAATCAGCTTGTTCGACTTCAATAACGCGAACATTTGGATACTTTTCATATCCATCAAAAACTAATTTTACAACTTCGTCTTTTTCGTTTAATACAAGGCCAACCTTTTTCCCAGGCTTTAACTCAACTGTATCTGCATCCTCGCCAGCCATTCTTACATAGCCACCAAGGGGCAGTAATCGAATCGTATACACCGTTTCATTCTTTTCAAATGAGAATATTTTCGGACCAAAACCAATCGCAAACTCACGGCATAAAATACCTGCTCTTTTTGCGAAATATAGATGCCCTAGCTCATGGAAAAATACGAGTGCACCGAAAATTAATATAAAGGCAATCGCTGTATTCAATTCCATACCACCTTTGCTAAATTTGTTCCATCACAAACCGTCTTGTGGTTGCATCAATTTCCAGAATTTCCTCTAAGCTCGGACGTGCAATGACATTGTGATGGTTCATTGCTTTTTCAATGAGGTCTTCCACTGTTAAGAAACCAATTCTCTTTTGTAAAAAAGCTTCAACAGCTACTTCATTCGCTGCATTCATTACAGCTGGCATACTTCCACCTGTTTTTCCAGCTTCATACGCAAAGCGCAAGCAACGGAAACGTTCTTGGTTCATTTTCTCAAAATGCAATGTACCCATTTCCCATAAATTTAACTGCTTTGTGTCTGAAAGAGGTAATCGATCAGGATATGTAAGAGCGTATTGAATTGGTACTCGCATATCAGGTGAGCCAAGCTGTGCCATCACACTACGATCTTCAAATTCAACCATAGAATGAATAATACTTTCTTTATGTAAAACAACATCGATTTGCTCATAAGGGATGCCAAAAAGCCAATGTGCTTCAATTACTTCTAGCCCCTTATTCATCATTGTAGCAGAATCAATTGTAATTTTCGAACCCATTGACCAGTTTGGATGTCGAAGCGCATCTTCTACGGTCACATGATGCAATTCATCTCTCGTTTTATCACGGAAACTTCCACCAGAAGCCGTTATAATTAGTCGAGAAATTCTTTTTTCATTTTCACCATTCAAGCATTGAAAAATAGCTGAATGTTCACTGTCTACTGGAAGTAACGAAACATTATGTTTTCGCGCTGCTTCCATTACAAGATGCCCTGCAGTTACTAACGTTTCTTTGTTTGCAATTCCAATTGTTTTTTTCGCCTCAATTGCACGAAGTGTTGGTAACAACCCTACGCTACCTACAACAGCATTTACTACTATCTCCGCATCTGGATGTAATGCTACTTCTAAAAGTCCTTCACTACCATATACAATTTTGGTATTACCAGAGACAGCTTGTAATTTTAAAACATCTTCCTCTCTTTGCACAGAGACAATTTGCGGAGAAAATTCTTGAATGACCTTTACTGCGTAGTCAATATTTTTCCCTACAGAAAAAGCAACGAGACGGAATTGGTCTGGGTGCGAGCGTAATACATCTAAAGTTTGTGTACCAATTGATCCGCTTGCACCTAATAAACTAATGTTTTTCATGACTCCAACCCCTCGTTCATTTATTAATTGTATTGTAATAAGAAGTAGAGAATTGGTAAAACGAATAACCAACTATCTGTTCGATCTAATATACCACCATGTCCAGGTAAAATTGTACCTGAATCTTTTACACCATAATGACGTTTAAATGCGGATTGTACTAAATCACCAATTTGTCCAAAAATAGAAATGATAATTGTCAACACAATTAAAATTCCTACATTAGCCTCAACTGGGAAGAAAATATTGTAAACAAGTGCCACAACAATTCCACAAACGATGCCGCCTAATGAGCCTTCAATCGTTTTATTTGGACTAATTTCTGGCCATAATTTTCTTTTTCCTAATGCTTTTCCTATGAAATATGCGCCTGAATCAGTAGCCCATATAACAAATAATGCACAAAACACATATTTAATTCCTAATATTCTCGTTTCATTCAAATATAGGAATCCCATTGCAACATATGTCGTTGCCATTAGTAAAAATGAAGCATTGTCAAAAGTAAATGTATTCTTAGAAAGGACTGTATATGATAAAAGTAATAAAACAATCACAAATGTGATTTCTAATTTACCTAATCCAATCCAAGTAAACAGTTCTGATGCACTACTTGGAATTAAAATAACCCATAATAATACTGCAGCTAAAACTGTTGGTACTGAAATAAGCGTAAGCTTATTCATACGAATTAATTCATATAAACCTATAGAAGCCAGTGCATACACTAAAACCGTAAAAGGCACGCCACCGTAAATTACGATGGGAATGAATAGCGCGGCAGCAACCACTCCAGTAATAATTCTCTGTTTCACTACCAAACCCTCTCTTTCTACACGCCTCCGAATCTGCGCCCTCTATGTTGAAAGTCTGTGATCGCATTTAGCAAATGTTCTTCCGTAAAGTCTGGCCAATACACATCTGTAAACCAAAATTCCGAATATGCAATTTGCCATAACATGAAATTACTAATACGTAACTCTCCACTTGTACGGATTAACAACTCAGGATCAGGTAACGAGCTCGTCATTAAGTAGGAAGAAAGCATTTCTTCACTTACATCTTCAATACGAACCTTTCCTTCCTCACTATCTTTCATCATATGTTGCACAGCAGAAACGATTTCATCTCGACTTCCATAGTTTAACGCGAAATTAAGAATTAATCCCGTATTCTCTTTCGTGTCTTCCATGGCCTTCTCCATCGCTCTGCGTGTATGCGTAGGAAGACGATCTTGTTGCCCTATTACTCGGACTTGTACGTTCTCTTCAATCAATTCTGGTAAAAATGTACCTAGAAATTCTTCTGGAAGCCTCATTAAATAGTCAACTTCCTTTTTCGGTCTTTTCCAGTTCTCAGTTGAAAAAGCATAAAGAGTTAATACTTTCACATTAAGTTTGCTTGCAAATTTTGTGATTTTCTTTACAACTTGCATGCCTTCATGATGTCCCGCAATACGAGGCATCGCTCTCCTCTTTGCCCATCTTCCATTACCATCCATAATAATGGCAATATGTTCTGGGATGTATCCTTTTTTCACTTCTTCAACGAGATGATCAAACGATGCGACCTTTTTACTTTTAAAAAAAGGAAAGTTTTTAAACATCATTCATACCCTCCAGCAAGCAGACATATGCCTAAAAGTGTAAAAAGACCCCCTTAAGAAGAGGGTCATATTTGCGAAGGTATCGCTATTACACTTCCATGATTTCTTTTTCTTTGTTTTTTGCGATTTCGTCAACTTTTGCAATATATTTATCTGTTTCTTTTTGGATATCTTCAGTATATCCTCTTAAATCATCTTCTGTAATATCGCCAGCTTTTTCAAGCTTCTTAAGATCATCATTACCGTCACGACGTACGTTACGAACAGCAACTTTTGCTTCTTCAGCATATTTTTTCACAACTTTTACAAGATCACGACGACGCTCTTCTGTTAATGCAGGGAATGCAATACGAATTACAGTTCCATCATTAGAAGGATTTAAGCCTAAATCTGCTTTTAAGATTGCTTTTTCAATATCACCGATAGAAGTTTTATCATAAGGTTGAATTACAAGTAAACGTGCTTCTGGAACTGTAATGTTCGCTAATTGCACAACAGGTGTTGGTGCACCATAGTAATCAACTTGTACCTTATCTAATACAGACGAACTTGCACGACCTGCACGAACTGTTGCTAATTCACGAGAGTAAGCAGCAACTGCTTTTTCCATTTTTTCATTTGAAGACTTCAATACTTGTTGTCCCATATTTATTTCCCCCTTACAACTGTTCCAATATTTTCGCCTAAAACGGCACGTTTAATATTACCTTTTTCCATAACTGAGAATACAATTAATGGAATGTCGTTATCCATACATAAAGAAGAAGCTGTTGAATCCATTACACCTAAACCTTCTTTTAATACATCTAAGTAAGTAAGTGTTTCGTATTTCGTAGCTGTTGGGTCAAGAGATGGATCAGCATTATATACACCATCTACATTGTTTTTCGCCATTAAGATAACGTCTGCTTCGATTTCCGCTGCACGTAGTGCTGCTGTTGTATCTGTAGAGAAATATGGGTTACCTGTACCTGCTGCAAAGATCACAACACGTTTTTTCTCTAGATGACGAACTGCTTTACGACGAATGTAAGGCTCTGCTACCTGACGCATTTCGATTGAAGTTTGAACACGAGTTTGAATTCCAATGTTCTCTAGGCTATCTTGAAGAGCTAATGAGTTCATAACTGTCGCTAACATACCCATGTAATCTGCTCCAGCGCGATCCATTCCCATTTCACTTCCGATTTTTCCACGCCAAATGTTTCCGCCACCAACAACAACAGCAACCTCTACATCAAGTTCTGCAATTTCTTTCACTTGTTCCGCAACTGATTTAATAACAGCTGGGTTAATTCCAAATCCTTGCTCGCCAGCTAAAGCTTCTCCACTCAGCTTTAAAACGACACGATTATATTTCGGTTTACTCATAATGAACCTCCAATTGCTTACATCTTTATTTTAAAAAAGGGAACACAATGTGTTCCCTAATCTGTATTAGTTACTACCTTTTACTTGGTTCATTACTTCTTCAGCAAAGTTGTCTTCGCGTTTTTCGATACCTTCACCAACAGCGTAGCGAACGAATCCTTTTAATGTTCCGCCTTTAGACTCAACGAACTGACGAACTTTCATATCAGGGTTTTTAACGAATGCTTGGTCAAGTAAGCAAATCTCTTCGAAGAATTTGCCAAGACGGCCTTCAACCATTTTTGCAACGATTTTTTCAGGCTTGCCTTCGTTTAATGCTTGTTGTGTTAATACTTGACGCTCATGCTCAACTTCTTCAGCTGTTACAGCATCGCGGTCAATGTATTTAGGGTTAACTGCAGCGATGTGCATTGCAACATCTTTAGCAGCTGCTTCATCAGTAGAACCTTCAAGAACTGTTAGTACACCAATGCGTCCACCCATGTGTAGGTAAGCACCGAATGCATCTGCATCAGTTTTTGATACGATTTCGAAACGACGAAGTGTAAGTTTTTCACCAATCTTAGCGATTGCTTCGTTGATGTGCTCTTCAACTTTTTTACCGTTTTCCATTGTTTGAGCCATAGCTTCTTCAACGTTAGCTGGTTTGTTAGTTAATAAGTGAGCAGCTAATTCTTTAATTAATGTTTGGAAACCTTCGTTTTTCGCAACGAAATCAGTTTCAGAGTTTAATTCTAAGATTAAACCGTCGTTACCGTTTGTTTCGATGAAAGTTAAACCTTCAGCAGCGATGCGGTCTGCTTTTTTAGCAGCTTTCGCAATACCCTTTTCACGTAAGAAGTCAATTGCCTTCTCCATGTCGCCATTAGTTTCTGTTAAAGCTTTTTTGCAGTCCATCATACCTGCGCCAGTTTTTTCACGTAATTCTTTTACCATTTGTGCAGTGATTGCCATACTTTTCATCCTCCTAAAATATGTATTTATACCTTTTATAAAGGTGTTTATACCTTAAAAAAGGTGATAAAAGGCCGAACCCCTTATCACCTTTCCAACTTTGTTACGCAGTAACAGTTTCTTCACCTTGTTTTGCTTCAAGGATCGCGTCTGCCATTTTAGATGTAAGAAGTTTTACAGCACGAATTGCATCATCGTTTGCTGGGATAACGTGATCGATTTCGTCTGGATCACAGTTTGTATCAACGATACCGATGATTGGAATGTGTAATTTGCGTGCTTCAGCAACTGCAATACGCTCTTTACGAGGGTCTACTACGAATAATGCACTTGGAAGACCTTTCATATCTTTAATACCGCCTAAGAATTTCTCAAGACGCTCTAACTCTTTTTTAAGTTGAACAACTTCTTTCTTAGGTAGTACTTCGAAAGTACCATCTTCTTGCATTCTTTCGATGTCTTTAAGACGCTTGATACGCTTTTGGATTGTTTGGAAGTTTGTTAAAGTTCCACCTAACCAACGTTGGTTAACGAAGTACATACCAGCACGAGTTGCTTCTTCTTTAATAGCTTCTTGTGCTTGTTTTTTAGTACCTACGAATAAGATGTCTCCACCTTCAGCAGCGATGTCACGCATCGTTCTGTAAGCTTCCTCAACTTTTTTCACAGTTTTTTGTAAGTCGATGATGTAGATACCGTTACGCTCTGTGAAAATGTAACGCTTCATTTTTGGGTTCCAACGACGAGTTTGATGTCCGAAATGAACACCAGCTTCAAGCAATTGCTTCATAGAAATTACTGACATAATATAGTTCCTCCTAAATGGTTTTTGATATCCTCCGTTTACTTCATCTCTAAGCGAAACTACAAACGTAGCACCAACACTTAAATCAGTAAACGTGTGTACTTTGTACTGACACCACTGCTTACTATATCATACTGAAATATTACAATCAAGTCGAAAATGCGAACAATGTAAAACTTTCTTTATTCACACTCGAATTCTAGTATTACCAACCTGTATTTCTTTTAAGCAAAAAAGTGAAATTCAAATAATAGTTTCTAAAAAACATGATTATGGCGCTGTTCACAAACAACATCAACCTCTTATATACAAAAAAAACTCTCCTCAAGGGAGGAGAGTTTTTATAAATTAGTTTGTTTTTAATTTAGCAAGTTCTTGTAGAAACTTGTCGTTTAGCACTTTAATGTATGTTCCTTTCATACCTAAAGAGCGAGACTCAATAACACCAGCACTTTCTAATTTACGTAGTGCATTTACGATTACAGAACGAGTAATTCCTACGCGATCAGCAATTTTACTTGCAACAAGTAATCCTTCTGTTCCATTTAATTCTTCGAAGATATGCTCGATTGCTTCTAACTCACTGTAAGACAATGAGCTAATCGCCATTTGAACAACAGCTTTACTACGTGCTTCCTCTTCGATTTCTTCTGCTTTTTCACGTAAGATTTCCATACCTACTACAGTTGAACTGTATTCAGCAAGGATTAAATCATCGTCTAAGAACTCTTGACCAAGACGAGCTAACACTAATGTGCCTAGACGCTCACCGCCACCAACGATTGGTACGATTGTAGTTAAACCTTGACCGAATAATTCTCTATTTTCTACCGGGAATGCTGTGTAAGCACTGTTTACATCTAAGTTAGAAGATGTTTCTGTAATGTTGAATAAGCTTTGTGTGTATTCTTCCGGGAATTGACGCTCTGCAAGCATTTGTTTCATACGCTCATTCTCAATTTGTTGGTGAATTGCATAACCTAGTAATTTACCACGACGGCTTACTACGAATACGTTCGCTTCGATTACTTCACACATTGTGTCAGACATTTCTCTAAAGTTTACAGGCTTTCCTGCTGCGCTCTGTAATAACGCATTTAATTTTCTTGTTTTTGCTAATAATTCCATTTCAAAAGTTCCTCCTACATGTTACTCACATATTTTTTCATCACTTGGAAACTAGGGCGAGTCACCTGATGACACAATTACAAAATAAACTGGCTCACATCTTTATTTTTAGCAATCGTTGCTAATTTCTCCTCAACGTATTGAGGTGTTATCGTTATTTTCTCTAACGTAATTTCAGATGCTTCAAACGATAAATCTTCAAGGAGCTTCTCCATAATCGTATGAAGTCTTCTTGCTCCAATATTATCTGTATCCTGATTAACTTGATAAGCAATCTCAGCAATCTTACGAATAGCTTCGTCTGAAAATTCAATTTCTATACCTTCAGTCGCTAATAAAGCCATATATTGTTTAATTAACGCATTGTCAGGTTCGATTAATATTTTAACAAAATCATCTGTAGACAATTTTGTTAATTCTACTCGAATCGGAAATCTCCCTTGCAGTTCCGGAATTAAATCCGACGGTTTAGACATATGAAACGCTCCAGCTGCAACGAATAAAATATAATCCGTTTTTACTGATCCGTATTTTGTCGCAACATTCGACCCTTCTACAATTGGTAAAATGTCACGTTGCACACCTTCACGTGATACATCTACGCTATTCGACTGCTTACCAGCAATTTTGTCAATTTCATCGATAAAAATAATCCCGAGCTGTTCAGCACGATAAACAGCCTCTTGTGTAACTTCATCCATATCAATTAAGCGCTGTGCTTCCTCATTTGTCAAGAGTTTTCTTGCTTCTTTCACAGAAAGTTTACGTTTTTTTGTTTTTTTCGGCATAAAACTCCCTAATGCATCTTGGAAATTCATTCCCATTTGTTCCATGCCAGTTCCTTGTAACATATCGAACATAGAAGACTGTTGCTCAGTCACTTCAATCGATACAATCTCATCTTCAAGAAGTCCTGCAGCTAGCTTTCTTTCTACATCTTGACGTTTCTTTTCAATTTCAACATCTTCCTGCTCATCTGATGTTTGATTCGAATTTTGAGCACCGCCAAATAGCATTTCTAATGGGTTTTTAAATCCAGATTGTTTCTCCGGACTCGGCACTAAAATTTCAACAAGACGTTGGTTCGCTTGCTCTTCTGCTTTGTCTTGTACTTTAATTACCATTTCTTCTTTCACGATACGAACTGACGTTTCTACAAGGTCACGTACCATCGATTCTACATCTCTACCTACATATCCAACTTCTGTAAACTTCGTAGCTTCAACCTTAATAAAAGGTGCTCCAACGAGTTTTGCCATTCGTCGTGCGACCTCTGTTTTACCAACACCTGTCGGTCCAATCATTAAAATATTTTTAGGTGCAATTTCATCACGTAGATTTTCAGCTAATTTACTTCGGCGGTAACGATTTCTTAAAGCTACAGCAACCGCTTTCTTCGCATCTTTTTGACCGATAATGTATTGATCTAATTTTTCCACAATTTGACGCGGAGTAAAATGTAAATGCATATAAAATGCCTCCCTTACGATTCTACAATTCTTCCACAATTATATTGTGGTTTGTATAAACACAAATATCGCCAGCAATGTCTAAACTCGCTTTCGCAATTTGCTTCGCTGTTAAATGTTCACTTGCATATTGCTTTAAAGCACGACCTGCAGAAAGCGCATAATTCCCGCCAGATCCAATTGCTAAAATACCATCATCTGGTTCAATCACTTCTCCTGTACCCGAAACAAGAAGCATAGTTGTTTTATCCATGACAATGAGCATCGCTTCTAGCTGACGTAACATTTTGTCGCCACGCCATTGTTTTGCCATCTCAACTGCAGCACGCTGCAAGTTCCCATTGTACTCTTCTAATTTCCCTTCAAACATTTCAAAAAGAGTAAATGCGTCAGCAACAGAACCTGCAAAACCAGCTAAAACTTTCCCTTGGAAAAGTTTACGGACTTTACGAGCTGTATGTTTCATTACAACCGCATTTCCCATTGTCACCTGGCCATCTCCAGCCATTGCACATTCTCCATTATGATGAACTGCAAATATCGTTGTAGCATGGAAATTCCCCATAGAAAAAACTCCTTTATATGTTTTTATAGCTTTAAAAGCAATTTATGCCCGTGGGTGATGCTTCATGTAGACAGAACGCAATCTTTCTTTAGAGACATGCGTATAAATTTGTGTCGTCGACAAATTCTCATGACCGAGTAGCTCCTGTACAGTACGTAAATCTGCCCCTTCATCTAACATGTGTGTAGCAAATGTATGCCTTAACATATGGGGACTTATCCGCATTGTCAGTGAAGCCTTCTTAATGAGTTCATTTAATACATAACGTACCCCTCGACTTGTCAGCGGCGTGCCTTTCGCATTTAAAAATACCATATGAGAGTGTTCTTCAGTTTTTTGAGCTAACTGTTTTCTCCCGTTCTCTATATAAGTAATTAAAGCATCCTGCGCATAACTCCCGAACGGAATATATCTTTGTTTTTTTCCTTTTCCCATTACTAAAATTGTTCCCACCGCAAAGTCAATATCAGTAAGTTGTAAATTGACACATTCACTCACACGGATCCCAGTCGCATACATCAACTCTAATAAAGCTTGATTCCTTTGGCCTAGCGGCGTTTCCGTGTCAGAAACTTCAAATAATTCCTCTAATTCTTCAGCATATAAAAACTTTGGGATTGACAATTCTTTTTTGGGGAGTGACGCAAGTGCAAACGGATTATCTTTCCGATAACCTTCACGCATCAAAAAACGATATAAACTTCGTAAGCTTGATACTTTTCTTGCGACAGATTTACGGGCTAACTTTTCATCGTGCAACGTCGTTAAGTACAAACGAACATCCGCGTATGTAATATCTAAAAAAGAGGATATGCCTTCTCGCTCCATAAATTGCACAAAATGTTCTAAATCATTTTGATAACTTGCAATTGTATATTTTGAATAATTTCTTTCAATTTGTAAATATCCAACGAATAATTGTAACAATTTCTTCACATTCACACAATTCACCTCAATAAAGGCTACTAAATCGTATCACAACTTAGTAGCCTTTGCAAGAAATTTAACTAAATATTTACAAAATTTTGAATCGTTTCTAAAGCGCGTGTTGCATAAGCTTCATTACGTTCTGCTTTCCTTTTAATTTTCTTCTCTAACGGTGCAAACAGACCGAAGTTTGCATTCATTGGTTGGAAGTTTTTCGCGTTTGTCGCAGTAATATAGTTCGCCATACTTCCCATTGCAGTTACAGGCGGTAATACAACTGGCTCTTCACCTTTCACAAGTCGAGCAGCATTAATACCTGCTAGTAATCCTGACGCCGCCGATTCAACATACCCCTCTACTCCAGTCATTTGACCAGCGAAGAATAAATCATCACGTTGTTTATATTGATATGTTGGACGAAGCAAGTTAGGTGAATTAATAAACGTATTACGATGCATTACACCATAACGTACAATCTCTGCGTTTTCCAGTCCTGGAATCAACTGTAACACTTCTTTTTGTGGTCCCCACTTTAAATGCGTCTGGAAACCTACGATATTGTATAGCGTTCCCGCTGCATCATCTTGACGCAACTGAACAACAGCATATGGCGTTTTCCCTGTTTTCGGATCTTCTAATCCAACAGGTTTCATCGGTCCAAATACTAGTGTCTGTCTTCCTCTACTTGCCATAACTTCTACCGGCATACAACCTTCAAAGAAAATTTCTTTTTCAAATTCTTTTAAAGGTACTGTTTCAGCAGCGATTAAAGCCTCGTAAAAACGATCAAATTCCTCTTCTGTCATCGGGCAGTTTAAATATGCCGCTTCACCTTTATCATAACGAGATTTTAAATACACTTTATTCATATCAATGCTGTCTTTCTCAACAATCGGTGCTGCAGCATCATAGAAATAAAAATAGTCTTCACCTGTTAATTCTTTTAATTGTGCAGCAAGATCAGGAGACGTAAGTGGACCTGTCGCGATAACAGTAGGACCTTCTGGAATTTCAGTGATTTCTTCATTCATCACAGTTACGTTCGGATGGTTTTTCACATATTCTGTTACTTTTGCCGCAAATTCATGACGATCTACAGCTAAAGCCCCTCCTGCTGGTACAGAGCACTCATCAGCTGCACGAATAATAACTGAATCCATTAAGCGCATTTCTTCTTTAATAACACCAACAGCATTGGTTAAAGTGTTTGCACGAAGTGAGTTACTACATACTAATTCAGCAAATTTATCTGTGTGATGAGCTGGCGTTTGCCTTACCGGTCTCATTTCATATAATCTAACTTGGACACCACGTTTTGCAATTTGGTAAGCTGCTTCACTTCCTGCAAGACCTGCGCCAATGACGTTTACTACTTGTGTTGTCATTTATATCACCTTTCCTTTTCTTCCCGAAAAAAATGTGAGCAGTTACGCTCACATTTGTTGTTCTTCTTCATAATCGCACGAAATACATTGTACTTGCACGCCTTTTTTCAACTTCTTCTCTACAAGCATACCTTCGCACTTCGGACATTTACGGCCAATCGGCTTATCCCAAGATACAAAGTCACATTCTGGATACGTACCGCACCCATAGAAAAGACGTTTCTTTTTATTACTACGACGTTCAATAATTTGACCTTTATCACATTTCGGACAAGTAACACCGATTTCTTTCACAATCGGTTTTGTATTACGACAATCTGGGAAATTCGAGCAAGCCATAAATTTCCCGTATTTACCCATTTTAAAGACCATTGGGTGATCACATAATTCACAGTCTTCCCCAGCTGGTTCATCTTTAATTTCCACTTCACGCATTTCTTTTTCCGCTTTTTCTAAACGCGGTTCAAAGCCTACGTAGAAATCATCAACAATTTTTACCCAATTCGCATTTCCTTCTTCTACTTCATCAAGACTTTGCTCCATGTTAGCAGTAAATTCAATGTTAATAATTTCTGGGAAAAACTCTAAAATAAGTTCAATTACTATTTCACCAAGTTCAGTTGGAACGAAGCGTTTATTATCCAAACCTACGTACCCACGTTTTTGAATCGTTTCAAGTGTCGGTACGTAAGTCGACGGTCTCCCAATTCCAAGCTCTTCAAGTGTTCTTACTAGACGAGCCTCTGTATAGCGCGGCGGAGGTTGTGTAAAGTGTTGCTTCGGTTCTAAATCCTTAGAAAATACTGTTTCCCCTACTTCTAAAGGTGGTAACATCTTATCCTTTTCTTCAGCCCCGTCATCTTTCGATTCTACATACACTTTCATAAACCCTGGGAACTTTACAACTGATCCACTTGCACGGAACTGAACATTATTATTAATGAGCCTCGCTGTCACAGTATCCATTATAGCAGACGCCATTTGACTTGCAACAAATCGCTCCCAAATCAATTTATACAACCGAAGTTGGTCACGACCTAAGAAACTCTTTAGTTCCTCTGGCTTTCTCATTACCGAAGTAGGACGAATCGCCTCATGCGCATCTTGTGCATTTGATTTTTTCGTTTCTTTCTTCTTTTCTGTTCCTGTTCCTATGTATTCCGTACCATACGCCTCAGTAATGTAAGTACGAGCCTCTGTTTGAGCCGTTTCTGAGATACGAGTTGAATCGGTTCTCATATACGTAATAAGACCTACAGTTCCTTGTTTTCCAAGATCGATTCCTTCATACAATTGCTGCGCAAGCATCATTGTTTTCTTTGCTCGCATGTTTAACTTACGCGCTGCCTCTTGTTGCAAGGAAGATGTTGTAAATGGTAATGCGGGATTACGTTTTCGCTCTTTTCTCGTTACATTTTCAACTGAAAACGCATTTTCTTTCAGCTGTTCAATTATTTCATTCACTTGCGTTTCATTCGTTAATTGAACTTTTTCTCCATCTACACCGTAAAAGCTTGCTTCAAATGTGTCTTTCCCTTTCACAAATTCTGTCTTAATTGTCCAGAATTCTTCAGGTTCAAAGCTTTGAATTTCTCTTTCACGTTCGATAATTAAACGAACTGCTACAGATTGTACGCGTCCTGCACTTAATCCTTTTTTTACTTTCTTCCATAATAAAGGACTAATATTGTAACCAACAAGACGATCTAGTATACGTCTTGCTTGTTGTGCATCCACTAAATCCATATTAATCGCACGAGGATGTTTAAATGATTCTTTTATTGCATCTTTTGTAATCTCATTAAACACAACTCGACAATCTGATTCAACGTCCACATTTAACGTATTTGCTAAATGCCAAGCAATTGCTTCCCCTTCGCGGTCTGGATCGGCCGCGAGATAGACTTTCTTTGCTTTTTTTGCCGCTGATTTTAAGTCTTTTAAGACGGGACCTTTACCACGAATGGTAATATATTTCGGGGTGAAGTTGTTCTTTACTTCTATCCCCATTTGGCTTTTAGGTAAATCGCGAACGTGTCCCATAGACGCGACAACTTTGTATTTTTTCCCTAAATATTTCTCAATGGTCTTCGCCTTAGAAGGCGACTCCACGATTACGAGGTAATCTGACATGCTAGTGCCTCCTTAAGAGGTGGATTCAAGTCTTCATTAATCTTATTGATTTCTCTTGTTTTTGTCAATCAAGAATGAATATACCATACAGCGCCTATCTACCATTTGTCAATAATTGTTTAATAAAAACATAAAAATATAAGGTTAATTTAAAATCTCTTCTAGGATATCTTCTGCATTTCTTACTAGTTTCGCTCCTTGTTGAATTAGATGATTCGTTCCTGATGCACTCTCTATAAATATAGGTCCAGGAAGTGCAAATACCTCTCTATTTTGCTCTAAAGCAAGGTCCGCAGTAATAAGTGTTCCACTTCTTGATTTCGCTTCTACAACTAAAACCCCTTTACTTATACCACTAATAATTCGGTTCCTTTTTGGAAAATACCATTTTTTCGGTGCATAGTGCGGAGGGTACTCTGTTAATAACAATATATATTCATTCCACGCCTCATATAAATATTGATTCTCCTTTGGATATATATACGATAATCCATGTCCTAGTATCGCAATAGTTGGGCAATGTCGTCTTACTGTAATTTCATGTGACATCGTATCTATCCCTCTTGCAAAACCACTTACAATAAGCCATCCTCTTTCTAATATTGGGTGTAAAATAAATTCTAAACTCTCCTGTCCATATAAAGTCGGTTCTCTCGTTCCAACAACCGCTAATTTATTCGATTTATTGAGAAAATCCTTCTTTCCTTTTCCATATAACACAAAGGGGGGATCTTGTATTTCACGTAAAAGTTGTGGATAATCTTCATCCCATATAGTTATATAAAAGATTCGGTTTTTCTTTAAATAAGATATATATTGTGGGAGACTTGAACTTTGAAGAAAATTTACTAATTCTGAAGATTTTTGTGAGGATATTCCAGTATAATATTCAATTTGTTTTGCATTAAAAGCGTATATTCCTTTCAATTCTGGATCGACATATAATAGTCTTTCCATCCCCTTCCAATAATCTGCTAACAAGTAATGAAGATGTAATAATCGTTCTCTTTTCATCTTAAATCTCCTTACCCATAATTTTTATTATGTAAACAATATTTGTGTAAAAAGACACCTTCAAGCAAGAAGGTGTCTTTCAAAAGATTAATAGTTTTTACAAGTCTCAAATAGACCTTTTTCTTTTAAGACAGAGATTAGCGTTTCACCCATAACCGCTGGAGTTTCCGCTACTTTAATACCACAAGCTTCCATTGTTTTAATCTTTTCTGCAGCAGTTCCTTTACCACCAGAAATGATTGCCCCAGCATGGCCCATACGTTTGCCTTCAGGCGCAGTTTGACCACCAATGAAGCCTACAACAGGTTTTGTCATATTAGCTTTTACCCACTCAGCTGCTTCTTCTTCCGCTGTACCACCGATTTCACCAATCATAATTACAGCATGTGTTTCTTCATCTTCGTTAAATGCTTTTAACGCATCAATAAAGTCTGTACCGTTAACAGGGTCCCCGCCGATACCTACAGCAGTAGATTGGCCAATACCTTCTTGTGTTAACTGATGTACAGCCTCATACGTTAATGTACCAGAGCGAGATACGATACCTACATGGCCTTTTTTATGAATGTACCCTGGCATAATACCGATTTTACATTCATCAGGCGTAATAACACCCGGGCAGTTTGGTCCAAGTAAACGTGTATGTTTACCCGCCATATATCTCTTTACGTTTACCATATCTAATACAGGAATTCCTTCAGTAATACATACTACTAAATCAATTTCTGCATCAACTGCTTCCATAATTGCATCAGCCGCAAAAGCGGGTGGAACGTATACAACTGAAGCATTTGCGCCTGTTGCCTTCACTGCATCTTCTACTGTATCAAATACTGGTACACCTTCAATATCAGTGCCACCTTTACCTGGTGTTACACCACCGACAATCTTCGTACCGTATTCAATCATTTGCTTTGTGTGGAATAACCCTTGAGAACCTGTAATACCTTGAACAATAACTTTTGTATCTTTATTAACTAATACGCTCATTTTTCTCCCCCGCTTTCTATTAGCCCACTAGTGAAACAATTTTTTGTGCACCGTCTGCCATAGATTCTGCTGCAACAATATTTAAGCCAGACTCATTTAAAATTTTCTTACCTAACTCTACGTTTGTACCTTCAAGACGTACAACTAAAGGCAACTCAAGGCCAACTTGCTTTGTCGCTTCAATAACACCTTCTGCGATAACATCACACTTCATGATGCCACCAAAAATGTTAACGAAGATACCTTTTACATTTTTGTCAGAAAGGATAATTTTGAATGCTTCTGTAACTTTTTCAGCTGTCGCACCGCCACCAACATCTAAGAAGTTAGCTGGATCACCATGGTAATGTTTAATGATATCCATTGTAGCCATCGCTAAACCTGCACCATTAACCATACAACCGATATTTCCATCTAAAGGAATGTAGTTTAAGTCATATTTAGAAGCTTCAATTTCTTTTGCATCTTCTTCTTCAAGATCACGAAGTTCTAAAATGTCTTTATGGCGATATAATGCATTAGAATCAAAGTTTAATTTCGCATCTAATGCCATAACTTTACCGTCACCTGTTGTAACAAGTGGATTAATCTCAGCGATAGAGCAATCTTTTTCGATAAACGCACGGTATAAGCCCATCATAAACTTCACAGCTTGTCCTACAAGCTCTTTTGGAATATTAATGTTAAATGCGATTCGGCGCGCTTGGAAGCCTTGTAAGCCTACTGCTGGATCAATATATTCTTTAAAGATTTTTTCAGGTGTTTTTTCTGCTACTTCCTCAATTTCTGTTCCGCCTTCTTCAGACGCCATTAAAACAACTTGAGAAGTTGCACGATCTAACACAAGACCTACATAATATTCTTTTTTAATATCGCAACCTTCTTCGATAAGTAAGCGTTTTACTTCCTTACCTTCAGGACCTGTTTGATGTGTCACAAGTGTAGTTCCTAAAATGCTCTCTGCATATGTACGAACTTCATCTAAATTTTTTGCAACTTTTACTCCGCCAGCTTTGCCGCGTCCACCAGCGTGAATTTGTGCTTTTACTACACATACATCCGTTCCTAATTCTTTCGCTGCTTCTACAGCTTCTTCTACTGTAAATGCAACCTTCCCGTTCGGAACGCTAACCCCATAGCTTCTAAGGACTGCCTTACCTTGGTACTCATGGATATTCATGGTCCCATCCTCCCCTGTTTTCCTGTTTTACTCGAAAAGTTTTTTAATGTTTAAAAAACATTACATTGCCATTGTATAAGATGATTGGCACGCTGTCTACAATAAAGTGTCAGAAAACTGAAATCGCTTTATTCTTTTTTGAAAATAGTAATGTTTATATGTCAAAATAAAAAATAAGCTGCAAAAATACAGCTTATTTTTGAATCATATCTTTAATTGGCGCAAACGATTTCCGGTGTTCTTCTAATACTCCATGCACTTCAATCGCTTCTAAATGTTGTTTCGTGCCATATCCCATATGTTGTTCAAATCCATATGCAGGATACTTTTCTCCAAGCTCTTTCATCATACGATCTCTCGTTACTTTCGCAATAATAGATGCAGCTGAAATAGAAATACTTTTCGCATCACCTTTAATGATGGATGTTTGCGGAATTGGTGTAGGAAGTTTCATCGCATCAATTAATAAATGTTCTGGTGTACAAGATAAATTTGCAACAGCATCTAACATCGCTTGTTTCGTCGCTTGATAAATATTTATCTCATCAATAACTTGTGGTGATACAATTCCAACTCCAATCGCAATTGCTTGCGCTTTAATTTCACCATAAAAACGCTCTCGCTTCGCCTCACTCAGCTTTTTCGAGTCATTTAACCCTGGAATATAAAAATCTTCCGGAAGGACAACAGCTGCCGTCACGACAGGCCCAGCTAACGGTCCACGACCTACTTCATCTATACCTGCAATATATGTGTGGCCTTTTTCACGTAACGCATTTTCATACTTAGACATTTCTAGAAATTTTTCTTTTTCCTTTTGTGCTAACTCTTTTTGTTTATACCACCTCAAAATGAGTTTTTGTACCCCTTTTCGCTCATCCTTCATTAATACTTGAAAGCGGTCGTCCTCTTCACTCATAATTTCTTGCAGTAAATGTTCCGCTTCTTGAATCGTCACCTTTTGCATTCATGCCACTCCCTTTATATACAAAAAAGAAAAGACGTACAAACGCACGTCTTATACTTCTTCTACTTTTTCTGCATCTTCTGTCTGCTCTGCAAACTCTTCTGGTGTTTCAAACGTCATTTTTCCAAGTTTGCCACCACGAAGCTCACGAAGTACAAGTTCAGATGTTTTATCATAATCAATCATTCCGCCGCCCATTAAGCAACCTCTGTTTTTTCCAATCGCATCAAATAACTCCACAATCTCTTCTGGAATGTCATTTAAATTATAGCGCTCTTTCAAACGTTCCGGATAATGTTTCTCCATAAAACGTAACGCATAAATAGCTACATCTTGCAGATTTAAAATAGAGTCTTTAATTGCACCCGTAGTCGCTAAACGAAGACCCACTAATTGATCTTCAAATTTAGGCCATAAAATACCAGGTGTATCTAATAATTCCATTTCTTTCCCAACTTTAATCCATTGTTGAGCTGTTGTCACACCAGGGCGATCTCCCGTTTTAGCAATATTTTTCTTCGCCAATTTATTAATCAACGTGGATTTACCAACATTCGGTATACCGACAATTAATGCACGAATCGCTCTTGGTCTAATACCTTTCGCAGCCATTTTATCAAATTTTTCTTTCACCAACACTTTACAAGCTGCTGCAATTTCCTTCATACCTTGTCCAGCTTGTGCGTTAATTGAAATTGCCATATGGCCTTTTTCTTTAAAATATGCGATCCATTGCTTCGTTAAATGATCATCTGCCATATCAGCTTTATTTAAAACAACAAGCCTCGGTTTATGTGTAATAATCTCATCGATCATTGGATTTCGAGAAGATAAAGGTAATCGAGCATCTACAAGCTCAATTACAACATCAATTAACTTTAATTTTTCTGTTACTTGGCGTCTAGCCTTTGCCATATGTCCCGGGAACCATTGAATTACCATGTTGCCACCTTCTTTTTCTTTTATTTCACAATACGTGCATCTTTTAACGGCCAATATAGTATATTTGCTTTTCCAATTACTTGGTCCATTGAAATTGTACCAATTGAACGACTATCTTTACTAAAACGACGATTATCGCCTAAAACAAATAATTGACCTTCTGGAACAGTTTTCTTCCCTGTCATTTCTTCAAGAGTAAAATCATATGTAAGCGGTCCGTCAGCAATTTGTTTTTTCTGCTTGTCTAAATACGGCTCCTCATAAGGCTTTCCGTTAACATATAGTTTATCATTACGATACTCTATTTCATCGCCTGGCAGGCCGATAATGCGTTTAATATAATCTTTATCTTCCGTTGCTCGGAATACAATAATATCAAATCGTTTCGGATCTCCTATGTGATAACCAATTTTATTGACAATCATTCGATCGCGATCATGTAAAGTAGACGCCATCGATACCCCATCTACGAGAATTGGCGCAAAGAAAAACTGTCTAATAACACCCGCTAATACAACTGCAATCAAAATTGCCTTGATCCATTCCCAAAGTGAACTCTTTTCTTTCTTCATGCTTTTCCCCTCCACGATTATGTAAGCTGCTCGTATTATATCAAAATTTTATATAGATTGGAAAAAGGGAGCTTGTGCATTTACAAGCTCCCATACATGTCTTATCGAATTTCTTTAATACGTGCTTTTTTACCGCGAAGGTTACGTAAGTAGTATAACTTAGCACGACGTACTTTACCACGGCGAAGTACTTCGATTTTCGCGATTCTTGGCGTGTGAACTGGGAATGTACGCTCAACACCTACACCGTAAGAAATCTTACGAACTGTGAATGTTTCACTGATTCCGCCACCACGACGTTTGATTACAACACCTTCGAAAAGCTGAATTCTTTCACGAGTTCCCTCAACTACTTTTACGTGTACACGTAAAGTGTCTCCAGGACGGAATGAAGGAAGGTCAGTTTTTAATTGGCCTTTTGTAATTTCTGCGATTAATTGTTGCATATTAAATTCTCTCCTTTAAACAGATGCTCTTATAAAGTCTAAATAAATTACAGCGGAACATCGTTAATACGGCTACTGATTTCAGTAGCACAAGTGTTATAATAGCATATTGCTAGAACTGTTGCAATAGCAAATATATCAAGTCCTTATTTGCCTTCTTTAATCTGTTCTAACCATTTCTCTTCTTGCTTAGACAACTCTCGTTCTTCCAATAAATCCGGTCTACGCGTGTACGTACGACGTAGTGATTCTTTATGTCGCCATTCATCAATATTTTTATGATTTCCCGACATTAATACATCCGGCACCTTCATACCACGAAAATCAGCTGGACGTGTATAATGAGGATGCTCTAATAAACCTGTACTAAATGAATCCTCGACTTGCGAAGCATGATTCCCTAATACTCCTGGCAGGAGACGTACAACACTATCAGTAATAACCATAGAAGCTAACTCTCCACCGGTTAATACATAGTCACCAATAGAAATTTCATCTGTTACGAGATGTTCACGAATTCGTTCGTCATATCCTTCATAATGCCCACATACAAAGATTACATGTTCTTCCTCTGCAAGCTCTTCCGCTTTCTTCTGAGTGAATCTTTCACCCTGCGGACACATTAAGACAACTCTCGGCTTACGCTCTGTCTCTTTCGTTAAATCTTCTACAGCATCAAAAATAGGCTGAGGGGTTAATACCATCCCAGCACCACCACCATACGGATAATCATCCACGCTATTATGCTTACTCGTTGTATAATCGCGGAAATTGACAACACGAAGCTCTACCGCTTCTTTTTCTTGTGCTTTCTTTAAAATTGAAGATCCAAACACACCTGTAAACATATCTGGAAACAATGTTAAAATGTCAATTTTCATTATAGCAACCCTTCCATTACATGAATGGTTACTAATTTATTCTCAATGTTAACTTGAAGCACAACATCATCGATATAGGGAATTAACAGATCTTGACCTTTTGGACGTTTAATTACCCAAACATCATTCGCACCAGGTGATAAGATTTCTTTGATCGTTCCCAATGCCTCTCCCTCTTCTGTTACAACGTTACAACCAATAATTTCATGATAGTAGTATTCTCCCTCAGCTAGTTCACCTAACTGCTCTTCTGGTACTTTTATTAAAGAACCTTTGAATTTCTCTACTTCATCTACATTGTTGTATCCTTCAAATGTTAATAAATCAAATGTCTTATGTTGACGATGAGAAGTTACTTTCACTGGAAGGTAATCTGTACTTTTCTCATTCGATATGTATAAAGTGTTTCCTACTTTATATCGCTCTTCCGGAAAATCAGTACGAGAAATCACACGAATTTCTCCTCTTACGCCATGAGTATTTACAATTTTTCCTACATTAAACCATTTTGTCATAAATAGTATGTCCCCCCTGGTTTCCATATAAATTAAGCATCTCCATTTCACATATGGAACATGCAATTTGTCTTTAAATGTTAAAAAAGGGAGAGGATATAACTCCTCGCCCTTTTTACGTTTATTGAATTTCCAGTGTTACTTTTTCATCGTTATGATGTCCCACTGAATACAAGAGCATTCGAATTGCTTTCGCAACTGTCCCTTGCTTCCCAATGACTTTTCCAACATCCTCAGGATGTACAGTTAATCGATACTTTATCTCTCCGTTGTAAAGTTCCTGTGTAACTTTTACATCTTCAGGATGATCGACAAGAGGCTTGACAATCGTCTCGACTAACTTCTTCATAGTCATTGCCTCAATTACTTACCTTGTTTAGATAAGTGGAATTTCTCCATGATACCTTGGTTAGAGAATAAGTTACGAACTGTATCAGATGGTTTAGCACCATTTCCTAACCATTTTAATGCTGCTTCTTCGTTGATCTTAACTTCAGCTGGTTGAGCAACCGGATTGTAAGTACCGATTTCCTCAATGAAACGTCCGTCACGAGGAGAACGAGAATCTGCAACAACTACACGATAGAAAGGAGTTTTTTTAGCTCCCATACGTTTTAAACGAATTTTAACTGCCATTTATAAAGCACCTCCGAATTTATTTCACACAGATAATTATATTAGCAAAAAGACTATTGCTTTGTAAAGTATTTTTTCTTAACAGAGCCATCTTTTTTTCCTTACATGAATGGAAACTTCAATCCACCTAGTCCTTTTTTCTTACCTTTTTGCATTCCAGTCATCGTCTTCATCATTTTTTTCATATCATCAAATTGCTTGATTAGACGATTGATTTCTTGTACCGTTGTACCGCTACCTTTGGCAATGCGCTTTTTGCGACTAGCATTGATTATTTCCGGTTGTTCTCGCTCTAATTTAGTCATAGAACGAATAATTGCCTCAATATGCCCAATTTGTTTTTCATCAACTTGTGCATTTTTCAGCCCTTTAATTTTATTTGCACCAGGAAGCATTCCTAACAATTCGTCAAGCGGTCCAAGTTGACGTACTTGTCCAAGTTGTTCTAGGAAATCGTCAAGCGTAAACGAAAGCGTACGCATTTTTTGCTCAAGTTCTTTTGCTTTCTCTTCATCAACTGTAGCTTGCGCTTTTTCAATTAATGTTAAGACGTCTCCCATCCCTAAAATACGGGATGCCATACGTTCTGGATGGAACGCTTCAATTGCATCTAGTTTTTCACCCATACCAGCAAATTTAATAGGTGTGTTTGTTACAGCCTTAATAGATAATGCCGCACCACCGCGCGTATCACCATCTAATTTCGTTAATACAACACCTGTTAAACCTAACTGCTCATGGAAACTTTGTGCTACATTTACCGCGTCTTGTCCCGTCATCGCATCGACAACTAGGAAAATCTCATCCGGTTTCGCAACTTCTTTCACTTTTGCTAATTCATCCATTAGTTCTTCATCAATATGCAGACGACCTGCTGTATCAATTAAAACATAATCGTGATGATCTTCTTTTGCTTTTGCAATCGCTTGTTTCGCAATTTCAACTGGACTAACTTGATCTCCTAAAGAGAAAACAGGCATGTCCAATTGCTTCCCTAATGTTTCAAGCTGTTTAATCGCTGCTGGACGGTAAATATCCGCTGCAACAAGCATTGGTTTACGATTATGCTTTTTACGCAGTAAATTCGCAAGTTTACCTGTTGTTGTCGTTTTACCTGCACCTTGCAGACCAACCATCATTATAACAGTCGGTGGCTTATTAGCAACAGCAATTTTGCTTTGCTCTCCGCCCATAAGTTCTGTAAGTTCTTCCTGTACAACTTTAATTACTTGTTGTCCAGGTGTCAAACTTTTCATTACATCTTGTCCGACAGCACGTTCAGACACACGCTTTACAAAATCTTTTACTACTTTAAAGTTAACGTCCGCTTCTAAAAGAGCTAGACGAACTTCTCTCATCATTTCTTTCACATCGGCTTCAGAAACTTTTCCTTTGCCGCGGATTTTTTGCATTGTCTGTTGAAGTCGGTCGGCTAATCCTTCAAATGCCATATTGCCGCCCTCCTAATCTAATTTTTCGATAGCTTCAACAACTTGTTTCATTTCTTCATTCACATGCTCTTCTTCGCTGATTAGCTGTTTTAGCTTTGCAACAAGTCGCTGTCGCTCTTGAAACTTTTGAAGTAATACTAATTTATCTTCATATTCTTCAAGCATCGCTTCAGTCCGTTTAATGTTATCATACACGGCTTGGCGACTTACATCAAATTCTTCCGCAATTTCACCAAGAGATAAATCATCTAGATAATAAAGCGACATATAACTTCTCTGTTTTTGCGTTAACAACGATTGATAAAAATCAAATAAATAGTTCATTCTCGTTGTTTTTTCGAGCATGTTGGATCATCCTTTGTTAAGTGATTTCCCTTTACATCAATTAGTTTACATGGAGTACAAAAGAGTGTCAAGTTTTTTTCTTAACATCACATATTTTTATAGAAAAAGAAGCGGGAAATACCGCTTCTTTCACTTATACTTCTTCTGTTTCTACTAAGTTCGCAAATAAACCATACACATATTGTTCTGGATCAAACTGTTGCAGATCATCCATTTGTTCCCCTAATCCAACGAATTTCACCGGTACATCCATTTCGTTTCGAATCGCTAATACAATACCACCTTTAGCAGTACCATCTAACTTCGTTAAAACAATACCAGTAACATTCGTTGCTTCACGGAATGTTTTCGCTTGACTTAAACCGTTTTGTCCTGTTGTAGCATCAATTACAAGTAATACTTCATGAGGAGCTCCTGGTACTTCGCGCTCAATTACACGCTTTACTTTCTCTAACTCTTTCATTAAGTTCACTTTATTTTGTAAACGTCCTGCTGTATCACATAGTAATACGTCTACTTTACGTGCTTTTGCAGCTTGTACAGCATCATACATAACCGCTGCTGGATCAGACCCTGATCCTTGTTTAATCACTTCTACACCAACGCGAT
The DNA here is from genome assembly GCF_001455345.1 of Bacillus thuringiensis. Classification (GTDB taxonomy): domain Bacteria; phylum Bacillota; class Bacilli; order Bacillales; family Bacillaceae_G; genus Bacillus_A; species Bacillus_A thuringiensis_N. The sequence continues at coordinate 3,781,927 of NZ_CP013274.1, forward strand.
CGCCCCATACTTCTAATTGTTCAATCGCTCCAGCACGGAATGTATCTCCTGCCGCCAATAGAACAGATTTACCTTCCGATTTAAATTTATGTGCTAGTTTACCAATTGTCGTCGTTTTTCCTACGCCGTTAACACCGACAAATAAAACAACTGTTAATTGATCCTCTTGCACATTAATTTCGTTACTAAAGTCACTGTCACCTTTGTAAATCCCTACTAACTTTTCTGAAATAACAGCTTGTACTTCTTTTGGATCTTGAATGTTACGACGTTGCACTTCTTCTTTCAATTGATCAATCAATTCCATTACTGTCGAAACGCCAACATCCGCACCGATTAAAATTTCTTCTAATTCTTCGAAAAAATCTTCATCTACTTTACGGTAACGAAAGACTAAATCATTTACTTTATCTGCAAACGAATTTCTCGTTTTTTCTAATCCGTGTTTAAACTTCTCTGTTACCGTATCTGTTTGTTTTGAAATTTTTTCTTTTAACTTTTTAAAAAAGCTCATACTGTCCCATCCTTCCTATTTGCTTGCAACTAGTTCTTCTCCATCATCTAAACGAACCGAAACAAGTTTGGATACCCCTGACTCTTGCATTGTTACACCGTACAATACGTCAGACTCTTCCATTGTACCTTTTCTATGTGTAATTACAATAAACTGTGTCTCATCACTAAATTTCTTTAAATACTGAGCAAAACGGGCAACATTCGCCTCATCAAGAGCCGCCTCTACCTCATCTAGTACACAGAATGGGACTGGGCGCACTTTTAAAATACCAAATAACAGCGCAATTGCTGTTAAAGCACGCTCTCCACCTGACAGTAAACCTAAGTTTTGCAGTTTCTTCCCTGGTGGTTGCGCTACTATATCAATACCCGTATTTAATAAGTCTTCTGGATTCGTCATGACTAAATCCGCTCTACCGCCTCCAAATAATTCAGAGAATACCGATTGAAACTCCATTCGAATTCCTTCAAACGTGGTAGAAAAGCGTTTTTTCATTTCTTCATCCATTTCAGTAATTAGTTGGTGCAATGTCGTTTTCGCTTCTTCTAGGTCATCTTTTTGCTCTAGTAAGAATGTATGACGCTCTGCTACACGCTCATACTCATCAATTGCTCCCAAGTTTACTGTTCCTAGCTCTTCGATGGATAGTTTAATTAATTTCACCTTTTTACGTGCATCCTCGGCAGGCATCGTCATTGTATACTTCAGTTTTGCTGCTTCAAATGAAATCGTATATGTTTCACGTAAATGTTGTAATCTATTTTCTAACTCTACATCAAGTCGGTTTATTTTTACTTCTTGATCCTTCAACATCTCAAGAATGTATTTATGTTTACCTGTTGTTTCTTTCAGATTACGCTCTAAACGTTCTACTCTCTCTTGTAAAGATATACGTTGTTCACGACGAGAGCGAATTAACTCTGAAGTTTGATTACGATCATATGCTTTCTTCTCAATCATATTCGTAATTTGTTCTTCACCACTTGAATTCGATGTCATTTCTTGTTTTAAGAATGCTAAATCCTCTTTCGTTTTGACAAGCGTTGCATCCGTTTCTTCTTTTTCCTTCGTCAATCGTTCAACTTTTTCTTTCTGATTAGATAAGCGTTGTTGCTTTTCAGCCGCCAACACTTTTAATTCAGTCATTTCTTTTTGAACTTTTTCTTTCGAAGAATGCTGCTCACTTTTTTGTTTTGTTAAAGCCGCGATTTTGCTATCTAATTCTGTAATCTCTGCTTGAAGAGTCGCTAAAATCTTTTCTAGTTCTTCTTTACGCCCTTGTATTTTCACTTGATCTTGTAAGAAGCCTTCAATCTCTAAATCGTAAATAGATAAGCGATCATTAATACGGTGTTCTTCTAATTCTAAACGATTAATTTCTTCTCTTAAATTCTGCTCATCTACACGCTCTGTTTCTACACTTTGCCTTAGTTCGCGTATTTGCACTTCTTTTTCTTGAATCTCTTGTTTTACGGCTTTAACAAAGTTCTCTAACTTCGTTGTTTTTTCTTCCATATCAGTTAACTTGTTCGTCCACTCTTCTAATTCACGTTGACGTCCTAATAAAGAAGATTTCGCCTGTTTTACCGCTCCACCTGTCATAGAACCACCAGGGTTCACTACATCACCTTCGATTGTTACTATGCGATAACGGTATTGTAGTTGTTTCGCCAACTCATTCGCCCCGCGTAAATCTTTTGCAACAATAACAGTACCTAATAAATTCGAAACTACATTTTCATATTTATTGTTATATTGCACAAGTTCTGCCGCCACACCTACAAACGATGGGTGTTGATTTACAATACGTAATTGCTCAAATGATAACGATCTACCTTTAATAACAGCTTGCGGTAAAAACGTTGCTCGTCCATGTTTATTTTGTTTTAAAAACGCAATTGCATCACGAGCATGCTCTTCTTTTTGTACGACAATATGCTGCATAGCTGCACCTAGAGCAATTTCCATTGCAATTTCATATTCTTTCGGTACCGTTAGCAGTTCTGCAACAGCACCCTCGATACCTTGCAACTTATTTTCTCTAGCTTTTAATACTTCACGTACCCCTTGATAGAAACCGGAGTAGTCTTCTTGCATCTCTTCTAGCATTTCTTTTCGAGAACGTGCCTGTTGTACAAATTGATACGCTTGGTACAGTTTTGTTTCATTTTCACTATACTGTGCCTTGCATTTCCCAAGTGCTGCTTCTGTCTTTTGTATGTTCGAAAGGATACCAGCTACCTTTTCTTTCACTTGTTCATAACTTTCCACAAGTTTCGTCTTTTTCGCTGTAATTTCCATACGTATTTCTACATATTTCGCATTTTCTTCATCAAGGCGTTCATTTTTAGAGCTTTGTTGTTTAGATTGTTCTTCAATCATAGATAACTCATTACGATGACTAGCTTGTTGATTTAAAAGTTCAATATAATCACCTTTTAAATTCTCAATTTGTTCCTCTAAATTGTCAGCAAAAGTTGCAAGCAATCGCTCATTATCATGCAATTTTGTCTCCAAATCTTTCACTTGATTCACAAATTGCATCAACACTTCTGTACTTGATTCAATTTCACCATCATAACTTGTAGCTTTCTCTGTCAATTCAACAATTAACTGTTCGAGTTGTGCACAATGCGTCGTTGCATTTTGCTTTCTCTCTTTTAATAACTCACGCTGTCCCTCTAACTTTTCTAGTTCTTTACTAGAAAGAAGAAGTACTTCTTGTAAGGAATCTACAGACTCATCTACCGCTTGTAATTGTCCTCGTAATTCCTCAAGCTCTTCTTCACCTTTTTGTAAATCCGTTGACATTTTAGCTTCTTCGTTTTTATTATGCCCAAACTGATTTCGAAGCGCTTCCCATTTCTCATGTAATTCTTCAATTTCATGTACAATAAGCGCCGCTTCTACTTTCTCTAATTCTTCTTTTTTCTCGAGATAATCTTTCGCAATAGAAGCTTGTCTTTCTAAAGGTTCTACTTGACTACTTAATTCGTGAATTATATCTTGTACACGATTTAAGTTTTCTTGTGTGTCTGCTAATTTCCCTTCAGCTTTCTTTTTACGAAGTTTGTATTTCAGTACTCCCGCAGCTTCTTCAAATACACCACGACGTTCTTCTGATTTACTACTTAAGATTTCTTCAACTTTCCCCTGACTAATAATAGAAAAAGCTTCTCTTCCCATACCAGAGTCCATAAATAAATCAATAATATCTTTCAATCTACATGATTGTTTATTAATATAAAAATCACTATCACCAGAACGAGATACACGACGTGTTACACACACTTCATTATATTCAATCGGTAAACGTTGATCTTCATTATTTAAAGTTATTGTTACTTCAGCAACATTAACTGCTCTTCTCGTATCACTGCCTGCAAAAATAATATCTTCCATCTTTGCACCACGTAATGATTTTGCAGATTGTTCACCAAGTACCCAGCGAATGGCATCAGTAATATTACTTTTCCCGCTTCCATTAGGTCCTACTACAGACGTTACACCCGGGACAAAATCAACAGATACACGCTCAGCAAAAGACTTAAATCCTGCTATTTCTAATCTTTTTAAAAACACGAAAGGCCTTCCTCCTATTCTCCGTTACTATAAATGTTGTTTATACAAAAACAAGCTATTATACGGATTCACTTCCCTTTCATTTACAAATAAAAGGAAAGTTTCATTCTATACATAAGGAATCCCCCTCATTCAAAGGGGGATTCCTTATCGTTGCTCTTTTAACTTTTTCAAAGCTTCTGCAGCAGCTTGTTGCTCTGCTTCTTTTTTCGACTTGCCACTACCAAGACCTAAAGCCACGTTATTTAACGTAACACGTGACACAAATTCTCGATTGTGGGCCGGTCCTTTTTCTTGCAAAATTTGATACTCAATATTGCCACTACCATCACGCTGAATCAACTCTTGTAATTGACTCTTATAATCCATCACATGAGAAAAAGCACCTTCATTAATTTTAGGGTATACAATTTCTTTTAAGAATCCCCATACTGTTTCTAGCCCTTGATCAAGATAAAGGGCACCAATAAACGCTTCAAAGACATCCGCTAATAAAGCTGGTCGTTCACGTCCACCTGTCATTTCCTCACCTTTTCCTAATAAAACAAGGCTACCAAATGACAACTCATTTGCAAAACGAACAAGAGATGGTTCACATACAATAGCTGCACGTAGTTTTGTTAACTCTCCTTCGCTCATTGTCGGATATTTTTGAAACAGATACTGCGATACAGTAAGTTCCAATACTGCATCTCCAAGAAATTCGAGACGCTCATTGTCTTCATGCGGTTTTTTTCGATGCTCATTCACATACGATGAATGCGTAAATGCTTGAGTCAATAATTTTTCATCTGTAAACGTAATACCTATCTTTTCTTGAAATACTTTAAACGCTTCACGATATTTTGTTTCGTATTTTTTTTCTCTATATTTTCGGTACGGCATAGGTCCCTCCAGATATAAGCCGAGAAGCCCCGCTAAAAAACGGGACTTCATTCAAGCATTATAGATGACTCTCTATGTAAGTCACAGCATCGCCAACAGTAGCAATCTTTTCAGCATCTTCATCAGAAATTTCCATTTCGAATTCGTCTTCTAATTGCATTACAAGTTCTACTACATCTAGGGAGTCTGCTCCTAAATCTTCCTTGAAGCTTGCAGCTGGTACTACTTCAGTCTCTTCTACTCCTAAACGATCAACGATGATTTTTGTTACACGCTCTAAAACATCTGCCATTCCATTCACCTCCCCTCAAATATTATATTAAATATTGTCCAAAAAAACTAGCTGAAATCGATTCTTTTATTACATTACCATACCGCCATCAACATTTAACGTTTGACCTGTAATATATTTGCTTTGATCAGAAGCAAAAAACGTTACAGCATTTGCGATATCTTGCGCTTCGCCAAACTGAGCTGCAGGAATTAATTTTAACATCTCAGCTTTTATATTTTCATCCAATACATCTGTCATATCTGTCGCAATAAACCCAGGAGCAAGTGCATTTACAGTAATATTGCGGCTCGCTAACTCTTTTGCTGATGTTTTTGTTAATCCAATTACACCCGCTTTAGCAGCAACATAGTTTGCTTGTCCTGGATTACCTGTTACTCCAACGACAGAAGCGATATTAATAATACGTCCATGACGTTGACGCATCATATATCGGGATACTGCCTTCGTACATAAGAATACACCTTTTAGGTTTGTATTAATAACTGTATCCCATTCTTCTTCTTTCATACGCATTAATAAATTATCTTTCGTTACACCTGCATTATTTACAAGAATATCGACTTGTCCAAATGCATCTACAGTTTGTTTCACCATATTTGTAACGTCTTCAGCATTTGCAACATCTGCTCTTACTGCAATTGCATCCGAACCTAATTTCTTTATTTCATCAACTACTTCATTTGCCTTTTGCTCATTACCAGCATAATTCACTACAACATTTGCCCCTTGTTTCGCTAAATCAATCGCAATCGCACGGCCAATTCCACGTGAAGCGCCGGTCACTAATGCTACTTTCCCTTTTAACATCAGTTTTCTCCTCTCAAATTTGAAATGGTATCTTTTAATGTCTCTTCATCGTATATCGCATATGCTTTCACTGATGAATCAATCGACTTCATAAGTCCAGCAAGTACTTTCCCAGGTCCAATCTCAATAAATGTGTCTACCCCTTGATTCACCATGTATTCAATAGATGGGTACCATAAGACAGGCGAATAGAGCTGTTCGATTAGCTTTTCTTGAATATCTGCACCACTTGTAATAACGTCTGCTGTTACATTTGCAATAACTGGAATATTCGTATCCTGAATTGTAATTTCATTTAAGACACTTTGGAATTTCTCCGCCGCTGGCTTCATTAAAGAAGAGTGGAACGGTCCACTTACCTTAAGCGGAATTGCTCTCTTTGCACCATTTTCTTTCGCTCTTTGAGAAGCAATCTCTACTCCTTGTTTTGTTCCAGAAATCACAATCTGCTTCGTACTATTCATATTAGCGATTTGCACTGCATATCCCTCACTTGTTACTTCTTCTGTAACTTGTTTCAACATATGTGGATCAGCACCTAAAATAGCCGCCATTGCACCTTCTCCGCCAGGAACAGCTTCTTCCATATATTCCCCACGTTTCCTTACAGCATATACAGCGTCTTCAAAAGTTAATGCACCCGCTGCTACTAGAGCGCTATATTCACCTAAACTATGCCCCGCGACAAAGTCTGGTGTAATATCATACTCTTTTAAAGCTGTCAAAATAGCAAAACTCGTTGTTAATAAGGCAGGCTGTGCATTCGTCGTTAACGTAAGCTTTTCCTGCGGTCCTTCAAAAATCACTTCTGAAAGTGAATCTTGCAACACCTCATCTGCTTTTGCAAACACATTTGCAACCTCTTTATTATTCTCTGCTAACTGTTTACCCATTCCAACTGCCTGTGAACCTTGGCCCGGAAAAAGAAATGCTATTTTTCCCATTTCAAATCCTCCTCTTATTGGAGTGGCTCTTTCTCCATTACGCTTGAAATAGTAGGAATAACTTCTTTCGCTACCATTTCTCTCGTTTGACGAATCGCACTAAATATTGATTGGTCATTGGAAGAACCGTGAGCCTTAATGACAGGAGCTTTCAACCCAAATAACGCTGCTCCTCCATACTCCGAATAATCCATTTTATCTTTTAATACCATAAGTTTTGGCTTTAATACCGCTGCTGCTAACTTGCTCGTAAACGAACTCATTAACTGCTCTTTTAACATAGAGAATAATGCGAGCGCTGTTCCTTCTAATGATTTCAGCGCTACATTCCCTGTAAACCCATCACATACAACAACATCTGCTACACCTTGCAATAAATCTCTTGATTCAACGTTCCCAACGAAATTAATCGGGGCATCCTTAAGCATTGCAAAGACTTGTTTTGAAAGCTCGTTCCCTTTTCCATCTTCTGTTCCAACGTTTAAAAGTCCAACGCGAGGATTTTTAATTCCTCTTACTTTCTCAGCGTACACAGATCCCATTACTGCATATTGATATAAATGAATTGGTTTTGCATCAACATTTGCTCCAACATCTAGCATAACAAAACCTTCTCCATCAACAGTTGGCATTGTAGGGGATAAAGCTGGTCGCTCAATTCCTTCCATACGACCTACAACAAACAATCCAGCCGCCATTAAAGCTCCTGTACTACCAGCTGATATACAAGCATCCGCTACGCCGTCTTTTACTTGCTGCGCTGCTAGTACCATCGAAGCTTGTTTTTTTCGACGAACCGCTCTTACCGGTTCATCTGTCGATTCAATTTTTTCATCTGTATGAAGTATAGTAATTCGTTCTTCACTCGTTAAGTATTGACGAATTTCCTCTTCTTTCCCTACTAACGTAATATGTAAATCAGAGTATTCTTTAATAGCTTTCATTGCTCCTAATACGACCGCCTTTGGAGCATGATCGCCGCCCATTGCATCTATTGCGATTTTCATAAGTTGTTACCTTCCTCACTATAATTACTAGATCGATACATTTCAAAAGTGCCTGTAAAAACAAGTTCTTCTCCAACGAAGCTACGCACTTTGACAACCGTCCGTCCTTTATCATTCTCTACATCTTCAACGCGCGCTTTTGCAACAACACGCTCTCCTAATTTTACAGGACGAATGTATCGAATGGTAGACTTTGCAGTTAAAGCTAATTCTTCATCAATAACCGCAACAGCTAGTGAGTTTGCTTGGGCAAACAAATGATGCCCACGGGCAATTTGATTTCTTTTAAATACGTGTTCTACCTTCACTTCAAAGATAGAAATCGCGTGTCTATCTAATTCTATATCAATAATTTCTCCGACAACCTCTTCTAACGGTAAAGATTTCACATCTTCTTCATGTTGCTTTGTAGCTACATGTTTAATTCTTTCTCTTAATTCAGGAATAGATAATTCCATACGATCAAGACGTACGGTTTGTATACTCACTTGAAATTTTTCTGCTAAATCTTCATCCGTAATAAAAGGATTCGTTTCTATAGTTTGTTGTAATAATTCTTGTCTTTCTTTTTTACTTCTTCTTTTTTTCATACCGCACCATCCATTTTTATGACTAGGTACTAACAGTAGTATATAATCATTAAAAGTAGAATGCAACAAAAACTTTTGTTGCCTCCCTTTAATCGAGCTTCTCTCCCTGGAACACACCTGTCCCGTCAAGATACGTACGCAACGAAGCATATTGATCATTATGCCAAAATGCTTCTGAATCTACTAGTAACGCTGCATCTTGTCTAGCTGTTTCTAACGCTCGGTAATCATGTACCATATCAGCAACCTTAAATTCTGGTAAACCACTTTGCTTACTTCCAAAGAAATCTCCAGGACCTCTTAACTCTAAATCTTTTTCTGACAATACAAATCCATCATTCGTTTCGGTCATAATACGCATTCGTTCTTTTCCCGTTTCCGATTTTGGATCCGCGATTAATAAACAATATGATTGTTCACTACCACGCCCAACACGCCCCCTAAGCTGATGGAGCTGCGATAAACCGAAACGCTCTGCGTCATAAATAACCATTACAGTCGCATTCGGTACGTTCACACCTACTTCAACAACTGTTGTCGACACAAGAATTTGCACTTTATTTTCACTAAATTGTCCCATTATCTCTTCTTTTTCTTGAGATGATAATCTTCCATGCATTAATCCAACTTGACATTTCCCTTGATAATGATGGGTCAGCATACTATGTAAGTCGATAGCATTTTGTACATCAAGTTTCTCAGATTCTTCAATAAGGGGACAAATTACATATGCTTGTCTTCCTTTTTTTATCTCTTTCTCCACAAAGCCGAGAACACGATCTAACATATCATGTTTTGCCCAGTATGTTTCAATTACCTTTCTACCAGCTGGCATCTCATCGATTATAGAAACATCCATCTCTCCAAATGCAGTAATTGCTAACGTACGCGGAATTGGGGTCGCCGTCATAAATAATACGTCTGGACTTTCACCTTTCTCCCTTAAAACTCGTCGCTGCGCTACACCAAATCGATGTTGTTCATCAGTAATAACGAGACCTAACCTATGAAAGATAACTTCATCTTGAATTAAAGCATGTGTTCCAACAAGGATATCTATTTCTCCTTGTTCTAATTTCGCCAAAATCTCTCGACGTCTCGCGCCTTTAACAGAACTTGTTAACAATTCAACCTTCATACCAAAATGCGAGAACGTCTCTGCGAGTGATTGATAATGTTGTTCTGCTAAAATTTCTGTAGGAACCATTAAAGCACCTTGATAATGTGCTAATTTCGCTGCATAAAGGCCAATGGCTGCAACAACGGTTTTCCCAGAACCTACATCACCTTGCAACAGACGATTCATCCGATAAGGAGATGTCATATCGTTCATAATTTCATCTACAACCCGGCGTTGCGCGCCAGTTAACGGAAACGGAAGTGCATCGATAAACTCTTGCAATTCTGCTAAAGGAATTTCTTTTTTCGTCCCTTTCGAATTTTCCCTCTCCATTTTCCGTAATGTTTGCATTTTCAGCTGAAACAAGAAAAACTCCTCATATACAAAACGGCGACGTGCTTGTTTTAAATCTTCCTGTCCCGCTGGAAAATGCAACGCCCGAAGTGCTTCATAACGCGGCAATAATTTATATCGACTTAGCAATCCATCAGGTAACACCTCGACTATAGAGTCTCCATACTCCTTTAACGCTTGTGCAATAAAACGGCGCATCTGTTTTACTGTAAGTTTCCCTTTCACTGAGTATACAGGCTCTACTTCTTGTTGACGTACTACTGGTCCAAAATGAAGCTCTGATACCGCAATCGTTTGACGGTGCTGATCCCATTTACCAGTAATCGTTACCGTTTCATCTAAATTTAACTTCTGCTTATAGTACGGCCTATTAAAACATACAGCTGTAATTAAATAACGACCGACGAGAACACGAACCGTAAGACGCGATTTCTTCTTCCCATAATATTGGAGCAAAGGAGCACTATGAACTTTCCCCTCAACTGTTACACGTTCATCATGCTTTACTTCAGCAAGATCTTTCATCGCATAATCTTCATAACGGTACGGAAAATGTTCTAATAGATGAGAAACTGTATAAATTCCCATCTCGTGTAGTAATTCAGATGTTTCTCCTCCGATTCCCTTTACATCCGTAACAGGAACTTGTACAACTTCATTCAAGATTCTCACGCTCCGTCACATTATTTTCTTTGATTCATTCCATTCATTATCCATTAACATGATTGACATCTGTAATCGCTCTCTTTCACCCTATATATTCTATCATAGGCATTCTAAGAGAAACTACTCAAATCCCTCATAAGCAACACGAAAGAAAAGAGCCTCACTTTTAGCAGCAAGGCTCTTTTTTATCTTCAATATGCTAGCCTTTTGAATAAAAACTAGTAATAAACTTCATATTACTACTTCTTATCCATTAGCAAGTAAGTAATCCATTTATTTTCAAAACGAATTTTTTCTTATTCTACAGAGAAGATGAAAGAATACACCGGTTGGTTTCCAGCATGTACTTCTACTTCTGCATCTTCAAAATTCGCTTCTACAAATTCAACTAGCGCAGCTACTTCTTCGTCAGTTGCATCTTCACCTTGTAGAATCGTTACGATTTCAGAATCTTCATCAATAAGTGCTTCTAGTAATTGCTTCGCAGCTCCTACTTTTTCAGCATTTGTTGATACGATTTTTCCATCTGCGATACACATGAAATCATCTTTTTGAATTGCTACACCATCAATTTCCGTATCACGTACAGCATACGTAATTTGACCGGTTTTCACATGAGATAAAGCTTCTTTCATGTTTTCTTCATTCTCTTCTAACGTTCCAACTGGATTAAATGCTAACATTGCAGCCATACCTTGAGGAACTGTTTTTGAACGAACTACAATCACTTCTTGATCCACAACTGATGCTGCTTGTTCTGCTGCCATCACAATATTCCCGTTATTCGGTAAAATAATGATTTTTTCAGCATTCGCTTCTTCAATCGCCTTCACAATATCCTCCGTACTTGGATTCATCGTTTGGCCACCTTCGATAACTTTCGTCGCGCCAATGCTCTCAAATAAAGTTTTGATACCAGATCCCATAGCTACAGTTACGATACCGTACGGCTGTTTCTCTTTAGACTGGCCAGTTGGCTCAGGCATCATAGCAGGCTCATCTAATAAAGCAGTATGCTGTTCACGCATATTCTCTACTTTAATCTTGATTAAACTACCGTAACGCTGTCCGTAGTTCATAGCGTCTCCAGGATGTTCTGCATGGATATGAACTTTTACAATTTCATCATCAGATACAACTAGTAGAGAATCACCATATACACTAATATCTTCACGGAATTTTTGTTCAGAGAAATTATGTTCTTTCACTTTTTCAGCCTCTAATTTCACCATGAACTCCGTACAATATCCATACTCAATATCTTCTGTACTCAATTGGCTTTGTACACTACGGTGATGTTCTGCGCGCACCATTTCATTCATAGATGGTTGCATCGGCGCATCAGAAGAGATTGTTTCTCCCTTTAAGTCAGCTAAAAATCCTTCGTATACAACAACAAGACCTTTACCACCGCTATCTACAACGCCAACTTGTTTTAATACAGGTAATAAATCTGGCGTACGATTTAACGATGCATTTGCTTCTTTCACAACGTCTTCCATAAACAAAACAAAGTCGCGCTGTTTTTTCGCAACTGTCACTGCATATTTACCCGTTTCTCTAGCAACCGTTAAAATCGTTCCTTCAATCGGTTTCATAACCGCTTTGTAAGCCGCCTCTACTCCAGCCTCTAAAGCTGCAGCAAAATCAACTGTTGTTAATTCTTCTTTTTGTTCAATGGATTTCGAGAAACCACGGAACAACTGAGATAAAATAACTCCAGAGTTACCACGAGCTCCCATTAATAATCCTTTGGCTAAACTTACGCCGACTTTACCAGCATGTTGTGAAGGATTTGCTTTCACTTCACGTGCGCCTGAAGTCATAGATAAGTTCATGTTTGTACCGGTATCGCCATCTGGAACTGGAAATACGTTTAATGCATCAACAAGCTGAACATTATTTGTTAAATTATTCGCTCCTTGCATGATCATTTGTGATAAACGTTTTCCATCAATTTTTTGAATTGACACAGATTTTCCTCCTTAATGCACATTACAAGTTTATTACTTTAACTCCTTGTACGTAGATGTTTACAGAATCTACTGCTAGTCCTACAGTTTGATCTAATGTATATTTCACTTTCGTCTGCACGTTATGTGCTACTTCTGAAATTTTCGTACCATAACTCACAATAATATACATATCAATATGTACTTCATCTTCATCTTTACGAACAATAACACCTCTAGTGAAGTTTTCTTTTCGTAAAATGTCTGTTAATCCATCTTTTAACTGATTTTTTGATGCCATACCTACGATACCGTAGCAATCTACCGCGGCACCTCCAGCAATTGTTGCAATTACATCTGTACTAATATCAATTTGACCGTACTTCGTTTTAATTTCAATTGACATCTCGTTTTCCCCCTTCATAAATGGTGAAAGTGAGTTAGACTACTTTAGTTACTATCATATAATCTTTTTAAAGAAAATTCCATCGTTCTTTCTTTTCACTCTCATATTTTATGTTTTAAATCACATTTTTTATGATGAGCAAAATAGTCCATTGTTATTATACAACATGTACCACTATAATATGTCAAGCAATTTTTCTTGATTTCAACTTTTCTTCATTAACATATAGTGTCAAGTAATTTTTCTTGATTTCTTTTTTCTACAGTGTTGCATTCTCTTTTTAGTTGTGTTAAATTATAGTAGTGTTTTTAGCATCGCATAAAAGACTAACATTGAAAAATTACGTATGGTAAGGTATCAAGGGAGGGAAATATAAATGGCTCGTGTTTGTGCTATTACTGGAAGAAAAGCTCGTTCTGGTAACTCTCGTTCTCACGCAATGAACGCTACAAAACGTAAGTGGGGCGCTAACCTTCAAAAAGTTCGCGTACGCATCGACGGAAAAGTTCAACGTGTTTACGTTTCTGCTAGAGCATTAAAATCTGGCAAAATCGAACGTGTTTAATAATAAAAAAAAGAGCCGTTAGGCTCTTTTTTTACTATACCAATGAAAAAAGCACCGGTAATAGGTGCTTTTTTTAATCTTTTTTGAAGGTATTTAACATGGCACGAACAATTCCACCAAGAAATTTAGGTAACTTAATTGTATAAAATCTCATGGTTTCCCTCCTAATCCCCATTACTCCACTTGTTCACTATATGATGTAAGGAGCAAAATTGTTTCTTCAATCAGTGCTTCTTATCACCATTAATATGCCAGAAGTAAATGAAAAAGTACCTTTTTCCTTAACGAGTTCATTACTAATACAAAGTGTTGATCCCCATTCTATTGTTTTATTAATTAGAGGATACTTAAAACCAAGTAATGTAATCCCTTCCACTATTTCAGTAACCGGTACAAAAGATACATAAGGGAAATCTTTATTTTCTTCAATTATATGTGTACCCACTTTTTTCACGCTTATTTCATTTTTATTGTCTACAATACACATTTCTATCTCTACTTCTAACCCTTTTAAAAGCATCTGTATATTCGCTAAACCGTGATCCAACCTTCCGCCGGTAGCACCAAAAATACGAATCAATGTTGGCTTTTGTTCTAAGGCCCAGTTAATCGCAATTTCTAAATCTGTTTGATCTTTTTCACGAGGAACAATATGTAAGTCATTTGTTTGCTGCTCCATCCATACTAATTCCTCTTCAGTAACTGAATCATAATCTCCAAACGCAACAGTTGGAGTAATTCCTCCTTTTAATAAACGATATACTCCTCTATCAACTGCCGCCCACACTACTTTCTCATTTTCATATCGAGAAAAATCTGCACAATATTCCGCAGGTCCGCCCGCTAAAATATGAATAATCATGTTTCCTTCCCCTTCTATTGTAAAAAGGCAATCTGCCATTCGGTAGATTGCCTTTTTACATATTTTTTTCTCTATCCTTTATAAATAGTGAAAACTTACTACACTAGAAGATTCACTGGGATAAAGACTCGTTCATTCATTATCCACGAATGACACGAATTGCTTCACCGCGGTCTTTTTGATTGTATACTGCTGATCCAGCTACAAGTACATTTGCTCCTGCTTCAACACAAAGTCGTGCTGTTTCAGCGTTTACACCACCATCAACTTCAATTTCTACTTCTAGATTGCGCTCTTTAACCATTTCTGCAACCTGTTTAATTTTCGGTAATACAGAATGGATAAATTTCTGTCCACCAAATCCAGGGTTTACTGTCATAAGTAATACCATATCGATATCTTCTAATACATGCTCAATCGTTGAAACTGGCGTATGCGGATTTAATACAACTCCCGCTTTAATGCCATGAGATTTAATTAACTGAATTGTACGATGCAGATGAGGGCATGCCTCTACATGAACAGTAATAATATCCGCTCCTGCTTTTGCGAAAGTAGGGATATAGTTATCAGGATTTTGAATCATTAAATGTACATCTAATGGTAACGATGTAATCGGACGGATTGCTTCTACAATTAATGGTCCAATCGTAATATTCGGTACGAAATGTCCATCCATTACATCAACGTGAATGTAATCCGCTCCACCTTTTTCTACATCTTTAATCTCTTCCCCTAATTTTGAAAAATCTGCTGATAAGATCGATGGTGCAATTTTAATCATAACTAATACCTCGGCTTTCTCTCTCTAATTTCTTCTACGAATTGTTTGTAATTCTTATAACGGTATTCTGTAATCTTCCCTTCTTCAACCGCTGCCTTCACAGCACATTTCGGTTCAGAAAGATGTGTACACCCTCTAAATTTACAGTATTGGCTCGCCTCTTTCAACTCTGGAAAACAATATGTAAGATCTTCTACTTCTATATCTATGAAATCAAGTGAACTAAAACCAGGTGTATCTGCAACTAGTCCGCTTCCAATCGCAATTAATTCCACGTGTCTTGTCGTATGTTTCCCGCGCCCTAAATGCGAGGAAATATCATTCGTTTTCAATTCTAACTCTGGACGTAAAACGTTAAGCATAGAAGATTTTCCAACACCAGATTGCCCTGCAACGACAGAAACACAACCTTCTAAGAATGGTTTTAAAATATCAATACTTTCCGATGTATTTATAGAAGTAAATAATACATCATATCCCATCTCACGATAATCATTTGCATAAGATTCAACAGTCTCTCTCATTTTTTCATCCACTAAATCCATCTTACTAATGCAAATAATCGGCTTAATGTTATGATATTCAATCAGCACTAAAAATCGATCTAACAGTCCCGGATTAAAATCTGGTTCTACTGCAGAGAAAACGAGAATTGCTTGATCAACATTAGAAATAGGAGGCCTAACAAGTTCATTTTTTCGATCAAATACTTCAAGCACGTATCCTTCACTTGGATTATCAGCTTGAAAGACAACTTGGTCTCCTACCAGTGGTGTAATTTTATTTTTTCTAAACACACCACGCCCGCGACATTGTGTAATCCCTTCTTCATGCTGTACATAATAAAACCCGCTTAGAGCTTTTACAATTTTTCCTTCTGGCATATAATTCTCCTTTATTTTGTATAAAGTGAAGCTGTAATTAATATGGGACGGATTAGAATTCTTTAAATAATGATTTCAAACCTGTCATATATACAAGTTAATATATTTAATCTACCATCAAATTTAAAATATTATTTATAACAGTATCACTTTTATAGCTTTTTGAATCATATATTTTTGCCTGTTATACAGTCCACTATATGTAGACAGCATAACAGGCAAGAGTAATGAATTCCATCCTCTCTAGAAAGAAAATGAAATTCATTATTATTGAATTGGGTATGGTACTTCTTTGTCGATAATCGTTACACCGTCTCGTACAATTTTATAGTGTGCTTTTGTACCTTCTTGAATTACGAATTCTAATGAAATAGTTGCCGACTCTGAAATTGTTCTAGTTTCAATTGGTCTATCCATTTTTTGTTGCATATCTTCTTTATAAATTTCTATCGTTTGCGGTTTTTTCTCACCTATTATAGAAGACTCATACGGAATAGAAATATTATCTACTTTCACAGTTTTCGTTACTTTCGGCTTAGGACCATCTGAGATGATAATCGTCACTTTATCTCCTTCTTTTAACGGCGTTCCTGGTTTTGGAGATTGCGAAATTACAAGTCCTTTATCAACAGTATCGGAATACTCTCGTTTTATATCTGGAGTTAGTTTTCTCTCATTCAAATAACCATTTACACTATTTTCAGTCCATCCTGAAAAATCACCTGGTCTAATTTGATAAGGACCTTTACTTACCCAAATTTTCAGTTCTTGTTCCGCTTCTACTACCATTTGATCCGGCGTCGGAATTTGCTCAACGATTTCACCTTTTGGTCTATCATTTTCAATATAATTTATTGTAACTTGTTTATATTTTCCTTCTAATTCAGACCTTATGCTCTCAAAATCTTTTCCTGTAAAATCACTCATCTTACTTTTCTTTTTTCCACCTGATTGATAGATAGTAATTTTAGAGTTTTCTTTCACGACTCTTCCTGCCACAGGGTCTGTTTTTATCACATCACCGGTTTCAACATCATCAGTATATACAATATTAGGTTCCGTAACCTCAAAACCCTTTTCAACTAATGTATTTACTGCTGTCGTATATTTCATTCCAGCCACATCAGGAACCTTCACATCTTTTGGAATAAAGAATCCCGGAATAACAGTAAGCGCTAACGTTATTCCAATCGCTAAAAGTAAAAATGTCGTAATTAAAACTTTAAGCCATTTATTACTTCGTTTTTTCTTCTTATTTAAATCAGTTTCTTCTTTTCTTTTCTGTTCATCCACTTTACTTCCTTTTAAAACAATTGTTTCATCAGTTACATTTTCGAATAATTGTTCCTGTTGAATAATCGGAATCGCTTTTGTCGCTTCCATATCTTCCGGTATGTAAAATGGCTGCTCATTTATTCTCTCTGGATATAGCGCAGTTTCAATATCTCGTTTCATCGCATTGGCAGATTGATATCGATGAAACGGATCTTTCGCAGTTGCCTTTAATATAATATTTTCGACACTTTGCGGAATATTTTCATTCCATCTTTTTGGAGACGGAATTTCACTTTGTAAATGTTTTAAAGCTATAGCAACAGCAGATTCGCCAGAAAACGGTTGTCTTCCTGTTAACAACTCAAACATAACAATCCCTAGGGAATAAATATCTGATTGTTTATTTGCTATCCCGCCGCGTGCTTGTTCTGGTGATAAGTAATGCACCGAACCGAGTACCGAATTTGTATGTGTAATTGTTGTTGCACTTGTAGCTGTCGCAATTCCAAAATCTGTTACTTTTATTACTCCATCAGCTCGAATTAAAATATTGTGCGGTTTAATATCACGATGCACAATTTCAAAATGATGGGCGTGCGCCATGGCGGACGTTAACTGCTCCATTATATCAAGAGCTTCTCCTATCGGTAACATCCCTCGCTCAATTATGTATTGCTTCAATGTTTGTCCTGGTACATACTCCATTACAAGATAATATATACCATCTTCTTCTCCGACATCATACATATTCACAATATTTGGATGCGACAACGTTGTAACAGACTGCGCTTCTCGATGGAAACGTTTAATAAACTCTTCGTTATTTGAATAGTCGAGTCTTAATATTTTTACCGCTACATCCCGGCCCAGTATATCATCATGAGCTAAATACACATTGGCCATTCCACCGCCACCTATCATTTTCAGCAGCTTATAACGGTCATTTAAGCGTTTTCCAATCAGCACGTTGCACTTCACCTACTTTCGTTTGTCGAACCCGCATAATCAATAAGAACAAGGGTGATATTATCTTCCCCGCCACGATCATTCGCCAATTGAATGAGACGTTGTCCCTTAGTTTCAAGCTGTTCATTTAACTGTAAAACTTGTTGCATATCAGCGATAGAAACTTTGTTAGATAATCCATCAGAGCAAAGAAGTAACTGATCATCTTCCTCAAGCACCAACGTTTTAACATCTAATCCGACTTTTTCTTCTGTTCCTAATGCTCTTAACAAAACATTCTTTTTGGGGTGATATTCTGCGTCTTCTTTTGAAATTTCACCATGTCTCACAAGTTCATTCACAAGTGAGTGATCTTCCGTCACAAGCGAGATTTCCCCCTCTGACACCATATAACAACGACTATCTCCTATATGACCTATTGTCACAAAATTTGGCGTACAAATCGCTATTATAAGTGTTGTTCCCATGCCATTACATTCTACATGTTGCTTAGAGTACTCATATATACGCTCATTAATAATCCCAACACTAGTATGTAACCACTCTTCTACTTTTTTCGGTTCATTCATATTATGCGTTTGCTTCCAATAATCATGGAATAATTGAATGGTCATCGAGCTAGCTACATCACCAGCTCGATGACCTCCCATTCCATCTGCTACTACCGCTAAAATATTTCCATCTAAATTGTGAAAAACTCCTGCACTATCTTCATTATGTTGACGAACTTTTCCTTTATCTGATAGAAACACGGCCTTCATCTCGTCACCTCGTCTCTTCTTTGCGCTCCTTCGCACGCAACTGACCGCAGGCTGCATCAATATCATGACCTTGTTCACGGCGAATTGTTACATTCACTCCACGATCTTTTAACGTTTTTTCAAATAAGAAAATTTGTTCACGTGGCGTACGTACATAATCACGTTCAGGTACGTAGTTTACCGGAATTAAGTTCACATGACATTTTACACCTTTTAAGAGCGCAGCAAGCTCTTCAGCATGCTCAACTTGGTCATTTTCGCCTCCAAATAGTCCATATTCAAAAGTAATACGACGCCCTGTTCTATTTACATAGTATTTAATAGCTTCCATTAAATCAGGTAGCTTATAAGCACGGTTAATCGGCATTAATTTTGAACGTAATTCTGAGTTTGGAGCATGCAATGAAATCGCAAAATTAATTTGTAAGTCTTCTTCAGCAAACTTATAAATTTTCGGGATAATTCCACTCGTCGAAACTGTCATATGTCTTGCACCAATATGAAGTCCTTTTTCATGGTTAATGATGCGTAAGAATCCCATTAAATTATCGTAGTTATCAAATGGTTCTCCAATTCCCATAACAACAAGAGAACTTACACGTTCTTCTGATTCATCAAGTGCACGCTGCACTTCTACTACTTGCGCTACAATTTCTCCAGCTTCTAGGTTTCGTTTTAAACCACCAAGCGTCGAAGCACAGAACGTACAGCCAATACGACAACCCACTTGCGTTGTTACACAAATGGAATTTCCATATTCATGTCGCATTAATACCGTTTCAATAGAATATCCATCATATAATTGGAATAAGAATTTAATTGTTCCATCCGAAGACGTTTGTTTTACTAACGTGTTTAAAGTAGTAATATCAAAGGAATTCGACAATTTATCACGCAATCCTTTAGAAAGGTTTGACATATCCTCATAATTTTTCACACGTTTTTTATATAACCAGTCAAAAATTTGTCCAGCACGGAATTTTGGTTCTCCTTGTTCCTTTAACCAATCTTGCATTTCATGAAGTTGTAAAGAGTAAATTGATGGTTTTTTCGTTTCTAAATTTTTCTTTTGTTTTCTCACAGTCGTTTCCACGATGCTACACCTTCTTCCTTAAACAAGCAATATAAAAGCCATCTGTTGCAAAATAATGCGGTAAAATTTGTACTTGACCTTTATCCATATACGGACTTAGCTTTTCTGGCATACGATCTTTTATCGTAGTATCCCACTCAAACTCAGGATGCTCTTGTAAAAATCGTGCTATTACTTGTTCATTTTCTATTTTCTCAATTGTACACGTACTATAAACAAGGCGACCACCTTGTTTTAATAACGGTGCGATTTTTTCTAGTATTGCAAGTTGAATCGTCGATAATCTTTCACTATCGCCTTTATCTTTACCTAACTTAATATCAGGCTTACGTCTAATTACACCAAATCCAGAACATGGGGCATCTACTAATATTTTATCAAACGTTTCATTTGCAAAGTGTTCTTGCACTTTTCGAGCATCTAATGCCTTTGTTTCGACATTTTCTAGACCGAGTCGCTCTGCTTGTTGTTTAATTAAACGTACTTTGTGTGCATGTAAATCAAGGGACATGACTTGACCAGTTCCTTTTAATCGCTCTGCAATATGCGTTGTTTTTCCGCCTGGAGCAGCACAGCTATCAAGAACTACATCTCCCTCGTTCGGTTCCAAGGCACGTGCTACCAGCATAGAACTTTCATCTTGAATAGAAAGAAAACCTTTTTTAAACGCATCTGTGTGCGCTATATTTCCTTTTTCAATTTGAATTGCATCATCTGATAAATCGCCACGCTTCGCTTCTATACCTTCACTAGCCAATAATTTAATTGCTTCTTCTATTGTTATTTTATCAACATTTACACGCGCTGTTGGTACAGGTGGTAACATGTTAACTTCACAGATTTTCTCCGCTGTCTCTAAACCATATTCAGAAGCCCAATCTTGTACAAGCCACCTTGGATGACTTGTTGCAATCGCCAGACGTTCTACTGGTTCCTT
The DNA here is from genome assembly GCF_001455345.1 of Bacillus thuringiensis. GTDB lineage: Bacteria > Bacillota > Bacilli > Bacillales > Bacillaceae_G > Bacillus_A > Bacillus_A thuringiensis_N. The sequence continues at coordinate 3,803,179 of NZ_CP013274.1, forward strand.
GATTTCATCTACAGAAGGTACACCTTCTCTTTGAATCGAACGTAATACACCGTTCACCATACCAGCAATTCCTTTATGCCCGCGACGCTTTGCAATCTCAACTGCTTCATGAATAGCCGCTCTTTCGGGCACTCGGTCTAAATAAATCATTTGATATAAAGATAAGCGAAGCAATACTCTTACCCACGCCTCAACCTTCTTATTTAAAAAAGGCTGTAAATAATAATCTAATGTGTCACGACGTTGAATCGTTCCATATACAATTTCAGTTAATAAACCAATATCTTTTCTATCAATTGTACTTTTTTCAATTAGATTATTTAAAAGTAAGTTACTATATGCACCACTTTTTTCTACTTGAATTAAACCATCAAGAGCTAATTCACGAACATTTTGTCTCATGCATTTTCTCCTAACTTCGTTCCAATTTCAGGTTTTGTACCACGTAAAAATTGTGAACAACTCATACGCTTTTTACCAGAAGGTTGCAACTCAGTAATTTTAACACCTGTTTCATTGCCAGTTGCTACAACAAAACCATCTTCTTCGATCGCAATAATCGTACCTGCTTCAGCCGCTTCGGTTACGGGTACTTTTTCTCCCCACCATACTTTAACAACTTGTCCTGCTAAAGTTGTATAAGCAACTGGCCATGGATTCAATCCGCGAATGTGATTGTATACTTCTTCACCTGTTTTTGTCCAATCAATTTTCTCTTGCTCACGTTTTATATTATATGCAAACGTTACCTCTTCTTCGTTTTGTTTAATTGGTTCTAACTTACCTTGTATTAGTAAAGGTACTGTTTTAGATAGAAGATGTGCCCCTGCTTCGCTTAACTTATCAAATAATAAGCCTGTCGTTTCACGCTCTTCAATCTCCACTTCTACTTGCGTTAAGATATCTCCAGCATCCAATTTTTCTACCATATACATAATTGTAATACCTGTTTTTTCTTTCCCTTCCATAATTGCATAATGGATTGGTGCACCACCACGAAGTTCAGGAAGTAAAGAAGCGTGGACGTTAATACATCCATACTTCGGTGCTTCTAAAATTTCATTTGGTACAATTTGACCAAACGCAGCTGTTACAATTAAATCTGGCTCTAATGCCAATACTTTTTCATATTCGTCTTTTTCACGAATTCTTAACGGCTGTAACACCGGAATACCATGTTTTTCTGCTTCAACTTTAACAGGTGTAGGTGTTAATACTTTTTTTCTACCTACCGGACGATCCGGTTGCGTCACAACACCTATTACATCATAGCCATCTTCAATAAGACGACGAAGCACCGGCACTGAAAAGTCCGGTGTTCCCATAAATACTACTTTTATCATTTAAAAACCGCTCCTTTTAACACCTATTCTAATTCGTTTTCCTCATAATATCTTGTCACTTTCGATGTAAATAACACACCGTGTAAATGATCGATTTCATGTTGAATTGCACGCGCTAAAAACCCTTCTGCTTCTAGTAAAAATACTTTACCTCGACGATTTTGCGCGCGTACTTTAATATAATCCGCACGTTCCACTTCACCATAAAGTCCCGGGAAGCTTAAACAGCCTTCGGGACCTACTTGTTCACCACGTTTTTCTAGTATCGATGGATTAATTAACTCGATTTTTCCCGTATCATCACCGATATCAACTACCGCCACTTGCAAGCTTACCCCGACTTGAGGCGCAGCTAAACCGACTCCGTCCGCAATTAGCATTGTTTCATGCATATCTTTTAACAATTTCACTAACTTTTTATCAAAGTTAATTACTCTTTCACACGGTGCTTCTAACACTTCATTTGGATGCTTTACTATTTCTAAAACTGCCATATTTCCCTCCGCTACATTAACATTGTTGGATTAAAATCAATTGAGATTTGTAGCTCTTTTTGCATTTCTGCTTGATAATGTTCATTTACCATTTTGAGCACGTTCTTTAAGTTTGGTTCCCGTTTGTATTTTATCATGCATTGATAACGATATCTATCTTTTATCCTTGGAATTGCTGAAGCAACCGGTCCTAACACCATTGTTTGCTCTGTGCAGTGCGACCGTAAATGACCGACAATTTTTTCCGTCACTTGTACTGCTTTTAATAATTCCGGGTGAGATACCGTCACAAGTACAACATAGTAATAAGGTGGATATTGTCTCGTTCGTCTCATCAGCATTTCTTGGTCAAAAAACACATCATATTGTTGGTTCTTTGCTAACTCTATACTGTAATGTTCTGGCGTATACGTTTGAATTATAACTTCCCCGGGCAATTCATGTCTGCCTGCTCGTCCACTTACTTGCGTCAATAACTGATAAGTCTTTTCGCTCGCCCGAAAATCAGGTAAGTGAAGCATCGTATCTGCAGTTAAAACCCCAACAAGTGTTACTTTAGGAAAATCTAATCCTTTCGCAATCATTTGTGTTCCAAGTAATATATCTGCTTTTTCTTCCCCGAACGCCTTTAATAATTTTTCATGCATTCCTTTGCGACTTGTCGTATCTACATCCATCCGAATGACTCGTGCCTCTGGAAATAGTTTTGTAATTTCTTCTTCTACCTTTTGTGTACCTGTACCAAAGAAACGAATATATGTACTTTGACAAGCAGGACACGCATTCGGCATATTCTCTTCGTAACTACAATAATGACATTTTAAACGATGGTTCATTTTATGATATGTCAGCGAGATATCACAATGCGGACATTGTACAACGTACCCGCAATCCCGGCACATAACAAATGTAGAATGACCTCTTCTATTCAAAAAGAGCACCATTTGTTCTTTCTTTTCTAATCGATCTGCTATTTTTTCATGCAGTGCCTTCGAAAACATGGAACGATTTCCATCACGGAGTTCTTCACGCATATCAACAATTTCTACTGTTGGTAAAGCTTGTTCGTTCATACGCTTTTCCATCGTTAGTAATTCGTACACACCTTTTTTTGCTCTTGCAAACGATTCAAGTGTTGGTGTTGCACTACCAAGAACGATAGGACATTTATGATACTGTCCCCTCCACACAGCTACATCCCTTGCATGATACCTCGGATTATCTTCTTGCTTATAGCTCGATTCATGCTCCTCATCAATAATAATAATCCCTAAATTTTCAAAAGGAGCAAATACAGCTGAACGTGCACCAACTACGACTTTCACTTCTTTTCTTAAAATCTTACGCCATTCATCATATTTTTCTCCAACAGACAACGCACTATGAAGAACCGCAACTTGCGAGCCAAATCTACCTTTAAAACGATCTACCATCTGAGGCGTTAATGCAATTTCAGGAACAAGCACAATCGCTTCTTTTCCTTTCTCGAGCACCGCTGCTATAGATTGTAAATATACTTCTGTTTTTCCGCTTCCTGTAACACCATATAGTAAAAATGGATTGTAAATTTCATTTGTAATTGATGATAAAATTGGTGCAATAACTTGCTCTTGTTCCTCCGTAAGCGGGAATGGTTTCGTTTGCTCAAAATCATCATCGTCATATGGATTCCGATATACTTCCACATACTTTTCTGAGATTAGCCCCTTTTTAACAAGAGCTTTAATCGGAGCCTCTGTTATTTGCAACTCTTCTGTTATCACTTTCAACGGCACGCTTTTATAATTTTCCACAAAATAATAGAGTACATCTTGTTGTTTTTTACTTTTCAGTTCAAATGCTGCTAATTCCAATTTATCTTCTGGCAATTCCGGTAGGACGACTCTTTGTTTCTTCTTTTGCACTTTATCTTTCACCTGATAAACAACTTCAATCGTACCATTTTTAATTTCTTGTTGAATAGTACGGTATAGATGTGGCTGCGTCTCAATCGCTTCCCAATCTATTGCTTCTTTGCCCTGAAATAAAAACAGTAGTTCAGGTGCTACTTCTTCTTGTTTACGAAGTTGAAGACGCTTTTTATACGTTGCTTTTATTGCTGTTGGAAGCATGACTTGAAAAGCTGAAATCATATAACATAACGTTTCACCTGTAAGCCAATATCCAAGCTTTAATAATTCCTCGTTTAGAACCGGCGTTACATCTAATATTTCATGGATTGTCTTTAACTTCTTGCTTTCTACTTCAGCCGAATCTTTGATCCCAATAATAAAACCTTGCAATTTCCTTGGGCCAAATGGAACTACTACACGCATGCCTGTCTGGACAATATCTTCCCATTTTTTAGGGATAATATAATCAAATGGTCGATCTGTTTGACGTGCAGGTACATCAACAATTACACTTGCAAATTTCATAGACGACCATCTTCTAACATCATTTCAATTTGCTTTAATATTTCACGAGCAACTTCTTTCTTCGTTAAAAGTGGTAACTCGATAATCTCTCCATCTTTTTTATACATTGTTACAATATTCGTATCTGTACCAAATCCAGCTCCTTGCGCTTTTACATCATTCGCAACAATCATATTTGCATTTTTTTCACGCAATTTTCTCGTTGCGTATTCTTCTACATTTGTCGTTTCAGCCGCAAAACCGATAAGTAACTGTTGGTCTTTCTTTTCACCTAACGTTTTTAAAATATCTACTGTTCTCTCTAGTTCAATTACAGCATCACCATTTTTCTTTTTCATTTTATTATCATGAACATATTTCGGGCGATAATCTGCAACTGCTGCTGTTTTAATGACAACATCTACGTCTTGATAATGTTGAAGTACTGCCTCTAACATATCTTGTGCAGACTCTACTTGCACTGTTGTTACATGTACTGGTGGATTTAATGCTGTCGGTCCCGAAACGAGTATGACATCAGCACCTAAGTTCGCTGCCACTTCTGCAAGTGCATATCCCATTTTTCCAGAAGAAAAATTCGTCATAAAACGAACTGGATCAATCTTTTCACGAGTTGGACCAGCAGTTATTAATATCTTTTTTCCTTGCAATGGTTTTTTTTCTGAAAAGGCCTCTTCTAACCGTGCAATAATCGCTTCTGGTTCTTCTAATCTTCCCTTCGCTACATAACCACAAGCTAAAAAACCTTCTCCAGGCTCAATAAATGTATATCCTAACGTTTTTAACGTCATCATATTTTTTTGAACAATTTTATTTTCATACATATGCACATTCATAGCAGGTGCAATCCACACTGGGGCTGTAGTAGCTAACAAAGTAGTTGTAATCATATCATCTGCAATACCGTTAGCTAACTTTCCAATACAATTAGCTGTAGCAGGTGCAACAAGTACAACATCTGCCCAATCTGCTAAATCGATATGAGCAATAACAGCTGAGTCTTTCTCATCGAATGTATCCGTATATACATCATGGCGAGAAAGCGCTTGGAATGTAAGAGGTGTAACAAACTTCATTGCCGACTCACTCATCATTACTTTTACAATAGCACCAGCTTGTGTCAATTTACTCGTTAATGCAGCCCCTTTAAAGACTGCAATGCCTCCTGTTACACATAAAAGTATCTTTTTCCCTTTTAGCATATGGCTCGTCCTCTTTCTTTTTCAAACTTATAATACTGAAACAAAATTCTCAGCTCGTCAGTACCAATATTTCTTCCCTACCGTAAAAAAATAACAACCTACTTGTAAATAGGTTGTTACCGTTACATAGAAAATTATAAAGTCTATGTTTTAATTTGTCGAAAAGAAGGTCTTAATCAATTATTTTGCCTTCACTTGGTACATATTTTAATACTTCTGCATCGATTTCTTCTAATGATTTACCCACACATTTATGAGAAACAGGCTTTTCAATAACACAATTGTCCGCAAGTTGCATTTCACGTGCACGCTTTGCAGCTACTGTTACAAGTGTATATTTAGAATCGATTTTTGTTAATAATGAATCAATTGATGGATTTAACATAATTATAGACCCTCCGTCATTTCTTTATAATATTTTGCTACTCTTTCGCGGCGGCAATGTTCACCAACCACAATTGCTTTAATTCTTTCACAAGCTAATTCAACTTGATCGTTTTCTACAACATAGTCGTAAGCGTCCATCATTTCGATTTCTTCTTTCGCTACCGTTAAACGATTTTCAATAACATCTTCAGTTTCTGTACCACGGCCGACAATACGGTTCTTTAGTTCAGATAAACTTGGGGGTGCTAAGAAAATAAATACACCTTCTGGGAAAGCTTTCTTAACTTGAATTGCTCCTTGCACTTCAATTTCTAAGAATACATCTTTTCCTTCTTGTAATGTTTTTTCAACATAGTCAATTGGTGTTCCGTAATAATTACCTACGAACTCAGCCCACTCAAGTAATTTTTCATTACGAATCATTTCCTCAAATTCTTCTCTCTCTTTAAAGAAATAATCCACACCATCCACTTCACCTTCACGTGGCTTACGTGTCGTTACTGAAATGGAGTACTGAAAACGTGTATCCTCATGACTAAACAGCTCTTTTCGAACCGTTCCTTTACCAACCCCAGAAGGTCCTGAAAGAACGATGAGCAATCCTCTTCTACTTCTCATAAATATGTAAAACCTACCCTTCCTCACTTAAATCTTCTTTATTATTCAAACGATGTGCAATCGTCTCTGGCTGAATTGGACTTAATACAACATGCCCATCATCCATAACAATAACCGCCCTTGTTTTTCTCCCATACGTAGCATCAAGTAAAGCATTATGTTCGCGTGCTTCCTGTACTGTTCGTTTAATAGGAGCTGACTCCGGACTTACAATAGCAATAATTCGATGAGCAGATACAATATTTCCGTATCCAATATTTAAAAACCGCATGGCCATAGTTTGCGCCTCCTAGTAAGTCTATCCGATTTCTCCACCACGTATAACTTTATATATTTTTTGAAAGCTACTCAATATTTTGTACTTGTTCACGAATTTTTTCAAGGTTATTTTTCATTTCTACAACATATTTTGAAATTGTTAAGTCATTTGCCTTAGAACCAATCGTATTAATTTCTCTATGCATCTCTTGCACGATGAAATCCATTTTCCTTCCAACAGGCTCTTCAATCTGCAGTGTTTCACAGAATTGTTCTAAATGACTTTGCAAACGAACTAACTCTTCGTGAATATCACAACGCTCAGCAAAGATTGCAACTTCTGTTAGCAATCTTTGTTCATCTAGATCTTGATTATGTAATTCCTTTAAGCGATTTTCTAATCGTTCACGATATTTTTGTGTAACAATTGGTGCATGCGGAATAATTGCGTTTACACAATTGTGAATCTCTTGTAAACGATACGCTATATCTTTATGTAATCGTTCTCCTTCGCCATCTCTCATCGTTTTTAACATATGAGCAGCTTGGCGAACAGCCTCATATAAACTGTTCTCAAATTGTTCATTTACGTTTTCTACCTCTTCAATCGCTGTTACTTCTGGCATTGCCATTAATTGCTCGAGTGTAATAGAATCTTGTAATTGAAATTTTCCTTTTATATCTTCCATAATCGATTGGTACTGCTCAAGAAGCGACCAATTCACACTTAATTTTCTTTCAACAAGCCCTTCACCCGCTATACTAATAGACACTTCAATACGTCCACGGCGAACTTGCTGTGCAATTATTTTACGAATTTTGTCTTCAAATACCATCATTTGCTTCGGTAGTCGAATACTCATCTCTAGAAAACGGTGGTTCACCGATTTCATTTCTACTGTAATTTGAAAAGTATCACTTTCTACTTTCGATCTTCCAAATCCTGTCATACTACAAATCATTTTTTATCACATCCAAGCCATGAAATAACTCAATGAAAAAGGTAATAGAGACAAGGCTCTACTACCTTCTGTAAATTATATCACATTTTCATATCATTGACTATTTCAAGTTTAATCCCTTCTTATATAATATTGGCTTTTCCTTCTTCCCCTTTTTCCCTGTTAATAAAGAGCCTACTAATAAGAAGGTCGGAATTGATGATAAACCTCCAATTAACAACCAATCTCTCGCTTGTATTGGCATCGTGCTAAAAATCGGCTGTAACGGTGGATAATATATAACGACGAGCATAAGTAGTAATGAAATGATAACCGCTCCTACTAAATACACATTTCCAAACGGATTGCGGTGGAAAACAGAATGCTCACTTCGGCAATCAAATACATGAATCAGCTGAGCAAGTACCAACGTTGCAAACGCTACAGTTTGTGCATATTTCAGTTCATTTGGATGTTGATTATATGCAATAATAAACGCTACTAACGTCACTGCCCCAATTAAAAAGCCACGGCTTATAATTTTCCAGGCAAGCCCTCTAGCAAATACCCCTTCTTTCGGATGACGCGGCGTCCTCTTCATCACGTCTCCCTCGGCCTTATCCAAACCTAACGCCATCGCCGGTAAACCGTCAGTAACTAAATTCACCCATAAAATTTGAATTGGAACCATGGGCAGCGGTAATGCAAGCAACATTGCAAATAGCATGACCAAAATTTCTCCAACGTTCGATGCTAATAAATAACGAATAAACTTACGTATATTCTCGTATATATTTCTACCTTCTTTAATTGCCGATTTAATCGTAGCAAAATTATCGTCCAACAAAACAAGAGATGAAGCTTCTTTCGCAACGTCTGTCCCCGTAATTCCCATCGCTATCCCAATATCCGCTGTTTTTATAGCTGGAGCATCGTTCACTCCATCACCTGTCATCGCTACTATATGTCCTTTATTTTGCAACGCCTTAACAATTTTCAATTTATGTTCTGGTGATACACGAGCAAATACATACGTATCTTCTACAACATTTTCTAGTTCTTCTACATCCATATTTGCGAGTTCTACTCCTTCAACAACGCGTCCTCCTTGTGGTAAAACCCCTAATTGTTCCGCAATCGCCATTGCTGTAACTTTATGGTCACCTGTAATCATCACTGTTCGAATACCAGCTTCTCTGCACTCTTTTACAGCCTGCTCTACCTCTGGTCTTGGCGGATCAATCATACCTTGTATCCCAACTAACATAAAATCCTTTTCAACGTCTCTTTCATGTTCGGTAGAATCAGTTGCTTTTAATGGCTTAAATGCAACTGCAATTGTTCGCAGCGCTTGACTACCTAAACTATGAATAGCCGCCTGTACTTCTTTTCTATACAACTCACTTAGTGGTTGTTGCTTATCTCCCCATAAAATCGTTTGACTCATTTGCAGGAGGACATCTGGTGCTCCCTTCGTAACAACAAACTTTTTTCCTTCTCTATCTCGTACAATAACACTCATCATTTTCCGAGTTGAATCAAACGGAAATTCACGAATAATTTCAAATTTCCCTTTCAGTGCCTCACGCGTTATCCCCGCTTTCATTGCTGCAGCTACAAGTGCTCCCTCAGTTGGATCTCCATCTAATACATACGCCTTTTTCTTTTGAATAATATTTGCATTATTACATAGTGAACCAAATGTGAGTAGTTGATAAAGTGCTTTCGTCTTAGCTGGATTAACTTCTTTTTCACCTTTCAGAAAAGATCCATTAGGTTCATACCCTTGACCTGTCACTTTCCACAACTCTCCACCTGACCACATATGTGTTACCATCATTTTGTTTTGCGTCATCGTTCCTGTTTTATCAGAGCATATAACAGAAGCACAACCTAACGTTTCTACCGCTGGTAACTTTCTTACAATCGCTCTCTTTTTTATCATACGCTGTACACCAAGCGATAAAGCTACTGTAACAATTGCCGGCAACCCTTCTGGAATAGCAGCAACAGCTAGCGACACGCCAGCTAAAAACATATGATACACTTCATTTCCTTGATACACCCCGGCTAATACGACAAGCGCTGTCAAAACAAGAGCCACAATAATTAATATTTTTCCGAGTTGCTCTAATCTTCTTTGCAGTGGTGTTTCCATTTGCTCTGCATTTTGTAACATATTTGCAATTTGGCCCATCGCTGTATTCATACCAGTTGCTACAACGACTCCTGCTCCAGAGCCTCGCGTAATCATCGTACCCATGAAAGCCATATTTTTTTGATCACCAATTGAAACATCTTGCCCTTGCAATGCTTCTACCTTTTTCTGCACCGGTACGGACTCTCCTGTCAAAGCTGATTCTTCGATATATAAACTCGATGCCTCAACAAGACGTACATCAGCTCCAATACGATCGCCACTAGAAAATTTAATAACATCACCTAAAACGAGTGCTTTAGACGGTACCTTTACCCACTTTCCATTTCGCAGTACAGTAACTTGCGGGGCGGCTAGCTCTTTTAAAGCTTCTAATGACTTTTCAGCCTTTCTTTCTTGAAAAAAGCCAAGAATACCATTGATAATAACAATTGCTACAATCGCAATAGAATCAATGTATTCCCCTAAAAAAGCAGAAACTATTGTTGCACCAAACAAAACAAGTACCATAAAATCTTTAAATTGTGCCAAAAATACCATCAGCGCAGAAGGCCTTTTTGCTTCATCTAATTCATTTGTACCAAATTTTTTTATTCGCCCCTCTGCTTCTTTCTCTGTAAGTCCAACCTTCACATTCGTATTCGTTCTTTCTTCCACTTCATTTGCGCGCATTCCATACCAGTTCATCCCGCTATCGACCTCCTGATTCCAGACATACTCTATTGAAAGCTTATTCAGCCTCGTCCAAAAAAATGCTATAATTAACTTTTAGTTAGAAAGGAGTGTTCATTTATGGCATTCGATGGATTATTTACAAGAGCAATTACACATGAAATTGCAAATTCTCTTTACACGGGACGAATTTCCAAAATATACCAACCTTCAAAGTACGAGATTTTATTACATATTCGAGCAAACGGAAAAAATCAAAAACTGATTCTTTCCGCTCATCCGACATATGCACGTTTACACTTAACAAATCAAAATTACGATTCACCTGCACTTCCGCCAATGTTTTGTATGCTTCTCCGTAAACATCTAGAAGGTGGATTCATTGAAAAAATTGAACAAATTGATTTAGAGCGTATTATTCAAATCACAGTTCGTAGCAGAAATGAAATTGGTGATGAATCGCTAAAAACATTAGTAATTGAAATAATGGGACGACATAGTAACATCATTTTAGTAGACACAAAAACAAATAATATTTTAGATAGCTTAAAACACGTTTCTTTAGCAGTAAACCGACATCGAACTGTATACGCTGGAGCTGAATATATTGCACCACCAGCACAACATAAGATTAACCCACTTCAAATTGGAACAAATGATGAATTTATTAGACCGCTAGACTTTCTATCTGGAAACATGGATAAACAGCTTGTTGGCACCTTTACGGGAATATCGCCGTTATTCGCAAAAGAGGTAGTGAAAAAGGCAGTTATGGTAAATGAAAAAGCATTAGCTGATGCATTTTTCTCCATACAAAAACCATTATTAACTCATACATATTCACCAACAATGACTACTTCAAATGGGAAAGAATTCTTTTATCTTTTCCCTCTTGCGCACTTAGCAGGAGAAAACAAAACATTCTCATCTGTTAGTGAATTGCTAGACCGATTCTTTTTTGGAAAAGCAGAGCGCGACCGCGTAAAACAACAAGCTCATGATTTAGAACGCTTTATGCAAAACGAAAAAAATAAAAATGAGAAAAAACTCATTAAACTAGAAAAAACATTACAAGATGCCGGAAAAGCAGATAAATATCAACTATTTGGAGAATTACTTACAGCCAATATGTACGCTTTGAAAAAAGGGGATAAAGATATTGAAGTCGTTAACTATTACGACGAAAATGGCGGAACTGTAAAAATCACATTAGATCCTTTAAAAACACCATCTGACAATGCGCAACGTTATTTCCAAAAGTACCAAAAAGCGAAAAATTCAGTTGTTGTTGTAGAAGAACAAATCAAAAAAACAAATGAAGAAATTCTTTATTTTGATAGCTTACTTCAACAAATGGAAGCTGCTTCTTCAAAAGATATTGAAGAAATTCGTGAGGAATTAGCTGAAGAAGGTTATATGCGCAATCGTAAAACGAAAAACGCAAAGAAAAAGCCTACTAAACCAGTATTAGATAAATATGTAGCTAGTGATGGCACAGAAATTTTCGTCGGTAAAAACAACAAGCAAAATGATTATTTAACAACGAAATTTGCCCGCCGTGATGAAATTTGGTTACATACGAAAGACATACCTGGTTCTCACGTTGTCATTCGTTCTTTAGAACCTGCTGAAGAAACTTTACTAGAAGCTGCCAAAATTGCTGCTTATTACAGTAAAGCAAAAGAGTCTAGCTCTGTACCTGTTGATTTCACCAAAATACGTCATGTGAAAAAACCGAGTGGTGCAAAACTTGGGTTTGTTACGTACGACAATCAGCAAACCGTATATGTAACACCGGATGTTGACACTGTAATGAAATTAAAAGCTTAAATACAAAAATGCGTTGCTAATAAGCAACGCATTTTTGTATTCGTTCAGACTAGTTCATATACCCATTCACTAATTCATAACATCTTTCTTTTGTCATCTTGTATTTCTCTTCTGAAGCTTCTATACGTCTCATCGTTCCGTTATTTGTATCAGTACCAATTGCTTTAACCTTACTTTCCTTTTCTTTAACCCACGCAATTTGTTTCGTTTTTAATGACTGAAATGCATCAGGGGACATCGTATTTTTTAATGTACTGTAAATTTCATTTAGTTTATTATCCCACAGTTCATAATTTCCTTCTATTTCATTTACTATGTCATTTGTTGACATGACATTTGTATGTTTTTCTTGGTTTTCTAGAGCCGCTAACTCATTTAAAACCTTATTTTTACCTACTGCTGACGAAGTTTCTTTTTTAGTCTGCTTCTCTTCTTTAGAAGTAGCATGCGTATTCATGCTATTTCCCTTAATGTTTTCGTGTTCTTGACTACTATTTTCTTTCGCTACTTTTTCCTGTTTTTGCTCATCTAAATTATATGTAATAACCGATGTTTTTGCATCCACAGCTATTGATCTAGTATTTTCTTTAAAAATATATTTTTTGTCACCACTGTTTTCTTCTTTAACAAAATCGACATTCTTAAAGCCTCGAATCTTCAGAAACTCACTAGCTTCTTCCTTCGTAAGTTTTAAATCGCCCGGTGTATGTGCTGACCATTTATCTAGTAACCATCTTCCATCTCTATAAACGAAAATAAATTCCCATATCTCTGCTTCATTTCCCATATCATTTGAAGGTATAATAGTTTCAATCGTTAAATTTTTATCTTTCTGTGCATACGTTACTCTCATTTCTGGTTCAATATTAATAGGGAATGGCAACATATCTGTCTCTCTAGATCTATTAAATGTTTCAAGCGAATTAGGAAGCTGGTTCTCTACAAATTTTTCTGTAACTAATCCCTTAACTCCTTTTTTCGCTGTCGCCAAATCTCCAGGATTATTTCGACTCCATCCATTTTCTTTTTCCATCTCACTAAATGCATTTGCTATTGCATCTACACTCTTTCTTACAATCTTTTTCGCTTCTTTTTCTGTCACTTCTGGGGCTTCATCAAGCTGTTCAATCGTTTCATTTGCTTGAACTTTGATTTCACTTTTTTCACACCCTGTTACAACTAGCATACTAGCAGCGAAGCAAAATGACATGACTTTACTTAATTTCTTCATATACTCACATTCCTTATTCCTATTTATTCATTACGCACCTTTATCTACAAGAAAACATAACGACCTCTTATTATACCAATTCCCATCATTTATTTATACAAAAAATATAATATTAAAATTAAAAGTTTATGTTCTACAAGTCTATATTACTGTAAAATTTTTTGACATATTCATTTTATATGTGTCTAGTTTTTTTGACACGCAACTCCCTCTCCTCTTTTATTGTACATAAACATACTGGCACAATTCTTGCTTTATTAATATAAAAAGGAGGAATTAAAATGAATATAAGAATAACTAATATACAAAAACAACTACATAATTATGGAATTGACGGATTACTCATTACCAAAAAAGAAAATCGCCAATATGCAACAGGCTTTACTGGTAGTGCTGGCGGCGTCTTAATCTCTGCAGATACAGCTGTTTTTATAACTGATTTTCGCTATGTAGATCAAGCGAAGTCACAAATAAAAGATGCGGAAATCATTATGCATAAAGGAAATTTAGAAAAAGAAATTGCAAATCAAGTATCGAAATTAAACATTCAAAAACTCGGAATTGAAGAAAACAACATGACATTGCAACAATATAAAAACTTACAAAAATACGTACATGCAGAAATGGTTCAAGTGTGCGAAATCATCGAAAATATTCGTATTATTAAAGACACGCCTGAAATAGAAACAATGAAAATCGCAGCTAATATTGCTGACGAAGCATTTCACCACATCCTTACGTTTCTAAAACCAGGAATAAGTGAAAATGATGTACGAGATGAGTTAGAATTTTTCATGCGAAAAAAAGGGGCTACGTCCTCTTCATTCCAAATCATTGTGGCTTCTGGCGTTCGTTCTTCACTTCCTCATGGAGTTGCATCAAATAAAATAATCGAACGAGGCGACATCGTTACATTAGATTTCGGTGCACTTTATGATGGATATTGTTCCGATATAACTCGTACGGTAGCAATTGGAGAACCATCAGAAGAATTCAAAAAAATATACAATGTTGTACGCGAAGCATTAAAACGCGGGACTGAAGCAATTAAGCCTGGAGAAACTGCAAAAAGTATCGATGATGTAACAAGAAACTACATTACAGATTGTGGATATGGTCAATATTTTGGTCACTCTACAGGGCACGGTCTTGGCTTAGAAATACATGAACCTCTTCGCCTATCCCAAGAAAGTAAAGCTACATTAGAAGAAGGTATGGTTGTTACCGTTGAACCCGGTATTTACATACCAAACTGGGGCGGTTGTAGAATTGAAGATGATATCGTCATTACAAAAGACGGATATGAAGTTATTACAAAATCAAATCGAGAACTAATTGTTATTCCTTGTTAAAATCATGACCTTTTTTAAAAGGAGTTTTTCTCTTCACATAGAATTCTTTCTCTGGAGTCATCGTTTAAAGAGGGGGAATTTTAATTGAACTTTGTAATCGACAAGATAGATGGTTTACAGCCTGAATTTTCAAAACTTGTTTCCATGATGAATTACGCTCGTTACACAACGATGCAAGCAGTGGAAGGTTTAACAATTGAAAATCTTGATTATTTATATGATGAGGAAGCAAATTCAATTGGCATGCTTTTGTACCATATGGCTTCTATTGAATTTTACTACCAAATTCATACCTTTGAAGACCGTGAACCAACGGAAGCTGAATTAGAAAGATGGTTACCTGCTATTGAGTTAGGAGATCTTGGACGCGGGAAAATAAAAGGAAACTCGATAGAATTTTACATAAACACATTACAAGAAGTACGTTCCAAAACGATTGAGACTTTTCAATCGTTACCTGATGAATGGCTATTTAAAACGACAGACTTTTGGTATGACAAACCAGCAAATAACTATTTTAAGTGGTTTCACGTATTTGAAGATGAGATCAACCATCGCGGACAAATTCGTTTAATTAAGAAGATGCAAAAAGCCCATTCAATAAAGTAAGAAAGTGCCACCAGATAAGGTGGCACTTTCTTCTATTCATTAACGAATAACTTTTCGTTTACTTTTTTAGAGATTACTGCTACCAATATTAAAATACATATTAAATATAGCAATTTCGCAATAAATAACCACCCTTGAAACATTACAATTCCATCCATTATCTCATTTCCCTTCAGTAACAAAAACGGAATCGTACTAATTATAATAACAAACTCAATACTGAAAACAATTTTCTTTTTTCGGCTATATGCTTGCCATTCATTCCAGCGATACATGGGAGCAAAAATTAATACTCCTATACATAATATAACTGATACCCATTCACTTTTAAGAAATCCCGCTGAAATAACTGATAATAGTAAACAAATGAGCACACCATAATACCCTACTTTCTCTCTCATTCATACTCCCCCATTCTACTTCTCCTTTAATATGTAACTTGCTATACTTATAACAATTCTTAGAAAAATAACAACTATAATTACAAGATAAAGACCGTTTGCAGAAGACATCCATTCTTGAAAAATAGACATTTTCTCCATTTGTTTCTGACCCTCTATTAAAATAACCCATGCGAAAAATGAGCAAACAACGATGATACCTATCATAATTCCGATACTTTTCTTACTATATTGTTTCATACCATCCCAGTTATATAAAAGTATAAATACAAACCCGAAAACAGGTATGATACTTATCCATTCATTGTTTGTAAATAGCTTTAAAACGATTAATAGACTACAAGATATGATAAATCCCCAAAATCCAATTTTTTTGTGCATAAGCCCTCCTGTTATTCCATTTTTAGGATTAATTGTATTGTAACATCCATTTTTTATTCTTACCATTACAGTACATGAAATTTCACCTTTTTTCTGTTTCTTATACTCACATACTTTCACTACTTTCATACAATAAACTACACGATTGCCTAAGGATGTGAATGTTATGGGAGTTGAATTAACGCTATTACACGCTCTCTATATTATTTGTTTACTCACTATTATTACCTTTTTTATTCTCCGGAAAGATACGACAATTATTTGTATCGTTTTTATCTTTTTATTAGCATTAACTGCTACAAGTTCTATCCCTCTTGCCGTTAGCGGCATTTTTCAAAGTTTTATTTACGCCATTACCGAGCTATTACCAACTATATTAATCATTTCCATTATCGTATCCATGAGCAATTTACTCGTTCATACCGGTATAAATGATACAATGATTTCACCATTTACAAAGATGATCCGTACCCCTACCCTCGCCTACTGGATTATCGGCCTTTTGATGATGACAATTTCTTTCTTCTTTTGGCCTTCTCCCGCTGTCGCCTTAATGGGAGCTATTTTATTACCGGTTGCTGTACGCGTCGGTCTTCCGCCAATTGGAGTGGCAATTGCTATGAACTTATTCGGTCATGGGATTGCTTTATCCGGCGACTTCGTTATACAAGGCGCACCAAAATTAACCGCAGACGCTGCTGGTCTTCCTGTTTCTAGCGTTGTTTCTGCCAGTGTTCCGCTCGTAATTGTTATGGGCATTGTGACAACTTCCGTCGCATTTTTCTTCTTACGAAAAGAATTTCATACAGGACTATCCTTACAAGATTCCTCTTCATCAACTGAACCATCTAAAACTACTATTTTATTATCTCCTCACATAAAGAAATGGCTCGCCATATGTATCCCTATCATATATATCCTTGATATCCTTTGTATGATTAAATTTAAACTGCAAGGAAGCGATGCAACTGCACTTATCGGGGGAACGACTGTTTTTATGATTATCATTATTTCTCTCATCGCCTACAAAGGAAATGGATTAAATAAAACGACCGATTATTTCATAGAAGGGCTTCAATTTGGATTTAAAAATTTCGGACCTGTTATTCCAATTGCTGCACTTTTTTATTTAGGAGATAGCGGCTTTGTGAAAATTATCGGGGACTATTTACCAAAAGGTTCACACGGAATCATTAACGACTTAGGAATCGCCTTATCTCAAACTGTTCCTTTAAATCAATATGTATCAGCAGGGACATTAACTATCGTTGGTGTCATTACCGGCTTAGATGGATCTGGTTTTTCAGGTATATCACTTGCTGGTTCAATTGCAAATCTTTTCGGCACAGCACTTGGGCATGGAACAGCTACATTAACAGCACTCGGGCAAATTGCAGCAATATGGACCGGGGGCGGGGTGTTAATTCCTTGGGCACTTATTCCTGCCGCTGCGATTTGTAAAGTCGACCCATTTGAACTTGCACGCCGAAACTTTTTACCGGTTGTTATCGGTTTAATTGTCACAACTATCGTTGCGATGTTTATCCTATAACGTAAGCAAGTGTTTTCTTGCTTACGTTTTTTGCTTGTAAAATTCATCATGAATTACTCGTTTTCAAGAGGGATTCGTTCTTACTTAGCGAAATTATATTAGGAGAGTAATTATTTCAAAGCGTTTACGAGAAACAGATTACTGCAATTAGAAAAGGGGACATACCTATGAATGAATTGATTTTCGTCTTATTAATTTGTCCATTACTTATCTTTATCGTTTCTGTTATTGGAACACGTAGAACGAAAACGTATTACGTAATGCCGATTGTAACGTTTGCTACTTTTTTAATAATAGGTGTTATCGCCTTCACTCCAAAATTTTTCTTTTGGGTTGGCATGTACAGCATCTTCTCATTTATTGTTTCTTATATGACGCTATTGTTTGTGAAAGGGTATGAGGTTGTGGAAAAAGCTAAATAGTTGTTAGCAGGGAGATTGTCATATGATTTTCTTTGATATTGATGGAACTTTACTTGATTACGACACTGCTGAGAATAACGGCATCTCACATTTCTTCCAAAAGTATAATGATATTTTTTCAGGAAACGAATCAGAGTCTATGAATCTATGGCATGAATTATCCGAGAAGTATTTCAACAAATTTTTATCCAAGGAATTATCTTTTCAAGAACAACAAGGGATGCGAATGTACCATTTATTTAAAACATATGGAATAAACTTATCACCCGAAGAATCTCAGCACAGATTCAATCAATATATAGAACTATATAAGAACAACTGGGCCGCGTTTGAAGATGTACACTATACATTACAGACCTTAAAGCAAGAAGGGCACTCATTAGGTATTATTAGTAATGGTGACTATGAACAGCAAGTCGAAAAATTAACTGCTCTAAACATTCTACAATATTTCCAATACATATCTACTTCTAGTGAAATTGGTGTATCGAAACCAGACCCTGAAATTTTTCAAAGAACTGTATTACAATTGAATCTTGAAATGAAAGATTGCTATTATATTGGTGATCGATTAGAAATAGATGCCATTAGTAGTACAGTAGCTGGAATGCAAGGGCTATGGTTAAATCGGGGTAACTTGCCACTCAAATGTGATGTTCCTACTATCTGTTCGTTACATGAAATTATAACAATGATATAAAAAGACGACCGCGTTCCCCCGCGGTCGTCTTTTTTGGTGTTACGCTGTGATCCAAGCTTCGTTTGCTGGATTTTTACGCCACTCTTGTAATTTTTTCGTTTCAGCTTGTCCGATCATACCTTTTTCTGCTGCTACTTCAGTTAATGCACTGTAGTCGCTTAAAGAGTATGATGCTACGTTAGCTGCTTCTAGTTTTTCTTTTCCTGCTTCTAACTCATATGTGAAGATTGATACGATTCCTAATACTTCACAGCCAGCTTCACGAAGTGCTTCTACACATGTAATTGCACTACCGCCAGTTGAAATTAAGTCTTCTACTACCACTACTTTTTGACCTTTTTCAGCTTTTCCTTCGATTTGGTTCCCTTTACCGTGACCCTTTGCTTTACTACGTACGTAGCACATTGGTAAATCCATACGATCGCTTACCCATGCAGCGTGCGCAATACCAGCAGTTGCTGTTCCTGCAATAACTTCTACAGTTGGAAAGTGCTCTTTAATTAACTCTTCTAATCCAGCTGCAATCGCTTGACGTACTTTTGGATAAGATAAAGTTAAACGGTTATCACAATAAATTGGTGATTTCATACCTGAAGACCATATGAATGGATCATTCGGTTGTAAAAATACTGCTCCAATTTCTAATAAATGCGATGCGATTTCTTTTTTCATACTGTTACACCTTCCCACTGTTGTTTTACTGTTTTATACGCTTCAAGCGGATTTTCTGCTTTTGTAATACTACGTCCAACTACGATGTAGCTTGAGCCAAGTTCCCTCGCACGTTTCGGTGTTGCTACGCGCACCTGGTCATTTACATCATCGCTTGCAAGACGAATCCCCGGTGTTACTGTTACAAATTCATTTCCGCATACTTCACGTAATTTTGGAACTTCAAGCGTTGAGCAAACAACGCCATCCAGTCCACTTTCTTTCGTTAATTTTGCATAATGAGCAACCGCTTCTTCTAACGTTTTCTCAATGCCGATCTCTTTTTTCATCATAGCTTCCGAAGTGCTTGTTAGTTGTGTAACTGCAATACAAATCGGTCTCTCTTTTCCTTCTTGCTTACCTTCCTCTAATCCCTCAATCGCAGCTTTCATCATACTACTTCCCCCAGCAGCATGAACATTTACCATATCAACATCTAGACTAGCTAGGCTACGCATAGCGCTTTTTACTGTATTCGGAATATCATGAAGTTTTAAGTCTAGAAAAATCTTATGCCCTTTTTCTTTTAAGTACGTAATAATTGCAGGGCCTTCTTTGTAAAATAACTCCATACCAACTTTGACAAATAACTCTTCCCCTTCAAAGTGGCGCAAGAATTGTTCTACATCTTGTTTCCCTGGAAAATCTAGTGCAACGATTAACGACTGTGACATGTTTGCTTCCAGCTCCTTCCTTGACATTCCGAAATGTGATCAAATCCTAATTCATCTAGTAATGCTGGTAGCTCTTCAATAATTGTCGGACATACGAACGGATCGATAAAGTTCGCTGTACCTACTGCAACTGCGCTTGCGCCAGCGTAGAAGAATTCAATTACATCTTCCGCTGTTTCAATACCACCCATTCCGATAATTGGAATGTTAACCGCTTGGCTTACTTCATGTACCATACGAATTGCTACTGGCTTAATCGCAGGACCTGATAATCCGCCTGTACGGTTTGCTAAAATTGGTTTAGCTGTTTTTAAATCTAGACGCATACCAAGCAATGTATTAATCATCGTTAAACCGTCTGCACCTGCATTTTCAATTGCTTTTGCAATTTCCACAATGTTTGCCACGTTCGGTGACAACTTTACATATACAGGTACTTCAGAAACCTCTTTTACTCGCTTCGTTAAATCAGCAGCAATTTCAGGATTTGTACCAAAGGCAATACCACCTGTTTTTACGTTCGGACAAGAAATGTTTAATTCTAGCGCATGGACATTAGGCGCTTTAGAAATTTCCTTTGCAACCGCTACGTAATCCTCAGCTTGTGAGCCTGCAACGTTCGCAATGATTGGAAGATCAAATTGTTCGAGAAAAGGTAATTCAGAATTCATTACTTTTTCTAATCCTGGGTTTTGAAGTCCGATTGCATTTAACATGCCGCCCGGTGTTTCAGCAACACGAGGCGTCGGATTTCCATAGCGTGGTTGTTCTGTCGTCGCTTTAATCATGATTGATCCTAGTACACTTAAATCGTAAAACTGTGCATATTCACGACCAAATCCAAAGCATCCAGATGCCGGTATAATTGGATTTTTTAATGATAATCCTGGTAATTCAACTTGCAATCTGTTCATAGTACAACCTCCCCGATTGGAAATACTGGTCCGTCGCTACACACCTTCTTGTAAGAATGTCCACTTGGATCTTCTTGTAAGTGGCATACACATGCGAAACAAGCTCCAATACCACAACCCATACGTTCTTCTAATGAAATATAGGCTTTTTTCTCTTTGTAACGTCCTTCTAATGCACGAAGCATCGCTAACGGACCACATGAATAAAGAATATCAAAGTCAATTCCGTAGTTATCAATTACATCTGTGACAAATCCTTTTGTACCGTGTGTACCGTCTACTGTCGCAACGTACGTATCACCAAGTTCTGCAAATTTTTCTTCATAGAAAACAACATCTTTCGTTTGAAAACCTAAGATGTGAATTACGCGTACACCTTTTGCAACGAGGCGCTGTGACAATTCATAAAGTGGTGGTACACCAATTCCCCCGCCTACTAGTAAAGCTGTTTGACCAGCTTCTGCTTCTTCTACAGGAAAACCGTGTCCTAGTGGTCCTAGTACGTCTACCATTTCACCTTGTTTTCTAGTTGCTAATGTTTTTGTCCCTTGTCCTTCTGCACGATATAGCATTGTAAATTCGTTCTTCTCTTGATCTACATTACAAATACTAATCGGGCGGCGCAGAAGGGGCGCAATGCCCTCTGCTACCTTAATGTGCACAAACTGCCCTGGTTCGTTCATTTGCTGTACTAAAGTTCCTTGAAGCACTAATTCGTAAATGTTTTTTGCGATTTCTTTTTGATTAACGACGATCATATTTTGCTTTTGCATCATGCATGTACCACCTCGTGACGCTTTGTTTGCGTAATTTCTTTCATTGAATGAGCTGAGAATGTCATAGATTCTAATACTCGTAAGATTGCTCTCGTTGTATCAAGTGATGTTAAGCAAGCTACACCATTTTCTACTGATTCACGGCGAATGCGGAAACCATCACGCGCTGGTTGTTTGCCTTTTGTTAATGTATTGATTACAAACTGTGCTTTTCCTTGACGGATAATATCTAGTAAGTTGTAGTCTTCAGAATCAATTTTGTTTACAACTTGTACTGGGATATTTTGCTCTTCTAATGATTGTGCTGTCCCAGCTGTTGCTAATAAGTTATAGCCGATTTCATGGAAACGTTTTGCAATCTCCATCGCCTCTTCTTTATCTTTATCCGCTACAGTAATGATTACTGATCCGTGTGTTGGGATGTTAATTCCAGAAGCAACTAACCCTTTGTATAATGCTTTTTCAAGCGTTAAATCTTTACCCATTACTTCCCCTGTTGATTTCATTTCAGGTCCTAATGTTGTATCAACTGAGCGTAGTTTCGCGAATGAGAATACCGGAGCTTTTACATAGACTTCTTTCTCTTCTGGGTGATAGCCCGTTCCGTATCCTTGCTCTACTAGGTCTTGCCCTAAAATAACTTTCGTTGCAACGTTTGCCATTGGTACACCTGTAATTTTACTTAAGAATGGTACTGTACGGCTCGCACGTGGATTTACTTCAATTACGTACACTTGATCTTTGAATACTACAAACTGGATATTTAGTAATCCAACAATGTTTAATCCTTTTCCAAGTGCAATTGTATGTTCAATAATTTGTTCTTTTAATTTTTCAGATAAGCTTTGTGGTGGATATACTCCAATTGAGTCACCAGAGTGAACTCCAGCGCGTTCAATATGCTCCATAATACCTGGAATGAATACATTCTCACCGTCTGAAATTGCATCTACTTCAATTTCTTTACCAACCATGTATCGGTCGATTAATACTGGGTGATCAGCGTGAACTTTAACTGCATTTTTCATGTAGTGCAGTAGTTCTTCTTGACGATATACGATTTCCATCGCACGTCCACCTAGTACGTAAGATGGTCTTACTAATACTGGGTAACCAATTTTGTCAGCGATTGCTACCGCTTGCTCTACAGTCGTTGCCGTTTTACCAACTGGTTGCGGGATACCAAGCTGTGTTAGAGCTGCCTCAAACTTATCACGATCTTCTGCACGGTCTAAATCTTCAAGTGATGTTCCTAAGATTTTCACACCATGAGCCTCTAATTTAGCAGCTAAGTTAATTGCTGTTTGTCCACCGAATTGGACGATAACACCTTCTGGCTTTTCTAAATCGATAATGTGCATTACATCTTCGATTGTTAATGGTTCAAAGTATAATTTATCAGAAATACTGAAGTCTGTTGAAACTGTTTCTGGATTGTTATTAACAATGATTGCCTCATAGCCAGCTTCTTTAATTGCCCATACAGAGTGAACTGTTGCGTAGTCAAACTCAACCCCTTGACCGATACGGATTGGGCCAGACCCTAGTACAACAACACTCTTACGATCTGTTCTAACCGATTCATTCTCGTCACCATATGTGCTGTAGTAGTATGGTGTTGCAGATTCAAACTCTGCCGCACAAGTATCTACCATTTTATAAACAGGAGTTATATTGCTTTCTTTACGCATATCGTAAATTTCACGCTCTGTTTTGTTCCAAGATGCTGCAATGTAGTGATCGCTGAAGCCCATTTCTTTCGCCGTTTGTAGTACTTCCATATTTCCTACATTCGCTTTCACTTCACGTTCCATATTTACGATGTTTTCAACTTTTTGTAAGAAGAAGAAGTCCATTTCGCACCATTCGTTAATTTCTTCTTTCGTTACACCTTGACGAATTGCTTCTGCTACAATAAACAGTCGCTCATCGTCTGCTTTAATAATGCGTTTTTTCATTGTCTCTTTATCAAGTTCTTTTAAGTGGTCTAATTCTAAGTGATAAATGCCAAGCTCTAAAGAACGAACCGCTTTTAATAATGATTGCTCTAAGTTACGTCCGATTGACATAACTTCACCAGTTGCTTTCATCTGCGTTCCAAGCGTTCTGTTTGCTGATTCAAACTTATCAAATGGCCAGCGTGGAATTTTTGAAACAACATAGTCTAATGCTGGTTCGAAACAAGCGTATGTTTTTTGTGTAACTGGGTTTATAATTTCATCTAATGTTAAACCGACTGCAATTTTTGCCGCTAACTTCGCAATTGGATATCCAGTTGCTTTAGATGCTAGTGCAGATGAACGACTTACACGCGGGTTTACTTCGATTACATAGTATTGGAAACTATGTGGATCAAGTGCAAGCTGAACATTACATCCACCTTCAATTCCTAATGCACGAATAATTCGTAATGAAGTGTTTCGTAACATTTGATATTCGCGGTCACTTAATGTTTGGCTCGGTGCTACAACGATAGAATCACCTGTATGAACCCCAACTGGATCGATATTTTCCATGTTACATACTACAATCGCGTTATCATTCGAATCACGCATTACTTCATATTCAATTTCCTTACAACCAGCAATGCTCTTTTCTAATAAACATTGTGTTACTGGACTATGTTTTAATCCACCTGATACGATTTCAATTAGTTCTTCTTCATTACTACAGATTCCGCCGCCTGTTCCCCCCATTGTAAATGCTGGGCGAACAATAACTGGATAACCAATTTCTTTTACAAATTCATGTGCTTCTTCTAGCGTATGAATAATGGTACTAGATGGAATTGGTTCATTTAATTCCTGCATTAATGTACGGAATAAATCACGATCTTCTGCTTGCTCAATTGCTGATAATTTTGTTCCTAAAATTTCAACTCCACATTCTTCAAGTATGCCTGATTTCGCAAGTTCGACAGCCATATTTAAACCTGTTTGACCACCTAATGTTGGCAGGATTGCATCTGGACGCTCTTTACGAATGATACGGCTTACGAATTCTAGTGTTAATGGTTCTATATATACTTTATCTGCTGTTGCAGTATCTGTCATAATTGTTGCTGGGTTAGAGTTAACAAGGATTACTTTGTAACCTTCTTCTCTAAGAGATTGACAAGCTTGTGTACCAGAGTAATCAAACTCTGCTGCTTGCCCAATTACAATTGGTCCTGATCCGATTACTAAAATTGTGTTAATGTCTAGGCGTTTTGGCATAACTCTTCCCCTTCTTTCTTGAAGTTTTCAATCATTTCTAAGAAATCTTCGAATAAATCATTTGCATCTTCTGGTCCTGCTGAAGCTTCTGGATGATACTGTACTGTAAATGCCGGGAACTTCGTATGACGAAGACCTTCTACTGTTCCATCATTTAAAGCGACATGTGTAATTTCAAGTTCTGTATTTTTAACTGATTCTTCTTCTACTGCATAACCATGGTTTTGAGATGTAATTGCTACTTTTCCAGTTGCAAGATGTTTTACTGGATGGTTTAAACCACGGTGACCAAATTTCAACTTACTTGTATTCGCACCAGATGCTAGAGCGAATAGTTGATGTCCTAAGCAAATTCCGAATAAAGGAACTTTACCGATAATGTCTTTTAACATTTCAATCGCTTCTGGTACATCTTTTGGATCTCCAGGCCCGTTACTTAACATGATTCCATCTGGGCTAAGGCGTAAAATCTCTTCCGCTGTTGTATTGTAAGGTACTACAATTACATCACAGTCACGTTTATTTAATTCTCGTAAAATACCATGTTTCATTCCGAAGTCTACAAGTACAACACGATGTCCACGGCCTGGGCTTGGGTATGGATCTTTCGTTGATACGCGTTTCACGTGATCTGTAAATACTGTCGCTTTTAATTGGCTCACGATGTATTCTACATCTGCATCCATGTTACATAGACGTCCGCGTAATGTACCGTATTGACGAATTTTTCTCGTTAATTTTCTTGTATCAATTCCTGCTAAGCCTGGGATGTTTCTTTCTTTTAAGTAATCATTTAACGAAATTTCATTACGGAAGTTTGATGGGTGATCACAAATTTCGTTTACGATTAAACCATTTACAGATGGGTGAATCGATTCAAAATCGTCACGGTTAATGCCGTAGTTTCCGATTAATGGGTACGTGAATGTTACGATTTGACCGCAATATGATGGATCAGATAATGTTTCTTGATATCCAGTCATTCCTGTTGTGAATACAACCTCACCTGACTTTTCAATTTCTCCTCCGAAACCTTTTCCAATTAATACTGTTCCATCTTCTAAGATAAGTTGTCTTTTCATACTAATGCACTCTCCTTTTGCCATGCGATCTTACCACCAACGATTGTCATTACCGGCCATCCTTGGCATTTCCAACCTGCGAATGGTGTATTTTTTCCTTTTGATAAGAATGTTGTTGGGTCAATCTCTTCTTCTTGTTCTAAATCAATGATTGTAATATCAGCTGTTCTACCTTCTTTCAGGCGACCTGCTTCTAAGCCGAATGTATCAGCTGGCTTTTCTGTTAAGAATTGAATTAACTGCTCTAGTGTAATGATTCCTTTTTTCACAAGGTTTGTGTATAGAAGTGGGAATGCTGTTTCAAAACCAGTAATTCCGAATGGTGCTCTTTCAATTCCTTGTGCTTTCTCTTCCGCTGTATGCGGTGCATGATCAGTTGCGATCATATCGATCGTTCCATCTAATAAACCTTCAATTAGTGCTGCGTGGTCTTCTTTTCCACGAAGCGGTGGGTTCATTTTAAAGTTAGGATCAGCTGATGGAATATCATCTTCACATAACACTAAGTGATGAGGTGTTACCTCTGCTGTTACTTTAATTCCAGCGCGTTTCGCATCACGGATTACACGTACAGATCCTTTCGTACTTACGTGACATACGTGATAGTGACAATCTGCCGCTTCAGCAAGCAGTATATCCCTTGCAATATGTACAGATTCACATACTGATGGGATACCGTTTAATCCGTGTTTCTCAGAAAACTTCCCTTCATGTACACAACCTTTATTAATAAGAGTATTCTCTTCACAGTGCGCAACTACTGCCATATTTAATTTCGCTGCACGCTTCATAGCAGCTAACATCATGCTAGCATCTTGTACGCCTACACCGTCATCTGTGAAAGCAAATGCTCCAAGTTCTTTTAACGTTTCGAAATCTGTCATTTCAGAACCCGCTTGACGTACTGTAATTGCTCCATATGGTAGTACGTTGACATGCGCTTTTTCTTTAATACGATTTTGCAAGTCTTCCATATGTTCTCTGCAATCTGGCACTGGGCGTGTATTTGGCATTGCACAAATTGTAGTGAATCCACCTTTTGCCGCTGCTAGTGTACCTGTTTCAATTGTTTCTTTATGTTCACCACCTGGTTCACGAAGGTGTACGTGTACATCTACTAATCCAGGTGCGATTAACTTTCCGTTCACATCGATTACTTCAGCATTATCTGCCGTAATATTTTCTGCTACCTTAGCGATTTTACCGTCTTGTACGAGAAGATCCGTTGCTACGATTTTTCCTTCTTCATTCATATAACGACCATTTTTAAACAAATAATTCATGTTTCATTCCTCCTAATACATTTGGTAAGGCGCGTTTTAGTACAGCCATTCTTACGTAAACTCCATTTTCCATTTGTTTAAATATGCGTGAACGCTCACACTCAACAAGTTCACTTGCAATTTCAACATCACGGTTTACAGGAGCTGGATGCATAATAATGCTTCCTTCTTTCATACGCTTTTCTCTTTCCACTGTTAATCCGTGTTTCTCATGATACTCTTTCATAATGTCTGTTTCATAATGATCATGACGCTCATGTTGTACACGAAGTAACATCATTACATCCACTTCTGGAACAAGTTCATCTAATGGTTTGTATGTTCCAAATGTGTTGTCTTCATCTTTCCACTCTTCAGGGCTTGCAAAGTAAATTGTTGCACCCAGCTTCGTTAATGCTTCTGCATTAGAACGTGCTACTCGGCTATGACGAACATCTCCTACTATTGCAATCTTCAAACCTTCAAATCTTCCAAACTCTTGTTTAATTGTAAGAAGGTCGAGTAGGCACTGTGTTGGGTGGTTTCCACATCCATCTCCAGCGTTTAAGATTGGAATATTCACCTGATCTTTTAGTTCATCGAAGTAGCGATCTTGCTCGTGGCGGATGACCACTGCTTTTGTTCCGATTGATTCTAGTGTTCTTATCGTATCGTATAAAGTTTCTCCTTTTTGTACGCTAGATGCATCAGCTGAAAAGTTTAAAACATCAAGTCCTAATCTCTTCTCAGCAACTTCAAAGCTAAATCTCGTTCTCGTACTATTCTCAAAGAACAAGTTCGCAACAAAAGTTTGCTCTGTCGTTTTGCTCTCTTTCCCATTCGCAAAATCTTCTGCGTCTTTTAGGATTTCTGAAATTTCTACTTCCGATAATTCACTCATCGTTAACAAATGGCTCATCGTCATCCCTCATCTTTCTGGTTTTTATGTTACCACTTTTGTATTTTCATAACAATCTTTGCATAAAAATACCCTAGTCATGTGAGACTAGGGTGCAAGAAAGAAGCCACCCTTTCCGGTCTCACAGGACTGAATTAAAAGGTTATTATTATGAAGCAATCTGCTTAGATTGTTTTATTTGTTTTGTTTCCGGTAATAGTAGATTTAACAGCACACCTACAATTGCTGCTAGTGCCATTCCTTCTACTTGGAACGATTCTCCTACGTGAAGTACCGCTCCACCAATACCGATTACTAGTATTACTGATGCAATCATTAAGTTTCGTTTATCACTTAAATCTGTTTTATCGTCTACCATCATGCGTAATCCGCTTGATGCGATTACACCGAATAGTAAGATTGATACACCACCCATAACTGGTGTTGGGATCGAATGAATTAGTGCAGAAATCTTACCGATAAATCCGAACATGATTGCGAATACTGCTGAACCGATGAATAAGTATACACTGTACGCTCTCGTAATTGCTAGCACACCGATGTTTTCACCATACGTTGTATTCGGTGGCCCACCGATTAGTGATGCGATTAATGTTGCTATCCCATCACCGAAGATTGAACGGTGTAAACCTGGTTTTTCAATTAGATCTCTTTTAATAACATTTCCTAGTACAATTTGATGTCCGATATGTTCTGAAATTGTTACTAGTGCAACTGGTACCATCAAGAGTACAATCTTCCATGAAAACTCTGGTGTGTATGTTACAAATGGTACTGTGAAATCTGGTACAACAAACCATTTCGCCTCAGCTACCGGCTTTAAGTCTACTAGCCCTTGGAAGTAAGCGAAGATATATCCACCGATAATGCCAAGTAACACTGGTATGATACTGAAAAATCCTCTTCCGAATATCGAGCATATAATTGTAATTGCTAATGTTACTAATGCTACTGAAAAGTGTGTAAAGCTATATTTGCCATCCGCACCGTTCATCGCCATGTTCACTGCTGTATGTGCTAAAGCTAGACCGATTACCATTACTACTGGACCAACTACGATTGGCGGAAGTAATTTCATAATCCACTCTGATCCTGATTTCTTAATTCCGAGTGAGATTAAGATGTACACAAGTCCTGCTAGCAAACCACCGAGCATTGCCGCTCCAGGTCCCCCTGCTGTTTTCGCTGTAATAATCGGTGCGATAAAGGCGAATGATGATCCTAGGTAGGCCGGTACTTGACCTTTCGTTATAAGAAGAAACGCTAACGTTCCTAATCCACTTGATATTAATGCTACTGACGGATTCAATCCTGTTAAAAACGGAACAAGCACTGTTGATCCAAACATCGCGAACAAATGTTGTATACTTAAAAATAACCATTTTCCCGGTTTCGGTACTTCATTAACGTCTAACACTGGCTTTTGTTCCATTGTTACATCCTCCTTCAGTTTGATTCTTTGCAATAAAAAAACTCTTTGTGCCTGTGCACAAAGAGTCCTACACTTTCGTATGCCAAATTTGACATATGAAAGCCAAGACCCTTTGGCAGCCTCACAGGACTACATTTAAAAGGGCTTTACTTATCGTATATGCTTACTCGATCTTGTTGATCTGTCTCTTGCAAATCAACTTCGATACGCTCTTCACTTGATGTTGGAATGTTCTTTCCTACATAATCAGCGCGAATTGGTAGTTCACGATGACCTCTATCAACAAGAACTGCTAGTTGGATTTGTGATGGTCTACCTAAATCCATAAGAGCATCCATTGCTGCTCGAACTGTTCTGCCTGTATATAATACATCATCCACAAGGATAACTTTTTTCTTCGTAATATCTACAGGGATATCAGAACCTTTTACAAGTGGTTCTTCATTTTTCGATTGTAGTGTTAGGTCATCACGGTATAACGTAATATCTAACTCTCCAACTTCCATTTCTTTTCCTTCAATTTGACCAATTCGTTCTGCCAAACGTTGTGCAATAAAAATTCCACGAGTTTTAATTCCGACAAGAACACAATTATCGACACCTTTATTTCGTTCCACGATTTCATGACTAATTCGTGTTAAAGCGCGGCGAATCATTTGGTCGTCTAAAACGACAGCTTTCTCTTGCATGCTCTACACCTCCAAGCTTTTTTTTCTTGCGTGAGAGTAATGGTATAAAAAAAGTCCTCTCAGCGTGTGCGAGAGGACTTTTGAAAAAAGGGTACAACTACCCTAAGCATTTCAAACCGTTACCTTCTCAACCTCACGGGGCTGTGTTAAAGGATCATTATTTAACTGTTGTCAGTATCTCAGTTTTCTTATGATTTGTCAATACTATTTTCGTAAAACATTTAATGCATCTTCAAACACTTCTGGAATCGGTGCCTCAAACTGAATATATTCACCAGTACGAGGGTGATCAAATCCTAAAATACCTGCATGAAGTGCTTGTCCATTCATATCTAATGTTTTCTTTGGTCCATACTTTGGATCTCCAGCAAGTGGATAGCCAATATATTTCATATGAACACGAATTTGGTGCGTACGTCCTGTTTCTAAGCGACATTCTACAAGTGTGAAGTCTTTGAAACGCTCTAACACTTGGAAGTGAGTAACAGCGTTCTTACCGTTTTCATCAACTGTCATACTTTGACGCTCTTTCTTATCGCGACCAATCGGAGCATCAATCGTTCCCTTATCATGCGGGATAACACCGTGTACAATCGCTTTGTAACGTCTTGTTACTGTTTTTGCTACAAGTTGATTTACAAGTGATTCGTGTGCCATATCATTTTTAGCGACCATTAATAGGCCAGATGTATCCTTATCAATACGATGCACGATACCAGGACGCATTACACCGTTAATACCTGATAAATCTGTACAATGATGCATAAGACCATTCACAAGCGTACCACTTGTATGACCTGGTGCTGGATGTACAACCATACCACGTGGCTTATTTACAACAAGTACATCTGCATCTTCATAATAAATTTCTAAGTTCATATCTTCTGCTTGAATATCTAACGCTTCTGGCTCAGGAATCGTTACTGTAATTTCATCATTCTCTTTAACTTTATAATTTACTTTTACCGATTTCCCATTAACTGTTACAACATCATCTTTAATCCATTGCTGTACTTGTGAACGTGACCATTCACTGTTTATTTCTGCAACGAATTTATCAATTCGCTCATTTTTTTGCTCTTCTGCAACTGTTACTTGTACTACTTCACTCATTCAATTACTCCTTCGCTTTCTTACCTTCTAATAATGTTTGAATAATAATTAATACAACACCAATACATAATGCTGAATCAGCTATATTAAATACTGGATAGTTGTACGAGAAAATATACACGTGAATGAAATCCACTACTTCTTGTCTAAATACACGATCAATAAAGTTACCAATTGCTCCGCCTAATATTAGACCTAATGAAATTCCTAGAAGCTTGTCTGTTTTCGCATATTTTTTCATATAAAATACGATAAATACTACAAAAATGACTGTAATAATGTAGAAGAACCACATTTTATTTTCTAAAATCCCCCAGGCAGCTCCTCTATTTCGATGTGATGTTATGTATAATACATTATCGATAATCGGAATGCTCGTACCCAATTCCATGTTCTTTACAATTAGCCATTTCGATATTTGATCGATGACAATGACAAATAACGCTATTACATAATATATCATTTTCATTTCCCCCACAAAGACAGTGTACCTCAAAATTTTAGCATAGCTGCAACCTTTTCACAATGAACCTTTATAGAAGAATAAAATAAATTAAAAAAAGGTAATATAATATCGTTGTGCACATTCATACATTTACTTTTTCATAGAAAAATTCATGGATAGTACGGGCAGTCGGCATCGTTTTCATTTGTTTTACCGAAATTACTCTCCCTGTTTCTTCACAAATACCATACATATCTATTTCCATTTTAAATAATGCACGTTCTACATCTTTTAAATCCTCTTTTATATCATGTAATAGCAGTTTTTTCTTTATCTCTTCCTTAATTTCATATCCAAGCTCTTCGCTAAACTCTGTATCATATTTGTGCATGACCTCTTTAGCTAGTCTCTCTTGCAATTCTTTTCTCATCAATTGCAATTCTTCTTTTATTTCCATATACATTTCATTCACGTGTACATTCCTCCCAGCTGCAATGTACGATTAGTGTGTCCGAAATTTATATGCTTACCTCTCACACATTTTTCCTTCATAGGAAAGAGAGTGAAAGTTATTTCAATGTACCATCAACAAAAAAATGACTGCACTTTACGTGCAGTCATTTTTTATTATTTTACATAATTTTCTTTAACAACTGTTGCACAACGCTCACATAATGTTTCATGTTCAGCATCTTTACCAATTGTTTCTGAAACTACCCAACAACGTTCACATGTTTCACCAGTTGCTTGAGCAACAACAACCGCTGTATGTTCATACTTAGGCGCATCTGCTGGCGCTTCTTCCATCAGACCACCAAGCTTATACTCAGAAACGATGAATAATTGCTTTAAGTCTTCGCTAATAGACTCTAACATAGCTTTCATTTCTGCAGTTGGATATAACGTAATGCTTGCATTTAATGACTTACCGATTACTTTTTCATTACGCGCTACTTCTAACGCTTTTAATACGTCATCACGTAATGTCATAAATGCATCCCATTTGGTTTTCAATGCTTCCGCACCATCTAATTGTACAGCTTCTGGCATATCAGTTAATTGTACGCTTTCTTCTGTTACACCCGGAACATATGGCCATACTTCATCAGCTGTATGCGGTAAGATTGGTGTTACAAGTTTTGTCAATGCAACAAGAACATCATATAATACCGTTTGAATTGCACGACGATCTTCATGGTTTGCACCTTCAATGTATAAAATGTCTTTTGCAAAGTCTAAGTAGAATGAGCTTAAATCAATTGTACAGAAGTTATGAATTGCATGATATACAGCAGCGAAGTCGTATGTTTCATATGCTTCTTTTACTTTTGTAATTAAGTCATTTAATTTCACTAACATGTAACGATCTACTTCACGAAGTTCAGCTACTGCCACTGTATTTTCACTTGGCTTAAAGTCATCTAAGTTTCCTAATAAGAAACGGAATGTGTTACGGATTTTACGATACACTTCTGCTACTTGTTTTAAAATATCATCTGAAATACGTACATCAGATTGATAGTCAACAGAAGATACCCATAAGCGTAGAATGTCCCCGCCTAATTGATCCATAATTTTCTTCGGTACGACGATGTTTCCAATCGACTTACTCATTTTACGTCCTTCACCATCTAATACGAAACCATGGCTTAGTACGCCTTTATATGGAGCTTTACCTGTTACAGCAACTGCTGTTGATAATGAAGAGTTAAACCAACCACGATATTGGTCAGATCCTTCTAAATATAAATCAGCTGGACGTTGTAAGTCTTCGCGCTCTTCTAATACCGCTTGGTGAGAAGAACCTGAGTCGAACCATACATCCATGATGTCTGTTTCTTTACGGAATTCACCATTTGGGCTACCTGGATGTGTAAATCCTTCTGGTAATAGATCTTTCGCTTCACGCTCGAACCATACGTTAGAACCGTGTTCACGGAATAAATCTGCTACATGGTTAATTGTTTCATCTGTAATAATTGGATCACCATTCTCAGCATAGAATACAGGAATTGGCACACCCCATGCACGCTGACGAGAAATACACCAGTCACCACGGTCACGAACCATGTTATGAAGACGAGTTTCGCCCCACGCTGGTACCCATTTTGTTTCCGCAACAGCTTCTAATAACTCTTTACGGAATGCTTCAATAGATGCAAACCACTGTGCTGTCGCACGGAAAATAATTGGTTTTTTCGTTCTCCAATCATGTGGGTATGAATGCGTAATGAATGTTAGTTTCAGTAACGCGCCTACTTCTTCTAATTTTTCTGTAATTGGCTTGTTAGCTTTATCATAGAATAAGCCTTCAAATCCAGGTGCTTCCTCTGTTAATACACCTTTATCATCAACTGGGCAAAGTACTTCTAAACCATACTTTTTACCAACAACGAAGTCATCTTCCCCGTGTCCTGGTGCTGTATGAACACACCCTGTACCTGCATCTGTTGTTACGTGATCTCCTAGCATAACTAATGAATCACGATCGTAGAATGGATGTTTTGCAACTGTATACTCAAGTTCGCTACCTTTTACAGTTTTCACAACTTCAGCATTTTCCCACTCTAACGTTTTTGCAACTGTCTCAAATAGTTCAGACGCAATAATATATTTTTCATCATTTACTTTTACAATGCTGTATTCAAGTTCTGGGTGAACAGAAATACCTAAGTTTGCAGGTAACGTCCAAGGTGTTGTTGTCCAGATAATGAATTTCTCATCACCTTCTAATACGTTCTTTCCATCTTTAACAGGGAATGCTACGTAAATAGATGCTGATTTTTTATCTTGGTATTCAATTTCAGCTTCTGCTAAAGCTGATTCACTCGTTGGAGACCAGTAAACTGGTTTTTGCCCTTTATAGATATAACCTTTTTTCGCCATATCACCAAACACTTTAATTTGTTGTGCTTCATAAGCTGGCTCTAAAGTAATATATGGGTTATCCCAATCAGCACGTACGCCTAAACGCTTAAATTGTTCACGTTGACGTTCTACTTGTTCATATGCATACTCTGCACATAACTTACGGAACTCAGCAACTGTCATTTCTTTACGCTTTACACCTTTATTTGTTAAAGCTTGCTCAATTGGTAAACCGTGCGTATCCCAACCTGGAACATATGGTGCACAGTAACCAGTCATTGATTTATAACGAACAATAAAGTCTTTTAATACTTTATTTAATGCATGTCCCATATGAATGTCACCATTTGCATATGGAGGTCCATCATGCAGTACGAATAAAGGACGACCTTTTGTATGTTCTTGTACTTTTTCATAAATATTCATTTCAGCCCACTGTTCTTGCATTGCAGGCTCACGTTTTGGTAAATTCCCACGCATTGGGAACTCTGTTTTTGGCATTAGTAATGTATTTTTGTACTCCATGCTCAATTCCTCCTTACATGTATAAAAGAAAGACTTAAAAAACGGAATAAAAAAGAGACTTTCTCATCCCAAAAAGGGACGAGAAAGTCTCCCGCGGTACCACCCTAGTAGATCCTATACGTATGTATACAATCCTCTTTATATTCTTAACGCGAATATACGCCTACGCTTACTCTATTTGTTCAGCGCGGAACTCCAGGGTGATATTCCCATTATCTCCTTATCCTGAGCTTACACCATCCTCAGTTCGCTATATAAGGTATGAAAAAGGTACTTATCCCTATCTTCGTTTTTCTTAATAAATATGTTGTTTAAAATTATATGTAATAATGAGAAAAACGTCAAGCTTACACTGTTTCTTCTTTTTTCAACAGTTCATCTACTTCGTCTTCTAACTCAATTAGTTTATCCCAATCATCGTTGTTTAACATTTCAAGCTGTGTTTCTAATAACATACGGAAACGAGTGCGGAATACTTTCGCTTGTTTCTTCAGCTCTTCAATATCAAAAGCAACCTTTCTTGATTTTACTAATGCTTCGTTAATAATACGGTCTGCATTCTTTTCCGCTTCACGTACGATTAATTTTGCTTCTTTTTGTGCATTACGTTTTACTTCTTCCGCTGCTTCTTG
This sequence comes from Bacillus thuringiensis, assembly GCF_001455345.1. Taxonomy (GTDB): domain Bacteria; phylum Bacillota; class Bacilli; order Bacillales; family Bacillaceae_G; genus Bacillus_A; species Bacillus_A thuringiensis_N. The sequence continues at coordinate 3,839,404 of NZ_CP013274.1, forward strand.
TGCAACAACGATAGATTTGTTTAGCGTATCTTCAATATTAGAAAAATGATCTAACTTTCCTTCTAATTGCGCAACTTTTTCTTCTAAAGCTTTTTTCTCACGAATGACTAATTCATAATCTTTGATAATCTGATCAAGAAACTCATTTACTTGATCCTCATCATAGCCACGGAATCCGCGACCAAATTCTTTGTTATGAATATCTAATGGTGTTAACGGCACAACGCCACCTCCAAGTAGTTATCTAAATTTCCTCTTTCAATTATATCTTTTCTTCGACAAAATAGGAGGATTTCCTTCTAAAAAACCAATCATTTTAGTATACCATACAAAATTCTCCATTTGTCGCGCTTTGTTCTACCTTCTACAGAAAACAATTTACTTCGTCCATATCCTCTCACTGAAAAAACATCTCCTGGATAACATTCATAAGAGGTTTGCTCCACTGTTTTCCAATTCACTTTTACTAGTCCATTTTTTATGAAAGGTTGTACTTTCTGTCTGGATATATGTAACATTTCAGCTAACATAACATCTAAACGAAGTGAAGAAACCGTTCCAGATTTCTCTCCCCACGTTTCTTGCATCTGTAGAATTTTTTCTCCTTGCACTGGTGATAAGGAAACTTTCACTTTCCCTATCGATTGTAAGTTCATCTCAATATAAGATACAACTTCTTTCGCGACTATAATTTGGGCACGATTTTCTTGAAGCAAAATATCTCCACATTTTTCTCTCGTTAAACCCAGAGACATAAATGTACCTAATATTTGCCTATGTTCTAGCGTATAAAACTTGGAAGGATAGTCAATTTCTAATACCTCTACTTGAAATTCCTCTTCATTTACTACTAGATAGTCCGGATAAATGAGTGCTCTTTTACGCTCTGCATGAGGTGTTGCACCATCAAACTGTACAGCAACATCCCCTTGTCCTATTACCATAGTGACAATTTGTTGTTGCCTTGGATCAAGGAAATCTGTTAGTTTCACTTGATGGTACTCCGCTGCTCGCTTCCACTCTAACACCTTATCCACAAAGACCTCCTCATCGGGTCTGAAATGTTCATAGATGCTCATGTATTTAACCTCTTACTATAAGAAATAGCGGAATATACTTACTAAACCATTCGTAGCAAGCTTTAACGCAAAAATCGCAACGAGTGGAGAGATATCAATCATACCAAGCGGCGGAATAAATCTGCGAAATGGTTCTAAATACGGTTCACAAATACGCGCAAGAAAATCTCCGAAAGTTGATTCCTTTGCACCCGGGAACCATGATAGGAGAATGTAAATAATAAGTGCCCACGAGTAAATCTCGATAGCAGTAATTAAAACGTTTAAAACTGTTACCATGGCGTATTACCACCTCTTTATATTTGTGTCTTCTTCTTCACCGAATAACTCTGAAATTGCACCAACAATATCTACATTTTCAGGCGTACACATAAATGTTTTCGGTCCTATTTTTTGAATGTCCCCGCCTATAGCGTATACAGTACCACTTAAAAAGTCAACGATACGTACAGCTTGATCAGTAGACATTCGTTGTAAATTAATCACAACAGCTCGTCTACCTTTTAAATGGTCCGCAATCCCTTGCGCTTCCGAATATGTGCGTGGTTCTAATAAAACAACTTTTGAAGATTGCTTTGCTGTTTCAATGCTCACAACATTTTGTTTCGGTTGCGCTTTTGGAAACGTAACATCTTGTTTTTCTGGCGGATCTTGCTGCTTCTTCATGTCTGTTTGCTCCTTTTCATAACTATATTGAGCTGCTTCTTTTTCTTCCGGTGTATCAAAAAAGAAGTACTTTACTTTTGACCAACTCATAATAAGATTCTCCTTCCTTTTACGCTTTTCCTACTAAAATCGTCCCCAAACGAATATATGTAGCACCTTCTTCAATCGCAATCGTGTAATCATTAGACATTCCCATTGATAATTCTTTACATGGCGCATGTAATAATTCTAGCTCCTGCACCTCTGTTTGTAGCATACGTAACTCCTTAAAACAGCGTCTGATTTCTTCTTCTTCTTCTGTAAACGGAGCCATTGTCATTAGTCCCACCACTTCAATCTTATCCAATTCTTGCAAACTTTGAATAAAAGAAATGGTTTCTTCTATTGCCAACCCTTGCTTTGATTCTTCAGATGATGTTTTCACTTGAATAAAACATTTCACTTTCTTATCCGCACGTTTTTGAATTTCTTTTGCAAGTGAAAGACGATCTAACGAATGTAAATAATCGATTTCATTAATGATTTCTTTTACTTTTCTCGTTTGTAATGATCCAATAAAATGCCAATTCACTTTTGAACCGAAATGCTCGTACTTCTGTAAGAAACCTTCATTTCTATTTTCACCTAAATCGATAATTCCAGCTTCAATTACTTCATTCGTTTTTTCAATTCCTACCGTTTTTGTAACCGCAACGAGTTTAATATCTTGCAACGAACGTCCCGCTCGTGCGCAAGATTGTTTAATTTTTTCGTTTACAGTTGTTAAATTTTTTTGTACTGTCACTTGCTTTCTTCCTCCTTAAAACCTATGAAACTCAACATTCTCCCCGTCTTACCTTGATCACGACGATGAGAGAAAAATAGTTGTTCTTCACAGCTTGTACAAAGAGATGACATTACAATATTCTCTTCTTTTATGCCTGCTTGTACACATAATATACGATTAATTTCTTTTAAATTAATTGCATACTGCCCATCAGAAATTTTTTTATAAGGGACAGAACCGTTTACTACTTGTTCTGCCGCTGTTAACACTCGATCATCAACAACGTAACAACAAGATCCAATTGCTGGTCCAATTGCAACTTGAATTTCATCACTTGAAATCCCTTCTGCATTCCATTTTTGAATCATTTCTTTTGCAATCTCTTTTACAGTCCCTTTCCATCCAGCATGCGCAAGTCCTATCATACCATGTGATGGTGCATAAAAATAGAGTGGAACACAATCCGCGTAACAAGATGTTAGAAGAACATCATTATTAGTCGTATAAATGCCATCTGTTTTTGAAATGCCGTCTTCATATGAATAGACGCCGCTTCCTTTTTCCTGTTGTCCTACTTTTTCAACATGATGATCATGAACTTGTTCAGAGCAAATCCAGTTTTCTAATGGTTTTTGTAACTTATTAGCTAAAATGCGTCTGTTTTCATGAACGTTCTCCACGATATCATTCACATGTAATCCTAAATTCATCGCATGAAAGGAGCCCGTACTTACCCCACCATCTTTTGTCGTAAATCCAGCAGTAATGTTTCCAAGTTCTTTCCACGCTTGTAAATACAGTATACCGTCCACATATTTAAATGGTTCTCTCATAAGGCTGCTCCTTTTAATTAAAATAACATAAAAAAGCATGGTACTTCCTGTCTATTTTACCATACTTTTATTTTTTCATAATCCTAACAGAAAAAAAAGAGGAATTTGTAATATTCTTTATGAAATTGTCGGTGTTTGTATTGATTCTGTTACAGAATTAACAGGATTTACTCTAATAAGTATGACATCTTCCCCAATTTTCATAATTTCCTCCCAAGGAATTACAATTTCTACATCTTTCCCAAAAATCCCTAACATACGTGCCTGTTTGGAAATAATGATAGATTTAATCTTCCCTGTGTTCATATCGATTTCGATATCTCCAATATTTCCAAGCCTTTTTCCATTTGACACATTTATTATGTCTTTCATCTGCAACTCCGAAATTCGTATCACTTTCATCCCCCCTTATATATGACGAATAAAAAAATACTGTTTCTCAAATTAACAGGAAGCACCCTTTACTAATTCCATACTATTTTCATTATATGAACACAGCTACCCTACTATGAGCGCAAACAAACTATATTACATATAAAAAGGTCTCACCATAAATGGTGAAACCTTATCCTTGAATCGTCTTATTCATTTGTTTAATAGCTGATTTCTCTAAACGTGACACTTGCGCTTGAGAAATCCCAATTTCTTCTGCAACTTCCATTTGTGTTTTGCCTTGAAAGAAACGTTTTCTAATAATCATTTTCTCACGATCATTTAAACGCTTCATCCCTTCTTTCAGTGCTAGCTCTTCAACCCACTGCTCGTCCTTTTGTTTTTCATCACTTAACTGATCCATAACAAAGATGGGATCTCCTCCATCGTTATAAATCGGCTCAAATAATGAAACTGGATCTTGAATCGCATCTAAAGCAAAAACAATTTCTTCATGAGTCACTTCAAGCACTTTTGCAATATCCATCGCTGTTGGTTCTTTTGAATTTTCTGCAATCAACTTTTCTCTTACTTGTAACGCTTTATACGCAATATCTCGTAATGAGCGAGATACGCGAATTGGATTGTTATCACGCAAATATCTGCGTATTTCCCCAATAATCATCGGCACAGCATACGTTGAAAATTTTACATTTTGGCCTAAATCAAAGTTATCAATGGATTTCATAAGTCCAATGCAACCAACTTGAAATAAATCGTCAACATATTCTCCTCTGTTATTAAATCTTTGGATGACGCTCAGTACAAGACGTAAGTTTCCATTCACTAATTTCTCTCTTGCGCTTATCTCTCCACTTTGCATTTCACGAAATAATTTACGCATTTCATCATTTTTTAGTACGGGAAGTTTAGCTGTATCAACACCGCAAATTTCTACTTTGTTTCTCGTCAAAGTGTTCCCTCCTATCGGGAGTTGCTGTACAGTGTAAAGTATTTCCTTTGAAGGGGATTTTATGCATGCGGTTTTCTCTTCATTTTTCATTTTAGTTGTCTCTCCTCATACAACTACAGAGAATAAGACCAGCCTAGATAACGGCTGGTCTTATTCTTACACCATTTTATTAAATTCTTTTCGTAATCTTTTTATGATTCTTTTTTCTAAACGCGAAATGTATGACTGTGAAATCCCAAGCATATCCGCCACATCTTTTTGCGTCTTTTCCTCTCCTCCAGCAAGCCCAAACCGAAGTTCCATAATTTGTTTTTCACGATCATTTAATTGATGTAATGCTTTCATTAGAAGATGACGATCCACAGTAGCTTCTAAATCTTTTGTAATAATATCATCGTCTGTACCTAATACATCAGATAACAAAAGTTCATTCCCATCCCAATCGATGTTAAGCGGTTCATCAAAAGAAACTTCTGAACGATTTTTGTTATTTCGGCGCAAATGCATTAAAATTTCATTTTCTATACAACGCGAGGCATATGTTGCTAATTTTATTTTCTTTTCTGGATTAAATGTATTGACTGCTTTAATAAGACCGATTGTTCCTATACTAATTAAATCTTCAATATTTATCCCTGTATTTTCAAACTTTCTTGCTATATATACAACTAGCCGTAAGTTGCGTTCAATTAGTAATGATCTTGCTGCCTGATCGCCTTTTGGCAATTTATTCAAAAGAACTTCCTCTTCTTCTTTCGTTAACGGCGGTGGCAATGCTTCACTTCCACCAATATAATAAATTTCATCGGTCTTAATTCCTAATTTCAACAATACTTTATACCAAAGATATACTAAATAAAATTTTAATTTCATCATATTATCCCGCCTCCCATTATTAAGCAATTACCATTTTTTGCGAAATTAACATTTTCGGATGCACAATACATTGATACTCTCCATTGGTTGACAACTGTTGTGTATTTAATCCAATCAATACTTTGTTCACGGCAATAGAACTACCTTCATGATAAATTTGCACACTGTCTGGCTTAATTGCCCATAAAAATTGATTCTCTACTCCTACTGCTCGGAAAGGAATTAAGCGTAATTTTGTCGCCCACCCAGAATCATTTTCTGGTATTTGAGGAATCTCTGTTTTGGAATAAATTTGTTCTGTTAACCAAGCTGGTAAGCAATGTTCTAATGATGAAATATGCATAATCATAACGGGTGTTTTTGTTAACGGATCGTAAAGTTGGTTCCCACTATCAATTAAACCTGCGAGTTCTAGTTCCTCTTCAGCTAATTGAATTTTCAATTTTACAATTTGATCATAGTGTATTTTTGTAACCTCTACACTTTCAATACGCTTTTTAGAAAAATAATAAATTACCGGAAAACCAAAAACAACAAACAACCAGCTAATTGGGTCACCGTAAGAAATTGATTGAGATTGGACCAATCCACTTACCATTTCATTCGTTTGCAAAAAGAAATGAGTGCCAATTAACCCTCCGCCAACCATAAAGGTGACAAAGTAAAAAGTAAAAACAGTTTGTGTATAATTTCTAAACGTTGTAAACCCAAATGCTGTATACACAATAAGTAACGAGTACAGTAGTTTCATAATTGGATGTGTCATCATAGAAGCAAAAGGAGTAAAGGCAAAAATAACAATGGTTGAACCTATAAATGCCCCTAACACAAGCCTCCATCTTTTGATCTTCTTTTTTAACACGGTGGCTGTTAATAAAAGTAAAAGAAAATCAATGCAGGCGTTTAACAACCAAACAACGTCGGCGTAAACAACCAAACAATTCACCTCTTTATTTAAGTTGAGACTAGTATAATGCATATCCAATAGGAAAGTGTGTCAATTTGCGGAGGTGTTTTTTTGTTATTTTGTGATTTCTAGACATAATCTGTCGGTAAAAAATAAAAGTATAGTTTCATAGAATGATATACTTTTATTTTTTACTGGCAAATCCATTGAACTATATGTAAAGAAAGTTAAAAATCCTTTACTACAGCTATAAAACGGAATTTTAATCAGTAGGATTGGTTTCTTTTAGCTCATATAAACTGGAATTTTATAGGTAATTAATGCGAGGTAAATTAAAATATACAAAATAAAAAAGACCTGCTTAGCAGATCTTTTCCCTGTATAAAACAAAAAAGGAGCATAAAAGCTCCTTTTCTTTTATCGTCTACGACGGTTACGTAAGAATGCTGGAATATCGATGTCATCTGAATCTGAATGACGCTCATGCACAACCGGCTCTTCACGTTTCATTTCACGCTTAACTTCACGTTGTTTTGAAGGTTGAGCTACTTGCTGTTGCTGTTGTTGCGTGTGATTCGCAGTCGGACGAATAATTGGTTTTGGTGGCTGCGTCGCAGCACTATCATCAAAACCAGTTGCAATTACAGTTACAACGATATCATCTTTTAATCCTTCATTAATAACAGAACCGAAGATCATATTTACTTCTGGATCTGAAGCTGAAGCTACAATGTCTGCCGCTTCTTGTACTTCATATAAGCTTAAGTTAGCTCCACCCGTAATATTCATGATAACACCTTGAGCTCCATCAATAGATGTTTCTAATAATGGACTAGAAATCGCTTTTTTCGCAGCTTCAGCAGCACGATTTTCTCCATTACCAGAACCAATACCCATTAAAGCAGAACCTCTATTAGACATAATTGTCTTTACGTCTGCGAAGTCTAAGTTAATTAAACCTGGTGTTGCAATTAAATCAGAAATACCTTGAACACCTTGACGTAATACGTTATCTGCTTCACGGAACGCTTCTAACATCGGCGTATTTTTATCAACAATCTCTAATAAGCGATCGTTTGGAATTACAATAAGTGTATCTACATTTTCTTTAAATGCCGCAATACCAGATGCTGCTTGTGTTGCACGCTTGCGTCCTTCAAATGTAAATGGACGTGTTACAACACCAACTGTTAATGCACCTAATTCTTTTGCAACTTGAGCAACAACTGGAGCTGCACCAGTTCCAGTTCCGCCGCCCATACCAGCAGTTACGAAGACCATATCTGCACCACGAAGTGCTTCTTGGATCTGTTCTTTACTTTCTTCTGCAGCTTTTTTCCCTACTTCAGGGTTTGCACCTGCACCAAGTCCACGTGTTAATTTTCCACCAATTTGCATCTTTGTTTCAGCTTTTGATAGATTTAATGCTTGTGCATCAGTATTCACAGCGATAAAGTCTACACCTTGTACACCGTGTTCAATCATACGGTTTACAGCATTGTTTCCGCCACCGCCGACACCGATAACTTTTATATTCGCTAATTGATCTTGAGTAGTATCAAACTCTAACATGTCGAAATCCCCCTAGAACCTCATTTTTCGTGTCCAATTTTAATCCCATAAATAACGGAATACACGTTTTACTTTTGACATCATACGGTCATCATTTTGATTATTATTGTTTTGATTACGAGTTTTTTGTTTCGCAGGTTGCTGTTGTACCGGCGTTGGTGCTGGTGCTGGTACTGGTTCAAAATGCTCTTGCTTTTCCTGCACATTTTTCCCACGTAATTTAGCTTTTTGATAAGAATGTTTAATTAATCCCACTCCACTTGTATATTGGGGCTCACGCACACCAATGTAATCAGGAGTTGCTATACGAACATTTTCATGTAAAATATCATATGCAAGATCAAGGACACCTGGCATAGAAGCAATTCCACCAGTTAGCACATAACCAGAAGCTACTTGCTTTACTCCTAACTTACGCACTTCATCTTGAACAAACATTAAAATTTCCTCTACACGAGCCTCTATTATATCCGATAATTCCAACTGAGAATATTGTTCTGTTTGATCGCTTCCCATAATAGGAACCGTAAACATCTCTTCTTCAGATGCTGTATCATAAAAAGCATGTCCATATTTCAACTTAATTTGATCTGCATTTTCTGTTGAAGTTTTCAACCCAATCGCAATATCCTTCGTTATATGGTCTCCACCTAATGGTAATACGCTCGTCGCTTGTAACTCTCCATCTTTAAAAATAGATAAAGTTGTAGATCCTCCCCCCATATCAACAAGGGCTACTCCTCTATTTTTTTCATCTGAAGATATAGCAACTGTTGCAGCCGCTAAAGGTTGAAGACAAATATCAACAATTTCAAGACCTGCTTTTTCTACACAACGAAGTAGGTTATGTAGTAAAGTTCTCGAGCCTGTAATAAGTGTACCTTCCATTTCTAATCTTACACCGATCATCCCGCGTGGATCGTTAATCTCGTCAAGACCGTCTACAATGAACTGTCGAGGTACCACATCAATAAACTCACGTTCTGGAGCAATTGACACAACTTGTGCTGCATCTAGAACGCGTAAGACATCTTCATTCCCGATTTCACGATCTTCATTTGAAACAGCGACTACTCCGTGACAAGGAAGTAGTTGTACCTGGTTTGCATTGACACCTACTACAACTTGCTCAATGTGGATTCCCACCATGCGCTCAGCTTGTTCAATTGCTTTTTTAATTGATCGAACAGTCTCATCTATATCAACTATCGATCCCTTCTTTAAACCATTTGATTTTACATTTCCAACACCAATAATGTTTAAGCTGTCATTAACCATTTCGCCAATGATGACTTTAACATTGGATGTACCGATGTCAAGACTAACATATATTTCATTGCTGTTCATTCTTTGGCACCTCCTTCTTTATTTATACCATACAACTCAATATATGGAACAACAATCGCAACTTTACTATTTATAAGAAAAATATTCAACGTCTTTATACGTTTCCCTTTTTTAACCCTATATTTTTCTTATTTTTATTTAACATTCATTTTAGAATATCGCAGTAAACTGTGAATAACTGCTTATCTTGAAATAATTCCATTTCAAGTGTAAAAATTACCGCCAAGTATAAGTCTACACTAAGATGTACTCATAGAAAAGTGAAACTTGTACCAATCCTAGTATGAATCTAAGAATTTTTACATCTTTTTCATCAAATGAACCATTCTTGTAAATTCAGATGCATTAAGAAGAACGTTTGTTTCGTTTTTTCTACAGTAATGTAGTGAAAACTATCACTCTATTCTTTTTTTTCTTCCGCTCCTAATTCTTTCGTATATGCCCCTACTTCTAAGTCAATTAATACCTTTTTACCCGGCTCAATTGTTTTTAAGATAAGTGGATAAGCTTCCATACGCTTTGCGAAATTTTGTATCGTAGTGCTCACCTCGTACCCTTCATTCATATATAAAGTAAGATGGTCTTCATTCGCATTCGTCGGTGAATAACGAATTTCAGAAATAGACCTTAAAATAGTTGGTGTTAATTTTTCAAGCTCAGCAATTAACTCCTTCATTTTCTCCTCTTTAAAAGGTTCAAAAATTGGCGCTGCAACAGGAAGTTTTCCGTTCGGGAGGACATCAAGTGTTTTCCCGTTCTCTAATAGCGGTTGTAATTTCCCATCTTTGTTTATATAACCAATCGTTAAATATTCTTCAATATGAACATCAATTTTATTTGGAAAACGTTTTTTTACATTTACCTCTTTAATTTCTTTTCGTTTCGTTAGGTTTTCTTCTGCTTTATGTGCTGTCACTCGGAAATAACTTGTATCATACGTCACACCTGATTCCTTCATCACTTGCTCATCTGTCATATAATGATTTCCAAACACACTTATCTTTTTAATATTGCTAAGCGGAGACCGAAAATAAATTAAAAAGAGCACTAATAAAAATAAAATTGATATGTATAAAATCAACCGATGATTAACATTTTTTTTGTTTTTTTTCTGCTGATTTTTTAACTTTGGTACACGATCCTGTAGTTTAATCACTTTACTATTTTTCATGTACGATCCCCCTACGTAACATAAAGAACGGCATGTTCCTCATGCCGTTCTTATCTTCTTATTATAACATAAATGATAATGAGCGGAACGAATAACCGTTATCTTCCAATGATTTCTACTTCTGTATGCATTTCTACGCTAAATTTATCCTTGATTGTTTGTTTTATTAATGCAATTAAAGATAAGACATCTTGCGCGCTGGCTCCCCCAGTATTAATTATAAAATTCCCATGCATTTCAGAAATTTGAGCTCCACCTATTTGATAGCCACGAAGCCCAGCCTTTTCTATTAAATCTCCTGCATAGTATGGAATTGGATTCCGAAATACACTTCCTGCACAAGGATGATTCCATGGCTGTGTTTCACGGCGATAATCTTTATTCTTTTGCATGACACTTACGATTCCCTCACGCTCTCCTAACTGTAATTGAAACTCAGCTTCCAAAACAATACCAGGACGTTTCGTTTGTAATATAGATGTACGATAGGAAAACTCCATTTCTCCATGCGTTAACCAGTCAATTGTTCCGTTTTCAAACAAAATAAGAGCTTTTGATAATATGTGTGCTATATCCGATTTATGTGCTCCTGCATTCATATACACTGCACCACCAACACTTCCTGGAATACCACTTGCAAATTCCAGACCGGCTAACCCTTGACGACTAAGTAAAGTTGACAATTTAATAAGGGGGTATCCACCACCAACTCTTACTCTATGTTTTTCGACTTCTAAATGGTCTAATCCTTCTCCTAAACGAATAACGACACCTTCTATACCTAAATCAGATACAAGAAGGTTCGAACCGCGACCAATTACAGTCCACTTTGTTTTATATTTTTTTACTAACTGCAAAGTTTTTTCAATACCGGCAATATGCTTTGGCACAATTAAAATATCAGCTGGTCCACCTATTTTCATAGTGGTATAACGCGCTAACGGTTCATTCACTAATACGCGACCAACATTTGCTTCTATAAGCTCATTTACTAATTGCTCCATAAACAATCTCCCCCATACTAAGTATCCTTATTACAGTAGTATGCAGGGCGTTCACCTAACGTTATTTTTTTACAAGCTTATTCATTACTTCATACAGCTTATTTGCTGCATCTGGAATACCTAATTGTGTAGCAGCTAGCTTCATATTTTGTAATGTTTGTGCATCTAATAAAATCTCATCAATATCACGAATAAGCGTTTCAGCTGTTAAATCTTTTTCAAGCAACATTTTTGCTGCTCCTTTATCGACAACAGAACGTGCATTTTTTTCCTGATGGTTATTTGTTACGTAAGGACTCGGAATTAACACACTTGGCTTTCCTAATGCGGTTAATTCTGCAAGTGTTGTTGCCCCCGCTCTTGAAACAACAAGATCTACCCCCGTAAGTACCTCTGGCATATTATGAATGAAAGGTTTAATAATAACATTATTCGGATTCCCTTTTTGCTTCACTGCTTCCATTACTTTGTCATAATGAACTTCACCTGTTACATACAATATTTCGTAACTTTTATTTCCGAACTGTTCAATTGCTTCTACGAAAGCATCGTTAATTGGTCTAGCCCCACGGCTTCCACCAAAAATAAGTACGGATTTTTTAGGAAGAGATAAACCTACTGAACGTTTTCCTTTCATTCCATTCTGATCCATTACTTCTGATGCTCGTGGATTTCCTGTCATGACAACTTTTGACTGTGGAAAATGTTCTGCAGCCGCTTCAAAACAAACCGCAACTTTATCAACATAGCGACTTAAAAATTTATTCGTTACACCAGGTACACTATTTTGTTCATGTACAATAGTTGGAATACCTAATTTCGCCGCAGCATATACAACTGGTCCACATACATATCCACCCGTTCCAATCACAATGTCCGGATTAAAACGACGAATATATCGTTTACTATCTTGTACACCCTTTAGAAAACGCATCACCGTTTTCACGTTATCTAACGATATTTTGCGCTTAAATCCACTTATAACAATCGATTGAAACGGTATACCTGCTTTTGGAACGATTGTGCTCTCTAATCCATTCTCCGTACCAATATATAAAAACCTTGCTTCCGGATTTAACTTTTTTATTTCTCTTATTAAAGCAAGAGCCGGATAAATATGACCTCCAGTGCCCCCACCACTTACTAATACTCGCACTACTAACTCCTCCGCTTCTCTTTTCTTATTTCAGTCGTATTTATTTCTATATACATAATGTTTCTTCGCGCACATACGAAAAACCCTGTCTTATAAAACAGGGTTTAGTAGCGAGAATGGCGACTTATATTTAATAATACACCTACTGCCATTAACATTAATGTCAAACTCGATCCACCATAACTTAAAAACGGCAAAGTAATACCCGTAACAGGCATCAATCCTGTTACAACACCCACATTAATCATTACTTGAATCGCAATCATCGCCACAATACCTACTGCTAAAAACGTACCATATAAATCTGGCGCTCCTAAAGCTATACGAATCCCACGCCATAATAATAGACTAAATAATAATAACACAAATGAACCACCAATAAAACCTAATTCCTCGGATAAGATTGCAAATATAAAGTCTGTTTGTGGTTCAGGTAAATAAAGAAACTTTTGTCTACTTTGTCCAAGTCCGAGCCCGAATAATCCACCAGGTCCAATTGCGAGTAACGATTGAATAATTTGAAATCCACTTCCAAGCGGATCTGACCACGGATCTAAATATGATGTAATACGTTTCATTCGATACGGTGCTGATGCAATTAACCCTACAAATCCTGCTATACCCAGCAAACCAAACATTGCAAAGTGAAAGACCCTCGCTCCCGAGATAAATATCATAATGATACATGTCCCAACCATTACCGTTCCTGTGCCAAGATCTGGCTGTAACATAATCATCCCAAAAGCAAGAAATACAAAGCCAAGAGCTGGTAGTAAACCACGTTTAAAAGAAGTAATTAATTTTTGTCGTTCCGCTAAAAATTTTGCTAAGAAAATAATCATCGCAAACTTCATAAATTCTGACGGTTGAATGGAAAATGCCCCGATTCCAATCCAACTTCGCGCTCCTCCTCGGACAAGTCCTACCCCCGGAATAAGAACAAGAATAAGAAGAATGAAGCAAACTAGCAAAATTACTTTTGAATACGTACGCCACACCCAATAATCAATTTTCATGATAAAAAACATAGCCATTACACCAAGACTTGCAAATAACAATTGCCTTTTTGCAAAAAAGAATGAGTCCCCCATTTTATAAGAGGCCCAAACTGCACTCGCACTATACACCATAATCATTCCGATTGTTAACAACGCAAGTGTAACGATGATGAGAATAAAATCAGGCGTTTTCTTCATTACCCATAAACACCACCTCTTTAGGCAGAAACTTTTGCCCTATGTAACAAAACATCAGTAGGTGTTAGCCTACTGATGTTTTGATTTACTTTATATAAGTTTATGCACAGCTTGTATAAAAATGTCTCCTCTTTCTTCAAATGTTTTAAATTGATCCCAGCTTGCACATGCTGGAGAAAGAAGAATTACATCCCCATCTGTAGAATGAGCATAAGCTTTCACTACCGCTTCATCTAAAGTATCGACACTTTCAATTGTATCTAATCCCGCTTTTTCTGCAGCTCTTACTAATTTTGGAGCTGTTTGTCCAAATGTCACAATTGCTTTTACATTTTTGAAATACGGAATTAAATCATTGAATTCATTTCCACGATCAAGCCCACCTGCTAATAACACAATCGGTTGTGTAAACGCAGATAAAGCTTTCTCAGTCGCTAACATATTCGTTGCTTTTGAGTCATTATAAAACTTACGGTTGTTAAGAGTTGTTACATATTCTAAACGATGTTTTACACCTGTAAAACGTTTTAACACCGCCGTAATCGCTTCATTAGAAACACCCAATAATTTTGCGATACTCATCGCTGCTAAAATATTTTCTAAATTATGCTGACCAGGTAAAACGATATCGCCTACTTCAACAACTTTTTCACCTTTAAAATAAAGAGCATTATCTTTTATACACGCACCATCTTCAATTTCTTTCGTTGTCGAGAATAGTACTTTTTGACCTTTACTATAAGCAGATAGAGCCATCACATCTGCATCATCTGCATTTATTACACTATAATCATTTTCTGTTTGGTTTTTAAAAATATTTGCTTTCGCTAAACCATATTCCTTCTTCGTCCCATGATAATCTAAGTGAGCCTCAAATAAATTTAAAAACGCAGCAATTTTAGGTTGGAACAATTCTACTCCCATCAGTTGGAACGATGAAAGTTCTGTAACTACAACTTCATTTTCTTTTGCATCCTGTGCTACTTCACACGCTACAGTTCCAATGTTCCCTGCAATTACAGGATGCTTTTGTCCTTCTTTTAGCATTTCAAATGTAAGCATTGTCGTCGTCGTTTTACCGTTAGATCCCGTAATCCCAACAAATGGCGCTTCTGCGATACGATATGCTAATTCAACTTCCGTAACAATTGGAATTTGCTTTTCTTTCGCAGCAACTAATATTGGATTAGAATACGGGATTCCTGGATTTTTTACTACAAGAGAAATATTTCTCTCTAATAACTCTAAAGGATGACCACCGCATACAACGTCCATTCCTTTTGCTTGTAATTCTGCAGCAAGTACATTTCCCGCTAAAGGTTTTCCGTCATTTACAATAACATTTGCCCCTAATTTTTGTAACAACGTAGCTGCTGCATAACCACTTTTTGCAATGCCTAATACAAGAATATTTTTATTTTGAAATTCAGTTACAGTTTTCAATTACATCCACACCCCGATATAAATTCCTAACACAGCTAATAAAAATCCTACAGACCAAAACGTCACAACAACACGCCACTCTGACCAACCACATAATTCATAATGATGGTGTAATGGACTCATTTTAAAGACACGTTTCCCTGTTGTTTTAAACGAAATGACCTGAATAATAACGGATAAAGTTTCCATTACGAATACGCCACCAATAATTACAAGTAACAATTCTTGTTTTAATAAAATTGCTACAGCTGCAATGGCTCCACCTAAAGCTAAAGAACCTGTATCTCCCATAAACACTTTCGCTGGGTTCGCATTGAATACTAAAAATCCAAGTACAGCTCCTACAACTGCCATACAGAATATCGCTACTCCAAATTGCTCTTGTGCTACAGCAATAATACTAAACGCTCCAAATGCAATAGCCGCTGTTCCTGATAATAAACCATCTAAACCGTCAGTTAAGTTAACTGCATTTGATCCACCAATAAGCATAAATAGTACAAGTACAAAATACGCCCAACCTAATTCAAACTTAACATCCGTTCCCGGAATCATAATATATGTGTGGAACGCTTGCCCTTTTCCAATTAAAAAGAACGCAATTGCAATAACAAGCTGACCTACTAATTTTTGTTTCGATGTTAAACCAAGATTTCTCTTCTTAACTACCTTTATGTAGTCATCTAAAAATCCAATCAATCCATAACCAAACGTCACTAATAGTAATAATGAAACCTCTGCACCTAAACGATTAAACTTAATCGCCATAATAAGTGAAGTTACCATCATAGATACGTATATGACAATACCACCCATTGTCGGTGTCCCTGATTTTTTTTGATGTGACTTTGGTCCCTCGTCACGAATACTCTGTCCGAACTTTAATTTTCTTAAAAACGGAATAAACAATGGCGAAAGGGCAACAGAAATTAAGAATGCTACCCCAGCCGTTACTAATAAACCTTGCTCAAGCACATGCAGTCCTCCTCTCACGTTGTTACTCTTCGTTGTTTAAACGCTCTGTAATTGCTTCTTTAGCGACTTCACGATCGTCAAAATGATGAACGTCTTTACCAATAATTTGATACGTTTCATGACCCTTACCAGCAATAATGATGATATCTTCAGCTTTCGCGTTAGCAATTGCATGGTATATCGCTTCTTTTCTATCAATAATTACTTCATAATTATTCCCATTTGCACCCTGTACCATATCATCTAAAATAGCCCCTGGCTCTTCACTTCTTGGATTATCTGAAGTGTAAATTGCGTGAGTTGCATATTTTGTTGCAACACTTGCCATGATTGGTCTCTTCGTTCGATCTCTATCACCGCCACAACCGACGATACAATATACGTCACCTTTTGCAAACTGTTTTGCCGTTTTCAATACATTTTCTAGGCTATCTGGCGTATGTGCATAATCAACAATAACTGTATAATTTTGTCCACCATCAACCACTTCAAAACGTCCTGGAACTCCAGCCAGGTTCTTTATCACATCAATAACCGTTTCTAAACTTACACCGGAAACAAGTCCTGCTGCTGTTGCCGCTAGTACGTTATATACATTAAATTTCCCAATCAATTTCATCGTAACATTTATACTTTCATATGGTGTTACAAGCGTAAACGTAGTTCCACCACTCGTCATAACGATATCTTTAGCCATAATATCACTTGTTGTATCAATTCCATACGTTACAACAGTTGCTGCAGTACTTCTCATATATTCCTCTGTTACAACATCATCATTATTCAGTACCGCGTACTTTTCACGATTATGATTATAACTATTGCCAAGTTGTGCAAATAACAATCCTTTTGCATGTTTATATTCTTCCATCGTTTTATGATAGTCTAAATGATCTTGTGTTAAATTTGTAAACACTGCTACATCGTAATCACAACCGTGTACACGACCAAGATCTAAAGCATGCGATGAGACTTCCATTACTGTGCTATCCACACCATGTTCAACCATTTTTGAAAATGTCTGTTGAAGTGTTAGTGCATCTGGCGTTGTATTTTTCACCTCAAATGTTTCATCACCGATTTTCATATTAATCGTTCCAATTAGCCCTGTTTTATGACCATGTGCGCGCATAATCTCATCCATAATATGCGATGTTGTTGTCTTTCCATTTGTACCTGTAATTCCGATTAAATGTAACTTGTGCGTTGGTTGACCATAAAAATAATCAGCTAAAACCGCTAACGAACGAAAAGTATTTTTCACAAGTACAACTGGAACGTCAACATCAATTGGTCTTTCCGCAACAATAGCAGCCGCTCCTTGTGCCGCTGCTTGCTTAGCAAAATCATGGCTATCAACCGTATATCCTTTCATACATACAAATAAGCTTCCTTCTTTCACTTTACGTGAATCAGCTTCTATAGATGTGATTTCTGGATTTTCTTTTGGAACAACTGGAAAATCATGCAAACATGATACAAGTGTATGCAACTTCATTTCACTAAACCCTCTCTACATTGTGTATTTATCTCTTTTTTAATAAGCAACACGTTACCCCCTAATTATGTAAAATAGGAGGTAAGTGCTACAGTGTCTAATAAATAGACCTATTTATAATTGAGGCTCTTACAGCCTCAAATTAAGTAACTCTTCTATAAAGAACTCACTTCCACCAATTGTACCATAAAACGTACTAGGTTACCTTTAATTCCCGAAGTAAATTCTAATTTTTGAGCCTTCTTTCACTTTAGCTCCTGCTTCTGGGGATTGTTTAATGACTTTCTCTCCATCTCCACTTATATCAAGCTTCAAATCGACGAGCTGTGTCTGTAAGTCTTTCTTTTTCATACCAATTAAATTCGGAACTTCTACAGTTGGTGTATCGCCCCATTTATATTCTCTCTCAACTTGTTCTGTTCTCGGTTTCACTCCCATAACTGGAAGTGCATCCCGAAGAATATTCCCAACAATTGGAGCTGCTACTACTCCACCAAATTGAGTTACACCTTTCGGATTATCAACAGCAACATAGACAACAATTTCCGGATCATCTGCTGGAGCAAATCCGATAAAAGATACTATATAATTATTCTCTAAATATTTACCATCTTTCACCTTTTGAGCCGTACCTGTTTTTCCACCTACACGATACCCATCAATGAAAGCACCTTTACCAGATCCCTTTGCTACAACATTCTCTAATGCATACCGAACTTTTTCTGAAGTTTCCTTGGAAATAACTTTTCTTTTTTCCACAGGTGTCTTTTTACTTACAACTTGATTATTTTTCGGATCAATAAATTCTTTAGCTATATACGGTTGATACAATGTTCCACCATTTACAGCCGCTGCTACTGCTGCTACTTGTTGAATTGGTGTTACAGAAACGCCTTGACCGAATGAAGTGGTTGCTTGTTCGACTGGACCGACTTTATCTAAATTAAATAAAATCCCACTACCTTCACCTTGCAAATCGATCCCGGTTTTCTGCCCAAAACCGAAATTACGAATGTATTTAAACAATCGGTCTTTACCAAGACGATCACCCAGTTCAATAAATCCCGGGTTACAAGAGTTTTGAACTACTTCTAAAAACGTTTGGCTACCATGGCCTCCCGCTTTCCAGCATTTCAATCTAGCTCCACCAACTTCAGCTGCTCCATCATCATAAAACGTATCTTTCTCTAAGTCTACTAAATTTTCATTCAAGGCTGCGGCTAACGTAATGATCTTAAATGTTGAACCAGGTTCATACGTACTCCATACCGGTAAATTTCTATTATACACTTCTGGAGAAACACTTTGAAAATCCGCTGGATCAAAGCTCGGCCGACTCGACATACCTAAAATTTCACCATTTTTCGGATTCATTGCGATCGCAATCATACCATCTGGATTATATGTCGACTCTGCAATATTCATTTCTCTTTCCATAATTCTATTAATACGTGCATCAATTGTTAAGCCTAAATTCAAACCAGCTTCTGGTTTTTTGAAATCATCGCCAACATTAGGCATCCTTTGTCCTTTTGCATCTGCAAAAAAACGCACATGACCATCATCACCATTTAGCTCTTTATCATAATATTTTTCTAGTCCCATAAGACCTTGGTTATCACTTCCTGCAAACCCTAATACGTGTGATAAAAAGTTTCCAAATGGATAGTACCGGATAGAGTCCTCTGCGATATAAACACCTTTCAAACTTAATCCTCGTACCTCTTTCGCTTTATCATGTGATATTTTCCTACCACCCTTATCTAATCTTACAATTGATTCCTTTTTTGTAACCCTCTTATAAATCTCGTCTTTTTCCACACCTAATACTGCAGCTAACTTCTCTGCAGTCTCTGCTGGTTTTTCAATTTGCCTCGGTACAACAAAGACAGTTGGGGCACTTTTATTCGTGGCAAGTTCCACACCATTTCGGTCTAAAATTTTCCCACGTTCAGGTTCAAAAGTAATATTACGACTCCATGAATCCTTCGCACGATCCGTTAACATATTGCCAAGAAAAAATTGCACATATCCAAGACGAATATCGATGATAGTGAAAATAAGTATACCTGATATGAGTATAAAAATAAGTCGTTTTCTAACTGTTACATTTGATACACGCATATTGGAACAAGCCTCCCTTACGCCTAGCTTGTTCCAAATATATGCTTGTACTTATTTAATTAGAACTTCTTCCCTTTTACCATTACGGTTTTTCTGCTTCTTGTTGTGGTTCAAGTGGCGGTACAAGTGTTACACCTAACTCTGTACCAGGTTGCAACAATGTTCCTTCTGCCACACTTTGTTCGGTTACATATCCGGTACCAGTAGGTTTTAAGTTAAGCTTTAATGTTTTTGCTAAATTCATAACATCACGCAATGCCCAGCCTTGTATATTTGGCATTGTAGGTTTATCTCCTACCAAAAAGACTCGGTCACCCTTCAATGTTTGCTCTGTCGCTTTCGGTACTTGTTGCTGTACTTTCCCTTCACCTAATACGATTGGACGAAGTTTTGCCTTTTCAATGGCTTTTTTCGCTTCTTCCATCGTTTTTTCGGTTACATCTGGAACAGCGGTTTGCTGCTCTTTCACATATTTCTTCGGATCTTTCACTTCATTAGGCTTAATCTTTAAATACTCTAAACTATTCTTCGTTACATATTTAAAAATATCAGCTAAAGGCTGCGCGCCACTCTCATCATCTTTCAACTTTGGTTGTTTAACAGCTACATATACAACAAGTTGTGGATCATCCATAGGCGCCATCCCTAAGAACGAGAATATGTAATTCTCTCTTCCTGTCATATAGCCACCTTTTCCATCCGGAATTTGCGCTGTTCCTGTTTTACCACCAACTGAATATCCATCGACTTTATAAGCAGTTCCTGTTCCTTTCGGCGATGTAACAACACGTTCTAATAATTGTCTTACTTGCGCCGCTGTATCTTTTGTAACAGGTTTTCCTACTTCTTCTGGTTTATGTTCTAATTTCACTTCGCCTGTTATTGGATCTACAATTTTATCAATTGTATAAGGCTTCATCATTTTCCCATCATTTGCAATAGCTGTTGCAGCTTGTACAAGCTGAATTGGCGTTACAGTAGAACCTTGCCCAAAAGCTGTTGTTACTTGCTGTATTTGCTGATCGAATACAATTGTATTTGAACCTTCACCAGGTAAATCAATGTTCGTTTTTTCATCTAATCCAAAGCTATGAATATACTTTCGGAAACGTTCTGGGCCAAGTTTTTGATCCCCTAAAATCGCAAACGCTACGTTTGAAGAGCGCTCTACCCCTTCATCAAATGTAATAGATCCCCATCCAGCGCCGCCGTTATGATCTTTTATTTTTCGGTTTCCGACTTGATATGTACCAGACTGATAATAATCTTGTCCCTTATACACACCTTCATTAATAGCTGCTGCTAGCGTGAAAATTTTCATTGTTGAACCAGGTTCAAATGCATTTGCAATTGCGTCATTGAAGAAATATTTAATTTGACGATCATTTGGATTATAGCTAGGCTTACTAGACATCGCTAATATTTTCCCTGTTTTTGGATCCGCAACAATCCCTATTAAACTTTCTGGTTCATAATGTTTACTCGCTTCTTTCATTGCGTCTTCTAAATAACTTTGAATACGCTGGTCAAGTGTTAAATATACATTATCTCCATTTTTAGGTGCCTTTACGTTCACTTTTCCACCGTCAAGAGATACTCCTTTACGATCGCCTGTATAAGCAACTTCTCCGTTAGAAGCACCTAAATACTTATCTAAACTTTTTTCTAAACCAAATTGCCCTACCGAAATTCCCTTTTCATCCGGTTTAGCATGACCTATAACGTAAGATGCAAAATCACCGTTTGGATACACTCTTGCATTTTCAGTAACAAATGATATACCTGGCAATTTCAATGCTTCTATTTGTTCCTTCTGTTCTTTTGTCAAATCTTTACCTAGCGTTCCAAATTCGACCTGACTTTTATCTTCTTTATTTAACGTGGCTAAAATCTTCTCTTCATCTTTTCCGAGTACGCCCGCAATTTTCTTGGCAGTATCCTCTTTATTCTCAACCGGCTTTGCACCTTTTAGTTCCGCTACAAGTTTATAAGAGTTTGCATCTTGCGCTAACACATGACCATTTTGATCATAAATCGTCCCGCGATTCGCTTCCAGAACTCCTGTTTTACTATGTTTTTGCTTAGCAAGTGTATCTAAATCCTGATTGTGCACTGTTCCTGTCGCTTGTATGTAAAAAAATCGGGCTAATAACAGCAAAAAGAGCAGGAGGAATAAAATCATAAAATACCCTGCTCCCTTATTGGTATGAAATTTAGTCATATTTCTCTTCATTTTCCCTTCACACCTATTGCCTTATTTGAGGCCTTTCACATTATTCGCATTAATTTCTAGCCCGTGTTTTTTTGCAACTTCAGAGATTCGTTCATAACGACTTAACTTCTCTACTTCAGCCTGTAACTCTTGATTTTCTTTTTGCTGCTGTACAATTTTTTGTTCTATTGTAGCAGCTTCTACATTAACTTGATAAAGGCCTGCTTTATTTCCAATAAACGCTACACAGGCATACAATAAAAAGCCAATAAACGCTACATACAACAGTTTTTCGATTCTTGTAATCTTCGCTTTAGCTTTTGGCTGAACCATCTGCTGTGGGGGCGTTTGAATCTGAACCTCTTCTTGCGCTTGTTGCTTGTACTTTACAGCTAAGTTACTCATACCTCTCTCCCCTTTTTATCGTTTTTCAGCGATTCTCAATTTCGCAGAACGCGCTCGATTATTTTCTTCTAACTCTATATCAGAAGGTAAAATCGGTTTTCTTGTAATAAGCTTTAATTTCGGCTTAAATTCATCAGGAATAATTGGTAATCCTGGCGGCAATTGTGGCGTTGTACTATTTCGCTTAAACGTCGTTTTACAAATACGGTCTTCTAAAGAATGGAATGTTATAACACTAACTCTTCCGCCTGGCTTGACCATCTCAATTGCAGATTCCAACGCTTCTTCGAATACTTTCAATTCATCATTTACGGCAATACGGATTGCTTGGAACACTCGCTTCGCAGGATGTCCACCCGTTCTACGAGCAGGAGCTGGAATACCCTCTTTAATTAGTTCTACTAATTCTGCTGTCGTTTCAATAGCTTTATTCTCACGATACGCTTCAATTTTCCTAGCTATTTGTTTTGAAAATTTCTCTTCACCATACTGGAAGAAAATCCTTACAAGTTGTTCATATGACCAGCTATTTACAACATCATATGCTGTTAAAGGGGCGTCTTGATCCATCCGCATATCTAACGGTGCATCATGATGATAACTAAAGCCACGCTCTGGTGTATCTAATTGCGGGGATGAAACACCTAAATCAAATAAAATGCCGTCTACTTCTGTTATGCCTAATTCGTGTAGTTTCTCAGATAAATAACGGAAATTACTTTTTACTGTTATGAACTGCTCACCGTATGAAGAGAATTTTTCTTTCGCATTTTGAATCGCTATTTCATCTTGATCAAACGCGATTAACTTTCCGCCTTCAGTTAATTGGGATAATAAATAAGAACTATGTCCTCCTCCCCCCAGTGTACAATCTACATATGTACCATCTGGCTTTATATCTAAGCCGTCTACTGTTTCCTTCAAAAGCACTGTTACGTGTTTAAACATTGTTGCACCTACTCTTTTTCCAATTAATTATGTTGAATGCATCTCCTCCCCTAAACGTACATATCACGATTAGAGAACGAAATACTATGAAAGAACGACTCATTTAACTTGCCTACAAAGGCAGCATACTATACAAATCGCTATTTTCTTTTATTATATACTAAATTTTATCATCTTTTGCGGGAATTTAAATAAAAAACTGTCGAAAAAGATAATAATACGTTTACATTTTGTGCTATTTTGTCATATATTTAAGTATCCTGCATAATTACGATATCCATCGTTTTAAAATTAATAATTCAGAAAAATTTCACTTCACAGTAAATTCAACAGGACAAAAATAAAATCCTGCTCCTAAGAGCAAGATTCTATAGTTTTATAACATGATGTTTTCCGTCCCAAGAAAACGGGTTTTCCATTACACGATCAACGAAATCCAAACCAAACTGATTTAAATAGTAACATACATTCCACACACGCTCTTGCGGCGCTCCTAATGGACGAAGTGCAAATTGTATGCGACGGAATTTATTTAGCTGCACTTCATGTTTTTTCTCAATATTTCTTTTCAACATTCTTTCCAACAGTTCTATTTGTTCATTAATTTTGAATTCATTTTTCCCTGCAAACCCACTTAACCCCGGATCTATTTTCTTCACAAACTGTTGTAATGACGTATGAATATCAATTATTTCTTTTTTCGCCTCTACAAATCGTTCATCTATCGGTTCCTCTATTTGATTAGATAACCAGTTTTCACGCAACTTATCTACGTTATTTACAAACGGATCACTCTCTTGCAATTGTAAATCATGTAAATCTGTCCCTATATCTCTCTCTATATAAGTGATTGTAATACGTGGAACGACAGGTGGCATTCGGAAACCGATAGTATGGAAGACTTGTTGCAATTCACTCCAATAAGCTAATTCCCCCGGACCTCCAATAAACGCCAGCGTAGGGAATACATACTCTTGCATAAGAGGGCGCGTTACAACATTATTACTAAAACGTTCCGGGCTTCTTTCCATCTCTTCAATCAATTCTTCATACGAAAAGGAATACGCTCCATCTTTCCCAACAAACTTCCCTTGATCGTCTTCAAGTAACACTCGCTCGTTATCAATTTCCATGAATATATGCACTGCATTAGACTTCGTTTCAATAATCGGTTTATATCCTAATTCTTTAATTACTTCCTGTTGGTTATGAAGCCCCTCTTGCACTTCTTTATACTTACCTACAATTTGTTTGAAAAACGGCAATTCTTGTTTTCTTAATTCTGGATGATGCGAATCGACAAGAATTAAACCAGAATTCACGAACATTTGCATAATAAGATGAGCAAAGAAATCTACATACGTATTCGATTTCCCCAAAGAATCATCAATAAATTGCAGTACATCCTTTGTAAAATTCGTTTCAGGGTATGTTTTGAAAATTTCTTCAATCCACTTTCTACAGTCTTCCAGAGAAAGCTCGGACTCTGAAGCACTCGCTTTTTTCGGATTACGATCATGAAAAATAGTCTTTTTTATTTTTTTATTCTTCGTTACAAAAGTATGATTAATTTCATCCATATCATGGTCTTCACCAGCAATCCAGAAAACTGGAACAACTTTAACACCTAAACTTTCTTCCTTTTCCCTCGCAAGCTGTAAAACTGAAATAATTTTATGAATCGTATAAAGTGGTCCAGTTAATAACCCAGCTTGTTGTCCAGCTATAACAACATATGTATTTTCATCTCCAAGCGCTTTTACATTTTGAATTGTAGCTTCTCCCGCTTGTAATTTTGTATTATATTCTAATAAATGCGCTACTAAATCTTGGCGGAAAAACTCCCTCTCACGCAAATCTTGTACACGCTGTTTAAAAGCATCTTCTGTTAACATATAATCAAAACACGACTGTATCTCTTTTTTACCGTTCATATAGTCCGCTACAACACCTTGTTGCGGAACAGAGATTTCTTTTATCTCCATACAATTCTTCCTTTCGTATCCTGTTCTCTCACCAATCCACATTGTAGTCAATGTTTCACGTAAAAGCAAAGAATTACACTTATACTTTTACTTCCAATCCTTTTATTGCATCGAATAAAAATTGAAGTGTCGGAACGGATTGTTGTTGTTTCTTAGCTTCTTCTAATACATATCCAACAATCGCACCAATCTCTGTTTGTCTATTCGCTCTTACATCTGCCAGCATAGATGATGTATTATGAGACGTTTTTTCACATACATGACGTACCATTTCCCATACCATTTCTTTTTCTTCTTTAACGAGAAAAACGACTTCGTGGAATACTTGCTCCATCATCTGATAAAAAAACGGGTTCGTAATCAATTCTCCGTTCTTGACTTGTAATAATGCCGTCAATGGATTGATACATACATTAACTACTAATTTCTTGTGCATAACATCCTTCCAATCATCTTCTATTCGAATCGGAAAATGAGGAAAAGGAAAGCAATTAAATATTTTTTCAAAATGTATAGACCGGCCGTGCACGATTCCAAACTTTGTTACACCTATCCCTGTATGATAAACGGTATGTCTTTCTTCTTTTTTTGCACCATGCTCCACAATTCCAACTGCAATATTTTCATTCTCTATTTTCTGCATAGCATGAAGGTGTGACATTCCGTTTTGCAAAAAGATTAATGAGGATTTCCCTCGCACAAAAGGTAGTATGTCAGTTATATGATATTGCTTAACAGCAATAAATATATAATCTAGCTGCTGGTCTAGCATACTTTCTATCGGCAATACCTGCGGGAATACCGTTTCACGTTTCCCCTCCCTAATACAAGTTACACCCGTTATATTTAATTCGTCAGCCTGCTTAGCTGTCCTTGTAAACAACGTAACATCTTGATTACTTTTTTGTAAATAAAATGTATACAATAGACCGATAGCTCCTGGTCCCACAACTCCGATTTTCATTTTCACACAAGGAACTCATTTGAACACGATACATGAGTCCCTTTTCCCCTCCCCTTTTATTCCGCTAACACCCGATTCGTGCGGAATCATATTTAACTAAAGATGAACAAACGCCACCAATTACAGTTTCACTTTATCCTCTTCAATTACATTAACACAGTTTATAACTTCATTACTTTTTGACAAACAAATGCCACCTCTTCTTCCAATATGTATATACTACTTATTAATATGCTTCTACTCTTAGTTTAGCAAATCCTCAAAAAAATAATAAAAGAAATATACTATCATCTTCATAAAAATAAAAAAATGAGTTATAATATTATTATAAATATTTTTACTTTTCTGCATTCAACAAGATAAGAAAAGGATGTGATGTTATGGGATTCCCAAAAGTTGAGCGCTTGCTCATCAATTATAAAACATTAGACGAGTTTAAAAAATTTAAAGGTTGTGGAGCTCAAGAGCTATCCATGTTAGAAGAATTACAAGCAAATATTATTGAAAACGACAGTGAATCTCCATTTTACGGTATTTATTATGGCGGATCACTCATTGCACGTATGAGTCTATATATGAAAAGGAACGGCGGGGAACCATTCGAAATTACAGGTACTTACCTAGAACTCTATAAACTTGAAGTGTTGCCAACTTTCCAAAAACAAGGATTCGGAGAAATGCTTGTAAATTATGCGAAGGAGCTACAGTTCCCAATTAAAACGATCGCACGTATTCATTCAGCTGGTTTTTGGGATAAATTAAATTTCCAACCTATATCAGTGCCTGATGGTGATTTTTATGTTTGGCAACCAGAAACAAATTTGAATGCGGTTACAAATGAAGAATCTGCATAAGAAATAAAAAAAACAGCTACATCGCAGCTGTTTTTTTTATTTCTTTAACTTCTCTAATTTCCCATTCGACCGAGCGCTATTTCTTTCCGCTACTATTACACTTCTTTTTTGATCAATATAATCAAGCAATGTTCTATATTCTTCCTCATATACTGATAATCGCTCCAAAAGACGTTCTTTCTCTGTTTGTAACGATTCAATTTGCTGTTGCAACACCATCAAAGAATTTTCATCTTTATAATTTTGCAAGAAATCAATAACATCATTCAATGTAATTGACGCAGGCTCCAATACCTTCGTCTCTTTCACTTCATAATTTTCTACTTTACGCAGTTGCTTCGCTTCTTCAATACGTTCTTTGTATTGCTTTCTAACATAAGAATTCCACCTAAAGCCGCATGCTGCTGGTGTACGGGATAAATGTCTTCCTACTTCTTTAAAGGCAGATAATTGCGTTCCACCTTCTTGAATATGCCGGAGTACTACTTCTGCCAGAAGCAAATCTTCATCATCAGTCCAAGCATCTTGTCTTGTTGTCGCCATATCTCTAGTCCTCCCTATGCATTTTTTATTAAACATATGCAGTTACTAGAAAAGATAGAATACAACAAATAAAGAATAAGACAAAAAAAAATAAACGTAGAAGATATCTTCTACGTTTATTTTCCCGCAATTACTTGCTGATTACTTCTTTACCTTTGTAAGTACCGCATGCTTTACATACACGGTGAGCTAATTTCGCTTCACCACAGCTTGGGCACTCTACCATACCAGGTACTGATAATTTGAAATGCGTACGACGCTTTCTTTTTACTGTTTTAGAAGTTCTTCTAAAAGGTACAGCCATTCTTCCCACCTCCTTAAAAGAAATAGTTATTTTCATATGAAGGCCTGAACCAGTCTTCCGATTATTTGTCAAAAAACTTTGCAAGTCCTGCCAACCTTGGATCAACAGGCTTTTCTTTGTTTTCTTCCGAAATCACTTGCCAGTCTTGACCTTGCATCGGTGCTCCACCAGAAACATCATCACTGAAAATTTGCATTGGAATCTCCAAAAGTATATTTTCCTTGATTACGGGCAGTAAGTCAAGTACTTCTCCTTCTAAACAATGAATTTCAGCTTCAGTTTCAAATTCTTCTTGTGAAGTTTGGAACACCTCAGTTGTTTTAATGTCAAATGGTAATGTCACATCTACTAAAGAGCGAGAACATGGTAAAACCATGCTTCCAGTTATATGTAGATGGAACGTAAACTTACCGGAGCCAAAATCAACTCTTCCTGTTACATGAACAGGATTAATTTCACGAATATCTTTCTCGACCTCTTTTAGCTCACTTACATCTACCATCTCATCCAATGTCAATCCTTTATTTCTCAATTTATTCAATTGATGGATGGACCATTTCATATCATATCACCTCAAGGCAACAAACAAAATTATAGCTAGCCATTTTATATTTGTCAATGTTTTTTCTTTACACTATAATGAAGTCATCATAGTAAATAATATATAGAGTATCACGTTTTCCAAAAAGATGCTACATCGAAAGGAGAGATTCCCATAAAAGCCAGTGGTATTGTTGTTGAATATAACCCTTTTCATAACGGTCATGATTATCATGTGCAACAAACAAAAAAGTTAACACACTCTGATATTACAATCGCTGTTATGAGTGGCCCTTTTTTACAACGTGGTGAGCCGGCACTCGTATCCAAATGGTATCGCACCAAAATGGCCTTAGCATGCGGTGTAGACCTCGTTGTAGAGCTTCCGTATGCCTTTTCAACGCAAAAGGCTGAAACCTTTGCAAATGGCGCTATTTCTATTTTAAATGCCCTACACGTTTCTGAAATTTGTTTCGGCAGTGAAGATGGACAAATCGAAAATTTTTATAACACCATCTCTGTGCAAAAAAATGAAGAAGAGACTTTTAATCGTCTTGTAAAGCAATTTATGAACGCAGGTAATAGTTACGCAAAAGCTACATCTGAAGCTTTCCTACACATCTTATCTTCTGAAAAAAATATAGACATGTCACAACCAAATAACATTTTAGGCTTCCAATACATAAAAGCAATACTGACGCAAAATAGTTCTATGCAAGCACAAACGATAAAAAGATTCGCATCTCATTATCATGATGAAACATTTAATGACCAACATATTGCAAGCGCAACAAGTATTCGCAAACAACTGTTTAGCGAAAATAGTTCCTTTACAGAAATTGAGCCTTTTATCCCAACAGCGACTGCTTCTCTTTTAGCCAGTTATAAACAAAACTACGGGACATTACATAATTGGGAACAATACTTTTCATTTTTTAAATACAAACTCATGACGATGTCTCCACAGGACTTACGACATATATATGAAATTGAGGAGGGTTTAGAGCATCGTATTTTATCAAAAATACAAACCAGTTCCTCCTTCCATTCATTCATGGAATCATTAAAAACGAAGCGTTATACGTGGACTAGATTACAAAGAGCTTGTACACATATTTTAACCAATACAACAAAAGAAGAAATACATAGCGCAAATATAGAGCAACATGCACCGTACATCCGTCTACTAGGCATGTCACAAAAAGGACAAACTTACCTTTCAAAAAACAAGAAACAAATAGAGCTTCCAATCCTTACCCATACAAAAACATTTGACCATCCTACTTTACACATAGAGCGAAAAGCCAATTCTGTATATTTCTCCATCATGCAAGAACCATTACGAACACAACTACTAAAACAAGATGCAACACACCATCCAATTCGTTATGATGAAACAACTGCAAAATTCCTATAAAAAACCTCTCTTTTTCAGAGAGGTTTATTTTTTCTCACCCATTTTTTCCAAATACATTAATGCATCATCCAGTGTATCAACTGGCACAACTTTCATTTTTGTTTTAATATCTTTCGCAGCCTCAAGTGCATCTTTATAATTCGATTTCTCCGCACCTTTTTCATTTGGTGCAAAGAACACTTCAGCACCAGCATCACTTGCAGCAACTACTTTTTGTTGAATACCACCAATCGGGCCAATTTCTCCTTTTTCATTAATCGTACCTGTTCCAGCTATTTCATGCCCTTTTGTTAAATCCTCTTCCACAAGTTGATTATATATTTCTAATGTAAACATTAGACCTGCCGATGGTCCACCTATTTCATGAGAATCAATTTTCACTTTCGGATCTACCACTAATTCTCTTTCCGTAACGATAGAAACACCTATACCAACACGTCCATTTCCATTCGGAATGGTCTTTACATTTAAACTTTCTTTTAATTGTTTTCCATTCCTCTTGTACTCAATATTTACTGTGTCTCCTTCTTTTTTCCCTGTCATATATTCAATAAATTGCTCCGTCTTTTCAAATGTTTTTCCATCGACAGCTATGATGACATCTCCAAGTTTAAGCTTCCCTTCTGACGGCATCCCTTTCGCTACACCAGCAACCAATACACCTTGATTTTCAAAAGAAACCGTACGATTTGCACGTTTATAAGCATTATAGATTGCTGCATTTTGCGAATCTTTCATCGCATAATTTTGGCGAAATTGATATTCTTCATCACTCTCACCTTTTTGCAATATTTCTTCCGCTTTCGAAATATGTGTATATTTATTAAACTGTGCCGCTATTAAATTCACTACATTTGCCGGTCCCATCGAAACCGTAACAAGCATAAAATCACCAGATTCTTTTGTTCCCCCCTCAACTTGAACGTAAGGCTCTAATTTGGCAGCCATTCCTGGTTTTGTTACATAATACGGTAAACGTACATAAACAAGTAACATCGCCAATATAACCCCTATTAAAATTGCATATATAAACCGAAAACGTTTAAACATTATGTTTCTCCTTCCACTGCTCAATTAATAAATAGATATTTGCAACATGTTTTTCCGCTTCTACCTCTCCAACTCGAATAATGTCTTCAATGTTTGTAAAAGCACGCGAACTAAATTGTTCTACAGCTGGTCGCATCATTAAATCAGATGCAATTTGTCGATTCATCACAAGCTCATGTTGCATAATTTCAATACTCTGCATAATCACGTCATAAATAGACGTAACCTCTCCATTTACTTCAATTGGTGATACATCAACAGCAATGACAATATCGGCACCTAACTCTTTCACAACCGATACCGGAATACGATCAATCACTCCGCCATCCACCAATAACCGTCCATCTATTTTCTCTGGTACAAACACTCCAGGAACAGATATGCTAGCCCTCACCGCATCTGCAACTGGCCCACTTGTAAAAACCACTTTTTCCCCCTTCAAGATGTCAGTAGCCACAACAGCCGTCGGGATATCTAACTCTTCTAAATTTTTATTATATGTAAACATTTTAATCATATCTTTGACACGTTTTCCAGCTATAAATCCCATTTTCGGAACCGTAAAATCTAAATAATATTTCCTCTTAAAAACATTTGCCAGTTTATACAATCTTTCAACGTTTGAGCTAGCTGCATAAAATGTACCTATTAAAGCCCCCATACTACTTCCTGCAATCATATGAATTGGTATACCATTTTCCCTTAAAACTTTTATAACACCAATATGAGCAAACCCTTTTGCGCCCCCAGATCCAAGAGCTAAGCCAATTTTCGGTTCTGTCATTTTTCTCACCCTTTAATTTTTTTCATTCCTTTTTCATACTTATGGTCTAAATTCACTACGTATCCACGTATACTGAAATGAACGTTTTTTGGGACAAAGGGGGATTTACTTACATGTATGAAAAATGGAAAACGGCTTTCCTTACCATATCAACACTTTTTTTAACCTTTTCTCTTGTACTTCACCCCCAAGCTGCTTTACAAGCTTCCATTCGAGGGTTAAATATATGGTGGGAAGTTGTATTCCCTTCACTTTTACCTTTTTTCATCATTGCGGAACTTCTCATTAGTATTGGTGTTGTAAAATTTATAGGCGTTATATTAGAACCACTCATGCGGCCACTGTTTCGCGTTCCAGGGATAGGTGGATTCGTTTGGGCAATGGGAATGGCTTCAGGCTTCCCTGCCGGCGCCAAATTAAGCGCTAGACTACGCAAAAGCAATCAACTAACACAAATCGAAGCAGAGCGTCTCGTATCTTTTACAAACTCATCTAATCCACTTTTTATTTTCGGAGCTGTTTCTATCGGTTTTTTCAATAATCCGAAATTAGGAATCGTATTAGCTGCTGCACATTATTTAAGTAACTTTGCCGTCGGGTTACTAATGCGTTTTTACGGCAGTAAAAACATTCCCAAGAATGATCAACATACTACTAAAAAACGCCCTTTTCAAAACCCTTTTTCAATCCTACACGAGACGCGCATGCTAGAAAAGAGACCAATAGGAAAATTACTGGGGGACGCTATCGTTTCTTCTATTCAAACACTACTTATGATTGGTGGATTTATTATTTTATTCTCTGTTTTAAATAAAATGATTACTGTATTTCATATTACAGCAGCCCTCTCTTTTATTATGCAACATATTTTATCATTCTTCCAACTAACTACCGAATTTAGTATTCCGATATTATCTGGCATTTTTGAAATGACTCTCGGAAGCCAAATGATTAGTCAAATAAATGAAATACCCCTCCTGCATCAAGCTATGGTAACAAGCTTTATTTTAGCATTTAGCGGCCTTTCTATTCAGGCACAAGTTGCTAGCATATTAGCTGAAACAGACATCCGATTTAAGCCCTATTTTTTCGCACGAATTATCCAAAGTATTCTTGCCCCTATTTTTACTTTTATATTTTGGAAACCATTTTATGAAAAAGTAAGCTCTTTTTCACCTATGCAAAAAGATATCCCCGTCTTTTTATCGAATCACTCTTCTATACTGCATGAAATTTGGACATCTTTTGTACACTATGGACCGATATTTACATTATTTTGTTTATATGTATATGTTATCTTATTATTTTTTCGGAGCCATAAAGAAAAACCCCGTTCACTTTAACGGGGTTTGAAACTTTTCTTTTAAAGCACGTTCTACAACAGGAGGCACAAGATCTACCACGCTTCCTCCATATCTCGCAACTTCTTTCACAATGCTTGAGCTTAAAAATGAATATTGGTTGTTTGTCATAATAAAGAAGGTTTCAATGTTTTCATCTAATTTTCGATTCATAGAAGTAATCTGCATCTCATATTCAAAATCAGAAACCGCTCGTAAACCACGTAAAATTGCATTGGCATTACGCATTTTTGCATACTCCACTAATAATCCACTATGCGAATCCACTTTTACATTTGGGATATCCTTTGTTACTTCACGAATTAAATCTAGGCGTTCTTCAACTGAAAAGAACGGTTTTTTTGATGAATTGTTTAAAACGACTACGTACACTTCATCAAACACTTTCGCTCCCCTTTTAATAATATCCAGATGCCCAAGGGTAATTGGATCAAAACTCCCTGAAGAAATAGCTATACTTGTCATTCTGTCTCCTCACCTTCATACTTATAAATC
The DNA here is from genome assembly GCF_001455345.1 of Bacillus thuringiensis. Classification (GTDB taxonomy): domain Bacteria; phylum Bacillota; class Bacilli; order Bacillales; family Bacillaceae_G; genus Bacillus_A; species Bacillus_A thuringiensis_N. Next base: position 3,873,224 of record NZ_CP013274.1, read on the forward strand.
GATATTGCTGTAATCCCATATTTTTCAGCTCTTACTTTTACAAGATTCCCTATAGAATCAGGTAAAACCACATCATTACCATGCTCTGACATAATTAATCCATCTCTATGTAGCAGTCCATGTTGATCCATCACACTAATTAAAGATACAATTTTTTGATCTTTATATGGGGGATCTATTAGTATAAGGTCGAATGACATTTCACGCTTTATGAGTGCTTTGACCGCACGCTCAGCATCATTTCGATATACTTCAGCTTGTTCCTGTATTCTGCAACTTTCTAAATTTTGATGAATGACTTTTATTGCTTTATTATCTCGATCAACAAAAATTGCTTTATCAATCCCTCTACTTATCGCTTCGATTCCAAGACCACCGCTACCACCAAATAAATCAAGAGCGATACCGCCATCAAAATAAGGACCTATCATATTAAAAATTGATTCTTTTACTTTATCTGTCGTTGGACGTGTTGTATTACCTGGCACCGCTTTAAGTGGGTGCCCTTTACATTTTCCTGAAACTACTCTCATCTGTTGTCACTACCTTTATTTCAATCTAACGAGCAATTATAGAAAACCCTTCTCTATTCAGTAACCGCTACCAAACTATACTAGTCTGTTCATCTTTCAACGGACACTAAGAGAACTTAGCTGAAAATAACCGCTCTGCATTTTTATGTATTCATCTCACCATTCGCTAACACGAATCCATTATGTATATTCGTTTCACTTTATCCCGCGTTAACGCCCAATTGGTGAAGGCTAATAATCAGCAAGGAATACCCCGTCGATTAAAGTTTCACTTTACCTTTTTTATCCTATCATAAAATAAAAAAAAGAAAAATAAAAAGCCCAACATAAAATTTAATTTCATAATGTATATCTTTATTTAGATTGGACATAAATAATTATAACAACATCACCTTCGATGTTGTTGCCAACCGCGGAGAAGACTTACGTTTCCCCATAAGTTCTTCCTCCGGTTTCTCCTCTCCCTTTGCCTTCTTACTAGTATATGCTAGTATAAGAAGGGCCCTGCTTTGCAGGGTTTTTTTTATTTGTCTACTTTTCATTTAAAAAGCGAGATGATACAGTAAAAGAAAGAGGAGGAAAAAATATGATTCAACGTTTTATAGAACTCGGAGAAGGCTACTCTGATTTATATGAATTACTTGAAATTGCCAAAGCAAATCAAGAACGTATAGCACATATGTTACAATTTGAAACGATTAAAAATGAAAAAAAAGTGTGCTCACTTGTTGTAATATTAAAACCAACTACTACTGGTGATTTCCAACCATTATACATATGTCGTGAAGGCATTCCTGTACTTGAAAATAAAAAAAGTAAACGCGTCATTTTATTTGAAGAAACGGCAGAACAACTAGGAAAAAAAGTAATTACCTTTACGGTAAAACCATCCACAACTTTCCCAGAAAAAGAACTGTTTTTCAACCATTTAATTGGTATTTTACGAATGAATAATTTCATTCCTCCAATGAAATAAAGTGTTATTTCAAATGAAAAATCCCCCACTAAAATTAGCAGGGGATTTTTTCTATTAGCTATAATCGTATTCCTTCGCCCGATCAGGACGTGAATTTTCAAATTCCGTTTTTAAATACGGGCGGTACGACTGTTCTATCTTTTTCACAAAAGGAAGTTTATTCAACTTTTGCATCATATGCTCAATTTGTTCCATATCACAATATACTACTGCGTATTTTAAGCGTTTTGATATGTAATGTATGTTACCATATTTCCTTAAAATCTTGGCATGTTTCAATGAATGTAAATAAACAATCATACTTTGTCGTTGCCCGAACATAATCTTCTCCATCTTCTCCTTTTAAAAACATATATTTTATATTTCATGAAAACCAATCAGAAATTTATGACATTACAGGACAAACTCTGTATACGTTTTCTTCTATCTTCTAAAAAACGGGGTAAATTACCCCGTTTTTTTACAGCCGCAACCTCCGCCGGTACCACAACCGCCACCACAGCCACCAGCATCAAAAAATGGATTTCCTGTTGGAACTTTGATGGAAGAAGACACCTCAGAACCGATTGCTACACTAACTTCATCTAACAACTTTTGCAAAGCCGTTTCTACTCGTTTAAAAGCTGCAATCTTATCGTGTAAGTCTACAGAACGCTTTAACTCCCTCATTTTCGTCGAAACGAAAGTATAGTCAGGATGGTATTTACCGAAACGTTGTACTTCTTCATATCTTTCTTTCATCGCTGTAAATTGCTGAATTAACGTCTGAACTTCCATATCTTCATGCAATTCTTTATAACACTTACGATAATCTTCTGCTATATCTGAACAGATGATCGCTTTTGCAAGCTGCTCTGCCTTATCTAATATTAATACGCTTTCTAGCGTCGCTACAATCATGAGAGACACCTCCGAGTACTCATCATACCACATTTAGAATAGAACTACTAATTGAAGTGTCTCACTAAATAGAAAGATATCATTCTAACTATTTTTATATAATGTCAGCACACACTTATACATTAATATGTTCCGCAATATTATATTTAAGGACATCCCATTTCCCACTATTTTCGTTCACATAACTAATACAGGCGTTTTTTAACGGTGTTTTAAACGTAATATCTTCTGGTGCAATTGCATGTAAAATTGCTTTTATCGCATGTGAATGGGCTACAATGATAATACGTTTGCCAGAATGAGTTTCTGCAACATCTTTTACCGCAGCAAAACAACGAGCTACAATCTCCTCATCTTGCTCCATACCTTCTACTTTACCTTCTGCAATTAATTCCCTAACAGTCGCAACCGGCTTCCCAGAAGCTTCACCAAAATTACGTTCAACAAATCGCTCATCTAATAAAATTGATTGTAATCCAGTTGCCCCTGCAATTTCCTTAGCTGTTTCTTGCGCTCTAATTAATGGGCTACTTATAATGATATCCCATGCCTCCGCTTGCAAAGCAGCTGCACTTTGACTTGCTTGCTTTTTCCCCACTTCGTTAAGCGGAATATCTTCACGTCCCTGAATAATCTCTTGAAAATTCCAATCAGTTTGTCCATGTCGTACTAAACAAATTTCCGTCATGCTCATGCTGCAACTCCTTTTTAAATAATCCGCTTCTATTGTATCAAAAGTTCTGCATGACGGACATAGTTTTCCCTTCCAATTATGTTGTATTTTGCTGCTTCATATACTGAAACATATCAATCATAATGGAAGCAACTGCCAATTGATTTTGAAATTTCTCAACTTTATCTGGTATCGTTTTTTTGAAATGTTGCATAGCTGCTAACTCAAATGCCTCTTTTTCTTCAGGGTTTCGCGTTAGTTTTCTATACCAATACGGTTGCTCCCTAATATAGCGAGATAAATCCTCATCAGCCTTTATAAACTCCATAATTTCTGCTCTCATCCTCTTTCCCCCTAATCCTTCTGAAAGAAAAATGGATTATTTTCGGTAGTACTCTCTTCTTGCCGCGCGGGCTTCCCTTGAAATTGTTGAATAACTTGTTGCACACTACCAATAGCACTCGTCACATTGGCTAAATGATGTTGCATTTGTTCCACATCTAGCTTTTTAAAGAAAGAAAGCATTTGTCCCATCACATCAGCAGTTTTTTCCTCTTCAGTTCGATTATCTTTTTCTTTTTCTTTTTTATTTTCTTTTACTGAAGAAAAAGCAGGAGCTCCATCAGGTCTAAAATTTGCCCATATCGGATCTTCCTCACCAAGTAAGTACCATTCCTCATAAAACTGTTGCCAAGTTTTGTGACCACTTCTAACCTCATGAACCATTTTAGGGTGATGGTTTACAAACTCTTTAAACTGTTGAACCGATGGATGTAACGGTCCTTTTGTTGTTGGCATAATCCTCACCTCTTCATGTATATCTACTATATAATAAGAAAAAAAAGGCGCATGGTTCGCCTATTTTTAGACGATTCATGCACCTTTTTATCCTACTATTTGCATAGGGGCAGATTCCCCCTACAATTCATTGAATATGAAGTCATTATCCGGGAGGTGTCCCTTTCACAACTTACAATCTCAATTTACTTTCGAATAAAGTTTTGTGTATAAAACTTATCGTATACCCCAACACCTAACCCTGTAAATTGTTCATTCAATAAATTCTTTCTATGCCCCTCACTATTTAACCAGCCTTGCAACGCTGCAATTCCATCACTATGTTGCGCTGCTATATTCTCACCAGCAAGCTGAAATCCTACTTTCCCACGCTGTAAACGATCTCCTAACGTACCTAATGTAGGTGAATCGTGTGAAAAGTAATTATTATCCTTCATATCTTTACTATGACCAATAGCCACATCCGCTGTTTGTTGATCCCAAGCTAACAATGGTAACTTATGACGACTTCGAATAATATTCGTTAAATCAAAAATTTGCTGCATATTCCCATTCTCTATTTGTTTCATTTTATCTGGAGTCAACGGTTGTTCTGCTAGTAATTCCCCCGAATAAACAAGCTGATACGGTCTTTGACGTAATAATGTTTCGTCATCCATATAACGAACACCAACAAGCTCATGTGTAAAATGATCAAAATATAATTGTGCCCAGCCATCTTCTACAGGTATTAATGGTTGTTCCATCACTTCGGTATCAGATAACTCAAATTGATAACTATTTTTCCCTCTTTTCAACGAAATCTCATGAGAAAGTGGATTCTTTTTATACACGTCTTCATACTTTTCATTTATATAATAAGGCGGCACCTTAACTTGCTCACCAGCAACATACGCCGTTACAACTTTACGTTCAGCAACCCCAAATTGAACATACTGAGCTAAATCTTGACTGTATACCCACCATTCATATCCGTAAGCAGATGGCTCTATTCGAGAAGGTTCGCCCCACTTGGCTAATAAATTTTCAGAGTCCCCACCAATCATATTTAAAACAGTATCGGAAGAGTCTTCATTTACTTGTTTTTTCTTTTTCACAATTTTATTTTCTTGCTTTGATTGAGATGGGGTTAATATATATTGTGAAACGAGTAATTTCCCGTATAAATCAACAGCTAAAATCAAAAATGTAATCATTACGATACGCAATAATTTCTTCAATCGATATACCTCCTGCACAAAACATAAAATTGAGATATACACAAATCCTTTTCTTTCCTTTTTTGTGTGTACCGTACTCTTTTCACTATATCATATTTTCGCAAAAAAAGTCTGGATTATCCCTTTTCTCTCAATATGAATTGCACTTTCTTATTATTCATACTATTATAAAAATAATGATGTAACATGAAAAGAGGAGGTATTATATGCAATTTACAAATACGAAATTTAATGGGGCAGTCGTTGATTTAACACTATTAACAGAGATTATGGAAAAGAACCATTTTGTACTTGCTGGACAGTGGGATTATGAACGAGTTACATACGATTATAAATTTGAAATATTAAATGATGTTTATTATTTGCGTGTACAAGGTTTAGCTGTTGAAGGTGACATTGGTAGTAGACACGCTGAAATAAAGCTACTTCCTCCCTTGTTAGGTAAACATTATTATCCTCACGGCGTTGAATATGGTGATGGCGAAACTTTCCCAACGAATGTACTTCAAAAAAGTGAACAGCTCCTACAAAATATCGAAAAAGAGTTAAAAGAATTCGAAATCATTGAATAAAATAAAAGTGAGTGCATCAATATGATGCACTCACTTTTATTTCGTTTGTAAATACGGCGGTAATTTCTGCAACTGCTCTTTATCCTTTTCACGCTCTCGACGTGCCCATCGAAAGAATACATAGCCGATAATTGTACCATACACTATTTCCTGGACAATTTTCATGATAATGCCGCCTGTTTGTTGATCTTGTACGACTGGCATCCAGTGTAAAAATTCTGGTCCAGTTATATTTAAATCTGATAAAGTTCCTGCTGGTACACATAATTCCATCGCCTTCATCCAAGCAGCCGGATCCGTATATGTTGCAAACAGCGGTGCAGTCGCAAAAATGATTAACGCGCAAGCTGGCGTTAATAATATACCATTAGCAAACATATAACCAAGTTTCTTTATATCACTTAACGTTTGATATTCTGGTAATGGATTTAGCATCGGCCACCACATCATGATCGCCGTAAAGAACAATATAGCTAGACAAATAGGATGAGCAATTTGACTTTGTTTTACTGTATCAAAAACAACTGGTAAATGATAAAAAGAAAACAGGCCATTAAATACAAACAATGCAATAAGTGGCTTAGCAAATACCTTTAATATAATTTGAACGAACTTAAAGGAAGTAATATAACGATATAACCAAACTGGTATACCAAGCAACAATAACGGCGGAACTGCAATATACATAACTGCCATTTCAAACATATGTGCACTAAATATAATATGACCAATTAAATCAATAGGCCCTCCCTTTACAAAATACAAAAGAACAATCCCGGTCGTAAAATAGAAAACTTGCTTCTTACTCACCTTTGTCGCATGTTCAAATCGCATTCTATATGGCCCGATAATTAAAAAGTACCCAATAAGGATCGAAAGCATAAATAATAAAAAGATTGGACTCCATAGAGCTTGAAAACCAAATATCCACAAGTTACTCATTGTCACACCTACCTTCTTAAGGTTATCCTTTCACATAATATGAAGAGGGAGCTGTGACAACACAAGCTCCCTTATTCTTCACTTTTCAAATCCATACTATTGTCATAAAAGCTAAAATTGTAATTAACCCGATTAACAGACCAGAATAAAGAAAGAAACTTGCCGCTTCATGTCCTCTATGACTCATATGCATAAAATAATACAATTGAAAAATTACTTGTACCACTGCTAATAGTAAAATAAATGGTACTGAGAAAGTCGGACTAAACGTTTTCGGATATGCTACTGCTACAAATGCAACTAATGTTAAAAAAATCATTAATGCAAATGTAATAACTTGATGCTTCATTTCCTCTGCACTTTTCCTCTTCCGATAAACAAGATCAACTTTAGGATTATTTGTTTGCTTTATCGCCATTTGTTTATCCCACCATTCCCATTAAATATACTACAGTGAAAATAAACACCCAAACTACGTCAATAAAGTGCCAATAAATCGATGCAACATAAAACTTCGGTGCATTGTATAAATTTAGACCCCTCTTCGCATTTCTAAAGATTAATGTTAAAATCCAACACAACCCAAACAATACGTGGAGTCCATGTGTACCAACAAGAGCATAAAACGCGGAACCAAACGCACTACTTCTCATAGTATGCTTAAATTCATGCGTATAATGATAAAACTCATATATCTCAAACCCTAAGAATCCTAAACCTAGCAACACTGTGACTAGTAGCCAAAGTTGCATTTTTTTAAAGTTAAAGTTTTTCATATGATACATCGCATATACGCTCGTTAAGCTACTCGTTAATAAAAGCATCGTCATAATGAAAACGAGTGGCATTTGAAACATCTCTTGAGATGTCGGTCCACCATTTGTAGAATTCTTCAACGCTAAATATGTGCCAAACAAGGAAGCGAACAATACTGTTTCGCCTCCAAGAAATAACCAAAAACCGACAAACTTATTTTTCCCCTCAAGGGTTGCTTTTTCAGGCTCTGCTGGAAATGTTTCATTCGTTAATTTTTCATCTACATGCATTATGCCTTGCCCCCCTTATCTTCTAAATCTTCCTTATGAATATGATATCCATGATCATCTATTACTGAACGTAGGAACATTGTGCCAAATGTAATGATTAAACCAATAATTGCTACTAATAACCAAAACTTATCTTTTCCACCCTGCATATACATTGCACCGAATGCCGCTATAAACAACCCTAACGAAATGATAAATGGTGAAAATGATGGATTTGGCATATGAATATCACCAACTGGTTCCGCCGCTGTCATCTCTTTATTCCCTTCACGTTTTTCAATCCAAAACGGATCTAATCCGCGAACAAATGGTAATTGTTTAAAGTTATATTCCGGTGTAGGTGCTGGCATTGTCCATTCTAATGTACGTGCATCCCATGGATCACGACCAGCCTTTTCTTTTGATACCGTTGTTTTAATTACATTGAATAGAAGAACAATCGTTCCAAGAGCCATAAACACCGCTCCAATAGAACTAATCATATTCCCCATCTCCAATCCTTGCCCTTCAAGATATGTGTAGTAACGACGCGGCATACCAATTAACCCTAGGAAATGCTGAATAAAGAACGTTAAATGGAAACCGATAAAGAATAGCCAAAACGTTATCTTCCCTAACGTTTCATTCAATACTTTATTAAACATGAGTGGCCAATAATAATGAGCCCCTGCAAGTAAACCAAATACAACACCGCCAACGATTACATAATGAAAGTGTGCTACTACGAAATAGTTATCATGAAATTGATAATCAGCTGGTGCAGATGCTAGCATAACACCTGTAACTCCGCCCATTACGAATGATGGAATGAAAGCTACTGCCCACATCATCGGTGTCGTAAAACGAATACTTCCGCCCCACATCGTAAAGAGCCAGTTGAATATTTTAATACCGGTCGGAACCGCAATTGCCATTGTTGCAACTGAGAAAATAGCATTTGCAACTGGACCAAGCCCAACAGTAAACATATGATGCGCCCATACCATAAATCCTAAGAATCCAATTAATACTGTCGCAAACACCATCGACGAATAACCAAATAATCGTTTTTTCGAAAATGTCGCGAAGATTTCTGAGAATATTCCGAAAGCTGGGAGTATAAGAATGTATACTTCTGGATGACCGAAAATCCAGAATAAATGCTCCCATATAATTGTATTCCCGCCCAATGCTGGATTAAAGAAACTTGTTCCAAATAAACGATCTAACATTAAAAGTCCTAATCCTACAGTTAACGGCGGAAAAGCGAATAATATTAGCGAAGATGTTACAAATGTCGTCCATGTAAACATCGGCATACGCATATACGTCATTCCTGGCGCACGCATATTAATAATGGTTACAAGAAAGTTAATACCTCCAATTAATGTACCAATACCGGAGATTTGCAAGCCGAGTACATAAAAATCAACACCATGGCCTTTAGAGGCTAAAGCTAAAGATGCATAAGATGTCCATCCTGCATCAGGTGCTCCACCTAAAAACCAACTTAAATTTAAAAATACTCCACCAAAGAAAAACAACCAAAATCCGAGTGAATTCAAAAACGGGAACGCTACATCACGTGCACCAATTTGAAGTGGTACAGCGGCGTTCATAAATGCAAACACGAGTGGCATAGCTGCGAGGAAAATCATTGTTGTACCGTGCATCGTTAATACTTGATTATAAGCATCCCCAACAAGAAAAGCGTTGTTAGGAATCGCTAATTGAAGGCGAATAAATAGAGCTTCTATTCCGCCTATTACAAAAAACAATCCACCTGCAATTAAATAGAGAATGGCAATCTTTTTATGGTCTACTGTCGTTAAATAATCCCATATGACAGCACCCATCCCCTGTTTTTTTGCTACAGAACTCACGTTTTCAACCTCCCCTTCGCGAATAATCCCTCTTTACTTTTCAACTTTTAACGTTTGTAAGTATGCATTTAATGCATCAATTTGATCATCCGTTAAGTTGCCATATTTACCAGTCATTTTATTTCCTGGTTTCATATTTTCAGGATCTTTCAGCCATTTTTTTAAGTTTTCTTCATTGTTTTCGGCAATACCGGCAACCATATCGCGATCCGCAAAGTTTGCTAAGTTTGGTGCGATACGAGCGGAAGGTGGTCTACTATCATTAGATCCAACTGCGTGACAACCAATACAGCTTTTATTAAATATTTCTTGGCCCTCTTGCGCCTTTGTTGAAGCTACTTCTTTCTTCCCATCAATCTTCTTCATATCAGCAAGCCACTTTTTGTACTCGCTTTCATCTAAAGCTTTCACTTTGAATTGCATTAAAGAATGTGATGGGCCGCAAAATTCTGTACAAAAACCATTATAAGTGCCCGATTTGTCTGCCTTTAACCACATTTTGTTCACATTATCTGTATTTGTATCCATTTTCCCAGCTAAAGATGGAACCCAAAATGAATGTTTAATATCGGCACCCTTCAAATTCAAATACACTTTCTTACCTGTGGGGATGACTAAATCTTGAGAAGTTACTATTTTTTCTGATTTATAAGAAAATTCCCACCAATAAAGATTCGCTGTTACATCAACAACGATAGTATCTTTATCAATATTCTTTTTCTCCATCGCACTTACATCAGCAAGTTTGAATGTATATGTAACCGTCGGAACAGCTAAGATTAACAAAAGAATAATCGGAATAACTGTCCATATAATTTCTAGTTTGTGATTCCCTTCAACTTGCTCCGGAATATAATCTTCCTGACCCTTCTTTTGTCGGAAACGCACAATTACATATAAGAAAATAATAGTAACTACTAGTACTACTCCTACCATAATCGCAGTTGCGAGTAAGAGCAAATCATATTGCATTTTTGCTACTTCTCCTTGCGGAATTAAAGTAGATTGAAAGGCTTTACCGCATCCCCCTAACAGTAAAGCCAGCAGTGAAACGAACGAAAGCAGTCGCCACTGTTTCTTCATACAAACAACCCCCACTTTCCTTGTGAATTAGATTGTACTTTATAGTTAAGTAAAGTAAATCTCAACGTAAAGAAATCCAATTATGTCGTTGTCTTAGAAGAATGTAACTACAATCATTGATACAAATAAGATTGTTAAATAATTTAGGGAATAAACAAACATTTGTACGGACCATTTGATGTCATCTTTCTTACGGAAGCCATAAAATCCTAAAATGATCCATCCGATGTTAAGCAAAGTTGCAATTACCATAAATGTTATCCCTAGTCCACTCATATAAAATGGTAGTGGCAATAAACATACTGTCCAAATCATAATTTGGCGTTTCGTAATTTCAAATCCATGAACTACAGGAAGCATTGGGATTCCTGCATTTCGATATTCATCAACACGTTTCATTGCTAATGCAAGGAAATGTGGGATTTGCCAAATAAACATAATCAAAAATAACATCCAAGCAATTGGATGGCCTAAAGATGGATCGATTGCTGCCCATCCAATTAAAGGTGGAACTGCACCAGAGATACTACCTACAACAGTATTTAGTGTATACTTTCTCTTTGTCCATAAACTATATAGAACAACATATGTGAAAGCACCAATAAACCCCATTAACACTGCCATTGGTGTTGTTAATAATAAAAATACAAATCCAAGAAGTAATATAACTAATCCAAATGTAAGTGCAAATCCTGGTTTATACTTTCCAGTAACCGTTGGACGGGTCTTTGTTCTTTCCATTAATGGATCGATGTCTCGATCAATGTAGTTGTTTAAACAACATACCCCTGCCATAACTAATCCAGAACCAACGATTGTAAAAAATAACTTATCCAGATTGTCCATCACACTTAGTCCATTAAAGTGTAATGCCAACCAAAATCCTGTAAATACAGTAAGTGTATTTGAGTTTACAATCCCCATTTTAACGAGTGCTTTTAAATCTTGTAACCGAGTTGTTTCCGGTACACTTGTAACAGCAGACTCATCATGCAGCTCACTTGTTGCATGGTTCATCACTTTAACCCCCTCTTAAAACTTTCATCTTTCTTTTTGCGCCTATTTCAAATGAAATATTTCGCTTCTATATAGCAATATTATTACAGTAGAAACATTGTTAACCCATTCTACTACTAATCTACGCCCATACTCCAATATATTAAATCACATTTCCCGAACATTTTGTGAAGAAAACATGAACTTTTTGTGTCGAACATAAAAAACTTAATTCTTACTTGTCCTTATCATAACATGATGTTACCTTCTATCATAAACTTTTTTGTCATATTTAACACGTATTCTCCCCATTTCTTTTCAAAATCGCCTATTTTCTCCCTAATTTTTTCCTTATACATCCTATTTCTACACCCATTTTCTCTCCCCTGTCTTCCCCCGCCATTTCTTTGCTATTTTATTATTTTTTATATATCATAGGAACTAGCGCGTTTTATTCTATACATAATGGAATGAAAATATTTCGCAATAACTTCATAGCAGAAAGATGGTGAACGAGATTGCAACGCTTTATTAAATGGTTAGCAGTCATTACGAGTCTTGATTTATTAATAGTTTTATTAGGAGGCGCCTTAGTTACAAAAACGGGTTCTGGCCAAGGCTGCGGTAAATCATGGCCGCTTTGTAACGGTGAATTTGTTCCATCTAATTTATCAATGGAAACTATTATTGAACTGAGTCACCGCCTTACATCAGGATCCGCAGGAATTCTTGTCACTCTCCTTTGTATTTTGTCCTGGAAATATTATAAACATGTGCGCGAAACAAAAACGTTAGCAATTTTATCCTTCGTATTTTTAGTTGCACAAGCATTAATGGGGGCTGCAGCAGTTGTTTGGGGACAAATGCCCGCTGTACTTGCTATCCATTTCGGTATTTCCTTAATTTCATTTGCTTCTGTTATTTTATTAACGTGTCTTATCTTTGAAATTGACCAAAAATTTGATGCACGTTCACTTATTATGGACAAAAAAATGAAATTTCATATTTATGGTGTAACAATTTACTGTTATCTCGTTGTCTACACAGGAGCTTTAGTACGTCACGAACGAGCTAGCTTAGCCTGTCCAGACTTCCCTTTATGTAGCAAAAATAGACCTATGCCAACTCAACTCCATGAATGGGTTCAAATGGGACATAGAGTTGCAGCAATGTTAATTTTCGCTTGGATACTATACGCGATGATTCTCGCTATACGTCATTACAAGCAGCAACCTGTCGTATACTGGGGATGGATCATTTCATTTATCCTTGTTACACTTCAAGCTATCGTAGGAATTTTAGTCGTATTTACAAATGCTAGTTTAGCAATGGCATTATTACACTCACTATTCATTTCTTGCTTGTTTGCTGTACTATGCTATTTAGTTATGTTAGGTACAAGAAGTAAAGTGAATGCAAAAGAAGCTGCATCAACTTCTAAACAAACAAAATAAATTAAAACACCTTGCCGAATTGGCAAGGTGTTTTTTTACAAGAAAGAAAAAGAGCTGCATTTCCACAGCTCTTTTTTATTTTAGTGATCTAATTCAATGAGTAAGTCACCCGTTTGAATTGCATCTCCATCGTTAACATATACTTTTTTCACTTTTCCATTGAACGGCGCTTGAACTGTCGTTTCCATTTTCATCGCTTCAGTAATTGCCATAGAATCGCCTTTTCTCACTTCATCGCCTTCTTTTACAACGACTTTAATGACCGTTCCTGGCATTGTTGCACTAATGTGGTTTGGATTTTCACGGTTTCCTTTCACACGTTGTGCAACTGTCGTTTTCACACTTTCGTCTTTCACAACAATCTCACGTGGTTGACCGTTAAACTCCAAGTAAAGAATACGATTTCCATCTGGCTGAGGCTCTCCGATTGATACTAGTTTAACCATCAATGTTTTACCTTGCTCAATTTCCACATCGATTTCTTCACCAAGTCTCATACCGTAGAAGAATGTCGGAGTATCAAGAACAGATACACTTCCATAAAGCTCAGCAACTTTTTCGTAATCCATAAATACTTTTGGATATAATGCATATGCAACCACATCAAAAATTGTCACTTCGCGTCCAAGTTTATGGAATAGCTCTTCTTTTAACGCGTCAAAATCTACTGGCTCTAATAATTCACCCGGTCTTACTGTTAATGGTTCTTTCCCTTTTAAAATAATTTCTTGTAACTTTTTCGGGAAGCCACCATATGGTTGTCCTAAATCTCCTGAGAACATTTCAACGACAGACCCTGGGAAGTCCATAGAATGCCCACGCTCTAAAACATCTTGTTCTGTTAAGTGATTTTGAACCATAAATAATGCCATATCACCGACAACTTTAGATGATGGCGTTACTTTAACAATATCGCCAAACATGTCATTCACACGGCGGTACATTACTTTCACTTCATCGAAGCGATCTCCTAAACCAACCGCTTTCGCTTGTTGTTGTAAATTACTATACTGTCCGCCTGGCATTTCGTGCATATATACCTCTGTATGAGGAGCATTCATACCACTTTCAAACGGTGCGTAGTATTTACGTACATCTTCCCAGTAATGAGATAATTTTTCTAATGATTCTATATTAACGTCTGGCTGTCTTTCATTTCCGCCTAACGCATAGTATAGCGTGTTCGCACTTGGTTGTGACGTTTGACCAGCCATAGAACTTACCGCTACATCGACAATGTCAACACCTGCTTCAATTGCCTTCGTATACGTTAATATACCATTGCCACTCGTATCGTGTGTGTGCAGGTGAATCGGAATCGATACCGTCTCTTTTAATGCTGAAACCAGATCATATGCTGCATTTGGTTTTAATAAGCCCGCCATATCTTTAATACCTAAAATGTGAGCCCCTGATGCTTCTAACTCTTTTGCTAAGTTTTTATAGTAATTTAAATCATATTTACTACGTAACGGATCATGAATATCTCCTGTATAGCACATTGTTGCTTCTGCAATTTTACCAGTATCTCGTACAGCATCAATTGCAACTCTCATACCTTCTACCCAGTTTAAGCTATCAAAAATACGGAACACGTCAATTCCAGCTTGCGCAGAACATTCCACAAACTTTTGAATTAAATTATCCGGATAGTTTTTGTAACCTACTGCGTTTGAAGAGCGAAGTAACATTTGGAATAAAACGTTTGGCATTTTTTCACGAAGATCTAGTAATCGTTCCCATGGATCTTCTTTTAAGAAACGATATGCAACATCAAACGTTGCACCGCCCCACATTTCCGCTGAGAATAAATTCGGTAACATTCTCGCTGTTGGCTCTGCAATTTGATGTAAATCTTTTGTACGAATACGAGTTGCAAGTAATGACTGATGTGCATCACGGAATGTTGTATCCGTTAAAAGTACACGGTTTTGATCCTGTACCCATTTTACTAATCCATCTGCTCCACGCTCGTCCAAAATTTGTTTCGTTCCATTTTGGATTGGCTCTGAATGTTTTAAACATGGAATACGAGCATCTGGGAATATTGGCTTTTCTTTTTTCCCTACTCCTGGGAAGCCATTTACTGTTACTGAACCAATATAATTTAACATTTTCGTTCCGCGGTCTTTACGTTTCGGGAACAAGAATAGTTCAGGTGACACATCAATAAACGAAGTATCATATTCTCCTGATAAGAAGTTTTTATGTTTTACTACATTCTCTAGGAATGGAATATTTGTTTTAATACCACGAATACGGAATTCTTTTAAGTTACGTTCCATTTTTGCAGCAGCTTGCTCAAAAGTAAGTGCCCAAGTTGTAACTTTTACAAGTAAAGAATCGTAGTATGGTGTAATAACTGCACCTTGGAAGCTATTTCCTGTATCAAGACGCACACCAAAACCACCGCCTGATCGATACGCCATAATTTTTCCTGTATCCGGCATAAAATTATTTAGTGGGTCTTCAGTTGTTACACGAGATTGGATTGCAAATCCGTGTACAACCACTTCCTCTTGCTTCGGAACACCTACTATTTTACTATGTAATGCATGTCCATCAGCTATTAAAATTTGTGATTGAACGATATCGACTCCTGTGATCATCTCTGTAATCGTATGTTCTACTTGAACACGTGGATTTACTTCAATAAAGTAAAACTCATCATCTTTTACAAGGAATTCTACTGTTCCTGCATTTAAATAGTTTACATTTTTCGTTAACTTCACAGCAGCATCACAAATACGCTGACGCAGATCATCTGAAAGTGATACACTCGGTGCTATTTCTACAACTTTTTGATGACGACGTTGTACAGAACAGTCACGCTCGTATAAATGAACAACATTGCCTTCTTCATCTGCTAAAATTTGTACTTCTATATGTTTAGGTTTTTCAACGAATTTTTCGACGTAAACTTCATCATTACCAAAGGCTGCTTTCGCTTCTGATTTTGCTCGATTATATGATTCTCCTAATTCCTCACTAGTACGCACAATACGCATACCACGACCGCCACCACCAAGGGACGCTTTAATAATAATCGGGTAATCATACTTTTCAGCAAATTTTTCGACTTCTTCTAATGAATCTACTGGACCATCACTACCAGGTATAACTGGGATTTGTGCTAGCTGCGCTTGTGTTCTTGCTTTCACTTTATCTCCAAACATATCTAAATGCTTACTTTTCGGACCGATAAAGATAATTCCTTCTTCTTCGCAACGTTTCGCGAATTGAATATTTTCTGACAAGAAACCATATCCAGGGTGGATTGCATCTACATGATTACTTTTTGCAATCTCAATAATGCCTTCAATATCTAGATAAGCATCAATTGGTTTTTTTCCTTCCCCAACTAAATAGGACTCATCGGCTTTATAGCGATGATAAGAACCACTATCCTCTTTCGAATAGATTGCAACTGTTTTTAATCCAAGTTCCGAACAAGCTCGAAACACACGAATTGCAATCTCTCCACGGTTAGCTACCAATACTTTTTGAATACGTTGCAGCTTTGTCATGATTTTCCCCCTCTACTTTCCTACCACTCTAGAGATAAAATATATACACACCTTAAAAAGCGTGAAGTTCTTCACTTTCCACATTATATTATACTTAGAAAGCTTCACTTTATTTTTATCCATCATACCTTATTTTTTAACAAATGATAAGTTTTCTGTGCAATTTGTTTCACAAAAATAGTATAGCATACCTCTTCCTTTTCTAACAACTTAATTGTATATCACATTAAATTAAATGTGATATATTTTTTATTATAAATACTAATTAATGTATCACATTTAATATTTCTAAAAAAAAAACACATCGCGCTCTAAAGCACAATGTGTTTTTTTATTTTACAACTACAAGACGTGGTCCATCTTGTTCTCTTTCTTTCATTATCTCATTTTGTTGTTTCTCTTGTCGTTTTACATGACTAGCAACATTTAATAATATACCCATCGCAATTAGATTAGCCAATAAAGAACTACCACCATAACTAATAAACGGTAAAGGTACCCCTGTAAGCGGTATTAATCCAGACATACCACCAACATTAACAAATGTTTGTATTCCAATTAAACTTGCAATTCCGATTGCAATTAAACTTCCAAATGGATCTTTACATTTTTGTGCCACTCTAAACGAACGAATGATAATAAGTAGTAAACAGATTAAAATGATAGCTACACCTATAAAACCTAGTTCTTCAGATATAATCGCCATAATAAAATCCGTTTGCGGCTCTGGTAAGTAGCCATACTTTTGTATACTATTTCCTAGTCCTCTACCATTTAACCCACCTGAGGCAATTCCAATAAAGGAATTAATTAATTGGAATCCATCATTTTGGGGATCGTTAAACGGATCAAGAAAAACTGAAAATCGTGCTTTTTGGTATTGACTCAATTTATAGTTTCCAATAAAATACAACGCTGGAATCCACACGACAGATGTTAATAAAAATCTTTTTATCCACAAGTTAACGTTAACTCCTGAACAGAAGAACATAATTAACACTGTTCCACCTATTAATATGTCAGTCCCTAAATCATTTTGTAATAAAATTAATACCATCGATCCACCGACAACAAATAAGGGAGGTATTATCCCTTGAAAAAAAGGGGTTTGCCTCTCTTGTTTCTTAGCAAAAAAACTTGCTAGCGTAATAATAACTGCTATTTTTACAAACTCAGCTGGCTGTATACCTAGTATCCATCCTTTTGCACCATTGATTACCTTACCGAAAAGGAAAGCTGCTGTTAGTAAACCAATACTTCCTAACCCCATCGCTGCAAGAACTATTTTTTTCCTCCACAATTTGTAAGGAATTATAACTACAATCACAAGTATTACCGTTCCAATAGCAAGAGCAACTAATTGTTTTTTAAAAAAGTGATCTGCTGGCCAGTTATTTTTCGACGAAATCGCGACAATGGAACTAGAACTATATACCATTATAACTCCTAACACACATAAGATAACAAGAGGAAGTAATAATGAATAATCCATTGATTTCCATACTCTTTTCATTTCATTTCCTCTCTCTGTTTCAATTTAATTATTGTTGTATTCCATATGTACATTGATTCTTCCTGCTTTATTATACAAATAAAAAGCCCAAACTTTTTCAGTTTGAGCCCCCCTATTTGAACCCGTTATTGTTGTTTGTTTGTAAATGCTTCATGAAGTGCAGATAACTCACGTTCAAGCTCTCCTAGCATTGCTTTCCCTTGTTCTTCTGCAATAAGACCAAGGCGAACTGCAAAATCGACTTCGCGGGATAGTCCAAACATTTGCGTGTCTAACACTTCTTCATATAATGGACATTGCGGCATTGTAAGATGGTCCATTTGCACCTTAATAAGTCTTAAAATCTTCTCCGCATCCGCTTGTAGAAGGGCTAGTGCCTTTTCCTGATGATTTGATACTGTCTCAGACGCCAAATTGATTCCCTCCGTTTCCGTCCTACTCTCTCCTATCTATTAATATTAGCGATAGTTTTAATAAATTGCAATAGAAACATTTTTTGTGACAATAGTGTCTAATACTATTATACTGAAAAGTGGGAGTATAACACAAATGGGGGAACAACAATGAGCGAAATTTTATTTATCAATGGAAAAGTTCGTTTTCCAATCACTATCGATCCAACCGTTTGGATCTTTGATGATCGAAAAGTAGATTTGACAACTTACTTTGATGAAACGAGAGAAAACACTTCAGAACTAGAAGCTTATTTAAAAAACACTTCAGAACATTGGGATCGCGAAATCCGTGATGGTGCTGCCTTCCCGCCGATACAACAAAGTGTAAAGAAATATAAAAAAGAACAGCTAATTACCGGAACGTTCGGTATACCCTTTCATCCCTTCCTTGCTAACGCCGAAATTTCAGATGACGCTACGCAAGTCGAGATTGAAACAGTAGATCATACAATAACGCTTCCATTAGAAACTGTCAAACATGCTATTCTTGGTTTTTCAAAAGAAGGAAAACCATTAAAAGAAGATGGACCTGTTCATTTATATTACAATGACGGATCTAATAGACAAAATCCAATCCGGAACATCCGTAAATTTACAATTATTTAAAGTGTATACCTGACAGAAAAAAGGAGTGAGCCTCAGCTCACTCCTTTTTATAATAAATCTGCAGCTAGTTGAGCTAAATTAGATCGCTCCCCTTTAACAAACTTTACATGACCACTAATACGTTGCTCTTTAAACTTCTCTACAACATATGTTAAACCGTTATTATATTCATCCAAATACGGATGATCGATTTGCTGAGGATCTCCCATTAATACAATTTTACTTTTTTCTCCTACCCTTGTTAATATCGTTTTCACTTCATGCTTCGTTAAATTTTGTGCTTCGTCAATTATAATGAACTGATCTGGAATACTTCTTCCACGTATATAGGTAAGAGCTTCTACTTCAATCGAGCCCATTCCAGCTAAAATAGCATCTAACTCTCCGGGCTTTTTCGTATTAAATAAATACTCTAGATTATCAAAAATCGGTTGCATCCACGGTCTTAACTTTTCTTCTTTTTCTCCTGGTAAATAACCGATATCTTTTCCGACTGGAACAATCGGCCTTGCAACGAGTAGTTTTTTATATAGCCCTAAATCTTCCGTTTGCATGAGCCCCGAAGCCAACGCGAGTAATGTTTTTCCTGTACCAGCTTTCCCCGTTAACGTTACTAGCGGAATATCTTCACGAAGCAACAATTCTAATCCCATAATTTGCTGTACATTTCGTGGTCGTATTCCCCATACTTGTTCATTGTGAAAAATAAGTTTCTTTACCTTCTTACCTAAGTGATCAACAATACCAAGTGCTGAACTAGATCCTCCTAATGCATCTTTCATTACTACAAATTGATTTGGATAAAAAGGATGATTTGCAATTTCGGATAAAGGCAATTCGCCTTTTTCATAAAAATAATCCAATTGCTCTTTTGATATATATCCTTCTAAAAATCCTGAATATATATTATCTACTTCAATTACACGATCACTTAAATAATCTTCCGCCTTCAAACCAATCGCATCAGCTTTTACCCTTACGAGCACGTCTTTACTTACTAAAATAACAGACTTCCCGTCCTCTTTTTCTTGTTCTTCTAAAGATAGATTTTTTGCTACAGCTAAAATTCGATTATCATTTGTTTTTTCTACAAAAATATCTTGTAGTTGAACAAATGAACGATGATTTAATTCAATACGAAATGTACCGCCGTTTTCTAGCGGAATACTTTCATGCAGCTTTCCTATTTCACGAAATTTGTCTATTAACTTAGATACATAACGAGCGTTTCGTCCTACTTCATCCATATAACGTTTTTTCGAATCAACCTCTTCTAATACAACTGCTGGAATCACTACTTCATTGGTTTCAAATGAAAAAATAGATAAAGGATCCTGCAAAAGTACATTCGTATCTAACACATAAATTTTATCCAACCTGTTACCCCCTGACTCCACTTTTAAATTTGTAGAACAAGGGTTTCATCCAAAAAATATGGACGAACCATTGTTATAATTATATGTACCGTATAAACGAGGTAGAATCGAAATTTATAGCCATTAAACCTTTTATTTATTTTTTATTCATTTCTATTCAATATATTACTTTTAATTATAATTATTAACATAAAATCACAATAACTAATTACAAAAGTTACTAACTGGCTTTCTTATTTATCGCATTTATAATTCTTTCATTCCTACTAACACTTGGTTATCGAGCTTCTTTGCTGCCCGAAGATCATATGTTTTTTCATATGTTGGTTCAGTTGCAAGTTTTGCACCATAAAACATAACATCACGTACTTCTTGTACATTTACTTCTATTACAGTTAATTTTAGAGGAATGCCTTCCATTCTATCAGTCAAAATTTCACCTGCACCACTTATGGAAAATACGGAATCATTCGCCATTATAGTCAATACCACCCCTGTACTATGCCGTATATTTTCCACAATACGTGAACGTTGATCTACTGCAAATCGAATACTAGTTTTACTCACTGCATACACCCAAGAAATAGCACTTACGTTAGGAACTTGTTTTTCAAAATCTGTTGTTGCTACCATAACAATACACTCTTTACGTAACGATTGTACTAAATCATCTGTTAATGTAGGCTCTACTATATTCGCCATATTTCCACCTCCAAATATACTTAATATATCCTTATCATAACTTATTTTTCGAATTGCGAAAATATTATTTTTTCCCGCTATTATTCAAAAACATTACACTTCCATGATATACTTATACTGATAGAATTCGTATTGAGGTGACGACATGAGAGTCAAATGTATGATTTGTGATAAAAAAGATATGTTAGATGATGAAAATCCTATGGCAAAAAAACTGCGTAATCGCCCTATTCATACATATATGTGCATGGAATGTTCGGAACGAATTGCAGAACGTACGATGGAACGTCATGCAAGTGGTAGCTTCCGTTTATACCGTGATAAAAAAGTCGAAGACGATTGGTAAAATATAAATAAGTCCTTAATCATTTAGATAAGGACTTATTTATATTTTTCAGGCTCACGATTCATCTGATCCAAGAAACAATCAATAGCTTCTAACGGAAACCTTGCAAATTTTCTTTCTCCATTCATTTCATATGTAATCAAATACATTTCCTCGTTCTTTTTAACTTCCACATTCCTCAATTTGTGTTCTTCATATATCATATTTTGAAATAACAAATACGTTTCTTTTGCAGCACTATCATCCGGCCGTGCTTCGGCAACTGTTTTAATTGTTAACCAATTATATAACGCATCTTGTACTGAACGCATAAAACTTCTCCCCTCATCCTACTTTTTGTTGTCTTGCTTGACGTAATCGTAACCTATAAATCCCAAGTACAATTGCCGCTACAACAAGTCCCTCTCCAACAGGTAAAAAAACTGCAAAGAAAGTTAACACTGTACATCCAATCGCTAACGATATATATATCACTATATTTTTTATTATTGATAGTTTTCTTGCAAAACCTAAATTATACACAAGTGCACTTAATATAATAATGATGCCATACAGTAACCACATCCCTAGTTCTGGATTTTCATCAACTTTACATAATTTCGCAAAAAAAGACATTCTTTCTAACACTATTTATCCCCCCTTCTCATAAAAAATAAAATTTCTTTATGTACTTAATACAAGAGTAACCCGCGAAAAAAATACTGTCCACTAAAAAGAGTAAATATTCTAAAAAATAAACATAAAAAAATAGCTACCTTAATTTAAGGTAGCCATTCTAATATTTTACGCTTCTACAGATTTCTTTTTCTTAGCAGCTCTTTCGCGCTCGCTCTTATCAAGAATCTTTTTACGTAAACGAATTGATTCTGGAGTTACTTCACAGAACTCGTCATCGTTTAAGTACTCTAATGACTCTTCTAAAGTCATTAAGCGTGGTTTTTTCATTGTTGAAGTTTGATCTTTCGTTGCAGAACGAATGTTAGTTTGTTGTTTCATTTTTACAACGTTAACTGTTAAGTCATTCTCACGAGTGTGTTCTCCGACGATCATACCAGCATATACTTCTGTACCTGGTTCAACGAAGATTACACCACGGTCTTCAACTTGCATAATACCGTATTGTGATGCTTTTCCTGTTTCAAGTGAAACTAGAACACCTTGGCGACGTCCACCAACTTGTCCAGCGTGTACTGGTTGGTAGCAATCGAATGTATGGTTTAAAATACCGTAACCACGAGTTAATGTTAAGAATTCTGTTGTGTAACCAATTAAACCACGTGCTGGAACCATGAAAGTAAGGCGAACTTGACCGTTTCCGTTATTCACCATATCTAACATTTCACCTTTACGTGCACCCATAGATTCCATAATAGAACCAGTGTATTCTTCAGGTACATCGATTTGTACACGCTCTACAGGCTCACATCTTACGCCATCAACTTCTTTAATGATTACTTCTGGCTTAGATACTTGTAACTCATAACCTTCACGACGCATGTTTTCGATTAAGATAGATAAATGTAGTTCTCCACGTCCAGATACGATCCACGCATCAGGAGAATCTGTATTATCTACACGTAAACTTACATCTGTTTCTAATTGTGAACGAAGACGCTCTTCAATTTTACGAGATGTAATGTATTTACCTTCACGACCTGCAAATGGGCTGTTATTTACAAGGAACGTCATTTGTAGTGTTGGCTCATCAATACGTAATAATGGTAACGCATCTTCATGCTCAACCGGACATACCGTTTCACCAACGTTAATGTCTTCCATACCAGAAACAGCTACTAAATCTCCAGCTTTTGCTTCTTCAATTTCTTGACGTTTTAATCCAATGTAACCAAATAATTTTGTTACGCGGAATTGTTTTACAGTTCCGTCAACCTTCATTAATGCAACTTGTTGTCCAACCTTCATTGTACCGCGGAATACGCGTCCAACCCCGATACGTCCAACATAGTCGTTGTAATCAAGAAGTGCTACTTGGAATTGAAGTGGCTCTTCGCTGTTATCAATTGGTGCTGGAATATGTTCAATAATTGTATCAAATAATGATTTCATATTCTCTTCTTGATTTGCTGGGTTTGAATCTAAGCTTGCTGTTCCGTTCATTGCTGATGCAAATACAACTGGGAACTCTAATTGATCTTCGTTTGCACCAAGTTCGATGAATAAGTCGATTACTTCATCAACTACTTCATCAGGACGAGCGAAGTCACGGTCAATTTTGTTTACAACTACGATTGGAGTTAAGTTTTGCTCAAGAGCTTTCTTTAAAACAAATCGTGTTTGTGGCATACAACCTTCATATGCATCAACAACAAGTAAAACGCCATCAACCATTTTCATAATACGTTCTACTTCTCCACCGAAGTCAGCGTGACCTGGTGTATCTAAAATGTTAATTCGTTTATCTTCATAGTGAATCGCAGTATTCTTCGCTAAAATTGTAATACCGCGTTCTCTTTCTAGATCATTTGAATCCATTGCGCGTTCTTCAACGTGTTCGTTCGCACGGAAAGTCCCCGCTTGACGTAATAACTGGTCAACAAGTGTTGTTTTACCATGGTCAACGTGGGCAATAATTGCTATATTACGTAAATCTTGTCGTTTTTTCAACATGTCCAACTCCTAATGTCTTTTTAATCCTTCTCTATTATAAGAGCGAAGGGGATACAATGGCAATCAAAATAAAATCAAGAATGAAAATATAGTTGTATTCTTACTTTTGTGAAAGTAAAATGAAATTGGAGGGTGAAGAAATGGAACACATTCAATATCGCTTTTTATTAACTGCAATTATCGGTGTTATTTTCTTAATCGGTATCGGCATTATGGTTGCTGAAAATAGTCCCATCGGTATTATCATTTGCATTATCGGCACATTTGTTACAGTTGGATACGGTTTTGTAACAAAAAGAAAAATGCGCAAATCGCAATAACGTCAAAAAGTAAGAAGCGAGTATACAGCCTCTTACTTTTTTTGTTACTCAGATATAAATCGTAACACCTCTTCATACACCCCTGGTTTTGCAACTAATACGCTGCTTTTCTCTACGATAGAAAGCGGTGCCCCAGAAAATGTTGTCACCTTGCCTCCAACTTCCTCTACAATTATCTGTCCCCCGCCAAAATCCCACGGTGATAATCTCGGCGTTACATATGCATCTATTCTTCCTGTTGCAACGTATACCATCTCTAACGCTGCACAGCCATATGATCTCGTGCCCCTTGCTTTCTTAACAAGTGCCATCATACTTTCCATATTAAGCAATGGATTGTCGGTAAGCCATATCGCATTTAAAGCTACAATACCTTGCTCTACAGTCCCTTTTTCCAATAAAGTTATTGGTACTTCATTACAAAATGCTCCAGTCCCCTTTAACGCATGATATAATTCATCATGAACTGGATCATAAATAAGTCCAATCTTTCCGATACCGTTCTCATAAATTCCAATTGAAATTGCAAAATTTCTCTTTTGATGAACAAAGTTCATTGTGCCATCAATTGGATCAATTAACCAAACAACCCCATCAGAAGAAGTTACCTCATCTCCATAACCTTCTTCCCCTAAAATACTATGATTCGGGAATGTTTCTTTAATTTTCCCAATTAAAAACTGTTCTATTTCTCGATCCATATTTGTTACTAAATCAGCTGCATTGGATTTCGTTTCTATAATAAGTGCTTTTTTCATTGATGCCATTAAACGCTCTCCCGCATCTCGAATCCACTGCTTGGCGTGTGCATCGATGTCTTTCCATACTTCTTGCATGTTTAAACACTCCGATCTATACTGTTCACAGAAAAAACGAACCCTTTATAAGGTTCGCACCAACTAATTTTTTATACATATACTATTATTACGCTTCTAAACGAATCATTTCAAGTCTTAACACTTCTAACTTTTGTACACACTCTTCTTTTTTCTGTTTATCATTTTCCATCATTGCATCGTATAAAGTGGCTAATTCATAATCTAGCTCCAAACGTAGCACCGGTATTCTCTTTTCAGCATCTGTTCTCTTTAACGCATTAATCACCTGTCTCATATTATTTGCCTCCTCCCAATATTCGTCTGCCCTCGGACTAGAATTGATTCAATTTTCTGATTTTTTGTTTTATACTATACTATGTTGGATAAATCATCTATGCAACAAAATTATATTTTTTTATTTAAATTTTTTTGTGCTGTTTTTTTTATGAATAGTACAAGCTATGCTAAAATAAAAGCAAAATAGGAGTTGGAGGAACAATCATGACACTACAAACATTCAAATCAACTGATTTTGAGGTCTTTACAGTTGATGGTCTCGAAGAACGAATGAGTGCAATTAAAACGAACATTCATCCTAAGCTAGAAGCTTTAGGGGAACAGTTTGCAGCGTATTTATCCAAACAAACTGATGAGAACTTTTTTTATCATGTAGCAAAACACGCACGTCGCAAAGTCAATCCACCAAACGATACTTGGGTTGCTTTTTCAACAAATAAACGAGGATATAAAATGCTACCACATTTCCAAATTGGATTATGGGGTACTCATGCCTTCATATACTTTGGTTTAATCTATGAGTGTCCACAAAAAGTGGAGACGGCTCACGCCTTCTTAGAACATTTAAATGATTTAAAAACAAATATTCCAAATGACTTCGTTTGGTCCATTGACCATACTAAACCAAGTGTAAAATTACATAAAACACTCGAGACAGAAGACTTACAAAAGATGATTGAACGGCTAGCTACTGTGAAAAAAGCAGAATTATTAGTTGGTATTCATATATCACCAGAGGAGTTTTCAGCAATGACCAACGAACAATTCCTTGCTAAGATTGAATCTACGATGCAATCACTCCTTCCTCTATATTCTCTTTGTAATCGATAGTAGAAAACGGACAATTTATATTGTCCGTTTTTAGTTGTTATCACATTATATCACTTCAGTTTTTATTTTTCAAAATATTTTTACATTTTCACAAGCTTTTGCTCTTCGATTTCTTTAGCCCTTTGAATCGCACGGTATATAGAATATCCACTTACTTCTTGAAACTCCTTATCAATTTTCTTTTCTTCTGCTTTCGATGGAACAATCTCTTTAAAACGACGATATAACCCCATTAACTCTTCTCTTATAATTCCTTTTTCATATGCTTGCTCAATCGCTTCATAAAACTTCACAATTGTAACCATTTCCTCATTTGACCAATCGTAATCTAACGGATATTGATATTCCATTTTGCACCTCATTTATCATTTCTTCTTATTTCAATACGCTATTTTAAAGAGTTTTTTTCTTCTTCACTATAGCCACTTTGCATTATACACTATTTACTCATTTTAATGGAATTGTCTTCCTATAGAAGCTAGTAGGAAACAATTATTTAACATACTCACCGTAAAAATATTTTTTGCTATACATCTATAATTATTGGTGATATAATGCTTTTGTTTTATAGAAAATAAAGTGAAGCTCCCATCTCAGAAAAGCTTTTGTGAATGGCAGAAAAACAAGTCTCATTCTAAAAAAAACTTAACTTTTTTAGAACAAGATTATATAAAACAAACTCTAATAAATATTAAAAAAAGAAGGGGTGTATAGATTGTCCCAATACGAAACACCATTGTTTACCGCTTTAGTTGAGCACAGTAAGCGAAATCCAATTCAATTCCATATTCCAGGTCATAAAAAAGGACAGGGCATGGATCCTGAATTTCGCGAATTTATTGGGCATAATGCATTAGCAATTGATTTAATTAATATTGCGCCGCTCGATGATTTACATCATCCAAAAGGTATGATTAAAGAAGCACAAGATTTAGCAGCCGCTGCATTTGGTGCAGATCATACTTTCTTTTCTATTCAAGGTACAAGTGGTGCAATAATGACAATGGTGATGAGCGTTTGCGGTCCTGGTGACAAAATACTAGTGCCACGAAACGTGCATAAATCAGTAATGTCAGCTATTATTTTCTCAGGTGCAAAACCTATTTTCATGCATCCTGAAATCGATCCAAAACTTGGTATTTCACATGGAATCACAATTCAATCTGTCAAAAAGGCACTTGAAGAGCACTCAGATGCGAAAGGCTTACTTGTTATTAATCCAACATACTTTGGCTTTGCTGCGGACTTGGAACAGATTGTACAATTAGCACATTCTTACGATATCCCTGTACTCGTTGATGAAGCACATGGTGTTCATATTCATTTTCACGATGAACTGCCGATGTCAGCGATGCAAGCCGGTGCAGATATGGCAGCAACAAGTGTTCACAAATTAGGTGGATCTTTAACGCAAAGTTCTATTCTAAATGTAAAAGAAGGTCTTGTGAACGTAAAACATGTTCAATCTATTATTAGCATGCTTACGACTACATCAACTTCTTACATCTTGTTAGCATCCCTAGATGTTGCTAGAAAACGTCTTGCTACAGAAGGAACGGCACTCATAGAACAAACAATACAATTAGCGGAACAAGTTCGTGATGCTATAAATGCTATTGAGCATCTTTACTGTCCTGGTAAAGAAATGCTAGGTACGGATGCTACTTTTAACTATGATCCTACAAAGATAATTGTATCTGTGAAAGATTTAGGTATTACAGGCCATCAGGCTGAAGTATGGCTTAGAGAGCAATATAACATTGAAGTAGAACTCTCAGATTTATACAACATACTATGTCTTGTCACTTTTGGGGATACTGAAAGTGAGACAAATACACTTATTACAGCATTACAAGATTTAGCAGCAACATTTAGAAGTAAAGCTGATAAAGGTGTTCAAATACAAGTAGAAATTCCAGAAATACCAGTGTTAGCACTTTCTCCTCGAGATGCTTTTTATTCTGAAACAGAAGTCATCCCATTTGAAAATGCAGCAGGTCGTATTATAGCTGATTTCGTTATGGTTTATCCGCCAGGGATTCCAATCTTTACTCCGGGGGAAATTATTACACAAGATAACTTAGAATATATTCGTAAAAACTTAGAAGCGGGTTTACCTGTACAAGGTCCTGAAGATATGACATTACAAACGTTACGTGTGATTAAAGAGTACAAGCCTATCAGTTGATAGGCTTTTCTTTCACCCTTTTTCCCTTTTCTCATACGATATTGAGTAATGTAATGTATAGGTGGGGATACTATTATGATTGTAATAGGCCGTTCTATTGTACATCCTTATATCACAAATGAATATGAGCCATTTGCAGCTGAGAAACAACAAATTTTATCTATAATGGCAGGAAATCAAGAAATTTATTCCTTCCGAACATCTGATGAACTCAGCTTTGACCTAAATTTACGAGTTAATATTATTACTTCTGCATTAGAACTTTTTCAAAGTGGATTTCAGTTTCGCACATTTCAACAATCCTTTTGCAACCCTCAGTATTGGAAAAGAACGTCCCTTGGAGGATTCGAGCTCCTTCCAAACATACCCCCTTCCATTGCCATACAAGATATTTTCAAAAACGGAAAACTATATGGAACTGAATGCGCCACCGCTATGATCATTATTTTTTACAAAGCTTTACTCTCCTTGTATGAGGAGGAAACTTTCAATCGTCTCTTTGCAAATCTTTTACTTTATACGTGGGACTACGACCAAGATTTAAAGCTCATAACAAAAACGGGTGGCGATCTTGTCCCAGGTGATCTCGTTTATTTTAAAAATCCACAAGTGAATCCAGCTACAATTGAGTGGCAAGGGGAAAATACAATCTATCTAGGAAATTTCTTTTTTTACGGACATGGCGTAGGTGTAAAAACAAAAGAGGAAATTATATACTCGTTAAATGA
Source organism: Bacillus thuringiensis (assembly GCF_001455345.1). Taxonomy (GTDB): domain Bacteria; phylum Bacillota; class Bacilli; order Bacillales; family Bacillaceae_G; genus Bacillus_A; species Bacillus_A thuringiensis_N. Next base: position 3,902,614 of record NZ_CP013274.1, read on the forward strand.
ACGACGAGTCCCTTACGCTTTTATTTCAGCTTTCTTGACCGATACTATCACCCGTATTGATAGCCGTCTCATGAGCCACTACACCTCTCCTAACACTCCACAGACATCCATAGGATTTATTCCGATTAGAGATGATGCAATCGTTGCAACAGTAGGTCATACGACTACAATTTATTAAAAAAAGCACCTACACATGTAGGCGCTTTTTTCTTATTATTAAGCTTTTGTATTTTCTTTACGAGTACAGTCGCAATGAGATCCGCATTTTCCATATAGCACTGTTGATTTTTCATCTTCAAAATGTCCAATTGTTCCTTCACATACTTGGCATACGATTGTTCCCATTTTTCATTTCCCCCTGAGTTTTTATAGTAATCTACCTATTTATCATTAAGCTTTCGCATTATCTCTATTAGCACAGTCACAATTTGTTCCACATTTTCCGTAAAGTACTGTCGTTTTCTCATCCTCAAAATGTCCGATTGTTCCTTCACATACTTGGCATACGATTGTTCCCATTTTTCATTTCCCCCTAAGTTTATGGTCCTAAAAACTTTTAGCTGTCCATTTCCTATCCATTATTGGGCTTTTGTATGCTCTGTGTGATCACATCCGCAAGATCCACATTTCCCGTAAAGTACCGTTACTTTTTCATCCTCGAAGTGCGCAATTGTACCTTCACATTCTTGACATACGATCGTTCCCATTTTTCATTTCCCCCTAAGTTTATAATCCCAAAAACTTTTTGTAACCGCTTAACTTTCTGTCTTTATTTTAATATGTTATACTTTTTACGTCAATAGGTTTTTAGTATAACACATTAAATATTTTATTTTTTAATTAGTATGCGATATTCAAATAAAAAAACAGCCATATTTATACGTACGACTGTTTTACATTAATTATTCTTCATATTCCGCATGCAAAGAAGTAGATGGAACTAGAAATGAGAAAAACTGAGCTAATTCCGCTGCTTCACCTTCTGATCCTAATTTAAAAATTTCCTGCAAATATTGAACATTCTCTACATCATCTCGTCCAAGTAAAGTAGATCTTCCTGTTTGCATGCAAACAATGAGTGGCTTTCCAAAAAACATATTTGTATAAATAATACCAAAATCATAACGAGTATCATGTGTCATAAACCCCAAAAATCGTACCTTCACACTTTCATGCTCATCATACAATTTTTCAAACATTGGTTTCCACCTTTCCACATCACCTTTCATTAGTATATTAAACAAAAAAAGGAATACTCCTTTTAATTGTCAAAAAATTCAGTAGGATATAAAATAATAGTATTCTACTAAGTTAGGGGGAACTTATATGCAACATGCCTTTATTACGCTTGTACCTAAATCCAATCAACAATCTGTTTCAATAGATGATATAAAACAACTTTTTCATTATTATAAAACAGTTACTTCCAAAACTGGTGTTCAAATTAATTACACTTATACAAATACCGCTTTTCCTTATGAAATTTTAGATACATCAGCAACAACATTAAAACTACATTCTACTCACGATCGATATGACTCCATTTATGTTGGTGTTGGTATAGAAAAGGAACAATCTTTTATTCAGATTTCTTTACCACCTAATGCAACATTTGGTGATAAAGGAAAAGCAAATGAATTTTGCCGTTTTCTAGCGAAGAAATTAGAAGGAGAGTTACAACTATTTAATGGAAGAACAATGTATTTCTATAAACGTTAATTTAAAAAATAGAAAATATAATTAAGAAAAGTATGCAATTTGAACACGTAAGGAATAATGCTTGCTTTCTAATTTGCAATACAAAATATGCGATCACATATGCTAAATAAAGAAATACAAAAAATAGAATGACTTTGTAATGCAACTTATCACCATTTGACAATGATAATACAACGGAAAAACTACTCCATAATAAAAAATGATAAAATATAACATGTAATATTCTCATGGAACCTTCTCCTTTGACATGCTCTATTTTATTAATATATGGGATTAAGTTTGAATCAATTACATATTATACGAAAGCATATATGGCTTTTGGATTAACATATGTTCTAACGATTCAATTCAAGTATTATATATTCATTCGACAAGTACATATAAAGACCTTGCAAGCCATTTTATTAAAATAAAAAATAGCCCATCTCTTTAAATAAGAGATGGGCTATTTTCATTGCTTAAATTATTTTACAATGTGAATTGGCATTCCAAGAGCAACTTCAGCTGCTTCCATTGTGATTTCACCTAATGTTGGGTGAGCGTGGATTGTTTGAGCGATATCTTCTGCTGTCATTCCAGCTTCGATAGCTAAACCAATCTCAGAAATAATATCAGAAGCGCCTGCACCTGCAACTTGAGCACCTACAAGAAGACCATCTTCTTTACGTGTTACAAGTTGTAAGAAACCGTCAGTGCTGTTTAATGATAATGCACGACCGTTAGCAGCGAATGGGAACTTAGATACAGTTACAGTCATTCCAGCTTCTTCAGCTTGTTTCTTAGTGTAACCAACAGATGCTAATTCTGGATCAGTGAAGCATACTGCAGGAATTCCGATGTAATCGATAGCTGACGCATGGCCACTAATTGCTTCAACAGCTACTTTACCTTCGTAAGAAGCTTTGTGAGCTAATGGTGGTCCAGGAACGATATCACCGATTGCATAGATGTTTGGTACGTTTGTACGACATTGCTCATCGATTTCGATGATGCCGCGGTCAGTCATTTTAACTCCAACTTGCTCAAGACCGATTTCTTGAGTGTTTGGACGACGACCTACAGTTACTAATACGTAATCTGCTTCTACAGTTTGGATTTCACCTTTAACTTCGAAGCTAACTTTTACGCCAGTTTCTGTTTCTTCAACGCCTTTAGCCATAGCTTTTGTATGGATATTTACGTTACCTTTTTTCTGTAGAGCACGTTTTACAACAGAGCTCATAGCTTTTTCGAAACCAGCTAAGATTTCGTCGCCAGCTTCTACTACAGTAACTTCTGTACCGAAGTTAGCATATGCAGTACCTAATTCCATACCGATGTAACCGCCGCCGATTACAACAAGTTTTTTAGGAATTTCAGGTAAGCTTAAAGCGCCTGTAGAGTTGATAACACGTTTAGAGTATTTGAATCCTGGAATTTCGATTGGTGTAGAACCAGTTGCAAGAACAGCATTTTTAAACGTATAAGTTTGAGCTGCATCTTCAGTCATTACGCGTAATGTGTTAGCATCTACGAAATAAGCTTCACCGCGAATGATTTCAACTTTGTTACCTTTAAGAAGGCCTTCAACACCGCCAGTTAATTTCTTAACTACGCCGTTTTTCCATTCTTGAACTTTTGTAAAGTCAACTTTTACGTTCTCTGCAGTGATACCCATGTCATCAGAATGCATTGCATTCTCATAACGATGACCTGCATTGATTAACGCTTTTGAAGGAATACATCCAACGTTTAAGCATACGCCACCAAGGTTAGCTTTTTCAATGATTGCTACCTTTTGACCTAATTGTGCTGCACGAATTGCCGCAACGTATCCACCAGGACCTGCACCAACAACGACTGTATCTAATTCAATTGGGAAATCTCCTACTACCATTGTTATTACGCCTCCATTACTAATAATTGTGGGTCATTCAATAGACGTTTAATTTGGTTTAATGCTTTTTGAGCAGTTGCGCCGTCAATTAAACGATGGTCAAAGCTTAGAGATAATGCTAATACTGGAGCTGCAACGATCTCACCGTTTTTCACAACTGGTTTCTCAGCGATACGGCCGATACCAAGGATTGCTACTTCTGGGTGGTTGATAACTGGAGTGAACCATTGTCCACCTGCAGAACCAATGTTTGTAATTGTGCAAGAAGCACCTTTCATTTCAGTTGGAGCTAGACGACCTTCACGTGCTTTACCAGCAAGATCATTGATCTCGTTAGAAATTGTGAAGATAGACTTGCGATCTGTATCTTTAACAACTGGTACTAATAGACCTTTGTCTGTATCAGCTGCGATACCGATATTGAAGTAATGTTTATGAACTACTTCTTGAGAAGCATCATCTAAAGAAGTGTTTAACATTGGGTATTCACGTAATGCAGATGTTAAAGCTTTAACAACGTATGGAAGGTAAGTTAATTTAATACCTTTGTCAGCTGCAACAGCTTTGAACTTCTTACGGTGAGCAACAAGTTCTGTTACATCTACTTCATCCATTAATGTTACGTGAGGAGCTGTATGCTTAGAGTTAACCATTGCTTTTGCAATTGCTTTACGGATACCACTCATTTTCTCACGAGTTTCTGGATATTCACCAGCTGGGATTGGTTGTGCTTTTGGTGCTTCTTCTTTCGCTGCTGCTGGAGTAGCTTCTACTGCTGCTGGAGCCTCAGTTGCTGCTACTGCTTGTCCACCATTTGCAAATGCATCGATGTCAGCTTTTACGATACGACCGTTCTTACCAGAACCAGCTACTTTATGAATGTCTACGCCGTTTTCACGAGCATATTTACGAACTGATGGCATAGCGATTACGCGCTCATTTACTACTTCTGCAGTTGCTGCTGGAGTAGCTTCCGCTGCTGGAGCTTCTACCGCTTCTTCAGCTTTTGGAGCTGCATCATGATCGTCACCTTTAAATTTAAGGTTTTCGTATCCAGGAGCATCAAATTTAATTAATGTATCTCCTACAATTGCAACTGTTCCTTCTTCTACAAGTACTTCAAGTACTTTACCTTTAACAGGAGAAGGGATTTCTACTACTGCTTTATCATTTTGTACTTCAAGAAGTACATCGTCTTCGTTTACTTCATCGCCTGGTTTAATAAACCATTTTACGATTTCACCTTCGTGGATACCTTCACCGATATCTGGTAGTTTAAATTCAAATGCCACGGAATTCAGCCCCCTGATTCATTTCATTATTATGGAATATGTACAAAAGAAACCAGCATGTGCTGATTTCTTTTGCACATGAAAAGCTAAAAATTAGAAGTTCATTACTTTGTTAACAGCTTCAACAATATCTTTGTGGTTTGGTAACCATACGCTCTCAGCTTGAGAGAATGGGAATACTGTATCAGCAGCTGCAACACGTACAACTGGAGCTTCTAAGTTTAAGATTGCACGGTCGTTAATTTCCGCTACAACGTTAGCTGCAATACCAGCTTGTTTTTGTGCTTCTTGAACTACAACTACGCGGCCTGTTTTTTCAACAGAAGCGATGATTGTTTCGATATCTAATGGTTGAACTGTACGTAAGTCAACAACCTCTAAAGAGATACCTTCTTTTTCAAGTTCTTCAGCAGCTTTTAATGCAGCGTGAACCATAGCACCGTAAGCGATAACAGATACATCTGTACCTTCACGTTTGATATCAGCTTTGCCTAAATCAATTGTGTATTCGCCTTCTGGCACATCTTGACGGAATGAACGGTACAATTTCATATGCTCTAAGTAGATAACTGGATCGTTGTCACGAATCGCAGAGATTAAAAGACCTTTTGCATCATATGGAGTTGATGGAATAACAACTTTTAGACCAGGTTGTTGAGCCACTAATCCTTCTAAGCTATCAGCATGTAGTTCAGGAGTATGAACACCACCACCGAATGGAGAACGAACTGTTACTGGAGCAGTCCAACGTCCACCAGAACGGTAACGCATACGAGCTAATTGACCAGAAATTGAATCCATTACTTCATAAACGAAACCGAAGAATTGGATTTCTGGAACTGGACGGAATCCTTCAAGTGCAAGTCCAACTGCAAGTCCACCAATACCAGACTCTGCAAGTGGAGTATCCATTACACGGTCTTCACCGAATTCAGCTTGTAAACCTTCAGTAGCACGGAATACACCGCCGTTTACACCAACGTCTTCACCAAACACAAGTACGTTAGGATCATTTTTCATTTCAACGCGTAAAGCATCAGTGATTGCTTGAATCATTGTCATTTGAGCCATGGCTTACTTCGACTCCTTTTCTTTGTAAATTTCATATTGTTCAGCTAAGTTGTAAGGCATTTTTTCGTACATGATTTCCATTAAATCAGTAACTTTTTGTTTTGGAGCTTGGTCAGCCTTAGCGATTGCTTGTTTGATATCTTCTTTCGCTTCTTCGATTACTTTCTCTTCAACTTCTTGAGACCATAAGCCTTTGTTTTCTAAGAAAGCACGGAAACGTACGATTGGATCTTTTTGTTCCCATTCGTTTTCGATATCTTTTGTACGGTAACGAGTTGGGTCATCACCAGCCATTGTATGTGGACCGTAACGGAATGTTAAAGTCTCGATTAAAGTAGGACCTTCGCCATTTACTGCGCGCTCACGAGCAAAAGCAGTTGCTGCGTATACAGCTAATGGATCCATACCGTCTACTTGAATTCCGTAAATACCTGCTGCTACTGCTTTTTGAGCTACAGTTTTAGCTGCAGATTGCTTTTCTACTGGAGTAGAGATTGCATAACGGTTGTTTTGTACAACGAAGATTGCTGGAGCTTTGAATGCACCCGCAAAGTTCATACCTTCGTAGAAGTCACCTTGTGAAGCACCACCGTCACCAGTGTAAGTAATTGCAACAGATTTTTTACCACGTAGTTTCATACCTAACGCAACACCAGCAGTTTGGATAATTTGCGCACCGATAATGATTTGTGGAGCAAGTGCATTTACGTTCTCAGGCATTTGGTTACCCATGAAATGTCCACGAGAGAATAAGAATGCTTGGTATAATGGTAAACCGTGCCATACTAATTGTGGCACATCACGATATCCTGGTAAGATGAAATCTTCTGCTTCAAGTGCGAAATGACTTGCTAATTGAGAAGCCTCTTGTCCAGCTGTTGGTGCGTAGAAACCTAAACGTCCTTGACGGTTTAAAGAAATAGAACGTTGATCTAGTACGCGAGTATACACCATACGGCGCATTAATTCTTTTAATTGATCATCAGATAATTCAGGCATAGCTGCTTCATTCACAACTTCGCCTTTTTCATTTAAAATTTGTAATGTTTCAAATTGAGCTGCGATAGCTTTCATTTGCTCATCAACATTAAATAGGGTCTTTTTTGTTTTAGTACCCATTCCGTTCACCTCTTCCTCTCTTGAACCATATTCTGAAACGCTTTCACTATCTATTAGCTAGACTGAAAACGCAACAATGTAAACCAACAAATTTATCTGTCGGTTGAGAATAATTTTGTGTACCTAACAATCTGTACTAATGTTTTTTCAGAAACATATTAATACAATCTTGATCACGTTTTTTAGTTTACAACTATTCTAATTACGATGTCAATTACTTTGAATACGTTTTTTTATAAATAATCTGCAGGTCTCTTCTACACAAACGTGTTTTTATTTTTCACATCTGTATTAGTAAGCATTAACCCGCTGTTATATTATTCCCTTTTTCACTTATTTTTTCTCTTAGAATAATATGTAAACGATTTAATTCTCTTTAGTTTTTCTCTCTTCTTAACAAAAATATACAAACTCTTCTTCCTTTTATAGGTAATTACCCATACATTTCTACCCTTCGCTCCATACATTATAGTAACCGCAGTATTAGCGGGAAATGATAAAGGAGGTCATCTCATGTACGGATACTCATATTGCTATCCAACTTGTTCATATCCTTCCTACGGTTATGGCGGTTCTTGTGGCGGGTCTGGACGCGGCTTCGCCTTAATCGTTGTGTTGTTTATTCTTTTAATTATCGTTGGTGCTGCTTGCATTCGCTAATGTAAAATGAAACAACTATGGAAAGAAACAGACGGCTTTGCCGTCTTTTCTTTTTATTACATACATATTCTATAGTAGAACGCTTTCCAAAGCGCTTCCCCTTACTTGCCGATGACTTTTTCCATCTCCTTTGGTAGACTAAGGGGGAAAGGAGAGATTACATATGCTTACAATGAAAGAGGTAATTCGCGAAGGAGATCCTATTTTGCGAAACGTTGCAGAAGAGGTAGTAATACCAGCGAGTGAAGAAGATACAAATACACTTAAAGAGATGATTGAATTTGTAATAAATAGCCAAGATCCTGAACTGGCTGAAAAATATAGTTTACGCCCTGGAATCGGATTAGCAGCTCCACAAATCGGTATTTCAAAGAAAATGATTGCAGTTCATGTAACAGATACGGACGGTACGTTATATAGTCATGCATTATTCAACCCAAAAATCATTAGTCATTCTGTTGAACGTACATATTTACAAAGTGGTGAAGGCTGTCTATCAGTAGACCGTGAAGTACCTGGTTATGTCCCTCGTTACACAAGAATTACCGTGAAAGCAACATCTATCAACGGCGAAGAAGTAAAATTACGTTTAAAAGGTTTACCAGCAATCGTATTTCAGCATGAAATTGACCATTTAAATGGTATTATGTTCTATGATCACATTAATAAAGAAAATCCATTTGTTGCTCCTGAGGATTCAAAACCTCTGGAGCGATAATAAAAAAAGGCGGAGTTAATCTTCCGCCTTTTTTTATATGAAATGGGTTTCATATTCATTTATAACAATCCGGCCCATTTTAATCCATGATATATGCCGTCTTCACTAACATCCTTTGTCACGTGATTTGCAAGTTTTTTCAAATCCTCATGACCATTCCCCATCACAATACCTGTCCCAACTGCTTCAATCATTTCTAAATCATTTAAGCCATCTCCAAATGCATACACTTGTTCACGGTTAAACCCTAACTTCTCAATGAATTTCTCAATCCCTTTTGCCTTAGATCCACCATTTGGAATGATATCCATTGAATACGCATGCCAGCGAATAAAATGAAAGTCCGGGTACTGATTAATAAACTTTTCCTCTTCATTGACTTCACAGAAAAGCAGAGTTTGATAAATATTACGCTTCTCATAAAAATCAGGTTCATATGCCGGATGTTCAAAGTTTAAACTCCCAAAACCTTCTTTTACATAATCATGATATTCTACTGACGCTCTCATTTCTTGATGATCAAGATATACAAGTGGATATCCTTCTTGTTTTGCAAACTGAGTAAACTTATGCAGGGCAGCCGAATGTAACGGATTATTGAATACTACCTCATCCTCAAATACAACGTATTGTCCATTAAAACTAACATAATTATGTATATTAAGTTCCTTACGAATATCTTCAAACATAAATGGCGCACGTCCTGTCGCAATTGCTACATGCACACCTTTTTCTTGTAAATGTCTTACTGCATCTCGTGTAGATTGCGGAATTTTTTTATCATGATCTAATAATGTTCCATCAATATCAAAAAAGACAATTTTATCGTTCATTTGTCAAAATCCTTTCTGTTACTCTATATTCCTATTTTGATTATCGCTTTTCAAATGCTAAAAAAAAGTATAACATATTAAACATCTGTGAAGAAAGCGTTCACTTTCTGACCTTATTTACGAAACCTGCATATATATATTAGTAAAAAATGTGGATACTTGTTCGTATGAATTTTCTTTTCTATTCTTTCTCATACTATACCTATAACTAACGGCTACTAATCGTTACTATAGAATAACTTTCCCTGTATGAGAAAGGACAAGATTCAACATTCACTTTTGTCCTCTTTCTTATATCAGAGACGGAGTTTTCACTAGTAATATGCATGTTCAAAATAAGGAAAGGAAGGAGTAATCATGCTGAAGAAGCTGAAGAAAAAGCTGAAGCGTTATTTAAAAGATCTAGTCCGTAAAAAGACAATCGCTTAAATTGTGCCCATTTCGGGCTTTTTCTTCATTCTCATTCGAAAAAACATGAAAATCGTGACTGTTTGCTTTATAATAAGTAACAGATAATGCAAAACATAGACAAGGAGAGGTTTTCCAAATGATTTTTAAAGTATTTTATCAAGAAAAATTAACTGAGGTTCCAGTACGTGAAAATACAAAGGTTTTATACTTAGAGGCTACGTCTCAAAAGGATGTTCGTAAAAAATTAAATAAGTTCGCATATAATATTGAGTTTGTTCAGTCTGTTACTGGTAATCATCTTGAATATGAAAAACAAAACGCTGATTTAATATTAGCGGAAATCGTATAGTCATATGAAATTTCTAAAGAATGATCAGGCTGCCGTTTTTGCTTTAGGTGGACTTGGTGAAATCGGTAAAAATACATATGCTGTTCAATTTCAAGATGAAATTATTATAATTGACGCTGGGATTAAATTTCCAGAAGACGAACTCCTCGGAATCGATTATGTAATACCAGATTACACTTATTTTGTGCGAAACGAAGATAAAATTAAAGGATTATTCATTACACATGGTCACGAAGATCATATTGGTGGAATTCCTTACCTATTACGTCAAGTGAACATTCCGATTTATGGCGGAAAATTAGCAATTGCACTAATCAAAAACAAATTAGAAGAGCACGGATTACTTCGTAAAGCAAAACTTTATGAAATTCAAGAAGATGATGTTATTAAATTTAAAAAGACATCTGTTTCCTTCTTCCGTACAACTCACAGTATCCCAGATTCATACGGAGTTGTTGTGAAAACACCTCAAGGGCAAGTGGTTCATACTGGCGATTTCAAATTTGATTTCACTCCAGTCGGTGAACCAGCAGACTTAACAAAAATGGCTGAAATCGGAAAAGACGGTGTACTTTGTCTCTTATCTGACAGTACAAACAGTGAAGTTCCAAACTTTACAATGTCTGAGCGCCGTGTTGGTGAGAGTATTCAAGATATTTTCCGCAAAGTAGAAGGACGTATTATCTTCGCAACCTTTGCATCAAATATCCATCGACTACAACAAGTTGTTGAAGCAGCTGTTGAAAATAATCGTAAAGTGGCTGTATTTGGTCGAAGTATGGAAGCAGCGATTGAAATCGGACAAAACCTTGGTTATATTCGCTGTCCAAAAGATACATTCATAGATACATCTCAACTAAACCGCCTACCAGCTAATAAAGTTGTTATTTTATGTACAGGTAGTCAAGGTGAACCAATGGCAGCACTTTCACGTATTGCTAATGGTACTCATCGTCAAATTCAAATCATTCCTGGCGACACAGTTGTTTTCTCTTCTTCACCAATCCCTGGTAATACCATTAGTGTAAGCCGTACAATTAACATGTTGTATCGTGCTGGTGCTGATGTAATCCACGGAAAACTGTCAAACATTCATACGAGTGGACATGGCGGACAAGAAGAACAGAAGCTAATGCTTCGTCTAATTAAACCGAAGTATTTCATGCCAATTCATGGTGAATATCGTATGCAACGTATGCATATGAAGTTAGCAAATGATTGTGGCATTCCAGAAGAAAACTGTTTCATCATGGATAATGGAGATGTTCTTGCCTTGCGTTCTGATGAAGCAAGTGTAGCCGGTAAAATACCATCTGGATCTGTCTATATTGACGGAAATGGTATTGGGGATATCGGTAATATCGTATTACGCGATCGTCGTATTCTTTCTGAAGAAGGCCTTGTTATTGTAGTTGTAAGTATTGATATGAAAGAGTTTAAAGTTGCAGCAGGACCTGATATTATCTCACGTGGTTTCGTTTATATGCGCGAAAGTAGTGATTTAATTAATGATGCTCAAACATTAATTACAACTCATTTAGAAAAAGTAATGGAACGCAAAACAACACAGTGGTCTGAAATTAAAAATGAAATTACAGATACATTAGCACCATTCCTATACGAGAAAACGAAGCGTCGCCCAATGATTTTACCAATCATTATGGAAATATAAGAAAAAGGACAATACCTTCATGGTATTGTCCTTTTCTCTTATCTTAAAAAGTGTTTAAAACGATCCACTTCATCATCATGACCAATTACAATTAATATATCTCCCGCTTGAATATTTTCCGTAGCTCGAGGAGATACAATAACTTCTTTACCACGTTTAATCGCTACAATATTCAATCCAAACTTCGCACGAATATCTAATTCGATTAAAGAATGACCATCAATTTTTTTATTTGCAATAATCTCTACAATACTATGCTCATCTGAAAGCTCCAGATAGTCTAATACATTACTTGATGCAATATTATTAGCAATCCTTTTTCCCATATCACGCTCTGGGTGCACAATGTGATCCGCCCCTATTTTACTTAACACTTTTTCATGGTAATCATTTTGAGCTTTTACAGTAATATTTTTTACACCTAACTCTTTCAGAATTAATGTTGTTAAAATACTTGAATTCAAATTATCTCCAATAGCAACGACTACATGATCAAAATTACGAATACCAAGACTTTTTAATACCATCTCATCTGTTGAATCTGCAATTACAGCATGCGAAGCTATGTTTGCAAACTCATTAATTTTATCCTCATCTGAATCAATTGCCATTACTTCCATACCTAATTGAGCGAGTTCTCGGCAAATACTTCCACCAAAACGTCCAAGCCCAATGACAGCAAATTCTTTCTCTTTTTCACCCACAGGAATTCCTCCAATAACATCGAATACTATGTATTTTTATTGTAACATACTTTAGATTTGCTACAAAAACCTGTATATCATTCTTATTTTTGTTTTTGCATATAAAAATACTGCTGTAAATAAAATGCGATACTGAAAATTAACATACCAAATACAAATATATTTCCAAATGAACTAAATGTTTCAAAAACGAATAATAACGTTTCTTGTCCAAAGAAAGCAAATAGTAGTTGTATAAATGCGAATAGCAATGCCAATATATAATGATGTTGATGGAATAAATAATGCGTCGCACCTAAAAAAGCGATAAACGAAATGATGAAAATCCACCAATTTTCTAAAAATAGTTGCCAATTCGTAAATTGATATCCATTTACTAATATTGCAATAATTCCTATAACCGCCATCGTTGGCACACTCCAAAATAATGCTCGCCCTCTAAAGAAGTGAGTTCCTTTAACATCACCTTTTTCATGTGCAATGTATGTTAATACTACCGTACTTATGTACAAAACAGAAAGAATTGTTAAAACGATAATAAGCCAAAAATGTAATTGATAATACTCATGCTCTATGTTTGTCACGATAGCCGCTAACATACAAGGAATTAACATTCCAGTCCAACCATCTACTTTTCTTTCATTCCAAAATACTGTGTTACCAATCCGTATTCCTAACAACATAAAAATAATGATACCTAGTACAAATAATGTCGTTTTATTCCCTACTAAGCTCGTTGAAAAAGCAATTAATCCAATAAATAAAAAGAGCACAAACCCATTCATAATTTCTAATACAGGTGATAAATATCTCTTCACCCATTTATATGTTTCGTCATATTCATGATTATCTACTAAACGGTAGGCATAAAAACTTATCCCAAAATACACCGCCGCAATAATAACATACGCATATAAGACGAAACACAACATCGCACTGCTAATTTGCACGTAATTCCCCACCCTTTTTTCTATGTTTCACCTTGATTTTACACATTTTTCACACAAAATGTAAACATATATAAGTTAGTTAACTAATCATCTTCTCAATAAGCGATAATGAATAATGAGCAGGGGCTCAAAACCACTGCTCATTATTTTATCCATTTGTATGCCAATGTCTATCCAAAGCAAATATGAAAGTTGTTTTCGCCCTGGAACTAACAAGTACCCATTTTAAATTTTTGCAAATTTGGTGAACAAGTTCACTTTCTAGTTCCTTTCCACTTCACGTATTGATCTAAAAATACGATAGCTTTCTCAATAGCCTCTTCATCTGGTTTTAATTTTGCGTGGTGTAAACCATATTCTGAATTTACCCCAAGCCAAAACATAAATCCAGGAATCTCTTGAAGCATATAACCAAAATCTTCACCTGTCATTGCCTCAGTACATGTAATTACATTCATATCAGTTTGTTCACTTACAAATTGCATAAACTCTCTCGTTAATGCTTCATGGTTATATACTTGATGATACATTGCACCGTAGTCAATAACCGCTTCACATTGGAAAGAAGCTTCTATACCTGCAACAATCGCCTCAATCCTACTTTTAACACGACTCATTGATTCCACTGATAACGTTCGGATCGTTCCTTCTAACCGAGACTTTTCTGCTATGATGTTTTGAACTGTACCACCTGTTATTTTTCCAATTGTAATCACTGCACTATCAAGAGGATTCACATTACGACTAATAACGGATTGAAGTTGTGTAACAAGGTGACTTGCTGCAACAATCATATCATTTGCAGTATGCGGGTAGGCTGCATGTCCACCTTTTCCTTTTAAATCAACATATAACTCAGATGTATTCGCAAATAATAGCCCCTCTTTTGTTGCAATTGTTCCTACAGCGTATTCAGGTGCAATATGAAGACCAAGAATAATATTCGGCTTCCATTCTTTTAACTCTTCACTCTCTAACATAGGAAGAGCCCCTCCTGGTCCTTCTTCAGCTGGTTGGAATAGAAACACAAGGTCATCATCTATTCTTTCTGTTACAGCTGCTGTTAGAAGGCCTAAACCGATTGTTGTATGCAGATCGTGTCCACATGCATGCATCATTCCTTCATGAATAGAAGCAAATTCATATCCAGTTTCTTCTGTAATTGGCAAACCGTCTATATCTGCTCGATAACCTATAATTTTTTCTGGGTTTTTTCCATTTACTTTAACAATGACACCCGTTTTCCATACTTTCACTTCCACATGTTCATTCGAAAGCGTTCCTATGTAATCTAAAATATACTGTTGTGTTTTCCACTCTTTAAATCCAATTTCCGGTATTTTGTGTAGGTCTCTACGAATTTGAACGAATTTGCTTACTACCATTTTTGCACCTCTATCTATAAAAAGCGTAAGAGCCCGTTTACGCTCTTACGCTTTTTTGTTTTTATTTCTCTGGGTTTAATTGACGAAGCTCTTGTTTAATTTCAGTTTTTGCTTTTGTCTTCTCATCAATCTCTTTAATTACACGTGCTGGAGTTCCCGCAACAACTGTATATGGAGGTACATCTTCTGTTACAACAGCTCCTGCTGCTACAACTGCACCTTTACCTACTGTAACTCCCTCTAACACAACTACGTTAGCACCAATTACAACATCGTCTTCAACGATAACTGGTTTTGCTGAAGGTGGCTCAATAACACCTGCAAGTACCGCACCTGCACCTACGTGACAGTTCTTACCAACAGTTGCACGTCCACCAAGTACTGCGTTCATGTCGATCATAGAACCTTCACCAATTACAGCACCGATATTAATTGTTGCATTCATCATAATAACAGCGTTGTCGCCGATTTCAACGTGGTCACGAATAATCGCGCCTGGCTCAATACGAGCTTTAATACCTTTTAAATCAAGCATTGGAATTGCAGAATTACGACGGTCATTTTCAACAACGTAATCAACGATGTTCTTGCTGTTTTCATCAAGAATTGTCTTAATTTCAGACCATTCTCCAAATAATACACCAGACTTTTTATTTACAAATGCTTGTACCGTTTCAGGGAATGTTACTTCTTTTAAATCCCCTTTTATGTATACCTTTACAGGAGTTTTCTTTTCACTTTTTTGTATAAACGAAATAATTTCGTTAGCGTCCATCATTTTCATTCTTGTTGCCTCCTAAATCCATTTATAATGTTACTCTACCAAACGATAGAGCGAGTAGCAAGATAATAATCCTATTTTTCCATTTGAATTTCTTCTATAATTTCTAAAAATGCTTGTACTTGCTTTAATTGTCTAGCTGATTCACTCGTCAACAACCATGTTTCTCTCGTTAATTGAACAGGTGTTTTATACATATTTTCCTGTACCTCTTTTAAAACAGTAGAAGGTAAAAGGGCATAACCTATACCATTTAAAACGAGTTGTTTGCACGTCTCGATTTGATCAACCACAATCGTTCTCTTAGGTGGATTAGAAAATAAACCATACCACCAATTTTGTATTTGTCCATAATAAGTCGAATCACTTTTAAATTGAATAAATGGTCTATTTGTTTCTTTTAACATTGAAATATCTTTTATTTCTTTATCTACTAAATAAAGTTCATCTTCAAATAATTGTTGCTTCTGACCTTTATATTCTTGTGTTCCTCTCAATATAGCAACATGAACGTCTCCTTCATAAAATTGCTTTTGCACTTCACTACTCCAGCCAGTAAACAGCGATATCTTCACAGAAGGATATTTATGCACAAACTTCTTTAGAACAGGAGGAAGCCAATATTGACCAATAACTGATGCAACAGCTATCTTTAACGTTCCGTGAGTTTCTGTTCTAAAAACAGCTAGCTCACTTTTAATATCCTCTTCTCTTTGTAGCATTTCTTTTGCATAATTTGCGACTTTTTCCCCTTCAGGTGTAATTGTCAATCCTTTTTGCGAGCGAATAAAAAACTTCATTCCCCATTGTTTCTCCATAGATTGTAATCGTTGACTAAGCGCAGGTTGTGAAACAAATAAACGTTCCGCCGCTTTTCTCATATTTGATTCCTGGGCTAATACAACCATCATTTGAAAATCATCAATTTGCAACTTTCTCCCTCTTTCCTTAGCTTCCATACACCTTATTTCAATAAGCTTTTCATCCTTAATTTAACTACATACTCTTATATTTTTTATCTTTTTAAATATAATACATACACAACTGATATGCACGAAAAAAAAGTGACTTCTCAGTTTCTATGAAGTCACCTTTCTTACATTATCGATTATGTTGCCTTACTTTTTTATTCAACAATTTTAAAATAGCTCGACGTGTTAAAATCCCCTCAAAATACCCCTCTTCATTGACAGCGCAAATAAAAGGATGATCAATTGTCATTTCTAAAGCTTTTGCAAATGAATCTTCTAACTTAAGAACCGGAATGTCCTCCTTCATCACCTGTTCTACTTTCATTTCGTCAAGTCTTTCAAACTCAATGCGCTCTAGCCCTAACATACCGTCTAAAATCATAGCAGTACTAATTAATCCGTGTAATTTATACATCGGGTCCAAAACAGGTATCGCCGAATATCCAGATTTCACAAGTACGAGTAAAGCATGCTCTAAACCATTCCCTATTTGGACGTGTGCTACTTTTTCTGATGAAATCATTAAATCTTTTACAAAAATTTGTTGAAACTCGTCTTTCGGAATACTAATCATATTACATCCCCCATTTTCCCTTTTTCCTGCTTATAATCACCGGCTCTATTCACATTTTATGACAGCGTTTTCATATTATTATTTTGTCCTTACATTCTTTCAGTAAAAAACAAAATTACACAGCTATTTTAGCATACAACACAAAAAAAAGACTACCATTCCGGTAGCACTTAATACCCTTTATTTTTTAATCTGTAAAATAACCTTGTGATTTTTTTATATTGCATCACATCTGTCTTTTTTAAACCATTCTCAATATCTGTAAGTTCCACAGCTAAAATTTCACTCGCATAATTTTGCTGAAATAAAATATCTAGTAACAAACTTTCTTCTTCTTCCGTTAATACAAATTCCCTTTTCATATACCCCTCTCCTTATACTCGCATCGTTACTCCTATTATATAAAATTTCTTGCCTATTTAATAGATGTAATATTCAGTTTTTAACAAAAGATATATGAAAATGGTTTTTTATTTCGTATAACGATTTGCATAACTAAACGCAGCATAAGCATCCGGTTTAATCTTTGCAGTTAATCCCATCGCTTGAATTTTCGCTGTCATATCTAGAATAAATTCTTTTGTTAAACCATCATTTCCGATATCCAAGTGAATTTCCATTATAAAACCAGCCCCATCTTGAGCATATGGATGCAATAAATCCCATATTGTTTGTATATGATTTGGAGTAAATAGGCATGCAATTTCTTGACTAAACTGCGTCTCTAAATATATTTTCTCACGTAAAGTTGCTGGCTTATCTTTTACTGATTGATGGTGTAAACACCCCCAAGCTCCTTTTCCAACGCGATGAATATGAATTGCCGTAATAAACCTCGTATCCTTTTGATGCGCTTGTGAGTCTGTCCCAATAGATAAACGATATAAATTTCGCGGATCCTTTTCAATGAAATTACAAATACGGGTAAAGACCATATCAAAATTTAAATGTCTCTCTGAAACATTATAAAATTTATGTTCACCGGCCACATAGTCACGTCCTTTCAATTAGACAGACTTTTCGTATTCTCATTGTATGGGACAAAAACAAAAATTATAACTTCCTACCCTTTATTCGTTTCAATATTCCGAATTACATAACGGCAAACTTGGCACGTATAAATTACATTTTGATTAGATTGAGCCGTTAATACATGAATAATCTCAGCAGAATTGTGACAATTAGGACAAATCACAACTGGTAAACGTTCCATATCACACACCTCCTCATTATTTTCATCCCGCTATTCACTATCCGTAGACACCCAATTAGTGATGGCTAATAAGCAGTATAGGACGAAGATTCTCCACTGATTACAATTTCACTTTATTACCATTGTAGGAAAAATTAAAAATCCTTATACATATATACTAAAAAGTAATAGAACTAAAAAAGATGCTGCCATATGGCAACACCTTTTTTATATGTATCAAGAAATGATATCGTAAATCTCAATTGCAACCATATCGATATTATCGAATTGATACACTTGAGGTTTTTCACCTTGTTGATACACTTCTAACTCATACATTTCACTTTTATCGAAAAATTTCACGCTACATTTGCGCTCACCGTTCACTTCAAAATAGCGTTGTGCTACTTCACCGCTTTCAGCTTGTTCTTGTAGACTAACAAGTCGAGTTAAAATTCCTTGGAGTAGAGACATGAAATCTCTCCTTTCTCTTATCTTCCTAACAATAGGTTTTACAGCTATACTCATTCTATCCGTCATAACAGAAAAAATGTTCCACACTCTAGGATAAAGGTTATTGGCCAGAAACTCAACTAAAAATTTGTCGAAATACAAAGGAAAAAACAGAAAGAACATCTTTTCCCTTCTTTATTGCGATTTTTATACTGGAAGAATATAATAAAAAACAGAAAAAAGGAGGAATTTCAATGAAAAAAATTGAGGTTTACACACAACCTGATTGTCCGCCATGTGTCATTGTGAAAGAATTTTTAAAGCATAATAACGTTGTATATGAAGAATTTGACGTAAAAAAAGACGCCGCTGCACGCAATCGTCTTTTATATGACTATGATTCTTATTCAACTCCAACAGTTGTAATTGATGGCGAAGTTGTTGCTGGTTTTCAAATTGAAAAATTACAACAGCTACTCAATATAGAATAGGAATAGGTGTAAAGACCTATTCCTATTTTTATCCACGCTATTTTCGGGAAATAAACACCCGATTGAGGCGGGATAATAATCAACGGGAGATGCCCCCCACTGATTAAAGTTTCACTTTATAATTGTTGTAATCTTTTTATTTCAGTTAAAAGTTCTTGGCTTTCATGATATCCGGCCAACTTCCATTTCCCTTGATCTCTTTGCAATGTTACAATTTGATATTGTCCACTTTTCGCCCGCTCATATACATATAAAATTTTATGCTCTTCATCATATGACATTTTCGTTTCTGAATTAAAAGAAAACGGAGCTTCTTTTGCTGGAAGTAAATATTCACCACTTTGTTTATCACTTCTACTATTTTCATCTGTAAATACTTGAAGGAAATTCTCTGTAAAATACGGTGATAACGTTTCTATCATCTTATTCATCGGCAAATGCTTCCCACGAATTGAAAATTGGGTTTCATAGCCATTTTGTATCGTTGTAAACACTTCTTTCCGATCAACCTTCACTTCCTCTTTTCCTAAAACAGTTGTAACACTATAACCAACTAGAAAGGCAACGCATACAAATAGAACTAACCATATTCCATATTTCCTCATTTTCTCACCTTCCTTTTAAGAAAACTTGTCTTTGTAGTATTCATTGTAACAATGATTATGCACAGACAGGGCTGGTTTCGTTCGTAAAATCTTTACAACGATAGACAGCATTTTCATCACCATTTTCACTATTTCCAATTTATGATAAAAACAAACAAAAAATGCACGAATTTCTTCGTGCATTAAAATAAAACATCTTCTTCATATAAATATTCATACGATAAATCTATAAATAAAAAGTTTTCATCATCTATTGGGAAAGAAAATGTTCGTACCATCTCACCAGTTTCAATATCAGCATATAAATCTGATAGTCTTGCCTTATTCTCAAAACGCATTTTCATAATATTTTCTAGAAAATACGGACGCCAACTCCAATTCTTCATATAATACTCAGGCATCACAATCCATTCCCCATCTTTTTTCATAACATTTCCTGATTGTTGGAAACCATCTTCGTTACAAATAAATATGCGAAAACTACACTGTGATACACTTTGGCTAAATTGTAATAACCAATCGTTTATATCTTCATTCTTTTTCTGTTTGGCTAGAACATCACCAATTCGATCACGTAACATTTCTGTTAAATTATAAATTTTTTGTAACTTCTTCTTCTCATGTTGAATAAATTGATGACACTCATTACCAAGTCGTTCTTTCAAAACGTTCGTTTCAATAAAATCAGGCAAGCATTCTTTCAAATAATTCCCTTGATAGTATCTACCACCGTTTTTCCAAGCATATTGTAGTTGATAAAAAGCATCTATTTCTTCATATAACAATGTCGCACCAATTCTTCTAGCAAGTAATGATAAAGAATATAAAATATCTTGATAAGATTGTAAAAGTGCAGTTTGCCTTAAGTTTGTTAAATCTACTTTTAAAATATCCGGTGCTAATACGCTAATACGTTCTAAATTACTTGTACCCGTTCCAACTTTATTAATCGAAATTTGAATACCATATGTACGATAATACATAAGTAAATGATTAAATTGCTCTATATCTTCTTTACATTCATGTTCTGTAATCTCTAAAACAATGTGTTTCAAATTTAAACCTTGCTCTTCATACATCAATAAAAGTTGAAGCAAACTTTCATCATCATCGTTCATTAATACGTTAGCATTCCGATGTATAAATAATAATAGTTTTTGATCACTTTCTAAATAACGATTTAAAGCTTTTTCTACTATAATGTTATCCGCTTCCAGTTGAAACTCACTCGGAATAGAATCATCATGAAAGAAAGAAGCTAAACTTTGTATGCCCTCTTCTGTTTGAATACGTCCTACTACTTCATATCCAATTACAGTATGCTCATCAGCACTAAAAATAGCTTGATAATAAGGAAGGACTTTATCCAAGTTACTCATTACATCTAATGCATCTATCAACGTGCTTCCCTCCCTTTACTTTTCAAAAATTATAACATGATATTTACGGAAAAATAATAAAAAATCCCTTCAGTTTTCCTGAAGGGATTAGAGGGGTAAAATGCTAAGGGGAATTAGCAATTCTACTATGAAGAAAAAAGAGGTCTTAAATATAACGTACATATGACCTCTTGTAAACACTTTTCTTTCATATGTCACAATTCCGTCACATTTAACCGTAAAAAATGAATCCAACATTCATTTTTTTACCCCTTTTAAAATGGATATTGATGCAAATGTTGTCCTCCATCCATTGTCATGCAAGTTCCATTTATGTACGCAGCTTCATCTGAACATAAATAATAAGCTAGGCCTGCGATTTCTTCTGGCGTACCCAGCCTTCCAAGCGGAACACTTTGTATCGTACGCTTAGCCATTTCTTCTGAAATCCATAGTTTATCAGCACCACCCGTACGTTCAATTGGTCCTGGCGCGATAGCGTTAACTCGTATTCCATATTTACGTCCCCACTCAACAGCAAGCGTCTTCGTCATTGCTAACACTCCAGCCTTCGCTGCAGCCGAATGAATAACTCCTGGACCTGCATCCCATGCATATGTTGCTACCATGTTAATGATATTCCCTTTTATACCTTTTTCAATCCAATATTTTCCGACAGCCTGGCTACAATAAAATGTGCCATTTAACACAATATTAATTACCGAATTCCAGCCATTCACGGATAAATCTTCTGCTGGACAAATAAAGTTTCCAGCTGCATTATTTATTAAAATATCAATTCGTCCAAACTTCTCATCAATCTGTTCAATCATTTTCTGAATATCTTCCGTATTTCTTACATCCATTTGTACAGGTAATATTTGTCCTGGAAATTGTTCAATTTCCAGCTTTGTTTCTTCTAGTTTTTCCTTTGTACGTCCTGTAATAACTACTCGTGCCCCTTCTTTTGCAAAGCGAGTCGCCATTCCTTTTCCCATTCCGCTTGATCCACCTGTTATAATAACTACCTTTTCTTTCACATACATCCCCTCCAAAAAATGAATACACATTCATTTTATCATTTTATTTAATAGAAATCTTTATATTTTTAAACTTTTCTGATATTTTAGCGTAAAGAGGTTTCTTTTCATTCATTTTTTTCGTAATCTATACTACTTTTTTATTATTTAAAATATATGTTTAATAAACTGAAAGGAGATTTGAGTAACCTGTATATGTAACAAAAGCATGTGCTATACATCAAATAGGTATACTCATATTTTTATGAAGAAAATTACAAGAAGAGATTTTTTAAAAACTGGAATGCGCACTTGTCTATATTCACTTATAACCACTAGCATCGGATACTATTACGCTAAATATATTGAGCCACATCTACTCTCTTTTACAGAGCATACACTTAAATCACAACTCATACCAAAAAGTTTTCACGGTATGAAGATTCTTCAATTCAGCGATTTACATCTCGGATACTATTTCTCTCTCCACCATTTATCTCAAATCGTTTCTAAAATTAATGCTGTAAAGCCCGACATTGTTCTTTTCACTGGTGATCTCATTGATAATTATCAAACATATACTGACACTCCTTTCGTTGCATCCATTTTAAAAAATATACAAGCACCCTTCGGTAAATTTTATATTTATGGTAACCATGATCACGGCGGATATGGTACAGAATACTACGAACACATCATGCGTGAATCTGGATTTGAACTATTACTAAATAGCGAAAAGAGAATTCGTCTACTGGATAATAGTGAAATTTCAATTTTCGGTCTTGATGATATACTACTAGGCAAACCAAAAATAGAGGAGACACTACAACACGCGAAGCAAAACACTTATAACATTGTTCTTGTCCATGAGCCAGATATTGCACCGCAAATTGCTAAATATCCAGTTAACTTACAACTTTCTGGTCATAGCCATGGCGGACAAGTACAAATTCCTTTTTTAGGCGCTATTATTACCCCAGCGCTTGCTAAAAACTATGTTGAAGGTTTCTATACGATTCAAGATTTAGCTCTCTATGTCAATCGAGGCCTTGGAAGAACACGTGTCCCATTCCGATTTATGTCAAAACCTGAAATTACGATTTTCACGCTCCAACATTCGTAATAATTCGCCTATTTTCTTACATATCATTTCTTGTACGCGCTCATCCATGTTTCATTTACCATATGATAAAAGTGAGTCCAATAAAGGAGGTTTGTTCATGTATCCATATTATCAACCAATCCCAGTCCGTTCAGCACCTATTGGTCCAGTAGGCGACTCACGCTTCTTTCCGTTTTTTGGCGTTCCATTTCTAGCTGGCATTGCTGGTGGACTGCTCGGCGGAGCATTAGCTTTCGGTCCTAGACCGTATTACCCACCATATCCACCACCTTTCCCACCGCCAACACCTTATCCTTGTTATGGTGGACCTTGTCAACAACCATACTATTATTAATGTACCGCAACAATTCTACCAATGTTAATCCCTCTCTTAACCAATTCATAATCCATTAACATGCTTACAATAAAAACTATTCTCTCTACGCATCCTTCTATTTTGAGAACGTATAATAAGTAGAGAACAAAGTAAAAAAACCTCTTTTGTAAGAGGTTTTTTTACTTTGTTCTTATTATTCAGCATCCGTGTTTTGATACGCCATCTTAAACAACTTCACTTGGCTATCAATTTCTTCTGTACTACTATTAATAACATAGTAGTAGTCACCAGATTTATTCTGTTCACGTGTTTTCACATTATCAGCTAATGTAAGTTGTAAAATCGCCTTAATTCTCGCCTTCATTTCAATATCTAATATCGGGAAAGATATTTCTACCCGCTTCTCCATATTTCGCGTCATCCAGTCAGCTGAAGATAAGTATATTTTCTCTTCTCCATTATGATGGAAATAATAAATTCGGCTATGTTCTAAATACCTTCCGACAACACTAACTACCCGAATATTTTCACTTACATTTGGAATACCAGGCCGTAGGCAACATGTTCCTCGAACGATGAGCTCTACCTTTACTCCAGCTTGTGATGCTTCATACATTTTTTTAATTAATGGTTTATCTGTTAATGAATTCATCTTAGCGATAATATATCCATTTCCATATTGCCTATGATAACGTATTTCCTCATCTATTAAATCCATAAATTGCTCTCTTATATCAAATGGCGCAACCGATAAATGATGAAAATGTGGTTTTGTTGTATAACCACTCAAATAATTAAAGAAATTTGTTGCATCCACCCCAAAATCTTTTCGTGATGTAATATACCCAAAATCAGTATATAACTTTGCTGTTGCATCATTATAATTTCCAGTCCCGAGATGTACGAACCTTTCGATTTTTCCGTTTTTTCTTCTCACAACTAGCGTAATTTTACTATGTGTTTTCAAATGACTTACACCGTAAATGACATGACAGCCTGCCTTTTCTAACTCTTTAGCCCAATGCACATTATTCTCTTCATCAAATCTTGCTTTTAATTCCACTAATACTGTCACTTGCTTTCCTTTTTCAGCCGCTACCTTTAGCGCCTGAATAATCGGTGAATCCCCACTTACTCGATATAATGTTTGTTTGATCGCAAGTACATTCGGATCGTCTGCCGCATCACGGACAAAATCAACTACTGGCTGAAACGACTCAAAAGGATGGTGTAATAAAATATCATGCTCAATCGCTTTTTCAAACACATCTTCCGCATCCCCTAAATCTTGAGGTCGTTGCGGAATAAGGGCCGGATATACTAGATGTTCATATAAAGGAGCTAGTTTTTTATATAAAGAAAATAGACATGTTAAATCTAATGGTCCATCCATTATATACACATCTTCATCTTTTACTTCCAACACCTCATATAATAACGCTAATACTCTTTCATCAATATGCTCTTTGCCAACTTCTAAACGTACAGCAGCTCCCCACTTACGCTTTTTTAATTCTTTTTCAATTACCTTTAATAAATCTCTCGCACCTTCTTCATGAATTGTTAAATCCGCATTGCGTGTAATACGGAAACGAGTAACAGATGATACTTTATATCCTGTAAATAATTTATGAGTAAAACCACTAATTACATCTTCTAATAAAATGAATTTATGCTTTTGCCCTTCACTCGGTAAAAATATGAAACGTTCGAGTAATGAAGGAACTTGCACAATTCCTAACTTCGTACGGTTTTCTTCCTCCACTTGTTTCTCATCATATAAAAGAGTAGCTAAATTTAAACTTTTATTTAATAACATCGGAAATGGACGATATGCATCGATAGCTACAGGTGTTAGGACTGGGAAAATTTGCTCATCAAAATATTCCTCTATAAATTCTCTCTGTTCTTTCGTCAAATCATGGAATGTTAAACGCTCAATCCCCTCTAGCTCCAGCGCTGGCAACACATAATTTTTAAACGTATCATATTGTACAGTCATTAATTCATGGGCCTTTATCGCAATTTTATTTAATTGCTTTTTTGGTGTTAAGCCAGCCTTATTTTCTGGTTGGTTAAACCCAGCGCTCACTTGATCCTTCAATCCTGCTACGCGTACCATAAAGAATTCATCTAAATTTGAGCTGAAAATGCTAATAAACTTTAATCTTTCCAAGAGCGGATTCGTTTCATCCTGTGCTTCCTGTAGTACACGTTCATTAAATGCTAACCAACTTAGTTCTCGATTATTGTAATAAGCTGTATCATTTAAATTTACTATATTCCCCTTCAACATTTCCATCCTCTTCACACTTCCCTTGAAACTTTTTTACTATAATTTAGTTACTTTCATTTTAGCAAATTACAATATTCCAAAGTGTTAATTTTTTGTAAAGACATCCGTACAACTTAACGTTTTGATTCAAAGGATAAATTAATAGTTGTTTTTAATACTCTTTCCAGCTGCTTTTTTGCTTTTCAGCTTGCACTTTTTCCGCTAACGCTGATTGCTCACATACAATTTTAAATGTTAATCCTTCTTTACTTTCTTTTATAGATATTGATTCAACAAGCGATCTTTGTCTTATATTTAGAGCTGCTGAAAATTGTAAAACAGCCCCTAATAGGCGAATTTTCTTTTGTTCGTTTTTATCAAACCATCCTTCAAATGGAGACAAATGTTGTTTAAATAACATTTTTGATTTATAAGACGCAATAAGCGCTAACCTAACTCGCTCTTTATGCATCATACCATCAATTGTTTTATTCGCTAATAAATAAAACGTATGTAAGCGGCTTGCTTCTTCGTCTATATATTTACCTATATTAAATACTTTCGCTGCTTGATGAAATACTTTCCAGTCTTTTGCAGACATAGAAATCAGTCCTGTTTCTTCAAGCTGTTGACAAATCAATCTTCCATGTTTAATAAGCTGTATTACAAATTCCATATCCATTTCATATTCATGTGATAATAAATACAAACTTTCTTCGACTACGTTCGGATAATATGAAATCCCCAAATCTTTTGTCAACTCTTCATAGAAAACACCTTCTCGTAGTCCTTTTCTACTTAATACAAAGGCTGGTGCCTCTATAACATTAACAAGCGTATGAAAAACCTTGACTGCTGGAATAATTGTATCTGCTCGATCTTTTGCCAAACCTTCCAATTTTTGAAGTTCTATGAACGACAGTGCTTCCAATTCTTCTTTCACATTTTTAATATCTTCTTCTTTCATCTTGTATAAATGTACCCCTGCTATAGGATAACAAATTAAATTTTGATGAATTTTCACTAAGTTCCTCGCACTACCCCCTATTGCAATAAGAGGCAATTTCTTATCGATTAACCATGGCAATGTTCGAAATTGATATTCTAAGTACGTTTGAATCTTTTCTAACTCGTCTTCAGTAGGTATATCCTCTTTAATAAATTGTTGCTTTAAGGAAAGTGCCCCAAAAGGAAAGCTATGATACTCTAAAATTTCTCTATTTCGAAAGTATGTAACTTCCGTACTCCCTCCACCTATATCTACTGTAATTCCTTCAGAGAACGAAGTTGAATTCATAACAGCTAAATATCCATAACGTGCTTCTTCATATTCTGATAATACTCTAAGAGTAAAGTCTGTTTGCCCTTCAACAAGTTTTTTAATTGCTTCTTGGTTCTCAGCCTGTCTAATTGTTGCTGTTGCAACACAAAGTACATGATGCAACTGGTGGAATCGTGTACTTTCTTGAAATTGAAATAACGTTTGTAACAATACCTCTATTCCTGCTTCACTCAATACACCATCGACTAAATAATTCCTTAACCGAGCAACCACTTTCGTATTTTCAATCTCTTTATAAAAACCTCCGTTTTGCTTTTCATAAATAACTAAACGCATTGTATTAGATCCAATATCTATAATGGCATATTGCTGTTTTAATATTTCTTTCAAACTTCTCACTCTTTCATTATCAAATTTCTGAAACACATTCTATTACTATTATACAAAATAGTTGTTTTTTGTAACAATATTGCTTTAATATTGAAAATATATACAATCACTTTTTGCATATAATAAAAACCTATTTTATTTATGGTATAATAATGAAAAATTGAAAGGAGATTCAATATGAAACCTTCACAACCACAATCTCAATTACAAAACCAACATTCTATTAATCGACTAGCTCAATCTATTTTCGTTGTGAATCGTCATGCTAAAGCTGCAACTAACCCGAAGTATTTATACTGGTTAAAAAAGACGGCTTTAGAACGCTTAATTGCTGAAAAAAAAGCTATAAAAGAAGGATTGCATTTTTCTAGAAATCCACGTTTTAGCCAACAACAATCTGATGTTCTTATACGTTTAGGCGATTATTTTTTCCATATTCCTCCTACAAAAGAAGATTTTCGAATCCTACCACATCTTGGTCATCTTGAATCCTCCTATCGAAATCCGAAAACAACCTTATCTTTAACAGTAGCAAAAAAAACACTTCAAGATTATATTGGTCCTGAAGCACTGAAACAAGAAAAAAAGTTAAGTGAACCTGTCCCATGGTATAGTCGTACTTATACAAAAAAATAAAACAGTTTGGCCAATTGTAGGCCAAACTGTTTTATTTTTTCTCTTCTTTAATTTTAATATTTGCTTGTTTATAAAAAGCTATTTTTTCTGTATTATAAGATTTCGTGAATTCATTAAACTTATCTTTTTCTGAATCAATATCCTTATAAGATTGATTCACTACTTTTACTTTTTCACTAATATCTTTTAATTTTGTACCTTTATCTTGTAACATTGTATATAATTCTTTTTCTTGTTTTAACGATTTATTATAGCTGTCATACATTTTGTTAAATGAATCATGTCGTTTCTCATATGTGCTTTTCACTTTATCCGCTTGGTCTTTCAATTTCTTATCTTCAATTTTCTTCACATATTTATCTGCTGATTTCACTTCTTCTTGTGCCTTATTTAAAGATTCTTTTTCTTTTTTAAGCACTTTTTCTCGTTCATCTGTATTTTTCACTGCTTGGTTCAGTTTTTCCTTAACAGTTTGATTATTATCTTTTCCTTCTTGAACAATCTGGTTATATAATTCTTGTCCCTCTTTTTCTAAAGTTTCAAGTTTCTTTGCATCTTCAAACATTGTTTTTTCTTGCTTTGCAGCATTTTCAAAAGCAACATATAATTCCTCTTCTGGTTTCGGTCCGAAACAACCGGCTAGTAAAGTCATTGATAATGCAGTTACAATTGCTAATTTACTATATTTCAACATCTTTTTCCTCCTACTTATATACGATCATCGTGTAAAAAACTATGAAATTATATATCCTTCTATAAACTCCACACTCGCACCTTTTTTACGAAAATCATTTATATTGTTTGTAATGCTTGTACAAATTGTATTACTTAAAATTACATTTTGCGTTTTTGAACTCAATAGCGGTTTCATATCCATCTTTTACTTGGCACTTTTTAAAACCTTTTCATACTTATGTATTACATAAAAGTACAACGGAATTCATCACAGCCATCATAATTTGAAGAACAACAGTAATAATTCACCTGATAAAAGATGATCGTTGTTCTCTCACGTCTATCATTCTATCATTCCCATTCCCGCTTTCTATCAAATAATCTCTTCGTTCATTTTACACAGTATAAACGCTATCTTGCAACAACTTACAATTATTCTTGTCATTCCCTAAAAAGGAAAAGTGTAGAGTATGCTTTCCTCTACACTTTTAAAATGAAACACATTGTGCAAAATGCATTGACACATCCATCATAATTATATGCTTATTCCATATATTTTTAAAGACTTTTATTACAAAAAAAGTTCTTTTTGTAATAAAAGTCAAAAAAATGTTACATTCAAAACTTCTTCATTTCATATTTCTTTAAATCAAAGTTTTTCTTATTTCCTTACAAATTCCTATGCTGATACAATTGATTTTGTGCCTTTCTTAACAATTCTTCAAACGTTTTTCCTTCTATTGGATAACTAGCTGCTCCAAATAATAGAGTCATACTTAACAAGCCGTTTTCTATTTCACTTTCAATATTTTTCATTAAACGATTTGTTATTGTCGACTTTTCATGTCCGTTATCAATCGCCACAATAACATACTTATTTTCATCCCACTTAGTAACGACATCCCCTTTACGAATTGTCTTTACAATCGTACTCTCCAATTTTTGTACTAACACCTCCATTTTTTTTTCTTGCACTGTTTCTTTTAATTCTTTCCATTCTTTCACAGAAAGAATGTACACTGTAATATTATGAGAATCCCGTTCTGATAAAGCAGCTACTTTCTCAAAAAAATCAACTACAAAATCATTACTTGCCATTCCTCCTACTTCCGTATCTATGCTCCCACTCGCTCTTTTATCATACCAATGTCCAAAATAATAGCTGAGTATCATTTGCAATATATAAATAATAAAGACGGTATAAAACGATCGCGAATCCAGTTTTGTAATTACATCCTGAAGCGCAATCCATTCTGTAACTGCCACTGTATTCCCAAGTAGTAATCCACTAATTTTTCCTTTATGTTTCATACTTCTCCTCCCTTCTATACCAATATATGTTTCTATAGCAATTATGTTTTTCTACAAAATAAAAAATGTACATATTGAGTGTACATTTCTACTTAAGCTTGTCTACCATTTCTATTCTATTTCATATATATACTATATATCGTTTTAGAAAGGTGGTGACCTATATGCTACAAAAAGAGAATCTATCAGATATTATACGTTTACTAGCGGGGTTTCTGTTATCGTTAAAATTACTATTTAATTCTTTCGGAGTGAACTTTATTTCAAACGATCAAATTGACGCTATTGTAAATGTTGTTTCCTTTCTTTTCATTTTATATTTTGGTTATAAAAATAATTATGTAGGAAAAAAAGGAATCGAGCAAAAAAAAGTACTCAAAAAGCACAATCTTCACTAAAAAAGGAACCTTTCATACAGGTTCCTTTTTATCATTGTCGCACCACAACTTCATTTGTTTGCAGTGGACCATATGATACTCCGTTATATTGAAATGTATATGTAGCCTGAAATAATGCGTTTTTGAGTGCTTTATCTTTATTCGCTTTTATTTTACAAATTAATTCTACCTTCTCATCCGGTAATAAATTATCGATTCTCCACCTTACAAGCTGAAACAGAAACTCGCTCATCCCCTTATCAGCCTTTAATGAATTGGGGATATAGGCAAAATAATCTCGAATCATATGACTTACTACAACTCGTGAAATCATTTCCATTCCTTTATTTTCGACTTCAATTCGAATAATAAGTATGTCGTTTACATCATAGGTCAGTTCATATGAAAATTTTTCTTTATACATACTACGGATTTGCAATGTAACTGCTACATTAGGACATTCATTTTCCTTTTTTGAGCCATCAATCCATAATACCGGTTGTAGCGGTATTGAACGCCTTCCTTGATCCGAAATTTGTTTCCATATTTTCATAATAATATTCACCCCATTTCAGATGCATCATCCATGCGACCTTATTCTGCCTCTCTACACGATATTAATAAAGCTTGTTACAAACGGTATATAGTTATTACTCTTCCTTTTATCCTATTCGACAATATAAAGAAAAAACCATTTTTCCTCTGTTAACAGAAGGTATTCTTACTGAAATATTTTTTTACAATTTCCTTCATTGACTTTATACCAATAATAAGTATTACTCACTCTTTCACTGTCCATACAACAGAATATTTTGACGGAAGAAAAAGTTTGCCTTTTAGTCAAATTTGACTATAATATTCTTTATGGCTTTGTCAGTGCACTTGTGGCAATTGATTTGAAAGAACTATATTAATTTTTTATGCACTGCACTCAAAACTTAATATAGTTTACTTATTATTAAAGGAGGGTTATATTTGGAATCTCAATTATCAAAAAAAGACTCCAACAAGACAAAATTTGTTGTTGCTGGTTTACTACTTGGTATTTTAATGGCGGCAATGGATAATACAATCGTTGCAACAGCAATGGCAACGATTGTTGGAGACCTAGGAGGATTTGACAAGTTCGTTTGGGTCACGTCTGCATATATGGTAGCAACAATGGCAGGGATGCCTATCTTCGGAAAACTTTCTGATATGTACGGACGGAAACGTTTTTATATTGGTGGTCTCATTCTTTTCTTATTCGGTTCTGCACTTTGCGGAACAGCATCTAGTATTGAGCAGCTAAGTATTTATAGAGCAATTCAAGGAATCGGTGGCGGCGCTCTTATGCCTATCGCTTTCACAATTATGTACGATATATTCCCACCAGAAAAACGCGGAAAAATGACAGGTCTATTCGGTGCGGTTTTTGGGACATCTAGTGTATTTGGCCCTTTATTAGGTGCTTATATTACAGACTATATAAGTTGGCATTGGGTCTTCTATATTAATATTCCATTAGGACTTATCTCCTTCTTCTTCATTACGAAATACTACAGTGAATCTCTAGAATTTAGAAAACAAAAAATTGATTGGGCTGGCGCTATTACACTTGTTATTAGTATCGTCTGCTTAATGTTCGCCTTAGAACTCGGTGGTAAAGAATACGCATGGAATTCCACTGTAATTATCGGCCTATTTACAACAGTTGTTATTATGCTTATTATTTTCTTCTTCGTAGAACGAAAAGCAACCGAGCCTATCATTTCGTTCCATCTATTTAAAAAACCTTTATTCGCAGCTAGCCAGGGGGTTGCCTTTTTCTATGGTGCAGCTTTTATCATCTGTACCGTATATATTCCGATCTTCGTTCAAGGTGTTCTCGGCGGTTCAGCCTCAAATGCTGGATTAATTTTAACACCTATGATGGTCGGCTCTGTAATTGGAAGTCAAACAGGTGGACAGTTAGCTTCTCGAACAAGTTATCGTAACATCATGATGGTATCTGGCGTTTTCTTCGTTCTTGGTATTTATTTACTAAGCACCTTAACAATGGACACACCACGTCTACTCGTAACGCTATTTATGGTTCTCGCTGGACTTGGGGTTGGTTTCTCATTCTCAGTTTTAAGTATGTCTTCTATCCACAAATTAGAAATGAGAGACCGTGGTTCTGCTACATCAACAAACTCATTCTTCCGTTCACTCGGTATGACTCTTGGTGTAACGATTTTCGGTACAATTCAAAATCATGTTTTTACAGATAAACTAAACACTTTGTTCCCTTCTGAACTAGCTAAATTAGCGCCAAAGGGTGGAGATACAAGTTTCTTATTATCACCAGGTGCTACCGATAAAATACCAGCTGAAATATTAACTGGTATTAAAGAAGCTCTCGCTACATCTATTGCCAGTACATTCTTCTGGGCACTTATCCCGGCTGTACTAAGCATTATTTGTATTTTACTTATGGGAAATGAACGCCTCTTTACAGGTCCAAAAACGAAACAAAAACAAAAACAGGTAAGTTAGTATAGAAAAAAGAAACGGCATATCCTTTATGAAAAAGGGTATGCCGTTTATAATATATAAAGTAAATCTTTAATCAGTAAGGAACTATTCCCACTGATTATTATCCCTCACCAATCGGGATAAAGTTTCTATATACAGGAGTTGAGACAGAATGGGCATGAAATTAGTCATTCTCGGCTTGCTACTCGAAGGGGATAAACATCCATATGAAGTGCAACACATCATGAAAGAGAGACAAATGGATTGTTATATTAAATATGCAAAAGGATCTCTTTACTACGCCTTCGAGCAATTAGAAAAGCAAGGTGCAATTAGTATTACAACTATTGTTCGAGATACGAATAGACCAGATAAAACAATCTTTCATATAACAGAAGAAGGTAAACGGTTATTTCACACGTTACTATTAAAACAATTCGAGGCAAAAAATCAAATATATAAACCAATTTATTCAGCACTCTCTTTCGCTCATTTTGGTGATGATCAAGAGTTAGTTCCTATTTTAGAAAAGAAGAAAAATGATACCATTCAATATTTACATAATATGCAAACTATTTATGATTGTAGCAAAGGACAAATTCCACGTGCTCAACTATATATTTTGCAAAGCGTTATTGAACATATTACAGTTGAATTGCAATGGTTAAACACCCTCCTTACAGATGCAGTTGCAGGGCGACTTTCAGAAATTGATATAGATGAGGATAAAGAAAAAGCTGTAAAAAGACAATAAAGTTATTTAATTTTTAAAACCTAACATATGATACCGTCGTCCTAAATTAGGATGACGGTATCATATGTTAGGTTTAATTTTCGATATAAGATACTTCACTGTGCTCAAAAATATAACAATACAGTCTTGTAAAAATCTAAAATTTATTCATCACTAACGTCCCACAATGGAAAGTTATTTCTTAAAATTCTATATAAAAAGGATGTTGATTTTCATCCAAACTGTATTCAATTCTTTGTCTGAAATTCATAAAATTCACCATTTCTAACGCCTGTTCGATAGGATAAAACCCTACTTCCAAACTTTCTGGTGTAGTCGTTAATTTACCGCCAACTGGTCTAGCTAAAAACAACGTATTACATATTGAATAGTTCACATTTTGAAATACTCCACAAAATTTTAAAACTTCAATATCAATACCTGTTTCCTCTTTAGTTTCCCTTATTGCAGCATCTTTCAAAGACTCTCCTTCTTCAACTTGTCCACCTGGCATTTCCCATCCTCTTCTAGGTCCCTTGATTAATAGGATTTCTTTTTGTTCATTCATTACAATTGTCGCTGCTGAAACTATATGTTTTGGCGGTGAATAAATATTTTGTGTACTTTGTTCCAAATGAAATTCCCCATTTCTATAAACTTAGTATATTCATCTTTATACAGCAATCTTGTTCTTTTTTTGTGATAACTTACTATTTCGAAATAAACCATCCAATCCCCTTCCTTATTCCATAGTATGGACCGATTATTAAACAACATAACTAGCGTCTTATCTCCGTACAAGTACACGCGCCTTTATAATTTTAATCCAATTCCTCTCTCTTTATTAGTCAGAAAAATTAAAATAATATAAATAAAAACTTTAGAATTTTCTTATTTTAAAACAGTAGACAAAATTCTAAAAATTGTGTTAGAATTTGTTTCAATATCATATTGCTTGTTAACTTCCTTTCAAAAGGAAAATAGGTACACGAACATTTCGTTTCGTGTTTAAAAGGGAAGATTGGTGAAACTCCAACACGGTCCCGCCACTGTAAATGCTGAGATTTCTTTTTTAGTGCCACTGTGAAAACGGGAAGGTGAAAGAAATTATGTGAAGCATAAGTCAGGAGACCTGCCTGTTTTAACAACACTGATAGATTCACGGATGATGATGAGGTGTTAAAACAAAAAGGAAGGCTTATTTTCTATGCCTTTGTACTTTTTGTTATAGGTATTTCCTAGTAAACGGAAATGCTTACTTTCAATTAGGGAGGAATTTGAAATGGCAATTCAAACAAGTAACTTAGGTTATCCACGTATCGGACTACAACGAGAGTGGAAAAAAACATTGGAAGCTTTTTGGTCTAATAAAATTGATGAAGAACAATTTTTAACAACGATGAAAGAAATTCGCCTTCAACACGTAAAAGTACAGCAAGAAAAAGGGATTGAACTCATTCCAATTGGCGACTTTACATATTATGATCACGTTTTGGATACTGCTTATATGCTAGGATTTATCCCATCACGTTTTTCTGAGTTTACATCTTATCTTGATGTATATTTCGCAATGGCACGTGGCTCTAAAGATCACGTAGCTTCCGAAATGACAAAATGGTTTAATACAAACTATCATTATATCGTTCCTGAATATGAAGAGGGATTACAAATCTCTTTAAAAGATAATCGTCCACTTCGCTTATATGTAGAGGCAAAACAAGAATTAGGAGTAGATGGAAAACCTGTTATTTTAGGACCATACACCTTCTTGAAATTAGCTAAAGGCTATACACAAGAGCAATTTGCTACTATTTTAAAACAGTTAGTTGCACCTTACGTACAACTACTTTCAGAACTACATGCAGCTGGTGCACAAGTCATTCAAGTTGATGAACCAATTTTCGCTTCTTTAACGAAAGAAGAAATTCAACAAGCAAAAGAAATTTATGAAGCTATTCGTAAAGAAGTTCCAAATGCGACTCTGCTTTTACAAACATATTTTGATAGTGTAGAAGAAAACTATGAAGAAATTATTACATTCCCTGTATCAGGTATTGGATTAGATTTCATTCATGGTAAAGAAGGAAATCTAAATGCTATTTCAAAATATGGATTCCCAGCTGATAAAACTTTAGCTGTTGGTTGTATAGATGGCCGTAACATTTGGAGAGCCGATCTTGATGAAGTTCTTACTTTATTTACAACGTTACAAAAACAAGTCCAAACGAAAGATTTCATTGTTCAGCCTTCTTGTAGCTTATTGCATACACCAATCGATAAAACAGAAGAAACTCACTTATCGACTGAGCTATTTGATGCGTTAGCATTTGCAAATCAAAAATTAGAAGAGTTAGTTCTTATTCATTCCGCTCTGACTCAAGGTACAGAAAGCATTAATAAAGAGCTAGAAGCGTATCGCAATGTACATTATACAATTCGTTCATCTGCTGCACGTAACCGAGAAGATGTTAAAGCAGCACGGACAGCACTAAAAGAAGAAGATTTTTCACGTCCTCTTCCATTTGAAAAACGCTATGAATTACAACAAGTTGCCCTAGAGTTACCGCTGTTACCAACGACAACTATCGGTAGCTTCCCGCAAACAACTGAAGTTCGTCAAACACGAAAAGAATGGCGTAACGGCGTTATTTCAAACGAACAATATGAACAATTTATTGAAAAAGAGACAGAAAAATGGATTCGTTACCAAGAAGAAATTGGTCTTGATGTTCTTGTTCATGGCGAGTTTGAAAGAACTGACATGGTTGAATATTTTGGTGAGCGCCTTGCTGGCTTCTCATTTACTAAAAACGGTTGGGTACAATCATACGGTTCCCGTTGCGTAAAACCACCTGTTATTTATGGTGATGTGGCCTTTATTAACGGCATGACTATTAAGGAAACAGTTTATGCACAAAGCTTAACAGAGAAAGTTGTAAAAGGAATGTTAACTGGCCCTGTTACGATTTTAAATTGGTCCTTCGTTCGAAATGACATTCCAAGAAAAGAAGTTTCGTATCAAATTGCATTAGCTCTTCGTCACGAAATTGAACTACTTGAATCTTCCGGAATTCGAGTAATTCAAGTCGATGAGCCAGCACTTCGTGAAGGTATGCCACTAAAAGAAAAAGATTGGGACGCTTATATTACATGGGCAGTACAATCCTTCCTTTTAGCAACTTCTTCTGTAGCAAACGAAACACAAATTCATACTCATATGTGTTACAGTAACTTCGAAGATATCGTTGACGCGATTCGCGCATTAGATGCAGATGTCATTTCTATCGAAACATCAAGAAGTCACGGAGAATTTATTGATACATTAAAACATACAACATATGAAAAAGGCATCGGTCTAGGTGTATATGATATTCATAGCCCACGTGTACCGAGCAAAGATGAAATGTATAAAATCGTAGAACAATCTTTAAAAGTATGCGACCCTAAATATTTCTGGATTAATCCTGATTGTGGTTTAAAAACGAGAAGAACAGAAGAAGTTATTCCAGCTTTAGAGCACATGGTGCAAGCAGCGAAAGATGCTCGTTCCCTACTAAAAACAAACGCATAACAAAAATGGGTTATCCTCAAAAAGGATAACCCATTTTTATTCTTTACTTTCAAAAAAGAATTCGTATTGTATTTTATATAATTCATCATCCGTCGGTTCTTCAAGAGGAGTTGCTTGTAAGACAACTGTATACTCACCATTTGGAATAGGGATTTGAAATTTATTTGAAAGAATACTCGTTACAACGATACATTCATTTTCAACTGTAAAAGGAACTGTAACCGTTCTAACCACTTCTTCTTTCTCAATATGTTTCCCGCAAGTTACTTTTATTTCACAAGTATAATCAGAAAGTGCTTCAAAAATAACAGTTCCATCCGCCTTCGCATAACCTCTTTCAAAATCTTCATCCGTCCAGTCAACGTAAGGCTGTTCACCGTCATAGTTCATCAACATTAATTGCGAATACGAAATTGTTAACTCCATCGTTCCCCTTCTCCTTCATTATGAAATATACAACTACTACTTTACGTCAAATTTCACACGCGTACCATCTGGGTATTTATCTAGCTTATTCCCTACCCAAGACCCTGCTCCGCGGTTATCTGCTGGACTTATATATTCGATATGTGCTCCTTTTCCGCCTTCTTTACACATCGCCATTGGCCATTCATCACGATCATACCCTTTTTTTGATGGGTATGGAGCTAACGATAATTTTCTTCTATCCGCAGCACCACCACGGTCAATTGTACAAACTTCTGAATGTCCTTCTTTTATCGCATCCGTAATATGTTTCCCGGTTTCTGGATATCTCTCTTTCGGAAATTCTAGAACTTGATCATACGCATTTGTTTTTTGGGTACTTGTTTCCTCTGGAACAAGTACTTCATAAACCGCTACTAAAATAGAAAGAATTGCAATAATTGAAATGATAATACCTTTTAATTGCTTCATGTATACCTCCATGATTCTACCAGTTTCTTTTCCTCAGTTATTATAACAAACTTCTCCCGTATATGTTTTCAGACATTATTTTAACTCTTCTCCGCCATTCCGCCAAAAACTCTCATTTTTCTTCACCTTTTCACTAATGCTGTAGAAAACTAATAACCTTCCGACATTCTTTTTCAAAGGAAGTCCTCATAAAAGATTGAAATGATATATACGATACTTTTTGGGGAGGAAATATCATGGAAGCTATCTATAAAACGAAAGATGTCACGAATAAAACAGGCATCCCAAAACATATAGTTCGTAAATATAGTCAACTGTTAGAGGAACATGGTTATATAATTTCCAAAACAGCTGATGCCCGTATTTATAAACTGGATGATTTAAAACTATTAAAATCTATACATGAAAGAGCTGCTACATTGCAAGAAGATATTTCAGAAACGATACCAATTATTTTAAAAGAAAAAGAGACCCCACCTGTACCAATTATACAAGATAAGCAAGAAATACAACCAAAAGAAAAAGAAGATGGGCGTAACTTTGAGGAGTTCATGTTAAAACTTGAAATGCTCGCTCAATTAAATGAAGCAATTATTCATCAAAATTCTACCCTTATTACCCAAAATCGTTTAAAAGATGAAAAGCTAGATGAATTAATGCAACAAGTTTATGTAAAAGAAGGCTCTCAAGAAAAAATGCTACAAGAATTAGTGGATCATGCTGCTCAAACAGATGCCCTGCAGAAAGAAAAGATGGACTTATTAATGAATCATATGTATAAACGAGAATCTAAGCAAGAAGAAAAAATGAATAAACTCGTAAATCAAATTTATAACAAAGATAGTAATCGTGATGCACAACTTATGCAAGTTATTCGTGAAATTCAAGAAACAAAAAGAATGGTTGCTGCCTCAAAAGAGCAAGGATTCTTGCAATCATTTAGAAGCTTATTTAGCCGAACAAAACAAGAAAAAACAAATGAATAAACAATATAAAATAAAAAGTTACCTTTCAACGGTAACTTTTATTCCTTATTTCTTACAGCTGGCAATATAATAATCGCTTCAGTACCTTTCCCACTTTCGCTTTTATATTCCAGCGTACCATTATGCGCTTGTAAAATACTAAATGTTACCATAAGCCCTAATCCTGTTCCTTTTTCTTTTAAAGAATAATACGGTTGTCCCAGCCTTACTAACTGTTCTTTCGTCATTCCAACACCACTATCTTTAACTCTTATTACAATCGTTTCATCTTTTTGAATAGCCGTTACTTTTAAATATCCTTTATTTCCTTGAATTGCTTCAATACCATTTTTAACAACATTCATAATTGCTTGCTTTAATTTCGTCTTATCACCAATCGTATAAAGGCTTTCAGAAATCTCAACTTGCAAATATACACCTTGCATCGCTGCAAATGATGACATAAGTGTAGTCATTTCTATTAATTGTGCTGATAGACAAATGTGTTCCTTTTTCTCAATTTGTGGCCTTGCTAAATTCAAATAATCTGAAATAATTTGTTCTGCCCGGTCCAATTCGGCTAATACGAGACGCATATAATCCTTATTCTTCACATCTTCCGTACTTTCTAGCAATTGAATAAAACCACGAACAACAGTGAGCGGGTTTCGAACCTCATGTGCAACACTTGCCGCTAACTCACTTACAATATTAAGCTTTTCTGACTTTTGCATCTCTGTACGTAGTATTGCATTTTCATTTAAATATTCTGTTAAGTACACCTGAAATACCATTGTCATAACCATAATAAGCGAAGCAAATATATATCCGCTATATAGGTGTGAAATATGCGGTGTAAACCCCGTTTCTAACAGAACGGTAATCATGCCAATTACTAAAGAAACAAGTACGTACAATGATGAAATCATAAATGCAAAAATTAGTTTCTTCTCCCTTGAAAACAGAGACCATTTCTTTGATAAAAATAATGGAACTATCAATAGAAATATTACTTCTATGATTGGAAGAAGGCTCATTCCCTTTAGCGCCCATTCATATGCAACAAAAATAACGGCCGGGACTAAACCAACAATCCCACCATATAGAAAACCACTAACAATCGGGATTGGGTGAAAGTTATACCCACAAACGTCACCAAAACAAATAGAGTATGTCATGGAGAGAACGAGTGTAATACTGGATAAAAACATAATAAAGTAGCGGTTAGGCTTCGGAGGCATTTCTTGATAACGATTTAAACGAATCGCTTCATATAAAAATAGCGGCAAAATAATGATGGCAATTTGGATCATTAGATCACGGATCAGCTCCATAGCCTTTCATCCCCTATATGTATTTTGATATGATTATATCATTTTACGGGTTTATTTGTTTTAAAATTTTGATTTTTCTTAACATATTTGTTAATTCTTTGTTAACAACACATAATAATTGTTACAGATTTTCGAAATGAATGTAAACCCTGTACCAAATTTCTGCCCGGCAGTATACAATGAATACGGATTACAAAGAAAATAAAAAATACTTCATGAGACGGACAACTATAGCAAAATACAGCATATAATCCATACTATCTATGTTTACAAATAAGTGATCATTATTTTAGTAGGAGGAAGATAAATATGGCGGGTACTACGCTTGTTTTAAAAGAAGAAAATTTGGTCGTTCTAGAAAATGTTGAAAAATCAGTATATGAAGAGTTACAGCACAAAACAGGAGAAGAAAATTGCACATGTGCTGTTAATGAATCAGTTGTTCACCTTGGCAAAGTATCCTCTGTACTTTGGAATGAAGATGAAATAGACTGGGAGTACGGATATTAAAAAGTCGCTTACAGCGGCTTTTTTTCTATTATCCCTCTTTTTCTACATAACATATACGCAAGCGAAATCATAGAAAATATGATAAAATGAACTTAATTTTCAAACGGAAGAAAGGGAGATACAATGGAACAATTCATTAACCCTAGAGTGAAGGACATCCAAATTTCTGGAATCCGCCAATTCTCTAACATGATTCAAAACTATGATAATCTTATCTCTTTAACAATTGGTCAACCCGATTTTCCTACACCTTCTCTTGTAAAAGAAGCGGCAAAACGGGCTATTACAGAAAATTATACAAGCTATACACATAACGCTGGTTTACTAGAATTGCGCGAGGCAGCTTGTAACTTTGTAAAAGATAACTACGATTTACATTATTCACCTGAAAACGAAACCATCGTTACAATCGGTGCTAGCGAAGCAATTGATGTTACATTCCGAACAATTTTAGAGCCTGGAACAGAAGTCATTTTACCTGCCCCTATTTATCCAGGATACGAACCGATTATTCGCTTATGCGGCGCTACACCTATTTTTATCGATGTTCGTGAAACTGGCTTCCGTTTAACAGCCGAAGTACTAGAAAGTGCTATTACTGAAAAAACAAGATGCGTCGTACTGCCGTATCCTTCTAATCCAACTGGTGTAACTTTATCGAAAGAAGAACTGCAAGATATTGTAGATGTTTTAAAAGATAAAAACATTTTCGTCCTTTCTGATGAAATTTATAGCGAACTTGTATATGAACAAACGCATACATCTATCGCTCATTTCCCAGAAATGCGTGAAAAGACTATCGTCATTAACGGTTTATCAAAATCTCACTCTATGACTGGCTGGCGTATCGGTCTATTATTTGCACCAAGCTATTTAGCTGGACATATATTAAAAGTTCATCAATACAACGTAACGTGCGCTACTTCAATCGCTCAATATGCTGCAATTGAAGCATTAACAGCTGCTAAAGATGCACCAAAAATGATGCGTCATCAATACAAAAAACGCCGTGATTACGTATATAATAGACTCATTCAAATGGGCTTAACAGTTGAAAAGCCAACAGGTGCATTTTACTTATTCCCATATGTTGGCCATTTAACATCTTCATCATTTGATTTTGCACTTGATCTTGTCAAAGAAGTTGGACTTGCCGTCGTTCCCGGAACAGCATTCTCTGAATATGGTGAAGGCTACCTTCGCTTGTCCTATGCATATAGTATTGAAACCTTAAAAGAAGGCTGTGACCGTTTAGAAGCCTTTCTACAACAAAAAGCTAAGAGTTAAACTCTTAGCTTTTTTTATGCATAATGATCGCAAGTTTGACGCTTCAGTAATTTATGCGGAATAATGATACACTTTGCAGTAGACTCCGCATTCTCTACTTTATCAACTAAAGCTTTTGCTGCCTCATATCCTAGCTGGTATATATTCACATCAACTGTCGAAAGTGGCGGACTCGCAATTTCTGATAATAAAGCATTATTAAAGCTTACAATAGAAACATCCTTCGGTACAACGAATCCTTTTTTAGAAAGTGCACTTAACACACCAAGTCCAATTAAATCATCCGTTGCCACAATTGCTGTCGGCGGTTGCTTCAGCCCCATTAATTCCTCCACGGCTTGTTGACCACTTTCCCTCGAAAAATCAAAATGTAAAATATACTCTTTTGGTAATACAATGTCTGCTAATTTTAAAGCATCACTCATACCAGCCAAACGATCTCTCGTTACAAGTAAATCCGATCCACCGCCGATGAACGCAATTTGTTTATGACCTAATGAAATCAAATATTCTGCCACTTCTCTTGCAGCTGTATAATTGTCATTATCTACATATGTAATTTCATCTTTTCGATCATATGGTTTCCCAATTAAAACAAACGGGAAATTTTGTTTATGCAAATATTGAATAATCCGATCATTCTCTCTTGAATATAAAAGAATAATACCACCAATTTGGCGTCCCTGCACCATCTTTACAACACCATTAAAAATTTCATCTTCCGTTTCACCTGTCGACATATACAGTGCATACCCTTCCACATGTGCAAATGAACTAATCCCTCTTATAACTTCTGGGAAAAACGGATTTTGAAAAGCTTTACTTGCAGAACTTGGCATAACAAGGCCAAGTGTTTTCGTCGTTTGATTAGCTAGATTTCTTGCGTTTAAATTGGGATGATACCCTAGTTCACTCATTACTTTCCGAACACGACGCTTTGTTTTTTCACTTATACTTGGATTATCAGCAATTACACGAGAAACGGTAGATGGTGCTACATTCGCCTTCTTCGCCACATCTTTAATTGTAACTGTCATAAAAATCCCCTCCTTTCACTTCTCTGCCATTTTTTATATATTTTAATCTTGCACCCGTTGCAAGTAATAGGAGAAGTCATAAACTTTCATTGATTCTATCTTGCAAAACCTATCATATTCTCCCTCTCCATGTATTGTAAGGGATATAGCTCTTTTTTCCTATACTATAATATACTATTTATTTCACTTCTTTTCATATGTGATGTCAAATCTCTTTTCATCTCCCTATAATTTTTTTATAGGGAGATGAAAAGAAAAATGGGACATAATGTCCCATTTTTCATCCTTTCGTACCCCCAGCAGTTAAACCAGAGATAAAGTATTTTTGTAGTGATAGGAATAAAATTGAAATTGGGATTGCAATCAATACTGAACCCGCTGCAAACGTTGTAAATTCATTACCAAATTTCTTCGCTACCATTTCATATAATCCAACTGCCAAAGTATAATTTTCTGGTGTGCGCAAAATAATACTCGCTAAAATGAAATCTGTAAATGGACCGATGAAAGTGAATAGCGCTACAACTGCTACGATCGGCTTTGCAAGTGGCATAATGATTTGCCAAAAAATACGGAAATGTCCTGCCCCATCCATACGAGCTGACTCATCCAATTCTTTCGGAATCGTATCAAAATATCCCTTCATAAGCCATGTATTCATTGGGATTGCCCCGCCCACATAAATTAAAATTAATGCAAGGTGCGTATCAATTAATCCTGTTAACTGCGCTAATACGTATAGGGCGATTAACGCTGCAAAGTTTGGAATCATTTGCAGAATTAAAAATGTTAATAAACCATTTTTTCTTCCAACAAAACGGTATCTCGAAAATGCATAAGCAGTAAAACTAATTGCTAGCACTGAGAAAAACATCGTTAAAACACTTACTTTTAATGTGTTTTTATACCATAGTAAATAATTACTATTCTCTAAATCTAATAACTTACGATAATGATCTAACGTTGCATTTTGCGGAATAATACTTGATCCAGATAAACTATCACCCGGATTAAACGATGAGCCAATAATCCATAATAATGGATAGAAAATGATGGCACACATTACGAAAATAACGAAATAACTTAATGAGAGACGTAACATCTTTTGTCTTTTAATATTCATTTACATCATATCCTCTTCTTGGAATGATTTTGTTCTCTTAAA
Source organism: Bacillus thuringiensis (assembly GCF_001455345.1). GTDB lineage: Bacteria > Bacillota > Bacilli > Bacillales > Bacillaceae_G > Bacillus_A > Bacillus_A thuringiensis_N. The sequence goes on from NZ_CP013274.1 coordinate 3,947,218, forward strand.
TTGCCATAACGCAACTGTAATAACGATTAACGATAAGATCATTGTAAGAGCTGCTGCTTTCCCGTACTGCGCTGAAGTCATCGTTAACTTATAAATCCATGAAATTAAAATATCCGTTCCACCTGCGTCTTGTCCAGCGACAGCAGGACCTCCGCCGTTAAATAGATAGATGATACTAAAGTTATTAAAGTTAAACGTATATTGCGTAATTAATATTGGTGCTGTTGCATATAGAACAAGTGGCAATGTAATTTTACGAAACTGTTGCCAAGCTGTAGCTCCGTCTACTGTAGCAGCTTCATATAATTCTCCTGGAATCGATTGCAATATACCTGTCGTCATTGCAAAGACGAACGGGAATCCAAGCCAAGTTTGAATCATAATTAAAGCTACCTTCGCCCAAAATGGATCTGTCATCCAAGCAATCTTTTCAATTCCGAATAAAGCCAATACTTGATTGTTAATTGCTCCAAATGTCTCATTAAACATACCAGAGAAAACAAGAATAGATACGAATGCTGGGACCGCCCACGGTAAAATGAAGATTGTTCGAATAATTGCCTTCCCTTTAATACCAGGCTGATTTACGATAATCGCTAAGAAAATACCAAGTGCAACTTGTAATGTCGTTGCAACGAATGTCCAAATGACAGTCCAAGAAAATACACTTAAAAACGTCTCTCTCCACATCGGTAATGTAAAGATATCAATAAAGTTTTTAAACCCTACCCAATCTACTAGTTTAGCTGGAGGAGAATGATATAAATCGTAGTTCGTAAATCCAATTAAAATTACGAAGATGATTGGGAATACAACTACAAAGATAAGTAATAGAAAACCCGGTGAAACCATTAAATATGGAAAACCTTGATCTAGTAAATTACGGTATTGCTCTTTTACAGAGTTTAACGGTGTTCCTATATCACGTTTCTTCCCGTTCTGGTATGCATCATATAAATTAAATCCATATATTCCGAGTCCAAACACGATGACGATGAGTGCTAAGATTCCTTCTACTAATAGAAAGACAGAATGGTCACGTGGAACTTCTGTACCAAGCGTTACAATTCCCCATAATCCCATATTTAATAAATCAGCAAAGGCTACAATAAATGAACCTGTTAATACTAGAAAAATAAGACCTTTTACAAATTGTTTATTATACATTTGGCCCACGCCTGGAATGATAGATAATATGGTTGCCATTTTCCTATGCTTTGAACCGTTTAAGCCGTTTGCTGGTTCCATAGATGTTTGCATGTCCCTTCCCCCTTTTTTCTGGGAGAGAATTCGTGCCCCTCATATTAGAGGCACGAATTTCACCTTATTTTTTCTTACTATGATTTGCCTCAATATTACCTTTAATTTGCTTCACTGCATTATCAAGCGCTGCTTTTGGTGCCTCTTTATCCGTAACAACTAATTGAAGCGCATCTCCAGCTGGTTTCCATACTTCTTGCATTTCTGGAATGTTCGGCATTGGAATTCCATTTTCAGATTGTGTCGCAACTGCTTTTGCAGCTTCATTATCTTTAATAATTGGATCTTCCATTACTGCTTTTACTGGAGGAATTTCTTTTGTTTTCTCAAATCGAATTTTTGCGTTTTCTTCATTCGTTACCCATTCAGTGAACTTTGTAGCTAAATCATTTTGTTTAGAGAAACTTGTTACATGCCATCCTTTAACCCCAACAAAAGTTTTCATTGGCTGACCATTTGGTAATTTCGGCATTGGGGCAACCCCATAATCAATTCCGTTCTTTTCCATCGCTTGGAATGCCCATGGTCCATTCATAATAGATGCTGCTTTTCCTTCATTAAACAGTCCATCAGCAGCAGGTCCACCAGATTCACCGATAATACCTTTCGGGAATAACTTTTCTTTGTACCATTTTTGAAGATATTCAGCACCTTGCACTGCTCCGCTATTATTTAATCCAACATCACTTGCATTTGGCTTTCCATCTTTTTCACCAAACACATAACCACCCATACCTGCCATGAATGCATTAGCAAAGTAGAAGTTATCTCCTAATGTTAAAAATCCGTACTTGCCATCCTTCGTAAATTCTTTTGAGAAGTTAAACAGCTCGTCCATCGTTTCTGGTGCTTTTGGCATTAATTTTTTATTGTAAATAAAGATTGGTGTCTCAATTGCTTTTGGTAAACCATATAATTTTCCGTTATATGTCTGTGCTTGTATTGATGAATCAGTAAATTTACTCTTTACAGCATCATCAGCTTTCACTTCAGAAAGTAAACCTTCTGTTACTGCGTTTCCGATTTGATCATGTGGTAATGTTACAACATCTGGTCCCGTCCCCGCTGGTCCATCAAGACGTAACTTCTTCACTTGATCTGTCATTTGCATTTCAACAACTTTTACTTTTACTTTATATTTTTCCTCAAAGCTTTTTACTGCTGGTTCTAAACCAACGCCTTTTTTATCATCTTCCCAAACAAGAAGATCATAGTCCTTCTTCGCTTTACTTTCCTCTTTTTTCCCCGAATCTTTCGGCCCACATGCAGATAACATACCAATTGATAATGCTGAAACCGTTAATAATGATAATGCTTTCTTCATCCCAAAAACCTCCCTAAATTGTATATGTACTTTAATAATTGAAAACGTTTGCATTGAATGGTTTAATAGAAGCGCAAACAATATCTCAATCTATGAAAACGTTTGCGCTATTTGTCTATCATTATACATTCTTTTATTCATTTTGCAAATATTAATTTAAAAATATTATTTACTATACTCTTTATACATTGACTTTATATGAAATGAATACTACTCTTATAAGCAATATTAAAGCTACGCAAAAAGCAATCGTTTGCAACATATGCTTTATTATTATACGTAAGGGAACAATATGTATGGAAATATTAAAGGGGGATTTTCTATATGCTTAAAGAAGCCATTTATCATAGGCCAAAAGATAATTATGCATACGCTTACGATGAAAAAACGATTCACATCCGAATACGTACTAAAAAAGACGATGTTCAAAGCGCCACTCTTATTTACGGTGATCCTTATGAATGGAAAGACGGGAAATGGATTACATCAAGTACACCGATGAAAAAAACTGGTTCTACTACATTGTTTGATTATTGGTCCATTTCCATTGAGCCAAAATTTAAGCGCTTACGTTATGGATTCGAATTAAAAAATGATACAGACACTCTTATTTATGCAGAGCGAGGCTTTTTTTCTACCATTCCAAACGATGACGTTGGTAACTTTTTCTGTTTTCCATTTATTCATGCAAATGATGTATTCAAAGCGCCTTCCTGGATTAAAGATACTGTTTGGTATCAAATTTTCCCAGAACGATTTGCAAATGGGGATCCTGCACTAAATCCAGAAAACGCCCTCCCTTGGGGCAGCGCTGAACCAACTCCAACTAATTTTTTCGGAGGAGATTTTGCTGGTATTATTCAAAACCTTGATTACCTTGTTAAGCTTGGAATTTCCGGAATATATTTCACACCTATTTTCAAAGCACATTCAAACCATAAATATGACACAATCGACTACATGGAAATCGACCCACAATTTGGCACAAAAGAAACTTTCAAAGAACTCGTTCAGGCATGTCATACACACGGTATAAAAGTAATGCTCGATGCCGTATTCAATCATAGTGGATACTTTTTCGATAAATTTCAAGACGTACTAGAAAACGGTGAGCAGTCAGCATATAAAGAGTGGTTCCATATTCATGAGTTCCCAATTAGAACTGAGCCACTTCCGAATTATGATACTTTCGCGTTTACACCGTATATGCCTAAATTAAATACAGCACACCCGGATGTAAAAGAATACTTACTTGAAGTAGGACGTTATTGGGTAAGAGAATTCAATATAGACGGTTGGCGCCTTGATGTGGCAAATGAAGTCGACCATAGCTTTTGGAGAGAATTCCGGAGTGAGATCAAGGCGTTAAATCCTGAAGTATATATTTTAGGCGAAATTTGGCACGATGCACTTCCATGGCTACAAGGGGATCAATTTGATGCTGTAATGAGCTATCCTGTTACAAATGCTCTACTGTCTTACTTCGCTAACGATTCCATTAAAGCAAATGAATTTATGAAACAAATTACAGAATCTCTACATTCCTACTCTATGAATGTAAATGAAGCAGCATTTCATTTATTAGACAGCCATGATACACCGAGAATATTGACAACATGTAATGGAGATAAAAATAAGTTAAAGTTACTTTATATATTCCATCTTTCTTTCATCGGCTCTCCTTGTATTTATTATGGAGACGAAATTGGCATGGACGGCGGTATGGATCCAGCTTGTCGCAAATGTATGGTTTGGGATACGAAAGAACAAGATCATCTATTATTTACACATGTACAAACATTAATTTCATTACGGAAGCAATATAAAGCATTTGGAGGACATGGTACTTTCCAATTTATCGAAGCAAATGATGAACATAATTATATTTCTTATACGAAAACATACGAAGATGAAACGATCTTTTTCGTTTTAAATCCGACTAATAGTGACATTACAGCTTCACTCCCTCTCCATGTTACTGGAAAGAAAATCATTAACATTTATACAAACGAAGAATTTTCAGCGGAAGCAAGTGTATTACAAGTTACACTTCCTCCATATGGATTCTCCATATTAAAATGGTAATCAAAAAAGCCTTATACCAAGTGGTATAAGGCTTTTTCTTATTTCAATTTGAATACCATCGCTTCATACGGACGTAATGTCATGTTATCTATCGATCCATTCTCTAGATCATAATTGTGTATAAATAACTCTGCTTCACTATAATTAATGTCCTCAGGCAATTCAAATACACATTCTTCTGCAGTAAAGTTTGCAATGACAAGAAGTTTTTCTTCTCCATATGTTCTTACGTATGCAAAAATAGAAGGGTTATTCTCTAATATTAAATCATATGATCCATACACAATAATCTCATTATTTTTACGTAACTCAATTAATTTTTTGTAGTAATAAAAAATTGAATCTTCGTCTTGGAGTGCTTGTTTCACATTAATCTCTTTATAGTTAGGATTTACAGTAATCCAAGGTTCACTTGTTGTAAATCCAGCGTGATTCTGATCATCCCACTGCATCGGAGTTCTAGCATTATCACGACCCTTTATATAAATAGATTCCATTACTTTTTCTATATCTTCACCATGGTCTATCACTTTTTCTTTATACATATTTAATGTTTCAATATCTCGATATTCATCAATGGATTCGAATCGAACGTTTGTCATTCCGATTTCTTCTCCTTGATAAATATACGGTGTTCCTTTCATCATATGAAGCACCGTTGCTAACATTTTCGCAGATTCAATACGATACATTTCATCATTACCAAAACGAGATACAACGCGAGGTTGATCATGGTTATTCCAATACAGGCTATTCCATCCAGTATGCTCTAATGCTTTTTGCCATTTCGTTAAATTCTCTTTTAAAGTAAGGAGTGAACATGGTTTTACATCCCACTTTCCGCCTTCTCCTGAATCTAAATCCATATGTTCAAATTGGAATACCATCTGCAATTCTTTTCGTTCTTCCCCGGTATACAATTTCGCTTCTTCTGTCGTTACACCAGGCATTTCACCAACCGTCATAATATCATAATGAGACAATACTTCTTCATTCATTTCATGTAAGTATTTATGAATGTTTGGACCGTTCATAAAATGCTTATGACCTGAAACATACCCCTCTTCTTCTGTTTCAACAGCCGGTAACCCCTCTTCTTTAGAAATAAAATTAATAACATCCATGCGGAAGCCATCAATTCCTTTTTCTAACCAAAACTTCATCATTTCATAAACATCTTGTCTTACCTTTTCATTATCCCAATTTAAATCTGGCTGTTTTTTAGAAAACAAATGTAAATAATATTCATCTGTCATTTCATCATACTGCCATGCTGATCCACTAAAGGCTGCTCCCCAGTTATTCGGCTCTTTTCCTTCTTGTCCAGGGCGCCATATATAGTAATCTCTATATTTATTATCTTTTGATTTACGTGATTCAATAAACCAATTATGTTCATCAGAAGTATGATTAACAACTAAGTCCATCATAAGTTTCATATTACGTTCATGCATTTCATGTAATAGCTCATCCCAATCTTCCATTGTTCCGAACTCATTCATAATTTTACAATAATCACTTATATCATAACCATTATCGTCATTTGGAGATTCATAGACTGGCGATAACCAAATGACATCAATTCCTAATTCTTTTAAGTAGTCTAACTTTGAAATAATACCACGAAGATCCCCGATACCATCACCGTTACTATCCATAAAACTACGAGGATAAATTTGATATACTACACTTTCTTTCCACCACTGTTTTTCCATTATGCTACCCCATTTCATTCATAATTCGATTTTCTCTTTTTCCAAGGCGCAAACGTTTTCATTAATGAATGATAACAGATTCTATCTTAATTTAAAATAGCGCTTACAACTTTTGTTCTTATTTTTCTAAGAAAACATATGAAAATTACTAATATTGCTCCAATAAATGAAAACGTTTTATTTTTTTGTTTATTTTTTAAATCTATTAGTTTATAATGAACTCAAAGAAAACGTTTGCATAATTATTTCTAGGGGGAAATACCATGGCAGAACTGAAATTAGAAAACATTTATAAAATATATGATAATAACGTAACAGCTGTAACAGACTTCAATTTACACATTCAAGATAAAGAGTTTATCGTATTTGTCGGTCCTTCTGGATGTGGAAAATCTACAACATTACGAATGGTAGCTGGACTTGAAGATATTTCAAAAGGAGAGTTTTCAATTGATGGTAAGCTAATGAATGAGGTCCCTCCAAAAGATCGCGATATCGCAATGGTCTTCCAAAACTATGCTTTATATCCACATATGAGTGTGTATGATAATATGGCATTTGGATTAAAACTTAGAAAAATACCAAAAGATGAAATTGACCGTCGTGTGACAGATGCAGCAAAAATTTTAGGACTGGAACAATATTTAGATAGAAAACCGAAAGCGTTATCTGGTGGACAACGTCAACGTGTTGCATTAGGTAGAGCAATTGTTCGAGACGCGAAAGTTTTCTTAATGGATGAGCCTTTATCCAACTTAGACGCTAAATTACGTGTTGCAATGCGCTCAGAAATTTCTAAATTACACCACCGTCTTGGAACGACAACAATTTACGTAACGCATGATCAAACAGAAGCAATGACAATGGCTTCACGTCTCGTTGTTATGAAAGACGGAAAGATTCAACAAATCGGAACTCCAAAAGAAGTATATGAAACACCTGAAAATATTTTCGTTGGTGGATTTATTGGCTCTCCAGCGATGAATTTCTTCCGTGGTAAATTAACTGAAACCGATTTCGTTATAGATAATTCATTAAAAATCAAAGTAACTGAAGGAAAAATGAAGATGTTACGTGAACAAGGCTATGTAAATAAGGACATCGTTTTAGGTATTCGTCCTGAAGACATTCATGATGAACTATTATTTTTAGAAGCTTCACAATCTACTTCCTTCACAACAAAAATCGAAGTTGCTGAGTTACTAGGTGCTGAATCTATTTTATATATGAAACTTGGAGATCAAGATTTTGCAGCACGTGTTGATGCAAGACATACATTTTCACCTGGTGACCAAATTAAACTAGCATTTGATATGAATAAAGCGCATTTCTTTGACAGTCAAACTGAACAACGTATTCGTTAAAAAGGTTTTTCCTATATAACATACAAAAAAACCGTCCACATATTTTGAGGGCGGTTTTCATTATTATACTAGGGCTTCAACTGTATGAAATGATTGTCCTTTCGTGCTAATAATCCCGAATATCGGTAAATCACTTAGCACCACTTCTTCTTGCTGTTTCATAAAAGATGACGTTAATTGTTTTATCTCTATCCATACGTCATTAATACAAAGTACATTGGAATCGTTCTCTTGTTGGCGTGAAAAAATAGAATCTATTTTATATAAACCAGCATTTTGAAAAAGCATATCAATGCGACTGAATGCATTCAAAGTAATACTGATAACGCGTTGCCAATCTCCTTGCTTTCCCATATCATAGGATACAAAAAGTGCTTCTCCGCCTAGATTCGTAATTTCCTCCACTGTTGCTTGTCCACTTTCTTGATCAATGTCCGTCACAATTACTTTTGCGCCTTGTTTAGCCAACAAAAGAGCTGTATTACGTCCAATACCGATGCCGCCGCCAGTTACGATGGCAACTTTTCCTGCAAGCTTCATTTTCATTACCCCTTCTATAAGTCTTACCGTCATTCAGTATACTCCTTTATGAGATTAGTCTGCAAGCAAGAAAAGTTGTCCATCCGTATGTAAGCGATTACTATTTTACTCCTTCTTTTTTCTTACTATTACGCTGATCGAAAACTAAACCGATGAAAATTAAAATCCCCCAAAAGATTACGCTACCTCCAGTCATTTCGATTTCCCCCTTATTATATAAAGATATTATTTCAATTATTATAACATTTTCTTAATTTTCAATCTATTAAATTCAAAAATGATATGGATTAACTTTTTCCTTATTATATATCCATTAAAATATATTTGTATAATAAAGAAAGACCTTTTTATATAAAAAGGTCTTTCTTTATTATACAAGACTTATTACTTTCGTTTTTGTAATTAAATCCTGAAAACCACAATTATCTTCGCGGAATAACATCATATATACGTTACATAATATCGGAATTCCAAGTAGTAATATGTTTGGTAATAACAATACAAAAAATCGTATCGTTAATGTTTGTAATGTTAACTGTTCACTCTTCAATGAAATTAATTTTATTCTCGTTACCTTTTTACCAAGTGTAACACCGTTCCAAATAAAGGGTAGCAAAATAAAATATATCGCCATTAATATAAAAACTACTGCAAGATCATATCTATAATCACCAAAACTAATATTAAAGCGATTAAAAATAGCACTATAATTTCCGGTCGTAATAGCTACTACTGCACCATACATAACCGAGATTAAAAACATGTCAATTAGGGAAGCACCTATGCGATTCATTACAAGCGCTGGACGATGCATCTTTAACTTCATTTTTATGTCGACTCCTTCATATCCTTCTTTACCCGTCTCATCGTACCACTTCTAAAAAACATTGTAAACTAGCGTTTCTCTTACTTTTCTTGTACAATGTGTTACAACAGCATTGTAAAGGAGGTTCCCATATTGAAAAAATGGATAATCCTATTCGTCGCATTCCTATTAGCCGGTTGTGCTGGAAATACAAATCATATAACTTATACGATTAACGATGAATACGAACTCATACGTACTTCTGGAAATGCATTTGAACTTTTCCCATCGCAAGATGCTGTATATGCCACACAATACATTCCTGCAAAAATTACAGACATTGCTTGGGATGATAAATACATTATTGCAAAACAAACCGAGGAAAAGTCAGATCCAAATAACCCTGACGCTGCAATTACAAACAAAAAAAGTGAGCATTATTGGATTATTGATGTAAAGCATAATAAACGTTTCGGCCCCTATAATGAAAAGCAATTTAATGAACAAAAAGATGCGTTTAAAATTAAGGTACCTTTTCAAAATGTAGATTCATACATAAAAGAACAGAAAAAACAGTCAGCATAATTTTTTAAGTGCTGACTGTTTTTTCTTACATGTTTTTAAAAATATTTTACTCAGAAAGTGAGATGTTAAAAGTTTGTGGCTCTTTTACAACATCTTGTGTTTCTATATCTCCTGCCACTACACCATCTGTTGTAAACTTAATATCCTTTACCTTTTCTTTTCCATCATCAAGTATTAAACCGACAATACCATCTCTTGTTTCACCAGGCTTATAGTCTTCTCTTGATACATTTTTCGTACCAACTAGCGTATCCTCGTCATATAAGAAGTTTTGAGTCGGTACTTTAAAATGTTGCTTATCGTTAATCACAACATCATTCATAGAGAAAAATTGCATATTTTTATTCCCGCTATTTTCCACCTTATATGTAATTTCAACATAACGAATCGTATCACTAATCTCTGTTCCACTTAGCGATGCATATAATTCTGCATCTTCTTGACTTACTTTATCTCCTAATCTACGCTTTACTTCTTCAGGAGTTAATGCCGTATATACTTTTAATGTATTTTTTGCCTTTTCACTCATCTGTGATAAAGAGATTACTTTCACCTCTTGTACATGAATTTTCATTGGTGCTACTTCAAATGTTTGATTCACAGAATGAATCTGCTCTAACTTAAAAGTACCCCATCCTGTTTCTTTCACTTTTTGTCCTACTTTTTTCAGCTCACGCCCACCATATTCTTTCGTCTCAGGAATAGATTCTTTCTTCTTCGGTTCAACTTTCTTTTCTTCTTGATGGAAGCAACCACTTAACATAAGAAGAAAACTACATAAAACAAAAATACTTTTCCATGCTTTCATCATTTAATTCTCCTAACACTATCATTCATTAATATAAAATTAGTCCCTAGCCTTGTAAACTATAGAAACAATAAGAAGTCCACAAAACGAACTTGTCAGTCCAGATACTATTATACCCCCTATTTGGAAAATATGAAAATAGGGATTTACGAACGCCTGAACGATAAATGTAATTGTTGCCACAATGATCGCCGAAACCCAATACTTCCTTTTTTCTGAAGCTATAATCATATCTTTCCCTGTTTTATCTTTATACTTCCATAGTACGTATAATAGTAATACTAAACCAACACATGTACTCCCGTGTTGTATATATTTATACACTGGAATACTATGTAATTCTCCTTGTAGAAATGGTATTTTCATAACGAAGTAGCCCGTGTTATGAGTAAACGCATCCCAAACGACATGCGTGAGCATACCAAATAAAGCGGAATAGCAAAATACAAAGAAATCCTTCCATGTATGAAGCCCCCACCTTTCATCTACTGCATATATATAGTAGCTAGCAAATGGTTTAGGTAAATGCGTTATAAACGGCTTTTTTAAAATGTAATGATATATGTATGCTAACAAAAATACGAGCGGTAAATTTAAATATACAAACCCAAGCCATGTATGGCCAATAACACCATACGGTCTAAAGTGTAAAAAATATTCAAAGTCAGGTGCCATACTCCCTAATATAAGAGCCGTTACTGAAATATATTGAGAATGCTTTTTCGCAAAAGGAAGAATTGCTGCTGGATGTGCAAATGTAAATGGCATGTTGTAACTCCTCTTCATATGTTCAATAGAATACCATCTATCATAACGAGAGAATTGATCTTGACGCAATATTTATTTTCACATTGGAATATGATAGTTTACATGTTATAATCCACATAAAATATTCAGAAAACAAGGAGGGGTTCACGTGTTATTAACACTTGTCTTTTTTCTTGCTCTGTTTACCTTGTTTTTAAGTACATACATTGGATTTTTTCTATGGAAGCAGTTAAAGATTATAAAATATACGCCCGCTCTCGTTGGCTTTATGAGCGTTCTTTTCATTTTTATATGGAAGAGGATGGCTTTCGGCTGGGAGGGTCTCGGTTTTGGCGCGCTTCAATATACAATTCTAGCCGCAAGCTGTCTTACACTTGTATTTGCTGCCTTTTTAGAATCAAAATCCGTTATGAATTGAGGTTTTTATATTGATTGACGTACCCTTTTTAAGAAATGTCACATTAAAAAAAGAAAATATCCCTAGTTTCTCCGCATATCCTTACTGTTTACCCGCTATCCGAACATTACAATCGCTAGCTTTCCATCCAAATGTAACATTCATTATTGGAGAAAACGGAACTGGTAAATCAACATTACTCGAAGCGATTGTAATCGCTTTAGGTTTTAACGCAGAAGGTGGAACGAAAAACTTTCGCTTTAGTACAAACGATTCACATTCATCTTTACATGAATGCCTTCTAATTTCCAAAAGTTTCAATACACCAAATGACGGTTTCTTTCTTCGCGCTGAATCATTTTATAACGTTGCTTCTTATATAGATGAAATAGATGCTATAAAATCTTACGGCGGCGTTTCACTACACGAACAATCACACGGTGAATCATTCTTCTCCTTATTTATGAATCGTTTTTCAGGACAAGGTTTATATATTTTAGATGAGCCTGAGGCCGCTTTATCACCGATGAGACAACTTTCTATGCTCATTCGAATGCACGAGCTAGCGGAACAAGGTTCACAATTTGTTATCGCGACGCATTCCCCTATTTTAATGGCTTATCCTGAATCCACTATATACTCTTTAACACAAGAAGGAATTCACGAATCCACATTAGAAGAAACCGAGCATTACCAAACGACGAAACTTTTCTTTGAAAATCGTGATCGATTATTCCATCATTTATTTGATTCTTAATAAAAAAGAAGCAGCGATTGCTGCTTCTTTTTTATAGTGCTTCTATAAATAATGCTACCCCAATACCGCCGCCGACGCATAGAGAGGCAATTCCTTTTTCTAACCCGCGTCTCTTCAATTCATGAATTAAACTTACCGTAATACGAGCTCCTGTACAACCGATTGGGTGCCCAAGTCCTACACCACTACCGTTTACATTTACTTTTTCACGATCTAAACCTAATTCTTTCTCTACAGCTAAGTATTGCGCAGCGAAAGCTTCATTAATTTCAAGTAAATCTGCATCTTCTAATGACCAATCTACTTTTTCTAATCCTTTACGAATTGCTGGTGCTGGTCCAATACCCATAATTTTTGGATCTACTCCAGCTACTGAATAGCCAACAATTCTAGCTAACGGTTGTAAGCCTTTTTCTTTCGCTTTTTCTTCGCTCATTAATACTAGAACCGCACTACCGTCATTCAGACCAGATGCATTCCCTGCCGTTACAGATCCATCTTTACGGAAAGCTGGTTTTAACCCTGCTAATTTTTCTGCTGTAATGTCAGCACGTGGATGTTCATCCTTCGAAAATACTACTTCTTTTCTACGTTCTTTTATTGTAATAGGAACAATTTGATCGTCAAAGTATCCAGACTCGATTGCCTTCAGTGCCAATGTATGACTGCGAAGCGCAACTTCATCTTGTTCCTCTCTTGTAATTTCATATTGTTCAACTAAATTTTCCGCTGTTTCCCCCATCATAATATGATGAATCGGATCTTCTAACACTTCCCACACCATATCACGAATTTCTCCGTGTTGTAGGCGTTGTCCCCAGCGGTGTTGTTTCAATGCATAAGGGCTTGAACTCATTGCTTCTACTCCACCTGCAATAACAACATCACTTACACCTAATTGAATTTGCATTGCAGCTGACATAATTGCTTGCATACCTGAAGAACATTGGCGTTGGATTGTATAACCCGTAACTGTGTCAGGAAATCCTGCCGCTAATGCAGCCGTTCTCGCCGTATTTGCTTCATCAGTTCTTTGGATACAATGACCTAAAATCACTTCATCAACTTCGTGTGGTTCTACCCCGCCTCGTTTTACAGCTTCCTGAAGTACAGGAACAGCTAATTCTACTGGCGTTACATTTTTTAGCGCTCCCCCAAAAGTTCCAATTGGCGAACGAACTGCAGCTGTAATAACAACATTATGCATTTTGCACTTGCCCCTCTCTTATGTACCCTAGTCAGTTTTTAGGTGAAATTCCATAAGATGTATGTCTACATCTATCATACTATAAACATACTAAAAAATCAAAATATTTAATATAATAAAAATAGAAGGAATTAACCTTCTATTCTGTTAATGCGTATAGGAATTTTTGTAAAATCTTCTCTGTTGTTTTATTCAAATTCGGCAACTTATCTACCGGAAAATATTGGAGTTGTAATCCTTCATGGTCAAGCCTTAATTCTCCACTCACATGATGCCCCTGATACAGATGAATGACATTAAAAATTTCATCTCCATTTGGATATTGGAAGTACACTTCTTTTCCCGAAAGAACCCCGATAAATTGCATAATTTTCGCATTTAGTCCCGTCTCTTCAAACAGTTCTCTACGAGCAGTTTCTTCTGTCGTTTCTCCTAGCTCCATCGCTCCACCAGGTACACCCCAATCATATGTATCTGAACGATATTGAAGCAACACTTCTTGATTATCATTTAAGATAATAATTGCTGACCCTACTAGAATAAGCGGCCTTGTACCAACGACTTTTCGTAACTCTTCAATATACCCCAATATGTAAACTCTCCTTTCCTCACCCTTCCTTATCATAACAAAATTTTTCTCCTTTTGTTGATGTAATTTTAAAGAAAAAAAGGAAGCTTTCGCCTCCTTTTTTTACCTTTATTTCTTAAAACTTTCATATTTTACAGCTTCAAAAGCTTCTTCAATTTCATCATTACGATAATGGACATATGTAAAACGCCCTAGTTCTACTAATCTTGCTATTTCTTGTAACGCTTTATGTTGCTCATATGTTTCCTCCAGCTTAATATGTACATAAAACTTCATTAATGGATGTTCATATAAAGGTTCTCCCACCTCTACATATACATCTTCAACCCCTTGTACAACTCTTACATAACTCGCAAATTGATAAAGAGCTTCTCTGTCTGAAACGATTTTTAATGTATACATATATTCTCCCCCTTTTCTTTACTATATCAAAAAGATGATCACACTACGTTATAGAACTATGAAATTTTTTCGACTTGTCATCTATATATTCAATAAAGAAGGCGTTTATCCATACATGACATCTTTTCCCCACATATATTATAGGAAGAACTTTTTTCAGTTGAGGTGTTCCTTATGGATCCATACGTCAATATATGTATTTGCATTACTCCCGGCGCCGATATTTCTGATGACCGCATCGCAAAAGATTTAGCTGTTGCAGAATCAATTTGGCACCCGATTACATTTCAAATTCAAGAAGTAATTATTTTAAATGAACTTTTCCGTTTTTCTGACCGTGAAATTAGTTATAAAAATTCTATTCAAAGTCAGGAAAAATTAGCATCCTTTTTCCAAACTTGTGTAAATGAAGCTCCTGAATGCGACCTTTACATTTGTTATATTGGCAGTGATTATTTCAAAGAAACAGCAGTAATTGCCTGCGCTTACTCTTTAGCAAAACAGCAACAACTTACAGGATATATCGTTTTAACAAACTCGGCTGCTCCTATGAAAAATATATATACGCTCGCTCACGAAATCGGTCATATTTTATTTACAAGACGTGTTCACGGAAAACTTACTCACGCAGATCCTCATTCCCCAACTGGCTCGGAGCACCATCCTTCTCCAACCAATCTTATGTATCCGATAGTCCCACGCCCTGAAAATGTTCCTATTCAGTCTCTATTAACGAACGAACAAAAAACACTCTCTTTACAAAGCTCTTTATTGCAAAGAAAAAAACAGTAACGACTTTGTTACTGTTTAAAACAATATATTCCAATTAACAAACCAAATTCCGGCTGCAACGGATGCAAATATACAACTAAACATAAATACAATTACTCTAAAAATCTCTATATAATATTTCTTTGGAAATAATTTTTTGCATATCCAGAGCAGCCCTTTTCCTATTAAGCCGAAGAACAAAACATAACCCGATGTATCATCTAATAAAGTATCGAAATAGTTATCGTGTACCTTTTTTGAAAAGGTAGTATATAGCCCCGAAATCGTTAAACCTAAAAATATAATAGACAATATACCTAGAAATATACTTTGCATGTTTGTTCTCCTCTTAATAAAAATTAGCATTCAACTAGTTTACACTTTTTCTCTCTTCAATTTTTAAAGACCATCTCATTAATCCATATATACTTCCATACATAAGTAAGATCTTTGCAATTCCCCAAAATACATTTCTTTCTTCCAAGTCTTTAAATAAGAACATAATCGCAAGAGGAACAATTAGTACCAAAACACCCATCCAACCAAGAACATATACTTCACCAATAAGAAGTAATAAAAATATAGTTACTGCTAATATATATGTCTGCATTGTCGACAATTGTAAAATTGGCGTCCCATACCATTTATTCATAAACATTAATAACACCAATAATAAAATAGGTATCATCACTATTATATAAATAATCCCAAACTCTACTAATTTACTTTTAAAAGAAGACATTCTAAACGCAACAATCGTTCCAATAATTGTAATAATTAAAACGATAGGATAACCAATTAACTGTACATTTGTTAACGTAAATTGTTGATTCGGATTTCCAAATAAAATATTTGTAAGTAACCAATATCCCCCTATTCCAATTATCATTCCTAAAATAGTCTTTACACTTCCGCTTTTATCCTTCTCCATCTCTTTCGCTAATTCTTCCGCATACTCTTTTGGTGAATCACCAAATATATCACTTACCGTCTTTCCCTCTTTCTCACCTTCTATTAAATGAAGCTCTGCATCTTCTAGAAAGGCGTCCACATCTTCTTCTTTAATTCCTTTTGTTATTAAATACACTTTCGTATCGATTAAAAACTTTTCCCCTTCTTTAGAAATCTTCATAATAATCCCTCCCTTATTAAACCGTTTCTCTTCTATTCGTCTTCATCATAATTTCAAGGAAAATCAAAATAAACAAACTTCCGTATAAACATATAATTTGAAATAACATTGGCATGAGATCTTCAGATGTAAATGTTTTAAACATTAACATAATAGAAAGCGGGATGATTAAATATAAGTTTTTAAACCATCCATTAAAATATATATTTATTGCTACTGTAATGATGAAAATACCACCAGCTAATATATAACTTTGCATTTGGGTGAATATAAACATTTTTGTAGGATAAATCACATCTAATATCGTTACAGCCCCTATTAGAAACATTGGTGCGATTATGACTAACGACCACATAGCAAACCATGTTTTTGTAAAGCTTGTTACGAAGGTCATTTTACGAAGTAGAAAATTAGGCCCCATTACTGCTATGATCAATGTAAAGCTATAGCCAATACACTGAATAAGTGAAATCTGTAGAATTCCGTTATTTACTATTAAGATAGAAGCAATAATCCAAAAAGATACGATATTCATTACTGTAAAACCAATTTGCTTCCACGTTTCTTGTCTATCTCTTTCCATCACTTTTACAAGTTCATTTGCATATTCTTTCGGTGAGCTTCCGAAAATATCTTCTACTCTTTTCCCATCACTTTCACCTTCTATTAAATGAAGTTCTGCGTCTTCGATAAAGCTCTCAATATCGCTTTCTTTCACACCCTTTGCGGTCAAAAATAATCTCATATCTAATAAAAACTTCCGTGCTTCATTTGATAACATTATTTTCTTCTCCCCTTCCCTTCAAGTAGACGTTCCACACTACTTTGCATCGCTTCCCAGCGATCCATAAATTCATCAAGTGCTTCCTCGCCTTTTTCTGTTAATGTGTAATATTTTCTCTTTGGACCAGATGGAGATTCCTTCATTACGCTTGTTATTAATCCTTCTTTTTGCATTCGTATTAATAACGGATAAATACTTCCCTCACTCGCCATTGTAAAACCATACTTTGCTAGCTTCTCACTCATTTCATAACCGTATATTTCGCCTTCAGAAATAATAGCAAGTAAGCATCCTTCTAAGATCCCTTTCAGCATTTGACTTGTCGACATAATTCAAATCCTCCTGCTATCTTGTTTTACAAGATAGATAAGCGTAAGTATCTTGCTTTACAAAATAGTATAGCAAAGACTATTTTGCAAAACAAGATAGCTAACGATATTTTTTCCAAATGTTTGCAGGATTTTCATTATAACCTCTCTAAATAGAGCACTATGAAAACTTTATTATGAAGGGATGTTTTTCATCATGGTTACAAATCGAGTTGTCTTTTTAACAGGTGCTGCGAGTGGTATTGGATATGAAATGGGAAGTGCTTTTGCAAAAGAAGGTGCAAAAGTTGTGATTACTGATCGTCTTGAAGAACGTGCGAAAGAAGCAGCTGAACAATTACAAAATGAAGGTTTTCAAGCTATCGGTTTAAAATGTGACGTTACATCTGAAGAGGAAATTACAGCATCAATTTCTCAAACAGTTAGTCATTTCGGTTCATTAGATATATTAATTAACAACGCAGGAATGCAACACGTTTCACCCATTGAAGACTTTCCAACGGAAAAGTTTGAGCTACTAATTCAAATTATGCAAATTGCTCCGTTTATCGCAATTAAGCATGCCTTTCCGATTATGAAACAACAAAAATATGGTCGTATTATTAATGTCGCTTCTATTAACGGCCTTGTCGGGTTTGCTGGAAAAGCTGCCTACAATAGTGCAAAACATGGCGTAATTGGATTAACAAAAGTTGCCGCTTTAGAAGGTGCTACGCATGGTATTACTGTTAATGCCCTTTGTCCTGGTTATGTCGATACCCCTCTTGTACGTAATCAACTACAAGACTTAGCTACTACACGAAATGTACCACTTGAAAATGTTTTAGAAGATGTTATTTATCCATTCGTCCCACAAAAGCGCTTATTACAAGTACAAGAAATCGCTGATTATGCTATGTTTTTAGCGAGTGAAAAAGCTAAAGGTATAACTGGTCAAGCTGTCGTTATCGATGGTGGCTATACTGCTCAATAAAAAATAAAGTTTGCTCAAGAAGAGCAAACTTTATTTTTTATTACGAGGATCTTCGTACTTTAGTAATTGCCGCGGGAGCTTCTCAATTGCAACAATTACCCCCTCTAATTTACTTTCAATACGGTGGAGTAAATATAATGTTACAACAATTGGAAACCCTACATTACCTATCATCTTGATCCACTCTTCCATCCTCTTCTCCTCCTTTCATTATATAAGTAAGAGAAAACAATGCATTTAGGCATAAAAAAAACAAGCTATTATGTATTAGCCTGTTTTTCAAATAATGATGCAATTTCTCTTTTATAATCCCCGCTTATAATACCTTTCTCAGTAATAATTCCTGTAATTAATTCGTTCGGTGTTACGTCAAATGCAGGGTTATAAACACTCGTTCCAATTGGTGCTACTTGTTTTCCAAAGATTTTCGTAACTTCTGTTTCATCTCTTTCTTCAATAATTATTTCGGCTCCAGTTTCTTTCGTAACATCAAATGTTGACAGTGGCGCAGCAACATAAAATGGAATATCAAAGTGCTTTGCTAAAATAGCTAAATTCATTGTCCCTATTTTATTTGCCGTATCTCCATTTGCGACAATTCGATCCGCCCCTACAATAATTGCATTTATTTCTTTCGTTTGAATAGCATGAGCTGCAGTATTATCTGTAATAAGGGTCACATCAATATTTGCTTGCTTCAATTCCCAGGTCGTTAAGCGACCACCTTGTAAAACTGGTCTCGTTTCACACGCATATGCATGTAAACGCACACCTTTCTCTTTTCCAATATAAAAGGGAGCTAATGCAGTTCCATATCTGGCAGTTGCGATACTTCCAGCGTTACAGATTGTTAAAATATTATCGCCATCTTTAAAACATGTTAACGCATATTCCCCAATATTTCGGCACACCTCTTCATCTTCCTGCTGAATGCGAAGCGCTTCTTCTTCTAATGTTTTTTGTGCTTCTTTTATTGTAGTAATATCTCGAATAGATTCTCTCATACGATCAATTGCCCAAAATAAATTTACTGCTGTCGGGCGTGACGTTCCTAAATAATTACAATCTCTATTAAACTTCTTTTGAAATTCTTCAATATGTACAGTGTTATATTTTTTTGATGCAAGCGCCAAGCCAAATGCAGCTACAATTCCAATTACAGGCGCTCCTCGTACTTCTAACATTACGATGCTTTTCCAAACCTCTTCAATAGTCGTCAATGTTTTGTATTCTGTGCTATGCGGCAATTTCGTTTGATTTAATACCGCAATTGCATCACCTTTCCAGCTTACAGATCTCGGAACAGTAACAATTGTACTCACGCTTTTACGCCCCCTGAAACTGTCTGTTGAAATAATGTTCGAAACAGTTGTATATCAGCACTTTTAGATTCATATTTTATTAGTTCTTTACCTAAGGATAGCGCTTGTTTCTTAGCTTGAATTCTTGTTTCTTTATTTTCTATTTCATCTAAATCTGCTACATGAGCTAAACCAATTGTTCTACGAATCAGTTCACATCCGGCAAATCCAACTGCATCAGTAAAGATATTTTGCAAAATAATTGGTAACCATTGTTTTTCTTTCGTATATGCTTCTACACCTTCTCCAATCCATAACTTTGTAAAAGTTTCTACAAAATAACTCCACGTCTTTTCTATATGGAAAAATAGTACACTTCTCTGTTCTTCTTCTCTAGATAAAGCATTTAATAATAGATTTGCAATAAATTGACCGATGTCAAATCCAAATGGGCCATATGTCGCAAATTCTGGATCAATCACTTTCGTTTCAGAAGGTGATGAAAAAATACTACCTGTATGTAAATCACCATGAATAAGCGCTTCTTTTTTCGTTAAAAACTTATATTTATATTGAGCCACTTTTAGTTTTAGAGTTTTATCACTCCAAAGTTCATCAACAGCCAATTGTAACTCCGGCTCATAATCATTCGTATCGTAATGACCAAACGGATCTGTAAACACCAAATCTTCTGTAATTTTGCAAAGGTCTGGGTTTACAAATGTACCTTCTAGTACCCTTTTCTCTTCTGACTGTAAACCAAAATCTGAAGTATAAAATAAAACATGCGCTAGAAAACGGCCGATATGCTGGGATAAAAGCGGATATTCTTCTCCGTCTATTAATCCTTTTCTTGTAATTGTTAGTCTTGATAAGTCTTCTATTACCGTTATCGCTAACTCTTCATCATGACTGTACACTACTGGAACATAATCCGGTACATACTGCGCAAAAATTTGTAATGCCTTGCTTTCAATCGTTGCTCTTTTTATAGACAATGGCCAGCTTTCACCAACTACTTTCGCATAAGGCAGTGCTTGTTTTATTATAATTGATTTCTCTCCATCATCTAATTTGAACACGTAATTTAAGTTTCCGTCTCCAATTTCATGACAAACTACATTTGCTTTCTTTTCAAAATAACCGTGTTCTTTCGCATATTGTATAGCTGTTGTTTCAGTTAATGAATAATATCCCATCGTCTTCTCCCCCTTTTTTTAATTCAGAGGTTTTTCTAACATAGAAAAACCTCTTTCCACTAAGAAAGAGGTTTGAAGTTTATCTTCTCCCCTCTTATCTGCCAGAAAGTAAACTTTCTGCTGGAATTAGCACCGTGCCTTTTGGCGTCATAAACGCCCCATTTCACAATGGTATTACGGTCGGTTGCTGGGCTTCATCGGGCCAAATCCCTCCACCTGCTCTTGATAAGAGTTGTATAATTTTTTAGAATTTTTAACTTTATGTTGAAGACTATACCAAGAATAAAAATCACTTGTCAACATTTTATTTGTATAATTCTGGACGACGATCTGCAAAAACAGGAATTCCTTTGCGTACTTCTTTAATTTTCTCGAATGTAAGCTCTCCAAATAAAATTGATTCTTCTTCATTCGCCTCTACAATAACTTCGCCCCAAGGATCGACAATTAAAGAATGACCGGCAAACTCATTATTCGGATCCTTTCCTGCCCTATTACATGCAACAACATAACACTGATTTTCAACTGCTCTTGCTTGCAATAGTAAACGCCAATGTGCTAAACGAACTAATGGCCATTCCGCTACAACAAATAAAACTTTTGCTCCTCGAGCAGTATGAACCCGCATCCATTCTGGAAAACGAATATCATAACAAATTGTGCCAGCGCACTCAACATCATCTAACTTAAATTCACCTGTACTATTTCCAGCGATTAAATATTTATGCTCATCCATAAGCTGAAATAAATGCACTTTACTATATTCATTGACTAGTTCTCCTTTATTCGTTACAACATACATTGTATTTGTAACACCTTGTTCTGTTTGCTTTGCTATAGAACCACCAACAATATGTACACCATATTGTTTCGACCATTCTATCAACTTTTCTTGCGTTTCTAATCCATCCCTATCTGCAATTTCATTAAGCCTCGTTAAATCATATCCTGTTGTCCATAGTTCTGGTAAGACGATAACATCTGGTCTTTCTTTCATCGCTTCACTTATTTTATTTTTAGCATTCTCAATATTTTTTTCTACATCTCCAAAGACAATATCCATTTGAATACATGCGACTTTCATATTTTCAGCCCCATTCTCATTTTTTTCTTTACAAAATACTGGAAAGATTATATCATTTGTCACTAGAATTGTAACAACTTTCAAAAGAGGTGGAAAGTATGAAATCATTTCAACCTTCTGAGATAGTAACATCATTGCCAACACAATTTTTCGCTTCACTTGTTGCAAAAGTTAACAAAGTCGTAGCAGCTGGTCACGATGTTATTAATCTAGGTCAAGGTAATCCAGATCAACCAACACCGCAGCATATCGTAAAAGCTTTACAAGATGCTGCCGAAAAGACCATTCATCATAAATATCCGCCATTTCGCGGACATGAAAGCTTAAAGGAAGCCGTGACTACATTCTATAAACGTGAATACGGCGTCGAATTAAACCCAAAAACTGAAGTTGCTATTTTGTTTGGTGGGAAGGCTGGACTAGTAGAATTACCCATTTGTTTTACAAATCCTGGTGATACAATTCTCGTTCCGGATCCAGGCTATCCAGATTATTTATCTGGGGTTTCCTTAGCAAAGGCACACTTTGAAACAATGCCGCTTATTGCAGAAAATAATTTTTTACCGGATTATACAAAAATTGATGACACTATTGCGAAACAAGCAAAATTAATGTTTTTAAACTATCCAAATAACCCTACTGGTGCTACTGCATCAAAAGATTTCTTTGACGAAACCATTCATTTTGCTAATAAGCATAATATATTAGTTGTTCATGATTTTGCTTACGGTGCTATTGGATTTGATGGTCAAAAGCCTGTTAGTTTCTTGCAAGCAGATGGTGCGAAAGATATAGGAATTGAAATTTACACGTTATCAAAAACTTTCAATATGGCTGGCTGGCGTATTGCTTTTGCAGTTGGAAATGAAAGTGTCATCGAAACCATTAACCTATTGCAAGATCATATGTATGTTAGTATTTTTGGTGCAATTCAAGATGCTGCTCGCGAAGCACTATTAAGTTCACAGTCTTGTGTAGTAGATCTTGTAAATAGTTACGAATCTCGGAGAAACGCTCTTATTTCAGCTTGTCACTCAATTGGTTGGAAGGTAGACATTCCAACCGGATCATTCTTTGCATGGCTTCCTGTACCAGAAGGTTATACATCCGAGCAATTTTCTGATATTTTACTAGAAAAAGCACACGTTGCAGTTGCTCCTGGTATTGGATTTGGCGAGCACGGCGAAGGGTATGTCCGCGTTGGTCTCTTGCATACAGAAGATAGATTACGAGAAGCCATTAATCGAATTGATAAATTAAATTTTTTCAAAAAGCCATTGACAACATAAAAAATATCTGACAAAATTCAGTTATCTTAAAAATTTAAACATTTCTAAATACTTCTTATCAAGAGCAGGTGGAGGGACGAGCCCGACGAAACCCGGCAACCGATCTACAATCGTAGACACGGTGCTAATTCTCGCAGCATTATGCTGACAGATAAGGAGCTGGTTGTAAAAAAACCTCTCCTTAGCTGAGAGGTTTTTTTATTTAACTAGGAGGTTATAACAATGAGCGGAATTATAGCGACGTATTTAATCCATGATGATTCACATAACTTAGAAAAAAAAGCTGAGCAAATTGCACTCGGTTTAACAATTGGCTCTTGGACTCATTTGCCACAATTATTGCAAGAACAATTAAAGCAACATAAAGGCAACGTCATTCATATTGAGGAATTAGCTGAACATGAACATACGAATTCGTATTTACGTAAAAAAGTAAAACGCGGAATTATTAAAATCGAATATCCGTTATTAAACTTCAGTCCAGATTTACCAGCAATTTTAACGACTACATTTGGAAAGCTATCCCTTGATGGCGAAGTAAAATTAATTGACTTAACTTTTTCAGACGAGTTAAAAAAACATTTTCCTGGTCCAAAATTCGGGATAGATGGTATTCG
The DNA here is from genome assembly GCF_001455345.1 of Bacillus thuringiensis. Lineage (GTDB taxonomy): Bacteria > Bacillota > Bacilli > Bacillales > Bacillaceae_G > Bacillus_A > Bacillus_A thuringiensis_N. The sequence goes on from NZ_CP013274.1 coordinate 3,971,303, forward strand.
AAACCTTTTACAAGTGTATGAGCGTCCCCTTTTAATGAGCATTTTTAAGGGAATGATTGGACGAAATATTGGGTATTTAAAAACGCAATTACGTGATCAAGCAATTGGTGGTGTAGATATTGTAAAAGATGATGAAATTTTATTTGAGAACTCATTAACACCACTCACGAAACGAATAGTATCTGGAAAAGAAGTTTTACAATCAGTCTATGAAACATACGGACATAAAACGTTATATGCCGTAAATTTAACAGGGCGCACTTTCGACTTAAAAGAAAATGCAAAACGTGCAGTGCAGGCTGGGGCTGATATTCTATTATTTAACGTATTTGCTTACGGACTAGATGTACTACAATCACTTGCAGAAGATGATGAAATCCCGGTTCCTATTATGGCGCATCCTGCTGTAAGTGGTGCTTATTCGGCATCGAAGTTATATGGAATTTCATCTCCATTATTACTCGGAAAGCTACTACGTTATGCTGGTGCAGATTTTTCTTTATTCCCGTCTCCGTACGGAAGCGTTGCATTAGAAAAAGAAGAAGCTCTCAGCATTTCAAAATATTTAACTGAGGAAGATGCATTTTTCAAGAAAAGTTTTTCTGTCCCATCTGCGGGTATTCATCCTGGTTTCGTTCCTTTTATTCTGCAAGATTTCGGTAAAGATGTTGTTATTAATGCCGGCGGCGGGATACATGGGCATCCGTATGGAGCGCAAGGCGGTGGTAAAGCTTTCCGTACTGCAATTACAGCTACTTTGCAAGGTAAATTACTCCATGAAGTAGATGAAATTAATTTACATAGCGCACTACAAATATGGGGAAACCCCTCTCATGAGGTGAAGTTATGAGTATTCAAGTGTTTTGTGATTTCGATGGTACGATTACAAATAATGATAACATTATGTCTATTATGGAAAAATTCGCTCCACCAGAAGCAGAAGAAGTAAAAAATAGAATTTTATCACAAGAGCTATCTATTCAAGAGGGTGTTTCTCAATTATTTCGATTAATACCTACTCATCTGCGCGATAATATAATTCAATTTTTAAAAGAAACTGCCGAAATTCGCAGTGGCTTTCATGAATTTATACAATTCGTAAAGGAAAATAATATTTCTTTTTACGTGATATCAGGTGGAATGGGTTTCTTCGTCTACCCACTTTTACAAGGGCTCATTCCAAAAGAGCAAATTTATTGTAATGAAACAGACTTTTCAGAAGAGTTCATTACAGTTAAATGGCCTCATTCTTGTGATGATCATTGTCAAAATTATTGCGGATTATGTAAATCATCATTAATTCGTAAATTAAGTGATACAAATGACTTTCATATTGTAATTGGTGATTCTATTACTGATTTACAAGCTGCGAAACAAGCAGATAAAGTATTTGCTCGTGACTTCCTTATTACAAAGTGTGAAGAGAATTATATTGCTTATACACCGTTTGAAACATTCCATGATATTCAAAATGAATTAAAACATTTGTTGGAGGTGAAATCATGAAACAACTTTTTCGTCAATGGTATGACTTAAGCGAGATAAAAAAAGAATTAACAACTCGAAATTGGTTCCCAGCAACAAGTGGTAATATTTCTATAAAAGTTAGTCATGAGCCACTTACTTTTCTCATTACAGCAAGCGGTAAAGATAAAACAAAAACCACTCCAGATGATTTTCTATTAGTAGATCATGTAGGAGTTCCCGTTTTAGAGACTGAATTACGCCCTTCAGCAGAAACAATATTGCATACACATATTTATAACAATACGAATGCCGGGTGCGTACTTCATGTTCATACAACTGATAATAATGTCATCACAAATTTATATAGTGATGCAGTTACCCTTCAAAATCAAGAAATTATTAAAGCTCTCGATATTTGGGAAGAAGGTGCAACAATTCACATTCCTATTATCGAAAACCATGCCCATATCCCAACGCTTGGAGAAAACTTCCGAAAGCATATACAAGGTGATTCGGGAGCGGTATTAATCCGTAACCACGGTATTACCGTATGGGGCCGAGATAGCTTTGATGCAAAGAAGAGATTAGAAGCTTATGAGTTTTTATTCCAATTTCATATAAAACTATTATCAATTCAAGGAGGCGTTTCTAATGGCGCAAGTTCGTATTCATGAAGTAAATACTCGCATTGAAAATGAAGTGGAAGTATCTAAATTTCTACAAGAGGAAGGCGTTTTATATGAAAAGTGGAATATTTCTAAGCTTCCTCCTCATTTAAATGAAAATTATTTGTTAACAGATGAAAACAAGGCTGAAATATTAGCTGTGTTTTCAAAAGAAATTGCTGATGTTTCAGCACGTCGAGGTTATAAAGCACATGATGTAATTTCACTTTCAAATAGCACGCCTAACCTTGACGAATTATTAATTAATTTCCAAAAAGAACACCATCATACTGATGATGAAGTCCGCTTTATTGTTAGTGGGCATGGCATCTTTGCCATTGAAGGAAAAGATGGAAAATTCTTTGATGTTGAACTTGAGCCAGGTGATCTCATATCTGTTCCTGAAAATGCAAGACATTATTTTACCTTGCAAGATGATCGCCAAGTTGTAGCTATTCGTATTTTTGTGACAACTGAAGGCTGGGTTCCAATTTATTAAGGTAGTTAGTTGAATAAAAGGACTTGGACCCCCTTTTCCAAGCTTTTATTCACTCTACATATATACATCCTCCTATGGAACAGGCTTATTTCAAAAATGAAATAAGCCTGATTTTTTATTTTCTCAAACGTATAAATCCATCCTTTCATAAACAATCTTCTCCTTCTAGTTTTCAAGTGTCTTTCTTAACACTTTTTGAACATTTATTGAACTTTTTTTGAATTTTTTCTGAAAATTCTGTTTTGTATATGATATACTACAATTAACTAAGAAGGAAGAGAATATCGCAAACAGAGGGGGATAATCATGAGTTTACTTATCGCACTTATACTAGGGGTTACGTGTGGAGCACTTCCTGTTATTCTAGGAGCTATTATGGAAGAGTTAGAAGTTGGCGTTTTAGGTTTTGTCGCATCTTGTGTAAGCGCTTTATTTTTTGGTTTATTCGGTGCTATTCCTGTTTCAATTCTGTGTGCATTTTATATAATACGGCATGCTCGTGCAAAACAATTTGGTCCTAATCACATCGCGCAAGTTATTCCATTCCCAATTGAACGATGCCGCCGTGCTTCTAGCTTATAATTATAAAATTAAATATACTTAAATAAATAAAAGTCCTCAAATGAGGACTTTTATTTATTTTCTTCTAGAAATTGAAACAATTCTTGTAAATGTAGGACATCTTCACTATAGCTAACAGATACGTGACATATACCGTCAATCTCTGCTTGCATATAAAGGTCAACTCCATCTCGATCGTATTTCAATGCCAAATAAAACTCCATTTCTTCTAGCATCTTTTTTGAAGCTCGAATAACGTAATGCCCTTTCTCATCTCTTCCGTATTCGAATTCCGGTTCAAAATCATATTTTTGTTTAAAAGCTTCTTTTTGTTTTTCATTAATTTGTATACAAGTTGCTCTCTGTACAGCATCAATCATCTCATCAAATTTTTGAAGATTCATCTCATTTACCCCCTATGTATTTTTTGTATAACACTTGTGTTCCGCTATTCTCTTCCCCATCTTTTATTAGCTCTTCATACAATTCCTTCGCCAAACTTAAACCTGGTACTGGTAATTGCAATTTTTCAGCCTCGTCTAAAGCAATCTTCATATCTTTCATAAAATGCTTTACATAAAACCCTGGTTCAAAATCTCCCTTTAACATTCGAGGAGCTAAATTACTCAATGACCAGCTACCTGCTGCCCCCGTTGAAATACTCTCTAATACTTTATCTGGATCTAGACCAGCTTTTTTCGCATAAGCAACAGCTTCACATACCCCAATCATATTAGAAGCAATCGCAATTTGATTGCACATTTTTGTATGTTGTCCACTTCCAGCTGGTCCTTGCAACTGAATGTTTGTTCCTAGTTTTTCGAATAACGGTAAACATTTTTCATATATTTCTTTCTCGCCACCGACCATAATTGCGAGTCTTGCTTCTTTCGCACCAACGTCTCCTCCTGATACAGGCGCATCTAACGTATATACATTCTTATTTTTCCCAGTTTCATTAATACGTTTTGCCAATGTTGGTGTAGATGTCGTGAAATCAATTGCTATTGTGCCTTCATTTGCATTCTCCAAAATTCCATCTATTCCAAAGTACACTTCTTCTACATCATGTGGATATCCAACCATAGTCATTACAACATCAACTTGCTTTACTAACTCTTTCGGTGTATCGCACCAATTTGCACCATCTTGCACTAAAGAGTCTGTCTTCGCTTTCGTTCTATTATATACATATACTTTATGACCGTTTTGCATTAAATGACGGACCATACTTTTTCCCATTACACCAATACCGATGAAACCAATTGATACATTTTTATGTTCCATTTTCTCATCCCCTTTGTTCTAATAAATCACTTACCATCTTTCGAAACTCATTATTAAAATCATCATCTATACTATTTTTCACATTTGAAAATAAAATAACAAATGTCCCTTTTTCTTTATTAAAATTATTAAAAGTGTTCCAACCAGATAGTACACCATGATTATGAAAATAATCCGGATATATGTAAAAACTAAATGCATATTTTCGTTCTGTTGAAGGTGAAAACATCACTTGTATACTTTGTTCAGAAAGAAGTTTCCCATTTATTATCGCTTCGTCTAACTTCTTCATGTCGCCAACTGTTGTATACATCTCACCGCATCCATATAACCAATCCATTAACAATTTTTGTGCAGGTTCAAGTACATTCTCTTTCTTTACATATCCTTTAGTAAAATACTGATCTCCCTGAGCCATATTTCCCATACCAGATTCATGCATTTCTGCTTTAGTAAATACATTTTCTTTTATGTAATCTCCTAAAGTTTTTTTTGATATGCTTTCTATAATGTAGGCAAGCACCATATAATTATAATCTGTATACCTCCAACCTGTGCCTGGTGGAAATTCTAATTTTTGGCTTCCAATCCAATTTACTAAGTTTATACGAGAAGCGGCATTCACTTTCCCTTTTCCGCTTTCTGGTAAACCTGATGTGTGTGTTAACAAATGATATAAAGTAATATTTTTATCTACTGGAAAAGAGGGAATATACTTATTTACATTATCTTGAATATTTAGCTTCCCTTGTTCCTGTAGCTGCAAAATAGATGTGGCCACAACTGTTTTCGTAATAGAACCGACACGATATTTCGTTTGAGGCGTATTCTCTATCTTATTTTGAACATCAGCATATCCATATCCTTTATTCAATATAACATGCTCTTTATCTGTTACTAAAACTGTTCCATTAAATTGCTTTCCTATTAAATATTGATCTAACTTTTGAGATATACTAGCATAATCAATTTGCTGTTCTTCTTTTTCTTCTATATTCTCTTGTACTTCTGATTCAATAGTAGGATTCACCTTAGTTGTTAATACAGTGCTTTCCTTTATATTGGGGTTATAGAGAAAATAGTATACTCCACCACAAACTACAACTGACATCGAAGCCATCGTCATTATTTTTTTTATCATGTTGTTCCTCCATAATTCCTTCGTTCAAAATCCCCCCTATATTCTATTATCAAACAATAAAAAAAAATCGCAACAATTTGTTGCGAAAAATCACTTTTTTTCTTTTCTATATACACACACTTGATTTTTGCCATTTTTTTTCGCTTCATATAATGCAATATCCGCTCGTTGCATTAATTCTTCTCTTGTAATGCCTTGTTCATATAATGCAACTCCAAAACTCGCTGTTAATTTCGAAATTCCTGAGAATTGCTTTGTTTCAATGAAAAATCGTAATGATTCCGCAACCTGAAATGCCTCTTTTTCTACTGTATTCGTTACTAAAATAATAAATTCTTCTCCTCCCCACCTTGCAAACACATGTTGCTGCTCCACTTTAGATTTCATAAGCTCTGCAAGCTGAATTAACGCTAAATCACCAAAATCATGACCATACGTGTCATTTACTGTTTTAAAATTATCTATATCAAATAAAATGAGCGCTATTTTTTCATCGTTACGCATTGCATTATCCCATTCTGCCTCTAGTATTTGTTGGAACTTCAAACGATTATAAATCTCTGTTAACGAATCTATCATTGCAAGCCTTTCTTGTTCTTGATAGATTTCATCTAATTCTGTAATCTCTGTGCACTTCACAATAAATCTTGATAAATCTTCTGGCAGTGGTGTCGCACGCAATAAAAAAGTCGATACTTCTCCTTCATAATTGGACATCTTAATTCTTCTATCATATGATAATGTATCATCTAACCATGTTATATCATGGGTTGTTGAATAGTATCCATTTTCTCTAATAAAATGTTCAGCAAATACTAAATGTTGCTCACGGTAGGCAAACAAATTATCATATCCGAAAAACTCTAAAAAGTTTGTATTACAATCAACAATCTCATCGTCTTCTACTATAAATAATAGATCATTTTGAAAATCAAACATCGTTTGAAGTAGTTCTTGTTGCAAACTTACTTGTCGTACTAAAGAAAGCTGATACAAACTCTTATTCACTTCCTCTAACACCATTTGTGGAGTCACAGGGGCTATCACAATATTACGTATTCCTAACGTAAGCACCTCTGCAAACTCGCTTGTTATCTGTTGATCCCAAACGACAATAAATGTACTCTGTGGATTATACATATTCTTTATATATTTTATTTGAGAAAAATCTGTTACATACATAATTACAATATGTGGTTTAGTCCTCTGAAACAATAATTCTCCTTCTTCAAAACTATTTGCTATAAACATACATTTTGGATGAATATTTTCTATCGTTTGTTGATGTGTACATCCATTTTCTATATAAAGGACATTTAACTGAAGATCTTGTAATACATTTTGGAAAACCGTATTCTCTAATAAAAAATGTAGTATGTTCATCACTAGTCTTCACTCACTTCATATATCTTGTTCTACTGAATTCCTCACAAACATTTTATAAAAGATCGTTCTCTAAAAACTCTAATCAATGAGGAATACATATTAACAAGCTAATTGAGAATGTTCTCTTCGTTTTTTCACTCTATAAATTCCTTTTTTAGTGTATGATTATAGAAATTGTATCGTTTGTATGAATGCCCTAGCTTTCTCATTAAAACTTGACAATTAAAATAAATATATTATATTCTTAAATTCGACAACTTACAAAATGTAAGTAGAATACATTACAAGTATTTTTTCATAATTTGATATGTAATTTGGAGGATATATAATGACAAACGATAACTTTTTTAACGTTCTATATGAACGCACATCTACACGTGCATTCAACCCAGAAAAAGAAATTTCATCTACAGAGTTACACGAGATTTTAAAGGGAGCTGCTCAAGCACCTTCTGCTTGGAACTTGCAGCACTGGAAATTCCTCGTATTCCAAGGTGAAGATGTACAGAAACGATTACATCCAATTGCTTATAACCAGCAACAAATACTTGATGCTTCTGCTGTAGTCGCTATTTTAGGTGATTTAGAAGCTTATAAAAACGTTGAACCAGTTTATGGTCCAATTGTAGAACAAGGATTTATGAAAGAAGAAGCAAAAGAGCGCTTAGCTAAAAATATTGAGTCTGCATACGCTCGTGAGCAATTCCCAAGAGATGCAGCCTTTTCAAATGCATCTTTAGCAGCAATGCAACTTATGCTTGCAGCTAAAGCAACTGGCTGGGATACTTGTGCTATTGGTGGTTTCAACCCACAGGCACTTACAGAAGAATTCAATGTTTCATCTCGTTACGTACCAATTATGCTTATTACAATTGGTGAATCAACTTTAAAAGGTCACCCTGCACCACGAATGAGCGTAGAGCAAGTAAGTGAATGGGCAAAATAATAAAAAACGAAGGTAATTTCATTACCTTCGTTTTTTTATGTTCTGTCACACATCCGTAATATTACAATGTATTATTCGACATCTACATATAAAAAACAGTAAATTTCATACTATTTCCATACAAACAAATGGCGTTTTGTGTCGAATTTTGTTAAACCATCAAAATATAACCGTGTATTTTTGTTACAATTGTGATACAATGATAACAAATAGATAACAAGAGAGGGATTTTCATTGAGTTCATACGGAAGCTTTATTGCACTTTTATGTTACATAGTAACTGTACTGCTTCTATATTTTATTGGAGATGCTGCAAACATTTCAGTTTTACAATTTCCAAAAGAAGAAGCATTCCAATTAGAAGCAGAAAAACATACTGCACGATCCATTGTACCACTACTCTTAGCTCTTCCTGTATATATCATCGTTTTATATAAAAGCAAAAAAGTGTAAGGGCTACCTATTTCATTCATTTCGGTGGTCTTTACATTTTTTGTGATATCTATCCTATTTTAAACATCATCCCGTAATAAACACCCAGCTAGTCATTTAAAATGAGAAAATCCCCTAGAAAAAATTCCACTCTCTGTCCAGTCACTCACTACCGAACTTACATAGATTATAAGTGTGAAGGGGGTGATGAGGATTATGTTTGGATCATTTGGATGCTGTGATAACTTTAGAGACTGTCATCATCATGAAAGAGAGTGCAGACATCATGAGAAAGAGAAAGAGAAAGAAGTAGTTAGACCACAACAACCAGCTGTATGTAACGTACTTGCTAGCATTTCAGTTGGAACAGAGCTTTCTCTTTTAAGCATTAGAGGTAACGGTACTTTCAACAATGTAATTTTTGAAGGTTTCGCTAACGGTGTTGCTCTTTTCTCTGCTTTAGCTCGTAATAACAAAGATAACAAAGATAACAATAAAGACGATAAGAACAATCAAAACCGTAATACTTTTACTGGTATTTTACGTGTATGCCCAACTGATATCGTTGCTATCGCTATCTAATTCTGTTCCTTATCCTCTATAGTAAGAAAATAAGATTTACTTTTCTCATAGAAAAAACCTGAGACCGATTTCAAATCGACTCAGGTTTTTTTATTGATTATATGCTTTTTACTAGTTCAACAACTTCTTCAGCAGTTGACATCATTAATGCTTTTTCTGCTAATGTTTCCATTTCTGCTTTTGACAACTTGCTTAGTTGTGTTCTTGCAGGAAGAATAGATGTTGCACTCATACTGAACTCATCTAAACCTAATCCTAATAATAATGGGATAGCAAGTGAATCCCCCGCCATCTCTCCACACATACCAGCCCATTTGCCTTCTTTATGAGCAGCATCGATAACCATTTTTACAAGACGTAAAATAGATGGGTTATACGGTTGGTATAAGTAAGATACTTGTTCGTTCATACGGTCTGCAGCCATTGTGTATTGAATTAAGTCATTTGTTCCGATAGAGAAGAAATCAACTTCTTTTGCGAATTGATCTGCTAATACTGCTGAAGCTGGGATTTCAACCATCATACCAACTTCAATAGAATCAGAAACAGTTGTACCCGCTTCTACAAGTTTCGCTTTCTCTTCTAATAAGATTGCTTTCGCTTGACGGAACTCATCAAGAGTTGCAATCATTGGGAACATAATTTTTAAGTTACCGTATACGCTTGCACGAAGTAATGCACGAAGTTGTGTACGGAACACATCTTGCTCATCAAGACATAAGCGAATTGCACGGTATCCTAAGAATGGGTTCATTTCTTTTGGTAAATGTAAGTATGGAAGCTCTTTATCTCCACCGATGTCAAGTGTACGAACAACAACAGGTTGACCTTCTTTTACACCTTCAAGAACTGCTTTATACGCTTCGAACTGCTCTTCTTCTGTTGGAAGATTGTCACGGCCCATATATAAGAATTCTGTACGGTATAAACCAACGCCTTCTCCGCCATTATCGATAATACCTTGTACATCATTTGGTGTTCCGATATTTGCAACAAGCTCAACGTGATGTCCATCACTTGTTACAGTAGCTTGGTCTTTTAATTTTGCCCATTCAGTTTTTTGCTCTTCAAATTTCGCTTTCTTTTCTTCAAACGAGCGAAGAGTTTCTTCTGATGGGTTTACAATTACTTCTCCATCTAAACCATCGATGATTACGATATCGCCGTTTTGGATTTTCTCCATAACAACTTTTGTACCAACAACAGCTGGAATTTCCATAGAACGAGCCATAATTGCAGAGTGAGATGTACGTCCGCCGATATCAGTAGTAAAACCTTTTGCATACTTACGGTTTAACTGAGCTGTATCAGATGGTGTTAAATCTTCAGCAATAATGATTACTTCTTCAGAAATTGTACCTGGATTTGAGAAGTTAATGCCTAGTAAATGTGCAAGAACACGTTTTGTTACGTCACGAATGTCCGCAGCACGTTCTTTCATATATTCGTTATCCATGTTTTCAAACATAGAAATAAACATTGATGCAACTTCATCCATTGCAAATTCAGCATTTACTTTTTCGCTATTTACTTTATCTTTTACTGGGTTTACTAGTTCTGGATCATTTAACACTAATAAATGTGCTTCAAAGATCGCAGCTTTGTCAGCACCTAGCTCAGCAAAAGCGTGGTCCTTAATAGCTTCTAATTCAGTTTTTGCTTTCTCAAGCGCAGCTTCTAAGCGTGCAATTTCTGCAGCTTCGTTTGTAATTGATTTCTTTTCGATGTTAAATTCAGGATTTTCAAGTCTGAAAGCCTTTGCAATAGCAATCCCACTTGATGCAGCGATCCCTTGAATGTTAAGAGTCATTATTCTCCTAATCCTTCGTTTTTCATAGTTTCTTCGATAGCTGCTAGTGCTTGAGCTGCATCATCACCATTTGCAGTGATTTTAATTTCTGCGTTTTGTTGAATGCCTAAAGACATAACGCCCATGATTGATTTTAAGTTAACGTTTTTTCCGTTATACTCTAAGTTAATGTCAGAACCAAATTTGCTTGCAGTGTTTACAAGTAGAGTTGCTGGACGAGCATGAATTCCTGAGTCGCTAGTTACTTTAAAGATTTTTTCCATGATAATTTATCTCCTTTAAATTACAGTATTTTTTAGTTGTATAGACGTGAGTACTACATCATCTATTGTATATAATAGGCGATGTTCGGTCAACCACATCGCCTATTATAATTATAAACATTTTGCGTCAAATTCCTACTGAATGTCAATAATAGCGTTTTCGCCCTTCTTAACATTTCCATCTTTTTTCAATTCGACTTGTTGCCCTTGTTGTAAATTCGTAAATACAATCGGTGTAATGATAGATGGTGCATTTTCTTTTACAAATGCAAGATCTACTTTTAATAATGGTTGTCCTTGTTTCACTTTGTCGCCTTGTGCTACAAGTGCTTCAAAACCTTCACCATTTAATTTTACAGTATCAATACCGAAGTGGATTAAAATTTCTTTTCCACCTTCAGATTGAATACCAATCGCATGCTTTGTAGGGAATACGTTGACGATTTCACCATTAACTGGAGAAACTACTGTTCCTTCTGTTGGCTCGATTGCAAATCCGTCTCCCATCATTTTCCCTGAGAATACTTGATCAGGTACTTCTGTAATCGGTAAGATTTTCCCTTCAATTGGTGAAACGATTGTTTCGTTTGCATCAACTTGTTTAGGAGTTTCTTCTACCTTTACAGGCTCTTCTTTTTCAACATGAGGTGTACGACCTGACATAATATCATGAATTTGTGATTTTAATGTGTCAGATTTCGGTCCAAAAATAGCTTGAATGTTATTTCCAACTTCAAGTACACCAGCTGCTCCAAGCTCTTTTAAGCGATCTTTGTTTACATTCTTTTGTTCGTTAACTTGAACACGTAAACGAGTAATACAAGCATCTAAAGAAGCAATGTTTTCTTTACCACCAAGTGCCACTAATACTTCACGAGGAAGTTCTCCTGCTTCTGCTTTACCTGCACCGTCATTCGCATTTGCTACTTCACGACCAGGTGTTTTTAAATCCCATTTACGGATTGCAAAGCGGAATCCGAAGTAGTAAATAACTGCTAGTACAAGACCAACAATAATTACCCACCACCATGCTGTACGGCCTGGTAGTACACCGAATAACATAAAGTCAATTAAACCACCAGAGAATGTCATACCAATTTTAACACCTAAAATTTGCATTGTCATAAATGATAGACCAGCGAATACGGCATGAATTCCGAATAGTACTGGTGCTACGAATAAGAATGAAAATTCAAGTGGTTCTGTAATACCTGTTAAGAAAGATGTTAATGCAGCAGAACCTAAAATACCAGCTGCTAATTTTTTATTTTCTGGACGTGCTTCATGGTACATTGCTAAAGCTGCTGCTGGAAGACCGAACATCATGAACGGATACTTACCAGTTGTAAATGTACCTGCTGTTAATTCTACACCGTCTTTTAACTGTGCCATAAAGATTTTTTGGTCACCACGGATTAATTCGCCAGCTGCATTTGTATACTGACCGAATTCGAACCAGAACGGTGAATAGAAAATGTGATGTAATCCAAATGGAATTAATGAACGTTCAATTAAACCGAATATGAATGCTGCTAATGTTCTATTTGCATCAATCATTTGATGTGAGAACGTATTTAAGCCACCTTGAATGTATGGCCAAACGAAGCACATGATAATACCTACTACTAAAGAGAATGTTGCAGTTGCGATCGGTACGAAACGCTTACCTGCGAAGAAACCTAAGTATGATGGTAATTCAATGTTGAAGTATTTATTATAGCAATATGCCGCTACTATACCGACGATAATACCACCAAATACTCCTGTTTGTAGCGTTGGAATTCCTAATACGTTTGCATATGCTGGATCTGCAAATCCAATTTTTACTGGATCTGCTCCAGAACTTGTTACTTTCACTAGCTTATCTACTTCTAAGAACACACTCATCGTTTTGTTCATAATTAAGTAACCGACGAATGCTGCTAAACCAGCTACTCCATCTCCACCAGCTAAACCAATTGCTACCCCAACTGCGAATAATAATGCAAGGTTAGCGAAAATAATATCACCAGATTGTTCCATAATTTTTGCTACCATTACGAACCAATCTGCTTTTAATGCAGGAATAACATTTGTTAACTGTGGATTTTGAAATGCATTACCAAATCCAAGTAAAATACCTGCTGCCGGTAAAATCGCAACTGGAAGCATTAACGCTTTTCCGACTTTTTGAAGAACACCAAAGATCTTCTTAAACATGGAAACCCTTCCTCTCTTATCTATATTGATACCTTCCGACAAACGCCAAAAAGACATGAGGAAAAAAAGATAGAACGATAGCTATACAAAGGGTAGTATATCCCTTTCTCTAGCTTACATTCCTTACTTTTCTCCACTCATGCCTGATCGAATCAGTAACACGTGTCAAAAATAGGTTTACGTATAAGTTCACTATAATTAAGGCAAACGTTTTCGTTATTTCCCTTAATGTGTTTGTCGAAATTTGTATAACTTTGCAATAGTTATTATACATAACTATTGTAAGCGATTCAATGATTTTTTTTAACGTTTTCATTTTAGACAAAAATATATGACTTTTTACACATGTTCTGCTTTCACTAAGCGCTGCAGGTGCATCGTTAAATATATGCTCTCTGCCTCATACACAGGAAGTTGTAATTCTTTTTGCATGACCTTAACTAGCTTCCAAGCTAAATTATAGCAGACAGGATATTCCGCCTTTAATAACTCAGCAAAACTTTGTGATTCCTCTACTTTCTCCCCTTTTTTCACCCGTTCAATAGCATATTGTAAATGACGGATAAGGCGTAAATAGTGGATACTTTCTTGGTCTAATGTAATTTGTAAGTTCGTCTCAATTAAAGATACAAGCTGTGCAATGAGACGGGAGTTTTGATTAACTGAAGATAGATCTGAATTTGTAAGTGAACTGTAAATATGGAGTGCAATAAAACCAACTTCTCCCTCTGGCAATGTAATTTGCAAACGAGAATTTAAAAGGTCTACAACACCTTCAGCAATTTCATATTCTTCTGGATAGAGCATTTTCGTTTCAACTAAAAAAGGATTATCAATTGTAAGTCCTTGTTTTAATCGCTTAATTGCAAAAGAAATATGATCTGTTAAAGCGATATGAATATGTTCATTCAATGGTGATTTTGCTTTTTCTTGAATATAGAACATAATATCATTCATTAATTCAATTAATTTTTCACTCACATGCGGTACTAACAGTTTGTATTGTTCACGATCACGTTCATTTTTTAAAACAAACATTTTTTCAATTTGTTCTTGCTCCAATACATCTTTCGCTTTCTTTCCAAAACCAATCCCTTTACCAATCACTACTACTTCCTCGTGTTCAGGATGGCTAGCAATGATGACATTATTATTTAAAACTTTTTTAATTTCTAGATAATTACTCATATTACACCACCCTCGTACTTAAATAGCCTGCTTTTATGTTACAGAACATTCTTATTTGTCGTCAATGTAAAACATCTACCATTTCATAAAAATTCATTTTTTAGACATGTTTATATATGATGCGTATAATGTAAGAGCAACTGTACATAGAAAGGAGATAACAATATGATTAAAATGTTTGTAAGTGATATCGATGGTACAATGATGCAACACGGAGGTCTCATTGATGAGCAGGATGTTGCGGCACTGCGCAGTCTTGCTGAGCAAAATGTTATTCTTTGTTTCGCCTCTGGACGACTTGATAATGAAATCGCAGACTTAATGAAAGCTGTAAATACAAATTTCCATCGTATTAGTGTTAATGGTGTTTTCGTATATACAGATGAAAATAAGCAACTCTTATCTGCAACTTTTGATTCCAGCATTCTTCCTGAGTTGTTAGACATGACGAATGAAGATCCTTATTTCCGTTATGTTAGTGATGAACATAATTACTATATTGAAGAGAAGACACCGTTTATTCATGAACTTGAGCAACAAGTAACGATGACTTCTGTTGAAGAACCAAATTTATTACAGAAAATAGATGATACAATTTTTCCAAATAAAATTTCTGTCGGTGGAACAAAGGAGAGTTTGCAACTCCTTCAGAAAAAAATTGATGAAAAATTCCACGGAAAAGTTAGTACTTTCATTTCAGCAGAACAATGTTTAGATGTAATGCCACCGAATATTAGTAAAGGCTCTGCCATTTCTGTTTTATTAGATGAGTTTCAAATAAAACCTGAGGAAATTGCTTGTATAGGGGATTCTTACAATGATATTCCTATGTTTTCTTTAACTCCTCACAGTTTTGCTATGTCGCAAGCAGATGATGCAGTAAAAAAACACGCTCACTATGTAGTAAATCACGTCAAAGATGCTGTTAACCACGTAATTGCTTATAATAAAAATACGACTCATTCCTTATAAGGATGAGTCGTATTTTTATTTCTTTACATGTTAATCATTTTCAATTCCACTGTACTTCACAAACTGAAATATACTATTTGTTACGTGCGATATTCGTAATAAATTTATAACGATCTCCACGATAAATACATTTCACGTACTCTAGCGGTATCTCACCTTCTGAATATGACCATTGACGCATTACAAGTACAGGCGCCTTTTTAGGAATATGCAGATGTTCAGCTTCATTTTCCGTCGCAACGGAAGCTTCAATTGACTGAGTAGCGCTAACAAGTTTAAAGCCCAGTTTTTTCTCTAAATGTTCATATAAAGATTGTTGCAATATCTCTTCGTTAATATCTTTTACAAGAGCTGGCGACAAATATGTCGTCTCAAAAGCAATCGGTTCATCATCAGCTAAGCGAATACGCCTCACTTCATAAACCGATTCCCCCTCCTGTATTCTCAACCGGTCTGCTATTTTAGCAGTAGCTGGAACTAGGCGGAAACTAAGTAATTGACTACTTGGGTTCATCCCACGAGAAATCATGTCTTCTGTGAATCCCGTCATTCCTTGCAATTTTTGTTCCACTTTCGGAAGTTGGACAAATGTTCCAATTCCACGCTTCCGATATAAATAGCCTTGTTCCACTAAATTATTAATCGCCTGTCTGATTGTCATACGACTCACTTCGAACTTATCACAAAGTTCATTCTCAGATGGGATTTTATCTCCCGGCTTCCATTCGCCGTCCTCAATTAGCTGTTTCACCCACTCTTGAATCTGATAATAGATCGGAAATGGTGAATACTTGTCGATGTTCATCAGCAATCGCCTCACTGCATAAAGATAGAGCTTCTTGATCAGCGATTACGGTTACATTCGGATGACGTTGTAAAACTGTAGCCGGACACTCTTCACTATATTCACCTTGCAATAATTCTTTAACAGCTTCTGCCTTTTTAGAACCCATAGCAACAAGTAGAACTTGTTTCGCTTTCATAATGCTTCCAATTCCCATTGTAATTGCATGAGTTGGCACATCTTCTTCTTTTTCGAAGAAGCGAAGGTTTGCTTGGCGTGTAGATTCTGTTAATTCAACAATGTTTGTTGGAGAATTAAACGGTGTTCCTGGCTCATTAAATCCGATGTGACCGTTTTCACCGATTCCAAGAATCTGTAGGTCAACTGGGTTAGCAGCTAGAATGCCCTCGTAACGTTTGCACTCTTCCTCTAAATCACTTGCCATCCCGTTTGGTACATAAGTTTGTTTAAATGGAAGATGATCAAACAACTGTTCTTGCATGAAATAGTGATAGCTGTTTTTATCTTCATGTGGTAAATTTACGTACTCATCTAAGTTTACAGTGGTTACACGGCTTGTATCAAGTTTATTTTTTCGCATTTCTGCATAAATACCTAATGGAGAGCTTCCTGTAGCCATTCCTAATGTTGGATTTTCTTTTGTTTTTACAACTTCTTCAATTAATTTATAACCTGCTTCTGCTAATTCTTCTGGAGTTTTTACAACAAGAATATTCATTTAATTACTTCCCTTCCTTCATATGAATTCCTAAACGAACCGTATCATATACATGTAAATCTTCATTCATCACAACAAAGTCTGCATCTTTTCCTACCGCTAGTGCACCTTTATTATTTAATCCAAACTCTTCTGCTTGGTTCACTGATGTCATTAATACTGCATCTTCGATTGAACAACCTGTAAATTCAATTACATTTCGGAAAGCTTGATCCATTTTTAGAATACTACCAGCTAATGTTCCATCTTCTAATCGAGCACTACCATCTTTTACATGTACTGGCTGTCCGCCAAGCTCATATAATCCATCTTCAAGACCTTTTGCACGCATTGCGTCAGTAATAACACTTACTTTTTTCGGTCCTTTTAATTTATATGCTAATTTCACCATATCGGGGTGAATGTGAATACCATCTGTAATTACTTCAACCATTACATCTGGATTTAATAACACATGACCCACAACTCCTGGTTCACGGTGATGTAATCCACGCATTTGATTGTATAAATGCGTTGCATGTGTAATGTTTCTGTTTTTTAGTTGCGCATCAATTGCATCTGTATGTCCCATTGTGCCAACAACACCAGTTTCAGCAAGATACTGCTCAAACTCTAACGCACCTTCTTCTTCAGGTGCATATGTTACTAATTTAATTAAATTCCCGCTTGCTTCCTGCCATTGTTTAAATTGTTCAATATTCGCAGGTACAATATGTTCAAGTGGTTGTGCACCTGCACGTTTTTTTGAAACATACGGTCCTTCTAAGTGAATGTATTCGAAATGTGCTCCTTTTTCTTTCGCTTCCTTCGCAGCATGTAGTGCTGCTTCGATTGCTTCTGGAGCTTGTGTCATTGTTGTTGGGAAGTAAGTTGTAACTCCTTCTTTTAACATTTCTTTACCTAGAGTTACTAACCCATCGCTATTTGCATCCATCGCATCAATATCGTATCCACCATGAATATGAACATCAATCATACCTGGAATCACAATTTTCCCTGCCGCATCTAAAACCGCTTCATTTTCTTGTGATACATATTGAGCCATCAAACCAATTTCTTTAATTGTTTCTGCGTAACGAATAAATCCGTTTTCCACTACTTCTTGACCTGTATAAATTTTGGCATTGATGACAACTTGCGTTTTCATTTTCATCGATCCTTTCCCATGAAATACCTACTTGTTATTATTACCTTATTCGCCTAATTCCATCTTAATATATGCACGAGTAGTTGTCTAGACATTCGAATGAAATTTCCTCTTTGTTTAACAAAAAGGAAGCTTAGTACGTCTCTCGCAATTATAATATATGTTATTCATTTTTTCCAAAAAGGAACAATATCATCTATCGTATGAATCACTTCAGTAATGGCATTAATCCGCTAGATCCTATTGTAATATGTTCGCCATCTGTTTCCATTTCTACTGTACGTCTATTTGTTCCATACATCATTATACCATGTCGTTTTAATCGCCTCACTACACTTTGATGCGGATGTCCATACGGATTTCTGCTACCATATGAAAGAATCGCGAACTGTGGTTCTACCTTCTTTATAAACCTTTCACTTGTTGAAGTATATGAGCCATGATGTCCCACCTTTAACACATCTGCATGTACATCAAATTGCTTTAATATTTCAGTTTCCGTCCGCACATCAGCATCACCCATTAGTAAAAAATCTGCCTTACCATATCGAATCTTTAATACAATTGAAGATTCATTATTTTCATCTTTGGACTTCCCGTTGTTTAATACTTGTATGGAAACATGCGGATCTAGCGGTATGTGTTGGCCCTCTTTTACTGAAATGAAAGGGATTCCCCTTTTCTTTATATTGGTTCGATACGTATGATAAGTAAGAGAACTATATGTTTTTCCACTATCTAATATAAGTGATACCGGCATTTGCTCTACAATCGGAATGAGCCCTCCAATGTGATCCATATCAGGATGAGTACTGACGATAGCATCTAAATGATTAATTCCTTTTTCAATTAGTTTTTGGATGATAACCTCACCAGCTTCATAAGGTCCTCCATCAATTAACATCGTTTGTCCATTTGGCAATGTAATAAGTGTTGCATCACCTTGTCCAACTTTTAAGAAACTCACTTTCATTTTACCAAAATGTTGCCGTTGCATATGTAAGGGAGACGCGGTATGAATAGACATCATATACCTTTTGGCCGATGCACTATTTAAAGAAAAGCATAACAAAACAGAAACTAATAATAAAATACTTCGCATACTTCTCATAACTCGTCTCCTTTTTTCAATTAGTATGGCACGGTATATAATTGATATACAAAAAAAGCTTAGCAAAATGCTAAGCTTTTATTTCGATATCTCTTGTAAAGAACCGAAGAATAAATCTGCTTCATTCATTTGTTCGTTCTCTTCAGAAAGCGGAGGTAAATCATCTAATGTTTTCAATCCAAACGTGTCCAAAAATTCTTTCGTTGTTCCATATAAAATAGGACGCCCTGGCCCTTCCGCTCTTCCCATTTCTTTTATAAGTAAGTGTGAAACTAACGTTTGTAACGCTTTATCGGTTTTCACTCCTCTAATCTCTTCCATTTCAGTTCTCGTGATTGGTTGACGATATGCAACAATCGCTAACGTTTCTAGAGCAGCCTGAGAGAGTGAAGCAGCTGTTGGGATATCTATTAGTTTTTGATAGTACGACGCATGTTCTTTCTTTGTAGCAAAACGATATACTTTTGCATACTGTACAATTTGCAAACCGCGGTGTGCACCTTCACATTCTTTTTGCATTTCTTCTAAAATATCGATTACTTCATTTCCTTCAATTTCAAGGACTTTCGCTATTTGTTCTGGGTAAATTCCTTCATCACCAGAAACAAATAAAAGCCCTTCAATGATCGATTTCTGTTCTGTTCTATCCATTTTACGAGCTCCTTCCTCCTATTTTCTCCATAAAAATACACATCAAAAAACCGAATCACAATTAATGCGTTCGGTTCAATATTTTTTCTCTTGTTCCAAACGATACATTCAAACCTAGCATGAGGTATAATATTTCTATCTCATTTTCCATACTAACTCTATGCAGATTTAGTAGAGCTTGATACGAAAATTTCATCAAAATTATGTTCTTGTTCGATTATGATTTGTTGATTTTTCATAAGCTCAAGCACCGCTAAGAATGTTACAACCATTATTTCTCGTTCATCATCAACAAACAAATCATAAAAACTTTGACGACCACCTTGTATTTCTAACTGCTTTAAAATATCAGTCATGCGCTGTTCAATCGGTATTTCTTGACGAGTGATACGTGTTGTTACAGGTGTCTTTGCTTTTTTACGGCGCATTAATTTTTGAAATGCCGCTAGCATATCATATAACGTAACATCAAGAGGCAAGCTTGTCTCCTCTTCTTGTTGCAATGATGTAAAATCAATTGGCGGACGTGTATATAGCTGTGCTCTTTCTTGTTCTCTTTCTTTTAGCTCAGTAGCAACTTGCTTATATTTCTTATATTCAATTAACCTCTCCATCAATTCTTGACGAGGATCATCTATAAAGTCATCACCGTTATCAAGTACATCTTCCTCATGTTTGGGCAACAACATTTTACTTTTAATTTGTAATAACGTTGCAGCCATTACTAAATACTCACTTGCAACATCTAATTGTAGTTCTTTCATCGTATGAACATAAGATAAATATTGCTCTGTAATTTCCGCTACAGGAATATTATATATGTCAATTTCATAACGATGTATTAAATGTAACAATAAATCTAAAGGCCCTTCAAAAGCCTCTACTTTAAAATTATACTGCACAAAGCATCCCACCACATTTTTTCTATAACAACATAAGTATAGAGCATACTCATGTTCTATCCAACCTTTTTAAGAAATTTAATTAAAAATAGACCGATGCCTATGCCATCATGCCCACCACTTCATATGATAACAGTGTAGTAAGAACAATGTAGGAGGTCAAAAAACTATGGGTCACGTTGATTGCGGTTTTAGCGGTGGGTTCGCATTACTTGTTGTATTGTTTATTTTACTAATTATTGTAGGGGCAGCTTGCTTCTGCTAATATGAACAATAACGGCTAGGGAAAATTCCCTAGTCGTTTATTGTTCATATTTCTATGATACACTTGTATTTATAACCGTTAAACAGGGGTGAAGAAAATGTATCCTACCGAATACATACAATTTTTAATTCATTTCCATGGAGATTATGATTATTTTGAATGCCACGAAATACTGGAAGAATATTGGAAAACAAAACCGAGAGGAAATCGTGATAATTATTTAGTTGGTCTTATTCAAATTGCAGTATCTTTATACCATCAAAGACGCTTTAACTGGAATGGCGCAGAGAAGATGATGAAAAGCGCCATAACGATTTTAGAAAAAAACAGTGCACCTTTACTACGTTTAGGAATAAATCAGACACAACTTCTATTCTTACTCGAGGATAGATTGCAATCTATACAAAAAGAAGAGGGTTTTACACCGTTATTTTTACCATTATCAGATGCAGCATTAGAAAAGCACTGCATAGAATTATGTCAGAAACAAAACCTCCCTTGGAAAGACGTAAATGCTACTTCTAATGAATATATAATACATAAACATACATTACGTGATCGAACAGAAGTCATTGCTGAACGAAACGAACAATTACAAAAAAGAAAGCAGAGATAATAAACTACTTATCTCTGCTTTCACGAATGTATATTTTGTTCAAGCCCTTTACACTTTTTGCAAAAACTTGCTGTTTGCTCATTTCCGCAAATTGTAAACTCAAGAAATTTACTCTTTAACTCTTGAACCATCTTCGTCCCAATACCCATATGACGGTGAGACGGGTTCACACTCAAATGCTGAATTTCCAAAACTTGATTCTCTTTTTTTACAATCCCCATTATTCCAACAAAATCTTCATTTTGTTTCCACAAATACAATTGCCAATCATCTTTTGCTTCATACTCTTTCATAGTCAATT
Source organism: Bacillus thuringiensis (assembly GCF_001455345.1). Taxonomy (GTDB): domain Bacteria; phylum Bacillota; class Bacilli; order Bacillales; family Bacillaceae_G; genus Bacillus_A; species Bacillus_A thuringiensis_N. The sequence goes on from NZ_CP013274.1 coordinate 3,993,217, forward strand.
GTAATGTTTTCACATCTTTTTCAGTTGGCATAAACGAAAGAAGCCCCATTGCAATCTTTTCATAACTTTTTTTAAAACGAATTAACATAACCCTTATCCCTTCTTACAAAAGTTACAAACTATTAATCCCCTCAACCACTCTTTTCATATCACATTCATTTTACAATATTTTCAACAGAGTGAGAAGGGCTTAAAACAACTTGATAATCATACAAAGCGAAAAGAAGAAAGTCAAATATATGTTTCAGTACTATTTTTTCTAAGTAGATAAAAGAAGAAATGCTGTTATATGAAAGTTAAAAGAAACATCCACTGCTCATTATCACTTCAATATTCATCACCTGAGAGCAAATGAATTCTAGCAAAATTAATGTAATAAAAATATTTATTGAAACATGTAATCTAATGTATTCTATGTAATTTGTTAAAATTTTGTTCTCATAAGTGACATATTTTCACCACAATTACAATACTACTTGTATCATGTACTGTAAACGGAATACCCATTCCTATTAAAAAAATAAAAAAGAGAGCAATAGCTCTCTTTTCTCATTAAATTATTCTTCCCAAACTTTAACTTCTTTCATTACATCACCTTGACGCATGTTTAATACTGTTTCAATACCGCTTGTTGCTTTACCGAATACAGTATGTACACCATCTAAATGTGGCTGTGGCTCATGAACGATAAAGAATTGGCTACCGCCTGTGTTACGGCCAGCATGAGCCATAGAAAGTGATCCTACAAGGTGTCTATGAGGATTTCCATCAGTTTCACATGCGATAGAGTAACCTGGGCCACCTGCACCTGTTCCTGTTGGGTCTCCACCTTGGCTTACGAAGCCAGGAATAACACGGTGGAATGACACACCATCATAAAATCCTTGCTCTGCTAATTTTTTAAAGTTTTCTACTGTTTTCGGTGCTTCTTCTGGGAAAAATTCCAAGTCGATTTTTTCACCGTTTTCCATTAATATGTATCCTAAAGTTTTCATACGTATATGTCTCCTTTCAACTATCTCAGCACTATATTACCACATTCATGACTAGAAACAAAAAGAATCCGACAATCTACATACTTCTTTTTTGAAATGTGGAAAAAGCTAGGTGACAAATAAAAAAAATATACTATAATAACTGTGTTGCCCGAAAATTTTAGAAAGAGAAAGGGAGCGATTTTTCGTGAAAACGAAATTACTAGCTCTGCTATTAGCTGTAACGGTATTTATGATGCCAACAGCTTCATTTGCAGACATCATCGAGGGAGAATCAATTGTTACACTAGGAGAGAACTTATCCGAACAGCAAAAACAAGATCTGTTAAAAGAAATGAAAGCACCGAAAGATGCTACGATCATTACTGTATCTAATGCGGAAGAACATAAATTTCTAGAAGGCATTGTTCCAAAAGCACAAATTGGCACGAGAGCAATTTCCTCTTCTATGATTACATACACAAAACCAGGATCTGGTCTGATTGTACGTTCAAAAAACATTAATTCGATAACAGATGCAATGTACACAAACGCACTTATTACAGCGGGTGTGAAAGATGCGGAGATTCAAATCACCGCACCATTTAAAGTTTCAGGAACTGCTGCTTTAACAGGTCTAATGAAGGCCTATGAAACAACATCGAACAAAGCAATTCCTGAAGAAGTAAAAAAAGTAGCTAATGAAGAAATGGTTCAAACAGCCCAGCTCGGCGATAAAATTGGTGAAGAAAAAGCAGTTCAACTTGTTGCAAAAATTAAAGAAGAGATTGCAAAAGAGCAGCCACAAACGACTGAAGATTTACGTTCATTAATTAAAAAAATTGCTGATCAACTTGGTATTACATTAACGGATGAACAGTTAGATAACTTAGTTGCGCTATTTGATAAAATGAAAAATCTTAATATCGATTGGAATCAAGTTGGCAGTCAGTTAAATAAAGCAAAAGAACACGTTTCTGCCTTTTTAGGATCTGAAGAAGGGCAAAGTTTCCTAGATAAAGTGAAAGATTTCTTCTCAAGTATCATTGATTTTGTTAAATCTTTATTCAAGTAAAAAGAAGCTCGTCGCTGACGAGCTTCTTTTTTTATACAAGTAATGGCAATTTCATAACAGCTTCTTCGACCGAACGAACAATATGATTTGCCTTCTCCTTCACATATGGGTGAGCATGATGAAGAGTAAATGAATGCGGGGTTACTTCAAACATAGAAATATCATTGAAAGAATCTCCAATGCATGCAACTTCATTTGCTTCAATTTGTAAATGTTCCATTAGTCGCCTTAAAGCACTCCCTTTACTTACTCCCCTCGGCATAATGTCAACATAGCGTTTACCAGACATGAAAACTTCCGCTTCGCTCTGAAATGTATCTCGTAATTCTTGATCTAACGCTTCAATTGTCTCTTCTTCCCCAAAAACAAACAATTTCGCAGGGTGTACAGTTTTACCAAATTCCTCTTCTAATGCTTCTATTTCAGCAATATGTACGCCCATATACGTTTCAAAAGTATGATGATGTTCATTCTTTCTTTTTGTATATCGTTGCTCATTTGCACAAACAATATCTGCTAGTCCCTTTTTATGGATATATCGATATATTTCCTGGGCAATCCCATCTTCAAAGCTTGATTCATGAAATATTTTTCCATCCGGCAGTAACATCGTCGCTCCATTTAAACTAGTTGTGTAATACGGGAATGCAAATCTATTTACGACTTCATCAATTCGATGAGTAAAGCGGCCAGAGGCAAAACAAATCTTTGTCCCTTTTTCAGCTAACCAACAAAGTGCACGTTCATCTTCTTTTTGCATATGATTCACATCGTAAACGAGCGTGTCATCTAAATCACTTACAAATAATTTAATCATGTCCTCTTCCCCTTCCATACACAATATCTACTCTAAGTGTACACAAAAAATGTTTGATTTTTGTTAAAAAACAATAAATTTTCGATAAAAAAATAAGCAGGATTAATCCTGCTTATTTTTGCCTTCTTACATTTTGAGGTCTTACAATACTTGGGCGCACTTTTAAACTAGACATCGTTGGACGGAGTAGAATTTTTGTTAATGCTCCCCAATCAAATGGTAAAAATGGCCATAAATAGGGTGTTTGCAGACTTTTTATAGACGTTAAAAATAAAATCAATATCGTCATTCCGACTACGAATCCCATTTCATGAAATATACCTGTCAAAATAATGACGAATAGCTTTCCGACTTTATTCCCAAGCCCTAATTCATAACTCGGTGTTGCATATGCTCCAATCATAGAAACTGCTACGTATAAAATTACTTCTGGTACAAACAAACCTACATCAATTGCAATTTGACCAATTAATATGGCAGAAATTAATCCTGCTGCAGATGATAATGATGTTGGCGTATGAATGGCTGCCATCCTTAAAAACTCAAGTCCGATTTCGGCCATCAACACCTGTAATAGAATTGGTAAATGTGTCATCTTAGTCGGTCCAATGAAAGCAAGGTTTTCTGGTAAAAGAGTTGGATCAAATACAAACACTAACCAAAATGGTAATAAAAATAAGGAGAATAAGACACCTAAAAAGCGTACCCAACGTAAAAATGTACCGACAGCTGGATTTTGTCTAAACTCTTCCGCATGCTGTAAATGGTGGAAATATGTTGTTGGAGTAATCATAGCACTCGGTGATGTATCAACTAGTACTAACACATGTCCTTCTAATAAATGATTCGCCGCTACATCCGGTCTTTCTGTATATCGAATAAGCGGGAATGGATTATAGCTTTGCTTTACAACAAATTCTTCCACTGTTTTATCCGCCATCGTAATTCCATCGACATCAATGTTATTTAATTCTTGTTTTATAATCTTAACTAAATCCGGATTTGCAACATCTTGTACATATGTAATACAAATATCCGTTTGGGATCTATCTCCTACTCGAATCATTTCATTTCGAAGACGTGGGTCACGTATCCTTCTACGAATTAACGCTGTATTTACAACGATATTTTCAACAAATCCATCCCTTGCACCACGTACTACCTTTTCTGTATCTGGTTCTGTCGGCGTCCGGCCCGGATAACTACGGACATCTATTGCGAACGCTTCCGTTTCACCTTCCACAAATATAATGATGAGTCCTGATAATACTTGGAGCATTACCTCATCCATCGTTTTCACTTTACTTACTTGTTGATGAATTAAACGATTCTCTAAAAGCTTCACTGTATCTTCTTCTACATCCCTTATTTCATTTGTATCCACCGCTTCTTCTAAAATAGGGATAATATAATTCGTATCACAAAGTCCATTTACAAACAACACACCAATTTCTTTATTTAAAATTTGAAATTTACGTATGCCAACATCATATGTAACCCCTAGTCCAACTGTTTGCTTTAAATAATTTTCATTATCACTCAAAAAAGATGAAATAGGGATATCCACTTTTTTAGGCTTCGTCATAAAATCCACTCCTTTCCAAAATTAATTGAATTGCTTTTTTAGTAATTGGTGATCCTCTCTCCCATTCGTCATTGCCACACATCTTACCAATATCACCAACTCCCACAATGACAGGAACATTCAGATCATCTAAACAATAAATTGTATCGCCGCTAATTCTGCCAATTTCACCATCTGGAAGTCCAAATTTATCAACACCGTATTCGGTTAAATTCCCGTTTCGATCTACACTTACATCTACACGTGCCCATTCCCAATGATGTGTATTAGACGCTACTGCCAAAATCCCAAGCACATCAATTTGTTTATGCGTGGCTACATATTTTAAAGCTTTTTCGCCAGATCCTTCTCCAATAAATCCACTGTCATCAAACATGACAAATACAGGGTCATATGGCGTTTGCATAATAAGCTCAACAACTTTTTCCCCTGTCAATTTGGTTGGATTACTTTGTGATGCTGAAATACACCTTCCCCCAAATTCCTTCGTTAAAAGCTCAATTGTTCGCTTTGCATATTCATCTCCATCTGTGACCAAAACAACCCTTCGTCTCATTTGATTTATCCTTTCGGTTTACATATAAGTGCTACAAAAAATGAAAATAATATTGCTGCAGAAATGCCTGCAGATGTTAAACTAAACATACCCATACCAATCCCTATATATCCGTGTTTCTCTGCCGCATGCATTGCCCCATGTAATAGGGAATGTCCAAAACTTGTGATAGGAACTGTCGCCCCAGCACCAGCAAACTTTATAAGCTTATCGTACAATCCGAATCCATCTAAAACTGCTCCTATGACTACAAAGGTAGCCATTAAATGGGCTGGTGTTAACTTTGCGAAATCTAACAATACTTGTCCAACTACACAAATAGCGCCTCCTACAAGAAATGCATATATAAAATCCACAATTCACTCTCCCTTCACTCTCTCAAATACGACACCATGTGCAATTGTTGGAATTGTTTCTTTCTGCTGCATCATCATTGGGCTTAATAAAGCACCAGTAGCAACGACAAAAATTCGTTGTAAATTCCCTTTTTGCATCTCGCTTAATAAATGACCATATGTGACAACAGCTGAACAAGCACAACCACTACCACCAGCAAATACTTCTTCTTGACCGGAATCATAAATCATTAATCCGCAATCGTTATATATATGCCCAATATCATAACCTTCTTCCAGTAACAGTTGTTTGGCTATTGGTGTCCCAATAGCTGATAAATCACCGGTAACAATCAAATCGTAATCGGCTGCACTTCTCTTCAAATCTTCAAAATGCTGCTGAATTGTATGAGCTGCAGCAGGTGCCATCGCCGATCCCATATCTAACGGATTCGCAATTCCTAAATCTTGCACTTTTCCAATCGTAGCCGCTGTAATTTTAATGGCACTTTTTTCTTTACTAATTAATATGGATCCCGCACCTGTAACTGTGGAATTGGCTGTTCCTGGTTTTTGTCCCCCATACTCTGTTGGATAACGAAACTGTCTTTCAGCTGTTGCATTATGACTGCTTACTGTTGCTAAAACACGGTTTGCGAATCCGCCGTCTATAAAGGCTGATCCAACTGCTAAAGTCTCCATCGAAGTCGCACAAGCACTAAACATCCCTAAAAAAGGGATTCCCCACTTACGCGCAACGTAATTTGCTGTTACTGTTTGATTTAATAAGTCGCCCGCTAAAAAGAAATCAATTTGTGATGTTTCTACATTTCCTTTTTGCATGACTTGTTGAATAGAATCTGACATTAATCTTCGTTCAGCAAGCTCCCAGTTTTCCTCTTCGCAATGTAAATCATCATATGAAATATCAAAATCCTTCCCAAGAGGGCCTTCAGCTTCTTTTGGACCGACAGCAGTACCGGTTGCATTCACATAAATATCATTTTGAAATACCCACGTTTGCTTTCCTGTCAACCTCATACTAGCCCCTCCTTTAGGACATCAAAATTTGAAATGTATATCTTATTAACCCAATAATGTATGCCCCAACAACCCCAAAAACGATTACACTTCCCGCTAGCTTAAACATGTTTGTAGCAACACCAAACACAATTCCTTCACTTTTATGCTCTAGCGCAGCACTCGCCATAGAATTCGCAAATCCCGTAACAGGTACGGCCGATCCTGCTCCAGCAAATTGACCGATTTTATCATATACACCACAACCTGTTAAAATCGCCGATAATAGTACAAGAGTTGCAACTGTTGGGTTTCCTGCCTCTTGTTCACTGAAATGAAAATAATGTATATAAAATTTCATCAATACTTCCCCGATTGTACAAATGAGTCCACCTACAAGAAATGCCTTAACACAATTAATAAAATAATTTGGTTTCGGATGGTATTCCTTCACTCTATTTACGTAATCATCCTTTAGTTTTCGTCCTGTCATTTATATATTGCCTCCTACTTTACGAAATAAATCCAGTGAAACAACGAGCCTATTACTTTTCCAAGTACAAGAGCAACGAGCAAAACAACAATTTTCCCCTCTACCCCTACTCGTTTCGCTAAAATAGGTAAAACATTTAACACTTCTGTTAATGCGGCAGCGAGCATTCCAATGAATGTGCCACAAAATATTCCTAATATAACAAGCCAATATTGGGACGTTTGAAATGTAATGTTTTTCAAACTACACCAAGCTCCTGTTAACGTACCTGCAATAACTGCCCACTCAAAATATTGAATGTGCTTTCCACTTCTCGTTAATTGAGCTAGACGAGGGATTATACCAAGTACAGCTAAAAATGCGACATATCCGCTACCTACTGCAATTCCTCCTGCTAAAGCAATTAAAATAACAAACCCAGATTCAATCATCGGCAAGTTGTTTCATATTGTCCTTGTTTTCATGAACAATTACATATTGATCAAGTGACTGCTGGTATTGGAACATCTCTACTTCTAACGGACTCGGCTCTTCATTAATACGCTTTTGAAATACATGATTAAAAAATAAAACCATACCTAACCCAAGACCTAATGAATAAGGAATTTGAAATAAAAGTGGTTGCGCCTTAAATTCTCCCGTAATCATGTAATATAACCGTTGGTGCACTTGTTGCATGCTTACATCTTCATGAAAATAAATGATCGCAAGGGCTGCTCCAATAAAAAGTAACAACCATACAAGTCCGAAGAAAATTGGATGTACTTTCTTTTTTTCATATATAATTTCAACAAGAGTTTGTCCAGAACCGAGTAAATTAATTTGTATATCGGCCGCTTTCCTTTGAATAATCTCAATTATTCTCATAACATCAATTACAACATGCGTCTTATCATGCGCTGTTATTTTGTAAACTACCTCATCCCGTAACGATTGAACCACTAAAGCATCTCCGGCAAGTTGAGCAACATCACCGAGCTTTACTTCATACGTAGGAGAAACTTTTAATCGATTACGCATTTTAATATAAATTGTTTGTTCCAATTTTCATTCACCTCTTCACTCTTCCTCGTAGTTGTAGTATGGTTATTGCATTTTTTTCTAATACAATTTTTTCATAAAAAAACATCTGTACCATTTCGGTACAGATGTTTTTTAGTTTATGCCTTTTTCTTAAATAAATTTGCAATACTTAATGCGAGCCCTCCCCAAATGACTACTATTCCAATAACCATCATCATAATCGCTGATCCACTCATTATGAAACACCCCGATCTTTCCATTCTTTTTCAAGCTTAGCAGAATCTGAATGTATTTGTGAATTCCATTTCTTTAAACTAATGATTAACGCAACGATAAGGAACGCTGCTGCAATTGACCAACCATACGTTACGACAAACTCCGTTGGGTAATCTCCATAATTCTTTTTAATATTTTGGATTGTACCATCAATTAACATGTACCCTAACATAAGCGGGGTAATAACGAGTAAACTCACTCTCCAAAACGTCCCTAACTTAATATCAGATACGAAGTTTGCGTGATTTTGATAAACTGGTAAACGGCGTAGAATGAGTCCTATCGTAACTACTTCGGCTAATGCAATTGAAATTAATCCGAAGTTATTAGCGAAATAATCCACAACATCTAGGAACATAAGCCCGCCACGTGTTGCAAAAACAAGAGAAACTAGTACGAGAAGCGTCCCCATAATTCCAATTGTTTTTTGGCGACTTAAGCTGAACTTTTCAGATACGGCAGCAAAGCATACTTCCGCAAGCGAGATGAGAGATGTAATTCCGGCAACCGTTAATGATAAGAAAAATAATACGCCAAATAACGGTGACATCGGTAATTCATTAATAATTTGCGGGAATACTACAAATGCAAGTCCTACACCAGCACTTGCTACTTTATCAACTGGTACTCCCATATTGTTTGCCATAAATCCAAGAGCTGCAAAGACCCCAATTCCTGCTAATAATTCAAATCCTGAGTTTGCAAAACCAGTAATAAAGGCATTATTTGTTGTATCTGAGTTTTTCGGTAAATAACTAGAATACGTAATCATAATTCCAAACGCTAAAGATAAGCTAAAGAAAATTTGACCATAAGCAGCAAGCCATACTTTCCCATCAAAAATACGACTCCAATCTGGTTTGAAGAATGCATCTAATCCTTGCATCGCACCTTCCATCGTCACTGCACGAACTACGATAATAAGGAACATAACAACTAGTAAAGGAATGAAAATACGGTTAACCACTTCAATTCCTTTTTTAACTCCTTTGAATGCAACGCCAAGCACAATAACCCAAACGAGAGCTAATGGAATTAATACTTCCGGCACAAGCCCCCCAAACTGCCCTGGCTTATCTGCAACATGTAAGTACTCTTTAAATAAAAATGATTGCGTGTCTTTCCCCCATGCTCCAGTAATTGCAAAGTACGTATATGAAATAGACCAAGCAATAATTACTGCATAATATGTTGAAACGATAAACGTTACACACATTTGCCACCATCCAATGAATTCAGCACGCCGATGAATACGGAAAAACGTAAGCGGCGCTGAACCACGGTGACGATGCCCAAGAGCAAATTCAAACGCTAATAATGAAATACCAGTCGTTAATAATGCGAATAAGTACGGTAAAAAGAATGCGCCTCCTCCATTTTCATACGCTGTATAAGGAAAACGCCATATGTTTCCTAATCCAACGGCAGAGCCGACCGCTGCGAAAATAAATCCAGCCCTTGTTCCCCATTGTTGCCTCGTTTCCATATTTCCTTCCCCCTTTGTGACAAGTTCATACTTGGATTATATTTTAAATTTACTAAATTATCAATAAATTCTGTAAACTATTAAGAAAGTTTACAATCTCCTCCTAGTAAAGGCATAAAAAAAGATCGAATAGCTATTCATCTATTCGATCTTTCATCTGTTTTAATATTTTCTTTTCAAGTCTTGAAACTTGTACTTGCGAAATGCCTATGCGCTCTGCTACTTCTGATTGGGTTTGATCTTTATAGTAGCGTAAATACACGATTAAACGTTCTCGCTCATCTAATTCTCTAATTGCTTCTTTTAAAGCAATTTTATCAAACCATTTCGTTTCAGATTGATCCGCAATTTGATCTAAAATAGTAATTGGGTCCCCGTCGTTTTCATACACCGTTTCATGTATAGATGAAGGAGCTCGACTCGCTTCTTGCGCCAGAACCACTTCCTCTGGCGTTAGTTCTAACGCTTCGGCTACTTCATTAATCGTTGGGGCCCTTCCGAATTCTTTCGAAAGCTCGTCTCTCATCTTTCGAATTTTATTTCCTGTTTCTTTTAAAGACCTGCTTACTTTCACTGATCCATCATCACGTAAAAATCGTTGTATTTCTCCAATAATCATTGGAACTGCATATGTTGAAAATTTCACGTCGAAAGATAAATCAAATTTATCTACCGATTTTAAGAGCCCAATACATCCAATTTGAAATAAATCGTCTGGTTCGTATCCTCGATTAAGAAAACGCTGCACAACCGACCATACGAGACGCATATTACTTTGAACGATTGTATCTCTCGCTTGTTGATCTCCATCTTGACTTTGTTGAATTAACGCTTTTAGCTCGTGGTCCTTTAACTGAGGTTTCTTCTTCTCATTTTTGACCTCTATGTCCATAGGCTATTCTCCTTAATTGCATAGAGCGTTACTATTTGATAAGTATTTTGTCAAATGGATTGTTGTCCCGAAAGATTCGTTTGAAATAACTTCTACTTCATCCATAAAATTTTCCATGATAGTAAATCCCATTCCGGAACGCTCTAATTCAGGTTTAGTTGTAAAAAGGGGTTGTCTTGCTTCATCTAAATCAAAGATGCCAATCCCTTCATCTCGAATCGTGAGTTTCACCATTGCTTCTTCCAAAATTACAGAAATATAAACAACACCTTCTGCATTTCCCTCGTACCCATGAATAATTGCATTTGTAACTGCTTCTGACACAACTGTTTTAATCTCCGTAAGTTCTTCCATCGTTGGGTCTAGTTGCGCAATGAAAGCAGCTACTGTAACGCGAGCGAACGATTCATTTTGACTTAATGCTGAAAATTGAAGGTTCATTTCATTTCTCATTTATGCCACCCCCAACGTCGCGAGCGCATGCGCTTCACTTTCTTCTAAGCGAACAATTTTAAATAAGCCCGACATTTCAAATAAACGTTTAACAGGCGGTGAAATTGCACAAACAACCATTTCTCCACCTAATCCTTTTACATGCTTATATCGGCCTAATATAACACCTAAACCAGAACTATCCATAAACGATAAGTTCTCTAGGCTCAACACAATATGATGAACACCATGTGTCTCAATCATATCTGTTACTTTCGTTCGCAACTCTTCAGCAGTATGATGATCTAATTCACCCGCTAGTCTCACACATAGGACGTCACGTTTTACTTCTAATTGCATGGAAAGACTCACACGATTTCCTCCTTATGCTCAAACTTTACTCATTTACATACATAAAGATTTTCGTGATTCAACATAAGAATCCTTCCTACTGACAAAAGAAGAACTATTTCGCCATAAAGTGAAACCATTCAGCAATTATTTACTTTCATACGAATAGAAAAGCGGCAAAATGTTTGCCGCTATTTTGATGTTGAAAACATCCCAAAACTTCTTTTAAATAACTCCCACCAGCTCGCCGCAGCAACATCTTCTTTTGCTACAATTGTTTGTTTTAATAAAACATCTTTATCTTTTTTAATAACAAGTGTACCAAGTGCATCGCCCTTTTTAATCGGCGCTTTCACTTTCTTTTCAGCAATTACTTCTTGCTTTACTTTGTCCATATTTTCGCCCTTCTTCATAAGAAGAGACACATTGTCTGACGCAACTAAATCTACTTTTTCTTTTTTCCCTTTTCCTACTTGGACAGTCTTAATTTTTTCGCCTCGTGTATACAATTTCTTTGTCATATATTGACCAAATGCGTAGTCAAGAAGCTTCGTTACTTGATTGTTCCGTTCTTTCGATGTAGGTGCACCCATAACAACTGAAATAACACGCATCCCATTCTTTTCAGCCGATGCTGTTAAACAATATTTTGCTTCTGTCGTAAAGCCCGTTTTCACGCCATCTACTCCAGGATAAAAACGTACTAACTTATTCGTATTCACGAGCCAAAACTTCTTATCCGTATCTTCACGTAAATAGTCTTCATATTTACCTGTGTATTTGCGAATAAGTGGGTACTTCATTAATTCTCTCGCCATTATAGCCATATCATTTGCTGTAGAATAATGGTCTTTAGCCGGAAGACCTGTTGGGTTTTGGAAATGAGTGTTTTTCAGTCCTAAATCTTTCGCTTTTTTGTTCATCATATTTACAAAACCTTCTTCTGAACCAGCGATATGCTCCGCTACTGCAACAGACGCATCATTTCCAGATGCAATGGCAATACCCTTTAGCATTTCATTTACAGTCATCTCTTCACCAGGCTCTAAAAAGATTTGTGATCCACCCATTGAAGCTGCATGTTCACTTGCTCTAACTTTATCGGTTAGTTTTAGTTTTCCTTTTTCAACTTGTTCCATAATTAATAGCATTGTCATAATCTTCGTCATACTAGCAGGTGGTAACTTCTCATTTGGATTTTTATCAAACAAAACTTTACCTGTATCTTGTTCAATTACAATTGCTGACGACGCTTGTTCCGCTAACTTCGGCGTTGTTTCTTCTGTTTTCTCCTGCTTCGTTTTCTCAGATTGTGCGAAACTAACTGAAGTACCAGAAAGCAATAATATGAAACAAACAAGTATTCCAAAAACTCGCTTCATGACTAACCCTCCATTCTATATCAGACCTATTTTTTCCAATTTTTTATTTTTTAATACCATATTTTTCTAATATTTTCAGTTGACAAATACATTCATCACCTATATTGTATTAAGTGTATTACATGCAGTAGTACACTTAATACAAGTCAGAAAGGAGACATTGCTCTTGCATATTCAACTTGATCCAAGAAGCAACACTCCGATATGGGAACAAATTGTTCAAAATATAAAAGAACTCGTATTGAAGAACATGTTAGCTCCAAGTGACAAACTACCTTCTGTACGCGAACTCGCTTCTTTACTCGTTATCAATCCAAATACAGTGAGTAAGGCGTACCAAGAGTTAGAGCGACAAGGGATTATTGAAACATTACGAGGAAAAGGAACATTTGTATCCCAATCGATTACCCCAACATTAGACGAAAGGAAAATCGCTATGGTTGAAAAGCAATTTCATCAATTACTATTAGAAGCCTCTTATCTTGGTGTTACGAAAGATAAAATTCATGATTGGATAGATTCATATTACAAAGAGATTGGAGGAAATGCGGATGCTGAAAGTGACAAGCTTGAAGAAAACGATTGATAATCAAACAATTTTAAATGATGTTTCTTTCACATTACAAAGAGGAAGTATCATCGGATTACTCGGAAGAAACGGTGCGGGGAAAACAACTTTATTACGAACGATGGTCGGCATTTTAGACCCTGATGCAGGGACAGTTACATATGAAGATACAAACATTCACCAGTGTCCTGAAATAAAGCAAAAAATCGTATACGTTCCTGATTCTACTAACATACTGAACGGCTATACGATAAAAGAAATTGTAAAGTTTTATAAAGAAGTTTATACCGCATTTGATGAAACACATTTCTATGAACTGCTAGAACGTTTTAACTTACCAAACAAACGAATTCGTAGTTACTCAAAAGGAATGAAAGCACTGCTCGCCATCATTTTAGCCGTTTCTACAAAGGCCGAATATATCATTTTAGATGAGCCGACAAATGGACTTGATCCTATCGTGAAAAGGCAAATTTTACAGTTTCTCGTTGGAGAAGTTGCAGAAAAAGAGATTACCATTTTCATCTCAACTCACCATTTAGATGAAGTGGAACAAATTGCAGATACAATCATTATATTAAAAGGCCATACTATATCTTCTATTACATCACTAGACGATGCAAAATCACGATTTGCTAAAATCCAAGTAGCTTATGAACGTTCATTACCTCAAAAACTAGAAAACTTAAGCAATATTAAAATATTAAATCAAACAGGAAAAGTATATACAATCTTAATTGACGGAAATGTGGCTACAACACTGGAGAAATTTTATAAAGAACAACCTATACTCATTGAAGAATTAACAATGTCACTTGAAGATGTCTTCGTTACGACACTGGAGGAGGATGGGTATGTTTCATAAGGCGTTGTGGATATGGAATTGGAAGCGCGGGAAATATGCTGTGTTACTATTCTTCTTTAGTTCGCTTTATCTCTTATCTTTTGGCTACTATAAAAGTGCTCAGATGGAGCTCGCTGAATACCACGAATTACAAGAAAAAGGGAAACAGTATTATTATTTTTATACCTTTTCGTCAGGAGAAGGTAATAGTTTTTTGTTAACAGTTCTTATCATTGCTTTAGCCTGTTTATTGATAGGGTGGGAACGTAGCAACCAATCGAATACACTACTTATGACAATGCCGTTTAAAAGAAAAGATGTTTTCTTATCTAAATGGGCTTTTGGTTCATTTTGTATTTTGGGCTCGTTACTTATAAATTGGATCCTTATGTATGTTATTTATAGAACAACCATTCATTTTGATTATCAATCTTTTAGTCCATTTCATCGATACTTTCTTTATGCAATTGTTTCTTATGTTGCAGTATATACAGCTGCACTATGCATCGGTACTTTTACTGGAAGCGTTGTTTCGCAGATTGTTTTTTGTATTCCATGGCTACTAATGGGGCTTACATTTATTCCACTAGTGTACACTTTTACGCTAAACCATTTAGAGGCTACCAATACTAAAAATAATAAATTAGATCAACAACTATATGAAATCAATCAAAAAACAAATATAGTTGCACCAATATATCGCTTTTCTATTAATTATAACTATCATCCAGAATACCGAAAGCAGGACAACGATCCAACTACTTTAAGAAATCCAGCATCTTATCACTATTATTCAGCTAAATCGATGTTAGTCCCTATTTTCTATACGATATTTTATTTACTACTTGGAACATATTTATATATGCGATCACCAAATGAAAATAGTCAAAAGATATTTATTTTCCAAAAACATTTAAAAATATGGATATGGGGGACAACCATTTACTTTGCATTACTAGGTGGCTATAAAATAAATCAATTTAGTTTCGTATTTAACTACTATATCGGTTTGTTTCTCGCTGGAATCATTACTTATGTTGTATTATCACGACTAACAAATTATAAAGTTTTTTAAAGGAGAGATCCTATGTTTCAAAAAGCACTATGGTTAAGAACGTATCAACAAAGTAAATATGTTGTGTGGCTGTTTTGGTTCGTTAGCTTCTACAATTTGTCATACAAATACTATTTGGCATCGATTGAACAACAATACCTTATGAAGATGCAAAAAGGAGGGGAATATGTATATCATTACAATTTTGGTTTATTACTTATGGACCCTGTCATCTTTCAAGGTGGTGCACTTATCATTCTGGCCTGTACATTAATCGGCTGGGAAAGACAAAATAACTCTAGCGACTTGTTATGGTCTATGCCATTTAAACGTTCACACCTTTATATAACAAAATGGTTGTTTGGAATCTGTAATATCGCCGCTGTTGTCGTTTTAAACTGGGGACTATTTGCTATTATGAAAAAGTTGACTTTTCATAATAAATATCAAGTATTCTCCCCATTTTATAGTTACTTTATATACATGTTAATTGTATTAATCGCTATTTATACACTTGCCTTATGTGTAGGTACAATTACAGGGAATATTATATCGCAAGGATTTCTCACTGCAGCTATATTAATCTTCCCAGCTTTACTTCCATCACTTATCTCAGGAGTCATTGCTGTTCACTCAAACACTGACTTTCATGAGAATAATGGCCATATACATGATGTGATGAAAAACATACGTATCTCTAGTCCAGCAGAAGATTTTAATATTCACTTTAATTATGATCCACAAACTCCTTATACCGATTTAGATGGAGTGCGTCATAACGGACCAAACTTTACAAAGATTCCATCGGCAAAAACATTGATTGGACCTATTGCACATATCCTTGTTTTCTTACCACTTGGTATATATTTATATGCCCGTTCAGTCAATGAACGAAATGGTAACTACTTGTTATATCCAAAACTACAAAAAGTAGTTTTGACTTGTGCTATTCTACTTGCTGGAATCACTGGAGGTTTAATTTTCAGTGACGCGCATTCCTTGCTCAATTTTTACATTGGGTTTTTGGGGACTAGTTTCATAACGTATTTATTCCTACCTAAAATATTAAAATGGAAAGTCTCCTGGAATTTCAAATAAAATAACCTCCTCTCGATGAGGAGGCTATTTTACATTCTCTCTTCTTTTCCCATACTCTTTTTCTTGCTTCGTTCCAAACCCGTCACCATTTGCTACGATTTGATCTGTTGGAGCAACTATACTTTCAGCAATTCTCCATTCTCCCCCTTGTTGAATAAACACTTGCATAAAATAATTCATTCCATTTAACTGGTGCGAATTTTCTTTTTTCACTTCATAACGAGCTGCAACATAATACACCTGTACATTTTCAGCCTCAAACTTAGAAATATATTGTGATAATCTCGGGATGTACTGTGATGCTTTCTGAAGTGGAAGTTGTTTTACTTTTACAAGAGAAGACTTTTTCACATTACTTATCGTATCTTCATGCCGAACGTTATCGCTATGATGAAATAAAATCGTATTCTGCATAGAGCGAATCCATAACTTCGAATATAAGACAGGTTGCTTATTTGAAATATGTTGTAATTCTTTTTGGACGACTTGAATTGGCGTTGCAGCATCCACGAATTGATGAAAGCAGAAAAAACTTCCAGTCATAATAAGAAGCGTAAAAATACGTTTCATAATTTTTCACTCCGATTCTTTTTAATTAAAGTATTGGAGTTTCAAAATGTTTTTATTCAAAAGAAAAAGGATAGGAAAGCTTTCGCTTCCTATCCTCATTTATTATAATACGCGGCCAAATAGCTCTAATACCATTTCTATTTCTTGGTCGCTCCAACCTTTAAATCTCTCTTTATAATATTCTTTACGCACAGCTTCAAGTTTTTCAGTTACTTCTCTTCCGTGTTCTGTAATTTCTAAGTACACGATACGACGGTCTGAATTTGAACGCTTTCTTTCTACAAATCCTTTTCGTACGAGACGATCAGTAACAGCTGTAATATGACTGGAGGTTACGTTTACTTCACTCGCAATTTGCGAAGCCATCTGTGGACTGTTTAAAAATAACGCGCGTAATACAGAAAATTCATTATATGGCATATGTTCTGCAAAACGTGTATTAATATCATTTTGTAATAAACGTATCATCTTTCTAAATGATCCGGATAACTCTAAAATCAATGTTTCTCTTTTTTCGTTCACTAGCCTCGTCCCTTTTTTATCATATTTACACATATTATAATCTATAAATACCTATGTTGTATATCCTTTCTTTCCTCAACATTCTCATTTATGTAACTTTTTTCATATAAATTTCTTTTTTGTTCACACATATACATATAAAAAGGATGGTGATGGAAAATGCAGGGTGGAATGAATCCTTATTTACACAATGTACGCACAGCTAATACTGGTAAAGAAGCGACCATTACTGTACAAGGTGAAGGTGTTGTCAAAGCGAAACCAAATGTTGTTATATTAACACTTGGCATTCGAACTGATAGTAAAAATGTGAAACAAGCGCAAGAAGAAAATGCAGTACAATCAAAACAATTGCTGGATGCACTTAAACAGCTTGGCATTGCTGATAAAGATATAGAAACGATTTCTTATACGATCACTCCTCAATACGAGTATGTAAATGATAAAGCATTACTACAAGGGTATCGTGTGGAACATTTGTATGAAATTACCGTTTTAAATGTACAAAAAGCAGGGGAAGTATATGATATAGCCGTTTCAAATGGAGCAAACGTAGCAAAAGGTTTACGTTTTCGAATATCTCATCCAAATAAATATTATGAGCAAGCTCTCATTCAAGCTCTACAACAAGCGGTAGAAAAAGCTCGTGCTATTGCGAGTACATACAATTTAAATATTAATCCTGTTCCACTCTCATTCGTTGAAGAATCTGCTCAATTACCACGGGAAGTGACGTCCTATGCTACTTTACATGCGCAAGCAGCTCCGCCCATTCAATCGGGAGAATTAGAAATCATCTCAACAATACGAGCGATTTTCACGTATTTATAAATAATTTTATTTATAAGTAAACGTTATCATTTTCCTTGTTGTAAAAACATGATGTTCTGATATAATAAAGGACGGTGAGCTCTTACAAAAGAGATATCACGGGTGGGAGAGGGATATGAAAAAGAAGGTTTAACATGAAAGGAATACTTGAAAGAACATTTAAATTAGGTTTACACGAAACATCACCAAAACAAGAAGTTTTAGCTGGAGTTACGTCATTTTTCACGATCGTATATATTATGATTGTAAATGCATCCATTTTATCCGATGCTGGCATTCCTCTTGAAGCTGGAATTTTAGCAACTGTTTTCAGTTCATTTGTCGGATGTCTGCTCATGGCATTTTGGGCAAATGCACCTGCTATTCTTGTCCCTGGTATGGGTGTAAATGCATTCTTCACGTACACTGCTGTGCATACGCTCGGATTATCTTGGCAGGAAGCATTAGCAGCTGTCTTCATCTCTGGTATTATTTTTGCAATTGCTGCGTTTACACCAATCGCTCGCGTGCTTTCAGTATCAATTCCAAAGTCATTAAAGGAAGCTATTACTGTCGGCATCGGATTATTTTTAGCATTTATCGGATTGCAAAAAGGTGGTTTAGTCGTTTCGAATCCAAATACCGCTGTTGCAATGGGGAAATTAAGTAGCCCTGTCGTTCTTGCGACCGTGCTTACTCTTATCGTTGCACTTGTATTATTTATTCGTAACGTACGTGGAAACTTTTTATGGACGATTGCAATAGGAACTGGTATTGCATGGCTATTTGGCCTTGTTGATACAAGTCAAATCGGAAATAGTTCATTCTCATTCGCTAATTACGGCGATGTGTTTGGAGCTATGTCATTTGGCAAACTTTCTTCCTTACCGTTTTGGATTGCAACATTCTCCTTAAGCATGGTGCTTATTTTTGAGAATATGGGACTTCTGCACGGTTTATTAGAAGATGACCGTAAATTCCCACGTGCTTACCAAGCCAATGCAATTTCAGCAATGACATGTGGTCTATTTGGCACAAGCCCTACCGTATCAACAGTAGAGAGTGCCGCAGGTATTACTGCAGGTGGAAAGACAGGTCTGACGTCTATCGTTACAGGGTTGTTATTCTTTGCATCACTGTTTGCACTTCCGTTTGTCAAACTAATTCCTGATAGTGCCATTGCACCAATCTTAATTATTATTGGCGGCCTGATGATTACAAGCATTCAGCAAATTCCTCTGAACGATTTTTCAGAAGGATTTCCAGCGTTCTTAATTATCGTCATGATCCCGCTCACATATAGTATCGCTGATGGCATTGCGTTCGGATTTATCGCTTATCCTATCTTAAAAATTGCTCTTGGAAAGCGTAAAGAAGTCGCACCTTCTATGTATATCGTTACATGCTTATTCTTAGCCATGTTCGTATTACATGCTATTGGTTAAGTAAAAAACACCGAGGAATTTTCCTCGGTGTTTTTTTACTTAAACCATCCTTTTTTATAAAACCAAGCCATCATGCCGCCGCCAATTAACGCCATGATAAGTAGACAAATAAAATAACTATATTGTCCACCAAGCTCTGGCATATGCGTAAAGTTCATTCCATATACTCCCGCAATAAATGTTAATGGCATGAAAATAGTCGAGAATACAGTTAATGTTTTCATAATGTTATTCATATGATGTGAGTTTAATGAAAAATAGCTATCTCGAATATCTGCCGTTAATTCTCGGCTTGCTTCAATCATTTCGGTCAGTTTAAGCAAATGATCATGTATATCTTTAAAGTAAATTTCATGATCACTTATACCGTAAAAACGAGTCGAGTTTAAAATACGATACAATAAATCACGCATCGGAATGATTGTACGCCTTAGCTTCGATAAATCTGCACGTATATCAAATACCTCTTCTAGTACACTTCCTGCTGTTTCACCCGTTAAATTATCATCAATTGCATTTAAATGATCCTCAATGTAATATACAGGCGCAAAATAGTCATCTACAATTTGATCGATAATTGTATGTGCTACGTGTAAAGGACTATTTTTAATACGCTTCTTTTCTCCAAGTGTTTTCCATACTCTTTCAATTGCATTGTTATGAGAAAAATGGAAAGAAACAATATAACGATCACTAATAAATAAATCAATCTCGTGCGGTTCTAATCCATCCTCACCAAATGCATGAAGAACTAAAAAGTTATATCCATCATAAAAATCAACTTTTGGCCTCTGTACATATTCTATACAGTCTTCAATTGCAAGGGGATGGAACTTAAAATGATCTTGCAAAATGTATGTATACTCTTCTTTCGTTGGCTTATATAAATCTAGCCAATACCATACAATATGGTCTTTCTTTGTTTCCTCTAGCGAAACATCATATAATACTTCATCTGTTTTTGTTATTGCACAAATTCTAATCATAATTTCACCCATTATTATTATAAACAAAAAACAGCAAAAAAAGCCAAGGAGAAATACTCCCTGGCTCTTCTTTATTACTCAGTAACGATGCCGTGCACTAATGTTGGTGCATCTACATGCTCGTTAGTAATCTTCATGTTCTCATAAATTTTTGCTTTTACATCTTCTACATTTTCACGGTTTGCGTAAATGGTAACAAGGGATTCACCTTTTTTCACGCTTTCCCCTACTTTTTTGCGAAGCATTAAGCCAACTGCTAAATCAATTTCAGATTCCTTCGTCGCACGTCCTGCTCCTAAAAGCATTGCTGCTGTTCCGATTTCATCTGCAACGATTTCTGATACATAACCGTCTTCCTTCGCTTCCACTTCAACTTTAAACTGTGCTTGTGGTAATTTAGAAGGATCATCAACAACAGATGCATCTCCGCCTTGCGCTGATAAGAACGTTTTAAATGATTCTAGCGCTTTACCGTTGTTCATTACTTCAATTAATTTCTCACGTGCATCTTCTAAAGATGAAGCTTGTCCAGCAAGGTATACCATTTGACTTCCAAGTGTTAAACATAACTCTTCTAAATCTTTCGGTCCTTTACCTTGTAATGTATCAATTGCTTCTTGTACTTCAAGTGCGTTACCAATAGCCTCACCAAGTGGTTGACTCATATCAGAAATAACAGCCATCGTATTACGACCAACGTTGTTACCAATGCGCACCATTGCTTCTGCTAAACGTTTTGCATCTTCATCTGTTTTCATAAATGCACCTGCTCCAGTTTTTACATCAAGAACAATTGCATCTGCACCAGCAGCAATTTTTTTACTCATAATTGAGCTTGCAATAAGCGGAATTGAGTTTACTGTTGCCGTTACATCACGAAGTGCATACAATTTTTTATCCGCAGGTGTTAAGTTTCCACTTTGACCAATAACTGCGATTTTATTTTCATTTACAAGACGCATGAATTCATCATTTTCGATTTCAACATGGAATCCTGGAACTGCTTCTAATTTATCAATTGTACCACCAGTATGTCCTAGACCACGTCCAGACATTTTTGCAACCGGTACACCTAAAGCGGCTACTAATGGACCTAATACAAGTGTTGTTGTATCGCCAACGCCACCTGTGGAGTGCTTATCTACTTTTACCCCTTCAATAGCTGATAAGTCGATTGTATCACCGCTATTGACCATTGCCATCGTTAAATCAGCACGTTCTTGATCGTTCATATCTTGGAAGAAAATTGCCATTGCAAGTGAACTTACTTGATAATCAGGAATATCACCATTCGTATATCCTTCAACAATAAAGTTGATTTCTTCTGTCGTTAATGCATGTCCGTCACGTTTTTTTGCAATTAGGTCCACCATTCTCATTGTGAGGTCACCCCTTCATTTGTTTTACGATTGCTTTTACTAATGCTAAGAAGTTAGCTTTAACACGTTCTGTCGTTTCGATTACTTCATCGTGGTGAAGTGGCTGATCTAAAATACCAGCTGCCATATTTGAAATACAAGAAATACCAAGTACTTTCATACCAGCGTGACGCGCTACAATTACTTCAGGTACTGTTGACATACCAACTGCATCTCCACCAAGTGTACGAAGCATACGAATTTCAGCAGGTGTTTCGTATACAGGACCTGTCATTCCAACGTATACACCTTCTTGTACTTTAATATTTAAGTCTGCTGCAACTTGTTTCGCCATTTCGCGAAGCTCTGTCGTATATGATGTAGACATATCAGGGAAACGTACACCCATTTCAGAATCATTTGGTCCGATTAATGGATTTGTACCCATGAAGTTAATGTGGTCTGAAATTAACATAAGATCGCCTGGTTCGAATGATGTATTTACACCACCAGCTGCATTTGTTACAACAACTGTTTCTACACCTAGTTCTTTCATAACACGAACTGGGAATGTTACTTTTTGCATGTCGTATCCTTCATAGAAGTGGAAACGTCCTTGCATTGCTACTACTGTTACACCTTGAAGTGTACCGAATACTAGTTGACCTGCATGGCCTTCTACAGTTGAAACTGGGAATTCAGGGATTTCACTGTAAGGTACTGTTACTGCGTTCTCGATTTCATCTGCTAATACACCTAGTCCAGATCCAAGGATTAGTCCTACTTGTGGTGTCTCTTGAAATTTCTCTTTTAAGTATGAAGCTGATTTTGTAATAAGTTCACGATTCATTTGTATATCCCCCTATTTCTTTAGCTCGTTTAAGAAGCTTGTTCCGTATTCTGGCATTTTCACACCGAAGTTTTCTGCTACAGTTGCACCAATATCAGCAAATGTTTGGCGAAGTGGTAACTCTTGTCCGCCTTCTTTCATGCTTGGACTATATGCTAATAACGGTACATATTCACGTGTATGGTCAGTACCAGGGTGAACTGGGTCATTACCGTGGTCTGCTGTAATTAATAATAAATCATCTTCTTTTAGTTTTTCGAATACTTCCGGAAGACGCGCATCATAGTCTTGCAGAGCTTCTCCGTATCCTTGTGGATCACGACGGTGACCGAATAATGCATCAAAGTCAACTAAGTTTAAGAAGCTAAGACCTGTAAAGTCCATATTTAATGTATCTACAAGCTTATCCATTCCATCCATGTTAGACTTCGTACGAAGTGATTCAGTTACCCCTTCACCATCATAGATATCAGAGATTTTACCGATAGCAATCACATCATAATCACTATCTTTTAGTTCATTCATTACTGTACGGCCAAATGGTTTTAATGCATAGTCATGACGGTTTGGCGTACGTGTAAAGTTTCCAGGCTCACCAACGAATGGACGAGCGATAACGCGACCTACCATGTACTTCTCATCTAACGTTAATTCACGTGCAATTTTACAAATTTTATATAACTCATCAAGCGGTACTACTTCTTCGTGTGCTGCGATTTGTAATACGCTATCAGCAGAAGTGTAAACGATTAAAGAGCCTGTTTCCATTTGTTCTTGACCAAGTTCATCAAGAATCTCAGTTCCAGAAGCTGGTTTATTACCGATGATTTTACGGCCTGTTTTTTCTTCTAATTCATCAAGTAATTCTTTCGGAAATCCTTCAGGGAACACTTGGAATGGTGTATCAATGTAAAGGCCCATGATTTCCCAGTGGCCTGTCATTGTATCTTTACCAGTAGATTTCTCTTGCATTTTTGTATAATATCCAAGTGGTTTTTCTACTTTAGAGATGCCTTTCATTTCACGAATGTTACCAAGACCTAATTTCACCATGTTAGGCATTTGTAATCCATTCATATGTTCAGCAATGTGACCAATTGTGTCAGATCCTAAATCACCAAATTGTTCAGCATCTGGTGCTTCACCGATTCCGACAGAGTCCATTACGACTAGGAATATACGTTTATATTTATTCATAACTGCGACCTCCTATAAGTTCAGTTCTACTTCTTGTAGTATGTTCAAAACGCTATAAAGTGAAACTGTTCTCCATAAGAATTATCTTTCGTTCTCATTGTCAAACAGTACTTCTTTAAATCATTCTCTAACCTATTTCGTTTACCTTGAAACGACGCAAAAACATTTCTAGTTTTTTCTAAGTCAGATGTCAGACATCTGATACTGATATCATAACATGTTTACGCTTTCTTTTTAATACATTTTCGTAGAATTTCTCATTTTTTTCACACTTCTATTGTAATCCATTATGCACAGAAGTGCTAATTATTTTATGATTTATTTCTTCATATAAAATGAAATTTTAATTAACCCGCAAATAACGAGACAAAAATAAAAAGCAGCTCCAAAGAGCTGCTTTTTATTTTACTTCTACTGTTTCCTCTTTATGTTCATGCAGCTCACCTTTTCTAACATGAACTTTCACTTTGTAAGAACCGTTTTCTTTGAAAGTATGCTTCGTTTCATACTCTCCTTTATTTCCTTCTTTCGCTGGAATAAATTCGTGTTTTTCAACACCATCTTTCCAAATCTCAAGTTGTACTTCAGCACCAGTTAACGCTTCTTCTTTTTGTTTTAAATGAACTTTCATTGTTGATTCAGCATTTGCTTTTATGTCACCAGCCATAAGGTGGATCATTGTATCGCTTTTATGATCGCCATGTCCTGCACCATGATCACTATTTTCTTTTTTCGCATCTTCTACTTTCGCATTTCCTACAGCCACTTTTACTTCTGGCATAACATGCATTTCACGCGCATTTGTGTGAGCGATAATATGATATACTCCATCCGTCTCGAACGTTTTCTCTACAGCATAAACACCTTTTCCTTTATGCTTACCATCTAACATCTCGTGCTTTTCGTCCCCAGCTTTCCAAATTTCAAACTTTACATCATCAGCATCCGTTACCTTTTCTTTTCCTTGTGTAACAAGTGCTTGTACTTCTGTTTTTTCACCTGGTTTAATTTCTTTCGGATTTGTTTGAACTGCTACTTTTACAGCTTCCAGTTTCTGTTCTTTTTTCGGTTCTTCTTTGTTTGTATTACAGCCAGCCAATGCTAGCATCGCGATAAATAAAGTCATAATAAGTTTTTTCATCATCATTTCCTCCTTCATACCTTATTTAGTATAGAGGAAATACATTGTAATATTCTAGTCTTCTGCTGAAAACAATGTACGAAATGTTTGTGAAGTTTCTGTGAAGTACTTCATCCTTTTGAATCTATGAAAAAAGAGCATAGTAACTATGCTCTCGGATGGAACTGTTTATATACATCTTTTAATCTAGTTTTTGAAACATGCGTATAAATTTGTGTCGTTGAAATATCTGCATGTCCAAGCATTTCTTGCACAGCACGCAAATCTGCTCCATTTTCCAATAAATGCGTAGCAAAAGAATGGCGCAACGTATGAGGTGTAAGCTCTTTTTCAATATTTGCTTCTTTCGCTAATCGTTTTAAAATTTTCCAAAACCCTTGTCTTGATAAACGATTCCCATGATGGTTTAAAAAGAGTGCATCTACTACTTTTTTACCCATCAATTCTCTTCTTCCCTTTTCAATATACTTTTGAATCGCTTCCGTCGCTAAACTTCCTAGTGGAATAATTCTTTCTTTATTCCCTTTCCCTATGCAACGAACAAATCCCATCGTTAAATGTACATCTTCTAAATTTAAGGCAATTAATTCCGAAACACGAAGTCCTGTTGCATACAGTAACTCTAGCATCGCTTTATCACGAACCCCAAAAGCACTCGTCATTTTTGGTGTCTGAAGTAACGCCTCTACTTCATCAACTGATAATACTTTCGGTAATTTCCGTTCTCCTTGCGGCGTTTCAATATGTACGGATGGATCGTGCTCTACCGCTCGTTCACGAAGTAGAAATTGGTGGAACGAACGAATCGACGCAATATGACGTGCTAATGTTTTTGAAGATTTTCCGTTTTCTTTTAAGTGCTGCAGAAAATTAACAATGTACAAGCGTGTCACTTCATGAAAGCTTTTCGCTTGTTCTACATTTTGCAAGTACTTTACATAACTTTTTAAATCACGTTCATAAGATACTACTGTATTTTTCGCTAATCCTTTCTCGACAACCATATAATGAATAAAATCTTTTAATTGATCTTCCAATCTACACTACTCCCCATTTTCATAGAAAAACATCATTCTATTTACGAAAGCATCCTTTGCCGGCTCTTCATTCCCTGATACTTTTTCTACAGTCTCTTCTTTTGGCTTTTCATAACGATGATAGCTTTCATATTCTTCATTTATCCATAGTATAGCGAAATAAAACAAAATCGTACAACTTGTAAATAATAAAAATACTTTTACCCCATCAAAAGTTAATTTTAAAGCTCGGCGCATTGTAAATTCCTCCAAAATATAAGTTATTACAACATATGCCAAGCTTTCACCAATTTATACCTTATTCAAATAAAAAACCTCTTCCTAGTTAAATAGGAAAAGGTTATTTTTCATCCGTTTCATTTTCTTGACAATTTTTACAAATCCCATGGAATGTTAAACGATGATCCTTCACCTTAAAGCTCCAGTCACGTTCTACTTTCCTTTCCACTTCACCAAGTAAATCTTCTTGTATTTCTTGTACAGCACCACATTGTGTACAAATCAAATGATGGTGGAAACGCTGCGCACCTTCTTGGCGTAAGTCATAGCGTGAAACACCGTCTCCGAAGTTAATCTTATCGACAACTTTTAACTCAGATAATAGTTCTAAAGTTCGATAGACGGTTGCTAATCCGATCTCTGGCGACTTTTCTTTTACAAGGAGGTAAACATCTTCTGCGCTTAAATGATCTTCTTCATTTTCTAGCAGCACACGAACTGTTGCTTCAC
Source organism: Bacillus thuringiensis (assembly GCF_001455345.1). Classification (GTDB taxonomy): domain Bacteria; phylum Bacillota; class Bacilli; order Bacillales; family Bacillaceae_G; genus Bacillus_A; species Bacillus_A thuringiensis_N. The sequence goes on from NZ_CP013274.1 coordinate 4,020,123, forward strand.
GTTGCGGTGTTAATTTGTAGCTCGCTGCATGTAATTGCTTCTTAATTCGTTCAATTCTTTCTTCCATTCGGTACTACTCCCTCCTCGCCACTCTTACACCATTATATCAGAAGAAGGGCTTCTGTCAAAAGAAAAACAATAAAAACAAATTGATAATTATTCTCAAAAAGTATTTATTTTTTATTAATAGCCTCAACGACTTCTTTCATTAAAACTGGTGATGCATAAGCCTCCACACTAGAAGCAAGTGCTAACACCACTCCAATTACGAGAAAGAAGCATGTATAACGGATTAATAATGGTAATAGTGGCTCGGTTATTTTTCTAATAAATTGATGCCTAATCATCCGTAAAGAAAAACTTGCAGCAATAGTTGTCATAACGAGAAAGACTGGAATGATAATTAAATTTTGTGGCAAAACAGATACGAATGCTAGTAATAATCCATTCCATCCATGCTGACTTACTAAAAAACCTACTGTAAATCCGACAACTACTCCTTTTACAAATAATAAAATAAAAATAAGTGGCAACCCAATAATTGAAATCCCCAAAATCCAAATAAATCCAATGTATTTTAATTGTGAAAAGTAACTTTCTCGAAACATTTCGCCTGCAATAGCAAATTCTCCTTTAGAAACTTGTCCAAAAAAACGTTGTAAATAAAATGATAAATCTTGTTTTTGATTTAATTGTAAACTATTTACAAGAATGGCCCCAAATATTACTCCCATCAATAATAAAACAGCGTTAAATATATATAATGAAGAGTTTTCCTGTATGTGAGACATTACACGGTCTTGCCAAGTTTTTCGCCACATTTTTCTTCCCTCCGTTCACACTCTTACTAAAAATGTATGAAAGAAAGAAAAAAGTATGACGAATTAACATTGAAATTCCGCTCTACTTTGCTAAACTAAAAAGTAGAGAATAGGAGGGATTTCTCTTGAAACCATTATTATTAGATTTTCCAACATTATTTCAAACTGAACGCTTACAAGTTCGTAAGCCATTTCCAGGTGATGGTGCAGAAGTGTATGAAGCAATCCAAGCTTCTCTAGAAGACTTAGTACCGTGGATGCCAATTAACGCTGAAACAGAAGAAAGTGCTGAAGAAATCGTTCGTAACGCTCACGGACAGTTTTTACTTCGTGAAACACTTGATTTTCACTTATACGATAAAGTATCTGGTACATTCATCGGAGCTATAACGCTTAAGCCTGAAAACTGGGATATTCCAAAGTTTTCACTTCACTTCTGGCTGCATAGCGCTTATACAAAACAAGGTTATATGACCGAAGCTGTTAAAGGTGCCATTCAATTTGCCTTTGATAAGCTAAGTGCTAGAAGAATTGAAATTCGTATTGATGCAACAAATACAAATGCATGTAACCTAGCAGAACGTTTAGAATTTATTCTAGAAGGTACAATGGAAAATGATTTCATAGCACCAGATGGTAGCTTACGTGATGCACGCGTATATGCAAAAATCAATTAAAAAACACTCGCCTTTGGCGAGTGTTTATTTTTGTAGTTGTAAATATTGTACTGCAAACATTGTCTTTGCATCATGAATACGAAGATCTTTCATAAGAATAACCGCTTCTTCTAACGACACTTCCATCAATTCCACAAACTCATCTTCATCTAACTCAGCTTTATTTTCTTTTTTCGTCAAACCTGTCGCTTTATATACATATAAAATTTCATCTGCGAACCCTGGAGATGTGTAGAAAGAAGTAATAAGCTCCATATTTTCACATACATATCCTGTTTCCTCTTCTAATTCACGAACTGCTGTCACCTCAGGTTTTTCACCAGGTTCTAACTTGCCGGCTGGAATTTCTATAATCGCCTTTTCAAGCGCTTTACGATACTGCTCAACAAGCACAATTTTCCCCTCATCAGTAATAGCAATAATAGCAACTGCACCAGGGTGATTTACAATTTCACGTTTACTCATTGCTCCATTTGGTAATACTACATCATCAACACGAACTTTTATAACTCTACCATCAAAAATTGGTTCAGTTTTTACGGTTCTCTCTGCAAGATTACTCATACTACTTCATCTCCCTGTTCTATTTCCTATTCTTTCCTCATACATTTTACCACATTGAAAGGAGCGTGATAGAAATGAAAGTTTATATTTTACCAAATCGCGTCACTTTAGTCGGAAAAGCGTGGCAAATTCGCCATAAGCTAAAACAATATGGCAAAGAGTATACAACTGTACAAGAGTGGATTACAGCAAATAAAGTGAAACTTTAATCAGAGGGGGCATCCCTCTAATTATTTGTCTTCACCAACCCGGATAAAAGTAAAACGTTTGTCAACCTCTTTTCCCTTGCGTACAATACAGGTAAGGAGGTTGACCTATGAAAAAACGTCAATTAGGAAACTCGGATTTATTTGTGACAGAAATGGGACTTGGCTGTATGTCTCTCGGTACATCTGAAACAGAAGCCCTGCGTATTATCGATGAAGCAATCGATTTAGGAATCAATTTTTTTGATACCGCGGATTTATATGATTATGGATTAAACGAAGAATTTGTTGGTAAAGCATTAAAAGGGAAACGAGACCAAATTGTTCTTACAACGAAAGTTGGAAATCGATGGACAGAAGAAAAAAACGGCTGGTCTTGGGATCCTTCTAAAAATTACATAAAGGCTGAAGTGAAAGAAAGTTTACGTAGACTTCAAACTGATTATATTGATCTTTATCAACTTCACGGCGGGACGATTGAAGATCCTATAGATGAAACAATTGAAGCCTTTGAAGAATTAAAAAAAGAAGGTATCATTCGCCATTACGGTATTTCTTCTATACGTCCAAATGTCATCCGTGAGTATGCAAAGCGTTCAAATATCGTTAGTGTCCTAATGGAATATAGCCTTTTAAATCGTCGCCCTGAAGAATGGTTCCCATTTCTTAATGAACATCAAATTAGCGTCATTGCTCGCGGACCACTTGCAAAAGGAATTCTAACTGACAAGAATGCAAGAAAGATAGAAAGAGTAAAAGAAAAGGATTACCTTTCTTATTCTTATGATGAATTACATGCGACACTAGCGAGTGTAAAAGAAATAATCGGGGAAATCTCTTTAACAGGAACAGCTATTCAATATTGCTTGCATAACGAAACTGTTGCAGCTGTTATACCTGGGGCTAGCTCTATTCAACAATTGCAAGAAAATGTACAAGCTAGTAAACAAACACAGTTAACAACAGCAAAATATATACAACTTCAGCAAATTGCAAAATGTGATACCTATGCTTCACACCGTTAAAAAGACGCTACCAGTATGGTAGCGCCTTTTTATAACGTATCATATTTATCAGGATTCGTTCCTACATGTAAATTACGATTTAACGTATTAATTTGAGTCATCTCTTCTTCCGTGAGTGAAAAATCAAAAATAGTAAAATTCTCCTTAATGCGAGATGGTGTAACAGATTTAGGAATCGTTACTATCCCACTTTGAATATCCCATCTCAATATAACTTGCGCAGGTGTTTTTTCATATTTGTTAGCAATAGCCTGAATGATTGGATGCTCAAATACTTCTCCGCCCCTCATTAATGGACTCCACGCTTCCATTTGAATTTGCTCACCTTGACAGAAATTACGCAATTCAGATTGTGTTAACATTGGATGAAGTTCTACTTGGTTTACCATTGGCTTTACTTTGCAATTTGGTAATAGCAGCTCTAAATGGTGTTTATGGAAATTAGAAACACCAATCGCACGCACTTTACCTTCTTCATACAATTTTTCTAACGCTCGGTACGTATCAACATACTTCCCTCTTATTGGCCAATGTATTAAATATAAATCTACATAGTCCATTTGTAATTTCTTTAAACTTTTCTCAAATGCCTCAAGTGTTTCCTCGTATCCTTGATCGTCGTTCCAAACTTTTGTTGTAATAAATATGTCTTCTCTCGGAATCCCTGATTCACGAACCGCTTCTCCGACACCGCTTTCATTTTCATATACAGTCGCTGTATCAATCGAACGGTATCCAACTTCTAACGCTGTTTTTACTGCTTGTTTTACTTCGTCGCCTTCTTTTGCTTTATAAACGCCTAGACCAATCATCGGCATTCTCACGCCATTATGAAGTGTAGTTGTTGGAATATGCACATTCGTTCTTCCTTTCCTTGTTACATTTTTATAAGCCACCACTTTATTTCAACAAGATTCAATTAAAAAGTCAAAACATATGTACAGTTTACATAATAAATTTATACATCTTCAAAAATAATGCGAACTCATTCATTCCCGTTTATTTTCTATCCAGTTCCTCGCTTTTTCATCAACATTACGTACAAACTCAGTTTTCCCTTCCGAATATAACGTACCATCATATGTATACTTTTCAGCTAACTCTTTCTTTAAAGTTGCATACGCCTCTGCTTCTTCACAATGAGCCATCATATAATCACGAAACGCTAAATGCCTTACTATCTCTGCATTTCCTTTTTCAAACACGTGTAAATGATACGAACGTTTTGCCTCCGTTCCATGAATAAAATAACGACGTCTTGAAATACCATTTTCCCCTTTTGCGATGTAACCAAGCTCTTTAAAACGTTCATTCCAATGATCTACTCTGTCGATACTCTCTACTTCCATAATCATATCTATAATTGGTTTAGCTGCCAGTCCTGGCACTGACGTACTTCCAATATGATGAATTTTCACGGTTTCTGGCATCGCCGATTTTAATCTTTCGGCTTCCATTTTAAATTTTTCACCCCAATGATTTTCATGCGGAACAACTACAATTTTCCTCATTCTAACTCCCCTTTTCTTACAAGCTCGTCAAAAAAATGATCAGTGAAATATCACTGATCATTTTTTTATTATTTAAAGTCTTTCCAAGTAAGGCTACTTTCACTTAACAGTTCTTCAAATGATTTATTCTTTTCACGTTCTTTTTGTTCTTGGCGCTTTCTTTCCAGCTCTGCTGCCTCTTTTTTCTCTTCTCTCACTTGCAATTCTTTCTTCTTATTCTTTAATTGCTGCATAAGTGAATCATTTAATTGATCACCTAATGTAAGAGATTCTTTCTTTGGTTGATTCACTTGAGATTGTCTTTGCATTTGTCTTTGTTTCTTTTTCTTCATGCTGCTCACCTTTTACTTTTTTCTCCATTATAGTAGATACACGATGAAATCGACAACAAAAAAGGGTCATTACTCTATGATTCATCTTTTGTAAATATGTTAATTTTTCGAAAAAACTAAATTTTTATATAGATATAATCCTATGAATCTATTAAAATTATGTCGTATGATGTCAGATTATAAAAAAAGGAGAATTAAATTATGTGGAAAAAAATTATTCCTGCTGTTGCCGTTTTAAGCACCATTACTTTTTCAAGCGTATTTGCCGCTCCCCCATCTCAGACTCCAACTGAACAAAACCGCTACATAGACGTACAAATGCTTGGTATTAATGATTTTCATGGACAACTGGATACTGTTAAAAAAATTAATAATAAAGAAGCTGGTGGAGCTGATTACTTAGCTACTTATTTAAAAGATCGGAAAAAACAAAACCCGAATACACTTCTCGTACATGCTGGTGATATTGTAGGTGCTAGCCCACCAGTTTCAGCATTGTTACAAGACGAACCAACGATTGAATTTTTAAATGACTTAAAGTTTGATGTTGGTACAATCGGAAACCATGAATTTGATGAAGGTATTGATGAAATGAAACGCCTCATTTACGGTGGATATCACGAAAAAACAGGAAATTTCAAAGGGGCTAACTTCCCTTATGTCGCTGCAAACTTCTATAACAAATCAACCGGTCGCCTATTTTTACCGCCATTTACTGTCAAAATGGTAAATGGTGTGCCTGTAGGATTCATTGGCGTTGTTACAACTGATACACCAAATGTCGTTATGCCTACTATGCTTAAAAATGTAGAAATCACTGACGAAGTAGAAGCAATTAATAAATCAGCGCAACAATTAAAGCGTCTCGGTGTTAAATCTATTGTCGTCCTTGCTCATGTCGGTGGAACAACAGATGAATCTGGTATAACAAATGGCGATCTCACTCGAATCGCAAATGAAACAGATCCAGAAGTTGATATTATTTTCGGTGGACATAGTCATACGTATGTAAATGGTACAGTAAATAATAAACTAATTGTCCAAGCGAACTCTTACGGAACAGCTTTCTCTGATGTGGATGTAACAATTGATAGAAAGACAAAAGATATTGTGAAGAAAAAAGCTGAAGTGGTTACAACATACCATGAAGGTGTAGAACCTGATAAACAAGTAAAGCAAAAACTAGATCAATATAAAGAAAAAATCGCACCACTTGTAAATGAAGTTGTAGGAAAATCTACAGCACCTATCGATCGGAAACAAAATGCTGCTGGTGAGTCCACTCTTGGAAATTTAGTTGCCGATGCCCAGCGCCAAACGATGCAAACTCAAATCGCACTTATGAATCCGGGCGGCATTCGTAATGACTTAGATGCTGGCGATATTACATGGGGCGAATTATATGGTATTCAACCTTTTGGAAACCAATTGATTAAAGTAGATTTAACAGGTCAAGATATTCGCGATATTTTAAATCAGCAATGGCAAAAAGGAACGACAAGAATGCTTCAAATTTCAGGTATTCAATATACGTGGGATGCAAACAAACCAAACGGTGAAAAAGTTACAAATATACGTTTAACAAACGGAGAAGAATTATCTCCATCTAAAACGTATAGCGTAGTAGCGAATGCTTTCTTAGCTTCTGGTGGTGATGGATTTGTATCATTTAAAAATGGGAAGAATTCAGAAACTGGTCCAAACGACTTTGAAGCACTAGTCGATTACGTAAAACAATTAAAAGAACCAATTCAGCCAGTTATTGATGGAAGAATTCAAAAAGTAAATTAAGTATTTTCCGAATAAACAATCCAATTTTTTCACTGCAAAGGATATGCACTTATCCTGTATATTATTCGTAATATACAGGAAACAAAGAAAAGGATACTCGTTCTTACAATGAACATAGTATCCTTTTCTTTAGTTATCAAAATTTGATGTTTTATTAAAATCATATTGTTGTAAAAATTGTTGTAACGCCTCTTCTACAAGTTTAGATTTTTGAATTCCTTTCGATTCTGATATAGCGTCTAATTTTGCTAATATTTCTTTATTAATAGAAAAGGTACGTTTCTTTTTTTCTGTACTTATATTCATAATGGGCGCAATTACTTCTTCCCTCTTTCTTAATAGCTCATAAATACTTTGTAATTGCTCATAAATTAATAATTGATAATCCGTTGTCGCATATTGAAGGGCTGTCGCTTCTTGGAGTTGTAAGTGACGCGGTTCTTCTCCATCTCCTACAAAAATACGTTTTTTCTGTTCTCCATCATATTCGTATCCAATCAACCTTAATTTCTTTGATAATGTATACGGGCTTATTTCAAGACGTTTTGCTATAATAGCGATGGATTCACGTCTATTTAAACAATCTATAATTTCTCCAATCGTCACAATTTCCCACCTCCCGTGTTGAAATGACACTAGTATGGTATGTTACAATGATTTTCTAACAGTATATGCAAAACGAATAGCCTGTGCGATTCATACGATTTCAGAAAAGGAGGTTTTCAATATGCTTTTTCGTAGCTATACCCCGCAGTTCCATAATGAAAATAAACAACTCATTCCTAATAGTATCGCTACGATGGAAAGCGTTATGATTAATAATCGAAAACAAACCCTCCTTATGCGCGGGCAAAACGTAGAGCAGCCTATTTTATTATGCTGTCACGGCGGACCTGGCATGGCACAAATCGGGTTTATTCGCCATTTTCAAAAAGAATTAGAGAAGCACTTTATCGTTATTAATTGGGATCAACGCGGGGCAGGAAAATCCTTTTCAATGAAAGATTTCGGAGCAAGTTTTACAATCGAACAATTCGTTTCCGATGCAAAAGAAGTGATTCAATATGTATTGAAAAAGTTCAACAAACAAAAACTCTTTCTCGCTGGTCATTCTTGGGGAAGTATTATTGGTCTTAAGATAGCACATCGATATCCACAGTATATAGAGGCTTATATCGGTATTGGTCAAATTGTACATATGAAACAAAACGAAGAATTGCTATATCAACATTTAATTCATTCTGCTAAAAAACATGATCATAAAAAAGCATTAGCTTCCCTTTTGAAATTAGGCAAACCACCATTTCTAGATACGAGACGTCTCATTATTCAAAGAAAGTGGCTTGGCACATTTGGAGGAGCAATCCAAAACGGATCTTCCTTTTCTTTCATACGAAAAGGTTTCTTTTCTCCTGAATATACGCTATTAGATTGGTTCAAGTTTCTCGCAGGAAACTTGAAATCTGGCGTTTTATGGGAAGAAATGCTGACAATTGATTTCTTTTCGTCCATTTCAAGTTTATCTATTCCTGTTTACTTTTGTTCTGGTCGCTATGATTATCAAACTCCTTATGCACTCGTTCAGGAATATTGTGATGTTATGGAAGCACCCATAAAAAAGATGATTTGGTTTCCAAATTCAGCACATTCTCCTGATTTAGAAGAACCTGAATTATTTGCTAATTCTTTACGATCAATTAAACAAGAGCTAGCTTTTCAGCATTAGTAACAAAAGGCTCTTTTACATTTCATAGAAAACATTTTATAATAATATGTCGCAACTATGTATAAATCTAGCAAAGTGCTTCATATTTACTTGCCTTAACAGAATAAAAATTTAGGGAGATTACATTTATTATGAATGCTGTACTCGTCGCAGTAGCAGTTATGCTATTGCTTAGTTTGTTACGTGTCCAGGTCATTGTCGCCATCATTGTTGGAGCTTTAACAGGCGGAATTATCGGCGGACTCGGTATTTCAGAAACTATTAACACTTTTACAACTGGTCTTGGAAACAGCGCTCCAATCGCTTTAAGTTATGCAATGCTTGGCGGTTTCGCTATTTCTCTTTCCAAAACAGGACTTCCAGATGCCATGATTCAAACTGCATTAAAATGGATTGGCAATGAACAAGACACGAAAAAACAAGTTTATTCAAAAATACTTATTTTATTCATTATCTTAACGATGGCTTGTTTCTCACAAAATGTTATCCCTGTTCATATCGCTTTCATCCCCATCTTAATTCCAGCACTTTTAAAAGTATTAAATGAGCTGAAAGTAGATCGAAGACTTGTTACATGTATTATTACATTCGGATTAATTACTCCTTACATGTGGATTCCTGCAGGATTCGGAAAAATTTATCATGACGTATTACAAACAAATGCCGCGCAAAGTGGTCTTACATTTGACGTTACGCTTATTCCAAAAGCGATGACTATTCCATCAATCGGTATGCTTATTGGATTATGTGTCGCGGTATTTATTACGTACCGAAAACCTCGTACGTATGAAACAGAACAAATTCATACTACCGAAAATGAAATCGTTCCCTATACAAAACGAAGCATTATTTTCGGACTAGTATCTATCTTAGCTACATTGACTGTTCAATTAGCAACAGAATCAATGATTTTCGGTGCTCTAGCGGGGATTATCGTTTTATCAGTTAGTGGTAGTCTACCTCTTAAAGAAGCAGATGCAATTTTAACAAGCGGAATGCGTATGATGTCCTTTATCGGATTTGTTATGATTTCTGCTGCTGGATTCGGTGCTGTCCTTCGAAAAACAGGACATGTTGAATCCCTTGTGCAAACGAGTGCACATATAATTGGAAATAACAAACCACTCGCTGCATTTCTTATGCTTGTGATTGGACTTCTCGTTACGATGGGAATTGGTTCATCCTTTTCAACCATCCCTATTTTAACAACAATTTTTGTACCTCTTTGCATTCAGCTTGGGTTTAGTCCAATGGCTACAATTGCAATTATCGGTACAGCCGGAGCGCTAGGCGATGCAGGATCTCCAGCATCAGATAGTACACTTGGACCAACATCCGGTTTAAATGCTGATGGTCAACACCATCATATATGGGATACATGTGTACCAACTTTTCTGCATTATAATATACCGTTACTTATATTTGGCTTTATTGCCGCAATTACATTATAAAAGGTGCGTTTTATACGCACCTTTTACTTTTTTATTTTTCCTTTTAATTGTTGCAAAGCTATTTTCCCATTTTCCTCGACATAACTTTCAATTTTCATGAGTGACGGGCCTATCCATTCACTGTCTACACTCCCGTTCAGTCCAATAATTTTCAATTTATCCGGTATACGGATATTTAAATTTTTCGCTGCTCGAATTAACTCAAAAGTAGTCTTATCACTTGAAGTTACAATTCCATCTATATACGGATTGTTTTGCAATAACGTAATAAACTGTTTATTCGTATACCCTTGTACACATTCTTCTCGATAAGAGATTCCTTCCTCCCAAACAGCATCTAAAAATCCTGATATGTGCTCTTCCATTTCTTCACTATCTTCTCCCTCACTGAAATAAGCAAGAAAGTGACAGCCTTTCTCTTTTAATAAAGAAACCGCTCTTTGTCCACTTTCATAATAATTTGCATGGGAGTTTTTTTCATCAATCACAACGAACGGAAGTGGAATTTCTCCTATACTTTTAAAAACGGATCTTGTCAAAATAACACCTGCAACGTTATTTCCCTCCAACATACGTATGTATCTCTCTTTATTCTCTATATTACAAACAATGATTTGATATCCTTCTTTATATGCTATTTCCTCAATACAATGTAGCAAAGTGATGTTTGATGGGTCATATAAATTATCTACAAGTAATGCAATTATCGTTGAATCTTGTTTAAACAATGGCTTCGCTGTAACATTTGGCCTATAACGTAATTCTTCAATTGCTTCCTTTACTTGTTTTACTGTGTCCTCATGAACGTATCCTTTTTCATTAATAACTCGTGAAACGGTTGCGACTGAAACACCTGCCAATTTTGCAACATCACGTATAGTTGCCACATCGTCACCCCTTAATATGGTAATAGATTACAATTTTACGGTAACCTATATTCTAATATTCGTCAAGATTAATAACTTATATTTCTGAAAATTGTTACATCATTTCGTTAAACGATACTCTAATTGAATTTCATGTAAAATTGGGATATTATCGTACCCAATACGCGGAATTTCTTTCTTTATCTTTCGTGCTTCATCCACTGCGTTCACATATAAATGAGTCATCACAAAATTACGTTTTTGGTAAAAACGTAACGCATTCATATTATCATTTGTTGTAATAAGCCAAACCTGCCTGCACCGCTCTTCTTCTGCAACTTGCAATACACAATCTACAAGCTTCGTCCCTATTCCTTTTCTTTCTTCAAAGCTATCTAACGATACAATTTCGCACATATTTCCTGTCACTTCATACGTTATAATTCCGATTATTCTGTCATCTGATAGCGCAATAAACCCTGGCAACCCTTCTAACTGATGCCTCTTCCCACGCGAAACCATCAATGAACTTCCCCAGTTCTCACACATGAACATTCGGATTGTTTCTCTCATCGCTGGCGTAATTTTTTGTATATGCAGCATTTCCTATTTCTCCCCTTTTCTATCATTGTGATACAATGTAAGTGTATCACATGTAACGGTATTTGGAGGATGAGGTAAAGTATGAAACGTTTTTTTGCAGCATTGTTTACTATACTAGGTGCGATAACTGCCCTTGGGATTTTCTTTACAAATAAAGTGATGTACTTAAAGAAAAAAACAGAGGAAGAAGTACTCGAAAGAGAAACGAAAAAACATTTTCGTTTAGAGGATTTTGATGCTCTTCATAAAGAAGAAATTCATATCCCTTCGCAATTTGGATATGATCTTCACGGATATTACATTCCTGCTGGTCATTCCAATAAGTTTATGGTTTTTTGTCACGGCGTAACTGTAAATAAAATGAACTCTGTAAAATATGCAAAGTTATTTTTAAACAAAGGATATAATGTCGTTATTTATGATCATCGTCGTCATGGTAAAACTGGCGGAAAAACAACAAGCTATGGATACTATGAAAAACATGATTTAAAATCTGTAGTTGATTGGCTAAAAAGTCGTTTTGGCACAAATATAATCCTTGGTATTCATGGTGAATCTATGGGAGCTGCAACACTTCTTCAATACGCAGGACTTGTAGAAGATGGTGCTGATTTTTATATTGCGGATTGTCCTTTCTCTGATTTTTACGGGCAATTACAGCACCGTTTAAAAGTGGAATTCCATTTACCAAAATGGCCTTTATTACCTTTAGCAAACGCATTTTTAAAAGTTCGTGACGGTTATACAATTCGTGAAGTTTCACCAATCGACTGTATAAAAAACATTAACAATCCCGTTCTCTTTATTCATAGTAAAGATGACGATTATATTTTAGCTGATATGACAAAAGCGCTATATGAAGCAAAAGAAAATAATAAGCAACTTTATATTGCAGAACACGGTGCACATGCTTGCTCTTATAACGAAAATAAAGAAGAGTATGAAGCAGCCGTCGATCAATTTTTAAACACATATGTGAAAGAAACAAAAAACAGGCTTGCATAAGCCTGTTTTTTTATTGCGCTAAAACGTCTGTAACTTGTTCCATATTTTCAGAAATCCATTGCATTGCATCATCTAACGTTGGAAATTCTGTCGTTTGAAATGTTACTTCATCTTGAAGTAACCAAACATCCTTCGATTCTTGTCCTACACCTGCAATGGACCAATGTAACAAACTATATGGATGATTATCATTCAAAAATGATGCCCACGTGCGCTCATCTGCAATATTTCGTAATGTACGTAATTGTTTATCCATCTTTCGTCACCTTACTCTAGTCAGTTATAAAAAACATTATAACACTCTCTTCTCTTTCGAACAAAGTGCTCTTTTTGCCCCGCTATTTGCGGGCAGTAAAAACCCTACCTCAAAACTCGGCTGAATCAAAGAAGTTAGGCGGGATAGTATCTGCCCCTAAAAGCCCGATTGGTTCAACTAATAATCAGTGAGATGCCCCCCCCACTAATTAAAGTTTCACTTTATATTGTCAAGTACTTCCCTTGATTATATGATGGAATTAAGCGTTTGGGAAGGAGGGATAGTGTTGGCAAAAGTACAAATTAAAGTAAATGACAATGGCTCTTTTCGCGTTACAGGGGACGTGGAATTAGTCGACTCACAAGGGAATGTATTCCCAGCAAAACCGGCATTTTCTTTATGCCGCTGTGGTTTATCAAAAAATATGCCTTATTGTGATGCTTCGCATAAAGGTAAGTTCGAGTCTGTTGTTAGAGCACCAGAGGCAGAATAATTTTACATGTGACATGCACATTTTTTTGTGCATGTTTTTTCTTTTTATCGACTCCGCTATATCCCTTCTCCTTACAACATTTCTAATACTTTTGTCTCCATTCCAGCCTACATATATTTTCACACAATTCTTCACATTCGAATACTTTTTACTAGCCTTTTATTTTTTTTGTGCTATAATTTGACCAAACAGCATCCTTCGGGGTCGGGTGAAATTCCCAACCGGCGGTGATGAAGCGAGCGCTTCTAAGTCCGTGACCCGTTTTCAACTCGAAAACGGTGGATCTAGTGAAACTCTAGGGCCGACAGTATAGTCTGGATGGGAGAAGGATATGTTTCTAGTTTTTTATATAGTGAATACACTTTTATTTCAGTATGCATATTTTTAAAGATTCATTTTGATTCTTTATATATGTTTTGTTTTCTATACTCATTTTTTATACTGAAATAAAAAGAGACAACTAGCGTTTAAAAAATCCGATATTTTGCTAGGTTTTTTCCTTATGCAGAAATATGGATTATCGTTAGGTTTCTTTCCTATGCTTTCGTATTCGGACTATATTTCTAGAAATCACGTCTCCCAAACCCCAAGGATATTAAAATCCTTGGGGTTTTTTGATTTTTTAGGAGAGGTGAAGAAAATGACAGATCAAGAATATATGAGGATTGCCCTGCAGTTAGCAGTAGGAACATCAGGACAAACAAGTCCAAATCCTATGGTTGGTGCTGTTGTTGTAAAAGGTGGAAACATCGTCGGTATGGGAGCTCATTTACGTGCTGGTAAAGAACACGCAGAAGTTCATGCTCTTCATATGGCTGGTGAAAAAGCAAAAGGAGCTACAGTCTATGTCACACTTGAACCATGTAGCCATTTTGGAAAAACACCACCTTGCTGTGATTTGCTCATCAAAAAAGGAGTCAAACGGGTTGTAATTGCTACTCTTGATTGCAATTCTCTCGTTTCTGGTAATGGAAAAAGGAGATTAGAAGAAGCTGGAATCGAAGTAACTACCGGGGTCCTTGAAGCAGAAGCAGTTTTATTAAATCGCTACTTTTTTCACTACATGAAAACGAAACGCCCATTTGTAACAATAAAAACAGCGATGAGCTTAGATGGAAAAATAGCAACTGTAACTGGTGACAGTAAATGGATTACAGGTGAAGAAGCACGAGCTGATGTTCATCAATATCGCCATACACACGATGCAATTCTTGTTGGAGTGAATACAGTTATAGCTGATAATCCGCATTTAACAACAAGAATTCCTAATGGGGGTAAAAATCCTATACGCGTTATTTTAGATACTCATTTAAAAACGCCACCATCTTCTCATGTCATAACAGATTGTTTAGCACCGACATGGATTATGGTTGGTCAGGATGTAAATAAAGAGAAAATAGCTTCTTTTGAATCTAAAAATATAGCTATTTTCCAAACGAAAACGAAACAAATTGAAATTCAAGATGTTTTAGACCTACTCGGCGAAAAACAAATCCTATCTCTTTTCGTTGAGGGTGGTCAAACGGTTCATGCAAGTTTCTTACAAACAAATAATTTCAATGAAATTGTAACTTATATAAGTCCGAAGTTAATTGGCGGGAAAGATGCCCCTACTTTATTTGGCGGAAATGGTTTTTCAAAATTACAAGATGCGCTTTCCTTAAAAATTCAAGAGATGAAACAAATTGGCGATGATATAAAAATCGTTGCGAATGCCCGAAACGAGGTGACGAAATGTTTACAGGAATTGTAGAAGAATTAGGAACGATAACAAATATGCAACAAAGCGGGGAGGCAATGAAGTTAACGATACATGCAAATGAAATTTTATCAGATGTTCATTTAGGCGATAGTATAGCGGTTAACGGTATTTGCTTAACTGTAACGAGCTTTACACCTACTTCATTTACAGTTGATGCAATGCCCGAAACGATGAAATCAACATCACTTCGCCTGCTCAAATCACACTCTAAAGTAAATCTAGAGCGAGCAATGGCTGCAAACGGACGATTCGGTGGACATTTCGTTTCAGGACATATTGATGGCATCGGGACGATATTAAACAAAAAACAACACTATAATGCCATCTATTACAAAATAGCTATTTCGGATGAACTGCTACGCTATTGTTTGCATAAAGGATCCATTGCTGTTGATGGAACGAGTTTGACAATATTTGATATAGACGAATCTTCCATTACAATCTCACTCATCCCGCACACAGTAAGCGAATCTGTTATCGGAGAAAAGAATGCCGGTGACCTCGTAAACATTGAGTGTGACATGATTGGTAAATATATCGAACGCTTTATTACTAAGCCTGTAAAACGAAAAGGTTCAATGACCGAAAGCTTTTTACAAGAAAACGGATTTCTATAAGGGGGAAGCATTATGTTTCATCGTATTGAAGAAGCTCTAGAAGATTTAAAACAAGGAAAAGTCGTTATCGTATGTGATGATGAAAACCGTGAAAACGAAGGCGATTTTATCGCTTTAGCAGAGTATATTACGCCAGAAACGATTAATTTTATGATTACACATGGACGCGGTCTCGTTTGTGTACCGATTACGGAAGAATACGCAGAACGCCTACAACTAGAACCAATGGTATCTCATAATACAGATTCGCATCATACTGCATTTACAGTGAGCATTGACCATGTTTCTACCACAACAGGGATTAGCGCTCACGAACGTGCAACTACGATACAAGAATTGTTAAACCCTGCATCAAAAGGTACTGATTTCAATCGTCCTGGACATATCTTTCCATTAATCGCGAAAGAAGGCGGTGTCCTGCGCCGTGCAGGTCATACAGAGGCTGCTGTCGATTTAGCACAGCTTTGCGGAGCAGAACCAGCTGGCGTCATTTGCGAAATTATTAATGAAGACGGTACGATGGCACGCGTACCTGATTTACTACAGTGCGCAAAACAATTTGATATAAAAATGATTACAATAGAAGATTTAATTGCTTATCGCCGCCACCATGAAACACTTGTGACGAGAGAAGTGGAAATTACATTACCTACAGATTTCGGTACTTTCCATGCAATTGGCTATTCTAACTCATTAGATACGAAAGAACATATCGCACTCGTAAAAGGTGATATTTCAACAGGTGAGCCTGTACTTGTACGCGTTCATTCAGAGTGCTTAACAGGAGATGTATTTGGCTCGTGCCGCTGTGATTGCGGACCACAACTCCATGCTGCACTTGCTCAAATTGAGCGTGAAGGAAAAGGCGTTCTTCTTTATATGAGACAAGAAGGACGAGGCATTGGGCTTCTTAATAAGCTTCGCGCTTATAAGTTACAGGAAGAAGGCTTCGATACTGTAGAAGCAAATGAAAAGCTTGGCTTCCCAGCTGATTTGCGTGATTACGGTATTGGCGCTCAAATATTAAAAGATTTAGGTTTACAACATTTACGATTATTAACGAATAATCCAAGAAAAATTGCTGGCTTACAAGGTTACGATTTAAAAGTTACGGAGCGTGTACCGTTGCAAATGCCAGCAAAAGAAGAGAATAAAGCGTATTTACAAACGAAAGTAAACAAATTAGGACATTTATTAAACTTATAATTAAAGGAGAGATTTATTATGGTATTCGAAGGTCATTTAGTTGGTACAGGATTAAAAGTTGGGGTTGTTGTTGGACGTTTTAATGAATTTATTACAAGTAAGTTACTTGGCGGCGCTTTAGACGGATTAAAGCGTCACGGTGTAGAAGAAACGGATATTGATGTTGCTTGGGTTCCTGGCGCATTTGAAATTCCTTTAATCGCTAAAAAGATGGCGAATAGCGGGAAGTATGATGCTGTTATTACGTTAGGTACTGTAATTCGCGGTGCTACAACACATTACGATTATGTTTGTAATGAAGTAGCAAAAGGTGTTGCATCTTTATCACTACAAACCGACATCCCAGTTATTTTCGGTGTATTGACGACAGAAACGATTGAGCAAGCGATCGAACGCGCGGGCACGAAAGCTGGTAATAAAGGCTACGAATCCGCCGTTGCTGCGATTGAAATGGCTCACTTATCAAAACAATGGGCATAAAAAAAGAGGCTGCGGCCTCTTTTTTATTTCTTTACTTTTTTCTGTACATCTTTTATTAATTCATTCATTGTTTTTCCTTCTGTTTGTATATGAAAAGCTTGTGCTGTTCTCCATACATTCTCTCTTTTCTTCGCTTCTTCTATAATAGTAATTTCTTTTCGTACTTCCTTTAAATCTTTCCCTTCTGTTTTCAATCCAAAATGTTCAGCTTTCGTTCGAAAATGTTGTTCAATTCGTTGTTGCATCTCTTTTTGTTCAGGATTTTCAGCGGCCTTAACTGGATCAGCACTTATTGCTTTTAGTAAAATGAGACAAGTCATAATCGCTAATATATATTTGTGCATGTAAAATCCTCCAACCCAATATAAATTACATATTTACTATGTACAATTGGCGCTTGGAAAATTCGTCCACCAAAATTCTTTTTTTCGCTCAAAATCCATTCATATCAAGTGTTAACAGCTTTTTATTACATTTTATTTACAAAAAAGCAAACTCTTTTACAAGTTTGCTTTTTCCTCTATCTTATAACGCACATTCTTCAATCTCAAATCCTAAATCTTCAATCATCCCCCAGTCTGCAGTCGGTTCTTGTCCAGCCGTTGTTAAGTAATCTCCAACAAAAATAGAGTTTGCTGCAAATAAACCGATTGGCTGTACAGAACGTAAATTGATTTCACGTCCTCCTGAAATACGAATTTCTTTCGTTGGGTTTACAAAGCGCATCATCGCCAGCACTTTTAAACATTCTACTGGTGTTAACTCCTTTTGTCCTTCAAGCGGCGTACCCTTTACAGCAACAAGGAAATTACATGGAATTGAATCTGCATCTATACGTTGTAATTCAAATGCAATTTCAGCACGCTCTTCTATTGTCTCCCCCATTCCAAAAATCGCCCCAGAGCATGGTGAAATACCCGCTTGTTTCGCCTTTTGAACCGTATCGACACGGTCGTCATACGTATGAGTGGAGCAAATACTTTCGTAATTATTTGCATGTGTATTTAAATTGTGGTTATAACGATGTACACCAGCTTCTGCTAAACGTCCTGCTTGATCTTCATTTAAGAAGCCTAAACAACAACAAATCTTTAAATCTGTCGTTTCACGAATCTCCTTAACTGCTCCAATTACGTGATTCACCTCTTTATCTGTTGGGCGACGACCAGATGCTACAATACAATATGTACCCGCTTTACGGCGAATCGCTTCGTGTGCTCCTTCTACAATCTTTTCCTGCGTTAGCCATGCATATTTATCAATCGGTGCCTCTGAAATAATAGACTGAGAACAATATCCGCAATCTTCAGGACATAATCCAGACTTCGTATTAATAATCATATTCAATTTTACTTTCTTACCAAAGTGATGATGGCGAATAATATAAGCCGCATTCATAATTTCTAAAATCTCTGTATCGTCAGCTTCTAATATCGCTATTGCATCTTCTTTCGTAATCATTTTCTCTTCTACTACGTCGTATGCAAGTTTGTTCCAATCCCTTTTTGTTTGTACTTGTTTCATTTCATCTCTTCCCCTCTTTTGTTATATGCACAAATAAAGCATGATACGTTGCCATTATCCCGTCATTTCCCGTGAAGTCTCTTTCGTATATGCGAAGCATTGCGCGAAAGAGTGAGGGACTTTGGCAATATGGTTCTTCATTACTATTAGTCGCTCCTACTTTTCGAATAGAATGCAGAAACTCCCTAACTTCTGTAAAATTCTCTATGTAACATGTTTCAGAAACATCCACATCCCCTGTTTCTATTTCACATATATGTCGTAACTGATTTTTCGAATAAAAACGTTGCCCAATCGATGTTTCGTTTTGTATATTTTTCTCTTCTTTCGCCCGCCGGAACGAAGCATGCAATTCTTGAAATGTTTCATGTCCAAACGTTGAAAAGAGTACTATCCCATCTATAGACAGATGATCAAATAAATTTCTTATCACTTGTTTTAAATCATTTAGCCATTGAAATGTGGCATTTGAAATAATGACATCATATGTTTCTTCTAGTCGTAACCTTTCGATATCCTCACAGTAAAACGTTACATTTTTCACATTTTGTCTAGTTTTCGCAATTGCGATCATACTTTCAGCAAAATCAACAGCTGTAATATGCGCTTTCGGAAATAAGTTTGATAATTGCTCTGTAACATATCCTGTCCCGCATCCAAGTTCTAAAATACGTATCGATGAATTTGCACTATATCGCCGATTCAATATAGAAAGTAATGAGTGTGCCATCTTTTTTTGTACATTTGCATATTGATCGTAAGATACGGCTGCCACGTTAAACCGTTTTTGTAGTAACGTTTTGTTGATCATGTCGTATCCCCTCTACAAATTGAATTATCTCATTTCCGCAATATTCAAAATCCGTTACACATAATGCATGTCCAGCCTTACTTACTACCTTGAGCGCGGTATTCTCATTCTCCGCCATACTACGAGCTGCAGACAATGGACATATTACATCTTGCTCTCCATGAATAAGTAGTATAGGTACTTTAACTTCTTTTAGTTCTTCTCTCATGTCTGTTTCTATTAAATAATCCAAACCTAATTGTAAAGACTGAATAGAATCACCTTTAAAATGTTGTACGATGTCTTCAAAACTCTTATTCTCTTTCAACTCATCTTCTGTAAACATATTTTCATAAAACCGCTTCAGCGTGTTTTCTTTCTTTCTAGCCAAATTCTTTTTCAGCCGTTCTACATGTAAAGTATTCCATCCACTCGTATAATCACTCGCATTAGTAAATTTAGCAGTACCACCAATTAGTACAATACCTTTTGCCTTAACCTTTTTTTGAGCTTGAACTGCCGCTAACGCTCCTAGTGACCATCCAACTAAAATTACATTTTCATCCTTTGCTACATCTATTATTCGCCCCGCAAATTCACTTTGTTCTTTCACGTTACGCCAATTGATACATTGAACAGAATATCTTTTAAAATACGGCAGAACTAAAGTCCAAACATCTTCTTCCATTCCCCACCCAGAAATAAAAATAATCTTTAGCTCTTTCATACTAAAAACCCCTCTTCTTTACCAATGCGTATAATATGCTGAATAGCCCATTTCAAATCAGCTATTGTATGTTGTGATGTAACTGCAAAGCGAATTCGAGAACTATTGACTGGAACTGTTGGTGGACGAATTGCAATGGCTGCGATACCTACCTCTTGCAACCTTTTACTAAACCGTAAAGCATTTTCATTTGAACCAACTACAATCGGTACAATATGAGTTGAACTATTCCCAATGTCAAAACCAGCTTCTTGCAAATGTGCCCTAAAATATGCCCCATTCTCTATAAGTCTTTCTCTTCTTTCATTATCTTCTTTTACAATCTCAATTGCTTTTTGTACCGCTCCTAAAGTCCCTGGTGGTAAAGCAGTAGTAAAAATAAAGCTTCTCATCATATTTTGTAAATACTCTATATAAATTGCATCACCTGTCAAATACGCACCATAACACCCTAAAGCCTTGCTAAACGTCCCCATATGTATATCAATTTTTTGAGCAAGATCTTTTTCTATATGAGATAATCCAGCTCCGCCGATTCCATATATTCCACTCGCATGCGCTTCATCAACTATAATGATTGCCCCGTATTTCTCTTTTAGCTGCACTAACTCCCTCAAATACGCAGTATCACCATCCATACTAAAAACAGTATCAGTTACAATTAATTTCCGCTTTTCAGGAGATGCTGTTTTCAACAGCTTCTCTAAATGCTCCAAATCATTATGCCGATACCTTTTATGTTCTGCCCCGCTTAATATAATTCCATCAACAATGCTTGCGTGATTTAATTTATCACTAAATACAATATCGTGACGACAGGCTAAAGAGGATATTACCCCTACATTCGCTGTATACCCACTATTTACGATTAATGCTCTTTCAGTATCTTTCCAGTTGCATATACTTCTCTCCACCTCTTCATACAATGGATAATTTCCTACAACGAGACGAGAGGCAGTCGAACCAGTTCCATATTCTTTTGTACACGCAATAGCAGCTTCTTTTAACCTCACATCTCCAGCTAATCCTAAATAATTATTTGACGCTAAATTTAGCATCTTTTTCTCATCTCGAATAAGCCATGTCTCTTCTGCTTGCTCTGTTACATGCAAATTCCGATACTGCCCTTGCTCATGTAATTGTTGTAATTTAGATTGAAGATGTGTGCGCCACATTTGATTCATTTCGGATGAACTCCTCTAACTTTGAAATCATTATATATTCTTTAGCAGATTCCAAGACTTCTTCTTTTGTAAACCCACCTTCAAAGAATGGTAATAAGCCTAAAACCGGTACCCCACTTAGCTCTTCAATCATTACTTTATTTTCTTGTACCCTTTCCATTTCGCATTCTTTGCAGCCAGATAAAATGACACCTGCTACTGTTAAGCCATGTGCCTTTGCATAATTAATCGTTAAAACTGTATGATTTACTGTTCCTAATGTAGGACGTGCTACTACAAGAAGAGGAAGCTGTAATTCTTTTGCGAAATCAATTACTAAAGCGTCTTCGGTATACGGAACAGCTAATCCACCTGCACCTTCTACAAGTAGGCTATTAAACTCTTTCAATCGTTCATTATAGTGGTGAATAATGTCTTTTAACGTTACTGTCCTTCCAGCTCTTTTCATGGCAAGTCTCGGAGCAAGTGGTTCTTCAATAGAATAAGGGCAAATTTCATCTTCTTTTGTCGATACACCTGATAATACTTTTAACCTTGCTGCATCTCCCTCTGGATTCGATGCAACATGTCCACTTTGCAACGGTTTATATACCCCTACGTTATATCCTAATTCTCTAAATACACCTGCTAATGCACCTGCAACTACAGTTTTCCCCACTTCAGTATCCGTTGCTGTTATGAAAAAACCGCTCATTCTTCTCCCCCCGTAACATCCGAGATTGCTTTATATAAAATACGTAACATATCATCAATCTCATCAATTGTAGAAGCAAGCGGAGGCATAAATACAATCGTGTTGCCAAGCGGCCGCAAAATCATGCCCAACTCTCTTGAGCGTTTACATACTTGAACACCGACTCTCTCTGTCCATTCAAACGCTTCTTTCGTTTCCTTATTCTTCACAAGTTCAATTCCAACCATTAACCCGCACTGACGAATATCCCCTACATGTTTAAATGCAAAGAGGTCTTCTAATTGCGTCGCCACATATTCTGTTTTACGTGCTACTTCTTCTATTAAATTTGTTTTCTCGTATAATTCTAGATTCGCAATTGCTACCGCACACCCTAACGGATTCCCTGTATAACTATGACCATGGAAAAATGTTTTTTGTTCTTCATAGTCTCCTAAAAAGGCATTATAAATTTCATCTGTCGTTACGGTAATTGCAACTGGTAAATATCCACCTGTTAAACCTTTTCCGGCTGTTAAAATATCCGGCGTTACATTTTCATGTTCACATGCAAACATTTTCCCCGTACGCCCAAATCCAGTCGCTACCTCATCTGTAATAAATAAAACATTATATTTAGTACATAAATTACGTAGCCCTCTTAAGTATCCTTTTGGCATTGTAATCATACCACCAGCACCTTGCATTAAAGGTTCTACAATTATCGCTGCAATTTCTTCATGTTTGTCTTTCAGCAGCTCTTCCATTTCTTCTAAATGTTTTTTCACAATTTCCTCCTTATTATTTCCATAAGGAGAACGATATGTATATGGATAAGGCATTTTAATTGCCTCAAATAAAAGTGAACTATACACTTGGTGAAACAAGTCTATTGCGCCTACTGAAACAGCTCCAATTGTATCACCGTGATACGCTTCTTTTAATGTTACAAATCTTTGTTTCTTCGGTTTTCCTTTATGCTGCCAATATTGAAATGCCATCTTAATTGCAATTTCAACAGCGCTAGAACCGGAGTCAGAATAGAATACTTTCTTCAAACCTTCTGGTACAACTTCGATTATTTTTTCTGCTAATAAAATAGATGGAACGTTAGCGAGTCCTAACATAGTAGAATGGGCAATTTTATTTAATTGCTCACGAATTGCCTCATCTAGTTCCGGCACTTGATGCCCATGAACATTTAACCAAATAGACGAAACACCGTCCCAATATTCATTTCCATTTACATCGTATAGCTTTCGCCCTTCTCCACGTTCAATAATGACAGGATCTTCTTCTAAATAATCCTTCATTTGTGTAAATGGGTGCCATACATAGGCTTTACTTTTTTTCGATAACTCTTCATATGTATAAGATGGTTTGTCAGTCGTACTCTTACTAAAAGTCACAATTGTCACCCCTAATGTTAACTTATTTATAAATATAGTTAACATTAATTCTGAATTGCTGTCAATTATTTTTAAATCAAAAAGTTCTTAAAAAAGAACAACTTATCATACGATAAGTTGTTCTACTTTCCGTGTTGTATCTTTCCGATTTCTAAAATAATCTCTTCATCTTTTTTTCCTTCTGTATCAATTCCAAGTTGTTTTGCATGTTCAATCAATAAATCATGGCGCTTCTCAAATCTTGCGGTACTTACTTCTTTCGTGATCTCTTCTTTTGTTTTCCCTTCAGTAGAAACTCCTAGTTTCTCAGCTGCTTTTTCCATCGACTTCTTCTCTTCCGTTTCTTTCACTTTCTTCACTTCTGACTGCTGTATTTGCTTTTGCTTCGCCTGCTCTGATTCAGCTGCAAAAGCTGTGTAAATGCCAGCACTTCCGCCAATGACTAGTAAGGTGGTAAAAAGAATTATTTTTTTCTTCACTCTTTCCTCCCCTTTCAAATTCATTATAACGTACAATTTTAGAACATTAAAAACATTTAACCTTTATTTCCCTAAAAAAATATTACACATTTTTATTGACATGTATGATGAATATATGTTAAAAATTTAACTAACATCATATGAATCGGCATTGATAGGATTTAGTAGTATTTCGATTTCTGATTTCAGAGAGCTGGTGGTCGGTGCGAACCAGTACAGAGCGAATTATGAATTACCCCCTGGAGCTTCTTTTGCGAAACGTAAGGAGTAGTGAAAGACGGTTATAGACCGTTATATCTAAAGAGTGGTGAAACGAAACTGTTTCACAATTTAGGGTGGTACCGCGAATTTTTCGTCCCTGCATATATTGCAGGGGCGTTTTTATTTTATTAGCGCATATCATACGACCCTTTATTTTGTGATACATTCATTTCACAAGCTAGGGTGGTACCGCGATTTCTTCGTCCCTGCATAATTATATGCAGGGACGTTTTTTTATCCAATCATTTCCGTATCATATTGAAGGATCAACAATTACCAGTAATTTGTCACAAAATTCTAAATTTTAGAAGGAAATAAACAATTTTGGCGAATTTTATATAAAAAAGAGCTATTTTAGATTACTTAGGAGGGGAAAACAATGGTTTCAAAAATTGAATCTGTTCTTTTAACATTATTTATCTTTTTCTGTATTGGCTTTAGTGTTATTCAATTAGAAGTTTCACCACACATCCCAATTTTATTTGGTATCGTTCTTTTATTAGCATTTGGATTTATGAAAAAAATCTCTTGGTCTACTATGGAAAAAGGGATGATCAGTAGTATTTCAGCTGGTATTCCATCTATTTTTATCTTCTTACTTGTAGGCGTATTAATTAGTGTTTGGATCGCTGCTGGAACAATTCCAACTTTAATGGTGTACGGCTTCCAGCTTGTATCTCCAAAGATTTTCGTTCCGACTGTTTTTGTTGTTTGTGCAATTGTTGGAACAAGTATCGGTAGTGCCTTTACAACTGCCGCAACTGTAGGACTTGCCTTTATGGGCATGGGTAGCGCTCTCGGATACGATCCGGCTCTAATCGCTGGTGCAATTATTTCTGGTGCATTCTTTGGAGATAAAATGTCTCCTTTATCTGATACAACTAACTTAGCTCCTGCTGTTACGGGTGTAGATTTATTTGAGCATATTCGTAACATGCTTTGGACAACAGTTCCAGCTTTCATTATTGCTTTTATCGCATTTTTCATTTTAGGAGGCGGTACTAGTGGAGACGTTGACTTCACTAACTTTATTAGCACATTAGAAAAAAATGCAACGATTTCTATCGTTACACTTATTCCAATTTTATTACTGTTCCTATTCGCATTTAAAAAGGTTCCAGCCGTTCCAACATTACTTGCAGGAATTGTGGTAGGAATTATTATTCTCTTTATTTTTAAACCTAGCACTTCTTTAGCTGATTTAATGAAAATCATGCAAGACGGCTACGTTTCTAAAACTGGTATTAAAGACATTGATAGCTTACTATCTCGTGGTGGTCTACAAAGTATGATGATGTCGATTGCCCTTATTTTCCTAGCTCTTTGTATGGGAGGGTTATTACAAGGAATGGGTATTATCACGCAGCTAATGAATATCATCTCTAGCTTCGTAAAAAATAGCACACGCTTAATTATTTCTACTGCTTCAACTGCAATTGGTGTAAACTTCTTACTTGGTGAGCAGTACTTATCCATCGTTTTAACAGGACAAGCATTTGCTAATAAATACGATGAAGTCGGTTTAGAGCGTCGTAATTTATCGCGTGTACTTGAAGATGCAGGTACAGTTATTAACCCGCTCGTACCATGGGGGGTAAGTGGTGTATTCTTATCGAACGTCCTTGGCGTTCCGACATTTGATTACCTTCCATTCGCAATTTTCTGTTTAGCGTGCCCGGTCTTAACAATTATCGTCGGCTTTACTGGATTTGGCCTTTCATGGAAGAAAGAAAAAGCAGTTACAATGTCATAATATAAAAAAGGATTACCTGAATCGGTAATCCTTTTTTTATATTTCTCGACTATCTATTTGCTTTCTTTCTTCTAAATAACAGAAGTAATCCCGCTCCAACAAACGCCAAGCCTGCTCCAATTGTAGAAGCAACACTTGTACCTGTTTTCGGTAAATCACGTTCTTCTTTATTTTCACTTACAGTTGTTGTTTCTTTTGAGTTTTGATTATCCGTTGCAGTTTGTCCAGATCCTGCATTATTACCTTCATCTGTTGGCGGTGTCGTTGGATTTCCTCCATTATTTCCTTCACCTGTTGGTGGTGTCGTTGGATTTCCTCCATTATTTCCTTCACCTGTTGGCGGTGTTGTTGGATTTCCTCCATTGTTTCCTTCACCTGTTGGCGGTGTTGTTGGATTTCCTCCATTATTTCCTTCACCTGTTGGCGGTGTTGTTGGATTCTCTCCACCAGTTTCCTTATCATCATCGTTCTTCTTCGTTATATCAATTGCATATTTAGCAAATTCATTTTCAGATGGTCCAACATATGATATTTTCCCATCTTTCTTTATATACTTTTGTGCATTTGGTGAAGAATCAAATGTTGTATTTAATTTATCTGCAACAATTGGTTTAAATGTCCAATTTTTATCTGCTGCCGGATCAATAACTGGTGTTTCTTGCATATACTTCACAATGATTTGACGTGTTTCATCTTGGGATTGGTATACAACTTCCCCTTTACTTACACCTGGGAACGTTTGACTACTTCCACGATAGTTATTTGTAGCGACGATGAACTCTTGATTGTCAGCCACTGGCTTACCTTCATATGTCATATTTATAATACGATTCGTATTTGCATTTACAACTTTTCCATCTTTATCATATTTCGCCGGTTGTGTTACATCAATTTCGTATTTTAAGCCATCTAAAATATCGAAGTTATATGTAGGATAGCCTATATTTACTAACGGCTGTTCTTCTGTTTTCTTTGGATCAATTTGATTAAACTGACCTGCAGACATTTCAAGCCATTCTTTCACTTGTGCCCCATTTACTTTTACAGCATATAACGTATTTGGATATACATATAAATCTGCAACGTTTTTAATCGCTAACGTTCCAGCTGGAATATCCGTATAATATGTAGCACCGTTTCGGCCACCTGCTTTAAATGGTGCACCTGCAGATAAAACTGGAATTCCTTTATATTTGCTATACTGTCCATTTTCAGCAAATAGCTTTTCTACATACCATTTCTGTGCATTTGTCACAAGTTGTACAGAAGGATCATCTTGTACCAATGAGAAATAACTATTAATTGGCGCTGTCGTTTTTCCTACAGCTGTATTCACATAATCAATTGTCGCTTGATGATCATCTTTAATTTCATTAACTAAATTTTGATCAGATTGTACTAGTGGGTTTCCTTTACTATCAGCAATCGGACGAAGTTGCGGCTTCGATTGCTCTTTTTGTACTTCCCATTTTCCATTTACTTTTTTCAATTGCATATCAATAATACCTAAGTTACTTCCAAAGACACCAGGCATTACAACTGGAACACCATTAAATACGTCCTTCACTTCAGTATGTGAGTGTCCCATTAATACTGCATCTACACCTGGAACCTCTGTTAAGTAATACGACGCGTTTTCCATGCCAACGTTGTATCCACTCTTATCAACACCGGAATGCGCTAGTGCAACGATAACATCTGCACCTTCTGCTTTCATTTTTGGCACCATTTTCTTCGCTGTTTCAACTATATCTTTTGCTTTCACTTTTCCTTCTAAATTTGCTTTATCCCAGTTCATAACTTGAGGTGGAACAAATCCCATTACGCCAATTTTCACTTTTTGTTTTTGCCCTGATTCATCTTCTACTTCTTTTTCAAAAACATGATATGGTTTAAAGTAGTTTTGATCGTTCTCTTCATTATTATCTTTATCATCTTTATAGACGTTTGAGTTAATAACCGGGAACTTTGTTTTACTAATTACTTTGTTTAAATAGTCTAAACCGTAGTTAAATTCATGATTCCCAAGAGAGATGACGTCATACTTCATTAAATTCATTAAACGATATAATGGATGTGTATAGCTAGGATCCACAGGCTTCTTCGGATCATTTATTTTATTCGCTACATAATCTCCAAGCGGTGTCCCTTGTAATGCATCCCCATCATCAAATAGGACAGAGTTCTTCGCTTCGTCACGCGCTTTATTAACAAGTGTTGCAGTTTGCACGAGACCTACTTTATTATCTGTTTTCGTTTGATAATAATCATAATTCATTAAGTTAACGTGAATATCTGATGTTTCTAGAATTCGTAAGTTAACTGTACTCTCCCCAGCTTTCTCATCCGCATGAGCTATTGTTGGCAATACTTGTGGTGCTATTACACCAATAGCAAGAGTTGCTCCAGCTAGCATTTTTTTTGACTTTTTCACAAAAAATCCCCCTTATACAATTACCAAAGAATAATGAAATGAATTTCTATTCGTCTCTAACCACATACCTTTTTTCTTCTATTAGATACACGATTTTCATTTCACCCTGCGCTAACGAGTAGTCCCCCTAAACGATTCATTGATGAAGACTAGCAATTAACGTGAGATAAAGCTCCCACTATGTAGAATTTTACCTTATCTGACATTATCATATATAATGTTCTTTCATATCGTCAATATTTTTTGACATACTTCTACAAATTTTCTGTAAAGTTATTGTAAACTTTTCATAAACATATAATATGCCCTTACATTGTTAATACTGCTGAATATGATACAATTACCAATTACAAGGAGGATGAATTTATGAAAAAAATCATCTTAACAATTGTTTGTCTCCTCCTTCTAATCATTTCTTATTCTTATTTTGAAAAGAACGATGAGACAAAACAAAATGAACCCGAAGAAAAAACAGGAAAAACATCTACTCCAAGTTGGATTGATAAGCAAACAAACGATTCCTTTTATCATCTCGTACTAGGTGATTCGCTCGCCAAAGGATATGGATCGACACAAGGTGGATTTGCTGAATTAGCCTCTAAACAAATAGAAGCACAAATTCATAAACCAATTACTGTAGAAAACCTTGGGATAAACGGTCTTACAACAGACCGTCTCGCTAAAAAAGTTCAATCAGAAGATGTAAAGCAAAAAATTAGAGCAGCAAATATAATTACAATTAATATTGGGGGAAATAATTTATTTCGCTTAAATCGTGATGTCGGTGTTATAGATGGTATTAAAATGTTAAATAAAGAAAAAGCTCACTTTGAAGCGGATGTAAAAAATATTGTAAAGACAGTTCGAGATCAAAATCCGGACGCTTTACTCATTCTTTCTGAACTCTATAACCCGTTACAGCTCGATGACTCCATCGCAAGTTATGCAGATATGTTTTTAGATGGCTGGAACGAATCCGTTTATTCCATTTCAAAAGTAAATCAACCATCGATCGTTTTACCAATTCGTAAATTAATATCAAATGATAAAAAAGAATTACTCTTTGACCAAGTACACCCAAATGATAAAGGCTATACGATTATTGCCGATTCATTTACAAAAAAAGTGCTGGCCTACAAATATTAAAATTTCCATGAAACAATTCTATTTTTATAACATGTCTTTTTTGTTACAATGAGAGTGGAAGGGGGCCTTTATATGGAATCACGCGAGTGGGAACGTATTGTTGATCATCTTCTTTCGCTAGTGCCTCTTTTTTATCGCAAATTTATGCTTCCTGGAGAATTTTCTTCTCAAAGACATATGCCGCCATCACATACACAAGTATTACTGCTTCTGCATGAAAATGGCACATTAGCAGTTTCCGAAATCGGCAAGCGGCTAGCGATTTCAAGGCCTAACATGACACCTCTATTAAACAAACTGATTCAAGAAGAACTAATAGAGCGTCATTATAGCGAAAAAGATCGACGGGTCATTTTAATTTCCCTAACAAGTGAAGGGAAATTGTTAGTAAATCAGTATCAACAATTCATTTTAGACAAATTAAAAGAAAATTTCCAAACATTATCTGAGGAAGAGCGTGAAAAGCTCATTCACTCTCTTCAAACCATTCAAAATTTAATTTTGAAAACCAACGCATAAAGCTGCTTCTAAATAGAAGCAGCTTTATGATTCGTAATAATTACCATAGTATACATTTGAATATGGCCATGTCGTTAAATATGGTTTTTGATCTTGTGTAGGTTGTTGTGAGGGTATTTGTGGTAATTGCTGTAATTGTTGTTGTCGATATAATTCGTATTGTCTATTCATATCATAAACCGGATGATAATTTACATATGGATATACTTGCGGTACGTAATAATAATACATTCATTCTCTCCCCCTTTTTCTTAAACATATTCAAAGGAGAAAATGAATGTGACACTCTTTATATTTGCATGAGTGGTTCTCTCACTCGTTTCTTTCTATTCTTCAGGCGTAACTTACGGTTCTTTTCATATAAATAATGCACAACGAAATATGAAACTACACCAAATACAACTCCTAAAATCGTCATTCCAATTAATACATACACTTCACTCTGTAATAAGCTCTTTAATATCGTAAAAATGTGACTTGAAAACAAGTCCGATATCGTAAAGGGTTCATGATGTATTTTTTGTACATGAAATGGATAAATCATTTTCCCTAGCGCATAGGCAAGCGGAAATAAAACTACTGGGAGAAACGATATTTTCCCAATAATATTGCCAATAACTGCAGCAGGAAAAGATCCCTTTGCTAACCTGACGATTGGATAAAAGATTAAATAGACGAGCGATGCCGTATATATAACCAACATCTCTAAACCAAAACCAATCGCAAAACCTAACGATACTTTCTTTGCTCCTTCTGGTGATCGAAGCAACTTATAATATTGAAACTTTAATATTCTCCACATCCGCTGAAAAAACGAATATGTTTTCTTAGTTGTTTTCACCCTCATCATCTCTTTAACTATATTTTTATACCTAGTATGCCCTTACATCATATGAAAAATAAAATTAGTTTTCTCTTTTTATTATAAATGATATAGAAATAATTAACTAAATATACATCCGACATTTCAACATAAAAAAACCTCCCTTTTAGGAAGGCTCTTCTACATTTTTAAATAAACTTACTAATAATGCTTTTTGCGCATGCAATCGATTACCAGCTTGCTCAAAGACAATAGACTGTGGTCCATCTATAATTTCGCCTGTTACTTCTTCTTCACGATGGGCAGGTAAGCAGTGTAAGAAACGATATGTTTGCTTCGCATGCTTAACAAGTTCTTTATTAATTTGGTATGGTTGAAATAAAGTATATTTCTCTTCTTCTCCCTCTTGCCCCATGCTCATCCAAACGTCAGTATAAATGAAATCTGCTTCATTCACCGCTAATTCAGGGTTATGCAAAATTTCAATTTCAGCTCCTGTTTCCTTGGCAATCGCTAATGCTTTTTTTACAATCTCTTCATTCGGTTCATACCCTACAGGCGTTGCAACAGTCATATGCATTCCAACTTTCGCACTCGCTAACAACAATGAATGACATACATTATTTCCGTCACCTATGTAAGCCAATTTTATTCCTTTAAATGTATTTGTTTCTTCATATATTGTCATTAGGTCTGCCAATGCCTGACAAGGATGATGATCATCCGTTAAACCGTTAATTACAGGTATGCTCGATTCTTTTGCAAGCTCTTCTACATCCGCGTGTGAGAATGTACGTATCATAATCCCATCAATATAATGCGATAATACTTTCGCAGTATCTGAAACGGTTTCTCCTCTTCCCATTTGCATCTCTTTCCCACTTAAAAACATGCCATGTCCCCCGAGCTGTACCATTCCCGCTTCAAAAGATACGCGCGTACGAGTTGAATGTTTGTCAAAAATAAGCCCTAATATTTTGCCTTGTAATAAAGGCTCCTGCTTATTCTTTTTTAAATATATAGCGAACTCAATTAAAGAAATGATTTCTTCTTTCGTTAATTCTTCTAGTGTTAAAAGATCTTTCGTATTTAATTTCGGTACTTGTACAGTTGACATGAAATTTCCCCCTTATATGATTGATACGTTTTTTGTACAAACTACTTTTTTTATCATATATACTGCCTGTTCTAACTCTTCATTCGTTACAATAAGTGGCGGTAATAGTCTTATAACATTTGGCCCTGCTTGTAATACGAGAAGTCCCTCTTTTTCTAGTTCTTCTATAAAACTTGTAACTTCATGCTTACACTCAATCCCAATCATAAGCCCCTTACCACGTATATTTTGAATACATTCGACATGTTGTAATTCCTCTCGCAACTTCTCTAATACGTACTCGCCCTTTTCTTGTACTTCTTTTAAAAACGATGGTCTTTTACTTACTTGCAATACTTCTTTCGCTGCAGCCATTGCAACATAATTCCCGCCAAACGTTGAACCGTGTGATCCTGCAGTAAACGATGTTCCAAGTTCTTTCCGGCCAATCATCGCTCCAACTGGAATGCCATTTCCAAGCGCTTTAGCGGTAGTAACGATATGAGGATTTATTCCCATTTGTTCGTAAGCAAATAATGTCCCTGTTCTTCCGATCCCTGTTTGTACTTCATCTATAATAAATAAGGAACCGAACTTATTACATAATGCTTCAATCTCTTGCAAAAAAGATAGATCAGCAGGTATAACTCCTCCCTCTCCTTGAACAACTTCTACCATTACTGCCGCAACTTCTTCATTCATTACTTCCTTGAGCGCTTTTATATCGTTAAATGGGGTATGTAAAAAAGACGGAAGGAGCGGACCAAATCCTTCTTTCACTTTATTTTGTCCTGTCGCACTCATCGTTCCAAATGTTCTACCGTGGAAAGACTGTAGACATGTTACAACGAGAGATTTTTCAGTATGCTTACGAGCTAGCTTCAATGCTGCTTCATTCGCCTCTGCTCCGCTATTACAGAAAAACACATAATCTAATGCTATATTTTCTGTTAATAATGACGCGACTTCTTCTTGTAAGCTGTTTGTAAATAGGTTAGATATATGCCATATATTATCAAGTTGTTCTTGTACAGCTTTCATAACAGTAGGATGACAATGTCCTAAATTACATACACCAATTCCTGATGTAAAATCTAAGTATTGGTTACCTTTGTTATCAATAACTTCCGTTCCCTTTCCCTTTACAAACCCAACAGTTCTTCTCCCATATGTTTGAAAAAGATGACTTGTCATACAATACTCGCTCCTCTCGTTACCGTCGTTCCGATACATTCTCCTGTATCTTCAGTAAAATCTTTTGTACCATTTACGATACTTATCTTTTGCACTCCCATTTTTAATGAAGCTAGTGCCGCCTGTACTTTCGGAATCATCCCGCCTGTAATAACTCCTTTTTCTATAAGAGTTGCAATTTCAGACTCATCTGTTTTCTTTACCAATTTCCCTTCATGTAATATCCCATCTACATCCGTAATAAAAACGAGTTCTTTTGCGGATAGTGCGGCCGCAATCCCCGCTGCAGCGGTATCCGCATTTATGTTATAAATCTCATTATCATGAATCCCGACCGGAGCAATAACAGGAATATAATTCATATTTATTAATCCTTTTAGTAAGGCTGTTTCTACATAGCTTACTTCTCCCACATATCCTATCTCCTCGCTGACAGGTTGAACTTGCAGTAATTTGCCGTCACATCCTGAACAACCTACCGCCAGTAAATTATGCCTTTGCAAATTCATTACAAACTTTTTATTCGTACTCCCGCATAGCACCATTTGAACAATATCCATAACTTCTTTTGGTGTCACTCGTAATCCATCTCTTTTTTCTACTTTGATATTACAATTTTTTAAGTTGGTATCAATTTCTGGACCACCACCATGGACAATCACTACCTTATACTTCTGCTGCAATTTCTTTATACAATCAAAAAACACATCATTTAATTGCTCTAGCATACTACCGCCGCATTTCACTACAATATAATCGCTCATCTTCCCTCTCCTTATGTACGATAACAAGCGTTTATTTTCACATATTCATAGCTTAAGTCACAGCCCCAAGCTGATCCGGTCTCTTCTCCTAAATGTAAATACACATCAATCATAATTTCATGTTCTTGTAATTTCTTTTTCATTTCCTCTTCAGAAAACATTTGAGGTTCACTATTTTTCAGCACAACGATAGATTGAAGAGTAATATCAATTGTATTTGGATTAATCGCTACTTCACTTTGTCCAATACTGCTAATAATTCGCCCCCAATTTGGGTCTTCACCGTGTATTGCGGTTTTCACAAGACTTGAACCAATTATTTGCTTTGCAATTTTCTTTGCCTCTTCACTCGCTTTCGCGCCTAGCACATTTACTTCTATTAACTTCGTAGCACCTTCACCATCTTGTGCAATTTTTTTTGCTAAATCTTCACATACCTTCTGTAAAGCAAATACGAAAGCTTCCCAGTCTGTATGTTCCATATTGATTGGTTTCGTTTCTGATAATCCACTTGCCATAACGATGACCATATCATTCGTAGAAGTATCTCCATCCACCGTAATTTGATTAAATGTATGATTCGTTATTTGGGATAATGCCGTTTGCAATACGTCATGCTCTATATGAGCGTCTGTCGTAATAAAGCTCAGCATCGTTGCCATATTCGGATGAATCATCCCTGAACCTTTAGCAACACCAGCAATCGTCACTTTTTTCCCATCAATAATCATTTCATAGCAAGTTTCTTTCGTTATAAGATCCGTCGTTAAAATCGCTTCAGAAAAAGAACGCGCTTCACTTTCTTCCTTCGTCGGTATAAGAGTTACAACTCCCTTTCGAATTATATCCATCGGTAAAGGAACACCAATTACACCAGTCGAAGCTACTGCAACGCAATTTTCTTTCAATCCAAAATGTTCCGCCGCTAATGCACGCATCTCGTAAGCATCTTGTAATCCTTTCATTCCTGTACAAGCATTTGCATTTCCACTATTGACGATAATAGCTTGTAATTTCTCCTCAGCCGCTATACTATCTTTCGTTACTTGCAAGGGGGCTGCTTGTATTTGATTAGTTGTATAAACAGCAGCACATGATGCCGGTACATCACAAACGATTGCTCCTAAATCCTTTTTCTCCTTTTTCAAACCAATTGCAGTACCAATTGCCGAGAAACCTTTCGGAGTTACAATCGAACCATTTTCTACTTTTATAATAGACGCTACTTTAATCATCATGTCCCCCTTATAGATAAAGCGGCATATGTTGTAAACCTGTTGTTTCTTCTAGTCCCGCTACTATATTTGCATTTTGAATCGCTTGCCCAGCCGCACCTTTCATCATATTGTCTATAACAGAAACGACTGTCACTCTTCCTGTTCTTTCATCGTAAGCTATCCCCATATCACAATAATTTGAGCCTCTCACTTCTTTCGGACTTGGAAACTCTCCTTGCGTGCGAATTCGAATAAAAGCCGATTGTTCATACGTTTCTTCATATAACTTTTGAAGTTGTTCTATTTCCATTTCTCGTTTTACTTTCGCATACAGTGTAACCATAATCCCTCGTGATATCGGTATTAAATGTGTACTAAACGTGATTGGCTTCGTTTCCCTATCCCACTCTGCAAGCATTTGCTCAATCTCAGGAACGTGTTGATGCTCATTTACTTTATAAATACGCAAGTTATCGTATAACTCTGGAAAGTGAGTCATCGTTGTTGGTGTTTTGCCTGCTCCAGATACTCCTGATTTTGCATCGATAATAATTGAATCTTCTTCAATCATGCCGCTACGTACTAACGGCAATATCGCTAATAATGAAGCTGTAGCAAAACATCCTGGGTTTGCAATTAAATTTGCATTTTGAATCTCGGACTTTTTCCATTCACTTAACCCATATACAGCTTCACTAAGAACTTCTTCTTTTGCAGCTGCCCTTTTATACCACTGTTCATATATCAAAGGATCTTTCATACGAAAGTCTCCAGATAGATCAATTACTTTTAAACCTACTGCTAATAATTTTGCAGTTAACTCTGCTGATACTCCTGCTGGAGTTGCTAAAAATACAATTTCTGCTTCCTTCTCTATTTCCTCCGCATTAATTTCTTGTAACGTATGAACAAGAATATTTCGAAGATGCGGATATACATTTGTTATACACTCGCCAACTTGTGAAAAAGAATGGAGAGATGCTATCGAAAAATATGGATGTTGCTCTAATAACCGAATTAACTCAATACCTCCATACCCAGTTGCTCCAATAATCGCGACTTTCATATGCTCCTCCTCATATCGATTCTTTAAATTAAGTATGATTATAATATTGTATATTTATAGAGTCAATTAAATATTTATTAATTTTATAAACTTAAAAAACTTAATTTTACTAGAAAAATAATATACACAACCGAATTTTTATACAAAAATAGTGCATAGTAGTTTTTTTATTTCACTTCAAGTACAATAAAACAATACATACGTACATACAGGCGGGGAAAACATGAATGAAAAATTAATTGAGAAAATGATTATAAAAAGTTTTCAACAATACCAATGTAATCCTATGTCAAATGAGGATCAGGAAATGCTAATTAAACATATTCAAACGATAATTCATTCAAATACTGAAATTGATGTATACGAGGCAGTTGAGGATATCGTTTACGATTATGTGACTGGAAAATAAAAAAATAGGAGATTTCCATATGGAAATCTCCTATTTTTTGCTTAATGATTTGCCTGCAACACGCTCAAATAAACCTGGGAATAGAGCATAAAGTTTCGGGCCCATGCCCATCCACTTCGGTAAGTTTACTTCACGCTTTTTCGTTTTCATTGATTTTACAATTTGTTCTGCTACATATGTTGGTTTTAACATGTATCGTCCCATATTTTTCACATATGTACCGGATTGATCAGCTATTTCAAAAAAGTTCGTATCTATCGGACCTGGATTAATAGCTGTTACGAAAACATTCGTACTAGACAACTCCATGCGTAAACTATTCGTAAACCCTAATACGGCATGTTTCGTCGCTGCATATGCGCTTGATTTTGGAGTCGCAATTTTCCCAGCAAGTGAAGCAATATTAATAATATGTCCTTCGTTTCTGTTTACCATATAAGGTAGTACCGCTTTCGTACAAGCTACTAATCCAAATACATTTACTTGGAACATATCTTTCACTTCATCCATCGATGCATCTTCAAACGTTTTAAAAATACCAAATCCCGCATTGTTTACTAATATATCAATACGTCCCACTTCTTGTAATACCTTTGAAAAAACAGATTGTACCTCCGTCTCTTCACTTACATCTAATACATAATAATAGCAAGGCGTATTATAAGTTTCTTTAATTTTGTCTGCTAACGCTTTTAATTTCTCTTCTGTTCTAGCCATTAATACTGGAGTCGCCCCTTGCTCTGCAACTTGCATTGCAACTTGCTCTCCAATTCCACTAGAAGCACCTGTAATGACGATTACTTTATTTTGTAAACGTCCCGTCATTGCTGTCACCTACTTTGCATAATAAATCAATTGTTGCGAAGATTCATCAATCATCACTTGTTGATTATATGCTAAAAAGTCTAATTGTCCAACCGTTTCTGAAATAGTAAGTGGCAATTGTTCCTTATATAATACCGGAAATAGTTTTACACATACTTCAAATGCTGTCATTGGTTTTTCCTTTAATAAATCAAGCACTTTAAATGCACGTGTTTCTTGCTTTTGTAATCTCGTTTCAATAAGTTGTTTCACATTTAGAACATCTTCTCCATGTCCTGATAAAATGCGCGAAATATTCATTTCACTTAAACGCTTTAACGTTTGATTATATTGTAATAACGGGCGTGCCCTTTCTGTTTGTCCCTCATATGGTGGTTCTAATATTGGATTCGAGGAAATATGACTAATGAGAGCATCCCCACCAATTAATATTCCATCAGATTCTCTATATAATGAAATATGAGTGGAAGCATGACCTGGTGTTTCGATTACTGTAAACCCAGGTAAGGAATCAATACGATCTCCCTCTCTCACAGTATGCGTTAACGATCTATTACAAGAATATTTCAGTGTTCTTGTCGTTAATAACGCCTCATCTTTCAAAAATGCTGCTGGAACACCAAATTGCAAAGCTGTCTCTCTAAAAAACTCATGATACCGCTTTAAAAATTCTGGATTTTGCGTAATCCAAGGCTCATTCCATGGGTGTCCAATAATGTTTGTTTTCTCAGAAAATATATTTAAAAGCCCACAATGATCCGCATGATGATGCGTAATGACTACTGTTTCAATATCTTCTATCGTATATCCTAATGCACCTAACTGACTTTCTAACGCATTTCTTGCCTCTTCTGTATTCGTCCCTGTATCAATTAATGTTAATGTCTCCCCCTCAACTAAAAACACATTCACAGTTTCAACTGCAAATGGCACAGGAATCTCCATTCGGTGAATCGCCGTCATGCTTAGCCCCCCTGTCTCTTTCCGGTTCAAAAATGAATACTTCTTCAGTTTACAACTTCTATATATATTTGTCATTATTTTCAGATAAAAAGAGGTGTTTCCTATTAAAAAACGAATGTATGTACATTTATAAGAATTTCTAACCCAATTTAAAGGAGGAACATCATGTCTATTCAAAACATTTCCTTTCTCGGTGCAGGTTCTATTGCCGAAGCTATTATTGGTGGCTTGTTACATGCAAATGTTGTGAAAGGCGAACAAATTACCGTAAGTAATCGTTCTAACGAGACAAGGTTACAGGAGCTACATAAAAAATACGGTGTCAAAGGTACACATAATAAAAAAGAACTACTTACTGATACAAATATTCTTTTTCTAGCGATGAAACCAAAGGATGTTGCAGAAGCGATTACCCCTTTTAAAGAATATATACATAATAACCTGCTTATTATTTCGTTATTAGCAGGTGTTTCTACTCACTCGATTAGAAAGCTACTTCAAAAAGACGTTCCGATTATTCGCGCCATGCCAAATACATCTGCAGCAATTTTAAAATCAGCTACCGCTATCTCGCCTTCAAAACATGCAACAGCGGAACATATTCAGACTGCCATGGCTTTATTTGAAACGATCGGTCTCGTCTCTGTTGTAGAGGAAGAAGATATGCATGCTGTCACTGCATTATCTGGAAGTGGACCTGCTTATATTTATTACGTAGTAGAAGCGATGGAAGAAGCCGCAAAAGAAATCGGTTTAAAAGAAGATGTTGCAAAGTCACTTATTCTTCAGACGATGATTGGTGCTGCTGAAATGCTAAAAGCAAGTGAAAAACATCCTTCTATTTTACGGAAGGAAATTACTTCTCCTGGTGGAACGACCGAAGCAGGCATTGAAGTATTACAAGAACACCAATTTCAACAAGCTCTTATTTCTTGTATTACACAGGCTACACAACGATCACATAATCTTGGGAAAACATTAGAACAACTAACAAAAGAAAAATAAGAAATGGAGCTCAATCTTACTTGAGCTCCATTTTTTATAAGCGTATCTTTTTTAGTTATTAGTCTTCCCAAAAATCTCTTCTTGCAGACGGCGACCAGTCGGTGTTGCTGCAAGTCCACCTTCAGCTGTTTCACGAAGTGCTACTGGCATCGTTTGTCCGATTCTAAACATTGCCTCAATTACTTCATCACATGGAATGGTACTTGTTACACCAGCTAATGCTAAATCAGCTGAAATCATCGCATTTGCAGCTCCTGCTGCATTACGTTTTACACAAGGTACTTCTACAAGTCCTGCAACAGGATCGCATACTAAACCAAGCATGTTCTTTAATGAAATTGCCATCGCTGTAGCTGCTTGATCTTGTGTTCCACCAGCCATCTCAACTGCAGCTGCAGCTGCCATTCCACTTGCTGAACCAACTTCAGCTTGGCATCCTCCCGCTGCACCAGAAATACAAGCGTTATTCGCAACAACCATACCGAAAGCTCCTGCTGTAAATAAGAATTCAATCATTTCTTCACGTGTAGGCTGCAATTTTTCTCTTAGTGCAAATAATACACCTGGCACTGTTCCAGCAGACCCTGCTGTTGGTGTTGCACAAATGATCCCCATCGCTGCGTTTACTTCATTTGTTGCAACAGCTTTACTCACTGCATCCAAAATCGTATCTCCAGATAAGCCTTTTCCGCTCTTCATATACGCTTGAACTTTTACAGCATCTCCGCCAGTTAAACCGGTTGGTGATTTCACACCGCGAATACCACGTTCTACTGCTTGCTCCATCACGACTAAGTTCTTTTCCATACCAGCAATTACTTCTTCACGTGAAATATTTCTTGTTTCCATTTCACATTGAATCATAATTTCTGCGATTTTTACATTTTGTTCTTTAGCTTGCGCCACTAGTTCCGCTGCGTTCCGAAACATGGTGTGTCCCCCCTGCAATTATTCCATAATAGTTACTTGACAAATATTTTGTTGCGCTTTTATTTCTTCAATCACTTCATTTGCTAATAATTCATCTGTTTCGATAACCATCAGCGCTCTTCTTCCTTTTTCTTTACGAGAAACACTCATTGTACTAATGTTAATCTCGTGTTTCGCAAGGATTGAAGCTACTGCGGCAATAGCACCGAAGCGATCGTTATTTACAATAAGTAGTGCTGGACTCGTGCCTGATAATTGAAGATCGAATCCGTTTAATTCTACAACTTCAATTTTACCGCCACCAATTGAGCAAGCTACAACTTCAATTTCTTCTTCACCTTTATACAAACGAATTCTCGCTGTATTTGGGTGAGGTGCATTTGCATCCTCTTCAATGAATTCCACTTCAATTTCGCGCTCTTTTGCTATATCTAGCGCTTCTGGAATACGTAAGTCATCTGTTTCAAATCCTAATATTCCACCAATTAACGCTACATCCGTACCATGCCCTCGATACGTCTTTGCAAATGATCCATATAATGAAATGCTTACTCTTTCTGGTTCATGACGAAACAGCTGGCGAGCAACTTGCCCCATTCTTGCTGCGCCTGCTGTATGTGAACTTGATGGACCAATCATAACTGGACCAATAATATCAAATACTGAGCGATACTTCATCATAACTCCCCCTAAACCTCTATGAAAAAAATTTTTACTATTCTATTAAGCTACCAAATCGGTTGCTTTTCCAGTTGTATTACGAATTTGTTCCGCTATACGAATTGGATTGTTTTTGAATAACAGTGAAGCAATATATCCTGAAATAATACCAGTTATAATATTAAATAAAAAACTTAGTATTACCTTCATTTAAAAATAATATAAGATAATCTACGGTAAAGTCTTGTAGCAATCCAAAGTTTAACACAGAACCTCTTACAAGCATAGCATAAACAAGTGAAACGCCCATTGCTTTCATACCTTTTGATGCCTTAAAGCTAAAAAATGAAAAAGACTTAATACAAATAATAGTAATATCCTTCCTATTATAATTTCCATGTTGCTCTCTCACGATTTATTCAACTTCACTTGTTATGATAAATGGCTCAAACACATGTATCCTACAGTAAATTATAATCTGTCCTCATTATAGCTCGTTTTTAATAAAACGCTTACTTTTATTGAATTTTAAAAGTTCTGAATAACAATCCATTTTTGCTATTTGTATCACTCGTATGTCGTCTGACTTATATAACAGTTTTTCTAAATAATCGATACTATGTATTTTCATCCTATATCTTCACATCATTAAAACTTTCTGTTTCATTCTATATAAGCATAAAATGATAACAGTTTTATTTTTAATTTTTTTTAGAAATAAAAAAATGGCAACCTTTCGTCACCATTTTTTCACAACATTATTATCTTTCCACTGGAAATGATTTCAAATCTGTAGCTATTTCTGCATTAGAAAATAGCTCTCTTGCCTCTTTCAATAACTCCTTATATGTATCTCCTTGATAACGAGAACTAATATGAGTCAATATTAATCGTTTTGCATTTGCCTGAAGTGCAATACTTGCAGCTTGCTTAGATGTAGAATGAAAATAATCATACGCTTGTTGTTCATCTTCTGCCGCAAAAGTTGCTTCATGAACAAGTACGTCAGCGTCTTGTGCCAGCTCTCTACTCGCTTCACAATATCTCGTATCACCTAAAATGGTAATAATTCTTCCTTTTTGAGGTGGACCAATAAAGTCTTTTCCGTTTAGTATCGTACCATTTTCCAATTCAACCACTTCTCCATCTTTTAAACGTTTAAAGAGTGGACCTGGTTTCACACCCATCTCCAGCAATTTATCGACTAAAAGAGCGCCTCGTATATCTTTCTCTACAATGCGATACCCAAAACATTCAATACCGTGTGACAATCTTTTTGTTTCCACATGAAATTCATTATCTTCAAACACAGTACCTTCTTCTATTATCTCAACAATTTCAAGCGGATATTTCACATGTGTTGTACTTACTGATAATGCTGCTTCAATAAATTGTTTAATTCCTTTTGGTCCATACACTGTTAAAGGGGTCGTCCCACCTTGAAACGAACGGCTCCCTAATAAACCAGGCAATCCAAAAATATGATCACCATGTAAATGCGTAATAAATATTTTTTCAATGCGGCGTGGACGTACTGATGTATGTAATATTTGATGTTGCGTCGCCTCGCCACAATCAAATAACCAAGTCTGTCCTCGTTCTTCTAACAATTGCAAAGCAATTGCTGAAACATTCCTTCCTTTCGAAGGAACACCTGCACCAGTTCCTAAAAATACAAATTCCACTTTCTTTCCTCCAGCTCTTTATATAATCTACCTTTCATCTTACGGAATGTTATTTCAAATGGCAAATCGAATTTACATAACCAATCATCTAGACAACTATATATCACGAACATTATACTCAAAAAACTTAGCAATCGTTCGTGTTTTATGTTAAAATGATTATACTACATTTTAAGGGAGCGTTTTATTATGAAAGAAGCATTTCGTTTACAAACTGATTTCTCATCTTCATTTGATCGCTGGGTAAGTTCTTTCGTGTCTGACCACCCAGCACAATTAGAATGGACGACTTTGAAAGAATTAATCCATGAATATACAACAACACATACAAATGATTCGTTACCAACATATATTTCTTCAGCTTTCACATATTACGCACAACGCGTTTCAACAACAAACAGTTCAGAAATTGTTATTTTTGAAAATGCTACAATCTCATAATCTATAAATAAAAAGCACTGTGATCAGTGCTTTTTATTTATAGATTATTACAGTATTTATTTTCCAAAATTATTTCAAAAAACTCCTCTTATTTCCTACTATATAGACACCATAAACCTATTTGAGTTTTCAAAAAATATATTGACACTATAAATTTACAGTGCTAACATTCAAATTGTAATTGAATATGGTCTCTGTTAGGTGAGGCTCCTGTATAGAGAAACGCTGCTGCCCAAAAATGTCGAGAGACGCCAATGGGTCAACAGGAAAGGTCGGAATGAAGGCCTTTTTTAACGTAGCTGGTTTCAGTACCTATGCTATACAGTGCTAAAACTCAACGAGGGAGAGGTGCGTATATTTTGTCATGCACAAAAACTGTTTTTATCTATGTTTACTAACAGTCTTTGTTGTGAACTCTTTTAACTGCGAATTCAGACCTTTACTCGTTTTGAGTAAAGGTCTTTTTACGTATTATGCACCTTACTATGAAACAAACATAGCATA
This sequence comes from Bacillus thuringiensis, assembly GCF_001455345.1. GTDB lineage: Bacteria > Bacillota > Bacilli > Bacillales > Bacillaceae_G > Bacillus_A > Bacillus_A thuringiensis_N. The sequence goes on from NZ_CP013274.1 coordinate 4,063,996, forward strand.
TTCAGAAACTACTAAATTGTACGGAGGTGAGGAACAGTTGGCTATTGATGATTCGGCCCAGATACCCATATGTTTTACGCTAATATTTCATCATGTAGGTAGGAAAGAAGCTGTTCCTCCTAATTTTAAATAGTCGAGTAACAGATTGTTTTCTCCTTCATGAAAAAAGGAGGAACTACCGATGTTAAATTTACAAAGACAAGAAACAAAACATTCATACGATCAAGATCGTATGAACACAAATAACGAATTATTAGTGGAAGTCGCAACACAAGATGCAAACAAAGCATTACAACTTTTAGAAACAACAAAAGACGGACTCTCTAAAGAAGAAGCGTCTCGTAGACTTTCTTTATATGGCTCTAATGAAATAGCTCATAATAAAACATCGCCATGGTACATTCAATTTCTACTAGCATTTAAAAATCCATTTATTTTTGTTTTATTAGCTCTCGGCGCACTCTCTTTTTTCACAGATGACATACAAGGAACCATTGTCGTATCTGTAATGGTAATGCTAAGTGCAACAATTCGCTTTTTACAAGAATTTCGTTCTCAAAAAGCTGCGGATCAGTTAAAGGCTATGGTTCGAACAACAGCGAGTGTCTTTAGAATAGATGGATTTGTATACGAAACAAAAAAAGTAACAAATTTAAAGCAAAATTATACAACAGAAATTCCAATTGAAGAACTTGTACCTGGGGATATTATTTCCCTTTCAGCCGGTGATATCGTTCCAGCTGATGTGCGTATTTTATCAGCTAAAGATTTATTTGTGAATCAGTCTTCTTTAACAGGGGAATCACTTCCTGTAGAAAAATACGAACACTGCTACCATACAGAAAATAAACATCTATTACCGAAAAGCACGAAAAAAAATTACAATCCACTCGATATGGAAAATCTTTGCTTCATGGGGACAAATATTGTAAGTGGTAGCGCAAAAGCTGTTGTCATCTCCACAAGTACCGATACGTATTTCGGCTCTTTAGCAAATAAAGTAATCGGTAAGTGCGTAGAAACAAGCTTTGATAAAGGGGTAAACAAAGTAAGCTGGCTATTAATTACATTCATGCTTATTATGGCACCTATCGTTCTTCTCATTAACGGATTCACAAAAGGCGATTGGCAAGAGGCTTTCTTCTTCGCTATCGCTATTGCTGTTGGTCTTACACCTGAAATGTTACCAATGATTGTAACTGCTAATTTAGCAAAAGGTGCCGTTAACATGTCTAAACAGAAAGTAATTGTAAAACAGCTGAATTCTATTCAAAACTTAGGTGCTATGAACATTCTTTGTACCGATAAAACAGGAACGTTAACAGAAGATAAAGTTGTACTTGTCCGGCACCTAGATCCTAACGGTAATACATGTAATCGTGTATTACACTTTGCCTATTTAAATAGCTTCTATCAAACAGGATTGAAAAATTTAATAGATAAAGCCGTTATGAAACATACAGAAGAAAACCAAAAATTTGATCCATCCGTTTTTCAAAAACTAGATGAAATTCCATTTGATTTTGCTCGTCGGCGTATGTCTGTCATTGTGAAAAACAACTCAGGTGAACATACAATGGTCTGTAAAGGGGCAGTAGAAGAAATTTTATCTATTTGCAACTACACTGAAGTAGATGGAAAAGTTGTTTCTCTTACCGATGACATGCGTTTACATGTAAAACAACTAAGTGAGACATTGAATAGTGAAGGTATGCGTGTTATTGCTGTAGCTTATAAAAAAGATAGAAGAATAAATGATACAGAGTACGCAGTAAAAGACGAAACTGATATGATTCTCGCTGGATATATTGGCTTTTTAGATCCCCCGAAACCATCTGCAGCTACTGCCATTCAAGCATTACAAAAACATGGTATACAAGTAAAAATTTTAACTGGCGATAACGAAATCGTGACAAAAAAAGTTTGTAAAGAAGTTGGATTAAATATTGGCGAGCCTGTCCTTGGTTACGAGATCGATGCTTTACCTGATAAAGCATTAGCAAAACTAGCCGAAGAAACAACTGTATTTGCTAAACTAAATCCAATGCAAAAATCTCGTATTATACGAGTATTACAAGGAAACGGACACACTGTAGGTTATATGGGAGATGGCATTAACGATGCCGTAGCGTTACGTGAAGCTGATGTTGGCATATGTGTTGATACTGCAACTGATATTGCAAAAGAGTCTTCCGATATTATTCTACTTGAAAAAAGTTTAATGATATTAGAAGCAGGTATTTTAGAAGGACGCACTACATTCGGAAATATTTTAAAATATATTAAGATGACAGCTAGCTCTAACTTCGGTAATGTGTTTAGCGTGTTAGTAGCAAGTGCTTTCATTCCTTTTTTACCGATGCTTGCCATTCATCTTTTAATTCAAAACTTACTTTATGATATTTCACAATTGTCTATTCCATGGGACAAAATGGATAAAGAGTTTTTAGAAAAACCAAGAAAATGGGATACTGCAAATTTACGGAACTTCATTATTTGCATCGGTCCCATTAGTTCCATATTTGACATGATCACCTATGTGGTCATGTGGAACGTCTTCGGTGCAAATACAGTTAGCGAACAAGCATTATTCCAATCAGGTTGGTTTGTCGTTGGATTACTAACACAAACTTTAATTGTTCACATGATAAGAACACAGAAGATTCCATTCATTCAAAGTACTGCATCAGTACCAGTTCTTTTGTTAACCGCTTGTATTATGGCAATTGGAATTTACATTCCATTCTCACCACTTGGAGCAGCTGTTGGATTACAAGCATTACCACTTAGCTATTTCCCTTGGTTAGTAGGAATACTATTAGGCTATGCTTTCTTAACACAGCTCCTAAAAAAAGTTTATATTAAAAAGTTTCATAGCTGGTTATAAAAATGAAAATGAGCGGGTACTCCCCGCTCATTCTCAAAAACATAACTTGGACTTATATGTATGGAGGTGACCATGATGGTATGGTATGACATTGTACTAAGATTATTTATTGCAATTATTGTAGGTGCTTGCATCGGAATGGAACGGCAATGGAGACATAGGATGGCTGGACTACGGACAAATGCTCTCGTATCACTTGGTGCCTGTATATTTGTTTTATTATCCGTCATGCTTGATCACGATGCTAGCCCCTCACGTATTGCCGCTCAAGTCGTCAGTGGGATTGGTTTTTTAGGAGGCGGCGTTATTATCCGCGATGGCTTTAGTATTAGAGGACTTAATACTGCGGCTACCCTATGGTGCGCAGCTGCTGTTGGTACTCTTACAGGCGCTGGTTTCCTCATTGCAGCTATATTAGGTGCAGCCGGCGTTTTACTAGCAAATATACTTCTTCGTCCAATTGCTCTCTTTATGAATCAAAAATCAAAAGAAGAATCACCTGAACAAACGAACTACTTACTTTCTCTTACTTGTTCAGAAGAACATGAAGCCCATATTCGCTTTTTACTTATGCATATGGTAAGTTCTGAAGGCATCGGTTTAAAAGAATTGTATAGTGAGGACGTAGATTCTAATCAAAAAGTGTGTATACAAGCGACATTACACTGCAACACAAATACAGCAGTCTTAATTGAAAAAATAGTGAGCAGAATGCTATTAGAATCTGGCGTTACTGCAGCTGGTTGGAAAACTTCATTAAATTTAGAAGCAAGTTGAAAATGAAAGGTGTCATGATATTTACAGTTTCATGACACCTTCTACATAAACTTATTTTCTAATTTTTGCTGAAAAGACTTTTCTTGCTTACGTAATAATTGACTACCTCGTTGTAACAGGGGCATTCCATACTTATCATTAATTTGATCAATGACAGCAAGTAGCGGCTCTTCTTTCGCATCTTCTTCAAATGAAAACAAATCTAACTGTTTCACCGATTCTGTCTTCCACTCTATTTCAGTAGCTGTAACACCTAGCAAACGAACGGAATCACCATCCCAATGTTGCTTCCATAAACGAGAGGCTGCTTGAAAAATATCTCGTTCTTCCCAAATGGCATTTTTCAGTTGCTTACTCCGCGTTACTGTCCGCCTATCATGATATTTAATCATAATTTGAATATTATAGCTGACAAGAGTTCGCTTTTGTAATCTTTTACTCACTGATTTTGATAGCCTTTCTAACATATCAAGTAATTCTTTCTCTTCATCCATATCCTTTGAAAAAGTCATCGAATTACCAACGCTTTTATGTTGTCCCATTTGACTCGGATCGACTTCCCTATCATCCAAACCTTTTGCCCGCCGCTTTAAATCAACACCGTGCTTTCCAATTTTAGCGCGAATGATATGTTCGTTTCCTTTTGCTAACTGCTCAATGGTTTGTATATGAATAGCATTTAATTTTTCAGCTGTTTTTTCTCCAATTCCATGCATCGCCCCAACCGGAAGTGGCCAAATCATTTCTGGAATATCTCGTTTTCGAAGCACGGTAATACCGAGAGGTTTTTTCATATCAGAAGCTGTTTTTGCTAGGAAAAGGTTTGGAGCAATTCCGATGCTACACGGCAGCTGTAACTCTGTTAATAACGCTTGCTGAATCATCTTTGCTATTTCAAGAGGCGAACCGAGTGCGTAGCAATCTGTAATATCTAAATACCCTTCATCTATTGAGACTGGTTGTATTTTTTCTGTAAAACGGGAAAGAATTTGAAACATTTGAAATGAAGCTTCGCGATATAATGTAAAATTAGGACGCCTTACAACTAATTGCGGACATAACCTTTTCGCTTCCCAAAGAGGCATCGTTGTACGTATTCCATATTCTCTCGCCTCATAACTACATGTTATGATAATTCCTTTTCTTTCTTTTTCATTTCCAGCAACCGCTAACGGCTTTCCTTGTAATGATGAGTCATGAGCAATTTCAACAGATGCGAAAAAACAATTCATATCTACATGTAAAATAACACGACCCTTTTTCGGATACATTTCTCGCATAGTACTCACTCCCTAATCAGAACGTTCGTTCTTTTATTATATCAAATTTTGCACAATAATTATAATAATTACTTGTTCTTTTCTATCATGTTTATCACTATAATTTAAATAAAATGGATATATTTGTAAGTAGGAGTGATTATTATGAAATCAACTGATAAACTCAATTATACGTTTCTCGTAATTATACTAATCGTCGCAATCAATTATTTACTTCTTCCTATTTTTGATATGAACATAGCTGGTTTCCTCCCTCGCCTAGTACATGTAGTAACAACTTACATACTGCCATGGATTTTCTTGTATTGGCTTATCCGCCTTGTAAAAGCAATCGAATCAAAATAAAAAGCGTGTAAATCACAATTGATTTACACACTTTTTTTGTTTATTATTTCGCTACTTCCTCAATGATTGCAACAACTAATTCTGCTGTTTTCGCTAATTCTTCAACAGGAATCTTTTCGTTTGTTGTATGAATTTCTTCATAACCAACTGCTAAGTTAACTGTTGGAATACCGTGTCCTGCAATTACGTTTGCATCACTTCCACCACCACTTTGGTGAAGAGAAGGTGTACGACCAATTTTTTCAGCTGCACGTTTTGCAACTTCTACAACGTGATCGCCATCAGCAAATTTAAATCCTGGATACATAACGTTTACTTCAACGTCTGCTTGACCACCCATTTCTTTTGCAGTTGTTTCAAATGCTTCTTTCATTTTCGCAACTTGCGCTTCCATTTTTTCATTGATTAAAGAACGCGCTTCTGCAAAGATTTGTACATGATCGCAAACGATATTCGTTTGTGTACCACCTTCAAAACGTCCAATATTTGCAGTTGTTTCAGAATCAATACGGCCAAGTGGCATCTTCGCAATTGCTTTCGCTGCGATAGTAATTGCAGATACACCTTTTTCTGGTGCTACACCAGCGTGAGCTGTTTTCCCGCGAATAATTGCATTCACTTTCGCTTGTGTTGGAGCTGCAACAACGATTTCACCAACTTTTCCATCGCTATCTAATGCATAACCGTATTTCGCTGTAATGCGCTCACGATCTAATGCTTTTGCACCAACAAGACCAGATTCTTCTCCAACTGTAATAATAAATTCAATTGTACCATGAGGGATATTTTTTTCTTTTAAAACACGGATTGCTTCGAACATTGATGCTAATCCGGCTTTATCATCCGCACCTAAAATCGTAGTACCATCTGATACGATATATCCATCTTTAATAGAAGGCTTAATTCCATTACCAGGAACTACTGTATCCATATGAGAAGTAAAGTAAATTGTATCAACACCATCTTTTGTTGCTGGTAATGTACAAATTAAGTTACCTGCACCATGCCCAGTAACAGCCATTGTGTCATCTTCAAATACTTCTACACCTAAATCTGTAAATTTCTTTGTTAATACTTTGCAAATTTCTGCTTCAAATTTCGTTTCAGAATCTACTTGTACTAATTCCATGAATTCATTTACTAAACGTTCTTGATTAATCATAAGACTGCGCCTCCTGCACTACCATTATGTATGTAACACTATTAATTATAACAGAATTTCGCAAAAGTTTCGAAATACAAGACAAAAAACAGACGGTTTATATGTCTAGATAACCATCTGCTTTCTATTACTCATTTAACAATACCCAGCGCATATGATCTTCCCACACTCCATTAACCATTAACATCTTTCTAGACACGCCCTCATATTGAAAGCCTATCTTCGTCACTACTTGTATAGATGCTGAGTTTCGCGGCATAATAGGTGCTTCTATACGATGTAATTGAAATTCTTCAAAAGCAACTTGAATAGCTTTTCTAAGCGCTTCTGTCGTATAACCTTTGTTTAACTCTGCTTTATCTAATTTATAACTGAGTACACAGGATTGATAAATTCCACGAACAATTAAATTAAATGAAATACACCCAATTATTTTCGTATCATCACCCTTTTTAAAAATCCAAAGCCTGATGATTTTACCTTCTGCGAACTCTCTTCTATCCTTTTGTAACTTTTTCTTTTGATAATCTAATGTAAAAAAATCATCCGGTCTATACTCTTCCCAAGCTTTTAAAAATTCACGATTTCTGTCGTAATATTGAAGAACTTTTTCAGCATACGACTCATCAATTTCTCTTAAATGCAAACGATTTGTTTCGTATATTTTCATCATCGTATCTCCATTCTTCAGCTTGCATAACAAAAAACTTATACTCCATCATTTTATATATTCTCTACCTACATACAAATTTCCTGTTATACTTTACACGCACTTCTCGAATTTTGTCATTTCTCTCCCCTTGTCCACAATATCATTTCTCGTTACAATGATATTGTACTGATTTGCAAGGAGGTATAACGATGCATAAAAAAGCTCAAAAAGTTATGATTTATGTAATGCTAATTTCTATGCTTGTAACAACATTACTTGCTGGCGCAAGTATGTTTTGGTAAAAAGGACGATGTGTTCGTCCTTTTTTTACTTTTACACACAATAAAAATAAACCATCTCGAAACCGAGATGGTTTATTTTGTATAAAGCACAATCGCTACAATACTAAAGGAAAATGACATTACAAGTGCTATTACAAAACTTGTATATTGTTTCTGCTGAAATGCCCCAATAACAAAAGTAAGATTGAGTAATGCCATACATACAATCGCTACAAGATAAGAACATATATTAAAAGTTGCCAATATGAATGTAATAATAAATAGAAATCCCATAAAAAACTGCATATACGAAAGTTTTGGATTCAAGTACATATGAGCAACCCCTTTATCTAATTTTACTCCGATTGGTGTGGGCTAATAAGGAGCGGGTAATAACCTCCCACTGATTAAAGTTTCACTTTACCTTTCTATACTCTCATTAACGCATGGTTATGTACACATGTCAAGACAACTTATTACAATAGAAAAAGCCAACCTTTTCGTTGGCTTTTTCATATGCAATGGCTCCTTTTTCTTTTGCCAATTGCTGAAATGATTTTTTCGATTTCACAATCCATACTTTCGTTCCAATTGGAATACGATCAAACAAATATTCCACATCGTTTTTCTTCATTCTTATACATCCTTGTGAAATATACTTTCCAATTGAACTCGGTTGGTTTGTTCCATGTATTCCATATTTACTTCCATCAGTTCCTCTTGCATTAAATCCAATCCACCTTGATCCAAGTGGATTTTTTGGCGATCCACCTGGAATATCCTTCGCAATGTAATACGGATCCTTCGCTTTCATTACAACATCAAAAGTTCCTTCTGGAGTTAATTCATTCGTTTTCCCTGTCGCTACTGGAAAAATCTTTTGAATCTTTCCATCGTCAATGTAAGCTAATTTATTCGTTGCTTTATTTACAATAATAAAAGGATCTCCGGCACGTGGATTATCCCCAAGAGGCCAAATCGGCGATAAAGAAAGACATAATATGATAGAGAGAAGATACGGCATAGATAATTCCTACCTTCTATATAAGTTCTTTTATATTATCCTTTCCCTTAAAGCGACTTTTAATGAGTAAATATTGTTCCATTTCATACACAAGTTGAACAAGTTTCGCACGTATCTCAAATTCTTCGCGTGTAGCTGGCAATGGCATGTCTCTAAATAACTCCCTCATTTCTTGAAGCTGCCTTAAGGAAATAACGCCTGTACTCTCAGGGCTAATAGCATTACCAATGTTTTCAACAACATCTGCAATCATGTCAGCTTGTTCATACGTCCACGATAAAGAAGCTGCTAGTGGTATCATTCGCTCTAAAATTTCGAATTGTTGCATACGCATATTAAAATAACGATAGTAATAATCATCTTCTCGCATAAATGCATTCTCAAGTTTTTTAAACGATAAATCTCTTGCTTCATTTAACATATTCTCGGTTTCAATGAGTTCTGCCCCGCTCCAACTACTTTCTCGATTTCGTAAATACACAACCATTTCAAACAAAATCGTTTTAAAATTACTCTCTATTTTATCCTGATACTCTTTTAGCTTATTTTCACTACTCGGCATATACATATTCACTAATAGAGCCACGCTAATCCCTATCGTTAATATCGCAATTTCGTTCCCAACAATAAGCCATGTGATTTGTTTCAATGAATATAGGTGCATAACAATAACCGAGCTCGTGACAATACCTTCTTGAATTTTGAGCATAACTGCAGTCGGAATAAATGTAAGTAACAATATGCTAATTGCTAGTGGTGTATATCCAATTGTTTCAAAAATACAAAACGCGAACAACATTGATAATACACAAGCTAAAAAACGATGTAATGATACTTGAAGTGATTTCCGTTTCGTATTTTGTACACATAATATAACCAAAATACCCGCTGAACTATAAAATTCTAACCCTAATAACTGAGCAATAAAAACTGCTGCGCCTGTCCCTATTGCTGTTTTTACTGTACGGTATCCAATTTTGAACATAGCATTGCCCCTATATGTATAAACTTATTTACAGTTAGTATAAGAAAAGGATGACACAATGTCATCCTTTTCTACTTATTATTCACGTAACCTTTACATATTACAATATTTTTTGTAAAAATTGTTGCGCACGCTCGCTTTTCGGTGCTGCAAAAAATTCTGCTGGCGCACTATCTTCTACAAGTTTTCCACCATCTAAAAAGAGAACACGATCTGCTACTTCTCTTGCAAATCCCATTTCATGTGTAACAATCGCCATTGTCATTCCTGTTGTAACTAATGATTTCATAACTTCTAACACTTCTTTTACCATTTCTGGATCTAGTGCTGATGTCGGTTCATCAAATAACATTACTTCTGGTTCCATCGCTAACGCCCTCGCGATTGCTACACGTTGCTTTTGTCCTCCCGAAAGACGATTCGGATACGTATCTTTTTTATCTAATAAACCGACCTTTTCTAACAGTTTTTCGGCTTTCTTTTCAGCTTCTTGTTTCGTTACTCCTTTTACATTGATAGGAGCATACGTAATATTTTCTAATACAGTCATATGAGGAAATAGGTGGAAATGCTGAAATACCATTCCGACATTTTCACGAACATGCATAATATTCGTTTTCGGATTCGTTACTTCTTCCGTTCCAATCCAAATGTGACCATTTGTCGGTGCTTCTAACACATTCATACAACGTAAAAATGTTGATTTCCCTGATCCAGACGGTCCAATGATTGCTACTACTTCCCCTTTTTCAATCGTTGTTGTAATTCCTTTTAATACTTCGTTTTTTCCAAATGATTTATGAAGGTTTTCAATTTTAATCACTTTTCTTCATTCTCCCTTCAATTGCCTTCCCGACTAATGTAAGAATAATGACTAGCATATAATAAATGAGTCCAACAAAAAGTAATGGTTCCAGATATTTAAACGTCTCACCGCCTACAATGTAAGCACGGCGCATTAAATCCGTCGCTCCTATTACTGTTACTACAGCCGATTCTTTCGTAAGTGTCGCAAACTCGTTCACAAGCGCTGGTAATATATTTTTTAATGCTTGAGGAAAAATAATATTTCGCATCATTTTCCCGTAAGGAATTCCTAAAGCCATTGCTGCTTCTGTTTGTCCTTTATCAACTGCTTGAATGCCGGCACGGATTACTTCTGACATGTATGCACCTGAATTCAAACTAAATGCTAGTACAGCCGCTAAAAAGGCCGGTATTTCATAACCAATTATTTGCGGTACACCGAAATAAATAATCATTAATTGCAATACAAGTGGTGTACCACGGAAAATTGATGTATAAAGATCTGCCGCTATATTTAACGCTCGTATTCTAGCAATTTTACAAAGTGCTAATAACGTTCCTAAAATAAATCCTGCTAAAGCTGATACTGCTACAATTTTCAAAGTAACTTCTAAGCCTTTTAATATATATGGTATCGAAGGCGTAATCGCCGAAAAATCTAAGTTCATTCTTTTCATTCCCCTCACAGAAAAGTGAAAGGCAGCTTATTTTTCGCTGCCAAACCATTTCTTCACTAATTTATCCATTTCTCCATTTTCTTGCATTTTTTTAATTACTTTATTAAATTCAGCTGTTTTATCACTGTTTTTCGGAAGGGCAATTGCTGCTCCTACTTCTTCTGGCGCTTCTTTAATTTCAATTCCTTGTAAATCTTTCATTTTCTCTAAATAATTTTTAGCAACTGTGTCTTCTATAATTGCAGCATCAAAACGACCTGCTTTAATTTCTTGTACGATTTCTGGTATACGGTCACGTCCCTCAACTTTGAAATCTACTTGTTTTTTAAATTCTGCTGCTTTCTCTTCTTGAATAGATCCTGTTTGTACCCCTACTTTTTTCCCTTTTAAATCCTCTACAGATTTAATATTAGAATCCTTTTTAGACACGACCATATTTTTCGCAACAAAATAAATATCTGTGAAATCAACATTATTTTTACGCTCTGCAGTTGGCGTCATACCCGCCATTACGAAATCAACTTTTCCTGAGCTAAGAGATGCTAATAAACCACCAAAATCCATATCTTTCACTTTCACTTCATAACCAAGTTCTTTTCCGATATATTTAGCAACATCAACATCAAAGCCGATAATTTCATCACTTTTTGAAGCTTCTACGTATTCATATGGTTTATAATCTGCTGAAGTTCCCATAACCAGTACTTTTTTATTTTTTCCCGTAGCCTTTTCTTCCCCATTACTACAAGCGCTAAACATACTTACAATTAAAATAAGTGCAAACGATATTGATAATAATTTCTTCATATTTCTTCCCCCTAATAATGTATATTTAAAAGTTAAATAGAATATTTATTCGATGTTTGTATTGTATCAGCACTTTCATTTTTATGCAATATATAAAATAAAAATAAATGAAATAACCGTACAAACAGCAATTGATATGTATAAAAAACTGCATAAAATAACACAACCATGCATATCTCATAAATTTTAATACTAAATAAAAAAGGCGGCACATCCACTTGATTGTGGACGTACCGCCTTTTCGCTTATTTTATAGTTCTTCACAATTCTCTTCGAAATACGATTGTAGTTTTGCAATAACTTGCATCGGTTCATGCCCTTCAATTTCATGACGCTCTACCATCGTTACAATTTTTCCATCTTTTAATAATGCAAATGATGGAGAAGAAGGTGGATACCCTTCGAAATATTCACGAGCTCTTGCTGTTGCTTCTTTATCTTGACCTGCAAACACCGTTACAAGATGGTTAGGACGTTTATCATAATGTACGGAATGCGCAGCAGCAGGACGAGCAATACCACCTGCACAACCACATACAGAGTTTACCATTACAAGTGTTGTTCCATTTCTTTTAAACGCTTCTTCTACTGCTTCCGGCGTCGTCAATTCTGTATATCCAGCAGAGACAATCTCTTCACGCGCTTGGCGGACAACATCATTCATAAAAAAGTTAAAATTAATCAATCTTTTCCCTCCTCTAAAACTATCTATTTGTATCTTACCAGTTAATGTTTATGAAATACAAGTAAACTTACTTGTATTTAGGCATAGAAAAGGTGTTAGAGCAGGGCTCTGACACCTTTTCTTAATGACCGCGATGTTTTTGCTTTGCTTTTTGTATTTTAATTAAACGCCTTCTTTGCTTTTTTGCTTCTCGATTCTCTTTAGATTGCACTTTCTTTTCTTGTTTATGCAGTTCATAAGATAAGCTAATTGCCTCTTGCGCCTTAGTAAAACGGTTTACATTTACTTCTTTTGCTGCTTGTCGTATGATCCGCTTTATATTTTTGGAACGCTGTTTTTCTTTCAATTCCACACCACATTTTGCAAAGTGCTGAAAATACGCTAACATTGAACCGTTCACAAATATAAGCACTTCTTCGTCTGAAGATTCCGTTCCAAAAATATACCTTGCCCCATACAACTTCCTTTTTTCTTTACATGTAATAATTCCTACAAAAAATTGACCATCGTGATATACTGTCAAATCCATTGACAGCCCCTCCTTTAAAAAATTAGAAATACGGGACATCCCGGAGGGGGAAGGTTACTGACACGAAATCATGCGTCTGGACTACCAACCAGAGCTGTGTTTTTGTATTTCTTTCGCTATTATTATATCTTTTTTTCCATAATTTTCATATATTCAACAATCATTTTTTTATGAGACCCCACAATATATTCAGGTAGTTCTGTTACTTGGAAGAATTTAAGCTGAACTGCCTCTTCTTTATTCATAACAAAATCCCCTTCGTATTCATCTGTATAATAAGCGGTCGTTACGGATTGAAATTCATCGCCGTTTGCTAATTTTGTAAAGTAGTTCGCTCCAGAAAATACATTAATTAATCGCAGATTTTTCACTTTTATTCCTGTCTCTTCATATACTTCCCGGTTTGCTGTTTCTTCTGGTGATTCACCAAGCTCCATGAGCCCGCCAGGCAGCCCCCACTTTCCGTAAGGCTCTGTTCGTTGCTGTAATAATACATATCCATGTTCATTTATAACGAGTACAACAGCACCAACTAAAATTAAAGGGCGATGACCAACTATTTTTCGTAATTCTTCTACATATCCCATCGTATCGCCTCCTTTTTCGTTGTCCACACTATTGTATCATATGTATGAAACGACAAAATGCGTATATTTTTCATTTTTTTAACAAAATATTTATTTTATGTGATTCATCTACTGTAGCTAACATAATGGATTCGATTTCCACACTCTTCTCTAAAAACTCTTTCGCCCACTCTTCTGTTCTTCCAATTAAAGCAAGAACGTCTTGCTGAATTCTTCCATCCTTCACTAGAATAAAAGCAACTGGAGATTTTTTTCCTGCTACTCTAAGATCAAGCCGAGAAGCTGCTTCATATTCTGGATACCGAAATATAGAAACAACACCATTCGCTTCCCACAATGCTAATTTAATCGTTTGAATATCACTCACATTTCGCATGCGAAGTTCCGAAAATAAATATTCCACCGTAATTCTCGCTTTTTTCAAATTGCTAAAATCAATGGAACCATTATGTATAAGAATAATAGGTGCTGGCTCTAAAAAGCGTCTCCATCTATCCCATTTCAACATTAAGACTGAGCTTATAATGTGAAGTACAACAAGTATGAACGTTGTAATCATCGAGCCGAGTAATCCCACTTTTTCATCAGATAATGCGTTAGAAATATTCCCACCAAGCAATAACACTAATACAACATCTAAAAAACGAAGTTGCGCGATGGACCTTTGCCCCATCGCTTTCGCAACTAATATTAAAAATATGTATGCTATGATAGCTCGAATAACCCATTCACTATTAGAAAGGTGCCGTGCCCCTTCAAAAATATGCATATGCATCACTTTGCACTCCTTACCCGTCTCAAACTGCTACTTTGTTTTAGTTTGCAACGTTTAAGAGCATATATGTAAAAAAGCTGATTCGTTTTTAAACGAATCAGCTTTTCTTACTTGACGGAAAACATATACTTTTTATACGTTTTTCGTACGGATAATATGAGACCCATCATAATCATATTCGAGAACAAGGAACTTCCTCCATATGATAAGAACGGTAATGCAATCCCTTTTACAGGCATTAATCCAACGATCATACCGATGTTTTGGAATATTTGAACCGTTAATATCCCAATTGATCCAGCACATAATAATGTACCGAATAAATTATCAGCAGAATAACCGATAATAATTGTTCGATATAGTAGTAATAGGAATAAGAATACAACTAACGCTGCTACGATAAATCCACCTTCTTCGGCAATTGTAGCAAAAATAAAGTCAGTATGCTTCTCAGGGATATAGACGTTTCCTTCGCCAAACCCTTTCCCTTCCATACCGCCACTACCTACAGCTAAAATCGATTGCTGTGTTTGATAACCTTGATCTGTATGTTCAAATGGATCTAACCAACCTAAAATACGTGATTGTTGGTGAGGTTTTAGTAACGTAACTAACTTATTAAAGAAGAAATCCTCATACCTTACGTAAATAAATATTAACGCAGATAATATGGTGACTGGAATAACTGTACATAACGCTATCAATTTCTTCTGAATACCTGACATAAATAAAATACATGCAATTGCAGCAGCATATAAGAACACCATCCCTGTATCCGGTTGGCTATATACAACAGCCATAGGCGGAAGGGATACTAACACAATTTTACCTACTAATTGTAAATCCGTTTGGAATGTCCTTGCCATATACTGTGCATTATGTTTCACTGCTATACTTGCTACTACGAGAAGCAATGAAATTTTGAAAAACTCAGATGGTTGAATTTGTCCAACTAACGGAAATACAAACCATCTTTTTGCACCTAATTTTTCAGGTGTGAAAGTGGAAACCGGTAGTATTTTCAAAAGAATAAGTGAACCAAATCCGACGATATAAAGTGGCCAAGACAATTTTTGTAATTGATCTAAGTCGATGCTTGCAACAAGCAATAACAATACAACTCCAATTATGTAGTTCAAACCCTGTTTCATCGCAAAGTTTGCCTCTCCATACTGGCCAGTTTGCTGACTGCTATATATAGCAGCTATACTCGTAACACATAATGCTAACAAAATTAATATTAATTTTACATCTAAACTTTTTAGAAACTCGGTACTTCTTTTCATGACATCCTCCTGAAACATTGTTACAGCAAAATAAAAAACCAGGAGTCAACATTCTTCATGTTTTGACGACTGATTACACATTATCTATAAAACACTTATATAGAATAACTCTCTTTTTCATACAATACAATATATTATACTACAGTTTCGTCAGTAAGATTTGCCAAAAAAATTATTCTTTTCTTATTTTATATCCATATACCATATATCAGCAATGTATTTTCATAAATTCCTAATACATAATCGTTCATTGTAAGATTACTGGGAAAGATATTATACATATAGTAGGTTGTAGATGAAGAAATAAGATGATAAAAAGCTCGCATAAGCGAGCTTTTTATTAGTATACAGATGTATTATTTTCTGACGTATTTTCTAAAATTTCTTTTACACGTCCTAAGAACTTACCACAAATTAAGCCATCTAATACACGGTGATCAAGTGATAAACATAAGTTAACCATATCGCGAGCACCGAACATACCATTATCCATAATTACTGGACGTTTTACAATTGATTCAACTTGTAAAATAGCCGCTTGTGGGTAATTAATAATACCCATAGATTGAACAGAACCGAATGATCCTGTGTTATTAATTGTAAATGTTCCGCCTTGCATTTCGTCCGCTTTTAACGATTTCGTACGTACTTTTCCTGCAAGTTCTGTAATTTCACGAGCGATACCTTTAATCGTCTTCTCATCCGCGTGTTTAATTACTGGTACAAATAGTTCGTCCTCTGTTGCAACAGCGATAGAAAGGTTAATATCTTTCTTCTGAACGATTTTATCGCCAGCCCACATTGAATTAATTTGAGGATATTCTTTTAACGCTTGTGCTACTGCTTTTACGAAGAAAGCAAAGAACGTTAAGTTAAAGCCTTCACGCTTCTTGAAATCACCTTTAATTGAATTACGGTATGACACAAGGTTTGTCACATCTACTTCAATCATCATCCAAGCATGTGGCGCTTCGTGTTTACTACGTAACATGTTCGCTGCAATTGCTTTACGCACACCTGTTACTGGAATTTCGATATCTCCAGGCATTGTCGGTACAGAAACTGGTTTTGCAGCTTCTACTTTTTGTGCTACAGGTGCTGCTTTTGGTGCTTCTGGACGCGCTTCTACTACTGCTGCTACCGCTTCCTCTTTTTTTGCACCTGCTTGCGGAATATTTCCAGATTCCACTAGCTTTAAAATATCTTTACGAGTGATACGGCCATTTGCTCCCGTACCTTCTACTAAATCTAAATCCACGTTATGCTCACCCGCAAGTTTTAACACAGCTGGTGAAAAACGTGGTTTCCCATCAGTTGGTTGTTTTGCTTTCGGTGCTTTTTCAGGCGTAGCTACTTCTGCTTTTGGTTCTTCTTTCGTTTTTTCCTCAACAGCTGTTGCAGCTACTTCATCTGCGCCTTCTACTTGAATCACACAAACGACTTCACCTACAGCTAACGTATCACCTTCACCAGCGATTAACTCTTTCACAATACCAGTGAAAGAAGATGGTACTTCAGCATTTACTTTATCAGTCATTACTTCTGCAAGCGGATCATACTTATTTACGTGATCGCCAACATTAACGAGCCATTTACTAATTGTACCCTCTGTAACGCTCTCCCCGAGCTGAGGCATTGTAATATTTTCTACAGCCATGTATAGTCCCCCCGATTAAAATTCCGCAAGTTCACGCATTGCTTTTTCAACTTTATCTGGATTTACCATAAAGAATTTTTCCATTGTTGGTGCATATGGCATTGCTGGAACGTCTGGACCTGCAAGACGTGCGATTGGCGCATCTAAATCAAACAGACAGTTCTCAGCAATAATTGCTGCCACTTCACTTATAATACTTCCTTCTTTATTGTCTTCTGTTACAAGAAGAACTTTACCTGTTTTAGAAGCTGCTTCAATGATGGCTTCTTTATCTAATGGATATACAGTACGTAAATCAAGAATGTGTGCAGAGATGCCGTCCTGTGCTAACTTTTCAGCTGCTTGAAGAGCAAAGTGAACACATAATCCGTATGTGATAACAGTAATATCATCACCTTCGCGTTTTACATCTGCTTTTCCGATTGGTAATACGTAGTCATCTTCTGGTACTTCACCTTTAATTAAGCGATATGCACGTTTATGTTCAAAGAACAATACTGGATCTTCATCACGAATGGCAGCTTTTAGTAAGCCTTTTGCATCATATGGTGTAGAAGGGATAACAATTTTTAAACCTGGTTGGTTTGCAAACATCGCTTCTACAGATTGTGAATGATACAATGCACCGTGAACGCCTCCGCCAAATGGTGCACGAATTGTAACTGGACAAGTCCAATCGTTGTTAGAACGATAACGAATTTTTGCTGCCTCAGAAACAATTTGGTTTACTGCTGGCATGATGAAATCAGCAAACTGCATTTCAGCGATTGGACGCATACCATACATTGCAGCACCAATTGCTACCCCAGCGATTGCAGATTCTGCAAGCGGTGCATCAAGCGCACGATCTTCACCAAATTGATCATACAAACCGTGTGTCGCTTTAAACACGCCACCTTTTTTACCAACATCTTCTCCTAAAACGAATACTTTCTCATCGCGTTCCATTTCTTCGCGCATTGCTAATGTAATAGCATCAATATAAGACATTACAGCCATGAAACGTTCCCCCCCTATTCTGCGTATACGTGCTTCAATGCATCTTCAGGTGCTGCATACGGAGCATTTTCTGCATATTCTGTTGCTTCGTTTACGATATGCATAATTTCGTTTAACATTTGTTTTTCAGATTCCTCAGTTAACACGCCAGCTTCTTTTAAATAAGCTGCGAATGTTATAATTGAATCTTTTTTCTTCGCTTCTTCTACTTCTTCTTTATCACGATAAACACGATCATCATCGTCACTAGAATGTGCTGTTAAACGATATGATACTGTTTCAATTAAAGTCGGGCCTTCACCACGGCGGCCACGGTCTGCCGCTTCTTTTACAGCTTTATACACTGCAAGCGGATCGTTTCCGTCTATTGTATATCCAGGCATACCGTAACCAATTGCACGATCTGCTACGTTTTTACATGCTAATTGTTTTTCAACCGGAATAGAGATTGCGTATTTATTATTTTCACACATGAAAATAACAGGTAGTTTGTGTACACCAGCAAAGTTTGCTCCTTCATGGAAGTCACCTTGGTTTGAAGAACCTTCTCCGAATGTAACAAACGTTACTAAATCTTTCTTCTCCATTTTTCCAGCTAGTGCAATACCAACTGCATGTGGCACTTGCGTTGTTACTGGAGATGAACCTGTCACAATACGATTTTTCTTTTGACCGAAGTGACCAGGCATTTGACGACCACCAGAGTTTGGATCTCCAGCTTTTGCGAAAGCTGACAACATAAGTTCTTTAGCTGTCATACCAAACGCTAGTACAACACCCATATCACGGTAGTATGGTAATGCATAATCTTTTTCTCTATCAAGAGCGAACGCTGCCCCAACTTGTGCAGCCTCTTGTCCTTGACAAGAAATTACGAATGGAATTTTACCAGCACGGTTTAATAACCACATACGTTCGTCAATTTTACGTGCAAGTAACATCGTACGGAACATTTCTAATACTTGCTCATCACTTAAGCCAAGCTCTTCATGGCGCTTTTCTTTTACTTCTGCCATTTTTCATAACCTCCTAAATCCACATTTTTATGCGTGTAACGCTTTTCCATCTACAGC
Organism: Bacillus thuringiensis; assembly: GCF_001455345.1. GTDB lineage: Bacteria > Bacillota > Bacilli > Bacillales > Bacillaceae_G > Bacillus_A > Bacillus_A thuringiensis_N. The sequence goes on from NZ_CP013274.1 coordinate 4,083,271, forward strand.
TAGTGCTGCTTCACCAATCGCCTCAGATAATGATGGATGCGGATGAATTGTATGTGCTACTTCCCAAGGTGTTGCATCAAGTACTCTTGCAAGACCAGCTTCAGAAATCATATCTGTTACATGTGGTCCAATCATATGAACACCAAGAATGTCATTTGTTTCTTCATCAACTACAAGTTTTACAAAGCCATCAGATTCTCCGTATACAAGTGCTTTTCCGATTGCACGGAATGAGAACTTACCTACTTTTAACTTATAGCCTTTTTCTTTTGCTTCTTGTTCTGTTAAACCGACAGAAGCAACTTCTGGGCTGCTATATACGCATTTTGATACCATAGAATAATCAATTGGTGTAACTTCTTTACCAGCAATATGTTCTACTGCAACAATTCCTTCATGAGAAGCAACGTGAGCAAGCTGTAAGCCACCGATTACATCTCCAATTGCGTAAATATGAGATTCTTTCGTTTGATAAAACTCATTTGTTTGAATGTATCCTTTTTCCACAACGATATCCGTATTCTCTAAACCAATATTTTGCGTATTAGCCTGTCTTCCTACAGATACAAGCATTTTTTCTGCTTTAAATTCTTTATTCTCACCGTTATGTTCAGCTTGAATTGTTACTCCATTATCTTTTACCAATGTTTCTGGTAATACTTTTGCACCAGTTACCACTTTAATACCTTTTTTCTTGAATAGACGTTGCATTTCTTTTGAAACGTCCTGATCTTCTAGTGGTAATATCGTTTTCGCATACTCTAACACTGTAACTTCTACACCGAAGTCAGCAAGCATAGATGCCCACTCAATACCGATTACACCGCCACCGACAATAATAATCGAACTAGGAAGCGTTTCCATTTTTAGGGCGTGATCTGAAGACATTACGTACTCTCCGTCTAACTCTAAACCTGGTAATGAATTTGGACGAGAACCTGTTGCAAGAAGTACATTTTTTGGAATTAACATTTCATTCTCTTCTCCACTTGCAAGTTCAACTGAAATTGTACCTGGCATCGGAGAGAAAATAGATGGGCCAAGAATACGGCCAATACCTTCAAACACATCAATTTTACCTTGTTTCATTAAGTGTTGAACACCTTTATGAAGCTGCGTTACAATCTTCTCTTTACGCTCTTGTACTTTTGCAAAGTTTAGTTCTACATTACTTGCAATAACCCCGAACTCTTCGCTTTTTTTAGCAGTTGCGTATACTTCCGCACTACGTAAAAGAGCTTTACTAGGAATACATCCTTTGTGTAAACAAGTACCACCAAGATTTTCTTTTTCAACAAGTGCTGTTTTTAATCCTAGTTGTGATGCGCGAATAGCAGCAACATATCCACCTGTACCACCGCCAACGATGACTAAATCATATTCTCTTGCCATTATCTCAACCCCTAGCTACTGTTTGTTTTTCTCTTACTACATACTCTTTCGGCGCTTCTTCTTCACGTAATACACGAAGTGCTCCTTCTGCTAACGCTTCTAACTCATCCTCACCTGGATGTACGATAACATCTGCAATCCAGTCCACTCGTTCTTTAATTTCATCAACAAGAATTTTACTGTACGCAAGTCCACCAGTTAATACGATTGCATCGATTTTCCCGTGAAGCACAGCACTAGCTCCGCCAATTTCTTTTGCAACTTGATATGCCATTGCTTTATAAATAAGAGTTGCTTCAGGATCACCTTTTTCAACCATTTGTTCTACTTTAATTGCATCATTTGTACCGATTAGACTTACAAGTCCACCTTGTCCGACAAGCTGTTTCACCATTTCGTCTCGGTAATACTCACCAGAGAAACACATTTCAACTAGCTGTCCTACTGGTACTGTACCAGCACGCTCTGGGCTAAATGGTCCTTCTCCGTTTAAGCCATTATTTACATCGATAACTTTTCCTTTTTTATGAGCACCAACTGTAATACCGCCGCCCATATGTGTAACTAATAAATTTAAATCCTCGTATTTGTGATTTAATTGATCAGCTACTTTACGAGCAACAGCTTTTTGATTTAATGCATGGAAAATACTTTTACGTTCCATACCAGCAATACCACTTATACGAGCAATTGGCTCCATCTCATCTACAACGACAGGATCCACAATGAATGCAGGAATATTTAATCCAGAAGCAATTTCATAGGCTAAAATGCCTCCGAGATTTGAAGCGTGATGACCACTAAACCCATTTTTTAAATCTTCTAACATCGCATCGTTTACTGTATACGTACCGCCTTCGATTGGACGAAGTAATCCACCACGCCCACAAACAGCGTTTAATTTTGAAATGTTAATACCATGAGAATGTAGAACTTCTAAAATCGTTTCTTTACGAAACTCATATTGGTCGATAATTCGCTTATATTTTCCAATCTGTTCTACGTCATGACGAATCGTTTCTTCTAGAACAGGTCTTTCATTATCAAAAACACCAATTTTTGTGGATGTACTACCTGGGTTAATAACAAGAATTCGATTTACAGACAATGTTGCAACCTCCACTAATAAATTTAAAAGGAAGTGGAAACCTCATACGAGGTATCCACACCTTTTGTAAAAGTTATATATGAATGATTAGCGACGGCTAATAATATCGTGACCGTTGCGTAAGTATGTGCTACGAGAGTTTTTTAAGCTTGCAATGCGCTCTTCAGCTAGACGATCTGCTGCTACATAAGTTGCTATGCCATCGCGTTTTGAAATTTCGATTACTTTTGCGATTGTGTCATAGATAGACTCAACACGTTTTAGTGCACGTTCTCTATTGTATCCATATAATTCGTCTGCTACGTTAATTACGCCACCTGCATTAATAACATAGTCTGGTGCGTATACAATACCCATTTCATGAATGACGTCACCGTGACGTTCTTCTTTTAATTGGTTATTTGCAGAACCTGCGATTACTTTTGCTTTAAGTTGTGGAATAGTTTCATCATTAACTGTTGCGCCTAATGCACATGGTGCGTAAATATCACATTCAACACCGTAAATTTCATTTGGCTCAACTGCTGTTGCACCGAATTCTTCTACTGCACGTTGTACAGCTTCTTTATTAATATCTGTAACGATTAATTTTGCTCCTTCAGCGTGTAAATGTTTGCATAGGTGATATGCTACGTTACCAACGCCTTGAACAGCAATTACTTTTCCTTCTAAATTATCAGTACCGAAAGCTTCTTTCGCAGCTGCTTTCATACCACGGTAAACACCGTATGCAGTTACTGGAGATGGGTTACCAGAAGAACCGAATGATGGTGAAATACCTGTTACAAAGTCAGTTTCTTCGTGGATAATATCCATATCATCTACTGTTGTACCAACATCTTCAGCTGTAATGTAACGTCCGTTTAGTCCTTGAATGTAACGTCCTAATGCACGGAACATCGCTTCGCTCTTATCTTTACGTGGATCACCGATAATTACTGTTTTCGCACCACCTAAGTTTAAGCCAGCTGCTGCGTTTTTGTATGTCATTCCTTTTGCAAGACGCAATGCATCTTCAATCGCCGCTTCTTCAGAATCATATGTCCACATTCTTGTTCCACCAAGAGCTGGTCCAAGTGTTGTATCATGAATTGCAATGATTGCTTTTAAACCAGATTCTTTATCTTGACAAAATACTACTTGCTCATAATCATATTTTTCTAAGTATTCGAAGATTTCTAATGTCATTGTCGTTTCCCCCTAGTGTTTTACCCTATTTGGTTTATTTTGAAGCAGTCGCAACTGCCAATGCTAATGAATATACTTTTGTTTCTGCTGAATCAGCACGAGATGTTAAAACAATCGGTGCTTTTGCGCCAGCAATCATTGCTCCTACTTTTGCATCCGCAAAGTATACGAGTGATTTGTATAGCACATTTCCAGCTTCAATCGTTGGGACGAGTAAAATGTCTGCCTTACCTGCTACATCACTTACTATGCCTTTATGTTCTGCTGCAATTTGTGATACTGCATTATCTAAAGCAAGTGGTCCATCAACGACACAATTTTTAATTTGTCCGCGGCGATTCATTTGAGTTAACATCGCTGCATCAATTGTTGCTTGCATCGCAGGATTTACAACCTCTACCGCTGCAATGGGTGCTACCTTTGGCAAATCCATTCCTATTGCCCGGGCAACTTCTACAGTATTCTGTATAATAGCAGCTTTTTGTGTTACATCAGGTGCAATGTTCATCGCTGCATCCGTAACAAAAATCAGACGATCGTAATTTGGAACTTCAAATGCTGCAACGTGTGAAAGTACGCTACCTTTACGAAGTCCCCACTCTTTATTTAATACAGCTTTCAAAATATTTGCTGTTGGGATGTTCCCCTTCATAAGCACATCTGCTTCGCCATTTCTTACAGCTTTAACAGAAAGTTCTGCAGCCTCAGCACTTGATGCTGCCGCAATCACTTCAATATGTTCTGAAGTTTGTAAACCATGTTCTTGTAGCATCCCCATTATTTTTTCTTGATTTCCATATAGACGAAATTGAGCTAGCTGTAATGTAATTGCTTTCGCTACAGCTTCAATTACTTCATGATCTTCAGCTACTGCTATAGCCACAGTTTTTTTAGGTTGGCCAGCCGCTTGATCAATTAAGTGTTCTAACTTCATATTTTGTAATCAACCCTTTCCGTCGTCCCTCGTCTTTTTATAAAGCAAATACCGTGCCAACTTTTAAAAGTGGTCTTACCAATAATGAAAACGCATTCAAAATGCAGTAAAATCAATACTTTGGAAAATAACAAAAGATTCTGTCTTATTTTGTCACTTTTTGTATACCATGCAATAAATTGCACGGTACGCAATTTATTGCATGCTATTTTTTGCACACTCATATTTTTCTAGCTTGTAATATAAATTTCGAACCGAAATTCCTAACGCTCTTGCCGTTTGCGTTTTATTTCCACCAAACCTCTCTAAATATTCGTGAATGATATTCCCTTCAAACTCTGTCACTAAATGTTCTAGTGGCTTTTCTTCTAACTCAGGTAATAAATGAGTTTGCTTTGACTCCACCTGCTCTTCGTTATGTAATGGCGGTAAATGGTGTACATCAATATAGGTCTCGTTATAATTCATAAAGATAATAGCTCTCCCCAAAATATTTTCAAGTTCCCTCACATTCCCTGGCCATTCATATGATTGTAAATATGAAATAGCCGAATCAGTGAGCCCCTCTATATTTCGGCCATAATCTTGGTTTATTTTTTGAATTAATCTTTCTGCGATTGCCGGTATATCCCCTTTACGCTGACGAAGAGATGGAATTTGAATTGGAATTTTATTTAACCGATAATATAAATCCTCCCTAAACTCTCCTTCTAGAATGGCTTTTTCTAAATTCACATGTGTCGCCGCAATTACCCTAACATTTATAGGGATTGCTTTCGTGCCACCAACTTTTACAATCTCTTTTTCTTGCAACACGCGCAGGAGTTTCGCTTGTGTATTTGCAGACAGTTCTCCTATTTCATCTAAAAAGATACTGCCGTTATTCGCTTCCTCAAAGAATCCACGCTTCCCGCCTCTTTTCGCTCCAGAAAATGCACCTTCCTCATAACCGAATAATTCACTTTCTAACAACGTCTCCGAAATAGCCGCACAGTTTACACGAACGAATTTATTATATTTTCGATTACTTCCATTATGGATAGCATGCGCAAATAATTCTTTACCTGTCCCTGACTCTCCGCGTAGTAATACTGTTGCTGGTGTATTCGCCCCAAGTTTTGCCTGTTCAATCGCAGCCGTTGTTTCATCTGAATTTCCGACAATATCCTCAAATGAATATTTTGCTTCTAACGTTCGAATAATTTGCCTCGCTCTATTCAATTCATTTGTTAACTTTTGAATTTCTGATACGTCACGAATTACACCGACGCTTCCTTTCAATATTCCATCAACGATAACTGGCGCTACGTTTACAATTACATCTCGCTTTTTCTGCCCAATCTTCATATGTATGCCGCGTACCGCCCTACGTGTTCGAAGTACTTTCATATGCATACTTTCACCTTCTACAATATCGGTTGTAGCTGGTTTCCCAATAATGTCCTCTTCTGTTAAACCTGTTAATTTCGTATACGCAGGATTAATTACTAACCCTCTTCCTTTTTCATCCACAACTGAAATTGCTTCCTCAGAGGAGTTGATGATCGCCTCAAGTAACGTTTGAATCTCTTTTAAATCCGTAACTTCTTCTGCAAGGTCTACCACTTCTGTTATATCTTTAAAAATCGCAAATGCCCCTTGCACCTCGCCTCCCTCTTTTAATATCGGAATACGGGTTGTAATAATTTTCTTTTCATTTTCCAACGTCAGTTCATAATTCACTTCTATTTGTTTCGTACGTATAATACGAAGCAACTTACTAGTCGGAATAACTTCTAAAATATATTTCCCCACCGCATCTTCCTTTTTATATCCGATAATACGCTCTGCACTTTTATTAAATAGGCGAACTTGTCCCTCTCGATCGATCACAATCATACCGTCATGCGTAGAATTTAAAATTAAATCCCCTTGCTGCGTCTGTTCTTCTAACTTTCCAATTAAATCTTCCTTCTCATGTGCTAATCTCGTAACAATTTTCGCAATATCACCTGGTATAAGAAGAGTATCTTTATGCTTTTTCTTTAATAACTCTTTATGTAAATCATCATCACCTGTCATATCAAACATTACATCAATGCGCATAGAAAGAAACGGCGTTACACTCTCTCCAATTGTAACCCCGTACTCCTTAGCCATTTGCAATCCTTTTGCTATCGGATTTATATCAATAATCCCTATAATTTGAAATATATTCGAACTTTGCAACAGATTCAGCAGTGTACTGCCACCTTCACCTGCACCAACAATTAAAACTTTTTGTTTCATATATTACACTTCCTCTCGAAGTATCTCTGCAAAATTTTTCACACCCTTATCTTACTCGTTCAGCCCCCTCTTGACAAACCCCCTTTTCATATAACATCATTAAAATAAACAAAATAATCTGAAAAGGAGCGTTTATATGCAGCGTTACCTTGCTCTATTATTAGCACTCATCCCTATTTCATTAGCTGTGTTTGGCATTAAGTTAATGAGAGATACTGTATTCGGGATCCTATTTCCCCCACTCTCTATACTATGGTTACAATTTTTAATCGGCGCTCTCTGCTTCGCGCTCGGGTTTTATATTTTTGGTGGCTTCGTCTTACACCGAGACCGTAAACGAAATAAAGTACAAGCTCGCTTTAGAAGATAGGAAAGCCCTGCTATTTACACATAAAAAATGAGACCGTTACACGCGGTCTCATTTTTTTATTTGCAATAACGTTCTTGCCGTTTCAGGATAATCCGTAATAATCGCCGATATATTCATCTCAAAATATTTCAGCATAAGTGTTTCTTCATTAATTGTATAGGGCCGAACCTCTACATCACTTTCCATCGTTAGTTCAGCAATGGCATCTTGAAGATAACGATAATTAGGATGCACCGCAGTAGCTCCCATCTTTTTCGCATATGCCCACGGGCTATGCAAGCCTTCACGATATAAAATCGCTGTTTGAATATCAGGGGCCATCATATGACACCTTTTCATACTGTAATGATTAAATGAAGAAAATATAACACGATCTTCTAGATTAAATTTCCGTACAAGCGTTATAACTTCTTCCTCTAAGCCTCTGTATGGAATTTTATTATTTTTAAGTTCAATATTAAGTAGCAACTCTGTTTTTTCAATCCATTCTAACACCTCTTCTAAAAGAGGTATTTTACAAAATCCTACTTTATCACCAAATTTATAGCTCGCATCTAATTTACATAAATCTTCATATAAATAATTTCGAACCGCACCTTTTCCATTTGTTGTCCGGTTCACTGTTTCATCATGAATGACGACAACTTTTCCATCTTTTGTTAATTGAACATCGAGCTCAATTCCATCTGCTCTAAAGGATTCAGCTGCTTCAAATGAAATCATTGTATTTTCTGGGTACGTTCCTGCTGCACCACGATGTGCAAATATAAGAGTCATCCTCACTCCCCCAATCTTATGCTATACTATACGAAAAAGGAGGTACTTCTATGAGACCATTACAAATTTCTCCAGACACTGCAGTCCGCCTATCAAAAGCACTAGGTGTTCCACTTGAACAACTTATGCATATGCCGCAGCACATTTTAATTCAAAAGTTAGTTGAATTAGAAAAACAGAATAAAGACGAAGAATAATACAGTCCTGTTTTGCAGGACTTTTTATTATTTTCTATTATATCATGGATGACTTCCTTGCTAAAATCCCTCATCAGATATACCGTGATTCAATTTAACCCTTGCTTCAAACATGTATAGTCAATTAAAAGATCCCCTCTTTTCTGTTAGCTCCTATCAGTTATTTTAGGACTTTCTTTTACATATTCGCTTCTGAATCCCATACCTCTACAAATTCAAAACCTTTTAAATCACTTTCTAACACTGCATTTCTAAATTCATCTGATACGAAAACAGCAGTAGGGTGAATCCTTTTATTTATATATACTTTAAAAATCATTTCATTTTGAATAACATTAGGAGTAAATGCAAATTTTTCACAACCTATTATTAAACCTGTAATTAGTTTTTTTAAAATTGCTTTATCACTATCAATTGCATCTAATACATTTAAAACATGAACTACATAATATACTTCACCTGTTGTATTATTAATAAGTGGAAGAAACTCAACATTAGCACCTATTAAAGGTTCTAATAATTTTTTCGCTTGTTCGCTAATCATTGGTGCACCAGTTTCTCCCCAAAAATGAGGAAAATCACTATGATTTCCTTCTTCTAGACATTCAATAAATATTTCTCCCCATGAATCTAGTAAAATTGTAGTGGAGTTGAATTTCCCTTCAAAATATTTCTTATCCTTTTTATAATTTAATAGTTGGAAAGACTCATAGTTATCAGATGAACCCTTTAATTCCCAAATTTTCATTTTCCTTCTCCTTTATATTTAATCTGTTCATAAATTATTTCGGGTTATTTAATTTTAAGCTGCCATCTAATAAACGTGTTCTTATGTCATGTAAAGCTGCAACAGCGTCTGCTTGAGTACCACCATATTCTTTAACTTCTTTTAGTACCTTAGTTACCTCTTTCATATAATCCGTACTATGGTTACCTATATGTAACACTTCAGTAGTCACACAATCATTTACTTTATATAGTAAAAATACTCCGTTAGCAGCAGAATCATGGTGTATCCCAAATTCTTTTAATAATTCTTGTGCTTCAATAGCCCTTTTATCATTCCAAGGCGTTAGATGGTGTGCTGCATTAGAATATGGGGGTGGCTCAATCCCTGCATCCTTAAGTTCTTCACGTAATACTTTAGATGCTGTATACGAATCGGGATACTCATTTTTTACATCTACTCTATCAAGAACTTTATCTGCATAATCTTTTATTACTTCTTGTACACCTTTAACTCTACTTCTTCCACCAGTTTCAGAAAATATAAATGTATCACGGGCTTCTTGTAAAGCTTCAAAAGTTTTTATCTGATTGCTACCAAAGCCACTAGTACCTGCGAATGCAAATCGTTCTTTCAATGGTAATTGATTCGAAACGGACGAGATACCTTCTGAGAATTTTGATAGATTCACGCTTTCACCGTGTGTAGTTATTTTCCCTACCTTGCTTATCCCTTTATCCCCAGCCCATCCTAATCCAACGTCTATAAAAGTATTCGTTCCCCATTTTGCAATACTCTCTGCATCACCATGCCAAACATCATTCATAAATGAATCCGAAACAGCATTCCAAGCAGTAAAGATTGTCTCTATAGGATGACCTATAGCACACTTAATATTTTCTTTTGTTACGTATCGTCTAGTGAATCAAATCCTTCTACAATCCCCCCAATAACTTGCCCAGAACCAACGTATATACCGTCCCAAATTTTTCTAAGCATAGATTTTTCAGAGGGTTTGCCGCACATTGCCCCTTCTTCTACCTTTTCATCTGATAAAACCTTTGACTCGTTGCACCATTCCACATTGAAGCTACGTATTCCGTTTGGTTATATAAATCTTTATGTATTTGTTCTAACCTATTTTTAGTTTCAAGAACAAGCTTTGCTGACTGTTCTAGCTGTTCTGGCATAACCTTTATCTGCGTCATGCTACCCCTTCTCTATACAATATTTTACAAAAGAATTATATTATGTTAAGCTATTTCACTGTACTAAATATTTCGAATTTTAGATCTTGAAATTTAGTCACCCCTTTTAAAGAAGTTGAAACGAAGCTGTCTGCTATTTAAAGCAAATAAAAACGAGAATCCTATCAAAATATAACCTCAATTAACTTCCTCTTTGCAGAATCAAGCATTCGCCTTACTCTTTCGGAGTGATTTATATAGTATAAACTGAAACTTTAATCAGTGGGATTTTGTTCGTCCCCATTGATTATTATTTGAACCAATCGGGCGTTTCCGGGCAGTTGATCTCCCACCGAATTTTAAGGTAAGAGTCTTATCGCCCGTTAATGCGGGATAAATCACCTAAATCTCGATATGATAATTGTGTGCTTTTTATCAACAAAAAACCTCCTAATTATCGGAATTAAAATCCCAATAATTAAGAGGTTTTTAAATTAACCGCCAATTACCTATGTACTTTATTTCCTACATATGTAATTGGTTGGTTATTAAATTTTGTTATGAAATATGCCTAACGCCTTGATACAACAACGATTAGCTAGCCTTATGTTCAAGTCTCAGCTTATCCGCAACCATTGCGATAAACTCGGAGTTCGTAGGTTTTGCTTTTGACATGGATACTGTATAACCGAATAAGGACGAAATAGAATCAATATTTCCACGACTCCATGCTACTTCAATTGCGTGACGGATTGCACGCTCAACACGGCTTGCTGTTGTATTATATTTTTTCGCGATATCTGGATACAATACTTTCGTAATAGATCCAAGTAATTCTATATCGTTATACACCATAGAAATTGCTTCCCTTAAGTACATATATCCTTTAATATGAGCAGGTACACCAATTTCATGAATGATACTCGTAATGCTCGCATCTAAGTTTTTCGGCTTTCCATCTATTGTCGTTGCTGAACGGAAAGATGGAAGTGGACGTTTAATAGTAGCGTTTGCCTTACCGCTCACTTGACGAATATGACTCGTTAAATTCTCCATATCAAATGGTTTTAATATGAAATAGGAAGCACCTAAGTCGACTGCTTTTTTCGTCACATCTTCTTGCCCAAATGCCGTCAACATAATTACGCTAGGCTGTCTTAACCTTTCAATATGTCGCATTTTCTCTAGTACAGCTAAACCATCTAAATGTGGCATAATAATATCTAAAACAAGTACATCCGGCTGCTTATCTTTTAATAAATTTAAACACTCTTGACCATTATAAGCAGTACCGATTACTTCCATATCATCTTGAGCAGCTACATAACTCTCTAACATTGATACTAATTCTTTATTATCATCCACAAGACATACTTTAATTTTCTCCACAGCTTTTCCTCCCTTACCGAATCGATTCTCCGACATGTGTATCCTTCTAGGCTACATGAATTGTTCGACAATTGTGTGAAAATTCCCTTTTAAAGTTTGTTACTTTCCGATAAAATCACAAAAAAATATGTTTATCGTTCATTTATTCTCTTTCGCAACACATTCCATCATAGAAATACAACGAAACGTTCAACCCTTTTCTTTTATTTTACAACAAAAAACACCTCTTGCGGAGCTTTTACAAAATTTCAACGAATTTTTCAATAGAAAAGCGAGCTAATTATTAATTAGCTCGCTTTTCTTTCTTGATCATAAATGTTAATTCCAGCCTCATGTAACATCCATTCGATATGAACACCATAGCCGGATGTTGGATCATTTACAAACACATGTGTAACAGCACCAATTACTTTTCCATTTTGTACAATTGGGCTTCCGCTCATCCCTTGTACGATACCACCCGTTTTTGCTAATAAACGTTTGTCTGTCACTTTTATGACCATGCCTTTTGTCGCCGGAAACTTTTGCGGCACTGTGCTAACAACTTCAATATCAAACGCTTCCACTTTATCTTGAGCAATAACTGTTAATATTTTTGCAGGTCCCTCTTTTACTTGATGAGATAGTGCAATAGGCATTGCTTTATCCATTACGCCATTTGTCATATTTGTATTCAATTTGCCAAAAATACCAAATGGACTATTTATTGTAATATTACCAATCACTTCACGATCTGGTGAGAACCTCGCTAATTTCTCTCCTGGATTCCCATGACTACCTCTTTCAATTGATGTAACTGTCGAACGCATAATTTGTCCATCTTCGACTTGAATCGGCTTTTTCGTATCGTTATCAGAAATGACGTGACCAAGTGCCCCATACTTCATAGAATCTGGATGAACAAATGTCATTGTTCCGATTCCAGCTGCCGAATCACGAATATATAAACCAATGCGATAAGACGATTCTCCACTGTCTTTTTGTGGTGTTAATTTAGTGCGGATATGTTTTCCATCTCTTAACAAAACAAGATTAAGTGGTTCACCTGTTTCACCACTATTATGAATAAATGGTGCTACATCACTCATCCTTTCAATTGTTTTGCCATTAATTTCAGTAATCATATCTCCAATTTGTACACCAGCTGTTTCACCAGGAGATACTTTCCCTTTTTCAGTTTGAATTAAATGATGGCCTACAACAAGTACCCCTTTTGTGTTTAACTTCACACCAATTGATTGTCCACCTGGAATAACTTTGAAATCTTTTAACACTTTCACATTTACTTTTTTCACTGGAAAACCAGCAAGTTGAAACACCATATCTGCTTCACCATTTTGATGAGAATTTACCATAAGTCCTTGTTTTTTTTCATTTGAACTTACTGTAAACACATGACGATCTGTTGATGCAGCTTTAAATACTGGTAATGAAGCTATTTCTGATTGTTGTCCTTCAAAAACAACAAGTTGTTTTGGGGATGAGATAAACGTCCGAAGCGGTTTAAAACACCCAATAAAAACTAAAGAAACAAGGAGAAAAATACCTATTATTTTGCGAAATCTTTCTAATTTCAATTTGTTCACTCTCCTCGCTCCTACCCCACATTCAGCCTCTTGGCTTCACTTTTTAATCTCTCCTTGCAGTGCTTTATTTATAACCGGAAGAATTAAGAAATCATCATTTGAGAAAAAAAGCTATCCATTACTGGATAGCCTCTGCTGTCTGTTTAAAATGATGCGCTTGCGTAAGTAATTCTTTCGCATGTTCTGTCGTTAAATCTGTAATTTCCACACCCGAAATCATTCGAGCTATTTCTGTTACTTTATCCTCCATAGTTAAAACGGTAACTGACGTAATTGTTCGATCATTCGCTACTTGTTTTCGAATAAATAAATGCGAATCCGCCATTGAAGCTACTTGAGGTAAGTGCGTAATACAAAGTACTTGCGAGTTTACTGATACTCTATAAATTTTTTCTGCAATAGCCTGTGCGACCCGGCCACTTACACCCGTATCCACTTCATCAAAAATAACAGATGCAACACCTTGATGCTTAGAAAAAATGCTTTTTAAAGCTAAAATAATACGAGATAACTCTCCACCAGAAGCGACTTTTGAAAGTGGTTTTAGCGGCTCACCTGGATTTGTTGAAATATAAAATTCCACATGATCGTAGCCATCCGCCGTAAGTCTTACCGGCGCTCCCTCCACAAGTGGCTCTTCTGCATTTCCTTCTCGCTTCATAATTCTCACTTCAAATTTTGTTTTTTCCATGTATAATTCTTTTAATTCCTGATGAATGGCATTTGTAAGGTGCTCTGCAAGCTCATGACGCATATTACTTAACAACGTTGCTTCTTTCAGAATAACACTTTCTAATTCCTTTAACTGCTTCTTCGTCGTTTCAATATGAACGTCTTTATTTTCAATCGTAAAAATTTCCTGTTCAATTTTATCAGCATACGCTAAAATCTCTTCTACAGTATTTCCATATTTTCTCTTTAGCATACGAATCTCATTCAAACGTGTTTCGATTTCATCTAAACGATTTGGATCATATTCCATCATATCGAGCTTTTCTCTCAGTTGATAGGCAACCTCTTCTAATAAGTAATAGCTATTTGCAATTGAATCATGATTCTCTTGATACACTTCATCTAAATGTGTAATACTTTCCATTTGCCCCATTGCACTTCTTACATTATCTAACCCTTGTCCGTCGGCACTTAACGAACGATATGCATCACCTAACGCTTTATAAATCTTTTCAAAATTAGAAATTTGCAATCGTTCCTCAGTTAATTCATTTTCTTCATCCATCTTTAAATCCGCCTTGCGAATTTCTTCATGTTGAAATTGAATTAAATCTAAGCGATGTGCCATTTGTTGCTCATTTTCACTTAACGATTTCAATTGTTTTTTTAATTTTTCATAGTCAGCGTATACGTTTTGATATATGTCTAATTGTTTAACGATTCGATCCCCATCAAAGTGATCAAGCATAAACAGATGTCGTTCTTCATTCATTAAATCTTGCGTTTCGTGCTGTCCATGAATATCAACAAGTGTTTTCCCAATTTCTTTTAATATGCTAAGTGTAACAAGCTTCCCATTTACACGACATACACTCTTCCCGTTCGCAGCAATATCACGCTTTAAAATAATCATGCCATCTTCTATTTCTATATCTAACTCTTCTGCCTTTTCAATACATGGATGCTTCTCATCTTCAACATAAAATAGCCCTTCAATCTCAGCCTTTTCTGTTCCATATCGAACAAATTCTGCTGACCCACGGCCACCTACAAGTAAACTAATTGCATCAATAATAATCGATTTTCCAGCCCCTGTTTCACCGCTTAAAACCGTTAAACCTTTTTGAAAAGAAATATTTAATGCTTCAATAATAGCAAAGTTTCTAATCGATAATTCCGATAACAATGCCCCATTCACCTCGTTATAAACTAATCCCCTATTAAGGGCTTTTTTCAGTTGTTTATTCAAATAGTCATACTATATGTTTGTATGTATAAATTACTTTTCTAACCGCTCCATTGTACCAAACATTTGTTTTACGGGTCAATCCACCTATTTTCTTATTTTATTCAAAGAAAATATTATATTACAATTAAAAATTCATGTTTTTAACCCATAAAAATATCCTGTTCACTTTCCACTTTACAGAGGAAAGCAAACAAGATTTTTTTGTTACAGCATATTTAAGAAACGATCAGAGACAACACCTGTATCTTCAGGTGTACGGCAAATAATTAAGCAAGTATCATCACCACAGATGGTTCCGATGATCTCATCCCACTCTAAATGATCAATAAGTGCCCCAAGTGAATGAGCGTTACCAGGCAATGTTTTTAGCACAAGCATATGTCCTGCCGTGTCTAATTTTACAAATGAATCCACTAGATTTCGTTTTAATTTTTGTAACGGGTTAAATCGTTGATCTGCTGGCAAGCTATATTTATAGCGCCCATCATGTAATGGCACCTTCACTAAGTGCAGTTCTTTAATATCGCGCGATACAGTTGCTTGCGTTACATTAAATCCCTCATTACGTAAAATATCAACTAATTCATCTTGTGTTTCAATTTCTTTGTTTGCAATAATTTCCCTGATTTTAATATGGCGCTGACCTTTATTCATACATTTGCACCTCACACTATCTCTTACCATAGTTTAAACATTGGTATACTTCACTTATTTATGTTAACTTATAATTCGTTTCTTGTACACAATTGTTTTTACAATCATTATACAATTACAGCAAAAAGAGGAACAACATATGTTATTCCCCTTTCCCTTTTTGTTTTAGAACGTCATGCGCTTCTGTAACAACTTGCTCTATAGAAATCGGAGAATGATTTTCGCCATTCTCACGTTCACCATGCCATTTCAGATGAATTAAAAATTCAATATTACCATCCCCACCCGTAATTGGTGAGAATGTTAAACCTTCCACATCATAGCCTTCTTTTAAAGCAAACTCGACAATCATTTCTACAACAGCTTCATGTACTTTTCTATCGCGAACGATACCTTTTTTCCCAACTTGCTCTCTTCCAGCTTCAAACTGCGGTTTAATTAACGCTGCTACATCTCCATTAGGCATAAGCATTGTTTTTAAAACTGGCAATATAAGCTTTAATGATATAAATGAAACATCGATACTAGCAAATTGCGGTAAACCACTTTCTAAGTCTGCTGGTGTCACGTAACGGAAGTTTGTCCGTTCCATTACGACAACACGCTCATCTTGGCGCAATTTCCATGCAAGTTGATTGTATCCTACATCTAATGCATAAGATAATTTCGCTCCATTTTGAAGTGCACAATCTGTAAAGCCACCAGTTGATGAACCAATATCTATCATAACTTTATCTTGTAAATCCAGATGAAATGTCTCTAATGCCTTTTCAAGTTTATAACCACCACGGCTTACATACGGCATAACTTGTCCCTTCACCGTAATCTCTGTATCTTGCGGGATTTTCTCTCCTGGCTTATCAAGTCTCATCTCATTCGCATATACAAGTCCGGCCATAATGGCGCGTTTTGCTTTCTCACGTGTTTCTATAAGTCCTCGCTCTACTAATAGTACGTCTACTCTTTCTTTTTTTGCACTCATTTGTTACGCCCTTTTTTGTTTTGATGGAATCATTGTATGAATACGGTCTACAACAGCATCTGTCGTTAAACCAATTTCTTCTAATAATTTTGTTACACTACCGTGCTCTATGAAACGGTCTGGAATACCCATTCTTTCAATTAACGCCCTATGGTACCCGTTCTCAGACGCAAATTCAACTACTCCCGTTCCAAAACCACCGATTAAACACGCTTCTTCAATCGTTAAAATCGGTATATTTTTTCCTAAGAGATCATGTAAATATGCTTCATCCATCGGTTTAATAAAGCGAGCGTTCACTACTTTCACTGAAATTCCAGCCTTTTCAAGACGCTCAGCTGCTTCCATTGCCATTGGTATTGTCGTACCAAATGTTAAAATAGCCGCTTGTGTACCTTCTTTTAACGTTTCCCATGAACCGATTGGAATCGCCTTTAGTTCTTCATCCATATGAACACCAAGTCCATTACCACGCGCATAACGTAATGCGATTGGTCCATCTTCATATTGCATCGCCGTATATACTAAATGTTGCCCTTCATTTTCATCTTTTGGCATCATAAGTACCATATTCGGCAAGTGACGTAAGAATGAGATGTCAAATACACCTTGATGCGTTTCACCATCTGCTCCTACTAAACCAGAGCGATCGATTCCGATGAAAACATTTAAATTTTGACGGCATATATCATGAACAACTTGGTCATATGCTCTTTGTAAAAATGTTGAATAAATCGCTAGGAATGGCTTCATACCTTGCGTTGCCATACCCGCTGCCATTGTTGTAGCATGCTGTTCTGCAATACCTACATCAATCATACGATCTGGGAATTCTTTTTGGAATTTCTCAAGTTTCGATCCAACAGGCATTGCAGGTGTAATTGCAACGATACGCTCATCCGTTCTCGCTAGCTTAAGTACTGTTTCACTAACAACAGCACTCCATGCTGGTGCAACTTCTTTCGGTTTAACGAAGTCACCTGATTCAATTTTATAAGGTCCTGTTCCATGCCAAGTACCAATAACATCACTCTCAGCTGGTTTGTAACCTTTTCCTTTTTTCGTAATAACATGAACAAGCACTGGGCCTTTTGTTTTCTTTGCATATTGCAACGTTTCGAATAACTTTTCATAATCATGTCCGTCGACTGGACCTAAATATGTAAATCCTAACTCTTCGAAAAAGACACCGGATACTAATAAATATTTAAGACTATCTTTTATTTTCTCTGCTGTCGCAGCAACTTTCCCGCCAACTGCTGGGATTTTCTTCAATATATACTCTAGTTCGTCTTTTACCCAATGGTATTTTCCTGCGGTACGTAGACGTCCAAGAACATTATGAAGTGCACCAACGTTTGGCGCAATTGACATTTCATTATCATTCAAAATAACAATCATGTCTGTTTTTTCATGTCCAATATGGTTCAATGCTTCTAAAGCCATTCCGCCCGTTAAAGCACCATCACCAATGATTGGTATAACATATTCTTTCGTTTTCTTTAAATCACGTGCTAGAGCCATTCCCATTGCAGCAGATAATGATGTTGAGCTATGGCCAGTTTCCCACACATCGTGCTCACTCTCGCAACGTTTTGGGAAACCACATAGACCTTGATATTGCCTTAATGTGCCGAATTCTTTCGCACGTCCTGTCAAAATTTTATGTACATAGGATTGATGTCCTACGTCCCATAAAAATTTATCTTT
Organism: Bacillus thuringiensis; assembly: GCF_001455345.1. Classification (GTDB taxonomy): domain Bacteria; phylum Bacillota; class Bacilli; order Bacillales; family Bacillaceae_G; genus Bacillus_A; species Bacillus_A thuringiensis_N. The sequence continues at coordinate 4,101,661 of NZ_CP013274.1, forward strand.
CGGACTATCAAATAATTTATGCAGAGCAATTGTGAGTTCTACTACACCTAAATTAGGTGCAATATGTCCACCTGTTTGAGAGAGCTCTTCAATTAAAAACTTACGAATATCCTCACTCAATTCCTCTAGTTCATTAATAGACATATCTTTCAAAAAACTAGGGTTTTGAATTTGCGTTAGATCCACACGGATCACTCACTTTCATTTCATAATCTGTCAACATGTCAAATATTATAAAAAACATTTACACCAAACAAGAAATTCTCTTTTTTATCTTTTACCTTATCCTGCTATTACCCAGTCTATTGCGCCCTAAACCTATTATAAACCATATTTCTTTAGGCGATGAAAAAAATAGCCGCTAACACGAAGTGATAACGGCAATGTAATCTACATATATTTTTGCCAATAACAAGAAAAGAAAAACCTTTCCTACATTTATATCATAAAATGATAAATGACTCAACAAATGAAAACGCTGTTATATTAGTTATTACGTTTTGCAATCAAATCGCAAATAGATAGTAAATATTCATCTTGTAATTGCAAGGAACCAATAGCATCTTTTGCTTTTGCAATTGTTTCTTCTAAAATATCCTTCGCTCTATCTATAGTAAATAACGTCGTATATGTGCTCTTTTCGTTGGAAACATCACTACCAATCGGTTTTCCAATCTCTTCTTCGGTTCCTTCCACATCTAAAATATCATCTCGAATTTGGAAAGCTAGGCCGATATATTTTGCAAACGCAAGTAACTTTTCTTCCTGCTCTTCTGTAGCATCAGAAAGGATCGACCCTGCGAGCACCGCGAATTCAAGTAGTTTCCCGGTCTTATGCTTATGGATGTACTCTAGTTCATCAAGCGTAAGCTGTTTTCCTTCAGCTTCCATATCTGCCACTTGTCCGCCAACCATTCCTTCTGGCCCTGCCGCTTTTGCAAGCTCAAGTACAAGTCTTACTTTTTTCTCAGCAGAGATTTCCTTTTGCTCATATGCCATAATAACTTGAAACGCATACGTCAATAGACCATCGCCTGCTAAAACTGCCATCGCTTCACCAAATACTTTATGATTTGTAGGCTTCCCTCTTCTTAAATCATCATCATCCATACAAGGTAAATCATCATGAACTAACGAGTATGTATGTATCATTTCAAGAGCACAAGCTGCACCTACTCCAAGATTTCTGTCTTTACCAAACGCTTGTAATGTTGCAAATACAAGTAACGGGCGGAGACGCTTTCCACCCGCTTCCAAAGAATATGCCATCGCTTCACGAAGTACATTTGGACATTGCAATTCATTTGCATAGCTTACAAGCTTCTCTTCTACGAAAGTTTTACTTTCTTTCAAAAAAGTATCAAAAGCAATTGTCACTATGCTTCATCTCCTAAAGCAGTAAACGGTTCAAGCTCTCCATCTTCCCCAAGAATAACTGCCATTTGTTCTTGTACGTTCTTCAACTTCTCATCACAAAGCTTAGATAATTCCATACCCTCTTTAAAATAAGAAATTGCTTCTTCTAAAGGTACGTCACCTTGCTCTAGCTTAGAAACGAGATGCTCAAGTTGCGAAATTGCCTCTTCAAAGCTTAATTTATTTTCCATTATTCAATTCACGCTCCTCTATGCCTGATACGCTACAATCTAGTATTCCATCTTGTAATTGAACTGAAACAGCATCTCCAAGGCTGACATCTTTCACACTTTTTAACACTTGCTTCTCTTCATCATATACAAGCCCGTACCCTCTCATCATTACTTTAAGCGGACTTAGCGCTTCAAGTTTTTGAGCAGCTCTTACAAAGGCAAATTCTTTCGTTTGAAGTAATGTTTGCATTTCACGTTGCAATTGCTTTTGCAATGTTTCAACTGCTACCTTTGTTTGCATAATTTTTTGAGATGGGTGGTGCTTCTCTAAATAAAATGAAAGCTGTTTTAACTGATTTACCTTTTTATCAATATAGCGCTCTTTCGCTAACACAAGCTGTTCTAACGCTCTATCCAATTGCTCTTCTTTTTGCTCATATACTTGTCTTGGATAACGAAACGCATAAGATTTTTGCAATACTTGTAGTTTTTCTTCTTTTTTATGTACTAACTCTCTCATTGCTCTTTGCAATCTTAGAGTTCTTTGTAATACCTTTTCTTGTAACTCTATAATGTTAGGCGCTGCCAGTTCAGCCGCTGCAGTCGGTGTTGGCGCTCGTAAATCAGCAACAAAATCCGCAATTGTAAAGTCTGTTTCATGACCTACTGCTGAAATAATAGGGATTTCACTCTTGAAAATGGCCCTTGCAACCGTTTCTTCATTAAACGCCCATAATTCCTCAATAGAGCCTCCACCGCGCCCAACGATTAGGACATCTATCTCTTCCATTTCATTCGCTGTACGAATCGCTTGTACAATCGAGGGAGCTGCTGACTCCCCCTGTACAAGTACTGGAAACACAATAATATTTCCAATTGGATAACGCCGTTTAATCGTTGTTATAATATCACGAATTGCTGCCCCTGTTGGTGACGTAATCACACCTATTGTTTTAGCATAAGGAGGAATTGTTTTTTTATAAACTTGAGAAAACAAGCCTTCTTCCTCTAAACGAACCTTTAGTTGTTCGTAAGCTAGATGCAGGTTTCCGATTCCGTCAGGCTGCATGTCTTGAATATAAATTTGATAAGAACCACTCGCCTCGTAAACAGAGATTTTCCCTTTCACGAGTACCTTCATCCCATTTTCAGGTCTGAATTTAATATTACGATTATGACCCGCAAACATAACCGCTGCGATTCTTGCATTTTCATCTTTTAATGTAAAATACATGTGGCCACGGCTATGATTTTTAAAGTTGGAAATTTCACCTTTTAACCAAACAGACTGCAAATGCGGGTCATATTCTATTTTTGTTTTTATATAGCGCGTTAACGCTGTAACGGTTAAATATTGTTTCTCCATTTCTCTCTCCTCATAGCCGACTCAAATTATTTACAAACGACACCTGCACGTTTAGCAGATTCAACAGTATTATGAAGAAGCATTGTGATTGTCATTGGACCAACGCCTTTTGGCACAGGTGTAATGTAACCTGCAACATCTAACACGTTGTCAAAGTCAACATCGCCACAAAGTTTACCTGTTTCTAAACGGTTTACACCAACGTCGATTACAACCGCTCCTTCTTTAATATAATCAGCTGTTACCATTTTAGGTCGTCCAACAGCTACGATTAAAATATCAGCTAGCTTCGTTAACTCTTTCATATTTTGCGTCTTAGAATGACAATATGTGACAGTTGCATTTTCATTTAAGAACAATTGTCCCACTGGCTTGCCAACAATATTACTTCTTCCAACTACTACAACATGTTTTCCTGAGATATCAAGGTTTGTTTCTTTTACTAATTCTACAATACCGTGCGGTGTACATGGAAGGAATGTATCTTGTCCCGTCATCATGCGTCCCACACTGATTGGGTGAAATCCATCTACATCTTTTTCTGGTGAAATTCTTTCAATGATAGCTTTTTCTTCAATATGTTTTGGTAAAGGTAATTGCACTAATATACCATTAATACGGTCATCGCCATTTAAGCGATCGATTTCAGCAAGTAAACGCTCCTCCGTAATTGTTTCAGGAAGTTCAATTAGCTCTGAATAGATTCCTACTTGTTCACAGCCCTTTTCTTTTCCTTTTACATAAGAACGAGACGCTGGATCTTCTCCAACTAGAATAACTGCTAATCCTGGTACAATCCCTTGCTCTTTCAACTTCACAACTTCTTCTGTTAATTGTGCTCGTTTTTTCTCCGCAACTTCATTTCCTTTGATGATTACTGCTACCATTTTAAGATTCCCCCTTAAAGAAATTACAGTGTATCTTTTATATTAGATAAAACGCCGTTAATAAAACGACGAGATTCCTCATCCCCAAATGTTTTAGCAATTTCAATTGCTTCGTTAATTGTTACGTTGTGTGGAATTTCTTCCATGTATTTCATTTCATACACAGCTACACGTAAAATACTGCGATCAACAATACTAATACGCTCAAGCTTCCATTTTTTTAAGTTTTGACGAATCGCTTCATCAATTACTTCTTTATTTTCTACAAAACCTACTACAAGTGATTCTAGAAATTCATTTGTTTCTTCACCTTCATCTAGCGTGTTTTCCACAGCTACTTTCGGTTCTAATTCACCTGTAATATCCATTTGATATAATGCTTGCATCGCTCTTTCTCTAGCCGTCCTACGTTTCATTGTAACTCTCCTTTATGCTTCAAGTCTTTCCTTATGCTTTGTTATATTATTATAATTTATAAGCCGTCAATTCACTTACTCTTACAGTTTTCATTGATTTTCCAACCTTATAATACAATGATAATAACACAATTTATCGTTTCACACACGGGTTACAAGGCTGAAAAATAATAAAAAGATTAACTTCAAGTTCCATATCTTATCACAATGTACGTTTTTTGGAAAAACGAAACATTTCCTTTTTGTTTTCTTATTTTTTGAAATAGTATAATAATTAGAGGGTTTTAATTTGTGAAGAAATGAAACGATAAAAAAGGTGCCTATGTTACTAGGCACCTTTTTCATTCTTACACTGGTTCGATTTCTGTTTTTTGTGTTTCGAATGTTACGCCAACGATGTGAACATTCACTTCTTTTGGCTCAAGCCCTGTCATTGTAAAGAGCGCCTGGCGAATGTTGTCTTGAATTTTTTGTGCAACAACTGGAATTGCTACGCCAAAGTACATCACAACATAAAGGTCAACGATAATATCTTCGTTTGCTAATTCAACCTTTACACCTTTACCATGATTTTTCTTACCTAACTTCTCAACAACATCTGTAGCAAAATTACCACGCATTGCCGCTACACCTTCTACCTCAGCAGCTGCAATACCTGCGATTACTTCAATTACTTCTGGTGCAATTTCTACTTTACCAAGAGTTGTATCTTGACCCATATCTAACATATGTTCAGCCATGAAAAAAAACCTCCTTTAATGTATCACTGCGTCACAAGTTCATGCTCTTCCAAAAATTTCGTATTAAACTCACCTTTTACAAAATCAGGATGATCTAGCAATTGCAAATGGAACGGGATTGTTGTATGTACGCCTTCAATGACAAACTCACTGAGTGCACGCTTCATTTTTGCAATTGCCTCTTCACGTGTTTTTCCGTGAACAATTAATTTAGCAACCATCGAATCATAGAAAGGTGGGATTGAATATCCCGGATATACAGCTGAATCGACGCGAATACCAAATCCGCCTGGTGGCAAGTACATTTCTACTTTACCCGGAGATGGCATAAATTTTTTGGCAGGGTTTTCCGCATTAATTCGGCATTCAATTGCCCAACCGTTAAATTGTACTTCTTCTTGCTGTAACGATAACTTTTCTCCAGAAGCAACACGAATTTGTTCTTTAATTAAATCCATCCCTGTTACCATTTCAGTAACCGGATGCTCAACTTGAATTCTCGTATTCATCTCCATGAAATAAAAGGTTTTCGTTTTATATTCATAAATAAACTCAACCGTACCAGCACCTGTATAATCAACCGCTACCGCCGCTTTTACTGCCGCCTCACCCATCTGCTTGCGCACATTTTCATCAAGTGCAGGTGATGGGCTTTCTTCTAGTAGTTTTTGCAAGCGGCGCTGAATTGTACAATCACGCTCTCCTAAATGAATGGCATTTCCGTGTGTATCTGCCATTATTTGAATCTCAACATGGCGGAAATCTTCAACGTACTTTTCTAAGTATACACCAGGGTTCCCAAAAGCGGTACTAGCTTCTTGCTGTGTAATTTGAATTCCTTTTACAAGCTCTTCTTCATGGCGTGCAACACGAATACCTTTTCCACCGCCACCTGCAGTCGCTTTAATAATAACTGGATATCCAATTTGATTAGCAAGTTCAATCGCTTCTTCGGTATTTTTAATAATCCCTTGTGAACCTGGTACAATCGGAACCCCTGCTTCTTTCATTGTATCACGAGCAACGTCTTTTGTGCCCATCTTTGAAATAGCTTCTGGACTTGGGCCGATAAAAATTAAGTTACATTCACGGCATAACTCTGCGAAATCTGCATTCTCTGCTAAAAATCCGTATCCCGGATGAATAGCATCGCAACCTGTTAACTTCGCAACACTAATAATGTTCGTTAAATTTAAATAGCTTTCTTTCGAAACGGTTGGCCCTACACAATACGCCTCATCTGCAATTTGTACGTGAAGTGACTCTTTATCTGCTTCTGAATAAATTGCGACTGTTTCAATATCCATTTCTTTACAAGCACGAATAATTCGTACAGCAATTTCCCCACGATTGGCTATTAATACTTTTTTTATCATCACAAAGACTCCCTTATTACGCTTTCACAAGAAATAGCGGTTGTCCATACTCAACAAGCTGTCCGTTATTAACAAGAATCTCAACAATTTCGCCATCTACATCAGCATCGATTTCGTTAAATAATTTCATAGCCTCAACAATGCATACGATAGAATCTTTCGATACTCTATCCCCTACACTTACATATGGAGGTGTATCCGGCGAAGAAGAAGAATAGAATGTACCTACCATCGGTGATGTAATTTTATGTAGGTTTTCATTTTGAACAGCTTTTTTCTCTTCTTGTTTTGGCACTTCCACTTGCGCTGCCGCTACTGCTGTTTCAACTTCAACAGGTGCCACTGGTTGAACGGCTTGTTTTGCTGCAGGTGCTTGCACCGCAACAACTTCATTACCACGCTTTTTCATTTTGATTGTCGTACCATCTTTTTTGTATTCAAATTCATCAATATTAGAGCTATCAATTAATTTAATTAATTCACGAACTTCTTGAATTTTAAACATGTAAAATCCACTCCCATACTCTTGTTTGTCCCGTTTTTACAGATTCTCGTCATTTAAACTAGATTGACTGTAAAAATACGATGTACTCTATTAGAAAATGCATTTCATTTACTAATAGAAATAGTTACTATTTCCATCTTACGATAAATTTTTTAAACATTCCAATTTATATTTCTTTATAATAAATCGAAACTCCTGTAAAAATATTATTCCAATAAAAATTTATTACCTAGTAATAATACCAAGTTTCACACAAAATTGGCAAGACCACTTACTAAAAAACATTCCTTACTTTTTCAAAATGCTACAGAGTAAACATATAATTACCGCCTCATTATTCACCTCATCTGTAGTCAATAACATATTTTTACCAAATATTATTTTTTTGTTTACACGTCGTTCATCATTCCTTCATATAAGAATAGTATGTTCAAAGTGTAGAAAATATATCGTATCGAGGTGTGGACATATGATATGGCTCATTCTCTTCTTACCTGCCGTAATGGTCTGGGCATTCGTTCTCTTCATCCACGTCAAATCTGGGAAAAGTAATCATCGCTACCATGAACCGCTAATCTTTTACTCACAACGTATTTCTCCGTTCCGAGTTGAGCATAGTAAAAACAACTACAAAGACGAAACAGAAAAAAGCTATCGAAAATGATAGCTTTTTTCTATTATTATTTTTATCTAACTATTTTCAAACAATCCGATTCGTAAAAGCTAATAATCCGCGGAGGATTTCCCCGCGGATTATTAGCTTTTATTTTGCTGGTGGATCAAATTTCACACCTACATCTTTTGATCCGCCTTCACTTCTTACAAGTTGTATAATTTTATTCGCTTCTTTTTGTGAATGTTTTGCTGCTTTTACAGTTACTCTAATGTCAGTTCCGTCAGCTCTTACAAGGGCATCTTTATATCCTCCTTGAGACTTAATTACTGTCTCAAGTAATTCTTGTTTCGTTTCCATTGTAGTGATTGCATCAAAATTATCTTTTGCTTTACTCTTTTCTGTTGCTGAAGATTTTGTTGAATTCATCACTTCTTGTAATTTTGCTTTTTGTTCACTTCGCTGATCTTCCATTTGCATACGTAATGCTGTGAAATTTTCATCACTTGATTGAACTGTTACATTAGCATCTTTCTTACTTGTTTCTTTTGTAGCGCTCTCTTTTTTGTCTGTTTCTTTATTTGTTTCTTTATTTGATGTTTCCTTGCTTGTAGTTTCTTTTTTTGGCGTTTCTTTAGGTGCTTCATTTGTTACTGCTTTATCAGTACCTTGTTTTTCTTGTCCAATCTTTTCGCCTGTTGCCGGCGATGCTGTATTCATTTTGTCAGGAGTTGTTACGTAATACACTGATAGTACAACAACTAAACTTAACATCGTTAATAACCAAACCGTTTGTTTTTTTAACACTTTATTTCCTCCCTATCAATTTTTCGGTGAAACTGAAACGCGATGGGCTGGTACATCTAGTAGTCGTATTACAGCTTCTTTTACCATCGCTTTAACTTGTATATTATCCACTCCTTTTGCTACGACAAGAACACCTCGTACTTTCGGTTTCTCTGTTCGTAAGACAACGGGAGTTTCTTTATCACCTTCACGTATGATGACAGTCTTTTCATCAAGAGACTCGTCTTCTACTTTCCTCTGACCACCTGTTTTATCTGTTTCACCTGTTGTTTCTGAACGTTTCACTGTATTTTTTTCTAATATTTTTTCTTCTGATGAATCTAAATTCACTTTAATCGTTACATCTTTTACTCCTGACATTTCTTCTAAGGCTGCTTTTAATTCTTGTTCATACGCTTTTTCATACTTTTCTACATTTGACATACTATCGTTATTTTTTTGTCCAAAAGTTGGTACGTCTTTTTCTTGATTTTGAGTTTTTTGTTCTTTAAATACAGGTACTTCTTCTTTTTTACTTGAAAAGAGACTACTAGAAAACATAAGCAAAATTCCAAGTATGAGTAGGACAAGTAAAAACTTAGGTGTTACCTTTTTTCCCTTCTCATTGCTTTCTTTTTCATCCCCATTCAATAAGTTTCGAAAAAATGAGAACCTCGAATTTTTATCTTTATTGTCCATTTACTCTACCTGTCCTCCCTTCCATTTGAACTTGGATTTGTTTATTCTCTAGTTGCCACCTGCCTGAAAAGAAATCTTTCATTTCTACATTCGTTTCTTCTACTTTTTTCGGAGGTTCTTTCGTATTAATTTCAACCGGCTTTACTGTTTCGATTGCATCATTTTTACTAAGTTCTTTTTCTTTCAACGTCACAACAACAGATTGAATATCTTTCGCTGATTTTACTTCCGCTGTACTTTCTACTGCGACTATTTGTATTTCAGAGACTGTCATACCATATTTTTTCTCGAACTCTTTTCCTACTTCTTTTTTCATTTTGGTAGCCATCTCTTCTAAACTATATGCACGTGTTAGAGCTTGTATTTCTTTTTTCTTCGAATCTATTGAATTTTTTACAGATCCTTCTGCTACATACTTCTCTTCATTAAAATTCCCGATTACTTCATTTACATCTGTTTGCAATAGTTTAAAAAGAGGAGTTAAAATTAATACAACTAATAATAGACTTACAACGAATTTAACGTACTTTTGCAAATTAGAATTTGGAAGAATAAGATGAAGCATTGTCGCTAAGAGTAAAAATACGATAATATTTCTAATCCACTCTGTAACAAATTGCATACCCTTCACCTCCTACCGCATCATAAGTGTAATGTTCCCTGCAGCAATAATGATTGTGATACTTAAAAAGAACATAAACGATACGATAGCTAAGCAAGCAAATACATAAATGATGCTCCGTCCAATGATATCTAAACATTGAATAATTGCTCCGCCGCCAACTGGTTGTAATACTGCTGCTGCGAACTTATAAATAAACGCGATACAAAAAATTTGAATCGCTGGAAAAGCGACAATTAAACATAAAATGACGAGCCCGATAATTCCGACTGTGTTTTTTAATAATCCCGACGCACTAATAACTGTGTCTGCCGCCTCTGTAAACATTCTTCCTACTACGGGAATAAAGTTCCCTGTTACAAATTTAGCAGTTTTCACAGCGATTCCATCAGCAACAGCTGTCGCTGTTCCTTGTACAGATAATACCCCTAAAAAAATCGTTAAAAAAATACCGATAATCCCAACGCTAACGTTTTGCAGAAGCTTGGACAATTTCGTAACTTTATATTGATCACTCATCGTACTTACAATACTTAATATCGTTGCAAGTAGTAAAAGTGGTAGAACGATATAATTCATCAAAAGTCCGCTCGTATTCATTAAGAAGATGATAATCGGATGAAAAAACGATACGGATACAACACCGCCCCCAGTTGCTATGAGTGCAAGCAAGATTGGCAATAGCGCTAATATGAAATCTACCATTGTTTGTATCGTTTCTCTTGCATATGTCATAACGACATAAAAACTATTTAAAGCGAAAATAATAAGTACCATATATACAACCGCATCAGCAATTTTACTTACGCTACTCTTTGAAAATGCCGATTGCAGTGATTGCAACAATGCACTAAAAATTGTGAGCATAATGAGCGTTCCAAGTAGCTTCCCATTTGCAACAAGCTCATGAAATAAATACTTTAATAAACCAAGCATCCACTCTTTTATAGAAATCTCTTTTTCTCCCTTTACAAACTCCATAAAGCTACCTTTTTGACTCTCTGGTAAGTAACCCCCATATTTTGTAACAAGCCCGTCCCAAAATTGCTTCACATCTTCAATTCCGAGCTTATCCAATTGTTGATCGACGACGTTTGTTTCTACAGGAGAAGCTTGTACAACAACTGGTAAAGAAAAGAAAAGGAAGCAAGCAAATAGCAGCTTAGCTCCAAACCCCCTCAACATTCACTCCCCCTTATCCCGTCGGTAAAAATCCGAGAATAGTTTCAATTACAACTGTCAATATAGGGATCGCCATAACGAGAATTAAAATTTTTCCAGCCAATTCAATTTTTGAAGCGATTGCCCCCTGCCCTGCATCCTTTGTAATTTGCGCTCCAAACTCAGCGATATAAGCAATCCCAATAATTTTTAGCAACGTTTCTACATATACGTTGCTAACTTTCGCTTCACTCGCTACTCTTTCAATCATTTGTAAAATAGCGTGAATTTGATCGATCAAAAGAAGGAACATCACGCTACCTACGAACACAATAAATAATGACGTAATGCTAGATTTATGTTGATTCAATACAGCTGCTAAAAACGTAGCAACGAGGCCTAATCCGACAATTTGTATAATTTCGATTCGAACCGCCTCCTTTACTGGAAGAGAAAGACACTTTTAATCTTGTCGAATAACGTATTAATTAAAAATGCGACATGAAATAAAATAACGACAAAACCGACGAGGATAACCCAATTTGCAATATCCTCACGCTTTAATTCTTTTAGTACGGTATGAATAAAAGCTAAAACAATGCCGATTCCGGCGATTTGAAATATTAATCCAACATCAATGGACATCGCCTTTCTCCCTCCTATAGCAGTAAAATTACGATAAGTAGCCCCGCTAGTACCCCTAAGCTCTTAATCATTTTTTCATATTGCAGTTGTAATGCTTTCGCTTCTTCTTCTTCTCTCTCTAAATGTGTAATACATAAGCGAATATGTTTTTGTTGTGATTCACGATCATGTTGCCCGAGCGTTTCACCAAATTGCTGCAAAATCTCGTACTCAGTTTGTTGAAATGCTGTTAGCTTCCAATTTTCTTTCAAACTATCTATCCAAGCTTCTCTTACTGTTTGGTCTCCACTTTCTAGCCTTCTAGCGAAACTTTGAAATATCCAATTTAACGGCTTCGGCATTTGTTTCACTAATCGCTCAGCAGCTTCAGATAAAGGTGTATGCCCATACATAATTTCTGCCTCTAATGATTGAAGTGCCGCTTTTAATAATCTAAGTTGCCTTGGTCTCTCACTGTATCTTTTAGCGTATGAAAACCCGAAAAAGGTGCTGACCGCAACGATTAACACTGCACCGAATATTTTCACCATACGCCCTCAGCCTTTCTATGAGGTAATACCGATTTTCCATATTTATCTTTCACCTGCATAACCGTTCCTGGACCCCTCGCTTTTGACAACTCCACAAACCTATCAAATATACCAAGCTCTAGCACTGCCTTTAGCGATGGACGTCTCACAACATCCTCATAGGAAAATCCGTGTGCACTTATAAAAAGCTGAACACCTGCATGCACTGCCTCCATAATTGCTTCACTATCTTCTTTGCGACCAATTTCATCCACAATTAATATATCTGGGCTCATAGAACGAATCATCATCATCATTCCTTCAGCTTTTGGACATGCGTCTAACACATCTACTCGTGTGCCAAAATCATATTGCGGGATACCTTTCACGCAGCCAGCAATTTCTGACCGTTCATCAACGATCCCTACTTTACACGAAGGTATTTTCGAAGCACTTACACCTTGACTCATGCAACGTGCTACATCTCTTAAAAGTGTTGTTTTCCCCGTTTGCGGCGGTCCAATTACCATCGTGTTTAACCATCGTGATTCATACAAATAGGGCAAAAGCGGTTCAGCAATTCCTATTTTTTGACGAGCAATACGAATATTAAAGGAAGAGACATCTCGGATCATTTTTACTGCGCTTTTTTCTGTAATAACTTTTCCTGCTAAGCCGATTCTGTGACCTCCTCGGAGTGTCACATACCCACGCTTTAATTCCTCTTCCATCGTATAAATTGAGAATTGACTTAATTTATTCAATAAGTAAATAGCATCCTCTGCTGTAACGATATAGTCATAAAAAAATACTTCACCATGAGCAATACACTCTAGCGGTCTTCCAATTCGAACACGAATTTCCTCTAGAGCATCGCACCACTTACAACTTTCCACTAACTGCTTCATCGTTTTCGGTAAAACTTCTAATACTTCTTTCATCAGCTTCTCCCCACTATACCTGGCTTCCTTATTTCAACAACGCGATAAAAATGCAGCCAATTCCAAGCGCTAGAAAAAAGAGTTTCAAGAAAGAAATCTCGCTTGCCACACTCGCTATGCCTATTGTCATTGTTAAAATTAATACGGTCGGTCCAACAAACGCCAACATACCATTTATAAACAATGCTTTCTTCGCATCATTCACATAAAGCATAAGCAAAGCGGCGAATATTTCCGCGCTACCTGAAAACAACCGAAGTAACCCCATTACAAGCACGGATGTTTCCATTGCCGCTAGCCACTGTTTCATTCTCCCACCTTCTCCCCTAACGGTTACTAGTGCTGCACTCCAAAAAAGAATATATTTGTACAACCATATGCAGAGGTTGTCTATTTCAGAAGTAAAAACATAATTTTTATCTAACGCCTTCATTAAATCTGAATATTCTTATTTTTCACGGTATATTATGTTATATTTAATTTAAAAGGGGTATAGACGATACTACATGAGAGACAAAATTAAATCGTATCGCGCCATTTTTTAAAATTAGCTATATGTACAAAATGAGGGGGAAAATATGAAGGTATTAAAGATTAGTTTAACCGTTGTAGTAGAATTAGCACTTATTTACCTTTTTTCAAAATTGGTCGGCTGGTCATTTATGGAGGCCTTTTTCCTTAGTAGTTTAGCGATATTCAGTGCAATTTGGCTCATTGCTTTAAATATAAACCAAAACGCCAACATTGATCACACTATATATAAAACAGGTACGGTAAAACCTTTTCAAATGACATGGAGTCCTTACACAACAGGTGCAGCTAGTCTTACAGCTTTCAGTTTTATAATAACCACTATTTATTATCTTCCCTATTTCCTATAAAAAAGCACTCGTGATAATCACGAGTGCTTTTTTACTATGCACGAGAAACGTATTTACCTTCACCAGTGTTGATGATAAGCATTTCGCCTTCGTTAATGAAGATTGGTACTTGTACAACAAGACCAGTTTCTAATGTAGCTGGTTTTGTTACGTTAGAAGCTGTATCGCCTTTAATACCTGGCTCTGTTTCTGTAACTTGTAATTCAACTGTGTTTGGAAGTTCAACACCAAGTACTTCGCCTTGGTAAGTCATAATAGATACTTCCATGTTTTCTTTTAGGAATTTAAGCTCGCGCTCGATTTGTTTTTCACCAAGTTCGATTTGCTCATAAGTTCCGTTATCCATAAATACGTGAGCCTCACCGCTTGCGTATAAGTATTGCATACGACGGTTTTCGATGTGTGCTTTTTCTACTTTCTCACCTGCACGGAATGTTTTCTCTTGAACAGAACCTGTGCGAAGGTTACGTAGTTTAGAACGAACGAATGCAGCACCTTTACCTGGCTTTACGTGTTGGAAATCAAGTACTTGCCAAAGGCTATTATCCACTGAAATTGTTAAACCTGTACGAAAATCGTTTACTGAAATCATGTAAAAAAATCCTCCTGTGTATTACAAAATAATAAGTTCTTTTGGTGATTTCGTAATTACTTCATTACCTTCACTTGTTACAATGATATCATCTTCAATACGTACGCCGCCAATACCTGGAATATAAATACCTGGTTCTACTGTTACAGCCATACCTGGTTCAAGTACTGTATCAGAACGGAACGCTAAACCTGGTGCTTCATGGATTTCAAGACCAATTCCATGACCAGTAGAGTGTCCGAAGTATTCACCGTATCCTTTTTCCGTTATGTAATCGCGCGTTAACGCATCCGCTTCACGGCCTGTTAAACCAGCTTTAATACCGTTCACACCACGTAATTGTGCTTCTAAAACGATATTATAAATTTCTTTCAATTTATCAGATGGTTCACCAACTGCGATCGTACGAGTAATATCAGAGCAATACCCTTTGTAATAAGCGCCGAAGTCTAATGTAACGAAATCTCCTGTTTCTATCACTTTTTCAGATGCCACGCCGTGCGGTAATGCCGAACGAAGACCTGAAGCAACGATAATATCAAACGAAGAAGATGTTGCTCCTTGTTTTCTCATGAAAAATTCAAGTTCATTTGACACTTCAATTTCAGATACTCCCGGGCGAATGAATGATAGAATATGTTCAAAGGCAGCATCTGCAATCTGTGCAGCTTCCTTTAATATCTTAATCTCTGAATCAGTCTTTATCAAGCGTAACTTTTCTACAAGCCCAGAAGTTGGGATAAATTCAGCATCGATCGCTTCTTTATGCGCTGAATAAGAACTATATGTAAGAGTATCTTGCTCAAAGCCAAGCTTTTGAATTCCTAGTTCCTTCACTTGCTTTGCAACTTCATCAATGATTAATCCTGCATGCTGTACAATCTCGTACCCAACAGCTTGTTTACTAGCCTGCTCTACGTAACGGAAATCTGTAATAAACTGAGCACGATTTTTCGAAATCAGTACAACACCGGCTGTTCCTGTAAAGTTAGCCATATATCTACGACTATGTTCATTTGTTAACAAAATACCGTCAATACCAGTCTCATCAAATGCACTTCTTAATCTTTCGATTTTCTCCATTACTTTATGCCTCCCTCAATTTCTCCATTAATGCAAATAACGCTAACTTATAACCATAAAAACCAAATCCAACAATTTGTCCCGCACAAACAGCTGCCGTCACAGATTCGTGACGGAACGACTCACGCTGGTGAATGTTAGAAATATGTACTTCAATAACAGGAATCGAAATGCTCGCAATTGCATCTCGAATCGCATAGCTATAATGCGTAAATGCTCCAGGATTTAAAATGATCCCTTCATATATATCTTCCGCCTCATGAATACGATCGATAATCGCACCTTCATGATTCGATTGGAAACATTCTAACTCCACTCCCATTGTTTCTGCTTCTTGCTTCATATCTGCTTCAAGTGTCGCTAGCGTGCCCTTTCCATATACATTTACCTCCCTGACACCGAGGCGATTTAGGTTAGGACCGTTTACGAGGAGTACCTTTTTCATATGCTTAAAACTCCTTAATATTAAATGTCTATACAACATTTTAACATAGGAGTTACTTATTTGAATAGTTTGTCTTCTCTTCTCCTTCTCGCTCAGCTTTATTTACATTTACTGCGTAGGAAACAGAGTATGCTATAAACACTCCATACAATATAAAGATGCATATTGTCGTGACAATTGTTTCTTTCGGTAAATGGAGTGCACTTTTAATAGCAGGCGCTATTAACCCTACTCCGAAAAATAGTAACGCCCACCAAAACAGACCATAAATCATCCCTGGAAGAATTCCTTCAAACTTTGCCAAAAACGCTTTATACAAAAAGGCAATTAAAATAGAAAGTAGTGCCATACAAACAATTCCTAACACATTGCCCCATATCCCTTCTTTCCAGCTTCCAAAGGCAAATGGTAATAGTAAATAATTCGGTCCCGCTTCTGTAAATGAAAATATATGAAGGAAATACCATATTCCTCCCCAAAACAGTCCACCAAATAAACCAATTTGTACAAAATTCCTTGTTCCTAATTGTTCTTGACTCACATCGACACCTCCGCTCAATAGTATGCCCGAAACTATTTTGAACCATGTTTAAATACTGCGAAATTTGTCTATAAAAAGAATAAGAAATGTCCGACTCTCGTAACATTTTTCCTTGTCATATACTTGTATTTGTCGATAAAATAAAGGAAACTCGGTGATTGTCTTATTTCAAAATGACAGAACCCAGTATGACAATTGCCTCTTTTTCTACATAAGAGAGAAACAAATACAGGTTGGTGTTAACATGGCAGAAGAGTCAAAACAAATATATGGCGGGCAAGCAGTCATAGAAGGAGTTATGTTTGGCGGTAGAGAATATACTGTTACAGCGGTTCGTCGTAAAGATAAATCAATTGAATTTTATCAATTACCACGCGTTCGTAATAAAGCATTATCTATCCTGAAAAAAATTCCATTTTTACGAGGGATTGCCGCTATTGTGGATGCAAGCGCGAACGGAGCAAAACATTTAAACTTTGCTTCAGAACGATTTGATGTCCACCCAGAAGAAGACGAACAAATCGCAAATAACAAAGAAGAACAATCGAAATTAACGATGGTATTAGGAGTTGCAGCAGTTGGTGTTTTATCTTTCATATTTGGTAAAGTCATTTTCACAGCAGTTCCTGCACTACTAGCTGAATTAACGAGACCGATTTTCCCCTCTCATACAGGGCAAATCATTGTCGAAAGTGTCATTAAGCTCATGCTATTATTGAGCTATATATACTTTATTTCTTTAACCCCACTTATTAAGCGGGTATTTCAGTACCATGGTGCGGAGCATAAAGTAATCAATGCCTATGAGAATAATCTTCCAATGACTGTAGAAAATGTGCAAAAACAAACTCGCCTTCATTATCGCTGCGGTAGTAGCTTTATTATATTTACAGTCATTATTGGAATGTTTGTTTATTTCCTTGTCCCTACAGATCCACTTTGGGCCAGAGTCGTAAACCGAATTTTATTAATTCCAGTTGTTCTCGGCATTTCTTTTGAAGTGTTACAATTTACGAATCGATTACGCGACATTCCAGTATTACGCATACTTGGATATCCCGGATTATGGCTGCAACTATTAACAACGAAAGAACCAACAGATGATCAAGTGGAAGTAGCCATTGCATCGTTTGAAGAATTATTACGTTTAGAAAACAAACAATAATTATTTAAAAATGGTGTTCAACTCCTTTCCTCATCGTTAATATACTAATTTTAATATATGTTTTTAGGAGGTGTCCCTTATGAACGGTCGTTCGTTTACATTCGCTATATTTGTGCTTATTATCGGATTAGCAATATTCGGCCTTGTTTCATCAGTTATTACAGATCCAATGGGAGTGTTAAGAAATATTGGTATCATGTTGGCTGTCGTTGGTATCTTTTATTTACTCTACAAAATGTTTACAAACTCTAGTGGTTCTGCAAATTCGCAAAGCTCATATAAGCGTGCTGCGAAACAATCGAACCGCAAACACGGGAAACAAAATGTAGCACCCCTAAGCAATTCTTTCTTTAAATCAAACGCTTCTAATGACAAAGGGAAAAAAGGCACTCCTTCCACTTTGAAGCGTAAAAGAAAACAATCTCATTTAACTGTCATTGAAGGTAAAAAAAACAAAAAGAAAGACCGTGCTTCCTTTTAGGAAATACGGTCTTTTTTTATACTTTGAAGCACTTCTTTCAAACTTTTATCTTTCATACTTTCAATTCGAAGGTGATGATTTTCAAAGGGTAAATTCCGTGTTACATCATTCGGTACAACAACGCACGTTAACCCTGCCGCAATCGCTGCTTTCAATCCGTTTAATGAATCCTCAAATACAACAGCTTCAGACGGATCAATCCCTAACTCTTCTATCGCAATTTGATAAAGTGCTGGATCTGGTTTTACCTTTTCAACATCTTCTCTCGTTTTAATGACTTCAAAATAATCTCGAATTTGTAGCTCTTCCAAAAAAGGAATAACCCATTCTCTAGATGAACTAGAAGCTAATGCAATTTTCAATCCCATCTCTTTCGCTTCCTCTAAATATTCTTTTACACCGTCACGAGCTTCTGTTATTTTCATTTTCTCTTTATGTAAAGTTTTCACTTTTTCTTTTAATACATGCTTGTTAAACTTCTCTTTTAATTGCTCATTTAAATATGCATATAGTACATCATCTGTCGTTCCAATACATTTTGCAAATTCCTCTAAAGGTAACTCTCCGCCGTACTCACGAACAGCCTCTCTGAAAGAGTGAAACCATATTGTTTCTGTGTCCACAATTAATCCATCAAAATCAAAAATAATTGCTTTCATGATTCTCCCATCCTTTTCGATTGAAATAAAAAAGGAAACGCCATACGTTCCCCTTAATTACTTTTCTCTTCATTTGCTTTTTGAACACCGCGAAGTGTTTCCACTCTAACTTCATCTTGTTCAAAGTATTGCACTAAATCACCGATACGGTCAATTGATTCCCAACTTAAATGATGTTCAATTCCTTCTACATCATTATAAATTTTACTTTCATCCACACCAATAATGCGCATAAACTGCTCTAACAATTCATGACGATATACGAGACGTTCTCCGATTTTTTTACCTTTTGATGTTAATACAAGCCCTCTATATTTTTCATAAATTAGATATTCGTCTTTGTCTAATTTTTGTACCATTTTCGTTACAGAGGATGGATGTACACTAAGCGCTTCAGCAATATCAGATACACGGGCATAACCCTTTTCATCAATCAACAAATAAATTTGTTCAATATAATCTTCCATACTAGGGGTAGGCATCGGTTTCCTCCATCCAATTTCATTTTGCTCATTCCGTACGAAGCAATCAATAAAATGATACACCAGAAAGAATAACGTGACAAGTTGAAAACAAGCCTAAATATATAAAACAAAGAAGAATCTGTATTTGTATACAGACCCTTCTTAAGTAAAGTATTGTATTTCTGCATCAGGAAAAAACTCATGTATATAACCTCTTATTGTTTCTTCCAATACTTCTGCATCATCTTTTTTATATACGTATTTCCCGATTCCGTATCGTCCCCATTTATATTTACGCTTCTCTTCATCCATTTCAAGTTTCGTTTTGGGATAACGCTCTTGAATGACCTTTTTTGCCGGTTTTGTAAATCGATGTTGAATTAATTCAAACGTTAAATTCGGTATCGACAAATCTTTTAGTGCATTGTACAGTCGTTCAAATAATTCACGGTATCCTTCTTCCCATCCTTCATGCATATAAAGTGGCGCAACTATAAAGCCAAGTGGATAACCAGCGCCTGCTACTTTACGTGCTGCTTCAATACGCTCTTCAAAGGGTGACGTCCCCGGTTCAAAATTTTTAATCACATACCGTGAATTAATACTAAACCTGAAACGAGTTTTCCCGTTATGTTTTGCATCTAACAAATGATCAACGTGCGAATATTTCGTAACGAAACGTAAACGCCCATGCTCACTTTCTCCAATAAATTCGATTGCCCGCTTTAATGCATGTGTTAAATGATCAATCCCAACGATATCTGATGTACAAGCAGCTTCAAATCTTGTTATGTCAGGTGCTCTTTCATCCATATATTGCTGTGCCTTCTCAAATATTTCATCAAGATTAACGTACACGCGAACGTAAGGCTTACTCCCAAGTGTCGTTTGCAAATAACAATAATGACAATGTCCCATACATCCTGTTGCGAGCGGAATCGCATATTCAGCTGACGGCTTTGACGTATCAAACTTTAATGTCTTTCTTACCCCAACGACAAGCGTTGCCTTTGCATTGCGATACTTTTGCAAATCATTTTCACCTGGCAAATTTCTAATTTGATTATGGGATGTCGTTTCACGAATTTCTAATCCCATCTTCGTAAACTTCTCATACAGCTCTTTTCCAAGTGGATATTCGAGTGCCTTCGGTTCAAAGTAAACGAGTTTTGGCATAAACGGTTTCATATACTTCCCTCCTCTCGTTAGTATGGGGAACGTAGAAAAATTAAAACGCATTAAAGTTTTCCACCTCAGTAACTTGCTTTGCAAGTTACTGAATGTTATAATTTGGATAACAGCTACCTTGCACAGCAAGTTACCTGAGTAAAAGGTGGTGAAATCATGCACAGCCAAATGTTAAAAGGTGTACTCGAAGGTTGCATCCTATACATCATTTCACAAGAAGAAGTGTACGGATATGAACTGAGTGCAAAATTAAATAAACACGGATTTACATTCGTAAGCGAAGGAAGCATATATCCGTTATTGTTACGTATGCAAAAAGAAAAATTGATTGAAGGAACATTAAAAGCCTCCTCACTTGGTCCAAAACGTAAATATTATCACGTAACCGATAAAGGATTAGGGCAGCTTGAAGAGTTTAAACAAAGCTGGGGAATGGTTTCAACAACGGTGAACAATTTATTACAAGGGGAGTGATGAGGATGAATGCACAAGACATGATTAAATTGAACAACAAACAACGCGAACTTCTAACACCTGAAAATGAAGTTGCTTATAGCGATATGCTAGTTTATCTTCGTTTATCTAACGTGCCAGAGCAACAAGTAGAAGAACTATTACTAGAAATATTAGACCATCTCATTGAAGCACAAGCAGAAAATAAAAATGCTTATGACATTTTTGGTGATGACTTACAATCTTATTGTGATGAACTCATATCGTCTTTGCCGGTTCAAACAATGTTAGAAAAAACTTCTTTAATCGGCTTTGTTATTAGCTTACTTCTCGCTATACAGTTTGGAATAGACACCATTGCTTCTCTTTTCATTTTCTTTTTTGAAAAGAACACCGAAATAATAAGTCCACCTTTTAGTATCCTTGGAACTACTTTGTCTGTTTCAATAATTATACTAGGTATACTATTCATTTTATATTTATTAAAGCGGTACTCCTTTGATCAGAAAATGAATTGGAAAAGAAGAATTCTATTTGGATTCGCATTTGCTACCCCATTTTGTTCCGCTATATTCTTAAATATTTATTTTAAAAAACAACCTTATCTCATTTATCATCTAACCTTTTGGCAAAACGCTTTAATCGCTATCCTATTTTATGCTTTATATAAATTCCTATATAAAAAATCTAATTTTTAACAGCCCTTCAAAAGGCTGTTTTTCTTCTGTCTAATTTTACAAATTGAAAAATTTCATAAAGAAAATAAGAAAAATGCAAAATAATTAAAGTTAATTGTTGACGTGATGCTTTTATTATCGGTATCATAAATCTTCGTGAGCAATTATTTTTCGTTATACGATTTTTTTATTATTACTGAATTTTTGAGAGGAGAAATTAGATGTCAGTTAAGAAGAAAACGCAAGTACGCACCGGCAAAATGGTACGTGAACTAATGTTAGCAGACGAAGATGTAAATGCTTCGCTAATTATGGTATATAGTGAAAACGGTGTAAACGCAGAAATTAAAATCGAGGGCTTAACGCCGAAATGTAACGAAGAATTATTTTTGAGCGGAAACGTGGATTGGAACAAGAGTGTTATTTATAAAATTGTTGATTTCACTGGAAACGCTGAAGTTGGTAAAGTTACATTAACAGCGATGAACAAAAATAATGTTTCTCTAGAGATAGAACGCGTTATGTGGAGTAAAGAAAATAAAGAGGCTGCTGAGCAAGAAGAAACAGTTGTAGAATCTACTCCAAAAAAAGAAGTAGTTGTAGAAGCTCCAAAAGCAGTTGCACCTGCTCCAAAGCCTGTTACGCGAGTAGAAACACCTGCCGCACCTAAACCTACTCCGGTACCAACGCCGAAGCCAGTAAGTGTAGAAGCAGCTGTAGAACTATCTACTCCAGCACCTGTGAAAAAAGCAGTACCAACTCCAGTTACAAAGCAAGAGACAGCACCGGTCGCGCCTGCAAAACCGAAGCAACCTGCTTTGACTGAAACAAATTCAAAACTACAAGAAAATTATGTGAAACTCGTGAAAAAGACAATTGAAGTTTGTCAAGATTACGAGCTTGGCATCGACATAGATGATTCTATTGAAAGCTTAAAAGCAGAACTACAAAGCCAAGGTATTAGCGTTACATTTGACAAAGAAATTATGGACGTTGTCAATCGCCTTCGTTCTTTACAAGATAAAGGAATCAAAGTAGAAAAAGTACTTAATTTACTATAAAAAAATAAGAGGCGGCAATTGCCACCTCTTATTTTTTATAATTCCATTCTTTACTTTCATACTTCTCTTTTGCTAATGTTTGCACTTCATGTAATTGTTCTTCTGTTAATTCATACGGAACAAGCTCTACATCTAATCCTTTTTCAAACCCAACCTCAAACGCTTTAATTAACTGCTCGATTGTAAACGTACGGTCTGTTAATTCATTAATTGCTACCGCTTTAGAAGAGAACATACTCTTCATACGTTCTTTTACACGTTCATTCGGGAATAAAAACAGATCATATAACTCATCTAAATCTATTTCTAACGGAATCGACCCGTGCTGTAAAATAACACCTTTTTGACGTGTTTGCGCACTACCTGCGATTTTTCTTCCTTCTACTACAATTTCATACCAAGACGGCGCATCAAAACATACGCCTGAGCGTGGATTTTTTAAATTTTCACGATCCGCTTCTGTTTTTGGAACTGCATAATACGCCTCTAATCCTAATGCTTTAAAACCATCTAATAAACCTTGCGAAATAACACGATACGCTTCTGTAACTGTTTTTGGCATATTCGGATGATCTTCAGACACAATAACACTGTACGTTAATTCTTTATCATGTAGTACACCCCTACCGCCTGTTTGACGACGAACGAATCCATATTTCTTTTCGTTAACTACATCCATATTAATATCTTTTTCAACACGCTGGAAATACCCGACTGTTAATGTTGGTACTTCCCATTCGTAAAAACGAATGGTTGGTGGCATTTTCTTTTCACTTTGCCAATTTAATAAACATTCATCTAACGCCATATTAAATGCCGGTGAACATTGACCAGAGTTAATATAACACCATTTTTCTTTTCCCATCCTGCACCTCATATAACCAATTATTTTTCACATTCTCTAGTCTACCAAATTCGACAAAATTTGTGAAAGAATACGAAATTTCTTCTTATATACAAATGAATCTGTTGCATAAATACATATGGGCATTATAATATTGAAAGTAGGATAAGAAAAAAGGGAGCGATAGAATCGTGTCAACAACTTGGATTATTTTATTAGCCGTAATCGTAGCGTTCATCGGCTACACTGTATGGATGTATTTCTATCAGAAAAAATTAATTAAAACTCTTACAGAAGAAGAATTTCGTGCTGGCTACCGTAAAGCTCAGCTTATCGATATTCGCGAAGCAGACGAATATAATGCCGGGCATATTTTAGGCGCACGTAACATTCCGTTATCACAAATTCGCCTTCGCCATAAAGAACTTCGTCAAGATCAACCTGTTTACTTATACTGCCAAAGTGGATTCCGTACAGGTCGTGCAGCTCAATACTTAAAGAAACAAGGCTACAAAGATTTCTACCAATTACAAGGTGGATTCAAAACGTGGACTGGAAAAATTAAAAAGAAATAATAACATACAAAAACTAGCTGAATGATTCAGCTAGTTTTTTCATTCCATATTATTTGCAATGTATAATAAATTTTTCTTAATCACATCTTTATCATTCTCGTGTGCATTACGATACAGGAGCTGATATTCAAGTCCTTCCTCTTTCCATATAAGCGCAGCAAATCCATCTCCTCGCTCGGAGTCATCCTTATTTTTAAAATAAGCGAATGCTCCATTATTCAATTTCATTTGTTCTTGAAATCGTTTCTCTTCCACAAGATCCGGAAAACTATAAGGAAAGTTCGCAACATTTAACTCAATATACTCATTTCTACCTGACTCCTGCTGTTTATATTTAATCATTAAGACAGCGTTCTTTTTTCCAATCGTTCTGACTTCTCCCTTCACATCACTCGTAATGTCATACGGTAAAAACGCCGGAACTTTAAATTTCACTGGAAAATATTTCGAAAGCTCCTTCAGCGGAATTGGATCCGTAACACGATCCATAGCTCCCCCTGTTGTTCCCACAAATTGTTTTTCTTCTTGCATCGTTTGCTGAAACGAACATGAACTTAGCACTAGACTAGAAAACACGAAACAAATGATTCCTTTTTTCAATTTGTTTCCGCCCTTTCATACCGCTATCTTTATGAATCAAGTGTTTATATGCTATTCATATTCGCCTCATTAACAAACTCCCCCTTTGAAAACTTTCCACGTTATTCTCACACATTTTGACAAAACTTCTTTTATAGACGCAAAAAAGACCCCTATCATTCTCACGCCCAAATAAAAAGGTTACGCGAATAACAGAAGTCATATTTATAACATAGTTTGTGAAAAGCTTTTCAGGTCAAGATTTTTTCATTCTTATTATTTTCCCTTTATAATAAGGAGAGAGGTGATACATATGGCCAATATAAAACAAATTGCAAAAACTGCTGGTGTATCCATATCAACTGTTTCTCGCGTCCTGAATAATCACCCTTACGTAAAAGAAGAAAAACGTAAGCGTGTTCTAGATGCTGTTGAAGAATTGAACTATGCCAAAAATATAAATGCTATTCATTTAATAAAGGGAAAAACATATACGATCGGTGTTATGCTCCCTTTCATTAACCTTCCATACTTCAGTACCATTATTGAAGGAATCGGCAACGAAGCGTTAGCAGCTGGATATCACATTAATTTATGTCAAACGAATTACGATAGTATCGAAGAAATTCGTGTTCTTGAAATGATGAAAATGAAACAATTCGACGGGATGATTATTTGCTCTCGAACGAGTTCATGGGAACAAATTGAACCTTTCGCAAAATTTGCTCCTATTATTTCATGCGAAAAAATGAAACACCCCCTCATTTCATCTATCTACGTAGATCATTATGAAGGCTTCCGTCTCGGCACCGCTTACTTACTCAATAAAGGCCATGAAAAAATCGGGATTTGTTTAGCAAGAAAAACAAGTGTAAATTCCATGGAACGTGAAAAAGCGTTTGCTGATACACTTCGTAACGAAGGCAAAACGTTACATCCCGAATGGATTTTTCATCAATGCTATACAATGCAAGACGGTGCACAAATACTCCATCGTATTTTAAACATGAAAAATCGTCCAACCGCTATTTTTACAGCGAACGATCAAGTTGCAGCTGGTTTATTAACAGAGGCTCGAAAACAAGGTCTTCGAGTACCCGAAGACCTTGCTATCCTTGGATTTGATAATCATGAAATTTCAAAGGCGTTAGAAATTTCAACAATTGAGCATCCCGGTCTCGCAATGGGCTCACATGGGTTTTCTTTATTCCATAAACAAATCCAAAGTGAGCAAATTATCGGGAACGCAAAAGAGCTTTCATTCCATTTAATTGAGCGAGATACTGTCTAAAAGGAGCGTTACCTATAGCGCTCTTTTTCAGCTCTTCACCTATTGACTTTATATTTTTACTCGCATATAATAAACCTAACGAACGGTAGGTAGGGGATGAAAATGACAGCAAACCGCATTAAAGCTGTAGCACTTTCTCATTTCGCACGCTACGGCTACGAAGGAACTTCATTAGCAAATATTGCTCAAGAAGTCGGGATTAAAAAACCATCAATTTACGCACACTTTAAAGGAAAAGAAGAGCTATATTTTATATGCTTAGAATCCGCTCTTCAAAAAGATTTACAGAGCTTCACAGGCGATATCGAAAAGTTTTCAAATTCGTCTACTGAAGAATTGCTCTTACAATTACTAAAGGGCTATGCAAAACGATTTGGTGAAAGTGAAGAATCAATGTTTTGGTTACGAACTTCTTATTTTCCGCCTGATGCATTTCGCGAACAAATTATTAATAAAGCAAATGTACACATTGAAAACGTCGGAAAACTTTTATTCCCTGTATTTAAAAGAGCAAGCGAACAAGATGAGTTGCATAACATTGAAGTAAAAGACGCCTTAGAGGCTTTTCTATGCTTACTGGACGGTCTTATGGTTGAACTACTATACGCAGGTTTAAATCGCTTTGAAACACGTTTAGACGCTTCTTGGAAAGTATTTTGGCGTGGACTTTCAAACTGACGGATTGCTCCTTTGCAATGCGTCGTTTTTAAGCCCTTTACCTAACGACTGGTAGGAAGGAGAAATGACATATGGCATGGATTTATGTAATCTTAGCTGGTATTATTGAAATCTTTTGGGTAATTGGATTAAAACACGCGGAGGCTCCACTTGAATGGGCTGGTGTTGCGCTATTAATTACAATTAGTTTCGTTTTATTATTTAGAGCTTATAAAGATTTACCTGTCGGCACTGTATACGCCGTCTTTACAGGAATTGGAGCTGGTGGAATCGTTCTTACAGAAATTTTCATCTTCGGAGAACCTTTCTCTATTGTAAAAGTTTTATTAATCGGCTTAATCTTCTTCGGCGTAATTGGTTTAAAACGAGTAACAGAAGAAACAGAAGCGAAGGAGGCCGCATAAAATGGCTTGGGTATTTTTAATTCTAGCTGGTATTTGTGAAATTATTGGTGTACTCTTTATGAAAGTAGCCACTGAAAAGAAAGGCTGGGCACCAAAAGTTATTTTAATCGCTAACTTCGGCGTAAGCTTCTTCTTCTTATCCCTTGCGATGAACACGTTACCGATGGGAACTGCTTACGCGATTTGGACTGGAATCGGAACTGCCGGAAGTGCACTTCTAGGCATCCTTATTTTCCGCGAATCAGCGGATTGGCGTCGTCTTGCTTTCTTAAGCTGCATTCTATGCGGCGCTGTTGGCTTAAAACTATTAAGCTAACGTGAGGTGAATGTCATGTGGAAAGAAAAAGGGAAGCAACTGTTAGCATGGATCACACTTTGTATCGTCATTCTATTACAAATAAGTTTTCACATAATAGAATGGTTGTTTCATAAAGTAGTATCCATTCTCACATTCCTTCCTAACATGACACTTGAAATGATATCAATTGTTTGGTCCATTATTGCCTCCATAGCAATCGTCATTATATGGAGTATCGCCAAGCTATGGAATAAGTTATTTAAAAAGGACAGTTCTTCTGAAAAAGAGTAACTGTCCTTTTTTCTATTCATTCAGACTTTCTGTAGAAGTTTGATGTGATAAGACAAAGAAGACCAACTATGACAATACTTATACCAATCCATTTATGCAAGTTTGGAAATGGTGATGGTATATCGGAATAAAAATTTGCTAATATGAGACCGATTGAAACGAAAAGTACCCCTATTCTATATAACCATTTTCTTTTGCTCATCCTTCTCCCTCCTAATTTGTTTCATACACTCCTTCCTTTTGGACATACTACCTAAAAAAGGAGTGGATAATGTGCAAAATTCTATACATAAGCAGATCCTATTTTTATTTTTCCTCTTTCTCATACTCGTTATCATTTTCAGCTTTATATTACATACTCCAAAAGATGTTGTACCAAATAGCCTCTCTGTTTATAAACTCTTACTTTCCTATTGTCGTTATTGAAGAAGGTGCCTTTTATAGGGTACCTTTTAAAATTCTTTCTTCTCATACAATTTCACTGAAACAAAGACAGATACTATGAACATGCATATTGAACTAATGAATAACAAGCTGTTGTATAGTTGAATTTGTTCTAAGTTGATTTGAAACAAAGCTTCTAAAACAACTATCGGTGCCATGAATATTACTATCGTAATGAAAATAGTTTTCTTATACCCTAGCCAAAAGGATATTGGTAAAACAAAGCTTAAATACACTAAAATAAAGCTAATACTAGCAACCATTGTCGTTTCAATAAACTCAAATAGGTTAACCCCATTCTTCATTCCCATCGTGAAACAACCGACTGTTACGCTTATAAAAAGAATAATAATTGCTACTATATATTTCGCATACACAATATGTTTTTTCAATATTGGTAAACTATTTACTATGACTTCACTCTCATTTTTACTATCTGCTTCAAATGTTTTTACTGTTGCCCCAATTGTAATAATTACCGACATAATTATGAACAGATTTTCCGTATCTGTTAAGGCCACATAAAAGAAAACAGGATACAGTATGTACCAAATTAAAAATTTCCATTGCACGATAAAGTCTTTTATTATAAGTTGCTTCACAATCGCTCCCTCCTTATAAATCACGCTCATTGTATAAGTTAATTGAGAGTAACATGGTCATAACATACAAAATAAGAAGTCCAGCTATAAAACAAACATTTACGACTAGACTCGTGCTCCAAGCATTCTCTACATCTAACCATACGTTACTTACAATCAATCCACTTAAATACCCCAACGCAAGTCCGGCAAACGGAGCAATTTGTTTTGCACTGCTATAGCCTACTGAGAATTCAATCGGAAGTACAATTATGCTACAAACAAACCCACCCGTTATTCCGCCAAGAATCTCTCCCCATAGCATAAATCCAGTTATATGTTCATTTTGTAACTGAATTAAACCAACTACAAGTGAGAAAATCCCACCTAAAACAACTAAAATACTTACAAATATGTATTTTGCTATGACAATTTCTTTACGCTCAAACGGCAAACTATTTACTATCATCTCACTTTTATTTTTCCCCTCATAACTCATTGACAGTACCATACCAAGAAAAGGTATAGATACACTAATCGTCATAAGGAAACTATCACTACGAAAATCAACAATAGCAAGGAAAAACAAACATATAAGATAAACAAATCCTAACTTTCTTTGCAACACTATATCTTTTAAGACTAATTGCTTGATCATGTTTTACCCTCCTAATATGAAAATGTCCCTTCTATAACTCTTCCTCCTGAAACATTTTCATTGAGAGAAACATTGATATGACTATACTTACTAACACTCCGATACCAAGAACACCCATTGCTAGTGTAGCCTCTTGAGAGTGAAGTACCTTTAACATAATTGTTTTATCACCAAAAATATTGCACATAAGACCAATCATACCCATTAAAGGAAAAAGCATAATCAAATTCAAGACAGTAATTGCTTTATATCCTCCAATGTAATTAGTCGGTATCGTTACTACACAATAAATCAAAGTTGCTACTATCGCTGAAAACACTGCATATCCAGGCATGACTATATCTCTGCCCAATAAAATATTTCCTAATATTACGACTATAAAAGTTACACTCAAACCAGCCATAATAAATAATGTGCTTGAAATATATTTAGCTATAACTATCTCTTGTCTTGTTATAGGCAAACTCACTAATACTTTTTCTGCTTTACTTTTCTCGTCATAATAAAAAGAAATATATATAATCGTACTACATGTTATAAATAATCCTATTGCAATCCCCATTGGTTCGACGGAATTCTTAAAAATAGATAAAATAGGGATTAAAAAATAAAAAGGAAACATCTTCTTCTGTAAAAAAAACTCCTTCAAAATCAACTGTTGCATATGAATTCTCCTCTCTATAAATCACGCGTTTCATAAATTTTAATTGTAAGAAGCATAGAAACGATATAGACACTAGCTAATATAATTCCTCCAATTATAAATACACCAATATGCACCGGATTCATAATCCACTCAATGAATGAAGGTGTTGTTTCATCCAATCCATCTCCTATGAATATCCAAGCAATTCCACCAACTACCATTGATGCTCCTGACACTATACTTCGTGCTATCTTTGACCTTGTAACATAATAACTAGGAAAGAATATTACAACAAAAAATATGGCGTAAACAGCTCCCTTTATTACTTCATACCATGAAATATCAATATAAAGTTTAGGATAATATGCACCGATATCACCAATAACAGCGATACCTCTTATAAGAAAAACAACCAACATAGTAGAGAACATGCCACCTACAATAAATATTGCACAGGAAATATATCTAGCAATTATGATATCCTTTCTACTTAGCGGTAAACTATTAATCATAATGTTACTTGTATTCCGTTCATCTATTAAGATTAATATAATAACTGAGGAAAGAGTTATAAATAAACAGCTCATAGAAAGTAGTATTCCATCACCGGATTCAAATAAAAAGAATATAAATGGTATAATAAGGTATACGAACCATATCCCCCGAAAAAAGAACAAATCTTTATATACGAGCTGACGCATAGGCACCTCTTCCTTTCGCGGTGTAAACGATAATATCATCTAAGGTAGGCTTTTCTAGTACAACCTCATTTCCAAACCAATCTATAATTGCTTGTTTATCCTTCGCTAAACCTTCAAAACCAAATTTATTTTTTCGTAATCCAACAAATAGTTCTTTTCCTTCTCGGTCTACTAAATCATTACTTCCTTTTACGATTATGTAGTTCTCCATTAAGTCTTCTTTTTCACCAGTAAATATAATTTCTCCATCGTTGATGAACGTAATATAATCTGCGATGCGCTCTAAATCTGTTGTAATGTGCGTAGAGAATAATACCGATACTTCATCTTCCATTACAATTTCTTGCAGCATATCAAGCAATTCACTTCGAACAACTGGATCTAATCCTGCTGTTGGTTCATCCATGATGATAAACTCTGCGTGGTGCGAGAGCGCGATGGCAATCGCAAACTTCATTTTCATCCCTTTTGATAGTTCTTTAATTTTTTTATACTTCGGAACTTGCAATCTATGCATATACGATTCATACTGCTCTTCGTCCCACTTTTTATATAACGGTGCAATAATACGCTTCATTTGTTCACACGTTAAATCTTCGTAATAATGATTTTCATCATATACAAAGCCGATATTTTGTTTTATTTCCTTCTCTGCTTTCTTATTGTCCTTTCCAAAAATTTTTATATCGCCACTCTCTTTTCTAATTAAATTCATAATCATTTTGATCGTCGTACTTTTCCCGGCCCCATTCGGTCCGACAAATCCCATAATATATCCGCGTGGTAATGTAAAACTTATATTTTTCACTGCAAAATCTTGATAGCTTTTACAAACGTTTTTTAGCTTTAACATCCCTTATTCCCCCTCATATAAACACGCAATCATCTGCTGTAAATCTTCAAGTGAAAGCTGCAACGCCTTACTTTCATTCACAATCTCTTCCACTTCACTTTCCAATAGACGAAGCCTTTGTTCTTTTAGTAGTTCATTATTTTTACGTGAAACATAAGTCCCCTTCCCAGCAACAGTTTCTATATATCCTTCTTTTTCAAGCTCCTCGTACGCACGCTTCGTTGTAATTACACTAATTTGTAATTCCTTCGCTAAGCTACGAATAGACGGTAATTGATCTCCACCCTTTAAACCACCATTTAAAATAAGCTGGCTTAATTGTTTTCTTATTTGCACATAAATAGGGTCTTGGGAAGAATTCGAAATAATAATATTCATGTTTTCCTCCAGTGTGTGTATATACTGTATATACCTTATATATACAGTATATACACAATATCCTATTTTTGGCAAGAAAAAAAGACCAACATTTTCCTGTTGGCCTTTCGTATATGTATCACTTTTCAAAGCGATCTAACATCTCATCTCTCATTCCGAAACTCACTACCGCAATTCCTACATACATAAATAGAAGGAACGCCGGATGAACTGTGTTGTACCAAGTACTATCAACAATTAAATAAATCGTTAATGCCACAACAAGAACAAACGCTAAGATAAACATATAAAAGTGTCTTGTACTACCCATGATAAACTCCTCTCTTCTCACTTCACCATTCAACAGTATATTTTATCGAATAATTCGATATGACTCAAGGTTAACTTTCTGTTATGTAATCAAGTTCCACCTTTACAATGTCCTCACACGCTATTGAAATGATCGTTCCTTGCTTATCAATTGCCGTCACTTCTCTATTATCCATTACACGATGGGCTACTCTTTCTAGCACTTTTCCTTGGTCTCGGTAACAAAATTCTTTTACATCTTTAATCGTTTTTCCGTTTTCTAAATGGTATATCATTCTATAACATCGATATCCCACATTTCCACCCCCACCTTGCTCGTTTTTTCACATATACATAAAAATGAGTAATTTTCCCTCATCACATCTTCTTAATTTCAATAAAATTCTAACAAAAATAAATACTTTTATCAAACCGACTTTTTCAACAAAATCACCTATAAAACCGCTTCTTTACACCATTATGAAACAAAAAATATAAAATTTTAACATTTTCTTCACTACTTCTGCATAAAGTGAAACTTTAATCAGTGGGGATTTTGGTTCATCCCCACTGATTATTAGTTGAACCAATCGGACATTTACGGGACAAATTCTCCATACAAAAAAAGAACTCGCACATAGCGAGTTCTTCCTTTGTTATTCTAATCAAACTTGTACAGGAGCTAGCTTTTCATAACGTAAAACTGGTTTACGAGCAGCCAATGTTTCATCCAAACGTTTAATTACCGTTGTATGCGGCGCTTCTTGTACAACTTCTGGATTTTCTTCTACTTCTTTAGCGATTTGAATCATCTTATCAATGAAACCGTCTAATGTTTCTTTTGATTCTGTTTCTGTCGGCTCAATCATAATACATTCTTCCACATTTAATGGGAAGTAAATTGTTGGTGGATGGTAACCGAAATCAAGCAGGCGTTTTGCGATATCTAATGTACGTACACCAAGTTTCTTTTGACGACGACCTGATAATACAAACTCATGCTTACAATGTCTATCGAATGGAAGATCATAGAATGGTGCTAATCTTCTCATCATATAGTTCGCATTTAATACCGCATACTCCGTTACTGCACGTAGTCCATCTGGACCCATAGAACGAATATATGTGTATGCACGAACGTTAATTCCGAAGTTACCATAGAATGGTTTTACGCGCCCAATTGCTTCTGGACGATCATAGTTAAAGTGATAGCCATTTTCCGTTTTCTCTAAAATTGGTTTTGGTAAGTACGGAATTAAATCAGCTTTCACACCTACTGGACCAGAACCTGGACCACCGCCGCCGTGAGGACCTGTAAATGTTTTATGAAGGTTTAAATGCACAACGTCAAATCCCATATCTCCTGGGCGCGCTTGGCTTAATACTGCATTTAAGTTTGCACCATCATAGTATAATTTACCGCCTGCGTTATGGACGATTTCTGCCATTTCTAAAATATTTTCTTCGAATAGACCTAATGTATTAGGATTTGTTAACATAAGTGCTGCTGTTTCTTCGTTTACAACACGTTTTAAATCTTCTAAGTCAACAAGACCATTTTCATTTGATTTTACTGTAATTGTTTCAAAACCAGCTACAGTTGCAGATGCTGGATTCGTTCCGTGCGCAGAGTCAGGCACAATTACTTTCGTACGGTTAAAGTCACCATTTGCTTCATGGTATGCACGAATTAACATTAAGCCTGTCCATTCTCCGTGTGCACCAGCTGCTGGTTGTAAAGTAACAGTATCCATACCTGTAATTTCGATTAAATGCTCTTGTAAGTCGTACATTAATTCCATTGCACCTTGTACTGTCTTTTCATCTTGAAGTGGATGAATATTTGCAAATCCTGCGAAACGAGCTACACTCTCATTAATTTTCGGATTATATTTCATCGTACAAGATCCAAGTGGATAGAATCCAGAATCAACGCCGTGATTACGGTTTGAAAGTGCTGTATAGTGGCGCATAATATCAAGTTCAGATACTTCTGGTAGCTCTGCATCTTCTACTCGAATATAATCGCTCTCAAACACATCTTCTAGTTTCACTTCTTCTACATCTAATTTGGGTAAGCTATATCCTACGCGGCCTTCTTTCGTCACTTCAAAAATAAGTGCTTGGTCTTGGTTCTTCATTGGATAGCCCCCATTTCATTTACAAGTGTGTCAATTTCCTCTTTTGTACGAAGCTCAGTTACTGCTAAAAGCATATGATTATCAAATTCTTTATAGTCACGACCTAGATCGTAACCACCAATAATATTCTTTTGTAGTAATGCGTCGTTTACTTCTTTTACTGGACGTTTGCAATCTACAACGAACTCATTGAAGAATGGTCCAGCAAATGTTACTGTGAAGCCTTTCGCTTCGAATTGACGTTTTGCGTATTGTGCTTTAGAAATGTTTTGACGTGCCATTTCTTTCACACCTTGTTTTCCAAGTGCTGTCATTGCAACAGAAGCTGCTAATGCATTTAACGCTTGGTTTGAACAAATATTAGATGTCGCTTTATCACGACGAATATGCTGTTCACGTGCTTGTAACGTTAATACAAACCCACGTTTACCATCTGAATCTACAGTTTGTCCAACAAGACGTCCTGGAATTTTACGCATAAATGCTTTCGTTGTTGCAAAGTAACCACAGTGTGGTCCACCAAACTGCGTTGGGATACCAAATGGTTGTGCATCACCGATTACAACATCAGCACCAAATTTTCCTGGTGGTGTTAATGCGCCTAATGATAATGGATTTGAAGAAACGATAAATAATGATTTTTGTTGATGAACGATTTTTTCAATATCAGCTAATTTTTCAACTTGTCCGAAGAAGTTTGGATATTGAACGATTACACAAGCAACTGTATCATCTACTTCACTTTGTAATACGTCTAAATCTGTTACACCATCTTTATGATTAATTTCAACAACTTCAAGATGTTGACCTTTTGCATACGTTTCAAGTACTGCTCTTGATTCCGGGTGCACTGCACTAGATACAAGAATTTTCTTTTTGCGAGTATGGCCAGCCGCTAGCATTGCCGCTTCAGCTAAAGCTGTACCACCGTCGTACATAGAAGAGTTTGCTACATCCATTCCTGTTAACTCACAAATCATTGTTTGGAATTCAAAGATTGCTTGTAATTCCCCTTGTGAAATTTCTGGTTGGTATGGCGTGTAAGCTGTATAAAATTCTGAGCGAGAGATAACATGATCTACAATTACTGGAGCGTAATGATCGTATACGCCTGCCCCTAAGAAAGAAGCGTATTCTTTTAAGTTAGCATTTTTACTAGCCATTTGAGATAGCTCTTTTAAAAGCTCTGGCTCCGATTTTGCTTCTTTAATTTTTAAATCCCCTTTAAAACGAACACTCTCTGGAATATCAGAGAATAACTCATCGATCGTTTGAACGCCGATCGTTTGTAACATTTCTTTTTTGTCTTCTTCTGTCATTGGAAGATAACGATGCAACATGAAATCTACCCCTCTCCCCGTTACTTTGAACGTTTATAAAATGGTGTTGGAACAACTACTGCTTTGACGCGTTTATTACGAATTTCAATTTCTACTTCTGTATCAACTGCTGCGTATTTTACATCAATTAGTGCTAAACCAATGCTTTTCTTTAACGTTGGAGATTGTGTACCACTCGTTACTTCCCCGATTTTTTCTTCGCCAATAAATACAGGGTAATGTGTACGAGGAATTCCACGTTCAATTACTTCGATGCCGACTAATTTACGAGGCGCACCGTTTTCTTTTTGCTCTTTTAACGTTTCTTTTCCAAAGAAGTCTGCTTCTTTATTTGGTTTTACCGCAAAGCCAATTCCAGCTTCAATCGGTGTAATATCTTTTGATAGTTCTTGTCCATAAAGTGGTAACGTTGCTTCAAAGCGAAGTGTATCACGAGCACCTAAACCACATGCTTTTAAGCCATCTTCTGCTCCCACTTCAAGCAATTTCTCCCAAAGTTTCGCAGCGTCTTCACTCTTACAGTAAATCTCGAATCCATCTTCACCTGTGTAACCTGTACGAGATACAAGTGCAGGAATTCCATCTACAAGAATATCGTTTTTAAATTTAAAGAACTTAATTTCTTTCAAATCTTCTGACACAACTTTTTGTAAAATGCCTTCTGCTTTTGGACCTTGAATTGCAAGCTGTGCAACTTCACTAGAAACATTGACTACTGTCGTATCGCCAATTACATGGCTAGCTAACCATTCGTAATCTTTCTCGATATTTGATGCATTGATTACTAATAAATAGTCTTCTTCACCACGTTTGTAGATTAATAAATCATCTACTGTACCACCATTTTCGTAGCACATAGCTGTATATTGTGCGCCTCCTACCTTTAAGGTAGATACGTCATTTGTAACAACACGTTGTAAAAATGCTAAACTATCTACACCTTTTACCTCAACTTCTCCCATATGAGACACATCGAACAAACCTGCCGCTGTACGTACAGCTTCATGTTCTTCTTTAATGCTTGAAAATTGAACTGGTAACTCCCAACCACCGAAGTCGATTGTTTTCCCACCATACTTCGCGTATACATCAAATAACGGTGTACGTTGTAATGTAATCATGCTCTCTCCCCCTTATGCTCTGACAAATCAATAAAAGTTGTTTCCCTTATCTAAACATTTTCACTCTGAAAAGATAGGATATACGGAATCTCATTACATTTTTTTATGAAAGCGTAAATAAAAAATCACTTTCTTGGATAAAATACGAAAGATTCCATACATTTCACACCATTATCCTAACATTATTCGCTATATTTCATCAATATTCTAGCATAAAAAATAATTTAGAATTTTTTATTCTTAATCTTATTAAATACAACTTTCAAAATTTAGCCCTTTATCTTTGCCTATTCTTTAACTTTTAGTATGTGTAATAGCGCCTTGTTACAAGGCTTATATAATAAAGATTTTTTCATAATTACTTTAGTTTATAAAAGGTGGGAGAGTCATAATGAATGTCGATATTTCCGTAGATCGGACGTGGCAAAACAATTTTTTAAATAGAATTGACGAAGATGGCCCTTGGACAAACTGGGATTTATATCATTTAGCTTATGAAACAGAAAAATCGTTACTTGTTCCTACTTTCGATGGACTACAAGCACCGAAACATTTATCCCATTTCACACCGCTTCCTCATCAATTAGAAGTCGCTCAAAATGTTATTGAACAAATGAATGGTAAAGCGATTCTAGCAGATGAAGTAGGGCTTGGAAAAACGATTGAAGCTGGACTTATTTTAAAAGAATATATGGTCCGCGGACTTGTGAAAAAAGTACTTATACTCGTCCCAGCCTCTCTCGTGTCACAGTGGGCATATGAACTAAATACAAAGTTTTTCATTCCAGCTGTAGCCCAAAAGAAAAGCTACTCGTGGGAACAAGCCGATGTGATTGTATCATCAATTGATACTGCGAAACGTTCACCACATCGTGATATCGTTTTGAACTTAGAATATGATCTTATTATTATCGATGAAGCACATAAACTTAAAAATAATAAAACAAAAAACTATGAATTTGCACAACGATTAAAAAAGAAATTTTGTTTATTATTAACTGCTACTCCTGTTCAAAATAAGATTGATGAAATTTTCAACCTCGTTTCTTTATTAAAGCCAGGACATTTAGGCAATCAGTCCAACTTTGAAGAATATTACGCTTCAAAAAATCGTTCAGCCGAATCAGATGAAGATTTAAAAGCTCTTATTAACAAAGTGATGGTCCGAAATCGACGTCATAATACTGGAATTGATTGGCCAAAAAGACATGTACGCACAATTTTTGTTGAGTTTAATGAAGAAGAGCAAGCTTTGTATAACGATATTGAAAATTGGCGAGGACAAGATGCCTTCACATCCGCTTTCTCATCATTAACTTTAAAACGGGAAGCATGTAGTAGTCGTGAGGCTGTTTACTATTCATTAAAAAAACATGTAGAAAAACGACAGAAGGAAAATGAACATTACATAAAGGATCCGCATATTGATGTGCTAATGGACAAAATTAATCATATTCCGTTTAACTCAAAAGCAAATAAAGCGCTAGAGCTTATAAAAGAAATTGACGATAAAGTCGTTATCTTCACGGAATATAGAGCGTCACAAATGTACTTACAATGGTTTTTACAACAACACGGTATTTCTTCCGTCCCATTCCGCGGCGGATTTAAACGGGGGAAGAAGGATTGGATGAAGGAACTTTTCCAAAATCATGCGCAAGTGCTAATCGCAACGGAAGCTGGTGGTGAAGGAATTAACTTACAATTTTGTAGCCATATGATCAATTACGATTTACCATGGAACCCAATGCGCCTTGAACAAAGAATTGGACGTATTCACCGTCTTGGTCAAAAGAATGATGTTCATATTTATAACTTAGCTACAAAACACACTGTTGAAGAACATATTTTGAAACTGCTATATGAAAAAATCAATTTATTTGAGCGTGTGATCGGGGAACTTGATGAAATTTTAACGAGAATTAATATGAAGAACATCGATGCACACATTCAAGAAATATTTGCGCAATCAAAAAGCGAAGGAGAAATCCGAATTAAGATGGAAAACTTAACATCTATTATCGACTTTGCGAAACGAAATGAAGCTGAGGTGCAAGGCTATGCAGCAACATGAAATTCATAATTACTTATACAATTTTTTTGAGGCGAATAACTGTGAAATTTTAGAACGTTCCCCTCATCTATTGGATGTGCAGTTAACAATTGAGATGGATAAATTATTAATGAACCGTCCTTTTTATTGGCACTATCTTGAGAAAACAGGAGGCGTACCGAATCCGATGCGCCTTACTCTCATTACAAATCCAGAAAATGAAGAAAACGATGGCGAGCTTATTCACTACGGTTCACCACGTCTTCATCAAATTTTCCAAACGACAAAAGAATTAGGATCTTACATACGTTTATATGAGGACGTACGGCATAGCGGGGCGACACATACACCGCTCCATCCGTGGCTCGGTGTAAATATTAAAGTTTCCTATCAATGTGATCGAAAAAAAGACATCCTTCACTCCATTGGGATTCATCTCATTTCCGGTACAATGATGGCAAACTTTCATGAAACATTAGCTAAAATTAAACTTACACCGAAAATACCTGATTTTTGTTTTACGCTCTCGCCTATCATTAAACCGCAAAGCGGTTTACAACGTATAGAGGACGCTTTAAAGAATATAATTGCGGAAGATGACCATACGTGGGCGAAAGAAGCAAGAGTGCGCTGGAATCACGATTTAGATCTTTTAAATCGTTTTTATGAAGAAAGTGATGAACTTCCTGAAAGCTATGAAATTGAAAAACAAGCCTTGCAAGAACAGTATGAACCCCGTATTACAGTGCAAATTATTAACGGTGGACTTTTTTATGTTACCGCTAATCATTTTCTATCTTAAAAAGCTCCTTCTGTTTTAGAAGGAGCTTTTTTGAGTTATCCTCTGTCGCCATTACGCTCTTGTTGTTTTTGTTTTGCCATACGTTTTTGATATGCACGATCCTTTGCACTCACGTGATTTGCATCAGTTGGAAGATTTTCTTTTGAACGACCAATTCCATTGCTCATCTTTTCCCCTCCTTTTTTATACACTTTAAAATGCACTCTTATTTTCCGCTAGATGCACCATCCTTATACAAAAATAAGAGTAGCCAATGGCTACTCTTACTCACTCACATATTTTTGAAACATATCATGGATGCCTTTATTTACAAGGTTCGAGATCTGTTCGTCAGATTTATTCGGATAACGATCACGCAATCTGATAGATGCCTTCACCATTAAATTTTCTAATACAGAACGGCCACCTTCTCCATAAATAATTTCAGCATATTTAACAAGCCTTCCATCCTCTACTGTTGCTGGATTATGATTGAAGAAAAATTTACTCATTGTCTCCACCTCTCTCTTTTGATAACGTTTACATTTATATAGATTATTTATGTTATTTATTTCACAATATTGTATGCATGTATATTTAATTAGTTTCATTATAAAGCAACATATCGATAGTAAATATGTGATTTTCCGTCCATTTTGTGAACAAACTAAGAATGAAAGCGTTTCCTTTATTATATACTAAAAAAACTTACTACGCTAGGGGCAATTTTTCCAATCTACTAATCATATACTTTTTCTTTTTTCATTAAACCTTATACAATTTTCAGAAATTATATTATAAAATATATGTATGACTTAAGGAGGCTGTATATGAATCAAAATAAAAAAGCTATATTAGATCTTGTCTTTTATCTCGTAATCCCATTCCTCATTTGGAAATTTGCAAAACCTTATATCGATCCTTATTACGCGATGTTACTTTCCTCTGTCCCAGGAATTATTTATACACTGTACACCTTTAAAAAAGAAAAGCAGTTTAACGTGACAGGATTCTTTATTTTAATTACACTCATTTCTAATACAACGGTAGATTTATTATCCGGATCAGCTGAACGAATGCTGTGGAACGATGCGTATTATCACATCGTACTCGGCATTATCGTCATATGTACAATATTTATAAAAAAACCACTTATGTTATATTTCGCAGCAGATATTGCCGCATTGCAAGGCCATGACCGTGATAAAAGTCGTGAACTATATCGTGATAGTCGTATCTATCCAGCACTACAATATTTAACACTATTTTTCGGGCTGCAATTCATATTAAAAAGCTTCTTAAAAATTTATTTCATCTCTGTTTTCGGTGTAGATGGCTACGGTGAAATGAGAGCGATTATGACTGCTGTCGGCTGGGGCATTTCTATTTGTATCGGCATAGGGTTCGTATGGGTAAACAATAAAATACATGCTGTTACAGAAGAAAAAG
This sequence comes from Bacillus thuringiensis, assembly GCF_001455345.1. Taxonomy (GTDB): domain Bacteria; phylum Bacillota; class Bacilli; order Bacillales; family Bacillaceae_G; genus Bacillus_A; species Bacillus_A thuringiensis_N. Next base: position 4,142,600 of record NZ_CP013274.1, read on the forward strand.
AATCCGTACAGTAAATACAAATCCCCTAGTAGTATGACGCTACTAGGGGATTTGTATTTTGCTAGACATATTGCGAAAGAGTTAACTTGATTTTTTTCTTTTATCTTTTACATTTCGATAAAACAAAGCAGCACTCAGCGGCATAACACCAAACCATTTATTCATAAATGGCTCTTTTTCAGCACGGCGTTGTTCTTTCTTTTGTTTACGATCTTCTTTTGGAGCATCCATATACGACACAAATTGCTGTGTCACAAAGCGAACATAATCATTAGTAGACATATTATCATCACCTCTACTTGATTAGTATGTCCACTTTTTTATCCATTAATCTTTTCCTTTAATTCATTCATAATTTGCTTTACAGACTTATTCGTCGTATCGATATGAATATGAGCCTCTTCATAATAAGCTCGGCGCGATTCAAATTTCATCACAAATGCCTCTATATCTTTCTTCTGAAATAGTGGACGCGTCGTATCTTCACGAAGTCTTTCTGCAATTACATGTGGATCACAATATAAATACACGACAGTTCCATTTTCCTTCATCCACTTTCGGTTTTCCTCTCGTTCAATGATTCCACCACCAGTTGTAACAATTACATTATGAACAGGTAATGAACGTAACATTTCACTTTCATATTCCCGAAAAGTCATTTCGCCTTCTGCGGCAAAAATATCACGAATTGCCTTCTCTTGCTTCTCTTCAATTTTTTGATCGGTATCTACAACATCCATATGAAGTTCTTTACTTAATGCTTTTCCAATTGTTGTTTTCCCAGCTCCCATATAACCGGTTATGTATATAGATTTCATGTTCGTTCCTCTCAATCATCCGTTATTATTTGTTATTATAACGAAAGATTACATTATTTAATAAAAAAACGTTTTGTTCTCATTATGCAATGATGAACAAAACGTCACATACACCCTTTTACTTATAAGTACCTCTTCTCACCCACTGCGTTGCAATCCATTTCTCACCTTTCGTTACAGGTGCCCCTCCGTGTAACGTAAGCTCATTTAGTGATTGATCTTGATAGAAATACTCAAAGTATACTGCCATTCCCTTTCTAGGGTTCACAGAAAGATTTAATTTCGGAAAGAATGTTTCTCCCCCTTCTTCTACATCATTTAAGTACATGACAAGCGTACTAATACGATTATTAGCAGCTGATCTACTATGTTCCGCAAAATAATCATAGTGCGCTTTATATTGTTGATCCACTTCATAATTTAAAATGTGTAATCCTTCTCCATGCGACGCAGGAACATTCATGATAGATGCAATTCGTTTTTCAATCTTCTCAGTAAGTTCATTATCGTCTAAAAATGCACCCTTACTCGTTCGAATATCATTTACATCACGTGATGAACCAACTTTTGAGCGTGCTAATTTATTTTTAGACAATTCGATTAATTCATCGCACTCTTCATCACTTAATACATTTCCTAACACGACAATAAGGGGTTCTTCGAATTTTGAAATAATTTGTATTTCCCTATCTTCTGTCATAATTGCATTTCCTTTATGATCAAAAATAGTTTGTTCCTTATTTTCACCTATTTGATTGTTATTTGTCATTTCCCTATTCTCCCTAAAAAATATGTTTAGATAGCATGAATATATCATATTCTTTCTACCTTTCTCTTTTTTGAGAAAATTTAAACTTTAAATTGTTTTATTTATCCATTTCCTAAAAAAACAGCCTATTCTCAAATGAGAAATCATAGTTTTTTATCCACATATTTTACATACTATCCTTCTATCCAATCGAATATTTTCTCATCCTTTTTTCTATACCGAAAGCTTACTTTATAGAAAACTTCTTGTTTTATTTTGCACTGCAATGAAACGAGAATAACGTCGTTTTCAAAAACATAATTCCCACTTGCTTCGCCCTTTTCATAATGAAAGAAAAAAGTATCTTCCTTTTCTTTTTGCTGTAAGTCTTTTTTTATATTTGTAATAGATCGATTTAGTAGTTCCTCCAGTACAAATTTTTGCTCTATTTCAGTATAAAAATTTTTATCTATAAGCACCATATTCGTTTCGTATACAAAGAACGAAGTTAATAATACTAGAAAAATGATTGTTCCTGGCATCGTAAATCCAGCTTGTTTTCTCATGTATTTATTTCCATTTCGCTATATCTTACAGCTACACCTTCATATATTTTTCCACTCCTATCTTTCACATTTATAAAAAGCAAATGAGGTGTTACTTCATACGAAACCATTTCAACATTTTGTAATATAACTTCTCTTCCGCGCATATTCACTTTTCTTACAAGATGATTATTCAATTTTTCATACGTCACTTCATCTCCAGTGCGAAGACGGAAGCGCAACATACTATCTTTATTCTCAGGAACTATTTTTTCTACAAATGATACTTCACGAAACTCTAACTGTACTTGTCCTACAAATACATCCCATTCCCAATTATTTAATCCTTTCGACAGTTTGTTTTCTATTCCGATAAGATTTAAACGTGGCAAGAGCAAAAAGAACAGTGACAACAGAAAAAAACATACGATCATTTCTATTAATGTAAACCCAGCTTCTAATTTATTTTTTCTCCTGCATAAAAACATTGTTCCATCATTCTTCCTTTCACATCTCTCCACATAGCACAAACTTCATTTCCTCCCCAATATGTGTAATATACATTTCCGTCTATGACTTTTTCTTTCTGCTGCTTTGCCTCATTCTCATACATATATAAAGCCGCTTCTCTTTTTAATAATACAAATGCTTTATAACGAATTTGTATGTTTTTTCGTTCTTGCATAATCAATACTGTTTGCGGAAGTAGTAAAGATACCGCCATCATTAAGATGCTTAATGCTACAAGCATTTCAGCCATCACTGACCCTTTTTGACATTTCACGATACGTAAATCTCCCTCTGCCAAGCTGAAATACAATATCATATTTATAACTTCGATACGAAAGTAGAATCGTGCCACCTCTGTTAATATTTCCACTTGGATTATATGTCATCGGATTTGGAAAAGTATTCAAATCAATTTGTATATCACTATCATATTCTCTTTTAATGATAGAAAGATTCGTACTCGACTCTCCTATATAATACATATGTCTATCTTTATGCCATCGTAATGTATAGTGTTTTTGACGGTTTATCGCTAATTGTTGCATATACAAAATATCATTTGAAAACTGTCTCAAAAATTGTTCGATTTTTTGTTTTTCATATAATGAATGTACGTTATAATACGTGACCATACTTAATACAGAGATTGCAAATAGAACGAGTAGCATTTCTAAAAGAGTAAAACCCTTTTGTTTCACAATTTCCCACTTGTTACTGTGCCATCATTTGAAATATGAATGGATTCACCATTCGGACACTTATCAGCTGTAATATATTTCCCATCACTTAGCTCTTTTAGCGAGGGAATTTTATTATGTTGTAATTGGTATACTTGTATTTGGGCTTCTATAGATTTCACATAAGCTTTACATCCTTTTCCTTCGACAGATGACCGCTGCGTAACTACATTTGGAATAATTAATAGTAATAATACAGTTATGACGACCATAACTAATAACATTTCTAAAAGAGTAAACCCTTCCTCATTCTGCATGTAAGTACCTCCTAAATAGAATTCATCATTTGAAACATTGGCATAATCATCGCTAAATACATAAGAACGACTATTCCTCCAATACACATAAATAAGATCGGTTGAATGATCACTAGCATACGTTTAATTTTTTGCTCCATCTTTTCCATAATAAGATTGCTATAGTCACCTAATTCAATCGCCAAATTACCGTTTGCTTGTCCATGCGTAATAATATAAGAAAGTTCTTTCTCATAATATCCACTTTTAGCAATAATGGATTGTAACGATTCTCCTGCAATTAATTGGTGCTCAATTCGGCCCGCTTCATACTGAAAGAACGGATGATATTTTTGCTCCATCATTATTGTTAGAGCCTCAAGTACTGATAATCCGCCATGTAATAAACTGCTCAATTGAGTGGCGAAATAATGTGAATGCTTTAAAATAAGAAATGTTTTTACGAAGGGGATACGAAGCATAATTTTTACCTGCTTCATATGCGGAAGTTTCCGGAAGTAAAGCATATATAAACTACATCCAATCAAAACGATAAAAAGAGTACTAAAAATAAGGTAAGGTAGTAGCTTAATTGTACTTAATATTTGTTTTGTAAATAACGGTGCTGTAGAACCAAACGAACTATATACCATATCAACCTGTGGTAATAAAATGCGGTTAAAAATCAAAATCATGATTATTAAAAAAAACGCCAAAAACATAGGATACTGCATTATTTTCAACATATCTTTCCTATACTTAACCTTTTTATATAGAAGTGCGCTCCCTTGTTGCAATGCAAAAGAAAGATCACCATGTTGCTCGGCATAAAATAAATAGCTTAACATCTCCTGATGAAACTTTAATTGATGAAAAGAATCGTGTAGACTTTTTCCATCTTTTAATCCATCAATCATATGCTGCAATTGTACTTTCTTTTCTACAGGTAATTGAAACCGTAAAAATTCTAATGCCTGCAAAAGGGAGTATCCTTTTTCTAATAGTTTCCCTAATTGTTTCAGTAATACTACTTGATCACTTAAACTCCATATTTTCTTAAACATAAACATCCTCTTCTAAAAATCCTAACGCGTATCCTTTTCGTATCGAAGCTTCTAATGTTTCATGCTTGTATGTGACACATTCTCCATTTGCTTCTTTAATCGCTTGTTTTAACTCATATCCATATAACAACTCATAAATACTCGCTTGTCTTACTTGCCTCATTGATTTACATAAAGTTGAGCACTTTCTTTTGCAAAACGGACACTTTAATTCGACAAGTCGCTGTGCAGCTATAGCCAATAAAGATTGTTCAATCTCTTGCCTCGTTACGCCAAAATCCATGAACCTGAGTATCGCCCCTTTCGCATCATTCGTATGCAGTGTCGTCATTACTAAATGTCCAGTCAAACTTGCTCTTATTGCGATTTTCGCTGTTTCTTCATCACGGATTTCACCAACTAAAATAATATCTGGATCATGGCGTAAAATAGCCTTTAGTCCCGCCTCATATGTGATACCTGCTTTTTCATTTATTTGAATTTGTAATAAATCGTCATTTCTTTTTTCAACTGGATCTTCCAGTGTAACGATGCGGCGCGTTTTCTTTTTTCTAATTACCTCTAATAATGCATACATTGTTGTTGTCTTCCCAGAACCAGTCGGTCCAGTAAATACAAGTAACCCATGTGAATACCTTAAAAAAGAGAGTAATTTTTTTGCTGTACTTGGAAATAACGAAAGATGAGATAACGGCTGAATAGATGCTTGTAAATGGAGACGAATAACGAGACTTTCTTGATATACAGTTGGAAGCGTGGAAAGGCGTAAATACACTTCTTGTCCATCCATTTGTAAATACAGTGAACCATTTTGTGGCTTTCGCCTCTCTCCTATATCCATGGATGCTAAAAATTTAAAGTGTGAAACGAGTTTTTCTCCAAATTCCTTTTCAATACAATGTTTCATCATTAAATCTTTTCCTATACGTAGTTGAATTGCCACGTCCTTCTGCCTCGGCACGATATGTAAGTCCGACGCTTGTACCCTACACGCTTCTTTCAAAATCGTATTCGCAAAACTTTCAATTCCATTCATCATTTTTCCCTCCCCACTATGTATATAGCATGAAAGAATTCATAAGAAAAATCGGCATTTTTGTATTTTCACTAGGCGAAAAAGGAAAAATATGTTTGTGAAATTATGAACAATTTCCGAATTATTGTCTGAAATTACCTATACTCATGTTTATCTGTATTATAATGTTATTATCTTGGATAAAGTGATAAAGGTGGAGATCCTCATGGAACAAGCTTTAAAAATTACAGGTGTATTATCTGATCCAACTCGTTATTACATTTATAAATATATTTCTCAAAAACATAGCTACGTAACTGTACAAGAAATTGCAGATGAGTTTGACATTCATCCAAACGTAGCACGCTTACATTTATCTAAATTAGAAGATGTTCATATGCTTAAATCGGAAACAAAGAAAACTGGAAAAGGTGGAAGACCAAGCAGATTATATGTATTATCTGATGATGTTATCCAATTACAATTTCCATTCCGTGATTATCAATTGTTAGCAAGAATAGCATTTAATTCTTTACTTAGCCTTGGTGCTGCTGGTGAAAAAGCGCTATACGAAACAGGAAAACAATTCGGAGCAGAATTAATGCAACAACATATGCACCGCTTAAATGTGAGTGAAGAAGACTTAACAGTAGAACAAAAAGTTCAAATTGCAAAAGAAGCTTTCTCAACAGCTGGTTTATCACCAGCATTTGAATTAAGTGCAGATGGAACAAAAATTTTCTATGATGTACACAATTGTCCATTTAAAGAAGTTGCTGTTCATCATCCAACTGAAATTTGTAATATGCACGGAGATATGATGAAAGGGATTTTTGAAATCCTATTCCCTAACACGGAATTAACACGAAATGATAGTTTACTAGATGGCTGTAAATCTTGTAATTATAAATTAACACTTTAATTTTCCATATAAAAAGAAGCCAATTATAATTGGCTTCTTTTTATATGAACGAATATTTACAATAGTAAGAAAAATAAACTATAATGAAGTGAGGTTTACTTTTTTTAGAAAAGGAGGGAGATGGCATGGAGCGCATGTTTCGCGTTCTCGGCTTTTGGACTGGAATTTTCTCGGTTATGTTTTACGTAGGGGATATGCAACAGGCTGCACTACTATTTTTAGGACAAACAGGCTTCTTCGTACTTTTAAGCTATTTAAAATTAACAGAGCGTATGTATATATACGTATTCGGGGCATATTTAACTGTTTTCTTCATAGGATTTACATACTACACGACATTCTTACTTGTGCCTGGGGCTGGACATTAAAAGATGGCATTTTGCCATCTTTTTTTAATCCCGGAATTTCCTAGTTGACTTATAGGTTTTATTACCTTATATTCTATATAACAGATTGGAATTAGGGGGAATCAACATGAATACACTGCTTGTCGGAATTAACGTTGCAGTCATGCTCATTTTAGTTGGCGTATTATATTATATGCAACGTAAGCATGTATCTTTTAATAAACGCGTATTTACCGCTTTAGGAGTCGGGATTATCTTCGGTCTTATATTACAATTTATTTATGAGCCAACTTCTAAAGTAATTATTGAATCAAATACTTGGTTTGGCTTAATCGGTAACGGTTATGTGAAGTTACTTCAAATGATCGTTATGCCACTTATTTTAGTATCTATTATTTCAGCATTCACAAAATTACAGTTAACGAAAAATCTTGGTAAAATTAGTGGTCTTATTATCGGAATTTTAATTCTTACTACAGGAATTGCTGCAGCTGTCGGTATCGCTACAAGTGCAGGATTTGATGTATCTGCAACAGGCCTGCAACAAGGTGATGCAGAATCTGCTCGTCTGAAGCTAGTTGAAGAAAGATTTACTTCTATTGAAAAAACAACAATTCCAGATAAATTATTAGAACTATTGCCTACAAATCCATTTCTTGATTTAACAGGCGCTCGTCCAACATCAACAATTTCTGTTGTAATATTTGCAGCATTTATCGGTATAGCCTTTATAGGTGTAAAACGAAAATATCCAGAACAAGCAGAGCTATTTAAGAAGATGCTTGATGCTGTATATGCAATCGTAATGCGTATGGTAACATTAATTTTACGCCTTACTCCATACGGCGTATTAGCTCTTATGGCAAAAACAGTTGCTGGTAGCGATATAAATGCTATTTTAAAACTTGGTAACTTCGTGTTAGCGTCTTACGTGGCACTTATCGTAATGTTCGTTATTCACTTATTATTAATTGCTCTATCTGGTTTAAATCCAATTCAATATTTGAAAAAGGTGTTCCCTGTATTAACATTCGCATTCACATCTCGCTCTAGTGCTGGTGCAATGCCATTAAATATTGAAGCACAAAAAGAAAAACTTGGTATTTCTGAAGGAATTGCAAACTTCGCAGCATCATTTGGAGTATCTATCGGACAAAACGGTTGCGCAGGTATTTATCCAGCAATGCTTGCAATGATGGTCGCTCCAACTGTAGGAATTGATCCATTACAACCACAATTTATTTTAACTTTAATCGCTGTCGTTGCTATTAGCTCATTCGGTGTTGCCGGTGTTGGTGGCGGTGCAACATTCGCAGCGTTAATCGTACTATCGACAATGAACTTACCAATAGGTATTGTCGCTCTTGTTATCTCAGTGGAACCATTAATCGATATGGGTCGTACAGCTCTTAACGTAAGTGGTTCTATGACAGCAGGTCTTATTTCAAGTAAATGGCTTGGTGAATTAGATCAAGATACGTACAATCAAGATGATACAAAAACTGGTGAAATTGCTTCATAATCAAAAAAGGACGCTAACAAAAATGTTAGCGTCCTTTTTAGTTCTTTCCATCTTCCTCTTTATCTTTTATACATAAGGCATAACATATCGTTTCAAACACTATGTAAAATCCCGTTCTTTATACTTCATTTCCATCTCCTTAAACACGGAAAAAGAGAATACAATAACATATTCTCTTTCCTCAAATATATTTCATTATCTCACAGCCCGTCCTTTTCACAAATAACCATTTTGTTCGCACCATTTATGAAATTGTCCTACGTCTACTCCAACTAACACGATATCCTTGAGCTCTACATCAATGATTTGTTCTCCAATTGCAATAGCAAACTGCGATTCTAATTTTGTCTCGTTTTTCTTTACAATTCCAATTCGGTTCCGATGCGGTCCATCTTTTATATATGCTTTTTGTCCTACAATATCAAAGTTCAAGATTTTCACCTCTTTTACTGCGCTCAAATTGGAAATACGATCTCCACCTCGGAAAATTTCCTTTCATTGCACTATTTCTCTATATATATGACGAAACAATAAAAGAGTCCTTCCTTCTTTACAATTATTTTTTCTTTGTTTCATTTTTGTGATTGAAACGTAAAGTTTATAATAAAATACACTTGGAAGCGCTTTCTATGTATTTTTTTATGTTATAATATATAAGTAGAACTTCGTAAAGAGGGTAAAAAAATGAATACAAAAATGATAAAAAAAGTAATTGAAGCATTAAAAGTATATGGCTTTCAGGGTGTATCATTCTGTGACAAAACAAAGCAATTTTTATTTCATAACGAAACCGACATTATGAGCGGCTATGCAGAAATAACATATAGTAGTCAATTTGAAAAATTCAATGTACAAATTCATCCAATTGAAACGCATCACCAAGCAGAGTTACAAGAGATTGAAAGGCATATACAAGCCTGTATAAGAAAAGTGGAATATTTAAACGCTCTTCTTAGCGGACAAACAAAACTAGATGACAAAATTATTATAATGTAAAAAAAGAACGTGATATCCTCACGTTCTTTTTTTACATTATACGTTCATCTTTTCCTTCAGTTGTAATCCTGTAATGGATTCTAGTACATCCATTGCTTCTCCAAATGTCATATCAAAAATTGTCTTATCTTCTATGTATGGAAATTGTCTAAAACGCTTTTCTAACATTTTCACGGCGTCCGACGTAAAGTGTGCACTATCAATACCAAATTCTGTTTCAAGAAGAACAATCCAATCTAACACATGAAAACCTAATCCATTTACGAATGAAATAAGCTTTTCTTCTGGCTGTGAAGATAAGAATACGTGTCGTTCCATCTCACTAAAAAGTTCTTCTCCTAAAATATCAGCTAATTCATCATCATGTTCACGGTCAATGATTTCTTCATAACCATAATCATCAACAAGCTCCTCAACTTCTTCACTATCCTCACAAAGCAATTGACTAAGAAGTGCATCTTTCTTAAATTCACTACCTTGTACAACTTCTAAAAAACTCGTTTCCCATCCATTTTCTAATTTCATATGATGTAACTCCTTTATATACTTTTTCTTATCATCACTGTACCCAAAAGATCACCTTTATAACCTTTTAGATCGTTACTATTATTTCACATGATTCATAACATAAGATGCAAATTCTGCTGCATCTCCTTCAAAAATATTTATTCCTGGTAAATGATAGAACGTTGTTTGGAGCGGGTTTCCTTCATGATATACATATATCTTTTTCTCTAGCGCAATCGCCATTCCAAACTCTGTATGACTCCCGTTTCCGCCATCTAATATAAGTAAAAAGACATCCGCTTCTTTTATAGCATTCTTTTCTGCCTGACCAATTTCTCTTAATTGCTCTTGATTCACAGCTCTTTCGTTTCTTGTCCAATCATATGTATGGTGCCATCCTGCATGTTTCAGTTCATTTGCTATAGAACGTACAAGATGTTTATTTTGGAATCCTGAAGCGATATAAAAATTCATTTATATACACCCCTTCTTTATATACGGGAAACTCCTTTTTAGCGTTACTTGCTATATAATAAAAAAAGACTTCAAAAAAAAATCCCCATCTTTAAAACTTATTTGCGTTTAAATGATGGGATGCTTCATGATCTTCTTTTATTTTTTGCTTTTTATAACTTTCATCAGCTAACATTTCTAGTTCAGCTGTTATCTCTGATTTTTCAAGCTCTCTTTCTTGCGAAAATTTCCTTGAAATATAAACAATAACACTACCAACGTACAACACAAAGCATATAATAAGTGCAGTATTTTCATAGAGACTTAGCTCCAACACAGTCACTCCTAATCCATTCGTATTTTCACGCTTCATTAATTGGAATTTCCCTACTAACCATTTGTTATTGTAACATAAAAACACCGTTTCTTGGAATCTTTCAACCTACTAAAAGAGACATGATTGTTTCATCATGCCTCTGAAATATGGTGAATGATTGTTTGAATCGCTTCTTTTCCATTATATTTTTTTAATGCAGTTTTATACATCTCATTATTATGAGATAACTCTTCAACATGCTTTATAAGAGAATTCACAGTTACGTCTTCTTCATACAATACGGAAGCATATCCTTGTTTTTCAAAAGACTCTGCATTTAATATTTGATCTCCACGACTTGCAAATTTCGATAGCGGAATTAAAACCATTGGCTTTTGCAATGTTAAAAACTCAAAAATGGCATTAGAGCCCGCACGTGAAATAACAAAATCTGTTATCGCTAATATGTCTGGCAGTTCTCCATGTACATATTCAAATTGTCTATATCCTTCTTTATTTTGTAAACTTTCATCAAGATTACCTTTTCCGCAAAGATGAACAATTTGATACTTTTTTAGAAGTTCTGGTAACGCTTCTCGAACAGTTTCATTAATTTTCTTTGCGCCCAAACTTCCTCCCATAATTGTAATAACTGGCTTTTTACGTGAAAAACCTAAAAATGCTAAACCTTTTTCACGATTTCCCTTTAGCACGTCTTCACGTACAGGAGATCCTGTATAGATTACTTTTTCTTTCGGTAAATGTTTCGCAGCTTCTTCAAATGTAACAAATATTTTCGAAGCGAAACGGAGCGCAATTTTGTTTGCTAGTCCTGGCGTCATATCGGATTCATGTAATAAAACTGGTACCCGATTTAACCATCCTCCTATTACGACTGGTACAGAGACGAAACCACCTTTTGAAAAAATCACATCCGGTTTTAGTTTTCGAATTCTTACATATGCCTCCATAACACCCTTCATTACAAGAAAAGGATCTTTTATATTTTTTAAATCAAAATAACGACGTAGCTTTCCGCTTGCAATACTATAGTACGGAATGCCTTCCTTTTCTATAATCGTTTTCTCAATTCCTTGATGAGAACCAATATAAGAAATATCCCAATTCCGTTCTTGTAAATATGGAATAATGGCTAAATTAGGTGTTACATGCCCTGCCGAACCGCCACCTGTAAAGACTATTTTTTTCATACGTCTCCCCCTTCTAGACTATAATACACTAAAATATCTGGCCTCGGGGTGAGAAAATACCATAGCCGTCACAGATGCTTCTGGCTCCATCATAAATCCTTCCGTTAATGAAATACCTATTTCTTCTGGATGAATTAAGCGAAATAACTTTTCTTGATCTGCGAGTTCTGGACATGCTGGATAACCAAAGGACACGCGTATCCCTCTATATTTCGTACGGAAACGTTCTTCCATCGTCAGTTCTGGTGAATCTGGAATACCCCAGCGATCACGAATGAGCATATGTGTTTTTTCAGCAAGTCCTTCTGCTAGTTCAAGCGCTAACGATTGAATGGCATGACTGCGTAAATAATCACCTTTCGCCTTCCACTCTTCAGCGATGTCCCGAACGCCTTCCCCAACAGTAACGGATAGGAAAGCAACATAGTCCATTTCATCTCCAATTGGTCTTAAATAATCACCTAAAGTACGATATGGTGCTTTTCCTTGTCTCGGGAATGTGAAACGCTCTATGACACGCGTATGATCTTCTGGATCATATATTACAATATTTTGTCCGTCACTTTGCGCTGGGAAAAATTGATACACCGCTTTTGGTTTTAACCAAGATTGTCCTTCCTGCAATAATTCGTCTATTAAATCATTTAATTCGTGTGCTCTTTTATCTCCCTCTCGCAAAAGCTTCTTCACACTTCCTTTTAAACCAAGGTGATGTCCAAGTAGCATTTGTCTATTCAGAAATGGTGCGAGATGTGAAACAGGAACATCTCGTAATACAATTCGTTTTGTTGAATCAGGCACCATAACCTCTGATTTCGGTAATGGTTCAATTACTGCTGGAATTTCTACTTTCTTCTCTTCTTTTGTTACGATATGAAGATGACGTTCCTTTTTGTCCTGCTTCATCTTCTCACGCTCTTCTTCTTTTTGAAGCTTATTAATAATATCAAGCCCCGTCATCGCATCACTCGCATAGCATACGAGCCCTTTATAGGATGGCGAAATGCGATTATCTGTAAACTTTCTCGTTAACGCTGCCCCTCCTACAACAATTGGAATATCAATATCTGCCGCTTTTAAATCTTCTGCAGTCGTTACCATTTGTTGAGCCGATTTTACTAACAAACCAGAAAGGCCTATAATATCAGGCTTCTTTTCTTGTACTTCTTGAACAATTCGATCCGAACGTACATTGATTCCTAAATTAATAATCTCATATCCGTTATTTGCTAAAATAATTTCAACGAGATTTTTCCCAATATCATGCACATCACCTTTTACAGTTGCTAATAATACTTTCCCTTTTTTTGCACTATCGCTAGATTCCATATGTGGCTCTAAATAACTTACAGCAGCTTTCATACTTTCAGCACTTTGCAATACTTCAGCAACGATAAGCTCATTATTATTAAATAATCGTCCCACCTCATCCATTCCTGTCATAAGTGGGCCATTAATAATATCCAAAGGTTTTCTTCCTTCTGTAAGTGCGAGGCTTAAATCTTCGTGTAACCCTTGTTTCGTACCTTCTACAATGTAATTTGCTAGTCGCTCATCAAGAGTTAATGTTTCTTGGATAACGATATCTTTCTTTTTTGCTGCGCGATAAAAATTTGTAAATTCTTCTAACGTCTCTTGCGTCGTTTCAAAAAGTAATGCATCTGCAAGACGCTTTTCTTCCTCAGGAATTGACGCATACCGTTCTAATTTTTCCGTATTCACAATCGCGTAATCTAATCCTGCTTTCGTTGCATGATATAAAAAGACAGAATTTAATACTTCGCGTCCAGCTGGTGGTAAACCAAATGATATGTTACTTACACCTAAAATCGTTAAACATTCTGGTAACGCTTCTTTAATAAGGCGAATCCCTTCTATCGTCGCTGCCGCTGAGCCAATATATTCTTCATCACCTGTACCTACCGGAAATACAAGTGCATCAAAAATAATATCTGACGGGCGTATCCCATATTTCGTCGTCAATAACTCATAACTTCTTTTCGCAATTTCAAGTTTTCGTTCCGCACTTACTGCCATACCATCTTCATCAATTGTTCCTACAACAATAGCAGCACCATATTTCTGAAGAAGCGGCGTCACTTTTTTAAATCGTTCTTCTCCATCTTCTAAATTAATTGAATTAATAACAGCTTTTCCCTGAATATAAGTAAGAGCTCGCTCCATCACATTTTCATCTGTTGAGTCGATCATAATCGGTACTTTTAACACTTTCGTAACTTCTGCCAAGAAGTTTTCCATATCTTCTATTTCATCGCGATCAGGATCTGCCATACAAATATCAATAATATGAGCATTTTTCTTCACTTGCGCTCTTGCGACTTCAGCAGCCTCTTCAAATTTCCCTTCCGCTACTAATCGTTTAAATTTACGTGATCCAATAACGTTTGTTCTTTCACCAACAAATAACGGTCTCATAGTGTCATCATATTGAAGTGCCTCTAATCCACTAACCCCGTGTCCAGCTCTTTCCTGGTGTTCACGTGGCTGAAGAGAAGCTAACGCGGATTTCATTGCTTTTATATGTTCTGGTGTTGTACCACAACAACCACCGATAATATTAATCCATCCTTCTTCAGCAAATCGCTTCACTTTTTCAGCGAGAGAAGATGGAGATTCATGATAATGTCCATCTTCATCAGGAAGACCTGCATTTGGATAACAAGAAATGTAACACTCCGATAAATCGGATAGGGAACGAATATGATCTCTCATAAACTCCGGACCAGTCGCACAGTTTAATCCAACAGATAACGGCTTCATATGTTCTACCGATAAGTAAAAAGCCTCAATTGTTTGACCAGCCAGAGTCGTTCCCATCGGTTCAATTGTTCCTGAAATCATGATAGGTACAATTTTATTTAGTTCGTCAAAAGCTGCTTGAATTCCAATATAAGCAGCCTTCACGTTACGCATATCTTGACTCGTCTCAACGAGTAATACATCAACTTCTCCTTTCAACAATCCTCTTGCCTGCCGTGTATAGGCTTCAATTAATTCTTCAAACGTCACACCACCAGTAACACTAATCGCTTTCGTTGTCGGTCCCATTGCTCCCGCAACATATACTTCCTTCCCGCTTTCTTTGACTGCTTGCTTCGCTAAACGCGCTGCCTTCTCATTTAGCTCCTCGTCTAAATGAGATAACTCATAATCACTTAGTACAATATTTGTCGCCCCAAATGTATTTGTTTCAATAATATCTGCTCCAGCTTCAATATAGGCTTTATGAATCTTTAAAATAACATCTGGTCTTGTTTCTACTAAATACTCATTACAACCTTCGTACTCTTCTCCTCCGAAATCTTCCGCAGTTAAGTCCTCTTGCTGGATCATCGTTCCCATTGCACCATCTAATAGTAAGATGTTATTTTGTAATTTTTCTTCTATACATTTCATCAATTAATACCTTCTTTCACTTCTTGCTTTTCTCTCACATACTTAACAAGGTGTTCTGTAATTTCATATTTGAGAAATGGTGTAATAAGATAAATGCCGTTAAAATATTTCATCGCCGCATCGATCAATTCTTGTGAAATGCGAATCCCTTCCTTAATTGCTGCCTCTTTCGTTTCATGTCCATCCATTCTCTCTCTTATTTCTTCAGGAAGTGTAATACCCGGCACCTCAAAATGAAGAAAATCTGCATTCCGTTTACTTATTAATGGCATAATCCCAATAAAAATAGGTTGTTCCAAATGCTTTGTTGCTTCATATACTTCTTCAATTAACGCGATATCATAAATCGGCTGAGTTAAGAAGTATTCCGCTCCAGCATCTATTTTCCGTTCCATTCGCTTAACCGCTGCTTTTAAATGTCTTACATGCGGATTAAACGCCCCTCCCACTGAAAACCTTGTTGCTGGACCTATTGATTTCCCTAAAATAGAGCGCCCATCATTCATTTCTTTAATCATTTTAATGAGCTCAATAGAGGACAAATCATATACAGAAGTCGCACCTGGAAAATCACCGACGCGTGCTGGATCACCTGTTAAAGCTAACACTTCTTCCATACCTAATGCTGATAGGCCTAGTAAATGAGATTGTAGACCGATGACGTTATGATCTCTACACGTTAAATGCGTCAATACGGGAATATCATGCTTCGTTAATAACGCTCCCATTGCCATATTCGAAACGCGAGGCGATGCTAATGAATTATCTGCTAGAGTAATAGCGTCTGCTCCAGCTCTTTTCAATGCTCTTGCTCCTTCAAAAAAACGCTGCGTATCTAACGTTTTCGGGGGGTCTAATTCTACTACTACTGTCGTTTGTTTTTTTGCTTTCTCTGCTAAAGTGACATGAGCTTTCGAACGTTTCTCGTGTGTATGAACTACTTTTGGTCTTTGAATCGTATCTTTTTCTATTACAGGCTTAACATTTAGAATGGCACGTTTCATACTTTCAATATGTTCTGGAGTCGTGCCACAACAACCACCCAATAACCGAATGCCTTGCTCAATAAATTTCGGTGTCATCGCTTCGAAATAAGCTGGACTCCCCTCATATACGTAACGTCCCTCCACATAATTTGGGAGGCCTGCATTCGGATATGCTGACAAGTAACCATTTTGCGGAATCGATATCATTTTAAAAGCTTCCGTCATATGAAGTGGCCCTAGTTGGCAGTTCAATCCAACGACATTTGCACCGTAATCTATAAGCCGTTTTAATATTTCATTTACATCATTTCCATTTTGAGTCGTACCTGCCTCATGTAACGCTAATTGAGCTACAATTGGGATGTTCGTTTGTTTTCGTAACACCTGAACAGCATGAAGTAATTCAAACTCATCATAAAAAGTCTCTAATAGCAGTCCATCAACCTGTTCTTCTAGTAATGCACTTGCCTGCTCAAGTAGCATAAATTCTCTTTCCATATCAGTAGTTGTAACGGCTCCAATATGTTTCATACCGCCAATTGTTCCTAAAATTGCATTTCTATCTGTCACAGATGCTTTCGCCAGTTTTACTGCCGCTCTATTAATTTCAGTAACTTGATTTTCTAAACCATACATACGTAATTTCGCTTCATTTGCTCCGTACGTATTTGTTTGAATCACATCTGCCCCAGCAGCTACATATTGCTTATGAATCGATATAATTAAATCTGGATCAGATATATTCAATTCTTCAAAACTACTTTGCAAACCATGTGAATGTAATAACGTCCCAACCGCACCATCACCTATTACAATTCCTTTTGATAATAAATCTAGTAATTTCACAAATCTCCCTCATTTCTATCAATATAAAAACCCCCTCTTCACTTTGAAGAGGGGGACATAATTGTTCCTCCTCTTATTATGCAAAACATTCGTTTTGCAGGTATTAGCACCGTTTCAAACATTTCGTTTGAAGGTTGCCGGGTTTCACAGGGCCTTTCCCTCCACCGCTCTCAATAAGAGTTGTCTTTATTATTTTATTTATGTAGCTAAAAGGAAATACGTTCCCCTTTTAACAATGTTTGTTAATTTTCTAATAAATTTAGCACGCATAAATGCAAAAGTCAATGACAGTTGCGGAAAAATAAAAATTATTTAAAATAAAGTTGCAATTCAATTATCTTTTGTTGTAAAGTTAAAAACATAATAAAATTTCATACAAACATTCTTATCTAGAGAGGTAGAGGGACTGGCCCTATGACGCCTCAGCAACCATTAACATTTGTTAATAAGGTGCTAATTCCAGCAAATTGTGAAAGATTTGACAGATGAGAAGAAGACTCTATTCAAACCGAAAGCCTTCTTCTTAGAAGGCTTTTTTTATTTTACATTCACTTAATTGTTAATTTAAAAAGGAGGAATTTTCACATGTCAACTATCGAAACAAAACTAGCACAAATCGGAAATCGTAGCGAAACTACAACAGGAACGGTTAACCCACCTGTTTATTTCTCAACCGCTTATCGTCATGAAGGAATTGGTAAATCTACTGGCTTTGACTATTCACGAACTGGCAATCCAACTCGCGGCCTTTTAGAACAGGCAATTGCAGATTTAGAATACGGTGAACAAGGTTATGCCTGTAGTTCAGGGATGGCAGCTGTTCTCCTCGTCCTCTCCCTATTCCGCTCCGGAGACGAACTTATTGTATCTGAAGATTTATACGGGGGCACTTATCGATTATTTTCTGAGCACGAAAAAAAGTGGAACGTTCGATGTAGATACGTAAATACACAATCTATTAAACAAATTGAGCAAGCTATCACAACTGAAACGAAAGCTATTTTCATAGAAACTCCGACAAATCCATTAATGCAAGTTACTGATATTGCCGCTGTCGCAACTGTAGCGAAAAGACACGGACTACTTCTTATTGTAGATAACACATTCTACACGCCTTATATACAGCAGCCATTAACAGAAGGTGCCGACATTGTAATTCATAGTGCAACGAAATATTTAGGGGGACATAACGATGTCCTAAGCGGACTTGTCGTTGCAAAAGGAAAGGAACTTTGTGAGGAAATCGCTCATTATCATAATGCCTCTGGTGCAGTCTTAAGCCCATTTGACTCATGGCTATTAATTCGTGGTATGAAAACGTTAGCTCTTCGCATGAGACAACATGAAGAAAATGCAAAAGCAGTTGTTGCTTATTTAAATGATGAGGACGGGGTGACAGATGTATTTTATCCTGGAAGAGGCGGCATGATCTCATTTCGTCTTAAAGATGAAACATGGATTAATCCATTCTTACAATCTTTATCCTTAATTACATTTGCCGAAAGTCTCGGTGGTGTTGAAAGTTTAATGACATATCCAGCAACGCAAACACACGCTGATATTCCTGAAGAAATCAGAACAGCAAACGGTGTATGTAATCGTCTTCTTCGATTTTCCGTTGGCATCGAAAATAGTAACGATTTAATTCAAGACTTACAACAAGCCATTAAGCTTGTAAAAGAAGGTGTAAGAATATGAGTTATTCTATAGATACACTTTTACTACACAACCAATATAAACATGACCAACAAACAGGAGCTGTTAACGTTCCCATCTATAACACATCAACATTCCATCAATTTGATGTAGATACGTTCGGGAAATATGACTATAGCAGGTCAGGGAATCCAACTCGTGAAGCTCTTGAAGATATCATTACTTTATTAGAGGGTGGAACAAAGGGATTCGCATTTGCATCAGGCATTGCAGCAATTTCTACTGCATTCCTCCTTCTTTCACAAGGTGATCACGTACTCATTTCAGAAGACGTATACGGAGGCACTTACCGAATGATAACTGAGGTTCTCTCCCGTTACGGTGTTTCACATACATTTGTTGATATGACTAATTTAGAAGAAGTAAAGCACAACATTAAACAAAATACAAAACTCTTTTATGTAGAAACACCTTCTAACCCACTTTTAAAGGTAACGGATATTCGCGCTGTTTCTAAGCTTGCAAAATCTATTGGCGCTCTTACCTTTGTTGATAATACATTTTTGACACCACTATTCCAGAAACCACTTGAACTTGGAGCAGATGTCGTTCTTCATAGTGCTACAAAGTTCATTGCTGGTCATAGTGATGTTACTGCCGGATTAGCGGTCGTAAAAGATTCCGAACTTGCTCAAAAAATTGGATTTTTACAAAATGCATTCGGCGCCATTTTAGGACCTCAAGATTGTTCTCTCGTGCTTCGCGGTCTAAAAACATTGCATGTACGTCTTGAGCATTCAGCTACAAATGCCAATAAAATTGCACATTATTTACAAGAGCATGCTAAAGTTCAAAACGTCTATTATCCTGGCTTACAAACACATCTCGGATTTGATATTCAACAATCTCAAGCTACATCAGCCGGAGCTGTCCTATCTTTCACTTTACAATCAGAAGACGCACTCCGCCAATTTCTATCAAAAGTAAAGTTACCTGTTTTTGCAGTTAGTTTAGGTGCTGTCGAATCGATCCTTTCCTACCCAGCTAAAATGTCACATGCAGCACTGTCGCAAGAAGCTCGTGATGAAAGAGGGATTTCTAATTCATTACTTCGTTTATCTGTCGGCCTTGAAAATGTTGATGATTTAATATCCGATTTTGAAAATGCCCTTTCTTATGTGGAAGAGCCTGTAAATGCATAGAAAGAAAAGAAGATATGAAATTAAATTTTCATATCTTCTTTTTATGTTTTCGAGTATACTTTTTACTTTTCGTATAGTTCATAAAAAAACAATAGGGCACCATCCATTTCCAAGTAATAAATTAATTGATATATTAAGAAATAAAAGGGGCAAAAATAATGGATACTTATGCAGATGTTTTAATCGTTATCGATTTACAAAATGGAGTATGTTATAGCGAAGAGCATTTATTCGATTTACAAAATTTACTTACAAAAGTAAATAAAAGAATTTCTTCATACAGAAAATCAAACAAACCAATCATTTTCGTTCAACATTGTGATGATGATTTAGTACCTGAAAGAGAACCTTGGGCTATTCATGCTGATCTAGATGTTCAAGAACAAGATTTTTTTGTAAGAAAAACACATGCAAATTCATTTTATAAAACAAACTTAAAAGAAATTTTAGACCAATTATCTGTACAGCGCATTGAATTTTGTGGTGCCCAAACAGAATACTGTATGGACGCTACGATAAAATTTGCCCACGGGATAGGATACGAAAACTTCATGGTACAGAAAGCAACGTCTACGTTAAATAATCCATTTATGTCCGCAAAAGAGACAATTGATTTTTATGAGAATATATGGAACCACAGATTTTTAAAGTTGATAAAAGAAGAAGGCTAGAATACATTACTAATTTCTTGGTAATTCTAAGGTTTATCAGCTATGCTCAAATATTTTGCTATCACCATAAAGGAGCTGATTATATTCAGCTTCTTTTCTTTTTAACCTGTTTTATATTCTAGATATTACATTATAATTCCTTTATCTTATTATTTTAAAAATTTTGTATATTCATTTGAAAGAATAAGAAAATCATGGTAAGATTGTGTTACAAATATATCTATATCTTTCAATTTTTAAAACGCATCGAAATTTTCACCCAAAAATGTCATTTTACAAAACCGTGCTAAATCATCTACTTTATTTACATCAGGGTCTCTTTTCTTACAATTTCTTTACTTTAGGACTTTTTTTCTGCAACAACTGTTTTCTTTTCTTTAATTTTTTGGTATGTATAGTATGGTATAACAGCTCACACGGAGGTGGAAAAGAACATGTTAGAAACCTTTCAAAAAGAAATAGAACTATATGAAAGCAATGCAGAATTATTGAAAGTGCTTGCTCATCCTGTTCGCTTATGTATTGTAAAAGGATTAATTGAACGTGGTCCAAGCAACGTTTCTACAATGTACACTGGCTTAAACATGCCACAATCTACAATTTCACAGCATTTAGCAAAGTTAAAGAGTGCTAAAATCGTTTCAAGTGAAAGAAAAGGATTGGAAATTTATTACAAGGTAGAAAACGAGACAATTATTCAACTCGTTCGTGTATTATTAGGTTAGGGACTAATAAACAGAGAAAAAGGACGTATTTTATATTTTTCATCTCATATCTTTAATATAAATATATATCATGAGAGGAAATATATGATACTACATAAGTCGTATTAAAAAACAAGACACAGAAATATTCTGTGTCTTGTTTTTTATATTTTTAAATACCGATCCAAGTGTAACTGTTGCATATGTTTCGTATGTATAACAACATCAAATGCACTCCCTAATCCTCCGCTCAAAATCATAGAACGAACTGCTCGATTTTGTTTTTGAGTTTCAGAAAAAGGATTCCTATCTTGGTGATTTGTAAGCTGGTCTAATATTCCTGCTGCTAACAAAAACTCAGATTGCTTCTTATGCCATACCGTATTCATACCTTGCAGGCTAAACATCTCTTTCAGTTCGTCCCAATGAATATGAGTAGTAAGATCCATTTCACCTGGATGTGCTAAAGGATTACGGATTAACTTATGCTCGTAATACCCTCGTAAACTTCCTTCTTGATGTGCAGGATGCATCCATTCTTCTTTTGTATATCCATAATCAACTGTAATACATACACCTCGTTGAAACCATTTCGCAATTTCTTTTATATACTCTTCCATCACAATCGGCACTTCAAAACGCTGACCTTCTGCAAGATGAATATTATATTTCAATAAGTATCGACCAATTCTTTTATGTAACGGTCTACATACTTCTGCAAGTTTCCCTTCCTCTGTGTACGTAACACGTACTTCATTCAATATTCCATTTCTCTTCTCAATTACTTCAACAGGGAATGCATCAAATAACTCATTCGAAAAAAGAATCCCTTCGAACGATTCTCCCATTTCACTATGCGACGTATAATATGACACGTTAGAAAACGAACCAAGATTTTTCTGCTGTAGTTTTCTATGAAAAGGACTCATTTCAATCATTGAATAGTTTAAATCAATAAAGGTTTCCGGAGATAATTGCTTCCATTCTTGTAAAACATCATAGGCAAACCTTCCTGTTCCCCCACCAATCTCACAAATATTCGGATTAACTTCACCATTTTCAACAAGACGAATAAAAAACTTAGCAAAGGTCTTTGCAAAAACAGAGGATACGTTGCTACTTGTAAAAAAATCCCCTTGTCTTCCAATTTTTTCACGCTCTTTCATATAATAGCCATGTTCCTCTGCGTATAACGCAAGGTTCATATATGTACTATATGAAATCGAATAATCCTTTTCTTTTTCCATCCATTTTCTAAAAATGAGCTCCATCCCCATAATGACCCCTTACTGTAAAAATGGATTATTTTCTTTTTCAAAACCAATGCTTGTTTCTGGACCATGTCCACATAAAACCGCTGTTTCATCTGGTAACACAAATAATTTTTCTTCAATACTTCCAATCAATTCAGCAAAACTCCCACCAGGTAAATCCGTTCTTCCGATGCTCATTTGGAACAATACATCTCCAGAAAATACAGCATTCGCCTCTTTACAATAATAAGAAATACTGCCTGGAGAATGTCCTGGCGTCTCAAAAATTTCAAAATTAAATGAACCAATTGCTAATACACCTTCTGTATCAATAATATGATCTGCTGGTTTTGCTGTAATGCTGCGATTCATCATAAAAATTTGAGAGCCATTTACAGTTGCATCGCCTAACCAATCTGCTTCTTCTTTATGTACGTACACAGGAATATGAAAAGCGTCTCTTACCGCATCAACAGCACCAATATGATCAAAGTGAGCATGTGTTAATAAAACAGCCAGTGGCTTTAATTGTTCTTCTTGTAAATAGGTAACAAGCTTCTCTCCTTCATGACCAGGATCAAAGATAATACACTCATTTTGATCATTCGTTAAAATATAAGCATTTGTTTGTAATGGGCCTAACGGCATTTGTATCCATTTCATATGAAAATCTCCTCCAATTATTAAACTTACTTTCAATGATACAACATTTTTTTCTCTTAGGAAAAGAAAGGATGCTATCTCGACAATCATTTTTAAAACATGTACAATATAAAAGAGTAAATATTCCAAAAACTCATATTAAGGAATGGGTAGACAGAGGAGGATATTGTATGGGCCTTGTTATTATTTTTACGCTTGTCACTCTGTTAGCTGTATTCGCTACGCTTAGAACACTTCGCGAAAAGAATTTTTTCGCGGGCGGCTTTGCAATTGCAACTGTACTCGTTTTCGGATGGTTTACAATCATGACTGTTCTATATAACGGGTACCCACCAGCAGCTTAATTCATTTACATGTTATTCTTCATCAAGATTTCGCACAAAAAGAGGAAGGGTTTCCCCTTCCTCTTTTCATAGTTCACAACTTATATCATCTTCGCTTCGTATTTGTGCTTTTTTACAAGCCACGCTCCTCCGATAACACCTGCATCATTACCAAGTGTTGCAATAGCTAGCTTCGTGCTCTTTACAGCACGTGAGAAAGCATATTGCTCGAAATAACGTTGAATTGGCTCTAGTAGTGCATCTCCAGCTTTAGAAACGCCTCCACCAATAACAATTTTCTCTGGGTTCAACGTGCTAGAAAGGTTCGCTACAGCTAATCCTAAATAAGAAGCTACTTTTTCTACTACTTCACCAGCTAGTTCATCACCTTGTCCATGTGCTTCAAATACGTCTTTTGATGTAATACGCCCTTCTTCTGCTAACATAGAACGTAAAATACTCTCTTTATCAGTCTCTTGTATTTTTTGCATAGCAACACGTACAATACCCGTTGCAGATGCTACTGTTTCTAGGCAACCAGACTTCCCGCAATTACATGGGAAAGCATTTTCTGTAACGACTGTAATGTGTCCAATCTCACCAGCAGCACCGCTTACGCCGTGTACAATTTCACCATTGGCAATTACACCGCCGCCAACACCAGTTCCAAGTGTCATACAAATTAAATCTTTTGCTCCTTCACCAGCACCTTTCCACATTTCACCAAGCGCTGCTAAATTTGCATCATTATCAATAACAACAGGTAATCCTGTTTCTACTTCTAATAAATCTTTTAACGGATAGTTTTTCCATCCTAAATTAACCGCTTCATAAATCATTCCAGACGCCACATGTACAGGACCAGGAGCTCCCATACCAATGCCGATTAACTTACTTTTTAATTCACCTAACTCTTCTAACTTTTTGTCAATAGCTTTCGCTACATCAAGCGTAATATGTTTTCCTTGCTCATTTGTATTCGTAGGGATTTCCCACTTATGTAAAATTTCACCATACACATTAATAAATGCTAATTTAATCGTTGTACCACCAAGGTCAACACCAACTAACCATTTCTCTTCCATGTTGCTTACCTACCTTTATCTAATTCTTATTTAGCTCTTTTTGAATTTCTTGCTTCAATAAAAATAAAGCTGTTTGATAGTCTTGTGGATCGATTAGCTGTGATTGATTTAATTCACGCAATTCATCTTGCATTAATTGTAAATCTGCAATTCGATCACCCGTATAAATAATCGTACCAAATTTCTTTAGCAATTGCTGAATATCATAAATAGATATCATTTCATCACCCTCTATGCTCACTTACTATAAAAAATTATAATAAGAAAACGTTCACATATTTTATTATAATCAAGAAGAAAAAGACTCGTCAATTTTTATTTGTCTATACAAGCCCATTTATAACCATTGTTCCTTTTTCTGTAATAATTTTTTCGACATTTTTATCAAATGGCTCTACTGGAATATGTTTTACCATTTGAAAATCATAAGCTAATGATAGCGTTTTCCCTTTATAATGCACGAGATAACGATCATAATAGCCACCGCCATATCCAATTCGCTCTCCTCGCTCTGTATAAACTACGCCTGGTACGATTTGAAGATCAATTTCATCCGTATTCACTTCTTCCGTAAGCGCTGGAATCGGCTCACGTAAATTCATATACACTGTTTCTAATTGATCAAAATTACTAATTTGTCGGAAAGACATCGTTCGCGTTCCTTTGTTACACTTTGGAACAACAACTTTCTTTCCTTCTTCCCAAGCTTTTTCGATGATAGGATATGTATTCACTTCATTTTCCATTGAAAGAGTAATTCCAATTATTTTAGCCTCAGCCCACTCTTTTTGGGCATACAACGAAAATGCAATTTGCTCTGATAAAGTTGCATACTGTTCTTCTGATAAAGAATTCATGTGTTCTATTATTTGTTTACGCAAACGTATTTTCTCTTCTTTCACACATCTTTCCCCCTTACAGTGACACTTTACTCTATGATGATAGTGTATCACTTTTAACAAAGGAATCGAATAAAAAAAGAAACAGTAGGAAAATATTCCTACTGCTTACTTTGTTTCACGGTGTAACGTAGACTTCTTGTCACGCTTGCAATACTTTTTAAGCTCGATACGCTCAGCGTTGTTACGTTTGTTTTTCTTTGAGATATAGTTACGATCTCCGCATTCTGTACATGCTAGAGTAATATTCACACGCATTCTTATTTCCCTCCAGTACTAATAACTTAAATCAGACTATACTATAATACCACTTTTAAAATAAAAATTCTACACCTTTTGATATTGTCTAATTTTTTCTATAAGATTTTTCATGTTTTCCCTTGCTATTACTGGGTTTCTAGCATGCGAATACACTAAAAATTTCGGTTGTTTTGTGTCAGAAACGATATAAGACCACTCTTTTTCGGTATATTTGAACTGTACTCCTTCAAATATACCTTCTTCTTTTCTTTCCATATCAGCTAATAATTTCCTCATTACTTTCCCTTTTTCATTCCATGAACATACAACTTCATCACACAATAAATAAAGTGGAGGCGATTGCTCTACTATGCTGAGAAATGTTTTTCCCTGCAATGCTATTAGCTCAAATAATTTTCCTATTCGATATAAAATATCTCTCTTCCATCTCGATTGAAACGACTTCTTTTCATCCTGCGTATAAAATAGAAGGTAACATTCTCCTAATTTCAAAGACATTGGGTAAATACTTCCTGCCGATTCAAGTAATAAATCTGGAATATCTACCTCTTCAAAATCTGTACCTTGGTAAATATTACTATGATTATCATATAACTCGAAATAATTTCCTTGCTCCGAAAACATAAGTGCCATATTTGCTTTACTTGATTTCATCAAGGCTTTCACATGATCCTTTTGCTCGCCCGCATAAATCCACGTAACTGTGCATCCGAGCCTTTGCAAAAAGAGCATAAGTAAATGTTGTAACATATCATTTCTTTTATTAATAAGAAGATGAAACTTCTGTTTTTGTATTTTTTCAATATCAATGCGTTCTAATACAGCCTCTATATAATCATGTAAAGAAACGTGGACTAGCTTATTCCGTCCCATTTGCTTCTCACAAGCGTAATAAAACGACTCAGACATATATACTTGTTCTATCGCTTTTTGCTGCTTATACGTTAATTGTACCCCATCCTTACCATACAACTTTATAACAACCTCTTTTTCATTTTCCACTTGAATGAAAACCCCACCTGCACATTGCAAGTCCTGGATACTATACTGAAAAAGCGACTCGTTCATTTCTTTGCATTCCATCGTATGAATCCCAATACCATGAATCGCATGAAGAAAGAGATTTTTATAAGAAGTCGTTTCTACATGTTCTTGACTCCCGATTAATATACTTTCTCCTTTAGCAAAAAGGGATCCGTACGCCATCGCAACCTTTACAATAAATTGAGGAGTAATCTCAACATTACCTCTTCCTACAATGCGACTTTTTTGCAACCATCCTGCACTCTTTTCACTTTCTTGAACACCAGCCGATCCTACTATCGAATAGCTGTCAATGGCCTTATATGGCCATAGTTTCCCCTTTTGCTTAATTACCGTACTTTTCCCTATATGGCAATGATCCGCTACAATGCTTTTTTGAAACAGTGTAACGTCATCTTCAACTATTGTATGCTCTCCTATTGTCGTTTCCAATAGCTCGCAATACTGCCCAATGTGCGCATTTGCAAAAACAATACTTTTTTGAAGATGAGAATAACTTGAAACAATACTATTTTTCCCGATAATAGAGTACGGTTCAATTATAGCTCCTGCACCAATTTTTGCTCCTTCTCCAATAAAAGAAGGGCCGTGAATTTTCGTTCCTTTTCCAATCGTGACGCCTTCTCCCATCCATACCATCGGCAATACTTCTGTGTAAGGAATAGGTACTTGCAATTTTTTCGTTAACAAATCAAATTGTGCTTGACGATATTGATCAAATGTACCGATATCTAACCAATAACCTTCTGACAAATATGCAAATAATGCGTTCTTATTTGCTAATAACGGAAACACATCTTGACTGAAATCAAAAAATTTCCGAGGCGGTATGTAAGAAAAAATTTCTGGCTCCATAATGTATATACCTGTATTCACAATATTAGAGACCACTTCATTCCAGCTCGGTTTTTCTATATATCGTGTAACCTCTTGTTCTTTGTTCATTACAACTAAACCGAATGAGAGTGGGTTTTCTACTTCTTTTACAAACATAGTTACCATTCTTTTCTTTTGTTCATGAAACGTAATTCCTTCTGATAATTGAAAATCAGTTAACGCATCTCCACTTATGACAACAAACGTTTCATCTAAAAATTTTTCCGCTTGTTTAATACTCCCTGCAGTTCCAAGCGGAGGAGAGTCTTCAAAGTAGTACAAGTTAACGCCCCATTTGCTACCGTCACCAAAATATTGCTTAATGGCTGTACTCATATATTGAACAGTAATTGCAATGTCACGAATACCATGCTGACGTAATAATTCAATATTGTATTCCAAAACTGGCTTTTCTAATAATGGCAACATCGGCTTTGGAGTATTACATGTTAATGGTCTAAGGCGTCGTCCTTTTCCTCCAGCTAAAATAACCCCCTTCATATACTTCAGCCTCCACTTATATAATGTTCAGTAACTTCATATACGATATGTATATTATCTACCCCGCATTAACTAGCAGTATAAAATAAAACTTTAATCAGTGTGGGGTTTGTTCCTCTCGCACTGATTTCGTGCTTTGACAGGCGGTAAAACTCCCGATATACATGTACCTTTTAAGCGCCGCAAGAAAGCGCTTACTATTAACTTAGTAAAATATTACTTACTAAGCGAACAACATATATGTCCTATTTTTCCCATTATATTATGATACATCTTATCATCATAAACTAAAGGAAACAACGAGCTTTTTTTGTCATGTTTTGACAAAAAAAAGCAGGTGATGTTTCACCTGCTTTTTTTCTTTATTCATTTAATAAGTAATGCTTTCCTTTTACTAAATAAAAAACATTTTCAGCAATATTTGTAATATGGTCTGCTACACGCTCAATATATCTCGCTACAAAGGATAATTGTGTAATTTGTGTAATTGCCTCTGGTTGTTCTGGAACTGAAGATATAAATTCACGAATTGCTTTCCCGTATATTTCATCAACAGAATCATCCATTTCGGCAATTTGTTTCGCAAAAGTTAAATTTTCTTGCTCATATGCTTCTAACGCTAACTGTAACATCTTATTTGCAATTGTAAACATCTCATCAAGATTGTGCAGACTAACAGCCACTTCTTTTTCCCCTAGGCGAATTGTTGATTTCGCAATATTAACAGCATGATCTGCAATACGCTCTAAATCTGTCGCTGTTTTAATTGAAATGAAAATCCTTCTTAAATCACTTGCTACAGGTTGCTGCTTCGTAATAAGCATAAGCGCAAGATCATTTATTTCCTCTTCTAAAGTATCCATACGATAATCACCATCTATTACCTCTAACGCTTTCTCTACATCCTTTTTATGAAGACCTTCCATAGCAAGCAATAAAGCTTCTCTCGCTAGTTCACCAAGCTCAATCACCTTTTGCTGTAATGTTTTTAAATCACATTGAAACTGTTCTCTTACCATTGTTTCTTCCCCCTCAATATTATATGCCATTATATATAAATCTCCTATCTAGCCTACATGTAATAAGCCTTAAGATAGGAGAAGTATTACTTCTCTATCGAAATGAGGTAAAATAAGAAATGCCCTCCGTTAAGAGGGCATTGGCTCTTAGCCTTGCTAGTGATATCAACCAAATCGGCCTGTAATATAATCTTCTGTACGCTTATCTGAAGGTGTCGTAAATAATTTGTTTGTATCTGTATACTCCACAACTTCCCCACTTAAGAAGAAGGCAGTTTTGTCTGAAATACGTGCTGCTTGTTGCATATTATGCGTTACGATAACAATACTAAAATCTTTCTTTAACTCTTGAATTAATTCTTCTACTTTTAATGTTGAAATTGGATCTAGTGCTGATGTTGGCTCATCCATTAAAATAACGTCTGGTTCAATCGCTAAACAACGTGCAATACATAGACGTTGTTGCTGCCCACCGGATAAACCGTATGCATTATCATGCAAACGATCTTTTAACTCATCCCAAATCGCTGCTCCACGTAAACTTTTTTCAACAATTTCATCCAACGTTTTCTTGTCACGAACACCATGGATTTTCGGGCCATATGCTACATTTTCATAAATAGATTTCGGAAATGGATTTGGCTTTTGGAACACCATTCCTACATGTGTTCTTAATTCTTCAACTGGATACGCTTTATCAAATATATTGCGCTCTCTATATTCAATTACACCTGTAGTTCGTACGATCGGTACTAGCTCTACCATACGATTTAATGTTTTTAAGTACGTTGATTTACCACAACCACTTGGCCCGATAATTGCTGTAACTTCATTCTCATGAATGCTTAAGTTAATATCTTTTAGAGCATGGTCTTCTCCGTACCATAAATTTAAGTTTTTCGTATCAAATACTACTTTCTTTGGCGCAGTCTCGATTTTCTCCTCGTTTTTCACCTGTACATTTACTACTGTTGCTACCATTTGAATTCCCCTTTCATCCATTTCCAACTTATTTTCGATTTCGTAACCATAGGACAAATATATTGATAAAGAGCAACAAACCTAACAAAACAATCATCCCAGCAGCTGCTACATACTGAAATTCTTCTTGCGGTCTACTCATCCAATTAAAAATTTGAATTGGTAAAACTGTAAATCTATCAAACATACTAAATGGAACATAATTTGCAAATGCAAGTGCCCCGATAACTAATAACGGTGCCGCTTCTCCAATCGCCCTCGATATCGCTAACGTACAACCCGTTATAATTCCTGGGAAAGCATATGGCAATACAATTTGATACATCGTTTGCCACTTCGTAGCACCTAATCCGTAAGAAGCTTCTAATAATGAACTTGGTACAGATCGTATCGCTTCTTGACTCGCTACAACAACTGTCGGTAAGACGAGTAAACTCATCGTCAGTGCAGCCGCAATGATACTCTCACCTAAATGAAGAGCATATACAAAAATAGTTAAGCCAAGTAATCCAAATACAACGGAAGGTACACCTGCTAACGTTTGATTATTAATTTCTATTACCTTTTTAAATATAGATTCCTTCGCATATTGCTCTAAATAAAGAGCAGTTCCGACTCCAAATATAAAGGAGACTGGTATAACAATACTCATAAATAATATTGTTCCTGACAAAGCTGCAGCAATCCCAGCTTCTTTCGGATTACGCGAAGCGAAGTTTGTAAAGAAATCTAACGAAAGGTAACTTATACCTTTTTCAAAAATTTGAAAAAGCAAAATAAGTAGTATTACTATTGAAAACAAAATTGCTATATAAAATAACAATTTGTAAACTCGATCTTTTAAAAAACGTGATGCCATATTTTCTTGTATTTTTTTATGATTCAACATTCGCATATTATGTCAGCCTCCTAAAGCGGCGCATAATAGACTGCGAAATGATGTTCATTATAAAAGTAAAAAAGAATAACGTTGCACCTACAGCATACATGCTGTAATAAGTAATTGTTCCATGTGGAGCATCACCTAAACTCACTTGCACAATATAGGCTGTTAGCGTTTGAATAGAGTGTGTCGGATCAAGCGATACATTCGGTGTGGATCCCGCTGCAATTACAACTATCATTGTTTCACCGATTGCCCTGGAAGCGGCTAATATAATCGCTGCCATAATCCCTGTAAAAGCCGAAGGAAACACGACTTGTTTTACCATCTCAAACCGAGTTGCTCCAAGTGCTAACGAAGCTTCTTTCGTTCCTTTCGCTACAGCTCTCATTGCGTCTTCAGACAGAGATGCAATTGTAGGTATCATCATAAACCCAATAACAATACCTGGACTAATCGCATTAAAAAACTGTAAATCTGGTATAATCCGTTGTAAAAGCGGTGTGACAACTGTTAATGCAAAAAAACCATATACAATTGTCGGGATACCTGCTAATAGTTCTAACATCGGTTTTAATACTTTCCTTGCACCGTTTGAAGCATATTCACTTAAAAATACAGCACACGCCAAACCGATAGGAATTGCTACGAACATGGCGATTGCGGTTACAAGGACCGTTCCACATATAAGTGGTAATATACCGAATTTAGGATCTTCAAAAAAAGGTAACCATTCTTTCTCCGTCAAAAAGGAGTGTAATGGTATTTTTTTAAAGAACATCATTGTTTCATTTGCTAACGTAAAAATAATTCCAAGTGTCGTCACAATAGACACGCTAGCAATTATTTTTAGTAATAACGGAACTATTCGATTGATTCGCTGCGTTTTTTTTCTTTGTTTTGTATTTCTTTCAATCAAATGTTGTACAGAAAATGTAATTTGACTTTTGTCATTATAAGCCAAAGATGAAAACCCCTTTCCACCCTGACATTACCTTTTTATTTCTGTTAACATCCGCAGCTGTTCATTGTATTTTTCTTTTGGTAATTTTACATATCCTACCTCTTCGGCGAGATTACCAACATGCCGAATCATAAACTCAATATAATTTGCTACATTCATTTTATTTCGGATAGATGCATCATTCACATAAGCAAATAGCGACCTAGATAATGGCTTATACTTACCTGATTGAATGGTATCTTTCGTCGGAAGTACACCATTCACTTTGATTGCTCTCACCTTATCTCGATTGGCCATATAATAAGCATATCCTACAAAAGCAATGGCATTTTTATCATTCATTACCCCTTGCATAATAACTTGATCATCTTCAGACAAAGAGACTTTTTTTACAATGCGACTATTTTGTAAGATGACATTTTGAAAATAATCATACGTACCAGAGTCTACACCTGGCGCATAAAACTTCACCTGTTCACGTGGCCATGATGAATGAATTTGTGACCATCGCTTTTCGCTTTCATCTTCACTCCACAATAGACGTAACTCGTCTACCGTCATATTGTCTACCCAATTATTTTGGCGGTTCACAACGATCGTAAGACCATCGTAAGCGACTTCGAACGGTGTAAACTGAATGGAGTTTTTCTTCATTTCATTTTCTTCCACTTGTTTCATTACTCTCGAAGCATTATTTATATCCACTTCGCCTTTACTGAAACGATTAAATCCTCCTCCTGTTCCAGAAACACTGATGGAAATTTTCACGTTCGGATGCACCTTTGTATATTCCTCCGCTACTGCTTCTATAATAGGAAAAACTGTTGAGGATCCATCAACTCTCACTTCTCCCATTTCATTCACAGCAAATGCAGTAGCCGTGCCAACATAAAGGAAACTTGTCGACAACATGAAAACTTTAATCGATGCACTTATCCATTTCACGTGTTCTTCCTCCTAGAAGTAACCGGAAATAACAGGATTACAGATATAAGAATACTGCTAAACTATTAATTCGGTTTTAATTGTTTGTAAAAGTTTTGTAAAGTTCCACAAGAATCAACATTAAGTAAAATTTTAATCCGTAGCCACTGTGCATCTTCATTGATGATTGGTCTATAAAACAATTATCCTCTAGAGGAGATGCATACGTATCATTTGTGAAGCCTCTTAATTTTTCGATATTATTATATGCTTGTCCACTTTATTAAAACGTATGCATGAACCATAAAAAAAGCACACTAACTTTTCAGTTAGTGTGCTTTTTTTACAATCTTTTTATTCATCATCTTGATCTACATTTTTATTTTTCTTTTTATTGTCTTTTTCATCTGTTGAAGCTTCACCATTTTCTTGCTTTTTCAAATCAAAGTACGCGTCCATAATGTCACGACTAATATAACCGTTAATACCTGATTTATCATCTACCCAAGGTACAACAACAGAAAATGCTACTTCAGGATCTTCAAGTGGCGCATAACCTACTAAAGTCAAGTTATATGTCTCTTTACGCTCACCGTTTGCCTTTCTACCAATCTCTTGATCTCCGCCATACACAGTTTGAGCTGTACCTGTTTTACCAGCAGCTTTATATGGTGCACCTGTAAAGTATTTCGCAGCTGTACCACCAGATTCGTTAAATACTTGTCTAAATCCTTCCTGAACACGTTTAATTTGTGATTCAGGCATATCAATACGGTTTAGTACTTTCGGCTCCATTGAATGAACAACTTTTCCAACT
Organism: Bacillus thuringiensis; assembly: GCF_001455345.1. Classification (GTDB taxonomy): domain Bacteria; phylum Bacillota; class Bacilli; order Bacillales; family Bacillaceae_G; genus Bacillus_A; species Bacillus_A thuringiensis_N. Next base: position 4,176,522 of record NZ_CP013274.1, read on the forward strand.
TCGTCTTGTTTCACTGAAGGTTGACGAATTTCTTTCACAACTTGCGGCTGCATACGGTAACCACCATTTGCAATTGTTGAAACATATTGTGCTAATTGAAGCGGTGTATACGTATCATACTGTCCAATTGATAAATCTAATAGGAAACCTGGCTGATTTCCTCTACCTGTTTGGCCGGCTGATTCATTCGGTAAATCAATACCTGTTTTCACACCAAGTCCAAACTGTCCGAAATAATAACGCATCGTATCAAATGCTTTTTGTGGTATATCTAACGTACCACCTCTCACATATTGAACACCTGCGATATTCATCGCTGTTTTAAACATATATACGTTAGAAGACATTTTTAATGCTGTCAAATCATTAATATATCCCATCGTCTTCCAAGAAGATTTCTTCGGTGTTCCTTTCAATACGATTGGTTCATCGAGTTGAGAGGAACCCGGTTTAATCGCGCCTGTTTGATACCCCGTAAGTACTGTCGCACCTTTTACAGTCGATCCCATCGGATATGAACTTGTCATCGTTCCTAATGCGAAATCTTGTACTTTCGTTTCGCCATTTTCATTCACTAACTGTTTCCCAGCCATAGATAAAACTTCACCATTTTTCGGATTCATCATTACAACGAATGCACGATCTAAAAGAGGTTGTCCGCCTTTATATCTCAATAAATTTTTCGTGATAATTTCTTCTACACGCTTTTGTAATTCCATATCGATTGTTAAGCTCAAGTCATTACCACTTTGCCCTTTTGATACATTAATCGTTTCTAAAATATTACCGTTTTTATCTGTAATATTTTTCACTTCTGCTTTCGTACCGTGCAGGCTATCTTCATATTGCTGCTCAAGATAACTTTTCCCTACGCGGTCATTTCGATTATAATCACGAACAAGATAGTAATCTAAACGCTCTTTCGGTAAGCCTTCATCAGAAGTTGTTACACCACCAAGTACACTTCGGAACAAATCACCATCATATGCATATTTTCGTTCCCAATCGACACTTGTATCTACTCCTGGCAATTCCGCTAACTTTTCACTAATAATCGCATATTCTTTATCTGTTGCATCCTTCTTAATGACTTGTGGTGTCATTGCATATCCGCCGTCCATTTTGCTTTTAATCGCTAATATTTCTAAATCTTTTGCGGATAATTGATTCACTTCTTCTTCTGTCACGCGATTTCGTTGACGCTCATCTAATTCTTTATCGTCAATTTTCTTATCTTTCAACTCTTGACGATCTTTATTCGTAATTTTTTCTTTGGCTTCCTCTTTATGAATAGCAAGCCAATAATCTTTTTTATCGCGATCAGTTAATTTATCTGTCGGTACTTCAATCAAATCTGCTAGCTTCTTCGCTGTTTCTAAACGCGCCTCTGCAGTTGATCCTTTCATTTTTGTAAATGTAATCGTACGAACAGCTGCATTATCTACTACAGCTCGCCCATAACGGTCAAATATTTTCCCACGTGGTACAGGATTACTTATCGTCGAGTTCTCTTTCCTCTCCACTTCATTCTTATATTCCTCACCGCGAACAATTTGTACATATCCAAGCCTTACAATAACCGCGGAGAACATTAAAAACACGCAGAAAAACAGCACGTTTAACCGAAAAGGAACGTGAGTCTTTTTCTTTTGTTGTTTCTGCTTCTTGCTCATACAAACCCCCTCTACCAACAGCTATGTAATGTGAAAGGGACACCCTCGTACAGGTGTCCTCACTGCTGTCTTACATCTTTTTCTATTCTAGCATAAAACAAACCAGAAGTTAACCTTCTGGTTCAGTTTGGTTCTGCGTGGTTCCTTGCGCTACAACACTTGTTTTCCCCGCATTTCCCTCATCATATTTGACATTTTTAACTGCAAAATAAATAAGAAAATGTCCAGCACCTAAAATACATAGTAAAAAAGGTAAACTCTTTTCAGGTGGAAAGAATAATACAGCACATAAAAAACTTAATACTGAACAAATTCTTCCAGCATTTAACCATAATTCTCGGACAACTACATACTCTACACGCCACTCTCTCGCATTTTTCGCTCTACCAATTACATCATATGTCATCGATCCATACGGAACGAGTAAAATAGGGTATGCAATCGCAATGCATGCTGCATAAATAAGTAATTTTGTGTATGTAACATTAAATATAACTAAAAATACAACCGCATATAAAATAATGCCTCCAAGTAAAATTGCTTTTTTTCGCCACTCTTTCTTTAACATACGAGCGACTAAGTAGTAACATACAAATGATACAGCAGAATTCACTAAGCTATATTTTCCTAATGCGAGCTCACTATCGGTTGCTAAGTACACGTATACTGAAATAACAAAAATAAATGTTCCCTCTCTCAATCCTTGGAAAAAATGAGCACGTGTAATTCTTCCCCAATTTTTATCAATTCGTCGCTCTTTCAAAACTTGCGTGATCTCATAGCTACCTTCACATTCTCTCTTAGATAAAAAAAAGCTTAAAACAACAGCAATTGCAAATAGCACTAATGAAAGAAAGAATATGACCGTATAGCCACTCCATTTTTCCATACGCGAAATTGTGTATCCAGCTGCTATCGGTCCAATCATGCCAGAGAAGGATGTAAGAAGTCCAAGAAACCCGTTAAAGAAATCTCTTGTTTCTGGTTCTGTAATCTCAAATGTTAATAAGTTAAACGCGAGCCAGTAAAAACCATATCCGACTCCTAAAAGAGCCCCCATTAATAAAATATAGTGAGAAGCACTTTTTCCGGCTACTAAAACAACGATAAAAAAAATCGCTAACGTTCCTACGCCTATTCTCAACAAGATTGAGCGATCAATACGCTTCGCTAATTTCCCACCTATAAGAAATGTGAGAGGCTGTAATACAACGCTGGCCAAATTATACAAGCCAAGATTCACATAATTTTGTGTTTGTTTCCATAAATAAATGTTAACAAACGTATTCGATAAAGAAATTGCGAGCGTGTATAAACCTCCAATAAGGAGCAATAACACTAAATCCCGATTCACTTCAACGTCACCAATTATATGTTTCCACTTCATACACAACTCTCCTTTACTTCATGTTCTAGTCTTCCAAAGACAAGCCCAATTATGTAAAAGGAAAGCATAGAAAAAAGCTAGGAGCACTCTCCTAGCTTTTTTTATCGTTATTACAATTATTTTGCTTCTTGGTAACGTTTTTCAGCAGCGTTCCAATCTACAACGTTCCAGAATGCACCGATGTAGTCTGGACGACGGTTTTGGTAATTTAAGTAGTAAGCATGTTCCCAAACATCTAAACCGATAACTGGAGTTTTACCTTCAGTTAGAGGAGAATCTTGGTTTGGCGTGCTTGTTACTTCTAACTCACCATTATTTACTACTAACCAAGCCCAACCAGAACCGAAACGAGTTGCGCCAGCTTTTGCGAATTCTTCTTTGAATGCATCGAAGCTACCGAATTTCGCTTCAATTGCAGTTGCAAGTTCACCTACTGGTTGTCCGCCGCCGTTTGGAGATAAGATTGTCCAGAAGAATGTGTGGTTAGCATGTCCGCCACCATTGTTACGTACTGCTGTACGGATTGCTTCTGGTACTTCGTTTAAGTTTGCAACTAGTTCTTCTACGCTTTTGTCAGCTAATTCTGCATGACCTTCTAAAGCAGCGTTTAAGTTTGTGATATACGTGTTATGGTGTTTAGTATGATGGATGTTCATTGTTTCTTTGTCAAAGTGAGGCTCTAAAGCATCATACGCATAAGGTAAATTTGGTAATTCGTGTTTTGCCATTGTTATATTCCTCCCAGTTTATGTATTGCCACTTAAGTGACATACAACTTCATTCTACCCTAATTGCCATAGGGTGCAAACAAATAAATCACATTGTCTTGCTATCATTAAAGTAGCAAAATTCCCACTTCTTTTCAATTAAAATGCTCATATATTTCATAAAAAAAGCTCCCTTCTACAAGGAAGCTTCCTGCTGACATAATAAACATGTGAAATGGATATGGACCCTGTAGGACTCGAACCTACGACCGGACGGTTATGAGCCGTCTGCTCTAACCAGCTGAGCTAAGGGTCCACAATTATGTATGTAACAATACTTCAAATAAAGGAATTCCTATCGGATATATCCTTTAAGAAATGTAAGATAAATTTACCATATAGAAAAGAAAAGTGTCAATTGTATTTTTCTCATTTAAAAGAAGAAAATTAATAAAAGAAATTTAGTTATCTCCACTATATGTAAATATAATATATCTTGAGATTCCCTAGATTCCTACGTTACAATGATTTTATACATACATAAAGGAAGTGAATCTATGTCCATATTTACCCAATTAGCCAAAAGCGTATATTCGCCTAAAGATATGGCGCTATTCCGTTTTCAAAAAATCGGAAAAACCATTTTGTATATTATGCTACTTTGTCTAATCACTACTATTCCAAGAACATTCTTTTACGGTAGCTTTATCCAAGATAGTGTTACCATGGTAAATCAAGCAATTGAAAAAGATTTACCTGATTTTAAAATCGAAAACGGTGAACTAAAAGCTGATATTGAACAACCTATTCAAAAAGAAGAGGGAGATGCTCTTTTCGTATTTGATCCAAATACAACAGATATCGAAAAATATCAAAATAAAACTGGTTTATTTATTTTGAAAGATAAAGTAGTTTCTATAGGAAATGGTCAAACCCAAACATACTCCTATAATGATTTATTAGGGACATCTCTTGAGAAAAAAGATTTGCAAGATTTCATTTCTGTATTCGATAGTATTTATCCAATTTTACTAGCCGTTATCGGCGTGTTAGTATACCTATTCCAATTGTTTATTACTTTCTTAGGAATTACTTTACTTGCGTTTATAGGTTCTGCTATGAGTGGTCAACGTAAATTATCTTATAAGCAAGTATGGACGTTAACTGCTTACAGCTACACAATTCCAACAATCTTCTTTATGATTATGGATTTATTCAAAATCGTTGTACCTGGTTCAACATTCATTTATATCGCAGTTGTGTTAATTGTTCTATATTTAACGATTAAAGAAGTTCCAAAACCGAAAGAAAAATAAGACCGAAAAAATGCCTAAATAGGCATTTTTTTTTTGGACAAGCATATATTCCTAGCAAAGGAGTGAAGAATATGAAAAGATTAGGTATATTCTTATTCGTGCTTGTTCTTGGTTATATATTTTATTACGATATAAAAATCGGCACTTTACCGATGTTAAGTTCATATAAAAAAACAAATGCAGCCCAAACGATAAAACAAGAAAGTACAAATACAAAACAAAATAAAGAGAACAAAGCAGAAAAAGAAACAAATACAACTTATAAAACAATTGAAGTCAAAACAGGTGAGACGGTTCTTTCTATCACTGAACAAATTAACAAGAAAAAAATCCCTTCTATTGAAAAGGTAATTGATGACTTTAAAGAACTAAACAAAAGTACATCTGCTACAAAAATACAAATTGGAAAGTCTTATAAATTCCCTTTATATCAATAAGCAATCACTTAATCCTTGTCAATTACATAAAGGCGCTGATACAATAGTAAAAGTGAAACCGAGCACTTCGGTTTCTGTAGCCCTGTATCACGTATACTATCATTGATATAAGGGACTAAATAAGAAACTTCTTTTATAAGGAGAGCGATCTATTCGTGAATGAAATGACTCATCGTACAAAAACACGTCCAGTTAAAGTCGGTAATTTAACAATTGGCGGTAATAATGAATTAATTATACAAAGTATGACAACAACAAAAACACATGATGTTGAAGCAACAGTTGCTGAAATTAAACGTTTAGAAGAAGCTGGCTGTCAAGTCGTGCGTGTTGCTGTTCCAGACGAACGCGCAGCAAATGCTATTGCTGATATTAAAAAACAAATCAACATTCCACTTGTTGCTGATATTCATTTTGATTATCGCCTTGCTTTAAAAGCAATTGAAGGCGGCATTGATAAAGTACGTATCAATCCAGGTAACATTGGTCGTCGCCATAAAGTAGAAGCTGTTGTAAATGCAGCAAAAGAACGCGGTATTCCAATCCGTATTGGTGTAAACGCAGGTTCATTAGAGCGTCACATTTTAGAAAAATACGGATACCCAACTGCAGATGGTATGGTTGAGAGCGCCTTACATCACATTAAAATTTTAGAGGACTTAGATTTCCACGATATTATCGTATCTATGAAAGCCTCTGATGTTAATTTAGCAATTGAAGCATACGAAAAAGCTGCACGTGCTTTTGATTATCCATTACATTTAGGTATTACAGAATCTGGAACTTTATTTGCTGGAACTGTAAAAAGCGCCGCTGGTCTTGGAGCAATCTTAAATAAAGGTATCGGAAATACATTACGTATTTCATTAAGTGCTGACCCAGTTGAAGAAGTAAAAGTTGCGCGTGAACTATTAAAGTCATTCGGCCTTGCGTCTAATGCAGCAACACTTATTTCTTGTCCAACTTGTGGTCGTATTGAAATTGATTTAATTAGCATCGCTAACGAAGTGGAAGAGTACATCTCTACACTGCAAGTACCAATTAAAGTTGCAGTACTTGGCTGCGCTGTAAACGGCCCTGGTGAAGCTCGTGAAGCTGATATCGGTATTGCCGGTGCACGTGGAGAAGGTCTATTATTCCGCAAAGGGCAAGTTGTTCGTAAAGTACCTGAAGAGATAATGGTAGAAGAACTGAAAAAAGAAATCGACGTAATTGCTGCTGAAATGGCTGCTGAACGAGAAAAAGAAAAAGAAGCACAAGAACAATAAAAAGAAGGTTGCCCACAATATTGGTGAGCAACCTTTTTCCTATGTAAAAAAGCTCGTCAGTTATATAACTGACGAGCTTTTACTTTGCACATTTTGGACAACGGCCGTATATTTCAAACTTATGACCTGTTACTTCATAACCGTTAAAATCTTTATTCATAAAATCCATCGGGCAGGAAGTGATTTCTTTCGTTCCCCCGCAATCTAAACAAATAAAATGGTGATGATGTTCCATAATAGAGCATGTAAAACGAAAATGTTTTTCACCATTTAATTCTGTTTGTTCTAAAACACCAATTTCAGCAAACACCGTTAAGTTACGATATATTGTATCAAAGCTAAGACCTGGATAATCATCCTTCATATGCTCTAAAACGTCTTTCGCCGTTAAATAACGATTGTGAGCTGCAAATAACCTGAGCATTTCTTCCCTTTTCCCAGTATGTTTGTATCCTTTATCTTTCATTAGGCGTAAAGCTTCTGTTAGATTCATATCTATCCCTACTTTATGCAGTTTTTTTCTTCTTCCATAAAATCGCACCAATTAAAATAAGAACTGCTATCATAACAATTGTACCACCTGGTGCTAGATCAAGTTGATACGAAGCAAACATTCCACCAATTACTGCAATTTCACCAAATAAAATGGAAAAGAAAATTGTTTGTTTAAATCCATTAGCAATACGAATACTCGCTGCAACTGGTAGCGTCATTAACGATGATACGAGAAGAACCCCTACTACACGCATTGATACTGCAATGACAAGCGCAACCAATATAATGAAAATAAAGTGAATCCACTTTGCACTCAAACCGGTTGATACAGCGTATTCTTCATCAAACGATAGTAAAAATAACTCTTTGTATAATAGAGTAATCGTTACAATAACAACAATTGCTACAATGCCGATGATTATTAAATCCGTACTTGTTACAGCACTTACACTACCAAATAAATAACTAAATAAATCTGTGTTAAATCCATTTGCAAGTGAAATAAAAATAACACCAATCCCCATTCCTGCTGAAAGAATAATCGGAATCGCTAATTCTTGATAGTGTTTATATACAGTACGTAATTTTTCAATAAGTAACGCCCCACCAATAGAAAAAATCATCCCCATATATAACGGATTTAAAAATCCCCCTGTGAAAATTGTTTTTTCTAGTAATAAACTTGCAGCAATACCTGATAATGTCACGTGACTTAATGCATCTGCAATAAGTGACATACGGCGAATGACAACAAATACACCGATAAGCGGTGCAACAAGTCCTATTAAAATCCCTGCATATAAAGAGTTACGTAAAAAGTCATATTGTAAAAAATCTTGTATCATTATATCCTCCCGTGATGCTCATGCTCGTGTTCTAAACGATGAACATGGTGTCCATATAAAACGGACATTTCTGCATCTTCTAACTCTCGGAACTTTTCTACATTTCCATGGAAATGTAGATGTTGGTTTAAGCATGCAACATGCGTTACTTTCTCGGTAACAGCTCCCATATCATGCGTAACGAGAATTAATGTGATTCCTAACCTTTTGTTTAAATCCTCTAATATCTCATAAAAACTTTCTACATTCTTCACATCGATCCCAACAGTAGGCTCGTCCAAAATAAGTAATTCAGGATTACTAACGAGCGCACGAGCAATAAATACACGCTGTTGCTGTCCACCAGAAAGTTCTCCGATATTACGCCCCTGAAACTCACTCATTCCTACATCAGCAATCGCTTTTTCTACCTTTTCCTTATCGTTTTTCGTAAAAAAGCGAAACAGCCCTTTTTTAGAAACGAGTCCCATTGATACAACTTCAAAAACAGTTGCCGGAAAACCAGAATTAAAGCTATTTGCCTTTTGCGATACATAACCAACTTTGTTCCATTCTTTAAACTTCTTACTATCAACACCAAACAAACGAATACTTCCCTGTTTCGGCTTTAAAACGCCTAATAAACATTTTAACAAGGTTGATTTCCCAGAACCATTTGGCCCAACTAAACCTAAAAAAGCTCCCTTCGGAACTTGCAAATTAATATCTTCTAACACATTTCGATCTTCATATCGAAATGACAATCCTTCTATTTCTAATACATTATTCATAGCATCTCACCTATTTTAATTCAGAATGATTCCGATTTATATCTATTTGAATTATAGTACAGCTTATTATAGTTGTAAACCAATCTGCATAAAATATATCTACTTTTTCAAGAAACCTTACTATTATAACAAAAAGCAGAGAAAAATTCTCTGCTTTCAAAAGATATTATAATTAATTTTTTAGTGAATAGCCGATTTAAACTTACCACCATTTGTCTCTTGTGTACTCATAATCGTAACAAACGCATTCGCATCAATTTCATACACAATTGATTTTAACTTTGTCACTTCTAGACGTGTTACCACTGCATAAATAACTTCTTTTTCTTTATCCGTGTAACCGCCTTTCGCTACAAGCTTTGTAGTTCCACGACCAAGACGATGCAAAATCGCATTTGATACTTCCTCATATTGATCTGATACAATTAAAACTGCTTTCGTTTCATCTAAACCTTGAATGACTGTATCAATTGTTTTGAATGCGATATAGTAAGTCATAACAGAATACATAGCTTGTTCAACACCAAATACAAATGCCGCCCACGCAAAAATGAATAAGTTCACAAACATTACAAATTCGCCAACGGAAAAAGGTAATTTCTTCGTTAATAAAATACCCATAATTTCTGTTCCGTCCATTGATCCACCGTGACGAATAACGAGCCCTACACCAAGACCTAAAATAAGACCACCAAACACTGTCGCTAAAATTGGCTCTGTTGTAAATGGCGGAACAGCATGTAACGTTGATTCAATAAACGCTAAAGCTACAATACCGAACGCCGAAGATAGCATGAACGTTTTTCCGATTTGCTTATAACCCGAATACATAAATGGGATATTGAGAATAACGACTAAAGTAGAAAAGCTTAACCACCAAATATTAGGAGTAAGATAATCTAATATTAGAGAAATACCAATAATTCCACCATCAATAATTTTATTTGGCATTAAAAATAGTTCAATCGCTACCGCCGCGCATGCTGCGCCAAAAATAATCATAACTAAACGATACATAAGATGGATAACACTTTCTTTTCGATGTTGCTTTTGCTCCATAAGTCCTCCCTATAATCTTTTTCTATAGTTTTGTCCTTTTATTATAACATACGCTTCTTTTTCTCATGAAAAAAGAAACTCTATACGAATATGTACAAGCTACGTACTCATATATTTCGATAGAAGAACGTGTGAAGGAGGATAACTCGATGAACCTCATTAAACAACTTGTAAATAAAAAATTAAATCATATTTCTACAAAAGAGTTATTGAAATATAGTAAAGAATACAAAGTTTCCATTACGACTGCACAAGCTGATCAAATTGTTGCGCTTATGAAAGGAAAGAATATTAATATTTACGATAATGACGAACGACTAGAGCTCTTAAAACAAATTGCAAAAGTAACCTCCCCTGCTACTGCACAACAAGTAAATACTTTATTTCAGCAACTACTAAAATAAGGAGGGGAAAATCCCCTCCTTATTGCTTATTGCGCTTTAATTTTCTCAAGAAGCCCTTCATCAAAAGTACCATTTTTCAGCATTTCGATTTCTAATTTATATGGCGGCTTCTTATCTTTCTTATCTTCACCTACATATGGCGTTTCAAGAATTTTCGGTACGTGCATTAACTGCGGATGATGCACAATATGATGCAACGCTTTATAACCGATATGACCAAAACCGATATTTTCATGACGGTCCTTTCCTGCGCCGCGTACATTTTTACTATCGTTAATATGCAGTACTTGCAAACGATCAATACCGACAATCTTATCAAATTCGTTTAATACACCGTCAAAGTCATTTACAATGTCATATCCTGCATCGTGCGTATGACACGTGTCAAAGCATACAGATAGCTTCTCATTATATTTCACACCATCAATAATCTTGGCAATTTCTTCAAAGCTACGACCGCACTCTGTTCCTTTTCCTGCCATCGTTTCTAACGCAATATTAACCGTCTGCTCTGGCGTTAATACTTCATTAAGCCCTTTAATAATTTGTTGAATACCAGCATCCGCTCCTGCACCGACGTGCGCACCTGGGTGAAGAACGATTTGTTTCGCCACACCTAATGCCGATGTTCTTTCAATTTCCATGCGAAGGAAGTCCACACCTAATTGGAAGGTTTCTGGCTTCGTCGTATTCCCGACATTAATAATATATGGCGCATGTACGATAATTTCCTCAATACCGTTTAGTTCCATATGTTTTCTTCCTGCTTCTATATTCAATTCTTCAATTGGTTTTCTTCTTGTATTTTGCGGTGCACCTGTATAAATCATAAACGTCGTTGCACCGTATGAAACAGCCTCTTCACTTGCTGCTAATAACATTTTCTTACCACTCATGGAAACATGAGATCCAATCTTTAACATACAATCACCTCTTCAATATACAATAGATATAATGATAGCATAATTTGTAGAAATATGTAGTGAATTGTTTGTTCACAAAAAACGCACTACACAAATTCATATGACTATTTAAACAGACTATACTCTTCATTTAAATTAGCTGGATTCAGTGAAACTGTAATCAATATTTTCTATCCATATTGATTACGACTCTCGCAAATAGCTGGGTAAAAAAAAGATAAGGGAAATCCCTTATCTTTTTTTATTGCTATATTTTTTCTTCACTTTGTCACGTTCCGTTGCAAGTTTACGTTTATAGTTTGGTTTTACTTTTTTCGGCTTTTTAATAACTTTTGTTGCCATAACGTCAAGTTCATCATTTGGTTTTTTACGGCTCTTACGACGACGACGCTCACCTAAATCCGCCCACTCATCTCCACGTAAATCTACATGCTTGAACTCAATATTACGTTGTTTTTCTAAACTATCTAACGCTTCTTCGTTTGCTGGATCATAAATTGTCACTGCAATACCTGAATGGCCTGCACGTGCCGTTCTTCCAACGCGGTGAACGAAGAAATCTAAATCTGATGGAAGTTCGTAGTTAATAACATGACTAATTCCTTCAATATCAATACCACGTGCTGCTAAATCAGTTGCAACAATATATTGGAATTCAAGATCACGAATTTGTTTCATCATTTTTTTACGATCACGCGGTGATAAATCTCCGTGAATTCGTCCAACTTTTAGACCACGTTCCATTAATCCGTCAGCAACCTGATCCGCCATCTTCTTCGTATTCGTGAAAACAACTGCTAAATACGGTTTAAATTGTAGCAACATTTTATTCACTAAATCGATTTTGTTACGATGTTTAGAAGGTACTAAATAATGCTCAATATTTCCAGCCGCAACTTGTTTTGGATTGATATGAATGTGCTCTGGATTCTCCATATATTTCTTCAGAAACGGTTTTAGTTTTTGAGGAATTGTTGCAGAGAAAACTAGCATTTGTAAGTTTTTAGGCATGCGTGCTGCAATTTTGTCTACATCATGAATGAATCCCATATCAAGCATTAAGTCTGCTTCATCGACAATAATCGTATTTGCTTTATGAACAAATAGCGCTTGTGCTTCTACTAAGTCTTTAATACGTCCTGGTGTTCCAACTACAATATGAGGTTGTTTTTTCAACTTTTCAATTGATCGTTGTTTATCAGTTCCACCAATTAAACAACGTGCTGTAATTATTTGATCTTCCGCACAGAACTTTGTTAATTTCACGATTTCTTCGTAAATTTGTTGTGCTAACTCACGAGTAGGCGCTGTAATAACAAGTTGTACTTCTTCACGACTTGGATTAATTCTGTTTAATGTAGGAAGTAAGTATGCATGTGTTTTCCCAGAACCTGTTTGGGATTGTCCAATTACACTTACACCTTTTTTCACGACCGGGAAAATTTTCTGTTGAATTCCTGTCGGCTCTGTAAAGCGTAGTTCACGAACTGCATCTATTAAAAATGGTTTAAAATCATACTGTGTAAAAGTTTGTTGTGTCATAAGTTACACCTTCTTTCTAAATTTCTACTGCGCGCACAAATCAGTCAAGTCTACATTATATCGAAATCTACAAGTAAAATCCATCTTTAGTTTAGGTTTTTAATTCAAAAACTAACCTTCTTCCCTCTTATTGCATATTGTATGTGTATATACCTAACTGAAGAAAGGAGGATTTCTCACATGTTCCCAAAATCTCCCACAAGGCAAATGTATCCGAATCCAGGCCAACGACCTTATACACCATATCCAATTCCACAACTACCACCGATGGCACAAAAAAAGAAAGGGTTCCTTGCTAAACTCTTTAAAAAACACGATCCAACCGAATCTTTCATGCAAATGGTTCCGCCTTATCGACAAATAGAAGGGCAGACACCAATGATGCACCAACACCAGCAACCGCCACCCCAATATCAACAGCAATACCAACAGCAATATCAACAACAATACCAACAGCGATATCAACAACAATACCCACAGCAATATCAACAGCAATATCAACCATACATGCAGCAGCATCCCGAGCAAATGATCCCCCCTCAAATGTATGAATCAAATGAAACGCGCGGCGGTGCAGCAACTACAGAAGCATCAAGCAGCGGTATAGGCAGTTTTTTTGCAAATTTAATTTCGAATCCAACTAATATGATAAACAATATAGAAAAAGTATCCCAAGTCGTTCAATCTGTAAGTCCTGTCGTCGAACAGTACGGTCCCATTATGCGTAACCTACCAAGCATTGTTAAAATCCTCACCTCTGGAAAAAGTACGGAAGAAGATCCAGCCGAAGATCAAACTGAAGATTTGACAGAAAAGGTTGAGGTAGCAACTTCACCTCCTCCACACAAAAAAAGAAAAAGAAAAAAAATAGTGATTGAACCAGCCATAGAAAAAGAAGTACGAGAGGAGCCCGTTCAAAAAATAGCAACAAAACCAAAACTGTATGTGTAACAATCCTTTGTTTTCTATCCACTCCTCCTTTATAATGTAAAAGACTATGCACAAAAGTATCCCTTGTTTAGAAGGAGAGGATTACTCATATGAAAATTGTTAAAATTTCCCCTCGTGGTTATTGCTACGGTGTTGTGGATGCGATGGTTATTGCACGTAACGCCGCATTAGATACATCATTACCAAGACCTATTTATATTTTAGGTATGATCGTTCACAACAAACATGTAACAGATGCATTCGAAGAAGATGGCATCATTACATTAGACGGTCCAAGTCGATTAGAGATTTTAGATAAAATCGATTCTGGTACTGTTATTTTCACTGCACACGGTGTTTCTCCAGAAGTTAAACAACGTGCAAAAGAAAAAGGTTTAACAACAATTGATGCCACTTGTCCAGATGTTACAAAAACACATGACCTTATTGAAGCAAAAAAAGCTGAAGGTTACCATGTTATTTATATCGGCAAGAAAAATCATCCAGAACCAGAAGGCGCGGTTGGTATTGCACCTGACATCGTTCATCTTATCGAAAGAGCTGATGATTTAAAAACATTAGAAATCCCAACGGATAAAATTTTAGTTACGAATCAAACAACGATGAGTCAATGGGATGTTCAACATTTAATGGAGGACATTCAGAAGAAATTCCCAACAGCTGAATTCCATAAGGAAATTTGTTTAGCAACTCAAGTTCGCCAAGAAGCCGTTGCTAAACAAGCTGATGTTGCAGACTTAACAATTGTTGTTGGTGATCCGAAAAGTAACAACTCAAACCGTTTAGCACAAGTATCACAAGAAATCGCTGGTACGAAAGCATACCGCGTTGCAGACGTAAGTGAAATCAAATTAGAATGGCTACAAGGTGTAGAAAACGTAGCTGTTACAGCAGGCGCTTCTACTCCAACACCAATTACAAAAGAAGTTATTGCTTTCTTAGAGCAGTATGATCCAATGAATCCCGCTACATGGGAGAGAGTTCGAAAAGTACCGTTACAAAAAATATTACCTCGTGTAAAAGTGAAAAAAGAACAATAATAAAAACCGTTGCCTATATGAGCAACGGTTTTTATTTCTTATACAAATGTAAATGGATCTGTATGTAACTGTGAAGCATGAATTTGTACGTTAAGTTTCTTTACATTCGCTTTTTCTTGTAATTGCTTTTGTACACCTTGCTTCATTACTTTTTCAACGTTATGTCCTGGGTCAACTATATTTAAACCAAGCATCATCGCATCATGAGCAACATGATAATACATATCACCTGTTACATATACATCTGCTCCTTTAAATTTAGCTTGATTGATATATTTATTACCATCGCCACCAAGTACAGCTACTTTATGCACTTTATCATCTAATTTCCCAACAACTCGTGCACCCTTTACATCTAATGATTGCTTTACATGTTCCGCAAACTGTCCGAGTGTCATTTCTTCTTGTAAATAGCCTATTTTTCCAAGCCCTAACGTTTCACCTTTATTATCAAGTGGATACACATCATATGCCACTTCTTCATATGGATGTGCCGTTACCATTGCTTTAGTCACTTTTCGCTGTAGTGAAGCTGGAATAATCGTTTCGATTCGCACTTCTTCTACGTGTTCTAACTGCCCAGTTTCCCCGATATAAGGATTTGTTCCCTCTTGAGGTACAAACGTACCGGTACCCTCGCTGTTAAACGTACAGTGGCTATAATTGCCGATATGACCAGCCCCTGCGTCTCCTAATGCTTTTCGTACTTCTTCCGCGTGAGTTACTGGCACAAACACAACGATTTTTTTCATTTCTTCAGCGTATGTCGGTGCCAAAACTTCTGTATTTTGCAATCCTAACGCCTCAGCAAGTAAATCATTTACCCCGCCCTTAGCAACATCCACATTTGTATGCGCTGCATAAATGGCAATATCATTTTTAATACACTTTTCAATAATTTTCCCATATGCCTTATCTGTATGAATCGCTTTTAGCGGGTTAAAAATTAAAGGGTGATGCGCAATAATGACATTCGCTCCTAATTGAATTGCTTCATCCACAACTTCTTCCGTTACATCTAACGCAATTAATACGTGCTGCACGGGTTTATTAAGCGCTCCAATCTGCAGGCCAATCTTATCTCCTTCCATCGCCAAATGTTTCGGATACATACTTTCAAATAAAGAAATAATTTCATGGCCATTTGGAATTTTACTCATGATAAAACCTCCCCTATCATTTTCATTTTCGCTTCTACTTCCGCACGCTTCGCTTTTGTTTCTTCAGAATCAGCCGCACGTTCTAACTGCTTTAAAATATTTTGGAAGTTTTTTAATTCTCCTTCCCACTTTTCAACGAAAGCTTCACTTTTTTCTTTTATTAAAAATGGTCCCATAAACAATTCAGCCTGTTTATTTTCAGAATAAGGAACCGCGATATTTCCTCGTTCCCCTACTAAAATCTCGTAAATTTTCCCATCTTCTTTTACGATTTTTTCATGGATAAGCTCCCATCCATTCTCAATAAACCATTCACGAATGTGATGCGCTGCAATATTCGGCTGTAAAATTAAACGTGTTACACCTTCTAATTTTTCTTTACCACTTTCTAAAATATCACGAATTAACGCTCCGCCCATTCCGGCAACCGTAATTACATCTACTTCTCCTGGCGCGATAACAGCTAATCCATTCCCTTTACGCACATCTACTTTATCTTGTAAGCCACTTTCAGCTACAGTTGCTTGCGCAGAGCGAAATGGTCCATCTACAACCTCTCCTGCAACTGCTTTTGTAGCAATATTATTTATAATTGTATAACACGGTAAATACGCATGATCCGATCCAATATCAGCAACTGTAGATCCTACTGGTATTTCACGCACAACTTCTTCTAATCGTTTTGAAAGCTTTACTTCATTCATGTATTTCCATTACTCCTTCTCTTGTCAGTCTGTCTCCATGATAATGAATTTATAGTAGTTGTTGCAAGCCCATAACAACAATTCACATCTCTATCATTCATCGTATTTTAGAAAATATAGAAAAACAAGCCCTTTGCATAAGCAAAAGGCTTGTAATACGGAACTTTATTTTTTCTTCGATAACCAATCAGCTACTTTAGCGGCTTGATCAGCTGGAACTATATTCGGTGGCATATTTCCTTTTCCTTTCGAAAGAATTTCTTTAATTTCATCCTTTGAAAGTTTCCCACCAATTTTTTGTAAATTAGGTCCTACCGCCCCTTGTAACTGATCACCGTGACAGCTCGTACAGCTTTGCTTTACAATATCCTCTGGCTTTGATGCTGTTTGTGCTGGCTTCCCGCCATTTTTTGCATCAGCTAACTCTTTAGATTTATTTAGCCCCTCAAATGAAAATACAAACATAACGATAATACCTAATGCTGCAATAAGTGCGAACGGAATCAGCGGATTACGTTTCATATCTCTTCTCCCCCCTCTATACCCCTAAATAGTTAGATGATTCAGTCATTTCCATTGTACTTGAAAACGCTCTATCAGAAAAGAGCAAACTGCTAATCGTTAAAAATATTCCATAAATTCAGTTTATTGTTTTTTATTGTTATATCGCTTATTATTTCGATAATTATTAACGTTTTTCATCATATTTTTCACTTTTCTACATATATTTTTGTATAGAATAAACAAAATTAATCGAAAAATCGAAAAATGAGCATTTGCAAATCAAAAGACAATTCTGTAAAATAAATTACAAGAAATTGTAATCGTTGCCGATAGCTAAAGTTTAACAAAAATTAACAAAACAAAAAAGTTTACTTCACAAAAGTGAAGTAAACTTAAAGGTAGCCTATTCTAAGAAATCCTTAAGACGCTTACTACGGCTTGGATGTCTTAATTTACGAAGTGCTTTCGCTTCAATTTGACGGATACGTTCTCTCGTTACGCCGAATACTTTCCCAACTTCTTCAAGCGTACGAGTTCGTCCATCATCTAAACCAAAACGAAGACGTAGAACATTTTCTTCACGATCTGTTAGTGTATCTAACACATCTTCTAATTGTTCTTTTAGCAATTCATACGCTGCATGGTCCGCAGGCGATGTTGCTTCTTGGTCTTCAATGAAATCACCTAAATGGGAGTCATCTTCTTCACCAATCGGTGTTTCAAGAGAAACTGGCTCCTGTGCAATTTTTAAGATTTCGCGTACTTTTTCTGGAGCAAGATCCATTTCTTCACCAATCTCTTCAGGAGATGGTTCGCGTCCTAAATCCTGTAATAATTGACGTTGTACACGAATTAACTTATTAATCGTTTCAACCATATGAACTGGGATACGAATTGTTCTTGCTTGGTCTGCAATCGCACGTGTAATTGCTTGGCGAATCCACCAAGTTGCATACGTACTAAATTTGAAACCTTTACGATAATCGAACTTTTCAACTGCTTTAATTAGACCCATATTCCCTTCTTGGATTAAGTCTAAGAAAAGCATACCACGGCCCACGTAGCGCTTCGCAATACTTACTACAAGACGTAAGTTTGCTTCTGCAAGACGACGTTTCGCTTCTTCATCGCCTTCTTCAATACGCGTTGCAAGTCGAATCTCTTCTTCTGCAGATAGTAAGTCTACACGACCAATTTCTTTTAAATACATACGAACAGGATCGTTAATTTTAACCCCTGGTGGTACACTTAAATCATTGAGGTCAAATTCTTCTTCCGATTTTGCTATTTGGCGATTATTAGGGCCTTCGTCGTTGTCATTGTCGCCAACTAAGTCAATCCCTTGTTCACCTAAATATTCATAGTATTCATCCATTTGATCGGATTCAATTTCAAATCCATTCATGCGTTCTGCAATCTCTTCATATGTAAGAACGCCACGTTTTTTTCCGAGCTCAGTGAGTTGTTCTTTCACTTGCTCAAGGGTCATTTCAGTTTCAATTTGTTTAGAACGAGCTGGTTTGTCAGCCATCTGTTCCCCTCCTTACGCGAGATACAAACATTCATTATACTAAAAATTTATCAAAAAAGCTATTTTCTCGCTTTTTGATTTTGTAAATATGCTACATAATATTTAGCAGCCTCTACAGGATCTGTTTTTTCCATTTGTTTTATCTTGAAGATGATTTCCATCTTTTCAAGTTTTTCTTGATGACGTCTAAGCGTCTCCAAATGGCCTTGCAACACTTCTTCTGTGTATTCTGGATTAATAAATTCATCCGTCGAAATATCAGTGATAATATTTTTCAACTTTTCATCAGAGAGCCAACTTAAAAATGTTCCGACTGAAGGTTCATTTCCCTTTTCATAATATGCGTATAGTTCATATAAAATCCCTTTATGTTCTTCTGTATGAAAATCTTCTATGTGGGATTCCATACGAACAGCCACTTCTGGACTTTGCAACATATGGTAAATAATTTCTCTTTCTGCCCTTTCAAAACCTGTTAACTTCGGTTTTGTTTGAACAATTTGAGACGGCTTAGAAACCTGCTTTACTTGTTTTTGCTGTACCTTTTGTTCTTTGCGATATTGGTGCAATTGATTCAAAAGTGTTTCCATTGAATACGAAAATTCTTGCGATAATGACTTCAAATATGATTCTGCCTGCATCGCATCCTGTAACAACGATAACTCTTTTAAAACACTTTTCACATACTCTTCTTTGCCAGACTCATCTTGCAAATTTTTCCCTAAACGCAAATAATTTATTTTAAAACCAACAAAACTTATACTTGATTTCACAAGATTTTCAAAAGCAGTTGTCCCATATTGTTGCACATATTCATCAGGATCAAGCTTATCTGGCAAGGATGTAACTTTCACTTGGCAACCAACTTGCAACAATAATTGCCCTGCTTTCATCGTCGCTTCTCGCCCTGCTTTATCACCATCATAGCAAAGAACAACAGTTTCAACGTTACGTCGCAGAAGTTTTGCTTGTTCTTCAGTTAAAGCTGTTCCCATTGTCGCAACAGCTTCTTCCACACCACTTTTTACTGCAGCTAGTACGTCAGCATATCCTTCCAAAAGGACCACCTGTCCACGTTTTCTAATAAACGGCCTCGCTTGGTGGAAGTTATATAACAATTTACTTTTGTGAAAAATCGGTGTTTCAGGGCTATTTAAATATTTCGGAGTGTCATCTCCTAACGCCCTTCCACTAAACGCTATCACTTTACCTTGTAACGTATAGATTGGGAACATAACCCTTCCACGGAAGCGGTCATAATGACTACCATCCTTCTCGCTTCTTATGAGAAGACCAGCTTGTTCCATACTTGACAGCGATAAACCTCTTTTTTGCAAAATTTTCGTTGCTGCATCCCAAGCAGGTGACGCATAACCAATTTCAAACTTCTCAATCATCTCTTTTGTAATACCACGTTTTAACAAATACGAAAGTGCTTCATTTCCTTCTTCTGTATTTACTAATAAATGATGATAATACTTTTTCAAAAGTTCATGAGCTTGTTGCATGATGACAGTGTCATCAGATATGTCTTCTTGTTGTCCTTGCCCTGATGTATACTCTGCAACCGCAATTCCATTTCTTTCACCTAACTTTTGAACAGCCTCGGTAAAAGCCAGTCCTTCCATTTTCATTAGAAAGGAAAATACATTTCCACCCTCTCCACATCCGAAGCAATGAAAAATTTGCTTATCAGATGAAACAGAGAATGAAGGAGAATTCTCACCATGAAATGGACAAAGGCCGAAATAGTTACGCCCCTGTTTTCTAAGTTGAACGTATTCACCAATCACTTCTACAATATCGGATGACGTCCGAATCTGTTCAACAACTTCTTCGGGAATTCTGTTCCCCATAACTCCATCTCCGTGTCGTAATTTGTATTCGATATAAATTTAAAAATTCCTTTATAATTCGACAATATTTTTCTAAACTTATTAGAAAGTGTTGTCGATCACGTTATCAAACGATTTTGCAGACCTTTTCTGCGTAACTTCGCAGATACGTACCTACTATATAAAATTGTATCCATTTGCTCATCTATTACAAATGTACCTCCTAGAGACAATACATACGCACTTTTTTACAAGAAGACTAGCAAGCACTATATACTATGTGATCACGCGATCTGTTTCTTTTGCATGTTGATACATATAAAGAAATCAACTTTAGCTTATTCAGTATCTGCATAGATCCAATTTCCCTTGCCGCTTCCTTAAACGATGAGCATAAGATGTGACAAACAAAATTTCGACATGAAATTTCGTTCCAGCTTGCACAATTTTCAGCCTTCACAGTATATGCATCTGCATCAACTCATACGATCTTGATGTTTTGCATATTTCTGTATTCTACATCCCTTCTGCGAATCCTTCCATAATGTGCGTTTTCTTGTATAGATTTTGTCGATTTAACGTAATTACATGTCTTTTCGTAAATCCTATCCCTAGTTTATTCTGAAAAATTAAAGTCTAAACGTAAAATATAGGTTTTTATCACAATTTTTTATTATAATATATTTTCTTCAACTACGCTACATATCCCTTTATTTTTTCATCTTCTATTTCAGGATAACGAAACCTTACCTTTAACATAATAAAATGACAGAAGAATATAAGTATAACCACTCTGCTATAATCTATTACGAAATCAACAGGCATTGTGTTTCTCACGAGCGAAAAAAGCACATTCACCTTTGGTAAATGTGCTAAAACATTTTTTGGTTTTGCACTGCATTCACAATAATGTTAGCTGTTTCTTCAATCGCCTTATTCGATACATCAATTACTTGACAATTTATTTTACCAACTACATTCTCAAAGTGATCAATTTCTTCTTTAATACGATTAATATTGGCATATGTTGCACCGTCACTTAGTCCAAGTGATTTCAATCGCTCTTTTCGAATATGATTCAACTTATCTGGCGTAATTTTCAAACCGAAACATTTTTCTTTTGCCACTTGATATAATTCCTCAGGTGGATCCACTTCTGGTACAAGTGGTACATTGGCAACTTTCAAACGTTTGTTATGCGCTAAATATTGAGAAAGTGGCGTTTTTGATGTACGCGAAATCCCAATCAACACGATATCCGCTTTTAAAATACCGCGCGCATCTCTACCATCATCATACTTTACAGCAAACTCAATTGCTTCAATCTTTTTAAAATATTCTTCATCTAATCTACGAACAACACCCGGCTCGTATCTCGGCACTTGCCCTGTAATTTCTTCAATTTGATCGATTAGAGGTCCGATAATATCATACGCCTCTACGCCTTCTTTTGCAGCCTCTGTCACTAAATACTGACGCATGTCAGGTTTTACTAACGTAAAACAAATAAGCGCTTGATTGCTCTTAGCAATCGAAATCACTTCTTTTAATGTCCCTGTATCTTCTACATACGGTACACGTCTAATATCAGGAGCAAATGGGAATTGCCCCATTGCTGCTCGAACAACCAAATCAGCCGTTTCTCCGACAGAGTCAGATACGACATATACGATTTTATTATCCATTACATTACCTCACTTTAAACAAATTACACTTATTCGTTATTTACTAAGTTTACAAACGCACGTGTAATATTTGTTTTTGTAATTCGTCCAATCACTTCTAAACCTTGTTTCGTATCTTTTACAACTGGCATCGCATCAATCTGTCTTTCTATTAATTCCATCGCAATATCATATAAAGAATCTTCTCTACGACACATCGCAATGTTTGGCATCCTTGTCATGATAATATTAACCGGAAGAGAGGTTAAATCCTGCTTTCCTAAGCTAGCTCGTAATAAATCTTTACGAGATACAACACCAACTAATAGAGTCGATTGATCTACAACGAATAATGTACCTACATCTTCTAAAAACATCGTACAAATTGCATCGTATACTGATACATTTTTATCAATTACAACTGGTCTAGATTGATAATCTTGTACTTTAATTTTCTTAACAGCTTCAGATAATAGCTGTCCCCCAGTTTTTCCCGTATAAAAATAACCTACGCGTGGACGCGCTTCTAAATAACCAGCCATCGTTAAAATTGCTAAGTCTGGTCTTAGCGTTGCACGTGTTAATCCCAATTGCGCAGCAATTGACTCCCCTGTAATAGGACCGTGATCTTTTACAATCTGAATGATATGTTCCTGCCGTTTATTCAGCTCTATGATAATCACCACCTTTAATGCACAACGAAAAAAGTTATACTATCTCTTAAATATTATATACTAAATATGCTATTCGAAAAAGATAGGATGTAAAAAGGACCATATACGGCCCCAAATTATATTTGAAACTTATCAAGTTGTTCTAAGAAACGTCTTGATTTCAAATAAATCCCGCAATATTCATCATAATATGTATTCAACACTAAACGCATTTGTTTTTTTGTGCTATCCTTCACTGATACATTGCCAAGTCTATGTAAATCAAAGTGGTAGAAAAGACGTAATAATTTATGAACAGCTTCTCCCACTGGTATACGATACTGATCTTGCTCAGCATGACGCGAGCACAGAAAACCGCCTTCTCGGACAGAGAAGGCGACAAAATCTGTTTCTTGATGACAAATCGCACATGTATCAAAGTACGGGCGCATCCCTAATACCGGAAGCATTTTCGTTTGATAAATTAATGATAATACTTCTGAATCAACACCCTCACACATGTAATGCAACGTTTGATATAACATCTCAAATAAATATGGATTATGTTTTTTATCTTCTGTTGCTTTATCAGTTAACTCAACAATAAATGATGCATAAGCAGTTAAAAATATATCCTCGCGAATTTCTTTCATATTTGAAATAATCTCGCCTTGTTGCAAAGTTCCAAGTCCAGATCCCATTTGTATAAGGAAATGACCATGTGTCATAAGTTGCGAAACAGATGCTAACCGGCTTTTCGGTTTTTTCGCTCCTCTTGCCATTGCACTTACCTTACCAAGTTCTCTTGAGAATATTGTAACAATCTTGTTCGTTTCTCCGTAATCTGTCGTACGGATAACGATGCCCTCAACTTTTTGAAACATGTTCGTCACCATCCAAGGTTTGAACAAAACGGGTCAAGAAATTGGAGAGTCTAGATGCGCTAGCTCCTCTTCATGTTGATCCATCTCATCGTTTACGTCTTTTTCCATTTCTTTCAAAAGCAAATACGTTTCAATGCTTCCTGTTTTGGAGAAAAACTTCCAGGTAAAATCTAGCATAAGAATCCACCTTTCTCAATAAGCGTAGCCTATAAACCAATTTCCTTTGTTGTTATTAAATTGACCCATTTTGTCCATTTTCATGTGAGAAAAATTTTTCCTAATTTATTAAAACTCATAAAACCAATAATCAGCGGATGAACAAAACATCCGCTGATTACAGCTTTACCCTATTTTAGTACTCGTCTTCGCGGAAACCAAGGTCACGAAGCTGAGACATTTTATTGCGCCAATCTTTTTGCACTTTTACCCATACTTCTAAAAATACTTTAGAACCAAGTAATGCTTCAATATCAAAACGAGCTCTCTTACCAACTTCTTTTAACATCTTCCCTTGTTTTCCGATAATAATTCCTTTTTGCGACGGACGTTCAACAACAATCGTTGCGTTGATATAAACTGCCCCGCCTTCACGTTTTTGAATTGCATCGATAACAACAGCCACAGAATGCGGTACTTCTTCACGTGTTAAATGTAGTACTTTCTCACGAATAAGCTCTGCAATAATAAATCTCTCTGGATGGTCCGTTACTTGATTATCTGGGTAGTATTGTGGCCCTTCTGGTAAATACTTTTTAATGGTTCCAATTAAAGCGTCCACATTATTACCATCTAATGCAGAAATCGGTACAATCTCTGCAAATTCATGTAGTTTACGGTATTGATCAATTAACTCTAATAATTGTTCTGGATGAAGTTGGTCAATTTTATTAATGACTAAAAATACTGGTTGCTTCGTTTCTTTTAACTTCTCAATGATGAATTCCTCACCACGACCAAATCCTTCGACTGCATTGACCATAAACAGAACGATATCAACTTCTTTTAATGTCGTTTGAGCCATCTTCACCATGAAGTCACCTAGTTTATGTTTAGGTTTATGTATTCCTGGTGTATCAATGAAAATTACTTGTGAATCATTTTCTGTATATACGCCTTGAATTTTATTACGAGTTGTTTGTGGTTTGTCACTCATAATAGCAATTTTTTGGCCGATAATACGATTTAAAAATGTAGATTTCCCAACATTCGGTCTGCCAATAATAGAGACAAAACCTGATTTATAACCTTTTCTATTCATGTAAATCCTCCGCTAAAAATGCTCCTGGTAACAATTCTCCGACTGTTGTCTCTTGAACGTCACCATGTAAATTTGACAGGTATACTTTCGTATCCTGTTTACATAATTCTACCATAACTTGTCGACATGCTCCACAAGGAGGTACTGGACGCTTTGTATCCGCCACAATCGCGATAGCTACAAACTCTTTATCTCCTTCAGAAACCGCCTTAAATAAAGCTGTTCTTTCTGCACAGTTACATAGGCCATATGATGCATTCTCAACATTACATCCACGATATACTTTTCCATCCTGTGTTAATAATGCTGCACCTACTTGAAATTTAGAATATGGTACGTACGCTTGTTTACGCGCTTCGATTGCTTCTTGAATTAATTGTTTACTATTCATATTCCCGCATCCTTCCTGTTCACAGCTGTGAATAGATACACTCTCTTATTAAAGGCCTTTACGGCACCTCCAAAGCTTAATAAAAACTTTGGAATGCAACTATACCACATACGGTAAAAAGATAATAGCACCAATTATAACAGCTATTATAGCAAACAATAAAACTGCTCCCGCTGCGACATCCTTTGCAATTTTCGCAAACGGATGTATATCGGTAGTCGCTAAATCTACTGTTTTTTCCACAGCTGTATTTACCATCTCTAAACTCATTACAATTCCTATTACAATAAGTAATACCATCCACTCTACTTTCGTAATATGGAAATAAAAGCCGCAGCATATAACAATGACTGCGGCTAAATAATGAATTTTCATATTTCGTTCATGACGAAGACAAAAGAATACACCTGCTATAGCATACCCAAAACTATCTATAAGTTTTCCTTTTTTCATCGCCCTAATCCAAATGCATCTAAAATTTCTTTCTGTCTTCCAAACATTTCTTTTTCATCCTCTTCTGTCATGTGGTCATAACCAAGTAAATGTAAAAAGCCATGTAATGCTAAAAAGCCAAGTTCACGATCAAAAGAATGTCCATACTCTTCAGCTTGTTCTTTCGCTCTCGGAATAGAAATAATAAGGTCACCTAACATACGTGGCATCTCTACACCTACAATTTCCATTTCCCCTTCTCCCATTTCTTCCATAGCAAAGGAAATGACATCAGTAGGCTGATCCTTATCTCGGTAATCACGATTAATCTCGCGAATGCGTTCGTTATCTACAAATGTCACTGATAACTCCGCACCATCCTCTATTTCTTCCATTTGAGCTGCTTTTCCTAATATCTCACGAATTAAATTCACATATTCTTCTTTCACTTCTTCTGTTTCATCAATAAAATCAATTAATAAGCTCATTCTTTCTCCTTCTCTTCCGGTGGTTCCGGATATGTAATACGCGAATGGAAAATACCATTTAACGTTTCACATAACGTTCGTCCAACGATTTGTAGTTCCTTAAATGTCAAATCACATTCACTAAATTGCCCATCTTGCAGGCGATCCTTAATAATACTTTGTACTAAATTATTAATTTGATCTGGCGTTGGATGATTCATAGAACGCACCGCCGCCTCAACACTATCAGCGATACCAACGATTGCCGATTCTTTAGAAGTTGCTTTTGATCCCGGATAACGGAACATCTCTTCTGTATATTTTTCTTTATCTTCTTTAATCGCCTTATAATAAAAATATTTAAGGAGCGTTGTACCATGATGTTGTCCAGCAATATCAATAATTTCTTGCGGAATATGGTATTCTTCGAGCATTCTTACTCCATCTGTTACATGAGCAATGATAATCTCTTTACTCGTCACAGGATCTAATTTATCATGCGGGTTTTCAATTCCCATCTGATTTTCAATAAAGAATTGCGGTTGTACTGTTTTTCCTACATCATGATAATATGCCCCTACACGCGCTAATACACCATTTGCTCCAACTGCTTCACAAGCAGCTTCAGAAAGATTCGCTACCATTACACTATGATGATATGTTCCTGGTGCTTCTAACAAAATTCTACGCAAAAGCGGATGATTCGGACTTGATAGTTCCATAAGCTTCATGCTTGATACAATTCCAAGCCCACTTTCTAAATAAGGTAATATCCCCATAGCTAAAACGGAAGAGATAATCCCTGAAAGTGAAGCCATTAATAATTGCGTACCAATTTCAAGAGGTGAAAAATTCCCATTACGTAATAATAATAACGCCGCCAAGACGACTACATTTAAGATAGAAACGAGTATACCAGCTTGCAAAATCATCGTACGACGATTTTTTTCTCTTAAGAAAATACTCACTGATAATGAACTTAGTAACACATAAATACCTACACTATAATTCAGTGTACTTGTTACCCCTTCATTAAACATAATACTTCCGCACACAGAAAAAATCATACTTGTTAAAAATACAAATCGATCGCCAATCATTAGTTTTACAAGTATTGTTCCCATCGCAACCGGGACAACATACGCAATTCCTGCATATTCAAGCTTTTGAAACAAACTAATAATTTTCATTAAAACAATCGTGATAGACAAAATTGTAATATACGCTAAAATATACGGTCTATCTTCTCTTTTCCGCTGTAAAAATACTTCAAACTGCTTATGCATAAAGTATAATAACACACCAATAAGCACCGCTAATCCAACATAAGGCTGAAAACTATTACCTTTCTCTAATAAACCGACTAATTTCAACTGATTATACATATCACTTGAAATTGTTTCGCCTTCTCTAACAATAACTTGTCCTTGAAGAATATAAACAGGCGGGACTAAATCCTCTTCCGCTTTCTTCTTCTCTTTCGTTACAGCCGGATCATAAAAATAATTTGCTGTAATCGCATATGATCCTAGCGCATTAACAGCTTCCTTCAATCCACTATTCACATTAAGGCTTTTCATTTCATTAACAAATCGCTCTTTTGCTGCTATTTCTTCGGACATTTTAATATTTCCGCCCATAATAACACTAACAGACGTTAAAGCCGCGTTCTTTGCTAGTTCTAATTGATCCGGTTCTGAATTAATAAAGTATAGTAAATTCTCATCAGATAATTCCTTTGTTAAATTAGCTGGCAACTTCTTCTTCAACTTTTCTAATTTATTAGCATCGGTCATCTTTTTTTGCTCTTCAGGTCCAGCAGCTTTCATCTCCTGAATTACTTCATTCACCTTGGCAAAAACATCATTTACAATATCTACTCTATTTTGTTTATATTCACTTCTATATGTATATTGATCCCCGACTTTTTGAGCGGCCTCTTGTTTTTTTCTGTCCGTTATAACCTTATCTTCAATTTTAATAGGAGAGTGAATTGTTTTTTTCGCAATAGAATACATATCAACATCTAATTGCTCTGGTTTCACATTATTCATAAGTGCAAAGAACAGCACTGCTCCTAATAAAACGTAAGAAATCCAACTTAGTTTTTTCGAATGTTGTAAATTACGAAACCACTTAGAAATTTCTTGAGATCTTAACATGATTTCAATACCTTCTCCTCTCCAGAAATAAAGTGAAACTATTTATAGCTTTCATTTCTTCTAGCCAACAATACTTTTAGGTAACATTTTTATACACCAGTACCTATAGTTTATTTCTCTTATCTTTTATGATAGTAAAAAATATGCCGTTCGCCAACCTTAATACAAAAAGAAATGACCCTGACAAATAGGATCATTCCATTTTATCATATGCCTCAATAATGCGTTGCACCAGTGGATGCCTCACAACGTCCGTTTGTTCTAATGTAATGAATGAAAGACCTGATACACCAGATAAAATGTTAGAAGCTAGCGAAAGCCCTGATTTTACCCCTTTTGGTAAATCTACTTGTGAAGGATCTCCCGTAATAACCATTTTAGAGCTAAAACCTAATCTTGTTAAAAACATTTTTATTTGTGCACCCGTTGTATTTTGCGCTTCATCTAAAATAACAAATGAATCATCCAGCGTACGCCCTCTCATATAAGCAAGAGGCGCGATTTCAATTACACCTCTCTCCATCATACGCTGCGTATATTCTTGTCCAAGAATATCGTGCAGGGCATCATACAACGGACGTAAATACGGATCTACCTTCTCTTTCAAATCGCCTGGTAAAAAACCTAAACTTTCGCCTGCTTCTACAGCCGGTCTCGTTAAAATAATTTTCTTTACATACCCTTGCTTTAAAGCTCTCACAGCCATCACTACAGCTAAGTATGTTTTCCCTGTCCCAGCAGGTCCAATTCCAAATACAATGTCATTCTTCTTCATTGCATGAATGTATCTTCTTTGCCCCATTGTTTTTACACGAATGGATTTACCTTTTGCCGTTTTAAAGATTTCTTCTTCATATAACTCTTCAAATTGAGCAATTTTCCCTTGTTGTGCGAGCTGAATTGCATACGCAACATCTCTTTCTGTAATTGACACACCTTTTCGAATAACAACAAGTAATTGCTGTAAGATTTTTTCTACGAGTGTCACAGTTTCAACTGCTCCAGATGCATGAACAGTTTCACCTCTAGTTACAATCGATACATTCAGTTCCCGTTCAATTACTTTTAAATGAGCATCATTGACTCCAAAAAGAGCGATTGCTTCGTTAGTATTTTCCAATTGTTGGTTCATTTCTACTAATTGTTCTGCCATTACTCAGTCTCCTTGAATATCGGATTCGGATATTGGTTGTGGCTCTGCAATATTTTCAATCACAGTATAATGCAATGTGACTTTTAGTTGATCCGCCTCAACCTCTTTACTCAAAATCTTATCACTTACAATCATAGCATGTTCATCCAATTTTTTCTTTAGTTCTTTTTCAGCCATCTCTTTTGCTACTTTCATTGCCTGTTTTTCTGTATATTCCCGGTTCGCTTCTTCCTCTTCTCGCACTATATCTTTTTCGTATGCAATCGGTAGTGTAAAACCAAATAATTTCACATCATGCTTTACACTTTCCGTACGGGAGCGTTTATACTTATCATGTCGAAATCCCCATATTTTTATTTTCGTACTCCCCAATTTAAGATAATGCTCATTATACGTATTGCCAGTATATACTTGAAATTGTGTCTTTAGTGGCACATTCACATTAGATGTATACCACGTTTCTCCATATACAATACCTTTCGCCGAAACAATCGTCTGACTCTCCTCATTACCGTATACCCCCGATACGAGAAGCTGACCTTTTTCTACATGATCATTTTTTAGAACGACTGGTTTTCCTACTTCAACAAATGTTTTTGTAACAATCGCTTCTTTTTTTGCCACTAAATTTTGCGGTCTTTGTTCCTTTTCTTTTTTCGGTTCATTTTTTTCAACAATTTTAAAGTGATACGTCGTTCCCCTTATTTCTAGTCCTGCCCAAGTAATCGCATTAATATTGTCTGTCAAATGACGTTGTACATCTTCTACACTAGGCATTTGGAATTGTAATTTTCCTTTTTTAATACCCATTTTGTCCAATTCTTTCATCAATATATATTCTGTTTCAGGTTTCGCTCCTGTAATTTCAATTTTCCAAACCATATTTGATAATGCAATCATGCCAAAAAAGAAAATTAAAAAACCAATTAAGAATCCACTATTTTTAATTAAGCGCTTATTCAAAAAAGGAAAACCGTAACGCCCAATAAAGTATAATTTACATTCATTTTTTCTATAAATCGGCTTGATTTTTTTCACATCTCGTAATAACATACAAAAAACTAACGTTTCATCAGCAATCTTCTTAACGTCCCAAACTAATAAATTTCTACGTACACATTCGTTAACGAACCGTTCCGCTCCTCTACCTTCAATTCGTACCTTTACATATCCAAGCCACTTTATAAACCATTTATTTTTCATCTACTGCCTTCACTACCTTTCCAAAAGTAGACACACTACTTTTCACTTTAATTAGCAAAATAGCTCGTACGAAAATGAAATACAAAGTTTTATTGTCCATAAATAGTAGGGTCAAATCGTTAGAATAAAGAAGAAAAACTTCACATACGGAAGTTTCCCTCACTTCTCTTTCTTTTCGTCTTCTAAAAATGTCACTTGCTCAATTATCCCTTCCAGCAAAAGTTCT
This sequence comes from Bacillus thuringiensis, assembly GCF_001455345.1. Taxonomy (GTDB): domain Bacteria; phylum Bacillota; class Bacilli; order Bacillales; family Bacillaceae_G; genus Bacillus_A; species Bacillus_A thuringiensis_N. The sequence continues at coordinate 4,207,566 of NZ_CP013274.1, forward strand.
TCCGGAAGGATTGTTTTAATAACAAAGGACTGCCCCTTAATTAATAATTGGCCATGCTTTAACAACAATCTTACTTCTTTATCTGAAAACACTAATAAACCTCGATGATTTTCTATATAGATATGCACTTGCCCAACAAGCGTGATCCGAGGTAGATCCATTAGCACATCCACTGGCAGGTCTATTTGCTTCGTTAACCAATTCTTCATTTGTTCTAATTTTTTCATCTCAAAAGACCCCCTCTCATCCCATATGTATGAAAAAAGAGCTTGTAATATCACGTCCAAACTGAAAAAAAGCATAAAAAAACGTCTCATACGAAATGAGACGTTTTTTTATGCTAATAGCTGGATAACCAGCTTATTCACAAGTGATCCGTCTGTTTTACCTTTTACTTTCGGCATAACAGCAGTCATCACCTTACCCATATCTGCTTTAGAAGTAGCACCAACTTCAGAAATAACTTGCTTAATTACATTCGCTAATTCTTCTTCCGTTAATTGCTCTGGCAAATATGCGCTTAAAATCTGAATTTCACTTTGCAGTTTATCAACAAGGTCTTCACGACCAGCTTTTTTAAATTCAAGGAGGGAGTCCTTATACTGTTTTACTTCACGAGCTAAAACTGTTAATTCCTCTTCTTCAGTAAGAGTATGTTGCAGTTTAATACCTTCATTTTGTAAAGCAGCCTTAACCATACGAATGACGGTTAATTTTTCTTTTTGTTTATTCTTCATCGCTTGTTTCATATCATCGTTTAAACGACCGAGAAGACTCATAACTTACACCCTCTCTTAGAATTTACGCTTTCTTGCCGCTTCAGATTTCTTCTTACGTTTTACACTTGGTTTTTCATAAAACTCGCGCTTTCTTGCTTCAGCAAGTGTACCAGTTTTAGAAACCGATCTTTTAAAACGGCGAAGTGCATCCTCCAAAGACTCGTTTTTACGAACGACTGTTTTTGACATTCTCTTTCCCTCCCTCCGAAACATCACACTTACATACTAAATTCAGCATGCAAAAAGAAACACTTCTTCAGCATGTCTTTTACGATTATAATACATTTTATCACTTCAGGTCAACTATTTGGCAGAATAAAAGAAGAATAGATGCTCTTCCTTTTTCAAAAACTATGCAGATAGCTGTTATTCTTTTACCTGAAGACAACTATATTGTTGTCATTACACCTTTTTTCATACAGGAATGTACGAAACAACTACTCATTTCATACATTTTCGGTACTTAACGTATCCACTAAAAAAAAAGCATGCAAATTGTTTCCGTTTGCATGCTTTTTTACCCCGCTATTTGCCGGGCAGTAAGACCCCCACCTCAAAATTCAGCGAAAACAAAGAAATTAGGTGGGGATTTGGCTGTCCGTAAAAGCCCGATTGGTGCGGGCTAATAATCAGCGGGGAATGAATCCCACGCTGATTAAAGTTTTACTTTATGCGCTTGCTGATTCTTTTTTCACATCATCTTCAAGAACACGAACAAATTGCGCTTCATTATATGGATAACCAGCTTTCGTGATTTTCACTTTCACTAGTTTACCAATTAATTCTTCTGACCCTTCAAATACAATTTTCAAGTAGTTATCTGTATAACCTACATATAACCCTTCACGGTCGCCCTCTTTAAATTTCTCTTCTGGAATAATTTCAAGTACTTCGCCTTCAAACTGTGACGCATACTCTTTCGCTAATTGATTAGATAGTTCAATTAAACGGTGAACACGATCGTTCTTCACATCTTCAGGAACTTGATCTTCCATGCGTGCTGCAGGTGTTCCTGTACGTTTTGAGTAAGGGAACACGTGTAACTCAGAGAAGCGATTCTCTTTAATGAAATTGTATGTTTCCATGAATTCTTCTTCTGTTTCACCTGGGAAACCAACGATTACGTCTGATGTAATCGCAAGACCTGGTAACGCTTCTTTCAAACGATCTAAACGCTCTTGGAAGAATTCCATCGTATACTTACGACGCATACGTTTTAATACAGTATTAGATCCAGATTGCAACGGAATGTGTAAGTGACGTACAACTACTTCAGACTTATCTAACACTTCAATTACCTCATCTGAAATCTGACTCGCTTCAATAGAAGAAATACGAAGACGTTTTAATCCGCCTACTTCCGCTTCCATATCACGAAGTAACCCAGCTAAATTATAATCTTTAATATCTTCACCGTATCCACCTGTATGAATACCCGTTAATACGATTTCTTTATAGCCTGCATCTACTAATTGCTGTGCTTGTTTAATAACTTCTTTTCCATCACGAGAACGCATTAAACCACGCGCCCAAGGAATGATACAGAATGTACAGAAGTTATTGCAACCCTCTTGTATTTTTAAAGACGCACGTGTACGATCCGTGAAATAAGGTACATCAAGTTCTTCGTACACACGTGTTTTCATAATATTGCGGACAGCATTAATTGGTTGACGCTCTTTACGGAATTCTTCGATGTAACCTAACATCTTTTCACGATCCTGTGTACCAACTACAATATCCACACCTGGAATCGCCATAATTTCAGCTGGAGATGTTTGTGCATAACATCCCGTTACGCAAATAACTGCATCTGGATTTTGACGCACAGCACGTCTGATTACTTGACGGCTTTTTTTGTCCCCAGTATTCGTTACTGTACATGTGTTAATAACATATACATCAGCTTTCTTTTCATATTCTGTTCTTTCATAACCACCTTGTTTAAACAATTGCCAAATGGCTTCTGTTTCATAGTGGTTTACTTTACAACCTAACGTATGGAACGCAACAGTTGACATTGATCATCACCCCATCAATTCAAAATGATACGAAGCAGCACTTAACGCGTATAACGGCGCCGTTTCTGTTCTTAAAATCCTTGGTCCTAAACTACATGGTACAAATTTATGTTCACGAAGCGCTGTAATCTCTTCCTCAGCTAAACCGCCTTCTGGACCAAATACAATCAATAGCTTTTGACCTGGTTTCATCGTCGTTAAAGCTTTCGCAAAATTAGATTTCTCGCCTTGTTTTGCTTCCTCTTCGTAAGCAACAAGACAAACATCATACTCACCACTCATTGAAAGTAGTTGTTTAAACGATGCCGGAGCATGTACTTCTGGAACTTCACTTCTATGTGATTGTTCCGCAGCTTCTTTCACAATTTTTCTTAAACGCTCAACTTTTTTATCAGCTTTTTTCGCATCCCATTTTACGATAGAGCGAGATGCTTGAAATGGTAAGAATGCAGCTGCCCCAAGCTCTGTTCCTTTTTGGAAAATTAACTCTAGCTTGTCTCCTTTTGGCAGTCCACTTGCAATCGTCACGAAAACAGGAAGTTCACTTGACGCCTCTACCCATTCTACAATAGCCGTATTAATAAATTCACTGGTAATTTCATCAATTGAACACACTGCTGTTTTTCCGTTTACACAACAATAAATGTGATCACCAGCTGACATACGCATCACTCTTGCGATATGATGTACGTCATCACCTACAATACGAATACTTGTCTCATTTACATATTTCTCTTCTACAAAATAACGTTGCATATAATCACCTTAGTAGAGTTTCGTTCCTTTCGTAAGTCAATACTTACGAAAAGAACGAAACGTTATCATTTTTCATATAACAAACGGCAAGTCCCTCACCTTATAGTGAGAGACTCTCCTTTTCATTATAGACTAAAATCTATATTACGCATTTCGTGCAATAATTGCTACCCAATCTTCCATTCTTAACACTTCTTCAATTGTAAATCCAGCTTTTTCAAGCGCCTCAGAAATTACTTTTTCCTTCGCAGCAATAATGCCCGATGTAATAAATAATCCGCCTGACTTCACAACTCTCGCTGCATCTTCAGGGAATAAAAGAATAATTTCTGCTAATAAGTTAGCTACGATTAAATCAACAGGACCTTCAATACCCTCTAAAAGACTATTCTGTCCAACAGATACGATATCATCTGTTTTATTTAAACGTACATTCATTTCTGCACTTTCAACCGCAACCGGATCTAAATCATATGCTTGAACAGAAGACGCACCTAGTTTTGCTGCTGCAATACTCAGTACACCAGAACCTGTTCCTACATCAATGATAGCATCACCTGGCTGTACTGTTTTTTCTAAAGCACGGATACACATCGTTGTTGTTGGATGAGTTCCTGTTCCAAACGCCATACCTGGATCTAATTCAATAATTTTTTCTTCCGGAGAAGATGGTGTATATTCTTCCCACGTCGGTACAATTGTGAATGTATCAGAAATTTGTACTGGATGGTAATATTTTTTCCAAGCAGTAGCCCAATCTTCTTCATTGACTTCGTTAACGGTAATATTTCCAGTACCAATTTCGATGTCGTAAGATGGAAGTACATCAATAGATGATTTTACACCTGCAATTGTTTCATGTAAAGAATCCGTTTGCGGGAAATATGCTTTTATTAACACACCTTCTGCCGGATATTCATCTGGGTTCAATGCATAAATTTCACCATATTGTTGCTCGCGCTCTTTCGTCAACTCCGCCGGGTCCTCAATCGCAACTCCACTAGCACCAGCTTCATGTAAAATATGAGAGACAGCTTCTACTGCTTCTTCTGTTGTATGAATACTAATTTCTGACCATTTCACAATTTACCAACTCCATTTTTTATTTCCATTATTCCCCTTTGAAAGCACGTTTAAGCTTTCCGAATAAACTATCATCCTGCTCTTCTTGTCCTGCAAATTCACGTAATAAATCTTTTTGATGTGAAGTTAATTTCGTCGGCACAACAACACGCACGACTACATATTGATCTCCTTGACCATATCCACGTACGTTCGGAGCACCTTTTCCTTTTAGGCGGAATTCTGTTCCTGTTTGTGTTCCTGCTGGAATTTTCAGCTTCACTTTCCCGTGAACAGTAGGAACTTCTACTTCAGCACCAAGTGCCATTTGCGCAAACGTTAATGGCATTTCGCAAATAATGTGATCTCCTTCGCGCTCAAAGAATTCATGACTTCTTACATGAACAACAACATATAAATCTCCTGCTGGCCCGCCATTTACACCCGCTTCACCTTTTCCAGATACACGAATTTGTTGACCGTTATCAATACCCGCTGGAATTTTAACGTTGATTTTTTTATGTTTACGAACTTTACCAGAACCATGACATGTCGTACATTTTTCTTTAATCATTTGACCAGTTCCTGAACAATGACCACAAGCTTGACGGTTTACAATACGACCAAACGGTGTATTTTGTTCTACACTTACTTGACCTGACCCTGAACAATGTTTACATGTTTCTTTTGAAGTTCCCGGTTTTGCTCCGCTACCTTTACAAGTATCACATGGATCTTCTACTGGAATCTCGACATTTAACTCTTTACCAAAAATAGCTTCTTCAAAATCTAAAGTGACTTGATATTGTAAGTCAGCACCTTGGCGCGGAGCATTTGGATCACGACGTCTGCCGCCACCGCCGCCAAAGAATGAACTAAAGATATCTTCGAAACCGAAGCCACCGCCGAAGTCTCCTCCGCCGCCAAAGCCACCGAAACCTTGATTTGCACCAGCATGACCAAATTGATCGTATTGCGTACGCTTTTGATCATCACTTAACACTTCGTATGCTTCTTGTACTTCTTTAAACTTTTCAATTGCATTTTCTTCTTTACTTACGTCTGGATGGTATTTTTTAGCCAAACGACGATACGCTTTTTTTATTTCATCTTTTGAAGCACCCTTGCTAAGTCCAAGAACCTCATAATAGTCTCGTTTACTCATAAATTTACAACCCCCGAATCTTTCACATAAACGTAATTTTAACACCGAAAGAAAGTGCTTTGCAACAAAGTTTCCTCACTTACAGTATGCAAAATAAAAAACTTAAGATCCTCACACATTCCTTCTCATTCGTGAAAAAAGCCAAAGCCAAGGCACGCTTGACTTTGACTTTTTGTCATCTTACTTATTTATTATTACTTATCTTCTTTTACTTCTTCAAACTCAGCGTCTACTACATTATCTTTCTTCGCGCCAGCATCTTGTGCTCCTTGCGCACCTTCTGCTTGCCCTGCAGCTGCTTGAGCTTGCTCGTATAATTTAACAGTTAATTGTTGTACGATTTCTTGTAAAGCGTCTTTTTTCGCACGGATTTCCTCAAGCTCGTTCTTCTCAATCGCAGCTTGTAATGCTTCTTTCGCTTCTGTTGCTTTTGCAACTTCAGCCGCATCCACTTTACCTTCTAAATCTTTTACAACTTTATCTGTTTGGAATACAAGTTGGTCAGCTTCGTTACGAAGTTCAACTTCTTCCTTACGTTTTTGGTCAGCGTCAGCGTTTGCTTCTGCTTCTTGTACCATACGTTCTACTTCTTCATCAGAAAGACCTGAAGAAGACTGGATTGTAATAGCTTGCTCTTTGCTTGTTCCTAAATCTTTCGCACGTACGTTAACAATACCGTTCGCATCAATATCGAATGTTACTTCGATTTGTGGAATACCACGTGGTGCTGGTGGAAGGTCTGTTAATTGGAAACGACCTAATGTTTTGTTGTCAGCCGACATTGGACGCTCACCTTGTAATACGTGAATGTCTACTGCTGGTTGGTTATCAGCAGCTGTTGAGAATACTTGTGACTTACTTGTTGGAATTGTAGTGTTACGCTCGATTAATTTCGTGAACACGCCACCCATAGTTTCAATACCTAAAGAAAGTGGAGTTACATCTAATAATAGTACGCCTTCTACATCACCAGTAAGTACGCCACCTTGAACTGCAGCACCTAATGCTACAACTTCATCAGGGTTTACACCTTTATATGGTTCTTTACCAGTTTCACGTTTAATAGCTTCTTGTACAGCTGGGATACGAGTAGATCCACCAACAAGGATAACTTTATCTAATTCACTTGGAGCAAAACCAGCGTCTTTTAATGCACGACGAGTTGGCTCTAACGTTCTTTCAACAAGACCTGCTGAAATCTCTTCGAATTTCGCTCTTGTTAATGTTAATTCTAAGTGTAATGGACCAGCAGCTCCAGCACTAATGAATGGTAATGAAATTTGTGTTTGCGTTACACCAGAAAGATCTTTTTTCGCTTTTTCAGCTGCATCTTTCAGACGTTGAAGTGCCATTTTATCTTGGCTTAAATCAATGTTATTTTCTTTTTTGAATTCAGCTACTAAATGGTCAATAATAACTTGGTCAAAGTCATCTCCACCAAGACGGTTGTCACCAGCAGTTGAAATAACTTCGAATGTGCCGTCTGCTAACTCAAGGATAGATACGTCAAATGTACCGCCACCTAAGTCATATACTAAGATTTTTTGTTCTTCGTCTTGTTTTTCTAAACCGTAAGCAAGTGCTGCTGCTGTTGGCTCGTTAATGATACGCTCAACTTCTAAACCAGCGATACGACCAGCATCTTTCGTTGCTTGACGCTCTGCATCGTTGAAGTATGCAGGCACTGTAATAACAGCTTTCGTTACTGTTTCACCTAAGTATGCTTCAGCAGAAGCTTTTAAGTTTTGTAAAATGATTGCAGAAATTTCTTGAGGTGTATAATCTTTACCTTCAACTTCTACTTTGTAGTCTGTACCCATATGACGTTTAACAGACATGATTGTATTTGGGTTTGTAATTGCTTGGCGCTTTGCAACTTCCCCAACTTGACGTTCTTCATTTTTGAAAGCTACAACAGAAGGTGTTGTACGGTTTCCTTCTGGATTTGGGATAACCTTTGGTTCTCCACCTTCCATAACAGCTACACAAGAGTTTGTTGTACCTAAGTCAATACCGATAATTTTACTCATGGCGAATCCTCCTAGTTTTATGTAAATTATTGATTTACTTTTACCATTGATGGGCGAATCACACGGTCTTTTAGTTTATAACCTTTTTGGAATTCTTCCACAACCGCGTTTGATTCAAATTCACTATCTTCCACTTGCATAATAGCTTGGTGTTCATTAGGATCAAACTGTTTACCAACAGCTTCAATCACTTCCACACCTTCTTTAGTCAGCGCTTCTAACAATTGACGATGCACCATTTCCATACCTTGTAATAAGGATTTCGTTTGCTCATCAGTCGCTTCCACTTGCATTGCTCTTTCAAAATTATCAAGAGCTGGCAAGATGTCTGAAACTAGACTTTGTGCTCTATATTTTTCAGCAGCCTGTTTATCCATTTGGACACGGCGCTTATAATTTTCAAAATCAGCTTGTAGACGTAATGTGCGACCTTCCGTTTCCGTTAGTTTCGCTTGTAACTCATCTACTTTTTCTTGTAAAAGAGCAGCCTCACTTTTTTCTTCTACAGTTTCTTCACTGTTTTCTGGCGTGACAGCTTCTTCAACTTGCGCTTCTTTTACTTCTTCTACCACTTGTTCGTTACGCTCTTCCACAATATTCACCTCCTTAAAAGGTATTAGGTATTAGGTATCATGCATAGCATGATTACCTAAGCATTATATATTACACACAGCAATGAAAATTTCATCACTTGAGCGAATGTATTACTCTCATTTACTTTTTAAGTCCATCAGTAAATTGTCTCGTAAATAACTGTAACAAACTAATTACACGAGAATATTGCATTCTCGTAGGACCTAAAATAGCAATTGTTCCAAGTTGCTCTTCGCCGATCGAATATGTTGCAGAAATTAAACTACAATCTTCCATGGCTGTCGCAGAGTTTTCCCTACCAATTTTCACTTGAATACCGACTTGTTTATGGCGCAAAATATCATAAAACTCAGCTTCATTATCAATCATCGTCAGCAAGGATCTTACTTTGTGAATGTCATGGAACTCTGGTTGCGAAAGCATATTTGCTTTTCCTCCAAAGTATATCTTTTCCGATAACGGAACTTGAAATGTACCATCTAACATTTTTATTGCACTATCGTAATTATGAACATACCCACGTAAAACTGTAACAATCTCCTTAAAGATTTTATTATGCAGTTCTTCCATCGGTACACCAGATAGCTTTTCATTTAAAATATTAACCATTTTTTCTAAATCTGATAAATCAACAGATTCCGGAACGGTAATCGTTTTACTTTGTACATGCCCTGTATCAGTTACAATAATAGCGACTGCAGTTTGACGATCAAGCGGCACAATTTGTACATTTTTAAGTTTATTTGTGCTTAACTTCGGCCCAAGAACAATGGCCGTGTAATTCGTAAGTTCTGATAGAATTTGAGCCGATTGCTGTGCAATTTTTTCCGCTTCAAAAATTCTTTCAGCAAATAAATCTTTAATTTGTACAATTTCAGCTTTCGGTAAGTTTTGCGGCGCTAAAAGATGGTCTACATAAAATCGGTATCCCTTCTCAGAAGGAACACGGCCAGAAGAACTATGCGTTTTTTCAATAAAACCTAATTCTTCTAAGTCCGCCATTTCATTTCGAATAGTAGCTGAACTAAATGTAATTTCATCTTTTTTAGCCAACGTTCTAGAACCAACCGGCTGCGCTGATCCAATAAAGTCATCAATAATTGTTTGTAAAATTAAGAGCTGACGTTCCGTAAGCATCTCATCATCACCTCTGTTAGCACTCTTTGTCTTCGAGTGCTAAATCTATTAATAACTTACCAAAATTGACATTCAATTGTCAACGGAAACGTCACGAAATAATGAAACTTTTTCACGTTTATAGAACATTTATTTAATCAATCAAAAATGACTGGAACACTTCATTCCCTAATAATTTTCCTTTTCGTGTTAAACGCACGTATCCGTCTCTCTCTTCAAGCAACCCTTGTTCTTGATTACTTTGCAACTGCTTCGCGAAAACTTGATCCATCTCCATATCAAATTTCTTTTGGAACGCCATTTTAGATACACCTTTTGTTTTTCGAAGCCCTAAGAACAGTTCTTCTTCCATTCTTTCTTTCTCCGTCACTGCGTGGACGTCTAAATATGGAAAATCCGTTTCATCAATTTTCTTGAAATATTGCTTCAGTGGCCCTACATTTTGGATACGCTCTCCATTTACATAACTATGAGCCCCAGCTCCGAAGCCATAATACTCTTCATTATTCCAGTATGTGAGATTATGTCTACTTTCATTATCACCTTTTGAGAAATTGCTAATTTCATACTGCTTATAACCATGTTTCTCCATTTCATCCATTACCATTTCGTACATTTTCGCTTCGTGATCTTCACCTGGAAGACATAATTTCCCCTTATTCATTAAGTTATAAAACACTGTTTTCGGTTCCACAATTAATGAATATGCCGAGAAATGTTGTACACCAAGCGTAAAAGCAATATCTAATGTTTCCTTTACGTCTTCTATCGTTTGTCCTGGCAAAGCATAAATAATATCTATATTAATATTTTTGAAGCCTACTTCCTGTGCTTCTCTAATCGCTACAAAGGCATCTTCCCTTGTATGTTTGCGTCCAATTTTCTCAAGCAGTTCATCTCGAAATGTTTGCACACCAAAACTAATTCTGTTCACTCCACCTTCTAGCAATACGTTTAACTTCTCTTTCGGTAAGTCACCTGGATTCGCTTCAAATGTTAATTCACAATTCGGAGCAAACGGACGCAAACGACGATTAATAATATCGAGTAGCTTTTTTGTCTGTTCCATATTTAAAGCTGTCGGAGTTCCCCCACCAACAAAAATCGTTTTCATACTATCAAACGGCACTTTTTGAACCGTGTTTATTATTTCTTTCTCTAAATACTCTAAATATTGATCAACCGGTTGGCGTTCAATGAACACTTTATTAAAATCACAATAGTGACAAATATGCTGACAAAACGGAATGTGAATATATGCAGCTTGTACCAAATATAACTCCTACCTTTCTAAAAAGAAAACCTCCGCACTCGGGAGGGTTCTTTACTTCTCTAACGTATTACGAATTTGTTCCATTCGCATTTTTCCCCAATCATACATCATTTCAACGATTGGTAAAAGCGACATGCCTAATTCCGTCATATAATACTCCACTCGTGGAGGAATTTCTGGGTATACTGTTCGATCAACAATCCCATCTTCCATTAACTCTTTTAATTGGTTCGACAAAACTTTATGAGAAATATTTGGGAATAATCGTTGTAATTCACTAAAACGATGCGGCCCTTCTACACCAAGATGCCACAGTATCACAACTTTCCACTTCCCGCTAATAATAGAAAGGGTTAATTCCTTTTCACAATTAAAATTACCATTTTGTATCTTCTCATGAATATCTTTTCGAATATTTTCGGACATTAACAAACTCCTAACTCTGTATGAACTAAAAAGCATCTCTCACTATTGTAATTGAGAGATACTCAGATGTCTAAAAAGTAATGATACAAAAAGAGAAGCCGTATAAACGGCTTCTTTTTTTATATAACAAGTAAATATTAGTTGTCATCCATTTTCAGTACAGCCATGAACGCTTCTTGCGGTACCTCTACAGAACCAACAGACTTCATACGTTTTTTACCTTCTTTTTGCTTATCAAGAAGTTTACGCTTACGAGAAATGTCACCACCGTAACATTTTGCAAGTACGTTTTTACGCATCGCCTTAATTGTAGAACGCGCTACAACTTTGTTCCCGATAGTCGCCTGAATCGGCACTTCGAACTGTTGTCTCGGAATTAATTCTTTTAGTTTTTCTACGATTACTTTACCACGGTCATACGCTGAATCACGGTGTACGATAAATGATAGAGCATCCACTTGTTCATTATTTAAAAGAATATCCATTTTCACAAGTTTAGATGGTTTATAACCAATTAACTCGTAATCAAATGATGCATACCCTTTCGTATTTGATTTCAACTGATCGAAGAAATCATATACGATTTCTGATAACGGGATTTCATACGTTAATGTAACACGTGTTTCATCTAAATATTGCATATCAATAAACGTTCCGCGTTTACCTTGGCAAATTTCCATTACAGCTCCAACATAGTCATTCGGAACCATAATTGAAGCCTTCACAAATGGCTCTTCTACACGATCGATAGACTGTGGATCTGGCATATTAGATGGATTATCAACAATAACATCTTCACCGTTTGTTAAATAAACTTTATAAATAACACTTGGCGCTGTTGTAATTAAATCAATCTTAAATTCACGTTCAATACGTTCTTGAATGATTTCCATGTGAAGAAGTCCTAAGAAACCACAGCGGAAACCAAATCCTAGCGCTTGAGATGTTTCTGGTTCAAACTCAAGTGCAGAATCGTTTAACTCTAACTTTTCTAACGCATCACGTAAGTCGTTGTAACGCGCAGAATCAATCGGATATAAACCACAGAATACCATTGGGTTTAATTTACGATAACCTGCTAACGGCTCTGCAGCTGGACGTTTCGCGTGTGTAATCGTATCACCAACACGTGTGTCACCAACATTTTTAATCGATGCTGCTAAGAAACCTACATCACCTACTGTTAACTCGTCACGTTGCGTAGTCTTCGGTGTAAACACACCTACTTCTGTTACTTCAAATTCTTTACCAGTTGCCATCATACGTACTTTATCGCCAACTTTTACCGTTCCATTTACAACACGGATATAAGCAATTACACCTCGATACGGATCATATAAAGAGTCGAAAATCATACATTGTAACGGATCTTCTGAATCACCTGTTGGTGCTGGTACTTTCTCAACAATTTGTTCTAAAATTTCTTCAATACCAATCCCAGCTTTTGCTGAAGCAAGTACAGCTTCTGATGCATCTAAACCAATTACATCTTCTACCTCTTGACGTACGCGTTCTGGATCTGCACTTGGTAAGTCAATTTTGTTAATAACCGGTAAGATCTCTAAATTATTATCAAGCGCTAAGTATACGTTCGCTAATGTTTGCGCTTCAATACCTTGTGCTGCATCCACTACAAGAATTGCGCCTTCACAAGCCGCTAAACTACGTGATACTTCGTACGTAAAGTCGACGTGCCCTGGTGTATCAATTAAGTGAAGAATATATTCTTCACCGTCTTTTGCTGTATAGTTTAATTGTACTGCGTTTAATTTAATTGTAATACCACGCTCACGCTCTAAATCCATAGAGTCAAGCAATTGAGCTTTCATTTCACGTTGTGTTAACGCGTTTGTTTTCTCTAAAATACGGTCTGCTAACGTTGATTTTCCGTGGTCAATATGAGCAATGATAGAGAAATTACGAATTTTGGATTGTCTTTTTGCTCTTTCTTCTTTATTCATCTATGTTCTCAACTCCTAATAGTCTCGCCAATATACACTAGCACTGATTATATCAATAGAGCAGCAAAGATTCAATGAAAACTCGTGCTGCTTACGATACAAATCATTCTATCTATATCTTATGCGAACAAACCATAAGAGACAAACCTTTTTCAAATTAAAAAACGGCTGTCGTACGAAACGATAAGACAACCGTTCTTGCTGCTACTCTTAACTAAAAACCTCTTTCACTTTCCCAACAACTATATCTGTCCCAAACTTTGTCATTTCATAAGCAACACTTGCTATCGCCATACCAATTCCTTCTACGACATTAAAACTCCTTAAACTTTCTAATTGTTTTTGTTTCTCAATTGTTGAAAACGAACTTCCCGAAATTTCCGATTCAGCATCCTCCCCCTCTGTTCCAGTCATATGAGCTATTTGTTCATACGACAGTTGTTGATAACCTTTCATACTTTTCAAGCCATGATTAGCAAGCGCAACTCCTGCTATCATCATAAGCAAGCATAAGATTGCGCTACATATACACAAAAGCGTAAAGTGGCTTAAATTACTATCAGCCCTTCCCATCAATGTGTATATGCCCCTGTATTATCTTGGTCAATTTGATGGTGCAACGCTGCATTTAAACCACTTGCAATTACATTTGCCATATCCTCTATAAAAGCATCTACTTCTTTTGGGGTTACCATTAAATTATGACCAAGAGGGGATAGCACCTCATAAATTAATTTTCTCTTCTCTTCATCTTCTAACGTACCTACAGCACCTAAAAACATATTTCGGCTTTTTTCATCCGGCATATCTTCTTCTGTTAATTTTTTCTTTTCTCCAAATGAAAATCCCGCAGGTAATAAAGATTTTGATGGCTTATGTCCCTCTTTCATCTCTCTTCCAAAGTGCTTCAAAATAAAATCAATTGTATCGCTTGTAATCGAAACGGCATCAACTACAGTCGGAACACCAATAGCAATAACAGGAATTCCTAATGTTTCTTTACTTAGTTCCTTACGTTTATTCCCAACACCCGATCCAGGATGAATTCCCGTATCAGAAATTTGTATCGTACTATTTACTCGTTCAATAGAACGGGCAGCTAACGCGTCAATTGCAATGACAAAGTCCGGCTTTATCTTCTCAATAATCCCATAAATAACATCACTTGTTTCAATTCCTGTAATCCCCATTACCCCAGGACGAATTGCACTAACAGGTCTAAACCCTTCTTCTACACTTTCAGGCTGCAATTGAAACAAATGTCTCGTTACCAATACATTTTCTACAACTATCGGTCCAAGTGCATCTGGTGTTACATTCCAATTCCCAAGACCGACGATCAAGCAGCTCGCTTCTTTCGTAACACCAACCTCTTCTAGGAAATAAGAAAATTCTTTCGCAAAAACGCGCTCTACTTTTTGTTGCAGTTCCGTATCTTGTTGACGTATACCTTGTACTTCAAGCGTTAAATAATTTCCAGGTTTTTTACCCATCGATTCAGACGCAACTTCATCAATCGTTACTTTTGTAATGGTAACACCTTCTTCTTCCCTCTCTTTTACAATAACTCCTTGTATTCCATTTTGTTCTTCTTGGCGCTCTTGCAACATTTGATGCGCCTCTACAGCAAGGTCAGTTCTAACGCTATATTTACTTAAATCTAATGGTTCTTTCATCGTATCTCCTCCGTAATTCATAGTAAATATCGTTAGATTTCCCAAAGTTATATAAGGTCATTCTTTCCTTTACGTGAAATTTCATTGATATACTATTGCAATTCTCTTCACCGTTTGATAGAATATCACTTGTTCTATGTAAGAATCGAGTCATTCGATTGCACCAGGGAGGTGAAAAGTATGGCAAACATCAAATCTGCTATCAAACGCGCTAAACTTAGCGAAGAGCGTCGTGCACATAACGCTTCTATCAAGTCTGACATGCGTTCTGCTGTTAAAACTGTAGAAGCTTTAGTTACTAATAACGATCTTGAAACTGCTAAAGAAGCTTTCAAAACTGCTTCTAAAAAACTTGACAAAGCAGCTCGTAAAGGTCTTATCCACCAAAACGCTGCAGCTCGTCAAAAATCTCGCTTAGCGAAACAAGTAAACGCGTAAGGCGTTTAAAAAACGATCCATTTGGGTCGTTTTTTTATATACAAAAAAGTTCACGTTACCAAGTAACGTGAACTTTTTTCGTATCATCACATATGATTTAACCGCATTAAGAAAAACTCAAGCACAAGCTTCTTATCCATCTTTCCTGTCTTCATACTATAATCAGCTTCCGCTAATTCTATAATCACTTTCTTTAGTTCTTCAAAAGAGAAAAACTTCGTTTGATTCATCGCTAACTTTACACGATATGGATGCACACCAATATGAGAAGCAATTTGATTTTGTCCATAACCACGTTGCTGTAACTCTTTCACTTGATGCAGCAAGCGGAATTGGCTTACTAATAACGCAAGCAATTTAATCGGTTCCTCTTGCTGCGTAAATAATCCATCTAAAATTTGCATCGCACCCGCGATATCTTTTTTCACAACTTTTTCTGTTAAAGCAAACACATTTTGTTCAACTGATTTTGGCACAAGCTCGGCAACAAGTTTCGGTGTAATCTCTCCGCCCATACCGACATATAACGTTAACTTGTCCATTTCCTTAGCCAACATCGTTACATTACTTCCTACAAGCTCTAACAACAAACTAACAGCTGCATTATCAATATGTACATGCACTTCATCTGCACGAGCAACAATCCACTTCTGAACATCCTGCACCTGCATCGCATTTGCTTCTACTATATCCGATGTTTTCTTTAATAATTTTGTGATTTTTTTTCGTTCATCCAGTTTTTCGTAAGGCGCAACAAAAACAAGAATAGAAAATGGAGAAGGCTCCCCAATATATTCTTCTAAAATCTTTATATTTTGCTCTAACTTTTCTTTTTGTGAAGTTAAAAATAGTGGTGATTTTATTAATAGCACTTTACGTTCTCCAAAAAAAGGAAGTGTACGTGCATCCTCAACCACATCTTCTAAATACGCTTCTTCTAAATCATATGTCACAACATTAAACTCACGATCTTCCTCTTCAAGCGCTTCTGTTGTAATAAGCTTTATCGTTTCATTTATAAAAAACGCTTCCGTTCCATACAGTAAGTACAACGGAGCAAACTGCTTCTTTTTAATCTTTTTATGTATATCACTACTCATACTTTTTCCTACTCCCTAACTTGGCAATATATATTTATACTAATGCCCTAGCTTTTGTTTTACAAGTACAAAGGAACGGGCTGTATAACCCCGTCCCTTTATTTATATTAAACGCCACGCAATAAGCCCCGGGTTTCTTATTGGTGTGCGGTAATCACCTTCCCTTTATTATTCACAATAAAAATCCGAGTATAAGTGCCAACTGTTAACATGCTTGGAAACAAAAAAACTCACGTTACTTCCTGATTTAAAAGTAGTAAAAACACTCGATTCCTCTTCATATGGAAATTGTAGATTTTTTTCTGACAATATTTTATACTAAAGTGGAATGTTGGGGAGGGATTCTAAATGAATGATTTTGAACAAAACGTTCAAAGTAAACGCAATGACGCTATTGATTCAGGGGTAGGATTTATCGTCTCATTTGGTTTTTTCGCAACACTTTTCATCATTGCAACTGTTATTAAATTTATTGGTTCTTAAAGACTGCTGCTTACCGGCAGTCTTCTTTTTATCTATTATGTGTTTCATCATATGTGATTTTGCTATGAAAGGTTCCGTGTTCCCCTTTAAAAATATAGGAAATAGCACCTTGCTTATCCGTGCGCCATATTTCAATCCCCATCTTCTCAAAACGCTCTATAACTTCCTTATGAGGGTGCCCATACCTATTACGCTCACCGGCAGAAATAATCGCTACATTAGGCCGTACGGCGCTCAGAAAAGGCATTATAGACGACGTGTTACTCCCATGATGAGCAACCTTTAAAACATCCGCCCGTAAATCTGGGTACGTAGCTACTAAAACCTTCTCTCCTTCTTCTTCTAAATCACCTGTAAACAGCCACGTTATCCCTCCTAATTTTGCCCATATTACAATTGAAGCGTTATTTTCACTTCTTTCTTTTCCCGCTGGAGCTAGTACAAAAAATTCCGCTTCATTTACGCTCCAACTCTCCCCTTCTCCCACTTCCCTTATTTTCACTTCCTTTTCTAACGCCTGTTTCTTTATTACTGTTTCTAATACTGCATCTTGTTGCTTTCGGCCAAATACAACTTCTTTTACGGTTATATTTGATAATAACTCTTCCGCAGCACCTATATGGTCCGCATCTCCATGCGTTACGATTAATTTATCGATTGTTTTAATACCTTCCTTTTGTAAATAGGGAATTAAAATATCATTTCCAACTGAAAATTCATGCTTTTTCTGCTGCCATTCTTCCTTGTTTACACGAATTGTTCCACCGGTATCAATGAGGTAAATCTCTTTATCGTACGGGAGGCGAATTAATATTGCATCTCCCTGTCCAACGTCAAGAAATGTAACACTTCCACTTTCCCGAAAATACGGATATACATAATGACATGTACAAATAAAAAGAAATATACCTGAAGCTATAAACATAATCCCCTTCGATATTCGCCTTTCCCAAACCATCAATATACTAACTATACTCACACAATATAGAGCTACAAGAAGTATAGGTGTTTGCCCGAAATTAAGGCGGGTAAATGGTAAGTTTTCACAATAAATTAAAAAATCATTAGAAAGATTCAAACCTATTGATAGTACATTCGCAAGTCCTTTTGCAAGAAATGGAATGATTGGTATACATACCAAAATAACAATACTACACGGCAATACAACGAGGGATAAAAACGGAACATATAGGATATTCAAAAAAATACTATATGGAGAAAAATAACCGAAGTGATATAACAAAATCGGAGTACTAACGAGCTGTGAAATAAGAGAAATATAAATAGAATTTCGGATCACTCCATTACTACTCTCTAGCAAAAACGGAGCAGACAAAATTAAAGCAAAACTACCAACAAAAGAAAATTGAAACCCAATATTATAAATAAGATACGGATCATATATAAGCATACATATAGCCGTTATACTTAAAGCATCGAAGCTAGACAAACGGAGAGAACACATGAAAGCAATCAACATCAAAACTCCTGTTATAGCAGCTCTTATAACAGACGGTGATGCTCCTGCAAAAATCATATATATAGGAATACAGAAGATAAGACATACTGTTGCTAGCTCCCTCGTCACACCACTTCTTAGCAAAATAAAATACACAATCACCATTAACAATACGATATGCGATCCTGAAATCGCCAACAAATGTACAAGACCAAATTGTTGATATTGCTCTTCAACTTCAAATGTCATTTGTTGTCTATCACCAAATACTAACGCATTCATAAAAGCACCTGATTGCTCTGGAAACAGTTCTGTAACTCCCGAGATTACTTGCTGTCTCAAAAGAAGAATCCATTGCACAAATGAAAATGATGTTTTATGGCATTCAGAAATATATGTAGCATCAAATGTGAAATGAATATTTTGCCTATACAGATAATCACGGTAATTAAAACCATGAAAATTACGGGCTATTTGCGGTTCTTTTCTCTCACCTTCGAATATGCATGATACTCCTGCATGTAATCGTCGCAGTTGTTTCTTTTCCAAGGCTGATTTAATTTTGTAACTTAATTGCACTATATTTTTATTCTGATCTTCAACTTGAAATGATAAGCGATCCCCGTTAATAAGAGGTGTACTTTGTATCACCCCTCTTGTAAGTCCGTAGGGATCTCCTAGAGGCTTGTTTTGCTCTTGAACATACGTAGTGTACATAGCGCCACTAAAACACGCTATAATACAAAAAAAGAAGGTTTTATGCGAAGTACGATATAAACAAAAGAAAACATAAAAAACGAAACAACACGTCAGCAGTACAACCGAAGAGAAAAAGGCGATTGCAATCCCTATTATAAATGAGATTGCAACATAGCCCCATTGTCCATGCAACTCATACTCACTCCTTATAGCATCATTTTTGCTTTCGTGAATACATGTTGTAATTCTTCCATTGATAAGTTCTCTTTTTCTAAAGATGCAAATAGTTCTTTTAACTCCATATGACGCTTTTGATCCTCTAGCGCTGCAATATCATATTCTAGGGGAACGTGCTTCACTGTTACATTCGCTTTTTTAAATAATTCTACGGCATACGGATGATTTTTATAATCCTGTGCATAATAAACTGCTGTAATACCACTTTGAATAATTGCCTTACAGCATTGTAAACAAGGGAAATGCGTAACGTAAATTTCCGCGTCCTCCGTTTTCACACCAAACTTTGCGCATTGTAATAAAGCATTCATTTCCGCATGAATTGTACGAACACAATGATTATCAATGACGTAGCATCCATCATCTATACAATGTACACCACCTTTAATTGAACCGTTATATCCACCAGCAATAATTCGTTTATCACGAACAATTGTCGCTCCTACCGCAAGTCTTGTACATGTACTACGTAAAGATAGTAAATGGCTTTGTGTCATAAAATATTGATCCCATGAAATTCGCTCCATATTTTTCACCTACTTTTTTGTCTACTTGTAGTGTAGCGAATGAAGAAAAACTTCGTCAATCTTTTATGGAATAATAATTTGATCTTTTATTTTTTCCAGAGACTTCACACCAATCCCATCAATCTCTAACAAATCTTCTATTTTCTGAAACGGACCATGTTCCTCACGATATTTCAAAATACTTTCTGCTTTCCTAGAACCGATGCCTGTAATTTTTTCAAGTTGCCCTTTAGAAGCTGCATTTATTTGCACTTTCCCCTCCTCCTTTGAAACAGCAGCTCCTTCTTGCACTTGTTCGGTTTTATTCGGCACATAAAGGATCATTTGGTCTTGTACCATTTGCGCTAAATTTACCTTCTTCCTATCTGCCTCGGGCAAAAAACCACCTGCCTTTTCAATAGCATCCTTGACCCGGTCCCCTTCTTTCATTTCATACACGCCCTCTTTAACAACAGCTCCTTTCATATCAATTATAATTATTTTTTTCTGCTGCTTTGTATCCGATACTTTCGGTTTACTTTTTTTCTCTATCTCTTTCGTTTGCACATCCGTCGCAATGACTGATCGTTCTGTATGCTGGTTCGTTTTCCAGAAAAGAAGAAAAAGTACAAATCCAATAATAGCTACTAATCCTAACCATTTCTTCGGAAAATCCCACATCATTTTACACCTCTAATCATAAATTTATAACATCATTCATATTGTTTAGGAGAAAGCTGTTACGAAGGAGGGATGAAACATTGAACATAGGAATTATAGGGACAGGGAACATGGGGAATATACTAATCGATGCATTTTTAGAAACCCGTGCTGTCAAACCTTCGTGCCTTACAATCATTAATCGAACGCCCGCCAAAGCATATCATATAAAGGAAAAATACCCTTCTGTTCATATAGCCAAAACTATTGATGAAGTAATCGAACGATCACACCTTATTTTTATTTGCGTAAAGCCGATAGATATATATCCAATCCTACAAAAATATGCTGAACATTTTTCTGATGAAAAGTGCTTAGTTTCTATCACAAGTCCAATATCTCCATCACAATTAGAGACACTTGTACCTTGCCACGTTGCACGTATTATTCCGAGCATTACAAACCGCGCCCTGTCTGGCGCATCACTATTTACATTCGGAAGTAAATGCTCTGAAGAGTGGCAACAAAAACTATTTCGCCTATTCAAAAACATTTCTACTCCCCTTGTAATAGAAGAAGATATAACACGCGTTTCATCTGATATAGCAAGCTGCGGCCCTGCATTCTTTAGTTATTTATTACAATGTTTCATTAACGCTGCTGTAGATAAAACAAATATTACACATGAAGAAGCCACTACTTTAGTAAGTGAAATGGTCGTTGGAATGGGGAAACTACTCGAAAAAGAGATTTTCACATTGCCTACTTTACAAGAAAAAGTATGTGTTAAAGGCGGCGTTACAGGAGAAGGTATTCGGGTTTTAGAAGAACATGTTGGGGATATGTTTCATAAATTAATCGAGCGGACACATGAGAAATTTGATGAAGATTTAAAATGTGTTGATCAGCAATTCAATAAACACACATAATAAATACGTCATCGCCATTCCAAATCCTTTTTATAAACACTAAATTTTTTACATTACATTTTCACTTAAACTAGCATTTTCACACTTCACGTATATCATCCTCTTATTATCCTAGAACTAAAATTACAGCTTCTTT
The DNA here is from genome assembly GCF_001455345.1 of Bacillus thuringiensis. Lineage (GTDB taxonomy): Bacteria > Bacillota > Bacilli > Bacillales > Bacillaceae_G > Bacillus_A > Bacillus_A thuringiensis_N. Next base: position 4,229,093 of record NZ_CP013274.1, read on the forward strand.
ACAAAACAAAAGCAACCTTCTCGGTTGCTTTTGTTTTTATCCGTTTTTCTTCGCCATGAAGAAAATACGCTCTGTTTGTTCTGTAACTTCAAGTCGCTCAAAATCACCAGTCACGCGAAGCACTGTAAAACCAGCCTCTTCAAGCCATTTTGTTAACTCTTCAACCGGATATGCACGTTGCACGTGACATTCATCAAAACGATGGTACACATCTTCTTCTGGGTCTTGAACAAAGAATGTTAAATCATGTTCTACACTATTTGATTCTTCACCAGGGAAGCAATTCCAAATAAGAGATATTTCTTCTCCATTCACTGTGTATGTTTCATTTTGAAATACATGATGTATTTTATATAAAGAATGTACATCAAATAAAAACAAACCATCTTGACGTAAATGATGAAACACTCTTCGAAATGTTTCTTGCACTCCATCTTCTTGCAATACATAATTTAATGAATCACAAAAAATAGTTACACAGTCAAACTCACCCGGAACATCAAGCTCTCGCATGTCTTGTTGGTAAAAAGGAATAAAATATCCTTCCCCACCTAGTTTTTGCTGAGCGACCGTTAACATTTCTTCTGAAAGATCGACACCGATTAAATCGTAACCCTTTTGTACAAGCGGAAGTGTTACATTACCAGTACCGCATGCTACATCAAGAATCTTCGCCTCTTTCATATCCGCTTGCTGTAAACTTTCCTCTGTGAATTCCACCCATTTATCATAAGGAACATCATTCATTAGTTCGTCGTACAACAATGCAAATTGTTCGTATTTCATTGGTCTAGCTCGTCTGTAATATCTTCACGCGGCACATCGCCCCAAAGACGCTCTAAATTATAGTGATTACGCTCATCTTTATGGAATACATGGGCAACTACATCTCCAAGGTCAACTAACACCCAGCGTGCTTCGTCAAAACCTTCCATACGTTGTACGTCGATTTGGAACTCATGTGCTTTTGATTTAATTTCACGTGCAATTGCTTGCACTTGCTTATCTGAGTTACCGTGACAAATAATGAAATAATCTGCAATTGGTGAAATACCTTGCATATTTAGGACAACCATATCTTCTGCTCTCTTATCATCAGCTGCTTTTGCTGCTAATACTAATAAATCTTTATCTTTCATTTACTAATTTCCTCCTTGATAACTGCATTGTATGTTTGGAATGTTAATGGATAAATCGTTTGATCTTTTTCCATTAAAAATTGAATTGTTCTCTTTAACGCAAATAATAAAGCTTGATCTATATCCATATATGCGAGTTTACGAGCTTCCTCCACACCCGGAAACTTTCGCCCAGGCTCAATGTAATCAGCTACATAAATTACTTTATCTAACATCGTCATTTTCTCATGACCACTTGTATGATATGTAATAGCTTGCAGGATTTCAGGATCTGTAATGCCTACTTCTTTTTCTACTAAGTATGCCCCAACAGGTGCATGCCATAACTCTTTGTTATAACAAAGTAAATCTTTCGGCAAATCTTCACTTTTAATGATCTCTTCCATCTCTGAAATTGCTCTACACTTCGCATAATCATGGAATATAGCTGCAACTTCAGCCTTTTTTTCATTCACACCGTATAACTTAGCAAGTTCAATTGCTGTTTCCATTACACCAATTGTGTGTATATAACGTTTTTCATGCATTTGTTGTTTGACAATATGAAGTGCTTTCTCACGATTCATACAACCCATTCCTCTCGATATATACCTGTACTTTTTCAGGAAGTAAATATTTACATGTTTTCTTCTCTTTATATCTCTCACGCAATAAAGATGAAGAAACTGCAAACTCCGGAATTTCCACAGTAGTGATAGGATAAGGTGTACGCAATGTATAACCAGGTCTTGCAACCCCAACAAACGTTACAAGGTTAAGTAACGCTTCAATGTTATACCACTTCGGTAAATACTCAACCATATCTCCACCAATAATAAAGTGAAACTGCACATCCGGATGCTTCTTCGTCAATTGTAACATAGTGTCATACGTATAAGATGGGCCCTTCCTGCTTAGCTCTTCTAAACAAATAGAAAAATGTTCCTCTGCCTCAGTCGCAAGCTCTAACATTTGTAAGCGATTTTCTACACTTGTAATATTCCGCCCTTGTTTATGCGGTGGAATTTGGTTCGGTAAGAACCATACTTCTTCTAAATTCAAAGCGTGATATACTTCATTTGCAATTAGCAAATGCCCATAATGTGGCGGATCAAATGTACCGCCAATGATGCCAATTTTCCTCAAAAGAAACGCCCCTTCCTTTTACGTACAGCAACTCTCTTCATTTCTATTCGAAGAGAGTTTACTGTTAATAAAAGTTCAATTGGTTTCGCTCTCTACATCATTACGCACTAGCGATAAAAATAGCATATGCTAGTCTTTTTATCGAGGAAGCTTAATTTGCTTATTTTCTCTAGATTCTTTGTATAAAACGATTGTACTTCCAATTACTTGAACGATTTCAGCACGTGCGCCTTTTGCAAGTTCTTCTGCAACTTCACGACGATCGAATTCACAGTTTTGTAGCACACTTACTTTAAATAACTCACGAGCTTCTAAAGTATCTGCGATTTGTTTAATCATGTTTTCATTTACTCCACCTTTTCCTACTTGAAAAATTGGTGTTAAATGATGTGCTTGTGCACGTAAAAATCTTTTTTGTTTTCCTGTTAACATATATGTTAGCCTCCAAGCTTTCTTATAACTAATTGTTTCATTCTATCGATATTCGGTACACGCCCTGTCCACATTTCAAATGCAAGCGCCCCTTGATAAACAAACATATCAATACCATTTTGAATCACTGCACCTTGCTCTTTTGCCTCACATAAAATTTTCGTTTCAAATGGATTATAGATTATATCTGATACAATCGTTCCTTTTTTTAACGAAGAAATTTGTAATGGCGTATGTTCAACGCGTGGATGCATACCTATTGTTGTCGTCTGAATGATAATATCATAATTTCCTTGTTCTTCTGAGGCTTTTTCTAACGATAAAGCCTCAGAATGAACAGTAGCCGTACATGCAGCAATAAGTTCTTTCGCCTTATCTACTGTACGATTAGCTACATCAATCTCTTTCACACCTATATGAGCAAGAGAAAAATAAATAGCTCGACTAGCACCACCTGCGCCAATCAATAAAATACGTTTCTCTTGAAGTGGTTCACTACTAATTGACTGCAGTGCTTGGACAAAACCAATTCCATCTGTATTGTAGCCAATCAATTTTCCATCCTTATGAACCACCGTATTTACTGCACCAATTTGTTTTGCTAGCGGGTCAGTCTCATCCAAATAATCCATAATAGCAACTTTGTGCGGAGTTGTTACATTAAATCCTGAAATACCTAATGCTTTTAAACCTCTTACTGCTTCCCCTAGCACTTCCTCTTTAACAAGAAACGCCTGATAATGGGCATCCATATTCAAGTGTTCAAATGCATCGTTATGCATAACGGGTGATAATGAATGTCCAATTGGATTTCCGATTACACCATATAATTGTTTCATAAATCCCTCTCCATATTAAATTAAAGATTTACGTAATGAAACACTTACTCCTTTTGGTACGTGTGCAACAATTTTTGCTCCTGGTTCGTTCACAGTAACCCATCCTAATCCAGAGAATACAACATCCGTTTTTGGTTCACGAATATTAAACTCGTATTTCACTAGCTCTGGCATATTTGCTAATTCTTCTGGTGTTGGTGGGCTTAGTAAATCCCCAGCATGATTTTTATACAATTCATCTGCTTTCTCAAGCTTTGTACGATGGATTGTTAAACGATTCGAGAAGTGACAAGTAAATGCACGACGACCACCACTTACATAATCAAAACGTGCCAGTCCACTAAAGAACAATGTTTGTTCTTCATTTAATTGGAACACCATCGGCTTAATTTCTTTTGTTGGTGTAATAAGCTTTAAGCTTTCTTTTCCAACATAATGAGCCATTTGATGGTGGTTAATAATACCTGGCGTATCATATAAAGAAGATTCTTCATCTAATGGAATATCAATTAAATCAAGCGTTGTTCCAGGGAAATGAGATGTTGTAATTACATTTTCAGTCTCATCACTAAATTCTTTAATCATACGATTAATAAATGTTGATTTTCCTACATTCGTACATCCAACAACGTAAACATCTTTTCCGCCACGGTAATACTCAATAGCATCTGCCAGCTCAGCAATCCCTTGTCCCTTCGCTGCACTAATTAAAAAGACATCTTCTGGCTTTAATCCTAGCTGCTTTGCACTATAACGCATCCAATGCTTTACTTTATCATGTTTTACTGACTTAGGAATTAAATCCGCTTTATTCCCAACAAGTAATACTTTATTATTTCCGACGAAACGATGTAATCCAGGTAACCAGCTACCATTAAAATCAAAAATATCTACAATCTTAACTACTAACGCATCCGAATTTCCAATTCCATTTAGAATACGTAGGAAATCATCATCTGTTAATGATACATCTTGAATTTCGTTATAATGCTTCAAACGAAAACAGCGTTGACAAATTACTTGTTCTTTCTCTAAAGATGAGGCCGGAGCATATCCTACTTCATTTTTATCTTCTGTCTGAATTTCTACACCGCAACCAATACATTTAATTGTTTCAGTCAAACTCTATTCCTCCCAGTTAATTAAACCTTTTTTCTTCATGTTTTTCATAATTCTTCGTTCAATTTTCCGATTAAAGCGCGTTACTAATCCGTCCGTTTGTGCTACCGGTACAACTAAAATTGTATGAAGTCCCACTCGGTTTCCACCTAAAACATCTGTTAGTAACTGATCCCCAATTACTACAACTTCATCTGGTTGCAGGTGCATCTCTTGCATCGCACGCTTAAATGCACGAACAAATGGTTTACGCGCACTATGAATAAATGGAATACCTAATGGATCAGCAAAGTCTTTTACTCGTTGCTCATTATTATTTGAAACGACCGTTACTTGAATGTCTAGCTCTTTCATTTTCAAAAACCACTCTTCAAGTTGCGGCGTTGCATTTGGACGATCCCATTCAATTAAAGTGTTATCTAAATCAGTAATAACGCCTTTAATTCCACGTTTTTTCAAATCTTCTGGTTGAACATGATATACATTCTTCACATATTCATTTGGTAAAAATAGCTTCAATTTCTTTCACCTCTTTGAGGATTTTTCATAAAAATTTTTCGACAACATATTTCGATATTTAACCTGTGGATAAAATTGTACACATTTTCCACGTTAATTTTTCAGTGAATTTGGAATTTACTAACAATCTATACACATTTTATCCACCTAGGTATGTGGATAACCACTCGTTTGTGACTGTCATATTTTTTTGGTACATTAAATGCAACAACGAATCAATCCTTATATTATTAGGAGGTGACTCACCTTGAAAACAAAGCATATGGAACAGTTATCTACTGAGTTACTCACTGAGTCTTATTATAAAGCAAAAGAACTAAAATTAAATCCCGACTTCATTTTACTTATAAAACAAGAAATTATTAGACGCTCATTAGAGGACAAGCTGGTCAAATCGTCTTAATTACATATAAAGTGAATTTTTAATTAGCTAACTTGTAAAAAGAGCCATCCTGCGATGGCTCTCGAATAAACAAGTACTCCCATCTTGGGAACTTCATCATTAAGCATCTTTGTCCATAACTCTTGCTTACAGTTATAAAATCTTTTCTTTACTTATGAGCCAATCGAGTAGCAATTTTTTCACCAAGACGAAGCTCTTGTCCACTCTTCAAATTCTGCACTACTTCTATCATATCTTTTTCAAACAATAACACAACTGTTGAGCCAAATGTAAAGTATGCCATTTCTTCACCTTTTTGAACAGTATTTCTTTCATGTAGCAGCTCAATACTATTAACAAACATAGCTCCTACTTTTACAAGCGCCATATGTTCACCGTCACTATTCACTTCTGTAACAGAACGATAATTTTTTGACAATGGTTCTTTCCCGTATTCCATACCAGCTGCATTTACCGGATATGATTTTCTACCAAGCACAAACCTTTCAGTCACAGAACCAGCAAGCGGACTATGAATACGATGATAATGACTTGGGCTTAAATAAATAACCATATATGTACCACCTGCATATCGCTGTGCACGTTCTTCATTACCTAGCATATCTACAATTGAATAACGCTTGCCTTTAATATCAAATGTTTTTGTGTCCTCAATAGGACCGTGATCAGCAAAAACACCATCAACAGGACTAACAATACTCGATGCACCTGTATCAATACTACGCTTTCCTTCTTTTAGCTTACGCGTAAATAATTCATGCAATGTTCTATATTCCTTCAAACCCTTTTCCATCTCATCTTGATTAAGTTGAAAAACTTTCGCATACGATGGAATAATGATAGCGCTCAAACGAGATTGTGCAAATTTACGTAATATATAAGAAGTAAAACGACCATTTGTAAGTTCGATCATAAGTCGATATAATGTACGTCGCAAATTGCGAAACCTCCTAATCAGTCTATAACTTTAGCTTTCCCTTCTTTTCCTTCTATATCATATGTAAAATTGGTTCTTATTCCCACATATCATATAGAACTGGTTCATTATGCATGCAGAAAACTAAGTATGGTATTATTCTTAAATTGTTTAGCACCTTCTAATATTACAGATAGAATCCGTCATTTTCAACAGTGAACATGGATTTCTTCTGAACACACCCCTTTTTCTTTCCTTATTCACAAAAAGAAAAGCAGCCCTTTTAAAATACGGCTGCTTGCAATGTGCATTATTCTTTCGCTTTTTTCTCTTTCTCTGCTCTTACAAATTCATGGAACATTTTCATTAAAGCGCGCTTTTCAATTCTTGATACGTAGCTTCTGGAAATACCGAGTGCCTTTGCAATCTCCCGCTGCGTTTTCTCTTTATCAAGCCCCAGTCCAAAACGCTTTACGATTACTTCTTTCTCTCGTTCGTCTAAAATATCGATATATTCTTTAATTTTTTCTAACTCCATACTAAGCTGGATCATATCAATTACATCTTCAGACTCTGATTTTAATATATCAATAAGCGATATTTCATTCCCCTCTTTATCTTGCCCGATCGGATCATGAAGTGAAACGTCCTTTTTCGTTTTCTTTAGTACACGTAAATGCATCAAAATTTCATTTTCAATACAGCGCGCTGCATACGTCGCAAGTTTTGTTCCTTTTCCTGCCGAATAGCTCTCGATCGCTTTAATGAGCCCGATTGTACCAATTGAAATTAAATCTTCTGCATCTTCCCCTGTGTTTTCAAATTTTTTAACGATATGAGCTACAAGCCGTAAATTATGTTCAATTAACAGATTCCTCGCTTGAGCATCACCTTGCTCCATTAACTCTAAGTACTTTCTCTCATCGTCAGATGATAACGGCTGCGGAAACGCATTATTCTTCACATAAGAAACAAAAACAAACACTTCTCGAACCATATATCCAATTGCGGCGAATAGACTCAAACCTTTCACCTCCGCCAAAATAGTGGTCTTTACTAAGTGTATGTGGGTGTGAGGTTGTTTGTGTCTGTACGATATCATTCCAATATGTTTTTAAGCATAATAATTGTCTCATAAAGCCTCACTGCGTATACTTAAACACTTAAACAAAAGATTGGAGAGTGGAATATGAAATATTTCATTTCCCTCTTGTACCCGAGTAGCTTGTAAGAGATGAACTCCTTGTACGCTCTTGCAAGCTACTTGTACTACAAGGAGGGATTACAAATATGAAATTTGAAAGAACACGTGCTTATACAAGACACCAACGTCAACGTACAATGCGTCGAAAAATGAATATTGCACAACACGCATGGGGATATACTCCTGAAATTGCCGGTATTTTTGCAAAAGGAAAAGTTCACTGTTCTTGTGGAATGTGTACAATAAAGTGGAGAACAGAAGGACCACCTGCTAGTGTACAGAAGTGGTTATACAAAATTGATACATACGAAGAATAATCGTTCTTTCTAAAAAAGGTCTTCTATCGAAGACCTTTTTCCCTATTTAAAAGCTTATTTACTCCAAATTTTCTCCCCAGTATGCGCATCAATATAACGAATTTCTCGACTACCGTCGAAGAATTCTTTATCATTTTCATTCGTTGTTTGTTTATACAGTAATTGATATACCGTTTCCTCTACATCATGATCTATAGACCATTCTAATTTAACTCGCATGGCCTCTCTGTATATTTCTAACGCTTTTTCCTTTGTTACTTTTGGTGTTGTTTCATATGTAAGTAATTCTTTTATAAAGTTGCTAGACTCTCCAGAATAATGCACCACAGCCCCATTTTCTGCATTGATATTGACCATAAATTGCTTATACTCTGCTGGAATACCATTCACATATACGGAAAAGGTAAACCTTTCAATTCCATCTTCTGTTGCTTCACGTTCTTCCCAAAGACGTAGATATTGTGTGACATCTGGAATAACTTGTTCCAAAAATTGAAGTACTTTTTGTAAACATTCCTCTCTAGACAGTATTTTCTTTACTTCTTTATCGTCTGTCATTTTTATAAAACCAGTTAATTCATCGGTAGATTTATCAATCATAATGCCAACAAAATTATTATATTTTAACATCGGTAAATGCTTTTTAAAAAATTCATTCATTAAATATGGATTCTTTTCTTCTTTCTGTTTCTGTAATTCCTCTTTCAGAACAAATTTCATTCTTATTTCATCATCATTTTCCGCCTCAGCTACTTTTGTAAAACTTTCTTTATCCCAGTCAAATAAATCGAATACGTCATCTTGCCGACTACCTTTTTTCGGTTTTTCAACAGCTACAGCCGAAGGCAATTTATAATGATCTGGTCCAAATAAATCTTTGCCTGTACTTGCATCAATAAACGCATGACTTGGCTCTGGTTCGTATACAAGACGGTACCCTTTTACTTCTTCTCCATTTTCATACTCACATGAAGAGTGTGTTAAATCTACAAATACAAGTCTCATATTTTGTCTAGCTTTCAAGTTTTCTAAAACGACGTTCTCCTCAACAATTTCACTTGGCCATGACGGTTTTGTCTCTATAGCTTTTTGTCCATTATAATGGAAATTCACAACATTCCCTGTAGAGTGAACTTGCACAACATATCCTGTATTCGGCAATGGATAGCCATTCACTTCTTGCATATAATTTACTTCTTTCCAACCACGCCTGTCATCCTTAACAGTTATATATGAATAAAATTCATATCCTTCTTTTGTATATTTTTTTAAGAATGTATTTGCAATCTCTCTTGCCTTGTTCTCCTCTAGCGCTTTCTTACTACTCGAAAAAGACTTTTCATCCTCTATCCTAAATTCAATTAAATTACCAGTATGTCTATTCAACGTTATTTGTATCGTTCTCTCCTCATCCTCTTTATGCTCCCACCATAATAGATGATATGGGTCATCCACACCTTCTTGATCATCTACAACAAGCCTATAATCATCTGGAATGTTAATAATATGAGCCACTTGCTCTTTTCTTTCTTTATCTTTTTGATTCATCATACCTCTCCTTTTATTACAATTTAAGGTAATTATAACAAACAAAACCAAAGAACTATAAACAAAAAAGACTAGAGATATCTCTAGTCTTCTACTTCGTTTCACGATGTAACGTTACTCGCTTTAATCGTGGACAATATTTTTTTAGTTCAATGCGCTCTGGATTATTTCGTTTATTTTTTTTAGAAATATAATTACGATCACCGCACTCTGTACAAGCTAATGTAATATTTACACGCATATGTAATTCTCCTTTCTTTTAAAGATTGCAAAATAAAACGTAATGATTACGATTTAAATATTATATAACTTCATTCTATTTGTCAATTGCAAAACAAAAAGGATCTAAATAGAACCCTTTTGTTTAAGTAATCTATACCTTGTATTAAAATGTTTCGTATGTAATAAACTCACTAATCGGTTTTCGATATCCTCGTGGGCGAGTTTTAGTAGTATCACTTTTTCCTATCGTAATCATTAAAACAGGTACTACATGCTCTGGCATATTCAATTCACTTTGTACTGCTTTTTCATCAAAACCGATCATTGGACACGTATCATATCCATAATATTTAGCTGCGTACATAAAAGTCATCGCACTTAACGAAGCATTTCTAATCGCTTCCTCTTCCATGAAGCGTTCTCCTTTTCCTTCATATAGCCCTTTCGTTTGCCTAATTGTATCTTCATACTCACATTCATCAATCATCTTTAAAACCTTCATACCGAAATAAATATTTTCAACATTTTGGTATGCTCTCTTGTCACCACAAACAAGTATTACCGCAGATGCACTCGATACTTTATATTGATTAAAAGCTAACTCTTTTAATCTTTCTTTGCGCTCTTGATCACGAATTACAACATAATGCGTATGTTGCAAATTGTAACAAGATGGAGAAAGCTTTGTTAGCTCAAATATTTTTTTAAAGTCCTCATCTGGGATTTCTATTCCTTGTACAAATTTCATTGCAGAACGTCTAGCAATTGCTAATTCTTCAAAGTTCATCTTTTAGCCTCCTTAATAACCATAAATTTAAATATACATTAATTTATACTAATGAATAAATCAAATGAAAACACTTTAAATTATGAATAATAATGATGATTTACAAAAAAAAGACAAAAAGCTGAAACAATTAGTTCATACGAAATTCACACGAATCTATTACTATAGGAATTGTACATAGTGAACTTATTAACAATCACGTTTATTCATATAGAATTTTTACTCGAAAGGAGTTGAAAGTATGAAAACTAAATATCGCTTTATGATTTCATCATTTGCTGCTTGCGCTTATATGCTTTGGTATTTAGTATAATAACAACCTCACTTGTAAATAGGAAAAGGTGTGTATATAAATGGAATATAATCAATCAACAGTTAACTACTGGAAAGCTTTTGTACTACCATATACATTTGCTTTAGAAGAGTTAAAAACTAAATTTGAAATTATGAACCGGGAAGCTCAATTTTTAGAGGATTACAACCCGTTTGAACATATAAAAACAAGATTAAAACAACCTGAAAGTATTATTAAAAAGCTTGAACGTAAAAATTTATTACCGACAGTTGAAAATGCCCAGACGCATTTACAAGACATCATCGGCATTCGTATTACATGTTGTTTCGTAGAAGATATTTATCATTTAAAAGAAGTCATTCAAAAGCGTGAAGATATGGAAATCATAGAGGTAAAAGATTATATCGCTAATCCAAAGGGAAACGGCTATAAAAGTTTACACATGATTATTAAATATCCTTTATCACTGAATTCTGGTACAAAAGAAGTCTTTGCAGAAATTCAGTTACGTACGCTTGCAATGGACTTCTGGGCAAGTTTAGAACATAAACTTTATTATAAATATGAAGGGAAAATACCTGAGTATTTAAAAGATGAACTACATGATGCAGCAATGAAGGCTGAAGACCTCGATAATAAAATGGCAACAATCCGCCAAGATATTGATGATATCGAAGCATGCTCAAATCAAATTATGTTACCACTATAAAAAAAGGTTCTCGCCAATGAGAACCTTTTTGCACTATTTACGGAAAGTTTCATTTTATTTCTTCTCTATCGTGCGAACCTCTTCAATTTTCCAGCCATCCTCTTCTTTTCCAAGTGCATACTGTACTTTTTTCTGAAGAGTGACCTCTCCATCTATTTCCTTTTCTTGTGTTTCAACAACAACATATCCTGCTTTACTAGCTTTTATATCTATATGTTCCAATTCAATTTTCTTATTTCTCTTTTGAAAAGCTGCTTCTTTTTGCGTTTTTAAGTCTTCAGCACTAGGCATCTTCTTTGAAAATAACTCCATATGTTCAGCAAGATTTTTTTCATTTGTCGTCCGTACAAATTTCTCCATAACATCTTGAATCGATTTCTCTTCTTCTTTCGTCATTTGTACTTTTCCCTCAGCTTTTGTAGCAGTAGATTTTTGTTCTATCTGATTCTCTTTGGATTGACATCCAACTAGCAATAATACACCTACTAGAAGGAATCCTATCCCTCTGAAAAAAGCTCTCATCTTCCCATCTCCTAAAAAGAAAAGTGAGGCATTTCGCCTCACTTTCGTTTATAATTAGCGTCTTCCTTTGTTCGGATCGCCACCGCCAACAATATCAAATACACGTTTAGCGATATTTGTATTTTCTTGAACGCCAGAGAACAAGTATTTACCAGGACCAAATGCATATACGTTTACATCTTCCCCTGTATGTCCACCTGTTGTCCAGCCTGTAACCGAACGCTTATTGAAAATATCTTCAATCGCATTATCAATCTTTGTTACATCTTTTGAAGGAGCAATATCGTTTACCGCTTTAATTTCTTCTGGTGTTAATTGTAAATCAATATATTTTTTCAATGTTTCTTCTACATTTGCACCTTTTGCAATCTCATTTGCCATGAAGTCTGGTGTGCGTTTTGCAGCTTTAATTGGATCTACTTTAAAGTTATACTCACCATTCGCACCTAAAGATAATCCGCCAGTAGCGTGGTCTGCCGTTGCAACGACTAACGTATTTTTATCTTTTTTCGCAAACTCAATCGCTGCTTTAAATGCTTTTTCAAAGTCTTCCATTTCACTCATTGCACCAACGATATCATTATCGTGTCCAGCCCAGTCGATTTGACTTCCTTCAACCATTAAGAAGAAACCATTTTTATTTTTGTTCAAACGCTCAATTGCTGCATTTGTCATTTCTTCTAATGAAGGTGTTTTATCGGTACGGTCAATCATTTTATCTAAACCGCCTGGCGCAAATAAACCAAGAATTTGATCATTTTTATCATTTAACAATTGATTACGATCTGTTACATAGCTATAACCAGATTTCTTAAATTCTTCTGTAAGATTGCGATCTTTTCTAACAAAGTTATTTACACCGCCGCCAAGCATAACGTCTACTTTATGCTTCCCTTTAATTTTCTCATCAAAATAATCATTTGCAATTGCGTCCATGTTTTTACGACTAATGTCATGCGCACCGAAAGCAGCTGGTGTTGCATGTGTAATTTCAGAAGTAGCAACGAGTCCCGTTGATTTCCCTTTTTCTTTCGCTTGTTCAAGGACAGTTTTCACTTCTGCTTTATCATTATCAACTGCAATTGCCGCATTATATGTTTTAATTCCTGCTGACATAGCTGTTGCTGCTGATGCAGAGTCTGTGATATTTTCATGTTCATCTTCTGGATATGTCTTTTGTGTTCCTACAAGATGTTTATCAAACTCTGTAGATTCCATCTCGAATGTTTTCGGATTATCTTTCATATAACGATGAGCCGTCATGTATGAAGGACCCATACCATCTCCAATTAACACAATAACATTTTTAATCTTTGCATTGCTTCCGTTCTCATCTGCATTTACTTCACTAGAACGTGTAAAATTCCATGTTGCCACCGAAGTAACTGCTAACGACGCCACAACTGCAAATGGCCATGCTTTTTTCACAAACTTTTTCACTGTCTTGTCCCCCTAATTAGGTTATTCATTTCCCACTATCAAATTTAATAGAAGACTATTAAGAGAAAATTAGTTATATGTAAATTTTTTGTTAACTTATGTAAATATCAGTTATAATTTGTATAAGTTTGTCTGTTTGTATCAGCCTTCTTTCCCTTTACAATTAAAATATAAACAAGTTGGATTTCATTTAACGTAAATCTCTTATTTAACATTTTCAATCTACTTTTATAAAAATTAATAGAAATGTGGGGGGTATTTATGAAAACAATACAGCTAGATGAATCTTTTATTTTTGATTTACTCGACCTTTGTAAAGCTATTGGATGGTTACAAGATAAAGCATTTATGAAAAAACAATTCGAAATGTACCTTTCTCTTGGCACACTTGTCGGTTATATGCATGAAAATAAACTGATTGCAGCTGGAGGAGTATTTCCTTTTAAAGATAGTTTTTCTACTATTGGCATGTTAATCGTCCATCCTCATTTTCAAGGCCGAGGCATCGGGCGTATGTTGCTTAATCACTGCTTAGAACACACTCACCCAAAACAACCAATTGCACTTATTGCAACAAAAGCTGGCGAGCCTCTTTATACATCGTGCGGATTTCAAACAGTAACTACGATTCATCGTTTTGAGAAACAAACTACTAAAACACATATTACTCCTACGCAACAAGTGACAGAACAAGATCTTGTATCACTTATTTCTCTTGATCAAATTACAACTGGTGCTAATCGTTCTTTACTTTATTCATCGCTCTTACCAAGAACTAGCCATTCTTTTAAAATTGAGAGAAACAACTGTATAGAAGCTTTTTCCTTATGTGTACAAAAAGGTAACATATTATGCGTCACTCCACTTATTGCAAAGCAAGAGAAGGATGCTATTCAATTATTCAAAGAGATATGCGAATGCTGGAGTGGCACAGTAAGGATTGATGTCCCATATTCACAATTTTCATTTCGTAAATTTCTTCAAACAGAAAATTTCCAAGAAACGCTCCTTTCACCTCTTATGATAAAAAATGATAGCCAACTTCCTGGAAATCGTAATATGCTATTTGCTATGATAGATACAGCGTTATGTTAGAAAGGGGACACCTAATTGAAGCGATTTAGCTATTTTATGGTAGGTTGTCTTACTCTTACATTATTAGTAGGGTGTAGTGCAGCAGAAAAGCCAGTAGAACAAGTAAAACAAGTTAAAAATACACTTACAGCGAAACTAGCTACCGAGGAAAAAATGGTAGAAATAGATGGGCAAACCATTTACTTTAAAAAGATTGGTAATGAAAAGCCACCTTTACTTATGATCCATGGATTTGGAGGATCATCAGATGGTTTTCAAAAGGTTTACTCAGATTTAGCAAAAGATCACACAATTATTTCTGTAGATGCTTTAGGCTTCGGGCGCTCATCTAAGCCGATGGATTTTTATTATTCTTTCCCAACTCATGCAAATTTGTATTATAAATTAATGAAAAAACTAGGTTATGATTCGTTTGCAATACTGGGACACTCAATGGGGGGAGAAATTTCTCTTAATTTAACATATTTATATCCTGAAGCCGTTACCCACCTTATTTTAACTGATGCTACAGGAGGTCCTCATACATTCGTTAATAAACAAGTTTCTCCTAAGCCACAATTATCAACTGATTTAAATACTGTTTCTGCTGTTGCAGATTATGATGAGAGCAAAGTGAAATTTAAACGTAACGATGAAGAGCATTACAATAAAATGAAATTATGGCCTAGACGTCTTCAAATCAATGCAAATGAAATGAAACAACCAACCTTAATTATATGGGGAAGAAATGATAGTAGCGTTTCTTGGAAAGAAGGAGAAACGTATCATCAATTCTTAAAGAATAGTACTTTCCATATTATTGAAAAAGGTTATCATGCACCATTTCGCCAAGAACCACAAGAATTTGTCGGGTATGTAAAAGATTTCTTTAAGAACAATCCGATCAAAGTTGAAAAATAACATAAACGGGTATCTCATTTTGAGATACCCGTTTTCATATATTAAGCAGCTTGCTTTTGGCGTTTTTGAGTTTTTGATCCTAATACTTTCGGGATAACAAAGCCATCCATTCCAAATTTCCCAGCGTTCATACCGGAAACAAGAACAAACATAGATAAGATAACCATCTCAGGGTTCACACCAATTGACCCACTAAACATATAGGAAAAGTTCATTACAAGGCCAAAAAAGACCGCTGTTTTTGTTAAACAGCCTACAATTAAACCAATTCCGACTAAAATTTCCCCCCATGTTACAAGTGTATTAAACAAATCTACATTTGGAATTGCAAATTCTTGTAAGAATGATGCCCACCAAGATTGAACAGCCGGTTGTGCACCTTTAGATTTTTCAATTGCACCTTGCAAATAACCTGTTGCATCGAATCCTTTTCCTTGTAGTTTACCGATTCCAGCCATTAACCATGTGTAACCAAGATATACTCGAATTACTGCTAATACAAAAGAAACTGCTTTGTTTTCTCTTAAAAATTGAATAACCATATCTTCCTCCTAAAGTTGTAATTAAGTTAGTTACAGATAATATAATAACATTAGTTACTTATTTTTAAAACGTTAATTATGAATAATTCGTGACATGCGTATGAAACATTCAAAACTAACGTTTATATAGTAACTTTTATTACCTGTAAAAACTTGAACATATCATACCACAGGTGATAATCATTTTCATTGAAAAAAATGTAAAAAAATTGTGAGTTAAATGTGAAACACGTTTATTCGAATATAGAATAAACGTGTTTCACACTAATTATAGAATCGAAATGTATGTGTCTCCTCATCAATTAAACTCGCTTCTTGAAACGCTTCTTCTAACGTTTTCCCATGGTTAATAACCCCATAAAATAAGCGTATAGTAAACATAAGTGCTGCATTTCCATCTACATAATCAATCGATCCAATATATGATTTCGCACCACTATGTAAAAAAGATTTTGCTAGATTTTGCTCCCCTAACGTGCACCCGCTATTTACAATATGTGTATTATGCAATTTTGCATATTCATAAATTTCTTCTGCACCAAAATACCCTCTCGGTTCATCTTGTTCATATACTTCTTCGCCTAACTCTTCCATGACAAACTTCCCTTCTTCACCATGAAAGCAAAAGACAACATAATCGATATCATTATATAAACCCTTTCCAGAAAGAATATCGATGAACTCTTTCGGTCTACCAATCCAGTATGTTATAACTTTTGCTCCAAAATATTCAAGCGATGCTCGGATTGATTGCGCCTCTAAATCAGAATTAAAGCCAACTACTATTGCAACATTCAACATACAACCTCCATCCTATCATTAGATCTCATTAATCAAACTTTTAAGGGATACATCCATTTCATATATACCCGTTTCTTGCAAAAAATCAGATCTAGTTAAAACGACTTTCTGTAAATATTGCCTATATGCTGTAATTGTCCCGTCGTGAGATAAAATGCAAATTCTTTCAACACTCAGTTCATAACACCAAAGAAGAAATTCATCTACTATTTGCTGAAAACTATTCTCTGAAATAGTGTTTATACCTTCCTTCCATAACTGATTATTTGAGCTTTTCTCTATCGAAAAATGCGGAAATAACTTTGTTATCATTCCCTGATCTACTATATAATCGCACGGTAATGTTCTCGCTTCTTCTCGATAAGGAAAAATACGCGGAGATACATATGGATGAACGATTTTTTGACAAGCAACTTTCGCACTCCATATTGTCGCTGTTTGCAAAGTTCTAAGTGTAGGACTAGCAATTAATATATCCGTCTCTTGTAATGGCACATTGCATTGAAGTAATTTAGCCTGATTCCTTCCTTCATCCGTCAATGGCGGATGAAGCACTTTTAAACTTGATGGCAAATCCCTTGTATGTTCTCCTTCCCCGTGCCGAACAAAGACGATTTCCATCCCCTTCCTCCTCTCATTATGAAATCCTCTTACATATTTCTTCCCTATCTCATACTTTATTCCTGCTATATGAAAAACTGATATGTAAAACACTTTTTACAAGGGAGAAGTGAATCAAAAAATATAAAATGGATAACCATCTTAATTGGAATGATTATATGGGGATACATAAATGGATTTTTTAGTAGTGATAAAGTGAAACTTTAATCCGTGGGGGTTTTGTTCATCCCCCCACGGATTATTAGTTGGACCAATCGGGCTTTTACGGACAGTTGATCCCCACCTAACTTCTTTGCCTCCGCTGAATTTTGAGGTGGAGGTCTTACTGCCCGTTAATGCGGGATAAAACTGCTAATCCTTGGATTACAGATGATGAACGTGAAACAAAAATTAAACAGAAAGCAATTATTGCAAGCTGGTCCGGTGTTTTTATGTTTTGTACCATTAACCTCTTAAACAAATGGTTAGATGTAGGGAAGAGCGATACATCACCTTACTTACCATCTTCTGTCGCAACTATTTTAAAAGAAAATGTAGAGTTACAAATTTTATTTATGCTATTTATTACGTATAGCATATTTTACGTATACTACCGAAGGAAATTAAGCGCTTAACTTTTCATCTCATGATTATCCTCCTAAATGGTTATAGTAATTAGGACGAAATGAAAGGAGAGATATAAAAATGAGTAACTCAAATGATTTTTTAGATACACTGCATGAAAAACAAGCAAAAGATGAACAAAACAGAAAGCGTCAGGGAAACGGAAACCCAGCGAAAAAAAAGCCTAATAAAACACATAAATAACAATAAAAAAACGTGCCTAAAATTATCTTTTAGGCACGTTTTTTTATTCCTCTTTCACCGAGATAACATTTTCCCAATTCCATCTCTCATAATACCACTCTGGCACATCTATATTTTCAATCCACTTCTTTTCCTGTTTTCCATCTTTATGAGCAAACCATACATCCGCTTTCTTACGGTCTGAACGTATCCATATTAATTGATTACTCTTATTCATGAAGATTGGATGATAATCTCCTTGCCTATGAGGTGGCTTTGTGATTCGATGTTGTTCGTCGCTTGTACTATCGATCTCATATAAAGATGGTAGTGGTCTTTTTTCTGGTGGAGTTTCTATCCCTGCCTCTTTTGCTCGTGAAACGATAATTACGTTATCGTTCTTCCATGTAAAATCCCAATCGACATGTCCTTTCGGTGTAAATGTGTTCTGCTGAAGTGCTGGCAATTCTTTTACTTTTAAATGTTTATTCTCTAACGCAACTCTCCCGCTACCTTCAATATAGGCTAATATATTTTTTGAAGGCGCCCATTGAAACCATTGTGTGTCTAATAACATTTGATCTACTTTTTCAAACCGGCTGCCATCTGCCCGAACTAGGCAAAGCGTATTGCTATCAGCTGACCATGAAGCTGTCGGGACTGCTAAAAACGAAATCCACTTTTGATTCGGTGACCACTTAAACCCACTTGCAACTAATGCTAAAAAATCATCATGTTCATTTGGTAATGCATACAAATGCTTCATTTTGTGAGGATTCATATGTGCATCTGTTTGCACTTCATATAGCTGAGCTCCTGTCCATCCTGTTGGAAGTAAGTGTGCTTCAGAAGATACAAGAAACTTCTTTCCATCAGGGTACCATGCATAATCACCTACACCAGCCGATACATTTTCAAAATCTGTATTCTTATTTTTGACATCAAACGTATTTAATGTATTCATAAATACAAATGCAATTATATTCTCTTTCGGTGACCATTGATAATTCGATGCTTCAGATTGCAATGGCCTAACTTTCTTTCCATCTTCCACTCGGTACAATTCCAAAGTGTTTTGCTTCTTTCCTTTAGCATAAGAAATCCATTCTCCATCATGAGACCATTTCGGACCTGTTATGTACTCACCTTTTGTTATTTGTTTTTCTTTTCCATCAATTTTAATCCAAAGATCATGATGACGAATAAAAGCAACTTTCACCTTCACCCCATTATGTTCCGCGCTAATATTAATAATTGAGCATAAAAATACGATTAACATTGTACCAAAGCTTACTATAAACCGTTTCATAACACTCCTCCATTTCCCTCATAGCATTCCTCACACCCCACCTACAATATGTGAAAAATGCCCCATTCGACATAATCCCAAAAAATTTTCCAATAAATTTTTAATTCAAAGAGGATTGGTATGAATTATGTCGAAAGTATAGTTTATCCAACATTCGTTTTTATATTTTATAACAAAAATGTAAGATAACTTTTCGGAATATTGGCACTTTTTATTAAGGGGAGTTTCAATGAAAAAAACTACATCTGCACTATTAAGTATGGCGCTTGTCTTTTCCAGTTTTGGAGCTTTAAGCGCGCATGCTGAATCGCTGCAAAAAGAGAAGCAATTTAGTCCACAACTAAAAACAACGATTGAACAGTGGGGAGAAAATAAAATTGCTCAACATGTTGAAACAAAAACAACAAAAGAAATTTCAGTCATTGTAGAATTGCAACATGCTCCACTCGCTTCACAAAGTAACATTCAGCATGCTCCAGATTTACAAAATAGTAATGCACAGTCTTATCATGCTGAGCTCAAAAAAGCACAAGAAGATACGACTAAGAAAATAAAAGAAAAAGCACCTGGTGCAAAAATTAAAGAAGTGTATAATACGTTATTTTCCGGATTCTCTATTTCAATTCCTGGAGATCAAATTACCTCTCTTGCCTCTTTACCTGAAGTAAAAGCAGTCTATCCGAACTTAACATATAAATTGCATGAAACATCAAAAAGTGCTATTAACGAAGAAGCACCAAATATCGGTGGACCGACAATTGGTGCACCTGAAGCGTGGAATTTAAAAGATTCATTTGGCAAACCGCTTGATGGAAAAGGCATGAAAGTAGCCATTATCGACTCTGGCGTAGACTATACACACCCTGACCTAAAGGCAAATTATATCGGTGGATATGACACGGTTGATGAAGATAACGATCCAATGGATGGTAACGTACATGGTACTCATGTAGCTGGAATTATTGCGGGTAACGGAAAAATTAAAGGCGTTGCTCCAAACGCTTCTATTCTAGCCTATCGTGTAATGAATGACGGTGGAACTGGTACAACAGATGATATTATCCAAGGAATTGAGCGAGCAATTCAAGATGGTGCGGATGTGTTAAACCTCTCCCTTGGGCAGGATTTAAATGTACCTGATCAGCCTGTAACATTAACGTTAGAACGAGCAGCGAAACTTGGTGTTACTGCTGTCGTTTCAAATGGAAATGACGGACCAAAACCTTGGTCTGTTGATGCTCCCGGTAACGCAAGTAGTGTCATTTCTGTTGGAGCATCTACGGTTTCTATCCCGTTTCCAACATTCCAAGTAACTGGTTCCAGCAAAACATATCAAGGGTTACCATTATCAAAATCCGATTTTCCAATAGGAAATGATTCTCCTCTTGTATATGTTGGTTATGGCAATCCAAGTGATTATGCAAAACAAGATGTGAAAGGGAAATTCGCACTTATTTTACAAGGTACTTCTAGTACATTAGTAAAAGCAGAACAAGCGAAGCAAGCTGGTGCACTTGGTGTGTTATTAATCTCTAGCGAAAAAGAAATTAATATGATGCCGGAATATTTTTCACGTGAACATCTAGCTGTCCCAGTAATGCAATTATCAAATACAAATGGGGAAGAATTAAAAACTTTAATTACAAAACGAAAGAAAAATATAAAAATTGGACAACCAAAGCAAACAGAACTTATCGGTAACTTTAGTTCAAGAGGACCATCACAAGGAAGTTGGCTAATAAAGCCTGATGTTGTTGCACCTGGAGTACAAATTACTAGTACAGTACCGCGAGGCGGCTATGAATCGCATAACGGAACAAGTATGGCTGCTCCGCAAGTAGCTGGAGCGGTTGCCCTCTTGCGTCAAATGCATCCTGATTGGACGACAGAACAATTGAAAGCGGCTCTTGCCAACAATGCCAAAACATTACATGATGTCAATGAAAATACATACCCTGTTATGGCACAAGGATCTGGTTTAATTAACATTCCGAAAGCAGCTCAAACAAATGTATTAGTAAAACCTAACAATGTCAGCTTCGGTCTTATTAAGCCCAATAGCGGAAAAGTAAAACTGACGCAAAATGTTACATTACAAAACCTTTCTAGTAAAAAGAAAAGTTTTTCAACTCGTGTGGAATTACTAGATGCAAACACAAAAACAAAAGTAAAAGCTTCTGTCCCTTCATCGATTAGCATTCAACCGAATAGTAGTACCGAAAAACCATTTACTATCACTGTAGATAGCTCACTACAACAAGGTGTGTATACTGGAAATGTATATGTAAAAGAACAAGGGGCAAAAGAAGAAATTCGAATTCCATTCACATTTAGTATCGATCCTAAAGATTATAAACGTATCGATGGACTTGAAATTATTAATTCTACTTTTAGCCCAAATGGCGACCACGTACTAGATGATAATCTCATCAACTACTATTTAGTTGCGCCTGTGGATGATATCACATTGCATGCAAATTTAGTTACGAAAGAACGTGTAACGTATCAAGGGATTATCCATCAAGCTAAAAATGCAACTCCTGGGTATAAACCTTTCAAATGGAATGGTACAAAAGCAGATGGCACTCCTTTAACTGATGGGCTATATCAAATTGAAGCAGTTGCTTCTAATTCTGGCGGGGAAACAAAGCAAACAGCTGCTGTATTTCTTGATCGAACTGCACCTAAGTTAACACACGAGGTTGACCAAGAAAATCTCGTAATTAGAGGAAAAGTTGATGATATTCTACTAGATTGGATGTCAGAATCTGGTTGGATAGCACCTGGTATTCCAGTGAGAATGCAATATGAAATTAACGGAAATGGTGTATGGGAACAGGCATTCCTGAACCCTTGGGAGAAAAGCTATGACATTTATTTCGATCGCACTCAATTACAAGAAGGAAAAAATACTATTCACATTGTAGCAACTGATGCAGCTGGCAATACCTCTAATTTAACTGTTAATTTAGAAGTGAAATAAAGTAAAATTTTAATCAGTGGAGATTTCGTTCATCCCCACTGATTATTAGCCTTCACCAATCGGGAGTTACGGGCAGTTAATCTCCCATCTCACTTCTTTGCTCCAACCGAATTTTGAGGTAGGAATTTTACTGCTCATTAACACGGGATAAAAAATTTTTGTTGACAATTTTTTTAATATAGTTTTATAATACAAAACATAGTTTAGTTGAACGAATTATATATCGGCTTTGAAGGAATACTAGTAGCGACTTATATCACTGTCTCAGAGAACTGATGGTTGGTGCGAATCAGTACATATACAAGCGTGAATTACAATTCTGGAGCTTCTTTCCCGTAATGCTTTTTATGCATGAAGAGAAAGACGGATCTTTCCGTTATCGTAAAGTGAGTGGTAAACAATTAGTTGTTTACAAATAGGGTGGTACCGCGATTTTTATCGTCCCTATCGGATTTTCCGATAGGGACTTTTTTGCGTCCATCCTCTTACACAATTTCATATATACGCGTTGAAAGAATCGCAGTAGTATCTTATATCCCTGTTACAGAGAGCTAATGGTCGGTGGAAATTAGCACATATATAAGTATGAATTACAATTCTGGAGCTTCTTTTTCGTAGTGCTTTTATGCATGAAGGAAAAGACGGAATTTTTCCGTTATCATTAATTGAGATGTAAGTATATTTTCACTTACAAATAGGGTGGTACCGCGATTCTTTCGCCCCTATCGGATTTTCCGATAGGGGCTTTTTCTATTTCTCACAGAAACAGATGTTAAATAATTCCGAATCTTATGATAAAATTTTATAAGCGCTTACAAATAATGAAGGGAGGTGATACAAGCTATACGAAATCGATATTCAATTTTATAGAAAAAAAGGAGGATGTCTAAATGACAAAGAAAACAGAAATTCCATCGCATTTAAAACCATTCGTATCCACACAACATTATGATCAATACACACCGGTGAATCACGCTGTGTGGCGTTACATTATGAGACAAAATCATAGCTTCTTAAAAGACGTTGCTCATCCAGCCTATGTGAACGGACTACAATCATCTGGTATTAATATAGATGCAATTCCAAAAGTAGAAGAAATGAATGAGTGTTTGGCACCAAGTGGCTGGGGCGCTGTAACGATTGACGGACTTATTCCCGGCGTAGCATTCTTCGATTTTCAAGGACACGGATTACTACCGATCGCAACAGATATTCGGAAAGTAGAAAATATCGAGTACACACCAGCTCCAGATATCGTACACGAAGCCGCAGGACACGCACCGATTTTACTTGATCCTACATATGCAAAATATGTGAAACGTTTTGGGCAAATTGGTGCAAAAGCTTTCTCTACAAAAGAAGAACATGATGCATTTGAAGCTGTTCGTACATTAACGATAGTGAAAGAAAGCCCTACTTCTACTCCTGATGAAGTTAAGGCTGCTGAAAATGCTGTAATTGAAAAACAAAACTTAGTTTCTGGTTTATCAGAAGCTGAACAAATTTCACGTCTTTTCTGGTGGACAGTAGAATATGGATTGATCGGAAATATAGATGATCCAAAGATATATGGTGCTGGTCTCCTTTCTTCTGTTGGCGAAAGCAAACATTGCTTAACAGACGCTGTAGAAAAGGTTCCATTTTCTATCGAAGCATGTATAGGGACAACTTATGACGTAACAAAAATGCAACCACAACTATTTGTTTGTGAATCCTTTGAAGAATTAACAGATGCGCTTGAAACATTTTCTAAAACAATGGCCTTTAAAACAGGTGGAAAAGAAGGTTTAGAAAAAGCAATTCGCTCTGAGAACTATGCAACAGCTGAGCTAAATAGCGGATTACAAATTACAGGTACATTTAGCGAGACAATTGAAAACGATGCAGGTAAAGTGATTTACATGCGAACAAATTCGCCAACGGCATTAGCACTTCATAATAAACAGTTAGCGAATCATTCTACTTCTGTACACAGTGACGGATTTGGAACACCAATTGGATTACTCACTGAAAATATTGCATTAGAAAATTGTACAGACGAACAACTACAATCATTAGGAATTACAATTGGAACTATCGCTGAGTTTACTTTTGCAAGTGGTATTCATGTAAAAGGAACAGTAACAGATATTGTAAAAAACGATAAGAAAATTGCTCTTATTTCCTTTATCGATTGCACAGTTACTTATAACGCCCGCGTTTTATTTGATGCTTCATGGGGCGCATTTGATATGGCTGTTGGCTCACAAATCACTTCAGTATTCCCAGGTGCCGCAGATGCAGCAGCATTTTTCCCAATGGATGAAGAAGTTCAAGAAATTCCTGCTCCACTTGTACTGAATGAACTTGAACGTATGTATCAAACAGTTCGAGATATTCGAAGTGAGGGGATTTTACACGAAGCGCATATCGATCAATTAGTAGCAATTCAAGAAGTATTAAATAAATTTTATGCGAAAGAATGGTTGCTGCGCCTTGAAGTATTAGAGTTACTTTTAGAGCATAACAAAGGGCATGAAACATCTGCAGCATTACTACATCAACTTTCTACTTTCACAACTGACGAAGCTGTAACACGCCTTATTAACAATGGTCTTGCGTTACTTCCGGTAAAGGATGTGAAAAATGATGCTAAGATTAACTGAAGAAGAAGTTCACGAGGAATTATTGAAAGTAGATAAATGGATGGTAAAAGATGAAAAATGGATTGAACGAAAATATATGTTTTCCGACTACTTAAAAGGAGTCGAATTTGTCTCTGAAGCCGCCAAACTATCAGAAGAACATAATCACCATCCATTTATCCTTATCCAGTATAAAGCAGTTATTATTACTTTGTCATCTTGGAATGCGAAAGGTTTAACGAAACTAGATTTTGAGCTTGCGAAGCAATTTGATGAACTATTTTTACAAAACGAAAAAGCAATTATAAGAAAATAAAAAAGAGAAGCCTTTTTAGGCTTCTCCTTTTATTTTGAAATGGATACAATGTCCAAATGGATCCTCGACTTGTAATATTCCATCTTTGTACGTAGCAATCTTGCCAATATTTTTTAAGCTTTCACATACTTGCTCTTTTTGTTTTTCATCCGCTAGTACAATTGTGAAATATTTTAAACCAACAGAACCTGGCATTTGCGGTGGTACCCCTTCACCTTGCCACGTATTTAAACCGATATGATGATGATAACCACCTGCTGATACGAACAACGCTCCATTACGAGCTGGGATCGTTACTTCAAAACCAAGACCATCAACATAGAAACGTTTCGCTTCCTCTAAATCAGCTACATGGAAATGAATATGCCCCATCACAGTACCAGCTGGAAATCCATTCCATGTACTTCCTTGCTGTAATAATTCTTCACCAGCTAACGGGTTACTAACAAATGGGAGTTCTCCATTCTCATCACGCCAAACTTCTTTTTGTCGATCATGATAAATTTCAATCCCGTTTCCATCTGGATCAGCTAAATAAAGAGCTTCACTAAAGTAATGATCGGCTCCGCCATGTAGTGGATATACCATCTCTACAAGATGACGAAGAACATTCGCTAAATCCTGCCTACTTGGTAATAAAATTGCGTAATGATATAACCCTGTTCTTGCTCTTTGTTTCGGAAAAGCTTCTTTCTTTTCTTCAATGATAAGAAGTGGTTCATCATTTTCATTCCCAAATGTAACGACTGCTTCTTCTTCTTTTAGCACCTTCATACTTAGTACTTCCGTATAAAACTCTAGTGATTTCTTTACATTAGATACGTATAAATGAACAACATCAAGTGTTGTATCGGGATGAAGTTGAAAACTCATCTTGTTAGCCCTCCCATTTAAATTAGTTCTTCTTTGACATTTTTTCTTTTAAGAAATTATCTACAAAACCATCAGCTTTTGCAACAAATAAATATGCACCCATTGCTAATAATGCAAGTTCTAATTCGAAACCAGGATTTTTTCCATCTCCCAATAAACCAGCTGACCATTTCACTTTTACGATTGCTCCAACCATAACAAGCGCAAATAATAATCCAATATATCTTACACCTAAACCTAGAATTAATAATAGGCCTCCAACTAATTCAAATGTTGCTACACCATATGCAAGTCCTCCTGGTAAACCAATGCTTGTAAACCACCCTGCAATATTGTCAATTCCTGATTGGAATTTTGTTAAACCGTGCATGAAGAATGTTACCCCTAACACGATACGAATAATTAAGTTACCAATATGTTGATTCATTTCTTTCTCTCCTTTATAGTTTTCTTATACAAAACTTTTATTTACATTACAAAACATACACTAATTTTTTTTATTCGTCAATTCATTTTCACTGGGAAAAAATATATTTTTTTTGCTATGATACAAATAGTTGTTTACAAAAAGGAGCTTGATTTTATGAATATTGGTTCTGCAATACGTGAAATTCGTCAACGTAGGGGCATAACAATCGCACAAATTTGTGAGGGAACAGGTCTTTCTAAAGGATTTATGAGTCAGGTTGAAAATAATAAAACATCACCATCTATCTCAACTTTAGAAACGATCTCCAATTTTTTAAACGTTCCCCTTCCCTATTTATTGTTAGAGCAAAAAGATCGATTAAAAATTGTCAAAAAAGAAGAACGGAAATACAGTGTATACGGCAAAGATGAGCAAAGAATTGAACATGTTGCGGAGCAAGGGGGCCTTCGCCTATCTTTAGTAGAAATCCCTACTGGATTCCCGAAAGAAAATTCACCAAATGCCCATGAAGGGGAAGAATGTCACCTTGTATTACGCGGAAAATTAGAAGTTCAGCACGGTGAAGATATTGCAATTGTAGAAGAAGGTGATTCTTTCTCATGGAATGCATGCGTTCCTCATATTGTTCGTAATATAGGAGAAGAAACTGCATTATTACTCATCTCTAGTTATGCAGAAAATCGAAAACGTGTTTACTAAATAATAAAAAAGAAGCCTGTTAAACAGGCTTCTTTTTTATCCCCTTATAATTCCATAACTTGTCCCAACTAGTACAGTCTTTTCATGCTGATTGCGATAAACTGACTCGATTGAAACTTTTTTATAGCCTTCCATTTGCTCAACATTTGTTAAAGTTAGTTCACAAGTGATCGTATCTCCTGTGAAAACTGGTCTAATAAACTCACTTACTAATTCTCTTGCTATGTAATGTAACTCTTCTCCCACTTTCGTCCCAATGCTAGCAGTCAATAAACCATGAACCATTAATCTTCCATTTTCATCGTATTCCACATGGTGTCTACCTTTATCACCGGTAATATTTGCAAATTCAAAAACTTCTTCCTCAGTAAATCTTCTTTCATATTTAAATACATCCCCAGCTTTTACACTCATTTTTATCCCCCTAATAATAAACAGAATTTTCTTTTATTTTATCATAAAACGAGCCTCAATCCATTCTCTATTATCAAAAGTCTCAAAATTACCTCGCTATACTTTTTTACTTTCCATTCATTTATCGGTGACCATCTCTTTTTGCGACTTGATATCCATAATAC
This sequence comes from Bacillus thuringiensis, assembly GCF_001455345.1. Taxonomy (GTDB): domain Bacteria; phylum Bacillota; class Bacilli; order Bacillales; family Bacillaceae_G; genus Bacillus_A; species Bacillus_A thuringiensis_N. Next base: position 4,257,186 of record NZ_CP013274.1, read on the forward strand.
GCACATGTTCCATTTCTCGATAGCTCTCTAACTTCAAATCCACAGCTTCTATAAAAATCAAAATTGTTCGCTGATGTATGCGCAAACCAATCACCGTGGGGAAGTTTTTGCAGGCAAAGAGCTACAAGCTTCTTACCTAATCCCTTCCCTCTATATTCACACTTCACAACTAAATTTACTATGTTCGCAATCATAATTCCATCAGAAATGACTCTAACCATCGCAATCATCTCTTCCTCATCCCAAATTGTGAAAGCCCATGTTGAATTTTCGAATGCTATCGTAAATTTTTCAATTTGCCAAGAAGGGATATTATCATTACTCCAACCGGCATCTTCAAATAAAGCTTTAATTGCATATGCTGGTACACTACTCGTTCCCTCACGAATAATAAGTCCATTATGATAAATGTACATGTAACCCCTCCCTTTATTTTCATATACCATTCTTCAAAAAATGCAATTTACCTTTAAAAAAGTAATTTTTTCATCCAACACGCTTAATAGAATAAACTAGAGCATCGATTCCATGAAATGACGTTGTTTTCTCGTAGCTGAGCCCAGTTTTTCTAGCAACAAATATTGAGGCGGGATGATTCGGATTAATAAGAGAAATTAATTTATTCATTCGTAATGCTTGGAAACCATAGTCACGAAATGCTGCCGCCGCTTCTTTTGCATAGCCTTTTCCCCAATACTGAGGAAGTAACCAATAACCAATTTCAATTTCCTCTTTTCCATCTATTTTCTGCTTTACCAGCCCTGCATGACCAATTCTTGTTCCCGTTTCCTTTTCAATCAATACAAATAAACCGAGACCGTTTTTATAGCTAGGAATCACCCATTCCTCCAGACTTTTTTTACACTGCATATATGTTTTTAATGTCCCATTTCCAATATAACGCATTACCTTCTCGTTCCCCCATAGTGAAGCGTAGAACTGTAAATCATCCATTGTATATTTGCGAATTTGTAAACGTTCTGTATGAAACATGCTGGCACTCCTTTCCACTAATTTATTCTTCATTTCACGATCATGTTTTGTATGTATACGGTATGTTACTATTTATTATAAAGTGAAACTTTAATCAGTGGGGAATTTTGTTCACCCCACTGATTATTAGCCTTTACCAATCCGACGTTTACGGGCAGTGGATCTCCCGTCTAACTTCTTTTCTTTAACTGAATTTTCAGGCGAGAGTCTTACTGCCTGGAAAATAGCGGGATAAATGAACCAACGATAAAATTCAGAATATTCATTCTAAATAACTAAAAAAAGCAGTAGACAAATATTGTCCACTGCATCCATATCATAACTAGCATAAAGAAAACTACAATTGAGGGGGGTGTAGGATTTTCAAATATACTAGATACTTATCCCGTTCTAACGGGCGGTAAACTTTCCAATTGTTTCAAGTGAAAAGTTTACCGCACATAAGAACTTCCTTCGTTCATTAAGATAGTATTGCTAAATAATCATATACACGCTTAGATTTCTCTCCACCCATTCGTGCATGTTGAAGAAGAGAAATACCATGAGGGCCAGATGCACGCAATGCTTCTGGTTGAGCTACTAAAATAGCTTGTACAACTTCTAATTCACCAAGCATAGCTGCTACAAAAATATCCATCCGAGCACCCTTTTCTAGTAAATAAAGAGCAATATCTTTACGACCTACATGTGCCGATGCGCCTAACGCACTTTCCCAATCTGATCCACCCCAATTATAAGAGGCGTGAAGTAAGCTTGGTGATTCAACCAATAGCTCTTGTACTTTCTCTAAATCCCCGTGAGCTGCCATAACAAATTCTCTTACTAATTCCGTGGTAATACGCTCTTCTGTTTGCATCGCTCTTCTCCCCTTTTAGAAATTCGTTTCGGTGTAAAAAAAGGCTTGTCACTTCCTTGAAAAATATCTACATCTATGCCAAATACATGTTGAAACATTTCATGGCATAGTACTTCTTCTGGTATACCATCATACTGAATCTTTCCTCGCTTTAATACAAGTAAACGATCGCTATATTGAGCAGCTTGGTTAATGTCATGTAAAACCATTATAATTGTCATTCCAAACTCCTCATTTAATCGTTTCACAAGTTCCATTACTTCCAACTGGTGAACGATATCTAAAAAGGTTGTTGGTTCATCCAATAATAAGACATTTGTACGTTGCGCTAACGTCATCGCAATCCAAGCACGTTGCCGTTCCCCTCCTGATAAAGAATGTAAAAGACGATATTCATACCCTTCAAGATTTGTAACAGACAATGCCCAATCAACAATTTCTTCATCTTCTTTATTTAAGCGGCTACTCCATGATTTATGTGGACCTCTTCCGAACTCAATTAGTTCTTTCACTGTTAAATCTAATTGATGATCATGCATTTGTGGTAACATCGCTAATTGCTTCGCTACATCAGCACTCTTCATCATATGAATATTTTTCCCATCTAAAATGATGTCCCCTTCGCTTTGTTTCAGTAGCCTTGCTATTAAACGAAGCAAAGTAGATTTTCCCGATCCATTCGGACCAATTAAACTAACGATTTCTCCAGCCTTAATATGTACATTCATATTTTGCATTTGAAATCTTTCAGAGTGTGCGTAAAACACTTTGTTAACGGAAATCACTTCGTTTTCCTCCTCTATGAATTAAATATAAGAAGAACGGACCACCTAAGAAGGACAGTAAAATACCAACAGGCAATTCGATTGGGTCAAACCAACTTCGAGCTATTGCATCCGCAAAAACAAGTAATACCCCGCCGCCAAGGCATGATAATGGCAGTAAATATTTATAGTCATTTCCAACTAATAAACGTAACATATGTGGTACGACAAGGCCGACAAATCCAATAAGACCAGAAACACTAACCGCAATTCCAGCTAATAACGTACTTACTACTATTAAATAAAACCGGCTTCTCTCCACGTTATGACCTAATAATTTCGCCATTTCATCTCCAAGCATTAATACTCGAATATGCTTGATACCAAAGAAGGCCAATATAATAGCGAATATTGCATAATAAATAATCATGTTTAAATGTGCCCAACTTACCCCACCAATGCCACCTGCTAACCAAGGTAACACGGATTGTACTTTGTCACTGTGTAATAACATTAACGCCGACGTCGCTGCACCAATTAATGCATTAATTGATACACCTACTAAGACAATTCTTGAAGGTGGTGCCCCTTTTTGCCATGATAAAGCATAAATGACCATCGCCGTTATGAAAGCTCCTGAAAACGCCCCGAGCGGTAAAAAAGCCATATGCTGAGGGAATAAAGTCATAATTACAATTGCTACAAGGCCTGCTCCAGATGAAACTCCAATAATACCAGGATCTGCAAGAGGATTTCTCATAACGCCTTGTAGTAATGCACCAGATGCAGCTAAACATGTCCCTACTATAAACCCAACGAGCACTCTTGGTATACGAAGGTCCCATACAATTCGATGAACTGTCGAACCCTCATCTTGTATCCCTGTTAGAATATCTCGTAAAGAAAAGGATAAGCTTCCTGCGAAAAGGCCGTAAAAAAGACCTAAGATCGTTAATACAACTAAACTAACTGCTATGATCCATCTTTTTTTCGCAAAAGGATGTTCCTTTTCCCTTACTACTTCACTACTTTCCATACTTATCATTTCCTTACATCTTGTATACTTTTATACATAAAGTCCATCGCTTCTGTAACTTTTGTTCCAGGATTAGATCCAAATAAATCAGGTGGCAAAATAACTACACGATTTTGTCTTACTGCATCTAAATTTTTCCATGCTTCATTTTTCATCATTTCGCCTTCAAATGCTTTTTTAACGCTATTTGGATCTCCATGTGTAATTAAATAAATCACATCTGGATTTGCCTCAATAATACGTTCTACGCTGAGCTGTGCATATTGCGGATATTCCTTCATTTCTGGAAAATCAGCTGCAATATTTTTCCCGCCTGTCTTTTCTAAAATATCACCTGATAAAGATGTTGGTAATGCTGCTAAATATGTACCTGGTGCTCCATACACTAGCAATGCTTTCACATCGCTCTTTTTCTCATATTTCTTTATTTGATCATTAATTTTTTTGTTAAGTTCTTTTGCTTTATCTTCTTTCTTCATTATCGTTCCATATAACTCAATATTCTTTTGAATATCTTGTACAGAATTCGCAGAAGAAATCATTACTTTCGTTCCTTGTCTTTCAACCGTTGGAACGTTCTTTTGGAATCCATTGTTAGCAATAAGTACATCAGGCTTTACACTAGCAATTTGCTCAAAATTCGGCTGATGTGCGTTCCCGATTACTTGTATTTTCTTTACATCCTCTGGAAGAGTTATTTTTGCATCTGGACGACCTACTATTTTTCCACCTAAAGCATGAATTATATCCATATCTCCCATACTCAACGTAGCAAAACTTTCTGGCGTCTTATCGAATGTTACCTTCCTTCCTGACAGATCCGTAACTTCGATTTTCTCTTTTCCTTTTTCCGTTTTTGTTGCCGATGCTTTTTCGTCTCCTTTTGCACTGCAACCTATTAATAAGAAAAAAATTGATAAAATCGCTGTGAATAGCGTAATAGATTTTTTCATCCTTCCACCTCTAACTGATAATGATAATCATTAACTACTATTCTACTTTAATTGATAAGGATTATCATTGTCAATATGGAACGCATACATTTTCTAGAAAAAACAAAAAGCGTTACAAAAAGATTCCTTCTTTTTGTAACGCTCTATTTATCAATATTATTCACATTCGTTTCCCTCTAACTCGTCTCGCATCACTTTCACACGCTGAAAGAAAAAGAAGGATAAACCTAAAAATATAACGATGCTCCCCATCATAACAAAAGGTTGTAATGCTTCTTTTGCTCCATTCGGAATCAATAAGCCAACCATTAACAATGTACTTACAGCGAGAAGGATTTGTCCGAACCGAGTATAATCTTCTATTTTTTCTTGTAATTCTTTCATTATATTCTCACTCCTCCATTTCACTGTATCATATTCTATTAAACTTAAAGACAAGTAAATACAGCCATTCTGGGAGATGTTTTCCAAAAGAAAAAGAGCCGCTTTATTGCGACTCTTTCATAACCATTACTCACCTTTATATGCTTCCATATAAATTTCTTTCAGCTCTGAAATAAGAGGTAATTTTGGATTAGCTGTTGTACATTGATCTTCAAAAGCTCTTTCTGCTAATAATCCAACAACCTCTTCAAATTGATCTTTAGCAACTCCTTGTCCTGCAATACTCATATTTATATTTAAACTTTTTCCAAGCTCAATAATTGCTGTAACGAGTGATTCCACACCTTCTGCCGCCGAACTTGCTGGAAGCCCGAGCATTCTCGCAATATGTGCATAACGTTCATCAGCTACAAAGTGCTCATATTTTGGAAACAATGCGTGTTTTCTTGGCTTAATAGCATTATAGCGAACTACGTGCGGCATAAGAATTGCATTCGCACGCCCATGCGGAATATGGAATTCCGGCCCAATCTTATGTGCTAAACTGTGATTAATACCTAGAAACGCGTTTGCAAATGCCATACCTGCAATTGCAGAAGCATTATGCATTTTTTCTCGTGCTTCTTCATCATTTCCATCTTTAAATGCTCTTGGTAAATATTTAAATACGAGATCAATGGCCTTTAATGCTAATCCATCTGTATAGTCATTTGCCAGAACAGACACATACGCCTCTATTGCATGCGTTAATACGTCCATCCCAGTGTCTGCTGTTACATGTGGTGGTACTGTCATTACAAATTGCGGATCAACAATTGCTACATCTGGTGTTAATTCATAATCTGCAAGCGGATACTTTATATTATTTTTCTTATCTGTAATAACCGCAAACGGTGTCACTTCTGATCCCGTTCCTGATGTCGTTGGAATGGCAACAAACTGCGCCTTATTTCCTAATTCCGGATATTTACATGTACGTTTTCTTATATCTAAAAACTTTTGTTTAATTCCATAGAATGTTGTTTCTGGGTACTCATAGAAAAGCCACATCCCTTTCGCTGCATCCATAGCTGAACCACCACCAAGTGCGATAATGACATCCGGCTTAAAACTTCTCATCATTTCCGCACCTTTAAACACAGTTTCATCTGATGGATCTGGCTCGACCTCAAAGAAAACTTCAACTTTCACATCATTTGCATGTTTACGTAAATAGTGCGCGACTGTATCTACATATCCGTGCTCAACCATTCCCGGATCCGTTACAATAAATGCACGTGAAATGTTAGGCATACTTGCTAAATATGCTGTCGCATGTTTTTCAAAATAAATTTTTGGTGGTAACTTGAACCACTGCATATTCTTTTTTCTATTTGCCAACCTTTTTATATTTAATAAATGCGTCGCTGTTACGTTTTGAGAAACTGAGTTTTTCCCATACGAGCCACATCCAAGCGTAAGTGATGGAATAAACCCATTATATATGTCACCGATTCCTCCTTGTGATGAAGGGGCATTTACAATGAGGCGGCAAGCTTTCATGCGTAATCCAAATTGCTTTTGCACTTCTTTATTTACAGAATGAATGACTGCTGAATGTCCTAAACCACCGAGGCTTAACATTTCTTCACAATATGTAAATCCTTCTTCTAATGAATTTGCTTTTACACAAGCTAATACTGGACTCAATTTCTCACGAGATAGTGGATATGCTGCTCCGATACCTTGTATTTCAGCTACAAGCAGTTTTGTATTTTTAGGTACAGTAATTCCAACTAATTCAGCAATATACTGTGCTGATTTCCCTACAATATCACTATTTACTGCACATGTATTTTCATTAATAACGAGCTTTTCTAATTTTCTTCTCTCTTCCTCAGTTACAAAGTAACAATCATTTGCAATCATTTCTGTTTTCACATCATCATAAATTTCCTTGTCTACAATGATTGCTTGTTCTGATGCACAAATCATACCGTTATCAAAAGTTTTTGATAAAATCAAATCATTAACCGCTCGTTTTATATGCGCTGATTTCTCTATATAACATGGTACATTACCAGGACCTACACCTAGCGCTGGTTTTCCAGTAGAATAAGCTGATTTCACCATACCTGCTCCTCCAGTTGCCAAAACAAGCGCAACACCTTCATGGTTCATTAATTGTTTCGTTGCTTCGACTGAAGGTTTTTCAATCCACTGAATACAATGTTTTGGTGCCCCCGCCTTCACCGCTGCATCGTATACTGTTTTCGCGGCTGCAATAGAACAGTTTTGTGCTGAAGGATGAAATGCGAAAATAATTGGATTTCTCGTTTTTATCGCGATTAATGCTTTAAACATTGTTGTCGATGTCGGATTCGTTACCGGTGTTACCCCAGCTACTACACCGACAGGTTCCGCAATTTCTATTATTTCTTCATGAGGATCTTCGTGAATAATCCCTACTGTTTTATCTTTCTTTATGCTATGCCAAATATATTCAGTAGCAAAAATATTTTTAATGCATTTATCTTCGTATACACCACGCCCTGTTTCTTCAACAGCCAACTTTGCAAGTGGCATATGTTGATCAACACCTGCTAATGCCATTTCATGAACAATGTTGTCAATTTGCTCTTGTGTAAAACTTTCTAATGCTTGTAAAGCCTTTCGACCGTTATTCACTAACGTATCAATCATCTCTTTTACTTCCTGCATTTCATTTACAACTTTCTCTTTGACTACCATGTAAATTCCTCCTATTCTGCTATCTTGGACTAAATAAGACCCTGTAGGTCACAATAAGTCCCGATTAGCGTAAAAAAATAGAGTTGCTTTCCTACATGAACTTCATTGTTTGTGAAACATTTCACATGATTGTTCGTGAGTAACACTTCATGAATTCAATATACACGAAATCATTTCATTTGTGTATGTCTATTTTGTGAATATTTTCACAAAATATCATAATAAAAATGCACTGCTAATATTAGCAGTGCATTTTTATTATGATAGCGCTTGTGCTAAATCTTCAATTAAATCTTCACCATCTTCAATACCGACAGAAATACGAATTAATGTATCTGTAATTCCTAATTCTTTGCGGCGATCTGCCGGGATGGATGCATGTGTCATTTGAGATGGGATAGAAATTAAACTTTCTACAGCTCCTAAACTTTCAGCAAGTGTAAAGTATTGCAATTTCTCAAGTACTTTATTTAATGTTTCTTCGCTATCTACATCAAATGAGATAATCGCACCAAACCCATTTGCTTGTTCTGTTGCTAGTTCATGGTTTTGATGTGATGCAAGACCTGGGTAATATACTTTATTTACTTTTGGATGATTATTTAAAAACTCAGCAATAGCGCGTGAATTCGTCTCATGTTCCTCCATACGAATTCCTAATGTTTTTAAACCGCGAAGTAGTAAGAAACTATCTTGTGGTCCAAGAATACCTCCTGTTGAGTTTTGTACAAAGTGAAGGTCTTCTGCTAGTTGTGGGCTATTTACAACTACTAAACCTGCAACTACGTCACTATGACCTCCTAAATATTTCGTTGCACTATGAAGCACAATATCTGCTCCTAAAGAAATCGGCGACTGCCAATATGGCGTCATGAATGTGTTATCAATAATTGTTAATACGTCTTTCTCTTTAGCAAGAGTAGATATTTTCTTAATATCAGTAATTTTTAGTAGTGGGTTCGTTGGTGTTTCTACATAAATTGCTTTCGTATTTGGACGAATCGCTTCTTCAACTTCTTCTAGATTTGTTGTATCTACAAATGTATGCTCAATACCGAAGCGATTTAATACTTTCGTAATCACGCGATACGTTCCGCCATACACATCATCTGTTAAAATAACGTGGTCACCTTTTGAAAACAACATAATTGTCGCTGTAATAGCAGCCATTCCTGAACCAAATGCAAATCCAGCATGACCATTTTCTAATACAGCAATCATTTCTTCTAAAGCAGCACGTGTTGGGTTGCCTGTACGTGAATATTCATATCCTTGATGCTTACCAACTGCTTCTTGTTTGTACGTACTTGTTTGATAAATCGGTACGTTTACAGATCCAGTTGAAGGTTCTCCTATGCGAATACCATGAATTAACTTTGTCTTTGCTCTCATTTTTTATTCCCATCCTTTGTATATGTCTTTACTTAAATAGCGCTCACTACTATCAGGAAAAATCGTTACAATATTTGTACCTGGCGCCGCTTTCTCTGCTTCAAGTAAGCTTGCATGAAATGCTGCTCCTGAAGAGCTTCCAACGAGAAGACCTTCCTTCTGCGCTAATTCTTTCACTCGTAAAAATGCATTTCGATCAGAGATTGTATGAATTGCATCAAAATAAGATGTTTTCAAAAATGGCGGGATGAATTCAAGACCAATCCCTTCTGTTTCATGCGAGCCAGCTTTACCACCATTTAAAATAGATCCTTCTGGTTCCACAATAACCGTTTTTATATCTACATTTTTTTCTTTTAAATAAGATGCAGTCCCCATGAATGTACCACCAGTTCCTGCTCCTGCAACAAATATATTAATCTCTCCGTTAAGTGCCGACCAAAGTTCAGGACCTAGTGTTTTGAAATAAGCACGAGGATTTGCTTCATTCGCAAACTGACTTGGAGAGTATGAATTCGGTATGTCATTTACTAACTCTTTCGCTTTTGCTATTGCGCCGGTCATTCCTTGCTCAGTCGGTGTATGCACGACCGTTGCACCTAGTGCTTTCATTAATTCTTGTTTTTCAATACTAAATTTCTCTGGTACACAAACAATAACGCGCAAATCATGTTCTAACGCTGCAAGTGCCAGTCCAATACCAGTATTTCCAGCAGTCGGTTCAATAATTGTTCCGCCCTGGGTAACAAGCCCTTTTTCGAGCGCATCTTCGATTAATTCTCTTCCTAAACGATCCTTAACGCTTCCACCTGGGTTATAAAATTCAAGCTTCGCAAATAAACGGACCCCTTCTGGAAGTGAAAAACGAGTAATTTCTACAATTGGTGTATGACCAATTAACTCATGAACTCCACGATATACATTCATCGTGTTCTCCCCCTTATTTGCCAATAAAGAAAAGGCAACTGTATGTATTTTCTTTATATGAGACAGTTGCCTTTTTGTTACATTACTTTAACTCTTCTAATACTTTTACGATAAAGTTTGTAGAATGAAGAGCTGCTTGATCTAAAAATTGATCAAATGAAACATTTGATTCTTTACCAGCAATATCAGAAAGTGCACGAATGATAACAAACGGAACTTCATATTGGTGGCATACTTGTGCAACAGCTGCTGCTTCCATTTCTACTGCATAAAGATCTTCAAATTTATCACGAATGGCTGCAACGCGGTCCGGATCACTCATAAATGAATCGCCTGTTGCAATCATACCTTTTACAACTTGAATATTTTCTTCTGCCTGCATACATTTCTCAGCTAATGCAACTAATGCTTCATCAGCCTTGAATCCAGGCGGCATTCCTGGTACTTGACCATACTCATAGTTAAATGCTGTTACATCTACGTCATGATGACGAACTTCTGTTGAAATCACTACATCTCCCACATTTAGAGAGTGATGGAATCCACCAGCTGAACCTGTATTGATTACTTTTTCAGGCTTATATCTTTCTAATAAAATTGTCGTTGACATCGCTGCATTTACTTTACCAATACCAGACTTTAACAAGATTACTTCATGTCCTGCTAATAGTCCTTTCGTAAATTCACAACCCGCAACCGTTTCTGTTTCTGCTTGTTCTAATTTGTCACGTAAAATACGTACTTCTTCTTCCATTGCTCCAATTACAGCAATTCTCAATCTAATCCCTCTTTCTATTGCTTAGTTGCCTCCATTACCCACACGAAATGATTTAATCTCGTAAACGTTACATGGAAGCCATTGTTTTCAAAAATAGATTGCATGACCGGAATACGTGTATAGTATTCTGTTTGCAAATCGTTTGCTAAATCGTAAAAACCTCTTTGTTTTGCTGCTTCAATAGTTTTATCATATGCATCTTGATCTGCAAATATCGTATCAGCAAACACTATTTTACCACCTTTGTTTAGTAATTGACTATACTTCGCAATCGCTACATTTTTTTCATCATCTGTTAAATGATGAAATGCATAGGTGCTTACAATGGTATCAATTGAATTTGGGACTTCAAACGAAAGAAAATCACCTTCTGTAATGGAAAACTCTTGCGGTAATTTCTCTTTTGCAATCATGCGCATTTCACGTGACGGTTCTATACCGTAAACTGTGCGGCCGGCAAGTAATAATTTATTTGTTAAATTACCTGTACCAACACCAAATTCTAATACATGACCAAATGACTTGTTAACTACATCCTCTAGAATGTCCTCATAATGGGCGAAAACTTCTTTATATTGTATATCTTCGCCTTGTACGAATGAGTCGTACGTATGAGCCCACTCATCAAATAAACCATTAAATTCTGTACCCATAAAAATTCCCCTTTTTCTTATCGGTTTTATCAGTATGATATTCCCTCTTTCTAAAAATGTCAATTGAAATGTACATGGTATTTCCTTCTTTTCTTTGTTACACTATAGTTGATTACATAGGAGAGGGGCCGTCTTCATGTCATTTACCTTTGAAATGTTAGAAGATAAAGTAGAATTTTTTGAAGCGGGAGACTTAGCTTCTTTAGAACGAAAAATTAGTGAACAAATCGATAATAATAAAGCACTTATGCTTGAAGTTCATCACATCTCACATCAAATGGTTATGGATCCCGAAAGCAAAAGACCGTATTATAGCGCGGTTGTTCATTTTAAATTAAAGAAATTACGCTAACTAAAAAAAGAGAAGCTCCTTAGGAGCTTCTCTTTTTTTAGTTTAGAGTTTGAACAAGTACTGGTTTCCAGCCCTCATTATCTACCCAATCAATATTTACATAATATCTTTTACCTGATTGTTTATCTTGTACGTTACCGTAAGCTTTATTTTTACCGTTATTTCCGATTCGATGAATAACTAATTGCTCTACTGGAACGTCAATTGCAGCTGAGATCGCTTGATTCATCTCATTCCAATCTGCTGTACCTTTTTTAAACGTCATCGCAGGTGTTGCACCTTGCTCTGTACCTACTGGCTTCCAAGAAGATTTCGTATAAGCGTCAGTTGCCTTTGGCTGTGTTTTTTCAGCTGCTACTTTCTCGTTAGCCTTCGCTTCTTCTTCAGCTTTTTTCTGTTCTTCTTCAGCCTTTAGCTTCTCTTCTTCTTCTTTCTTAGCCTCTGCCTTCTCTTGTTCATTCTTCTTCGTCTCTTCTTTGCCCTTAGCTTTCTCAGCTTTATTCTCTTTCGTTGTTTGCTGAGCTACTTTTTTGTCACTAGAAGACGCTTGTTCTTTTCTTTCTGGAACAAACAATTGATATGATACAATAGCTACTAATATTAATACAATTGCGATTGCAATATTTAAAACACCGTTTTGACGACGTTTTTGTTGTTTCTGTTGGAATCTAGATCCTCCTGCCATTCTTCAAACCTCCATGCAGTTTTTCATACTTGCTATTGTAACATTAAATCTAGAAAGGTTGAACATTTACAATAATATTTTCACGAAATGAAAACATTTCACTATGAATTGCAAGATTACTTTTCATTCTCTAATTGATGGATTGATTCTACAATAGCTTTGAAAATAGGTGTAACTGTATTTAACTTGCTATTCGTTTCTATATCCACGACAACTAAAGCATATCTTGGATTTTCATATGGAAAATAGCCCGCAAACCAATGATTCTCTTTCGTCCCTTTTCCTGTTTGCGCTGTCCCAGATTTTCCGGCAACACTTAGCGGCAATGATTGGAATGCTGCTCCTGTTCCTTTCTCCGTTGTTACAACACTCCTTAATAACTCTTGTAATGTTTTCACTGTTTCATACGAAAGCTGTTTTCCACCTAATGTATGGTCTTCAAATATATAAAAGTCCGTTCCGTTTTTATACATTATTTTTTCAACAGCTTTCACTTCCATCTTTTCTCCACCTCTAGCAATTGTCGCCATCATATTTGCAATCGCTAGAGGTGACAGACGTACATCTTTCTGTCCAATTGCTGTTTGCGCTACCGCCTTTTTACTATTCTTATTTCCTTCACTCTCCCAAATCGTAACACTCTTCTCCTCTGGCATTTGCTCAAAATGAGTTGTATGAAATACAGGACCTTTCCACCCAACCTTATCAGCGGCTCCTAAAGCCACTACGTAAGTTTCTAACACCATCTTATCCTTTTGTATCAACTCGTTACCTAACTCTGCAAATGTCCTGTTACAGCTTCTAGCAAAGCTCTCTTTAAAACTAAGTGTACCCATCATAACTTGTGGGTGGTCTTCGCCATATAAATCTTTATCACAATTAAACGCGCGATTAAAAACATTTTTATTTTGATCAATCACTGCCGCTGCAACTATTGTTTTAAAAACAGAACCGGGAAAATGTGGTGTTAACATTTGATTTTCAAGCGTAGTTTTATATAAAGCCTCATCTTTCACCTGTACAGATGGTTTACTGACCATCGCCAAAATTTCATTCTTCTTTACATCAAGTAACACTAATCCCCCCTTCTTTATTCCGCTTGCTTCAACCACTTCTTCTGCTTTTTGCTGTAATTCGTTATGTAAAGTAGTTTGAATCGTCACTGGGTAAAATGGATTTCCAGGCGACGTATATTTCGCTTGTTTCCCAAAAATCGGTTCTCCTTGTCTGTCCACTTGATACAATACTTTTGCCCCTCCATCGGTCAAAAGAAATTCATCAAATGATTGCTGTAATCCTGAAATGCCAATTGGCGTTTGTTTTGAAATTTTTCTTACTCCTCCGTATCGTTTTTGAAATTCCCGTTCATTCTCACCCACATCGCCAATTAAATGATTTATCACGCTAGTTTGCCGTAAACGAACTTCAGCTGCTACTATGCCTAATACATTTAATTGATTCACCTTCTCCATCTGCTCTCGTGCTAAGCGAAATGGTCCATTTCCTCTTTGCATGATAAATGCACTTTTCTTATCTTTCATTTGACTTTCAATCTCTTGTCTCGACATACCAATGATATGTGCAATCTTCTCTAACATGCCATTTTTTATTTGTAGAAATGGAAAAACAATTAACACTGGATACTTTTGCTCACCTATTTCCTTACCGTTTCGGTCTATAAAATGGCCTCGTCCATCATCTATCGTAATAGATTGCGTCCGTTGTGTAACACTTTTTTCGATTAAATTAATCTTACGATCCGTAAATGATTCCGTATCTGTAATTTGTATTTGAATTAAACGACAAAGTAATAAAAACATAACACATATAAAACAAATTAATACAATTGTAACTCTCCGTTTTATTTCCATAAAAAACACCTCGTCTATTGTAGTTTAGACGAGGTACCATTTTATTTATACAAGCTACAAAACAAAAATACATATTACATAAGCTGTTATTGCTTCTTTGGCTTCTCTAGAAATTTCATAAGAAGCGATTTAAATTCTGTTTCATTCACCCCAGTGTTTTTGGCAGCTTCAATTACAGTAGGTGTTACGTTAGCCGCTACTTTTAAATATTCCTCACTTAAATTATTCATTTCACTTCTTTTTTCTTTAGCATTCTCGACTGTTACAGAATCAATACAAGCAATCATTTTATCTACAATTTGTAAGTAATTATTTTCTGCATCTATTATTTTTTGAATATCATCTTTATTACTTACTTTCGATTGTTTCAAATATGTATATGCTTGATTTACTTCATCCTTTAAAATTTTATCATTATTCTTCGCCTGTTCTTGCAACATATTCTTCATGTCATCTATTGTTTTTTGGTCCATTGAGTCTCGCAATAAATAATCTGGATTCCCAATCGCATAATCATACTTAATTGTTACATTTTGAAACATTTTCATCACAATAGCTAATTGATATGCTACATCAAAATCATCAAATTCCTTTTTATCTTGTGGATTTTCTACGCTTTTTGGACCCTCAGTTGCTCTAGTATCCTTTTTTTCTTCTTGCTTTATTTTTTCGCCCTTTGATGATGTAGTTTCCTCATTCGTTCCACATGCAACGAGCCCTAATATGGATATACTACAAACCAGTCCTGTAAAGATTTTATGTTTCATAATTAGCCCCTTTTCCCTATTAAAACCTATAGTTCTTAATTATGATATCAAAGCTTAAAGTAACTTTTTGACATTTTCTGTCGAACCGTTCAAATGTTCATACATTTTTCCATTCTACAGATAAAATAAAAAAAAGATTCTCCCGAGGGAGAATCTTTTTTTTATTTTACAGAGATAATCTCTACTTGCATTTCTCCGCCTGGTGTTTGAATTGCTACCTTCTCACCAATTTGCTTACCTAATAAGCTTTTTGCGATTGGAGAATCGTTAGAAATTCTTCCTTCAAATGGATCAGCTTCCGCACTACCTACGATTGTGTAAGCTTCTTCATCTCCATTTGGTAATTCTTTAAATGTTACAGTTTTACCCAATGTAACAACAGTAGATTCTTCGCCATTATCTGTGATGATAACTGCGTTACGAATCATGTTTTCTAATTGTGTAATACGTCCTTCTACGAACGCTTGCTCATCTTTCGCTGCGTCATACTCAGAGTTCTCAGAAAGATCTCCGAAGCTACGTGCAATCTTAATGCGCTCTACAACCTCTTTACGTTTTACCGTTTTTAAATCCTCAAGTTCATTCTCTAGCTTTTGCTTACCCTCTTGCGTCATAGGGTATGTTTTTTCTGTTGCCATATTTTCCACTCCTTTTATATACCAATCCCCCGAAAAAAAAGAGGAGTTCCATATGAAAACTCCCCCACTTATATAGCGGAGGTTTCTAGCACGCATGCACTAGCGGAGTTGTCACATACAACCCCGTATTCCCAATTCTTCTTTATATAAAGAAGATATGTATGGAAAGTTGATATAAATATGCCCTCACCTATATATAGATGAGGTTGCATGTTTCATTGTATTCGATAGGAAGGGAAAAAATCCCTTCCTATCGTATATCTTTTACTATGCTATTACAAATTTACTTTTTGTTCAAGAATTGTTGCAATTTTTGTAACCATAATATCAATTGCAACGTGGTTTTGTCCACCTTCAGGGATAATAATATCCGCAAACTTCTTAGAAGGCTCAATAAATTGATTGTGCATTGGACGTACAACACTTACGTATTGATCAATAACTGAATCCATCGTACGACCGCGCTCTTTAATATCACGCTGCATGCGGCGCAGGATACGAAGATCCGCATCTGTATCAACGAATAGCTTAATGTCCATTAACTCACAAAGACGTGGGTCTTCTAAAATAAGAATTCCTTCTAAAATGATTACATCTTTCGGCTCAACTGGAATAATTTCTTCTGAACGCGTATGCAATGTATAGTCATATACAGGCTTATCAATTTGCTCATATGCAAGCAACTGCTGCAAATGTTCAATTAACAGATCATTATCAAACGCAAGCGGATGATCATAATTTGTTTTTAAACGCTCTTCCATTGGTAAATGGCTTTGATCTTTGTAATAATAATCTTGCTCTAAGATTAAAATAGAATGACCTTTAAAATGGTCAAAAATCGCTTTCGTTACACTCGTTTTACCTGATCCCGAACCACCAGCAATTCCAATTACAACAGGCTTATTCGTCCCCATTCGACTATCACTCTTTCTTATTGAAGTATGCTTTTGCGCATCATATTATTCACATACACTCGTTGATCCACTTTGAATTTCACGATTTGCAACGGATGTCTCGCTGCATCTAATTCGTTTCCATCCTCATCCCAAATTTTCTCCACCGTCTGCGTAAAGTTTTCTATTTCTGGCCCAAAGAACTCCACTTCATGTCCTGGTTTGAAATGATTACGTTGCTCAATCGTTACGATGCCCGTTTCTTCATTATAATCTAACACTAAACCAGCGAAATCATACGTTGTTTTCTTACTATGATTTCCAAACATTTGCTCTTGATGTCCTGGAACCCCTTCAAAGAATGCAGGAGCTGTATCACGATTTGCACATTTATCAAGCTCATCTAACCATTCTTGTTTAAACTCAAAGTTATCAGGATCCGCACAATATGCATCAATTACTTTACGATATACAGTCGCTACTGTCGCTACGTAATGAATAGATTTCATACGTCCTTCAACTTTTAAGCTATCGATCCCAATTTCAATCATTTTCGGAATTGATAAAATTAAATTTAAATCTTTTGGACTCATTGCAAAGTGAGCATCTTCTTCTTGGAATAGAGGAAGCTCTTTTGCATCTTTATGTTGTGATACCGTTTGAACTAAATCATAGTCCCAGCGGCAAGATTGACAACAACCACCACGGTTAGAGTCACGCGCTGTCATATGGTTACTTAACGTACATCTTCCTGAATATGCGATACACATTGCACCATGGACGAATGCTTCAATTTCAATATCCACTTTTTCTTTAATCTCTTTCATCTCTTCATAGCTTGCTTCACGAGCTAATACAAGACGATGTAAACCTTCTTCTTTCCAATACTGTGCTGCTTTCCAGTTGGATAGTGATTGTTGTGTACTTAAATGCACCTCAACAGTAGGTGCTACACGTTTACACGTCTCAATAATAAGCGGATCAGCAACGATAATTCCCGTTACGCCAGCTTTTTCAATCCCTTTTAAATATTCCTCTAGCCCGTCCATATTTTCATTATGTGCAAAGATATTTGTTGTTACATATATTTTTGCTCCATATTTCTTTGCAAATTCAACACCTTCTGCCATTTCTTCCAGTGTAAAGTTACCTGCATTCGAACGAAGACCAAATTCTTGTCCACCTAAATATACAGCATCTGCCCCATAATGGATAGCTACTTTTAATTTTTCTAAGTTACCCGCAGGGATTAACAGTTCAGGTTTCTTCACAATAACGCGTTTGCCATCGATCACTCGTGAAATTTCTTGTACAGTCATTTCCTACACCCTCCTCGTTTAGTAAACCGTCTCTTTAAAGAAGAATCCTGTATCTAACGGACGATTTACCGGTTGCATTTCTTCTATCTCTTTATATAAATCGTCTTTCACGTCATAATACGCATCACGATCTTCTACACATAAATCAATAGCTTTACGATACTTCTTCGTTACCTCAATAATGTATGCAGAGCTTTTTAGTACACCATCAATTTTTAGGCTATCTACTTCACCATCGATTAATTCCTCTAATTCATCGATGAAACAAATATCGTTTGGACTCATAATGTGAGTACCATTTTCATCTTCATAAATTGGATATTTATTGTTACGCTCTGGATCATATAAGAACATATTCTCTTCATATTTTTTCTTTTCAATGTCAAGATTACGTCCTTGATACTCAAAGTAGTTTCCTACTAATGAACGCTTCGATTGGAACATACAAGTCATACCGTGAATTTGCACTTCAAGTTCCACTTCAGCATTTTCTTTTAATTCAACAATTTCATCTAAGCTGAGCTCACGAGCTAATACAGCACGTTTTGCTCCTCTTTGTCCCCAATAGTTACAAGTAAACCAGTTTGTTGCTGTTGTTTCTGTATTCCAGTGCAATTGCATATTTGGCGCTACTTCGCGAACCGCCATTAATACTGCTGGATCTCCGAAAACAATTGCATCTACATGTACTTCATTTAAAAATGCAACATAATCTGTTAATTCTTCTACTTTATCGTTGTGGAACATAGCGTTCATTGCTACATATACTTTTACACCATTTTCATGTGCAATCTTCACAGCTTGTTTCACATCTTCACGTGAAAATTCCCCTGCTAAACGTAAACCAAACTTTTGCTCACCGATCATTACCGCATCTGCTCCTGCTTGCGCAAGAGGTTCGATATCCGCCACTGCTTTTGGCGTTACTAACAATTCAGGTTTTTTCATACCTTGGTCACCCTTTCTTTTTACTAACAGCTACTCCATCACCAATTGGGAAAATCGTTGTATCATATCCTTCATGGTTCATAAGCCATTCATTGTACGTCTTAATACGACGGATTAAACCACGTGTACGTCTGTTTTCAATTTTCTCTTTAGTCGTTACAAGTCCATGGTACATAACATTATCTGAAATAATTACGCCACCAGGATTTAATAACGGTTCATATAAGTCAAAAAAGCGACGATATTGTCCTTTTGCTGCATCAATAAAAATAACGTCAAATGTTCCATGTTCTTCTACTTGCTCGCCTGTTTCTAACGCATCACCGTAAATAACGGAGATACGCTCTTTAACTGATGAGCGTTCTATATATTCAAGTGCTTTTTCATATCGATCGCGATTGCGCTCAACTGTCACAATGCGAGAATTTGGAATAGCTTGCATCATACGAATACTAGAATAGCCAATTGCTGTACCAAGCTCTAAAATGCTTTTCGGTCCAATTAAACGTAAAAATTGCAACATAAATTCCATTCCAAGTCGATCCATAATCGGCACATGATTTTCTTTCGCATAGTCTTCCATTTCAAGAATTAATTTATCTTTTGGATCAATAAATGATAATAGGTACTCGTTAACTGCATCCTCCATAATGGTCCTCCTTATTTACATGGAGAAGTGCCTCTATGACGTCTTTTCACACATAGAATGCAATAAAAATACAAGCCAGCTTCACCCTTAGCTTGTACGTCCCGTTTTGATATTAAAAACGATTCTTCTGCCAGTTTTTAACCCGATATATTTTACCACAAAAAAGAGGGATGTGCGACCTTTTTCGCTATCCCTCCCCATTTCACTGTTTTTTCGTAATATATTTTTGCTTTAATGCATTATGCTCTTCCAATGTTTTCGCATAGTATACTTCACCAGTTGGTGCAGCTAAGAAATAATAATAATCTGTTTGTGCAGGCTCTAACGCCGCTTCCACTGAATGTTTACCAGAGTTTGCGATTGGGCCAACCGGCAATCCTTTCACAACATACGTATTGTACGGTGAGTTTATTTTTAAATCTTCGTATAATACACGTTGTTTATGCTTTCCAAGTGCGTATAATACCGTTGGATCAGTTTGCAGTGGCATACCTTTCGCTAAACGATTATAAAAGACACTAGAAATCTTTTGACGATCTGTAAAGCCTGTTGCCTCTTCTTCAATAAGTGAAGACAATGTTAAAAGCTGATGAACATCCCAGTTTTTCGCTTTCATTTTCGCCTCGTTTTGAACAATGATTGCATTTGTTTTTTCAAGCATTGGAATTACAATTTCTTCTAACGTCGTATCTTTTTTATAGAAAGAGTACGTCGCAGGATATAAATAACCTTCTAATGGATATTTAATATTGCTATCAAAGATTTTATCCGTTAGTAACTTCGGATACTTTTTCTGCATTTTTTGAATAAATGCTTTATCGTTTAATTGACGTACGACATCATCTTTATTCCACTTTAATTCGTTTGCAACCGTTTCTGCAATTTCGGTTACTTGTGCCCCTTCTTTTATCGTCACTTTATAAAGAGCTGGACGATGTACATTACCAGATGACATTTGTTCTATAACATCTTTCGCACTCATTGAAGGATTTAATAAATATGTACCCGCTTGTAAATTTTTAGATTTAGCCTTTGTATAAAAACTAAAAACTGTACCGTTATTCACAGCACCTTTTTCTTCTAAAATCTCACCAATTTTACTAGTAGATGATCCCTTTGGAATTTCTACTTCAATCTCTTTTTTATTCCCGCTATCAACTGGTCCTAATGCGGATGAAATATACGCATAGACTGAACCACAAACTAAAAGCAGTGCAATAATCGAAAATAAAAAAATGCGTCTACGCTTCTTTTTCACTTGATTCTCTACCAAAACTCTTCCTCCTTATTCAATTGTAGGCCATATGTACATATTTCTATACAACACGATACAAAATCACAATAAATTTCCCTATCATTTTTGACAGATACTTTATTTTTTCTACAATCCGTCTCATTATACTACAAAGGATTACACAGTTTCGACAAAAAATCTTTCATTTTACATATAAAAAAAGGTGGACTATATGTCGTCCACCTTTTCAATACTTGATTATTCAGCTTCTTGCTCATCAGCTAGAGTGTTGAACATTTCTTGTACCATTTCCCACTCTTCTTCTGATTCGATTGGAAGTAAACTTCCGCCCTCTTCTTCATTTTGCTCATAAGCCATTGCATCATAAATTGGGTCTCCATCTTCGTCTACTTCACCGATTGGAGAGAAGACTACGTATGATTTTTTGCCGAATTTTTCAGCATCAAAAGTGAAAATAATTTCACATAAATGTTCGTTACCTTTTTCGTCTACAATTGTAATTTGATTTTCTTCCATTTTGGTCACCTCTTATTTACTATCTAAAAATCCTTGTAAGATTACGACTGCAGCCATCTTATCGATTACTTGCTTTCGCTTCTTACGGCTTACATCAGCCGAAATGAGCAGACGTTCCGCTGCCATCGTTGACAAACGCTCGTCCCACATTACAACGTCTAATTGTAACAGCTCTCGTAGGTTTTCTGCAAATTGTTGGCACGCTTCACCACGCGGGCCAATTGTACCATTCATATTTTTAGGTAAACCTACTACTATTTTGTCCACATTGTACTGCTTTACTAACTCAGAAATACGGTCAAAACCAAAGTAACCTCGTTCTTCGTTAATTTTAATTGTTTCCAATCCTTGTGCTGTCCAGCCCATTTCGTCGCTAATTGCAACTCCGACTGTTTTTGTACCTACATCTAAACCTAATATCCGCATAAACTACTCCTCACGATGATGTTTCAAGTAAGACTTCACAAGCTCTTCAATTAACTCATCACGTTCAAGCTTGCGAATGATGCTTCGCGCATCTTTATGGCGAGGTATGTATGCTGGGTCTCCACTTAATAAATAACCGACGATTTGGTTAATCGGATTATAGCCTTTTTCTTGAAGTGCATCATACACAGTTAAAAGTACATCATTTACATGGACACTCTGTTTTTCATCTTGAATGCTAAACTTCATTGTTTTATCAAAACCGTCCATTTCAAGCACCTCACTTATATAGTAAGTATAGGGAGAAGAACTTCTCCTCTCCCTACCATTGTACACTACTATCTCTTTATTTTGAAACAGATTTAACGTACTCTTGTACAAATGCTAAAGCTTCCTCAACTTGCGCTGGGTTTTTACCGCCCGCTTGTGCCATATCAGGACGGCCACCACCGCCACCGCCACAACGAGAAGCTACTTCTTTCACAAGTTTACCAGCATGGTATCCTTGGCTAATTAAATCTTTCGTTACGCCAGCTAAGATGTTTACTTTATCATCATTTACAGACGCTAATACGACAACTGCTGATTCTAATTTATTTTTCAGATCATCCATCATCGTACGTAAGTTGTTCATATCTGCAACATTTACTTTTGCCGCTAATACGTTCACGCCATCAACTGTCATTACTGAATCAGTTAAGTTTCCAGCTTCGATATTGCTTAATTTTGCTGCAAGAGATTCGTTTTCTTTTTGAAGTTGTTTTACTTCAGCAAATAAACCATCTACTCTTGTTAAAATGTCTTTCGGATTTGTTTTCATTTTTCCAGCCGCTTCTTTTAATAAACCTACTTGATCGTTCATTAATTCATAAGCAGATTTACCAGTTACCGCCTCAATACGACGAGTTCCTGCACCGATACCAGACTCAGCAACGATTTTGAAAATACCGATAGAAGCTGTGTTATCAACGTGACAACCACCGCAAAGCTCTAAGCTATAATCGCCAACTTGTACAACGCGTACAACATCACCGTATTTTTCACCGAATAATGCCATTGCACCCATTTCTTTCGCTTCTTCGATTGCTTTTTGAGAAATCTCAACATCAATACTTTCCCAAATTTTCTCGTTTACGATACGCTCAATTTTTTCTAATTCGTCAGCTTGTACTTGACCGAAGTGAGAGAAGTCAAAACGTAGACGTTCAGAAGTTACAAGAGAACCTGCTTGGTTAACATGCGTTCCAAGTACGTCTTTTAATGCTTGGTGTAGTAAGTGAGTTGCTGTATGGTTTTTCACAACGCTACTACGGTTTTTCGTATCGATAATAGCTTTCACAGCCGCATCTTTCGTTAACGTACCTTCTTCCACAACAACTTTGTGCAAGTTTTGACCGTTTGGTGCTTTTTGTACGTCTTTTACAAGAACTTTCACGCCATCAGCAAGAAGGTAACCACGGTCTGCAATTTGTCCGCCGCTCTCAGCATAGAATGGTGTTACATCAAGCATTAGTTGTCCTTCTTCGCCAGCTTGTAAGCTGTCTGTGTATTCGCCGTTTTTCACAAGTGCAACAACGTTACTTTCTGTTGCAACTGTACCGTAACCAACGAACTCACTCGCTACTTTCACTTCTCCAAGTACACCGCCTTGAACTTGCATAGAATCAACGTCTTGACGAGCAGCACGTGCACGCTCACGTTGTTTTTCCATTTCATTTTCAAAGCCTTCTTGATCAACTGTCATACCAGCTTCTTCGGCATATTCTTCTGTTAATTCAATTGGGAAACCGTATGTGTCATATAGACGGAACGCATCTACTCCAGAAATAACAGTTGTTTTTTCTTCTTTTGCTTTTGCGATAACTTCAGCTAAAATTGCTTCACCATCATGAAGTGTTTCGTGGAAACGCTCTTCTTCATTTTTCACAACTTTTGCGATGAAATCTTTCTTCTCAAGTACTTCTGGATAGAAGTCTTTCATTACTTCTCCAACAACCGGTACTAATTCAAACATGAATGGACGGTTGATGTTTAATTTCTTCGAGTAACGAACAGCACGGCGTAATAAACGACGTAATACATAACCACGGCCTTCGTTAGATGGAAGAGCACCGTCACCAACAGCGAATGTCACTGTACGGATATGGTCAGCAATTACTTTAAACGCCATATCTTTTTCTAAGTCACCATTACGATACTTCTCACCAGAGATTGTTTCTGTTGCACCAATCATTGGCATGAACAAGTCTGTGTCAAAGTTTGTAGGCACATCTTGAACGATAGATGTCATACGCTCTAGACCCATCCCTGTATCGATGTTTTTCTTAGGAAGTGGTGTATATGAACCATCTGGATTATGGTTAAATTGAGAGAATACAAGGTTCCATACTTCTAAGTAACGCTCGTTTTCTCCACCTGGATATAATTCCGGGTCACTAAAGTCATTACCGTAAGCTTCTCCGCGGTCATAGAAAATCTCTGTATTCGGTCCACTTGGTCCTTCACCGATATCCCAGAAGTTTTCTTCTAAGCGGATGATGCGCTCTTTTGGAACACCCATTTTCTCATTCCAAATTGTGAATGCTTCTTCATCTTCTGGATGGATTGTAACGGATAGTAATTCTTTATCGAATCCGATCCATTTGTCGCTCGTTAAGAATTCCCAAGCCCAAGTAATTGCTTCTTCTTTGAAGTAATCACCGATTGAGAAGTTCCCTAACATTTCAAAGAATGTATGGTGACGAGCTGTTTTCCCTACGTTTTCAATATCGTTTGTACGAATTGATTTTTGAGCGTTTGTAATACGTGGATTTTGCGGAATTACGCGTCCATCAAAATATTTTTTTAATGTAGCTACACCACTATTAATCCATAGAAGAGATGGATCTTCATGCGGAACTAGTGATGCACTAGGTTCTACTGCATGTCCTTTTTCTTGGAAAAAGTCTAAAAACATTTGACGAATTTGTGCGCCTGTTAGTTGTTTCATTGTATTTTCCTCCTTAAATATAAAAAACTCCCGTCCCTATAAAAGGGACGAGAGTTAACTCGCGATACCACCCTAATTATGAATTGATTACAATAACAATCAATTCATCACCTCATGGTGCCGTAACGTGGCAAGACGGCAGTGATTAGCTGCTCTCAGGATTAGCTTTCTGTTACCCTTCATTTAAAGCTTCTTTCAGCCATATGGAAGCTTCTCTCTATAAATGGACTGTAACGTACTTGTTCCGTCATTGATTTAATGTATTATATGACTAAATATAATAGAATTCTCTTAAGTTTGTCAATGTAGATAATCATTTATATTGTATTAATTGCTTATTAATCATAGGTATTCTACTATTCATTCTTAACAGCCTTTTCATATATTATGCATGTATGAATAAATTGTACTACCTCTACGAACTTTTCTGGATACTTTATTTTTTTCATAATCAAATTATCAATAATAAAGGAGCGATTATAATGACAACCTTATTGAACAAAGCTAAAAATATGTTAACGACTGACGAAACGATATTATTTTACACTGCATGTTCATTAAATATATTTATTTATCGTTCCGTTGCACGACCAGGACTGTTAATTTTAACGAACAAACGGCTCTTCTTTTACGGACCAGGTGTAAGTAAGAATCTATTATTTGAGGAGTACTCTTTTGACAAAATTTCTGACCTAAAAGAACAAAAGTGCCTTTTCAGCAATCAAATTATCTTTATGTATGATAATGAATGGAAAAAAATAAAACATATTCAAACAAATGATATAAGCACTCTCGTTCAACAAATACACGAGCAACTCTCTAAATAATCATAGCCCTCTACTCTTATAAGTAGAGGGCTTTCCTATTACACATTCTCTTTTTTCAAAAGAGGTCTTATATGAACAATCACTGTACGAATGACTGCTAAAATTGGAACTGATATTAATAATCCTACAATTCCTGCCACTTCTCCTCCAACTAGTAATGCAAGCATAATAATAACAGGATGCATGCGAAGCGACTTACCAACGATGTAAGGGGATAAAATGTTACTTTCCAAAAATTGCAAAATAGCAATCGTAATTCCAGCCTTAATAAGTAAACTCGTTGATACCGTTGCCGCAATCATTAATGTCGGGATCGCTCCTAAAATAGGACCAAAGTATGGTATTATATCCGTTACCCCAATAATAATGCCGAGTAATAATGGATATTTCATACCGATAAACCAAAAAGAAAGAACAGATACGCCCCCTAATACTAAGCAAACAAATAACTGCCCTCGAATATAACTTCCGAGTGACTTATCAATTTCTTTCGCCAGTATTTGTCCAGTACTCCGCCACTTACTCGGGACTAGTTTCCAAAAGATATGATAAAACTCACCGTAATCTTTTAATATGTAAAATACAATGAACGGTATTAAGAAAATAATAAGCAACGAATCGAGTACACCACGAGCTGTACTCATCACTTTATTCAAAAGTGATTGTATCTTTGTTTCTACACCAACAAAAATTTGTTTTACCTTTTCATGAATAAATGATGGGAAATTCGCTGTTTGTTCTGTGACGCCATCCATCCAAGAATCATACATTTTTGTAAACTGCGGAAATTGTTCATTAATCTCTTGTAATTGCTTAATCACAACTGGCGTTCCTTTATAAATGCCATAACCGATTCCACCAAAGAAAAGGATGTAAATAAGCAAAATAGCAAGTGTACGTGGCATCCCTTCCTTATGAATTTTTTCAAT
This sequence comes from Bacillus thuringiensis, assembly GCF_001455345.1. Lineage (GTDB taxonomy): Bacteria > Bacillota > Bacilli > Bacillales > Bacillaceae_G > Bacillus_A > Bacillus_A thuringiensis_N. The sequence continues at coordinate 4,283,716 of NZ_CP013274.1, forward strand.
TAAAGGATGCAATAAATACGCAATAAAACACGCAATAAGAAACGGTGTAATTGCTACTTTACATACAAAAATAATCGGTGCCCATAGCGGCTTAATTTTTAAAAAGACGAGCAAGCAAAGAAATACGAGTAACAATAACCCTAAACGATATATCCAAATAATTTTAAGATTCTTCACACGAAAAACCTCCTCCACCTTTATTTTGAAAATAAATAGGGTAGGTTATGTGCAAAAGTTTTAAAATCTTTTCGTACAGACCATACTGTTTTGTAAAGACATACATATACATAACATAACAAGGACAACCACCCCTGAGAATGCAGCATGAAACAATATAATCAGGAGGGCTCATAATGGTTTTATTTATGCTCATATTATCTGCACTTTTTATGATTCTTGAATGGATTTGTATCGGGTTTGGTATTTGGAAAGGTTTCTTTATTCGTTCTTCACGAAAAGAAAGGGCAAAGCAATTATTTCATTACGGCATGCTTGGCGTTGGATGTTACGGCCTATCCTATCTCTTCTCTGAAATTGGACTTTTATATTTGCATACAAGCGCATAAAAAAACTCCCTTATGATGAAGGGAGTTTTTTACACTTATAAATAAGATTTAATCATCTTACGTGCTTTTTTCATATTACGTTTTGAAAATACATCTTGTTTGCGAGCATATTGATACGCTGCCGCCCCAACACCTAATGCGATTAATGAATTGCGTAGATTCAAAGTAAATCCCCCTTTTCGTTATCCGATTGTTCTTTCATTCTCATCAAATAAATCATCAAGAGAGCTTAATGAACCATCTTCCTCTACTTGATGCGTATGGATTTTCCCCTTTGAAACCGATAATTCGATATAGCAATTCCAGCAATAAAATTGGTTGACACCTATTTTTCCAATGTCTTTCCCTTTGCAATTTGGACAAATAAACATATGGCTTTCATCTCCTTACAGTCTCCCAGATTCTATTCGCCATTATGTCCAAACCGCATTCATTTATACATTGCTGGAGCCTTTCAACGTTATACGTTTGAAAGTTTCACTATATAATCTCACCTTGTTACATGAAATCATACGGTGAAATGTTTTCCACGTCCATTTCTTCACCATTAACTGTTACCATCTGTACTTCTCCTTGTGATTCTTGCAAACGACTAGCTAAAGTCGTTTGACGCATTGCATCATCAAGGCGATTTACACCAGACTGGAAAGCGGCTTCCTCCCCACAAATAATAAGGAACTTCTTACTTCTTGTAATACCAGTGTAAATTAAATTACGACGTAACATGCGGTTGTAACTTTTTACAATTGGCATAATCACAATCGGAAATTCACTACCTTGCGATTTATGAATCGAACAACAATACGCATGTGTAATTTGATTTAAATCCGGCTTTGTATATGTTACCTCAATTCCATCAAATGAAACGATAATCATATCTTGTTGCTCCACGTTCTCTTTCGCATAAAACACTGAAACAATTTCACCGATATCACCATTAAACACTTGGCTCTCCGGCTGATTAACGAGTTGCAAGACTTTATCGCCTCGTCGGTATACAACATCACCGTAAGCAATTTCTTTACTCTTTTCCCTTTTCGGATTAAACACTTCTTGCAAAGCTTCGTTTAGTACATTAATACCGGCCGGTCCACGATACATCGGGGCCAATACTTGTACATCTCTTGCGCTAAATCCTTTTGTCTTAGCATTTTCACAAACCTTCTTAACAACCTCAACAATTTGGGCTCCTGTGCAGCCGATAAATGAACGATCTTTTTGATTTTGCGCCAAATCTGGCGGAAGCGTGCCGTTTTTTATCGCATGGGCAAGTTGAATTACTGATGAGCCTTCCGCTTGACGATAAATTTCAGTAAGCTTTACTGTTGGAACTGCACCTGCATTCAATAAATCTTTCAATACTTGACCAGGTCCTACAGATGGCAATTGATCTTCATCGCCTACAACGATAACTTGAATGTTAGTCGGCAATGATTTAAATAGCTGATTTGCAAGCCAAATATCAACCATTGAAAATTCATCAATAATGAGTAATTTCCCTTGTACCGGATCTGTTTCATTACGCTGGAAAGACCCTTCTGGCGTCCAGCCAAGTAAACGGTGAATTGTACAAGCTGGAAGCCCTGTTGATTCACTCATTCGCTTCGCTGCCCTTCCTGTTGGAGCCGTTAATAATATCGGAAATGGATTATCATCACTGTATTCATTCGGATTTAACGATAGCCCGTGAAGTGACGCATACATTTCAACAATTCCTTTAATAACTGTTGTTTTCCCTGTTCCTGGTCCACCTGTCAATAACATCATCGGTTTATGAAGTGCCGTTTGAATTGCTTCTTGCTGAAGCGGTGCATATTGTACGTTCAGTTGTTCTTCAATTTCACCTAATGTTTTTAACACTTCTGCCTCTGGAAATGAAGGTGTTTCTTCTTGATTCATAAGCCTGCGAATGGACTTTACAACACCTTTTTCAGAGTAGAATAACGTTGCTAAATACACTCGCTCTTCTTCTATGATGACTTTCCCTTCACTTTGCATCGTTTCAATACAGCCTACAATATCTTCCTCAGTCACTCTTCCTTCTTGATTGTTTAAAAGTGACATCGTTTCTCTTACAAGTTGGTCTTTCCTCATATAAACGTGACCAAGTTGTAATGAGACATTCTCTAATGTGTAAAAACATCCTGCGCGTACACGGTCGTCGTGATTACCCGATATCCCTAACGCACGCCCTATATCATCCGCTCTTCCAAAACCAATCCCGTCCACTTCTTCGATAAGTTGGTACGGGTTATTACGAATCACTTCTAATGTCATCTCTTTATATTGTTGGTAAATCTTAATAGAAAGCTTCGTTCCAAAACCGTAACCATTTAAAAAACTCATTACTTTCTCTAGCCCTTGATGCTCAACAATTGTCTCATATATTTCCTGCGCTTTTTGTTTGTTGACAACACCATTTAACGCCTCAGGGTCATCCATAATTTTAGAAATAGCATGTTCTCCGAGATGATCTACAATTTTTTCAGCTGTACGCTTTCCTATCCCTTTAAATAAATCACTCGCTAAATATTGCACCATACCGGCTTTCGTTTGCGGCAATTCTTTCTTAAACGTTTCGACCATATATTGTTTTCCATACTTCGGATGGTCTTTAAAATGACCTGTCAACGTAAACACTTCATCTTCATGCATGCGGGGAAAATGACCGTTTATCATTACTTTCTTTTCGTCGTACGTTTCATTCGTTTCAATGACTTTCATACTGACAACGGAATAGAGGTTTTCTTCGTTGTGGAAAATGGTATGAAGAACTTGCGCTTTTATAAACTTTTTCTCTTCCTCAAACAAATCCATTGCATGTTGATTTCCCATCTTTCCTCTCCTTTCCGGTTTCGTTTCACTTTAATGAGCAGTACATCCCCCACCTATTTAGATGAGGGATAACTACCCATTAACTATATTTTCATCTTATTCAGCTTCTTGCTCTAATAAACGAACACCATTACCAGCTAAAAAGTGATCTGGCTGAATTTCAATTGCTTTCTTAAATAAAGCGAGAGCTTTCTCGTTATTATCTTCAAATACGTATGCAACACCTAAATTATAATACGCATCTGCATGCTCTTCATCCATTTCTAATACCTTTTCAAAGTAAGGCTTCGCCTCTTGAATATGTTCTAGTCGTGCAAAGCAAAGTCCACACTGGAACACAGCTTCTACATCGTTTTCATCTAATTCTGTTGCTCTTTGTAAAAACGGCAGTGCAAGACGATCATTTCCAAGTTGTACATGTGTAATACCTAGCATAAACGTTACATCAGCTGATTGTAATCCAGATTGCATCGCTTGTTCAAATACAGCTTTAGCCTCTGCAAATTTCTCTTGACCGTAATATACATTTCCTAATCCATAATAAGCAGCCGCAGATTTATCATCTAACTCTAAAGCACGTTTATAAAATAAAATTGCTCTCTCACTGTCACCTAGTACATCTAATAAGTTTGCAAAATTAATATATCCAAGCGCATCTTTCGGATTTTCTTCGATTGCTTCTGTGAAATTTTTAGCAGCTTCTTCCCAATTTCCTTCTTGCATATATTGAATACCTGTTTCAAGTTTGTTTGACATGTCCTTCACCTCTACAACAAATTATAACAAAGAATGTATTTTCCAAGCGAACGAAAATTCGCTTTATGTAAAAGAAACCTCTAACCGCGAATCGGCAGAGGCTTCTCGTTTTATCCTAAATAATCCAATTTCTTACCGCTACGGTATACTTCATCAATTGTAGCACCACCTAAGCACTCATCTCCATCATAGAAAACAACTGCTTGTCCTGGTGTAATTGCACGAATTGGCTCATCACAAAGAATACGAACTGTATTTTCATCAACGATTTGAACCGTTACTTTATTGTCTTCTTGACGATAACGGAATTTCGCCGTGCACTTAAATTCTGTTTCTTTTTCTTTGTTACTTACCCATCCTACATTCGTAGCAATAACTTCATCACCATATAGAAGTTCGTTATGGAATCCTTGATCAACATATAAAATGTTTTCTTTTAGATTTTTCCCAACAGCAAACCATGGATCACCATTACCACCAATTCCAAGGCCATGACGTTGTCCAATTGTATAATACATTAAACCGTCATGCTTCCCTTTCACTTCACCAGATAATGTTTGCATTACACCTGGTTGTGCTGGTAAGTAGTTACTTAAGAAATCTTTAAAGTTACGCTCACCAATGAAGCAAATACCTGTACTATCTTTTTTCGCCGCTGTCGCTAAGCCAGCTTCTTTCGCCATTTCACGAATTTGCGGTTTCTTTAATTCACCTAACGGGAACATTGTTTTTGATAATTGCTCTTGGCTTAATTGATTTAAGAAATACGTTTGGTCTTTATTGTCATCGACGCCGCGAAGCATTTTATATTCGCCGTCCATATAAGCAACACGTGCATAATGACCTGTCGCTACATAATCAGCACCAAGCGCAATTGCATGCTCTAAAAATGCTTTAAATTTAATTTCTTTATTACACATTACATCTGGGTTTGGTGTACGACCAGCTCGGTATTCATCTAAGAAGTACGTAAATACTTTATCCCAGTATTGTTTTTCAAAGTTTACTGCATAATACGGAATACCAATTTGGTTACACACTTCAATTACATCATTGTAATCTTCTGTCGCTGTGCAGACACCATTCTCATCCGTATCATCCCAGTTTTTCATAAAAATTCCGATTACATCATAACCTTGCTCTTTTAATAAAAGAGCTGCTACAGATGAATCGACGCCACCGGACATCCCGATGACAACGCGTGTTTCGTGAGGTAGTTTGTTCATCATGTCACCTCCCATGCTAATTTTGTGTTAATCGCTTCACGATTTTCACTGTTTCGTACGCCGCTTTCTCAATTTGCTCTTTCATATTTCCAAGTCCGAAACTAAAGCGTACGGATGAACGTATTTGATCGGAGTCTTTTCCGAACATCGCCACTAATACATGTGATGGATCAATTGAACCAGCTGTACAAGCCGAACCACTTGACACTGCAATGCCAGCTAAGTCTAAGTTCACAAGAAATGGTTCAATGTTCATTCCTGTAAAACTAATATTAAGCACATGTGGTAAGCGATATTCTAAGTTTCCGTTTACCTCGAAAGTAATGTCTTCATTTTTGAAGACAGATACCATTATATCTTTAAACTCTTCATATTGGGCATTTTTTTGCTCACGAGTTTTTTCAGCTAACAAAATTGCTTGCTGTAACCCAACAATACTTGGTACATTTTCAGTACCAGCACGGCGTTTTCTTTCCTGCTCCCCGCCTATTAATAGCGGTTCAAATTTCACATTTGCACCAGCGTATAGGAACCCTACACCTTTTGGTCCGTTAATTTTATGAGCTGAAATTGATAATAGATCAATGCCAAACTCTTTCACATCAATTTCTACTAAGCCGTAAGCTTGTACCGCATCTGTATGGAAATAAGCTTGATGCTCTTTTAGCAGCTTACCTATTTCCGCTATGGGTTGCATCGTCCCAACTTCATTATTCCCAAACATAACGGATACGAGAATTGTCTCTTCTGTTAATGCCTTTTGTATGTCAGAAATTTGAACGCGACCTGTTTCATCGACAGGTAAATATGTCACTTCAAACCCTTCACGCTCTAACAATTCACACGTATGCAAAATTGCATGATGTTCAATTTGCGTCGTTATAATATGTTTACCTTTATGACGGTTCGCACGCGCCACACCGATAAGCGCTAAATTATCAGCTTCTGTACCACCGCTCGTAAATATAATTTCACTCGGATTCGCATGAATGCTACGTGCACATGCGCGTCTCGCCTCATCTACTGCATGGCGCGTTTGACGTCCATAAAAGTGAATACTAGACGGGTTTCCGAATGTTTCTGTCATATATGGAATCATCTTTTCGACCACTTCTGGGTGAGTCGGAGATGTCGCAGCATGATCTAAGTAAATGCGTTCCATTAAATCTCCTTCTTTCCAAATCGTTTCACAAGGAATTAAATGTAAAACATATAGCCCCCGTGATTTTCTTCCTCGTAACGTACTAAATCTTCTAACGTTGTACTATCTAACACTTCTTGCACCGCATCACGAACACGCATCCATAATTGGCGTTGTGCTGGCTCTTCTTCTTCTATCATTTCTACAACACTAATCGGACCCTCTAATACACGGATTACATCCCCAGCTGTAATGTTAACCGGCTGATCTGATAATACATATCCGCCATATGCTCCGCGTGTACTCTTTACTAGACGAGCATTACGAAGTGGTGAAATTAATTGCTCTAAGTAATGTTCAGATAAATCATGTGCCTGCGCAATTGATTTTAATGAAATTGGACCTTCACCAAACTTTTTTGCAAGATCGATCATAATTGTTAAGCCGTAGCGGCCTTTCGTTGAAATCTTCATCTATTTTGCACCTCTTTTCAAATTTTCACTTCTATTGGTTATATCTTATTTATAAAAGCACACAATTTAAAATCCTATGAAATTATAGCATAATATAGTATTATAAGAAATTTCAACTTGTGTATCAAAATGATAACATAAAATCACATTGAAAAACTCGGAAATTATTACAATTGAAAGAAAAATGAAAATATTAATATTTATTTTTCCCTCAAAACAGCATCCTATTTCAAATTCCAATAAAAAAAATGATACGATAGAAAGAGATTATACATTAAGGGAGACGGTAAAATGAAACAACCACTCGCACATCGAATGCGCCCTACAAATATTCAAGAAATTATCGGACAACAACATTTAGTTGGTGAAGGAAAGATTTTATGGCGAATGGTCCAAGCAAATCATTTTCAATCTATGATTTTATACGGTCCTCCAGGCACGGGAAAAACATCAATCGCTAGCGCAATCGCAGGAAGTACCGGAACCCCTTTTCGCCTATTAAACGCTGTTACTCATAATAAAAAAGATATGGAAGTTGTCGTACAAGAAGCGAAGATGCATCGACATCTTGTTTTAATTTTAGATGAAGTGCACCGTCTAGATAAAGCAAAGCAGGACTTTCTATTACCTCATTTAGAAAGTGGACTTCTTACTTTAATTGGTGCAACGACGAGCAATCCATTTCATGCGATAAACTCTGCTATTCGGAGTAGATGTCAAATTTTCGAGTTACACGCCCTAACAGAAGACGATCTTTTAATTGGCTTAAAACGAGCACTTGAAGATAAAGAAAAAGGCCTTGGGGAATATGATGTAACTGTTACGCCTGAAGCATTACATCACTTTGCAAATGCATCAGGCGGAGATATGCGTTCCGCTTATAATGCACTTGAACTAGCTGTTTTATCTAGCTTTACAACTGATGACAAAGCTGCGGAGATTACGCTGGAAATTGCAGAAGAATGCTTGCAAAAAAAGAGCTTCGTTCACGATAAAGGTGGGGATGCTCATTATGACGTATTATCAGCATTTCAAAAATCAGTACGTGGAAGTGACGTGAATGCAGCACTCCATTATTTAGCACGTCTTATTGAAGCTGGTGACTTACAAAGCATCGGTAGACGTCTTCTCATTATGGCATATGAAGATGTTGGACTCGCTAGCCCGCAAGCTGGACCACGTACACTAGCAGCAATTGAATCAGCTGAACGAGTTGGGTTCCCCGAGGCGCGCATACCACTTGCGAATGCCGTTATCGAGCTTTGCTTATCACCAAAATCAAATTCAGCTTATAAAGCACTTGATGCCGCATTACACGATTTACGTAACGGACAAACAGGTGATATTCCTAGTCACTTAAAAGATAGTCATTATAAAGGAGCCGAATCACTTGGAAGAGGCATTGGATACTTATATCCACACGATCAGCCAAACGGCTGGGTACAACAACAATACTTACCTGACAAAATTAAAAACAAGCAATATTATAAACCGAAAACGACAGGGAAATTTGAACAAGCACTTTCTACCGTGTATGAAAGATTACAAAGTTCGAATAAAACGAAAAATAAAGGGTAACCTAAGCGAAAACGTCACCATTATGGAGGCTTCGCTTATGAAAACACGTCAAGATGCATGGACAAAAGAAGACGATCTCCTTTTAGCAGAAACTGTTTTACGACATATTCGCAGCGGCAGCACACAAATAAAAGCATTCGATGAAGTCGGCGATACATTAAACCGCACTTCAGCAGCTTGCGGATTTAGATGGAATGCTGAAGTAAGGCCGAATTACGAAGATGCGGTGCAACTTGCGAAAAAACAACGTAAAGAATTAAAGCGTTCTGAAGCTAAAATAGAAAAAGATCAATTCACGAAAACGAAACAACTCGTAATTGATGCCGAGTTTTCAGAAGATATTGCACCAAGGAAACAAGAACTTACAATGCAAAATATCATCTCGTTTTTGCAAAATTTGGAGCATAACAACCCTTCACTCGCAAAATTACAAACTGAAAATGAAGTATTACAGACTCAGCTCACGTCCCTGAAAAAAACGAATCATGAACTTGAAGCAAAATTAGCGGTACTTTCAAAAAAACAACAAGCAATCGAAGAAGATTATGCGATGCTTGTTAGAATTATGGACCGTGCTCGAAAACTTGTTTCGGTTGAAGAACAAGAAGAACAGATCGCTCCCATTTTCAAGACAGATCAAAATGGGAATTTAGATATTATATATTCTGCTGAGAATTAAAAAGGATGTCACCTAGCCCAACTTTCCGGCTAAGTGACATCCTTTTTTGTTTCTTCGGTGGACAGCGTATTGGTAAATGAAATTATATCGACGATTTTTCGAATATATCTATCGTAACTTACAATATATCAACGATTTTTTAAATATATCGACTATTCGACAAGGAATATCGATTTAACGACAAATATTTACAAAATAAGTAGAACTGCTATACAAAGAACTCACAAAATTAATTGGATATATTTTACTAAAATGTTACTATAAACATATGCAATTAAAAGGAGCTGATCGCTATTTCATTAATAATCTTCAAAATAACGCTCGGCATTCTCGTTCTAACGTTAGGACTTTTTACCATTCATAGTTTAAAAAAGACCTCAGGTTATAAATCGGACAAATACGATTATTCTTTATTAGGATTACTTACATTTGAATTATTAGCATTGCAAATCTCAACAATACTTTAAAACATAATAGAAAAAGCATATACCCTAGACGGATATATGCTTTCTTTTTTATTCTTGCCCTACACGTTTCACTTCTACGTTTTTAATACGTTCACGTACAACGTGACTTGCCATAATTAAGCCGGCCACAGATGGTACGAACGCATTTGAAGAAGGTGGTAATTTCGCTTTACGAATTTTTGCATTTTCGTCTGGTACGATTTCTTTACGTACTTCTTCACGAATTACGATTGGGTTTTCGTCAGAGAAGACAACTTTTACACCTTTTTTAATACCCTCTTTACGAAGCTTCGTACGAATTACTTTCGCAATTGGATCTGTATGTGTTTTAGAGATGTCCGCAATACGGAAACGAGTTGGGTCCATTTTATTTGCTGCACCCATGCTTGAGATAATTTTAATTTTACGACGTAAACATTGTTTAATTAAATGAATTTTGAACGTAATCGTATCAGATGCATCCACTACGAAATCTAAGCCGTGCTTAAAGAACTCTTCATATGTTTCATCCGTATAAAACATTTCTAGTCCAATTACTTCACACTCTGGATTAATATCTGCAATACGCTCTTTCATTAATTCTACTTTTGAACGCCCTACAGTAGATACTAAAGCGTGAATTTGACGGTTTACGTTTGTAATATCTACAACGTCTTTATCAACTAATACGAGACGTCCTACGCCAGAACGTGCTAACGCTTCAGCCGAAAATGATCCTACGCCGCCAATCCCTAAAATACCGACTGTACTATTTTTTAATATTTCAAGTCCTTCTTTACCGAAGGCTAATTCATTACGTGAAAATTGATGTAACATTCAGCTCTACACTCCTATTACAAAAATGGTCTACCATGTATTCTAGCGTTTTTCCGACTATTTGTATAGAAAAAGTTATAGAATTCCTAAAAATACATATTTCGAGCATAAAAACATAGTGTAAACCGGATTTTAGTTCTTCCCAAATACACGTTTAAAAAGGAGGATTTAGATAACCGAGCAGATCGAGGCACGTATGCTAGGAGGAGCGCAGTGTAGGAGTACTACTCGAGCACCGGACTAGCATACGTAACGATGAGATGCGACAGTTATCTAAACCGGACTTTTTAAACAACCTCTCAAAAAAAAGCCTAGATGGTATTAGTATAACCATCTAGACCCTATTCTTACTTCTCTTCTTTCAAGCTCAATTTTAAGTTCAACTCTTCAAGTTGCGCTTCTGCAACTGGGCTTGGAGCTTCTGTTAATAGACAGCTTGCACTTGCTGTTTTCGGGAATGCAATTGTATCACGAAGGTTCGTACGACCTGCAAGTAACATAACAAGACGGTCTAAACCTAATGCGATTCCGCCGTGTGGTGGTGTACCGTATTCGAATGCTTCTAATAAGAATCCGAATTGCTCTTGTGCTTCTTCTTGTGAGAATCCAAGTGCTTTAAACATTTTTTCTTGTACGTCACGCTCGTAAATACGAAGTGATCCACCACCAAGCTCATAACCGTTTAATACAAGGTCATATGCTTGTGCGCGTGCTTTTTCCGGTGCTGTTTCTAATAGTTCAACATCTTCACGAAATGGCATTGTGAATGGATGGTGAGCTGCGAAGTAACGATCTGCATCTTCATCGTACTCAAGAAGCGGCCAATCTGTTACCCATAGGAAGTTAAATTTACTTTCGTCAATTAACTCAAGTTCTTTACCTAGACGTAAACGAAGTGCGCCTAAGCTATCTGCAACAACGCTCTTCTTATCTGCTACGAATAGTAATAAGTCGCCAGCAGTAGCTTCTAATGTAGTCATTAACACGTTTGCATCTTCTTCACCGAAGAATTTCGCAATCGGTCCTTTTAGGCCATCTTCTTCCACTTTAAGCCAAGCTAGACCTTTTGCACCGTATACTTTTACGAACTCAGTTAATGCATCGATGTCTTTACGAGAGTATTTGCTCGCAGCACCTTTTGCATTAATTGCTTTTACTTGTCCGCCGCCTTCTACAACACTTGTAAATACTTTAAAGCCACAACCTGCAGCAAACTCAGATAAGTCTGTTAGTTCCATTTCAAAGCGTGTATCTGGCTTATCAGAACCGTAGCGAGCCATTGCATCAGCATATTTCATACGAGGGAATGGTGCACTCACTTCTACACCTTTTGCATCCTTCATAACTTTCGTCATCATGCGCTCCATCATATCTAAAATTTCATCTTGTGTTAAGAATGAAGCCTCGATATCGATTTGCGTGAATTCTGGTTGACGATCCGCACGTAAATCTTCGTCGCGGAAACAACGTGCTACTTGATAGTAACGCTCAAATCCGCCGACCATAAGAAGCTGTTTAAATAGCTGTGGAGACTGTGGTAATGCATAGAATTCACCGTCATGCACACGACTCGGTACTAAATAGTCACGAGCTCCTTCTGGTGTGCTCTTCGTTAAAATTGGTGTTTCTACTTCTAAGAACTCTTCTGTGTCTAAGAAGTTACGAATTGTTTTTGTTACGTCATGACGCATTTTGAATGTGTTAAACATTACCGGACGACGTAAGTCTAAATAACGATATTTTAAACGCACATCTTCTGATGCATCTGTATCATCAGCAATGATGATTGGCGTTGTTTTCGCTGCATTTAATACGTTTACTTTCGTTGCTTGTACTTCAATACGACCAGTTGCCATATTGTCATTAATTGCGCCTTCACCACGCTCAACAACTGTACCTTCTACGTGTAATACGTATTCGCTACGAATTGTTTCTGCTATTTCTAACGCTTCTTTTGATGTTTCTGGGTTAAATACAACTTGCACGATACCTGTACGGTCACGTAAGTCAATAAAGATTAATCCACCTAAATCACGGCGTTTTTGTACCCAACCTTTTAATTGAACTGTTTGTCCAACTGATTCTACTGTTACTTTTCCACATGCATGTGTTCTTTCAGCCACTGTAAGTTCCCCCTATATTAATTTCTCTGCTACGTATGAAGCAAATACATCTAATGCTACTTCTTCTTGTTCACCTGTTGCCATATCTTTTAAGTTAATGATGCCTTTATCTAGCTCATCTTCCCCTAATACAGCTACAAATTTCGCTTTTAGACGATCTGCTGATTTAAATTGTGCTTTCATTTTGCGATCTAAATAATCTTTTTCAACTGATAATCCAGCTTTACGAAGATCAAACGCAACCTTTGTAGCATGGTCTTTTGCTTTTTCACCAAGCGCTACAACGTAACAATCGATACTATGTTCAATTGGTAATTCGATGTTTTCAGCTTTTAGCGCCATGATTAAACGCTCGATACTCATCGCAAAACCGATACCTGGCATTTCTGGTCCACCGATTTCTTGTACAAGTCCGTTATAACGACCACCACCGCTTAATGTAGTAATAGCACCGAAACCTTCTGCCTCACTCATAATTTCAAAAACAGTATGTTGGTAGTAGTCTAAACCCCGTACTAAGTTTGGATCTTTTTCAAATGGAACATCCATCATCGTTAATAACTCTTGAACTTTGTCGTAGTATACTGCTGAATCTTCGTTTAAGTATTCTGTAATAGATGGTGCTGTTCCCATTAATTCATGGTTACGGTCCTTCTTACAATCTAAAATACGAAGAGGGTTCTTTTCTAAACGAGATTGACAATCAGAACAGAACTCACCAATACGTGGCTCGAAGTGTGCGATTAACGCATCACGGTGCGCTTGACGGCTCGCCGCATCACCTAAACTGTTTAATACAACTTTAATATTTTTCAAGCCCATGCCTCGGTAAAACTCTACAGCAAGTGCAATTACTTCTGCATCAATTGCAGGATCGTTACTGCCGATTGCTTCAATACCGAATTGTACAAATTGACGATAGCGACCTGCTTGTGGTCTTTCGTAACGGAACATTTGACCGATATAGTATAATTTCGTTGGTTGTGTTGCGTCACCGAACATTTTGTTTTCAACGTAAGAGCGTACAACTGGTGCCGTACCTTCTGGACGTAATGTTAAACTACGCTCTCCACGATCTTGGAATGAATACATTTCTTTTTGTACGATATCTGTCGTATCACCAACACCACGTAAAAATAGCTCAGTGTGTTCAAAAATTGGTGTACGAATTTCTTTATAATTGTAACGACGGCAAATTTCGCGTGCTTGCCCTTCGATATACTGCCATAACTCAACAGTGCCTGGAAGAATATCTTGCGTTCCGCGTGGGATTTGAATAGACATATTCAGTTCCTCCTCAAATTGTTTTAATCTTAATAAAAATAAAAAAACTCCCGCCTCTACTGTTTGAACAGTAGGGACGAGAGTATTATACCCGTGGTGCCACCCTAATTGAAGCACGTATGCTTCCACTTTTTTAATAACGCTTAAATGTGCGTTCATCCCTACTAAGCATATATGCCGTTCAAGTTGAAACCTCTAGAGTGTCATTCAATCAGTCATCATGCAGAAATGTTTTCAGCCTAAGACATTTCTTCTCTTTCCATGTGTGTCTCATTTACTCTTCTCTATCAACGGTTATATTCATATGTAAATATAAAATTACTATACGTTTGTTGAGTAGGATTGTCAAGTACTCTAAGAGCGTTCAATTTGCTTCTTTAGACGCTTAACATCTTGAAGAGAAATGCCAAATTCAGAAGCAAGCTCCATTGAAGTGTTGTTTTGCTCTTTTGAAATAAAATCATGAAAACTCACGTTAAATAGTTGATTTGCACCATTTGTAACAGAATGCCCTTTTTCATTCATACGCATACTATATCCCTCACATTCAATATGGATGTTTTACTTTTTATTGTTCCATATTGATTAGAGAGTTATACATAAACGAAAAAGCTATTGACTCAAAATAAACATTAGTATTAGATTTATAACAATTAGCCAGTCCACTCGCTAGCATATAATGCTTCAAATGAATATAACACTGCAATACCTAGCCCAAATACGATCATTTCTAACATTACATGTAATATACCTTGCACTTCCCATTCTCCGATAGGAAATAAAGCATACATTAAACTGCTTCTACACACTGATTCAATATACGAACCAACGCCTCTGGATTAGTTTCCATTACCCAATGCCCACCAACTTCAATAGAAAAAACTTCCCATTTTCTATCTCTTGCTTTTTTTACTGATTCTAAAAATATAGACGTCATTGGCCAATGTTCTGGATTATCCTTTACTTCTACATATATATGCGGTATACATTGCGCTTTAGAGTTTTTTATTTCAACCGATTGTGTAAAAGCCAACAATGACATCGCTGATTTTTTTTCATCTATTGTATTTCTAGGAAGAACACGCCATCCCTCCCCGTATACTTTTACTTCTTCTATAAAATGTGCGGCCATTTCTGGTCCAGAAATATCCATGACAGAATCACCATTTTCCGGAAGCATTGCATCCACGTATACTAGCTCCTTAATAAACTCGGGAATCACTTCTGCCACTCCTGTAATTACCATCCCAGAATAGCTATGCCCTACTAAAATTACATCTTTTAGCCCCTCATATTTAATGGTATTAACAATGTCTTGAATAAATGTTTTCAATCCTATATTAGGTTGCATAAGATGCGTTCGTTCCCCAAGTCCAGTTAAGGTAGGAGTATATACACTATGACCATCTTTCCTTAAAAGTTCAGCTAGTCTTTTCCAAACATAACCACCATCCCATGCTCCATGAACGAGTACAAATGTTTCCATAAACTTTCCCTCCCAGAATCCCCCGATTATATCGTTTATTTTCTTAACTATCATAACAGTAATTAACAAAATATACCATTAAATGACACAAAAGAAGAGAGGGGACTCATCCCCTCTCTTCTTAAGCAACACTATTTACTTTCCACAATTAAGGTCACCGGACCATCATTAATTAATGAAACATCCATCATTGCTCCGAACTTCCCCGTTTCTACATGCAGACCTTGTTTACGAACCTCTTCATTAAAGAAATCGTATAAACGCTCTGCATAGTCAGGTTTCGCAGCATCCATAAAGTTTGGACGTCTTCCCTTGCGGCAATCTCCGTATAATGTGAATTGCGAAATTGATAGAACTTGTCCTTCTACATCAAGTACAGAATGGTTCATCTTTCCGCTCTCATCTTCAAATATACGTAAGTTCGCAATTTTTTCTGCAATGTAAGTTGCATCTTTTTCTGTATCTTCATGCGTAATGCCAACTAGTAATGTTAAACCGAACGGAATTTGTCCTACGATCTCACCGTCTACTGTGACAGACGCTTCTTTTGATCGTTGTAAAACAACTCTCATCTTTTCTACACTCCCTATTAATGCATCATGCGTCGTACTGCATAAATTTCTGGAACACGTTTAATGCGTTCTACTACTTTTTTCAAGTGCTGTAAGTTACGAATCGAGATTGACATATTAATTGTCGCCATCTTATTACGGTCACTTCTACCAGAAACTGCTGAAATGTACGTTTTTGTCTCTGTAACAGCTTGTAATACTTCGTTTAATAAACCACGGCGATCGTAACCTGAAATTTCAATATCAACGTTATACTCAATTTCTTTTTCAGGGCTACCTTCCCACTCTACTTCTAATAAACGTTCTATAGCTTCTTCTGTATGAACATTTACACAATCACGGCGGTGAATTGATACGCCTCGGCCTTTCGTAATATATCCAACGATATCATCACCCGGTACTGGGTTACAGCATTTTGATAAGCGAATTAATAAATTATCCGCACCACTTACTTTAACGCCAGAATCCCATTTTCGAATTTTCATCGGTTTACGAACTTCTTTAACTTCAACAATCTCTTCTTCTTCACGTTGCTTACGGAACTTGTCCGTTAGTCTCGTAACAATTTGTGACGCTGTAATTCCGCTATATCCAACTGCTGCAAACATATCTTCTTCATTTGCAAAATTGAACTTCTCAGCAACACGTTTTAAATTGTCAGGAGCTAACACTTCTTTCATTTCATACTCTAGACCACGTACTTCTTTTTCAACAAGTTCACGGCCTTTTTCAATATTTTCATCTCTACGTTGCTTCTTAAAGAATTGACGTATTTTGTTTTTTGCATGAGATGTTTGAGCAAGTTTCACCCAATCTTGACTTGGGCCATACGAATGTTTTGATGTTAATATTTCAATGATGTCACCTGTTTTTAATTTATAATCAAGCGTCACCATTTTTCCGTTTACTTTTGCACCAATTGTTTTATTTCCAATTTCCGAATGGACACGATACGCGAAATCAATCGGAACAGATCCAAGTGGCAATTCCATTACATCGCCTTTCGGTGTAAAGACGAATACCATATCAGAGAATAAATCAATTTTTAAGGACTCCATAAATTCTTCTGCATTAGAAGCTTCATTTTGCCATTCTAAAATTTGACGGAACCATGTTAGTTTCTTCTCTAATGTCCCTGTTGTTTCTGCTGTTTTTCCTTCTTTATACGCCCAGTGTGCCGCGATCCCGAATTCTGCAATTTCGTGCATTTCTTTCGTACGAATTTGCACTTCAAGTGGATCACCTTTCGGCCCAATTACAGTCGTATGAAGAGATTGATATAGATTCGCTTTCGGCATCGCAATATAATCTTTAAAACGACCTGGCATCGGCTTCCAGCACGTATGAATAATTCCTAGCACTGCATAACAATCTTTAATACTATTTACAACGACACGTACAGCTAATAAATCGTAAATTTCATTGAACTGCTTGTTTTGCAATGCCATTTTACGATAAATACTGTAAATATGTTTTGGTCTTCCAGAAATTTCAGGTTGAATTGCAACTTCGTCTAATTTCTCACGAATACCAGTCATTACTTCGTCTAAATACTCTTCACGTTCTGCACGTTTACGCTTCATTAAATTTACAATACGATAATATTGCTGTGGATTTAAATAGCGAAGTGACGTATCCTCTAGCTCCCATTTAATAGTACTAATTCCGAGTCTATGTGCTAAAGGTGCAAAGATTTCTAACGTTTCATTCGCAATGCGACGTTGCTTCTCTTGAGGCAAATGTTTCAATGTACGCATGTTATGAAGACGATCAGCTAGTTTAATTAAAATAACTCGAATATCTTGAGCCATTGCAATAAACATTTTGCGATGGTTTTCTGCTTGTTGTTGCTCATGAGATTTATATTTAATCTTTCCGAGCTTTGTCACACCATCGACAAGCATAGCAATTTCTTTATTAAATTCCCGTTCAATATCTTCTAATGTAATCTCTGTATCTTCCACTACATCATGTAAGAAACCTGCTGATACTGTAGCTGGATCCATGTGTAAATCAACTAAAATACCTGCAACTTGAATTGGATGAATAATGTACGGTTCACCCGATTTTCTGTATTGTTCGCTATGCGCATCACGTGCATATTCATAGGCACGTGCCACTAGCTCAATATCTTCATCCGCTAAATATTGACTTGCTTTCTCGAGTACTTGTTCAGCTGTTAGTACCTGCTCATTTGCCATCGAATCACCTTTTATTGAAAATTGACTTTATCTTTATTAAATAGAATAAATTATATTCTATCATTATAACCCAATGATTGTGAATTGTGAAAAGGAAAAGATTTTACTGACATTTCACCATATTTTTTTGTTCAATTATACAAAAGTACCCGCTCCTCTCCAAGAGATTCACGGGTACTTTTTATCACCGTAGTTTTACCTATATAGTGATTAGTATTTTTCTAATACTAATACATCGTAACCATCTAACATTTTACGACCATCTAAGTAAGTAAGCTCTACTAAGAATGCAATTCCTGCTACAACTCCGCCTAGTTCTTCAACTAACTTAATTGTCGCTTCAATTGTTCCACCAGTAGCTAATAAGTCATCTGTAATTAATACGCGTTGACCTGGCTTAATTGCATCTTTATGGATTGTTAAAACATCTTTACCATATTCTTTACCGTAGTCAACTGTAATTACTTCACGTGGTAATTTTCCTAATTTACGAACCGGTGCAAATCCTACTTCTAATGCGTAAGAAACTGGGCAACCGATAATAAAGCCACGAGCTTCTGGTCCTACTACAACATCGATATCTCTTTCTTTTGCATACTCAACGATTGCATCTGTTGCTGCTTTGTATGCTTTACCGTCATTCATTAACGGTGTAATGTCTTTAAACACGATACCTTCTTTTGGATAATCCGGTACAATTGCGATATGTTGCTTGAAATCCATATTTCTGAATCCTCCTCAGATCTAAAAGGTTTGTAAATACAAATCCTTTACCCTAACTGTTCTACTTCTTTATGATTACGAATCGTTTCAAACCATGTATATAGTTGCTGATATGTGCTATAAACCAATTCTTTTTCTAATTGTAAGTGGTTCATTTTCTCACGATATGTGTTCGATTCAATTAAATCACGCTTTTGTTTTTTGTCTGCCATAAAAATGACGCCATCTTTTATTGTAACAAATTCTAACTCAAAAAACACCTGTGTCATGAAATTTACTGTATCTTTTGACCAACCTTTATGTTGACATAGTTGTGCTCCATATTGTCTTAAAGAAAATGGTGCTTTTTGGCTCAAGAACGAATAGTACCATTTAAAGTGTTCTCTCGTTGGAACAGTACTAAATAAATGATTATTCTCTTGATAAAATAGTGTATAAATTCGCGACGGGAATCCCACTTTAAATAGATCCCGTAATTCATCTGTTCCTTTTGGCAAATCAAGTAACACGATGTATTGATCATTTAACTCAGTTACTTCTGATGCATGCATAATATGATCTTTATAGTCTTCTAAAGAAAATTTATTCAATACCTCTTCAGAAAAATACACCATTGTTATTTTTTCTTTCGGAAGTTCTGCTACATTTGCTTCTACGTTACGCATACTACGCCAATCAAATAATTGCCATGCGTCTACAGCAATATCTTGTACCATTAATTGTGGCTTCTTAAAATTATTCCATTCATTGATAGACGCTTCCCCTATTACAGATACCTTTGCAACTGGAGAAATTTCTTTCGCATACGCACCAAAACCAAATCCGATTGTATCCAGTGTTGCTTGTCCATCGCGAAGAGCCATTTTCAAATGAGAACCGTCTGATCCGATTGCACGAATACTTTCTAGCTCTGCATCTTTCACTGCAATACGTGGTTTCGGATTTCCAACACCAAATGGCGCCAACTTTTGCATATCCTCAATTGCTGCAAGTGTTACGTCCTCCACTTTACAAAAAGCATCAACAGCTGTAATCGGAATAAAATCTTCTTCTGTTAAAATTAACTCTGCTTGCTCATTTAAGCGACGGCGTAATTCATCTACATCATTCATATGTAGCGTCATTCCAGCTGCCATCGGATGCCCTCCGAAGTGTGGCAATAACTCTCTACAATCTGACAAGTTTGCAAACAAATCGAATCCTGCAATACTACGTGCTGAACCTTTTGCAGTTTCTTTTACAGGATCAATGCATAATACAATCGTTGGACGATAAAAACGTTCAACTAATTTAGAAGCAACAATTCCAATTACACCTGGATTCCAGCCTTCTTTTGCAAGCACTAATACTTTATTTTCTTCAGGCGGGAAATTAGTTTCCACTTCAGCCATAGCTTCTTCTGTAATTTGCTTTACAATATCTTTTCGCAGTTTGTTCAGCTCATCAATTTCTTCAGCCAGCTCTTTCGCTTCTTCTGGATCATCTGATAATAAAAGATGTACAGCAGGCGCTGCATCTTCTAAACGTCCAACTGCATTAATACGTGGTGCGATTGAGAAGCCAATACTCTCTTCTGTAATTTCACTTTGCGAAACGTTAGCAACTTTAAATAACGCCTTTAGTCCGATATTTTTCGTCATACGCATATGTTTTAAACCGCGTTTCACTAGCAATCTATTCTCACCATGAAGTGATACTAAATCGGCTACCGTACCAATTACCGCAATTTCTAATAAATGTTCTGGTACACGGCCCAGTAGTGCATGCGCAACTTTAAACGCAACACCTACACCAGCTAAATAGTGAAATGGATACACACCGCCATCTAATTTCGGATGAATAATCGCAAATGCTTCTGGCAATTCTGGTGGTGGCTCATGGTGATCTGTAATAATAAGATCTACTCCGAGCTCCTTCGCTACCTTCGCTTCATGTACTGCCGCGATACCAGTATCGACAGTAATAATTAGCGAGAATCCTGCGCTATGCGCCCAACGAAATGCTTCTTCGTTCGGTCCATAACCTTCTGTAAAACGATTTGGAATATAAAATTCTACATCTGCACCCAATTCTTGCAAGGCAAGATATAACACAGTCGTACTACTTACTCCGTCCGCATCGTAGTCACCAAATATTAATATTTGCTCTCCATTTTGAATCGCCTTATTTACACGTTCTACCGTTCTATCCATTCCTTCTAATAAAAATGGATCATGAAATTCTTGATTTTCTGTATTTAAAAAATCTAAAATCTTATCTTCAGTATCTAGTCCTCTACCGAGGAATAACGAAACGACAAGTGGTGATAATTGTAATTTACTTGCTAATTCACTCACTCGCTCGCCATTATATTCTTTTTCTTTCCAACGCGTCTTCGGTTGTAACACGAAATCACCCCTTAACCTGTTCATTATACAAGACAGATTAAGGGGTGACAATATAATGCAAACTACGATGCAATATCTATATACTAAAATGTTAATAATGTTTAATTTGGAGAATACGGATTTATATGTACAAACACATTTTGTACGTTATCTTGTTTCATAAGCGTTTCTTTCACATGCTTTCCAATGCGATGCCCTTCTTCTACAGTAATGTACGGATCTACTGAAACTTTAATATCAACAATAACGTAATGACCATGCTCCCTTGCGTATAAAGAACCAATTTTTTTCACACCATCTATTTGAAGTACTGCTTCTCTAAGCGGAATAACATCTTCCTCATGAAGAACATGATCAAGCGTTGCATGAATTGCCTCTGCCCCAATACTCCATGCCATTTTTGCAACAAGAAGCGAAACAAATAATCCTGCAATCGGATCGGCATATACAAGCCAATCTAATCCAAACTTACCACCAATAATCGCTGCACAAATACCGATTAAAGCTGCAATTGAAGAAAATACATCCGAACGGTGCTCATATGCATTTGCAATAATTGCATCACTATTTACCCTTTTCCCTAATCGGAATTTATATTGAAACATTCCTTCTTTCACGATAATCGAAAGAACAACAGCAAAAATCGTAATCGCTTTCGGTGGTTCTAGTTCCTGCGAAAAAGCTTTTATAGACGAAATCGCTATCTCTATTCCTACAATAAATAATAATACCGCAACAATAATCGCTGAAATTGATTCCGCTTTACCATGACCATATGGATGATCTTCATCAGGCGGCTGCTTTGCTGCTCGCAATCCAAACAGTACAGCTAGCGAACCAATTACATCTGATGCAGAATGCACGGCATCCGCTAATAGCGCTTTACTGTTCCCAATATAACCAATTACCGCCTTTATAATCGCTAATATGATATTACCAACGATCCCGACAATAGCACCAAACTCGGCCTGTTTAAAACGTTCATCTTTTTCCATAATTAAAATCCCTTCTTTTCTTAACCTATCTTTTTAGTTTAACAAAACAGCGATAATATCACACTTTCTTCCATTTTATCATTTCAAAGCCGCTATCTTATTGTATCCACAAACGAAAAAAGAGATGCCTCATAAAGAGACATCATCTTTTTTATACTTGCGGTTCAGATTCTACTTTCTCAACCTTCTTCTTGTTTTTACCCTTTTTCAAACGACGGTTTTCAAGCATTAACCAAATTTGAGAAGCAACGAAAACAGAAGAGTACGTACCTACAACTAAACCAACAAGTAACGCAAACGAGAAGTTACGTAGTGACTCACTACCGAAGATAAGTAACGCAATGACTGGGAATAACACTGTTAATACGGTGTTAATCGAACGTCCAAGCGTTTGGCGAATACTTGCATTTACGATTTCTTCTAAGTCTTTTATATCGCGAACTCGTTTTTTCTGTTTGTATAATTCACGGTTTCTATCAAACGTAACAATTGAGTCATTAATAGAATAACCGATGATTGTTAATACCGCAGCGATAAACGTTAAGTCTACCTCTAATTGGAAGATACTAAATATAACAATCATAACAAATGCATCATGTAATAATGCAAGTACTGCAGATAATGCGTACGTAAATCGGAATCGAATACTTACGTATAAAATGATAACCGCAGAAGCAATTAATACTGCGATAAATGCATTTCGTGCAATTTCTTTACCGATTGTCGGCGAAACTGTACTTACGTTTGGATCTGTACCATATTTATCGTGGAAGAATGTTTTTGTTTTCGCAATTTCATCTTTTGATAGAACACCTAATGTACGAACTGCGAATCCTTTATTGTCATCTCCAGTTGGTACAATATTTTCTTCCTTCACATCAATGTTCAATTCTTTAAAATCTTTATGAACATCAGACACAGTAACTGCTTGTTTTGATTGCAAGTCGATTCGTGTACCACTCGCAAAGTCAATACCAAGGTTCAATTTGAAAATCGGTAAGATAATTGCACCTGCAATTACAACTACAATCGAGAAAACAAGGAATTTATGACCGA
The DNA here is from genome assembly GCF_001455345.1 of Bacillus thuringiensis. GTDB lineage: Bacteria > Bacillota > Bacilli > Bacillales > Bacillaceae_G > Bacillus_A > Bacillus_A thuringiensis_N. Next base: position 4,307,080 of record NZ_CP013274.1, read on the forward strand.
TATTTACGAAGTTAATACGATCAAATTTTGTCGGTGGATGTACTACACCTTTTGTTAATGGAATAATATCCTTTTGTTTCACACCAAAGTATCCTGGTTTTTTATCGAAGTAGCGGCTCTTTACAAGTAATCCTAGTAAGAAACGAGTACCGAATACGTTCGTAATGAAACCAACTAAAATACTTACGATTAAACTTGTTGCGAATCCTTTTACAGAGCTATTACCATAAACGAATAACACACCAGCTGCTGCAAGAGTCGTAACGTTTGCATCTAAAATTGTTGCTAATGAACGATGGTTACCAGCACGGAATGCTGACATCATTGACTTACCAATTTTCAGTTCTTCTTTCAGTCTCTCGTACGTAATAATATTCGCATCAACTGCGATACCTACCCCGAGCACTAACGCCGCAATACCCGGCAACGTAAGAACTGCATGCATCCAGTTAAAGACAAGTAATGTAACGAAAATGTATAGACCTAACATAATAACCGCTACAAGTCCTGGTAAACGGTAGAATACAAGCATAAATAAGAAAATAAGAGCGATACCAATCGCACTAGCGAAAATCGTTTGCTCTAACGCTTGTTGACCAAATTTCGCTCCAACAGATGTTGAATACATTTCTTTTAAATCAACAGGAAGTGCACCTGCATTTAATAAAGATGAAAGTTGTTTCGCACTTTCAACTGTGAAATTTCCACCTACGATAGATACTTCAGCTTGGTTAAACACTTGACTTACTGTTGCTGCTGATAAGAACTTAGGATTCGGTTTTGCAGATTCTGCTTTATACGAATCTTTTCCTTCTTCAAAATCAAGCCAAATTACCATTAAGTTCGTTGGTGGTGGCATTTTTGAAATTTTTTCAGTTACTTCACGGAATTTTTCAGCGCTTTTTAGTGTAAGACCTACGCTCGCACGGCCTTGCTCATCAAATGTTTGCTTCGCTCCGCCGCCTTTTAAATCCGTTCCATCCATAAGTAGATTGTCATCTACATCACGGAATGTTAATTTCGCTTGTGTCGACAACATCTCACGTGCTTTTTGCTGATCTTGTACACCAGCAAGCTGTACACGAATTCGATCTTGCCCCTCGATTTGAATGTTCGGCTCACTTACACCGAGAACATTGACACGATTTTCAAGAGCACCTACTGTACTTACAAGTGCCTCTCGATCAATTTTATCACCTTTTTTGGCTGGTTTTACTTCATACAGAATTTCAAAACCACCGCGAAGGTCTAGTCCTAGACTAATTCCTTTTGCTATGTCTTTTCCTGCCGCACCAATTACTCCACCGATTAATAAAACGATGAGGAAAAAGGCGGCAATTCTCGTACCACGCTTTGCCATATGTACCCTCTTTCCGCTACTAACACTTCAAATAAATCTTTTACGATTCACTTTTACACGTGTGCATACGCCTAGTTAGTAGACTTCCTTTCTATAATTTTGCTAGTTCATCACCAGCTGTGTTGGTAAGTTTTTCACATTACCTACACTTTCATCATTTATTTTTCTCTTCACTACCCCCTTTATATATAATCTTAGACATAATTATTTCCTCATTATCAATACCTATCATTATACTGCAAAAGGAAGAACAAACCAATTGCAGTCAGTTATTTATTTTCATATTCATCAAATGACCAAAGTGGCGCTTGGTACGCTTCAACAGTTAAATATGTCATATACTCATTAGCACTTACTCTTAATACATCATTTACTAATTCATACAATCTAACATCACTGTCTATCTTTTTCCACTTTTTCACTTTAAGAAACTTCCAAATATCATCATCTGTCACTCGGTCATAACCGAACATGTGAAACTCTTCTACTTTACTTTCTAAAACGACTTGTAACTGTCCGCGGTATGATTCTACCAAAGCCTCTTTATCTAACATACATAACATCTCCTTCTTATTTCAGCACGAAAAGTCGCTTTTAATCCCGCTCTAGTGGACAGCAATAACTACTTTCAAGAGCACTATCATACTCCACTCTCTCAAATGCTTGTCATTCTTGTCTCGTACGTGCATATAAATTATTGTAAATCATTCCACTGATTTTGAGAAGGTAGGAGAAGACCATGACGAGACAAAGCTTTTTAAAAGGCGCATTTATTTTAATGATAGCCGGCTTTATCACCAAAATTCTAGGATTTATTAATCGTATTGTAATGGCACGTATTTTAGGGGAAGAAGGCGTTGGCCTTTATATGATGGCCGTCCCTACATTTATTCTAGCAATTACATTAACACAAATCGGTCTTCCTGTCGCAATCGCAAAATTTGTAGCTGAAGCGGAAGCTGTGAACGATAAACAAAGAGTTAAAAAAATATTAACAGTATCATTAGCCGTTACATCCGTCATTAGTATCATTTTAACAATTGGAATTATGCTCCTCACACCTATTTTAGCAAAAACATTATTAACCGATGAAAGAACGTACTATCCATTAATGGCTATTTTACCTGTCGTTCCTGTTATAGCCGTGTCTTCTGTTTTACGCGGTTACTTTCAGGGGAAGCAAAATATGAAACCTAGCGCTTACGCCCAAGTCATAGAACAAGTTGTCCGCATTACAATTATCGCTATATGCATTCAATTATTTTTACCTTATGGCGTAGAATATGCAGCAGCCGGCGCTATGTTATCAGCTGTTCTCGGTGAAGTTGCATCACTATTATTTTTACTTACTTTATTCCAGCGTGAAAAACATTTATCTATACGCTCCGGATTTTTCACTACTGTAAAAGAAAGCAAAGGGACATTTTATTCTCTTATGGATATCGCTCTTCCAACTACAGGAAGTCGTTTAATCGGCTCCGTTTCATACTTTTTTGAACCTATTGTCGTTATGCAAAGCTTAGCGATTGCTGGCGTTGCTGCCTCTGTCGCAACCCAGCAATACGGTATATTAAATGGTTATGCATTCCCACTTCTATCACTACCAGCCTTTATTACATATGCTCTTTCTACAGCACTTGTTCCATCTATTAGTGAAGCGATGGCTAAAAGACAGCATAAATTAGTGGAGCACCGTTTACAACAAGCACTTCGAATTTCATTAATTACCGGTGGATGGTCTGTCGTTATATTATACGTATTCGCTTCTCCAGTTTTAACTCTTATGTATGGATCGGATAGTGCAACAGCATTCATTCAGCTTCTTGCACCTTGCTTTTTATTTCATTATTTTCAAAGTCCGCTTACCTCTGTTTTGCAAGCTTTAAATTTAGCACGTGCTGCCATGATGAATACATTTATTGGTGCCATCGTGAAATTAATCGTTATTTTTGTACTAGCTTCACGGCCAGAGTTTCAAATGATGGGGGTCGCCCTTGCAATTGCAGCAAATATAGTAACAGTAACATTTCTTCATTACGCTACTGTTTTAAAGAAAATTACATTTACCATTTACGCAAAGGACTATATTTTTGGCGGACTTGCCATCGGTATCGCAGGCTCCTTCGGTTTTTACCTTCATAAGTATATGATTTTCTCGCATTCACTTGGTATACAAACATTATGGGAAATCACCTTAACAACAATCGTTTATACTATTCTCCTCTTCACTTTCAAACTCATTCGAAAAGAAGAGTTAAGCAGGCTCCCTATCATTCGAAAACTTTCATTTTTGAAGTAAACAGGCTTACTATTTCATATAGTAAGCCTCTAGTTTTCTTTCAAATCAACAAAAAATTGTCCGTTTTGAAAGCTACAGTATAAAATTTGTGTTACATCGTTATAGCCTAAGTTTTTTAATTTTCCAACGAGCCACTCATCTGTATGTTCAATCATCTGCAAATGACTAGATTGAATTTCTCCATCAATAACAAGAGGAAGAGTAAACTGCAATGCATCCTGCCCGCCTTTTGGTTTTTGAAAGACAGATAACTTCCCAGACGGTTCTAAAATAGCATATTCTACATCCCGGATGTCTCCAACGCCTTGTTCCCTTAGTTGCATCATTAAATCATCTATATTATAACGTTGCTTTCTCATCTTCTTTTCATCAATTTTTCCCGCATTTACAAGAATAGCTGGCTCACCTTCTATTAAATGCCGAAAACGTTGATACTTTAACGAAATAACTGACAAAATGATCTGTATACACATAAGAAAAGTCATCGGAACTAGTTGATGCCAAAGTGATTTATCGGTATTTTCAATTGCAACTACAGCCATTTCGCCAAGCATAATGAATACGACTAAATCTAATACACTTAGCTCTCCAATTTCACGTTTCCCCATAAGACGAAAAATAATTAATATGATGATATACAAAAGCATCGTCCGGCCAATTATTGATACCCATTCCATTTCTACATCTCCTTTTTTATCTATAGATTCCCCTATAAAAAAGAAACTAGTCTAACTTAGGCAAAAGGAAAATATGCTTGTATTAAAAAGGGGGAATGTATAAATGGATGGAACGAAAAAATTATCAACTGCGATTGGCTTCGGTATCGTTACCCTATTAATTCTTGCATCAATTACTAGCATGATTATGGCTCTTTTATTGAAGTTTACAGATATGAATGAAGGGACATTAGCTGTTACTATTTTTATACTAGCTCTTTTATCTATGCTTATATCCGGATTTACTGCCGGCAAGAAAGCCCAAGGGAAAGGTTGGCTAGTAGGCTTCACAACAGGACTTACATTCACTATACTTGTTTTTCTAGTTAACTATTTAGGCTTCTCTCAAACTTTATCGAACTCACAGTTACTTTACCAATTAGCATTAATGGGTGCGAGTACACTCGGTGGTATTTTCGGTGTAAATATGTCAAAACAAAACAACTAAAAAAGGCCCTGCACATTTCATGCAGGGCCTTCCTCATTAGTTTTTCACAACTTCACGAATCGCATTGCGATCGAAAGTTAAATGTGAACCACCAGATTTAACAACAATTTTCGTTTCATCTACTGATTCGATTGTACCGTGTAAACCACCGATTGTTACGATAGCATCACCTTTTGCTAACTCACTTTGCATTTGAGCAACTGCTTTTTGACGCTTTTGTTGCGGGCGAATTAATAAGAAATAGAAAATCGCAAACATCGCAACGATCATAACGATATTCATCATACCTGGATTCATCTTTTGTTCCTCCTTTTAAATTATGTATTAGAAGTTTTTAGCATTCGGTTTATTAAAGCCATACTGTTCAAAGAACTCTTCGCGGAAATCGCCAAGACGGTCTTCACGAATAGCTTGTCTCACCTGCTCCATTAAGTTTAACAGAAAATGAAGGTTGTGATAAGACGTTAAACGAATTCCGAACGTTTCATCACATTTCATTAAATGACGAATGTACGCACGAGAGTAATTCTTACATGTGTAGCAATCACAATTTGGATCAAGCGGACCGAAGTCTCTTGCGAATTTCGCATTTTTTACAACAAGGCGACCTTCGCTTGTCATACATGTACCATTTCGAGCAATACGAGTTGGAAGTACACAGTCAAACATATCAACGCCGCGAATTGCACCATCGATTAATGAGTCAGGAGAACCTACTCCCATTAAGTAACGTGGTTTATTATCTGGAAGAAGTGGTGTTGTAAACTCAAGTACACGGTTCATAATATCCTTTGGTTCACCAACAGATAGACCGCCTATCGCATAGCCAGGGAAGTCCATTGAAACAAGATCTTTCGCACTTTGACGACGAAGCTCTTCAAACTCTCCGCCCTGTACAATACCGAATAAACCTTGGTCTTGTGGACGTTCATGTGCTTTTAAGCAACGCTCTGCCCAACGGCTTGTACGCTCTACAGACTTCTTCATGTATTCAAAAGTAGCTGGGAACGGTGGACACTCATCAAATGCCATCATGATATCCGAACCTAATGCATTTTGAATTTCCATCGCTTTTTCTGGAGATAAGAATAATTTGTCTCCATTCAAGTGATTACGGAAATGAACACCTTCTTCTTCAATACGGCGGAAGTCACTTAAGCTAAATACTTGGAAACCACCAGAGTCTGTTAGAATGGCACGATCCCAGTTCATAAATTTATGCAAACCACCTGCTTCGCGTACAATTTCATGACCTGGACGTAACCATAAATGATACGTATTACTTAAAATAATGCCAGAATCCATTGCTTTTAATTCTTCTGGTGACATTGTCTTAACTGTTGCAAGTGTACCAACTGGCATAAATGTCGGCGTATCAAATGAACCGTGCGGCGTATGTACACGTCCTAAACGGGCACCCGTTTGTTTACAAGTTTTAATAAATTCATAACGAATTGCTGTCATAATTTACTCCTTTTATTTGTTTCCCATTTTAGCGTGAGATGCAACGAACATTGCATCACCGAAGCTAAAGAAACGATATTTTTCTTTTACTGCTTCATTATAAGCATGAAGTACATTATCTCTATTTGCAAATGCACTTACAAGCATGATTAATGTTGATTTCGGTAAATGGAAGTTTGTAATTAAACCATCAATTGCTTTAAATTCATAGCCTGGATACATAAAAATATCTGTCCAACCAGAAGCAGCACAAAGCTTGCCGTCATGATCTGTCGCAATTGTTTCTAACGTACGAGTTGAAGTCGTACCTACCGTAATAATACGCCCACCATTCTCTTTCACACGATTTAATAATGCCGCTGTCTCTTCAGACATATGGTAATATTCTGCGTGCATATGGTGTTCTTCAATCGTATCGGCAGAAACTGGTCTAAATGTTCCAAGCCCTACGTGAAGTGTAATAAATGCTAACTCAACGCCCTTTTGTTTTAACTTCTCCAATAACTCTTCTGTAAAGTGAAGTCCTGCAGTCGGCGCTGCTGCTGAACCGATTTCTTTCGCATATACCGTTTGATAGCGATCGCGATCTTCTAGCGTCTCTTTAATATATGGAGGAAGTGGCATTTCTCCAAGTTCATCTAAAATTTCATAGAAGATGCCGTCATATGAAAATTCAAGCTGACGTCCACCTTGATCTGCAGTTCCAATGCAAGTTGCTTTTAATTTCCCTTCGCCAAAAGAGATAACAGTTCCTTCTTTCACACGTTTCGCTGGCTTAACAAGCGTTTCCCACTTATCACCTTCTTCTTGTTTTAAAAGAAGTACTTCAATGTGTGCGCCTGTATCTTCTTTCACACCGTGCAAACGAGCTGGCATTACTTTCGTTTCATTTAAAACTAAGCAATCCCCCTCATGTAAGTAAGAAAGAATGTCCGTAAAATGTTTATGCTCAATATCGCCGGTTTCACGGTCTAACACCATTAATCTTGATGTTTCACGATCTTCTAATGGGACTTGTGCAATAAGTTCTTCTGGTAAATGAAAATCAAACAGATTAATATCCATAACTATATCCACCTATTTCTTATTTGAATCGATTTATTATATACATAATAAAAGATAATACAATACTTAACACAATACATGTAATGATAGGAAAATAAAAGGTAACGTTTCCTTTTTTCACAAAAATATCGCCTGGAAGCCTTCCAATGAACTTCCAAGCTAATCCAACAACGATAAGTAAGATACCTGCTGTAATAAGCAATTTTGGCATCTCCGTCATACTTTTGGCATCTCCATTCCGAAATGCTCATATGCAAGCGGTGTTACGATTCGGCCTCTTGGCGTTCGTTGTAAAAAGCCAATTTGTAATAAATACGGCTCATACACATCTTCAATCGTATGAGATTCTTCTCCAATCGTCGCCGAAACCGTTTCTAATCCAACTGGACCACCACGGAATTTCTCAATAATTCCAAGCAATAATTTATGGTCAATATGATCTAGACCTAATTTATCTACTTGTAGTAGTTCTAACGCCATTTGTGTAATTTCCATCGTAACCGTTCCGTTACCACGAACTTGTGCGAAATCTCGTACACGTCGTAATAAACGATTCGCAATACGAGGTGTACCACGAGCACGTCTTGCAATTTCTAGTGCGGCTAACGAGTCAATTTCAACTTCGAATACTTCTGCTGTGCGTTCAACAATCTCAGAAAGCTGATCTACTGTGTAATACTCTAGTCTTGAAAGCACACCGAAACGGTCACGAAGCGGCGCTGATAATGCACCTGCACGCGTCGTCGCTCCAACTAATGTAAATGGCGGTAAATCTAATCGTACAGATCGTGCTGACGGTCCTTTTCCAATTACAATATCAAGGCAGAAGTCTTCCATCGCAGGATATAGTACTTCTTCAATTGATCTATGCAAACGATGAATTTCATCAATAAATAATACATCCCCTGGCTGAAGTGCCGTTAATACAGCTGCTAAATCTCCGGGTCTTTCAATTGCTGGACCTGAAGTAGTTCTAACATTTACGCCCATTTCATTTGCAATGATATTCGCAAGCGTCGTTTTACCAAGACCTGGTGGTCCATATAAAAGTACGTGATCTAACGTTTCCTCACGCATTTTCGCCGCTTCAATAAACACCTCTAAATTATGTTTCGCTTTATCTTGGCCAATATACTGACGGAGCGTCTGTGGCCGTAATGAATATTCTAAATCTGCATCTTCATATGCAGATTCCCCTGAAAGGAGACGTTCGTCCATTATACTCACCTCTTACCATTTAGTAAAAGACTAAGTGCCTTTTTAATATACTGATCCGTCGTTAATGATTCTTTTAATAGCTCTGGTACAACGCGAGAAACTTCTCGTTCCGCATATCCAAGTGCGCGCAGAGCTTCCAGCGCCTCATCAAGCTCAGCCGATGAACCTTTTTTCTCATCAAAACGTTCTGCGTCTGAGAATAAATCAACAAATGCATCTGGTACGACATCAGCTAGCTTTCCTTTTAAATCTAAAATCATTTGGCGCGCTGTTTTCTTTCCGACGCCCGGGAATTTCACTAAAAACTTCTCATCTTCATGTTCAATTGCTTGAACGACCTGTCCTGTTTGACCAGAAGCTAAAATTGCAAGAGCGCCTTTTGGCCCAATACCAGACACACCTAACAACTTTGTAAATAATAAACGCTCTTCACGTGTTTTAAAACCGTAAAGTGCCATAATATCTTCTCTCACATAATGATATGTATAGACACGGATTTCTTGCTTACTTCTTTGAAATACATACGGATTTGGTGTAAATATTTGATAACCAATTCCATTATGGTCAATTACGACATATTCCGGTCCTACATGCTCCACGTAACCTGTAACATATTCAAACAAAATACGATCTCTCCCTCTTAAATCATGTATTCCATTTTAACATATTTAATGATAGAAAAGCGAGACTGCCCCAACAAATGTTCTCTATTTGAAACTTCTGTTATTTTCCATTGACAGAAAGTCTAAAGCACCTTAATATACAAAGGTCGATAATGATTATCAATATTAATTAAAGGGGTTACATCAGGATGAAACGTAAACTATTTATTTTAATTACTATTATGCTAGTTGTTCTTTCTATCGTTGGCTGTTCTTCTCAAAAAGAAGAATCAAAAGCAAAAGAACAACCGAAAACAAAAGTTGTAAAACATGCTAAAGGGGAATCTACAATTCCAGTAAATCCAAAGAGAATTGTTGACTTATCTGGATCAACAGAAGAATTATTACTTCTTGGACATAAACCTGTTGGTACAGCAAATACATATAAAGATAAAATTCAAAAGCATTTAATAGAAAAGCTAGATGGAGTAAAAGCAGTAGGTTGGTACTGGGCACCTAAAGTTGATTTAGAAGCTGTTACTGCTTTAAAACCAGACTTAATTATTTTAAATAATCGTCAATTGAAAATTTATGATCAATTAGAAAAGGTTGCACCGACAGTAGTACTAGAAACAAACTTAGAAGATTGGCGTGGTAAGTTTAAAGAAGTAGGTAAACTATTTGACGAAGAAAAGAAAGCAGACAAATGGATTGCAGACTACGATAAGAAAGCAGATTCTTTATCTAAAAAGATTAAAGAGAAAACAAAAGATGAGAACTTTATGTTCGTCGCAGTTACACCACAAAACTTCCGTGTATACGGTAGCTTCGGGTACGGCGACATCATCTTTAACGACTTAAAACTTCCAGCAACAAAAGGTACAGATTTAAAACAAACGATGGCGCAAGTATCGCTAGAAGGTCTTGTTGCATTCCAACCTGATCAAATGTTTATTGTAAACTTTGGCGGCGAAGCTGATAAAGTTTACGAAGACTACAAAAATAGTGCCGTTTGGAAAGACAATAAAGCAGTAAAAAACAATCATGTATATGAAGTATCAAATGAAATCTTCAATACGAAAGCTTTCAATCCTATCGGGAAAGATATGCTAATTGATGAAATCGCAAAAGAAATTTTAGCTAAGAATAAATAAGAAACAAAGCAGCTCACCATGAGCTGCTTTGTTTCTTATTTTGCACTGCGTATTGCTTCATTTTTTCAATCGTCTTCACAAAACCTTCTTTTGATTTAATGCGAATACCACGCTTCAATTTCGCACGCTCATAACTCTCAAGCTTTTTCATATCAATTTGAAAGAAGGAATGAATCGCATTATCACTTTTCGGTACACCTTTAAAAATTTGTAATATCCCTTCCTCTGATACGCCAAAATAACCGCTAGTCTTTAATAACGGAGAAATATCATCAACTTTCTTTTGTAATACAATTTGTACATCATCACGATCAACGAGCTGCCATTCTTTATACTGCTGTAAAAACTTTTCTAAATCCGCCACTTTTTCTGTAAAGATTTCTTCACTTACTTCTCCATCAACATACATACGCTCTAATAAAATTGTAACTTGAGGGTCTTTCTCTGTCACTTCTGGTACTGGCCCTTCCGCACTCGCACTCGTTTCATAAGCTAAGCAAAATATCATAACGAAAGCTTGTACTGCAATCAGTATCCATTTCATTTCCGTTCACCTCTTTTAGGCAAGATCAAACTTTCATTAGTAGTTTTTCCGGAAATGGGGGTTTTATCCCTAATTCATAGATTGCTCTCATGAAGACTTATAGAGTCCAATGATTTCTACCTATTTTGAAACGTATTGATTACGTGAAAGCTTTTTTATATCTTTATTTGATTGTACCGTCACTATATAAACCCCAATTAATACGATTATCATCCCAACTATTTGTTGCCACGTAACAGCTGCTCCATATAAGACAACTGATATACCAGTAGCCACAATAGGAGTTAGATTTAAATACATACTTGCTTTGCTTGCACCTAGCTCTTCTACTCCTTTATTAAACACGATATATCCAACTAACGTCCCACATATGACCATATACAACATTTCTATCCATCCCTGTAAAGAAAACGTCCCAACCTTTCCCCATCCATCTTCATATAGAGAAAGGCCTGCTAAAAACACAGTACCCAATACCGTCATACTCATTGTAGTTAACAAAGAGGAGACACCACTCATAACTTTTTTTCCTGTTAAGCTATATAACACCCCACAGATTAAAGCAGCTATAAATAAAAAATCCCCCTTATTAAATGACAAAGACATAAGTGTATTCATTGAACCACTTGTAATAACTACTATTACACCGATAAGGGACAAAATTAAACTTATTCCGACTTTTATACTCCAAGACTCTTTAAAAAATAATATCGCTCCCAATGTTACAAAAACAGGCATTGTAGCAATAATAAGCGATCCATTCAGAGTAGAAGTATAGTTAAGTCCCATAAAGAAAAAAACATTATAGCCAAAAATACCTGTTAACGATACAAAGAACAGCCCTTTCCAATTCTTTAATAACAAACTTGTATTCCACTCAGATTTCATAAAAACTATGCCTATTAAAATACACCCTGCTAAACCAAAACGAATTGTTGCCGCAGTAATCGGTGGAATTTCAGTAATAACATGCTCTGCTGTTGCAAAAGACCCACCCCAAAACAAAGGAACAAATAACATAATTACATACATACGATTTATTCTGTTCATTTTCATTACCCCTTTTACGTAAACAGGTTTAAAAGTTTAAACTTGTTTACGTGTTAGTTAAAAAAAATTAATAATTTGATTCTATTGCTTGTAGTAAATCCTTCACCTGTTTTAAAAATTCTCCAGCTATTATAGAATAAAAAATTTCTTTTCCATTTCGATCCGCTACAATTAGTTCTGCTTGTCTTAAAATTTTCAAATGATGCGAAACAGCTGGTCTAGAAATCCTCATTCTATCTGTTATTTGCGTCACATTCATCTGTTTGTTTTCTAACAACAGCATAATAATTTGCTGACGATTCTCATCTCCCAGCGCCTGAAATATAGGTGTTACGACCTGAAATTTCTCTAATACAACTTCTGTATTTCTGCATTCAAAATTCTCCATATCCTATTCATCCCAACCTTTTATATCTAAAAAACATGTAATATATTACCATTAAATAGTAACCCTTTTATATACACTTGTAAATAACTTTATTTTCCGACTTTTATTTCAACAAAAAGGGAAGATTGGATTCCTCCATTCTTCCCATTACATTCATATAAAATGAAAGACGCCTGCAAAGCAGGCGTCTTGATGCGTTTACGGCGAGAGACCAGGCGACCACATTCGCGTGTTTAGCACTTAAGCATATCTCTCGTCTTACGTAAATTAGCTCATCGCTTTGCTAATATAACATTAATAAAGTATAAGTGCAACATATTTATAAAAAAATTATTTCCTCTTTTACCCAAACAGAATTTATGTAATATATAAATTGATAAATGTAATATATATGTTACAATTGATGTAACAGCGAAATCATAATAAACAGGAGATGGATATTGTGAAAAAAATAAAGGATGAACGTCTGATTCTTCAAACATTAAAAAACGTACGTATTGCCTTCCTTTTTCAATCACTTGGTATAATTGGAATTTTAGGCTATATCGGATTCACTGAAGGAATGGATCAAATTACGAAATCTCCCTTGTGGTTATTATTTATTCTTACAAGTATAGTACTTAGTTATTTACAGTTAAGCGTTTCTATCGATGTAGAAGAAAGCGAAAAAGAAATAAAGTTAACTCCTTATTACAAAATTGTTTTACGTTCTTTTATTGTAGGAACTATTATAGCCATTATTTATATCATTTTCAGTCCAGAAAGACCTCTGTTTGAAGCTATTTTAACAGGCAGTATTTTCTTCATATGCTTTTTAGCTTCTTACTCCATTAGTTATTTTATTAAAAAGCGTCGTTTACAAGACGACGATGAATAAGAGGAAGGGCTACCCCTTCCTCCTTTATTTTGCTATCGCATAGTACCAGTTAAACCGTAACGAATGTCTCGGAACATATTCACTATGTCGCGATTAAAATCGTTTGTAACTGTACCGTTACGTAGGCGTGTACTCATTGCATCGACACGAGTAAACATGTCATTTCTTACAGAGACGTACACATTTCTGTTTCCAACTTCATTTGAAACCGCTTGACGAATTTCGTTCGCCATCTCCGTTTCATTTGTCACTGTGTTACGTGGTTTTACCGCAATCGCCACATCGTTTCCATATACAACTGTAGACACACGGTCTACGTTATTCATACGTTTCACACGATTTGTAATTCTTTCTGCTGTTTTACCATCATTGTTAATGTATGAATTGTTCATTGTAATATTACGTGTTGGATGCGGATTAGCAATTTGACCGTTGTAATTTACATCGCGGTAATAATTGTTATACCCTGTATCGTTACGACCATTTCTATATGTTACATAATCTGTATAGCGATCATTACGCGCTACATTATCACGATACTGGTGTGTATCATTATAAGCTGTATGCTTATAATTGTAGTTACGTCCATCCATTGCATTGTTATCTTTTGGTGTACCACATGCAGCTAACGCACTGGTAACTAACAAAGAAGCAGCAATCACTTTTACTTTCGTATTCAATACAAAAACCCCCTCTGTTAGAATGAACTTCTCTTCTGAAAAGCTCCTTCTTATGATGAGTAACAGAGAAGGTTTTTACACTGTTAATATTTCACTGGGGATTTTCTAACATTTGATGTAAATCTTCCATTTTCAGAACGACTCTATATACAAAAAAGGTGGGAATATTCCCACCTTTTTAAACTTCTTCTTCATCCTCTTCTTCTGGAACCGGCTCCCCAAATACATTTGGTGGATCTGGTTGATAATACATCGTTCCTGGCTGTGGTGCATATGCCGATTGAGTTGGTTGATAATATAAAGGATTCGCGTATTGTGGCCCACCAGGTTGCGGACTATATAACCTACTCTCTCCTCCGCATCCACAATCTTCTTCTCCTTGTACGAGCGGTGGCATATTATTATCCATTGGCATCATATTCGGATTTGGCATAGACGCATATTGCGGTCCAAACGGCGCTCCTTGCTGATACGGCATTTGATAGGGATTTTGTTGTTGATAATAAGGATTCGGCGGCATCATAGGCTGTTGGTATGGCATTTGATATGGCATCATATTCGGTGGTTGATTATTATCCATGATTGGCATCATATTTGGCATTTGATTGTTATCCATAATCGGCATCATATTTGGCATTTGATTGTTATCCATAATCGGCATCATATTTGGCATTTGATTGTTATCCATAATCGGCATTATATTTGGCATTTGATTGTTATCCATAATTGGCATTATATTTGGCATTTGATTGTTATCCATAATTGGCATTATATTTGGCATTTGATTGTTATCCATAATTGGCATTATATTTGGTGGTTGATTGTTATCCAACATTGGCATGATGTTTGGCGGTTGATTGTTATCCAACATTGGCATGATGTTTGGCACTTGAATATTTGGCGGTATTACTTGTGGAATAACTACATTTTCTTTCGATACATTCGGTGACACGATATTTCCTATATTTTCTTTCTTTACCTGTGGTGATACTATGTTCTCTATATTTTCTTTCTTTACTTGTGGTGATACTATGTTCCCTATATTTTCTTTCTTTACTTGTGGTGACACGATATTTCCTACATTTTCTTTCTTTACTTGTGGTGATACTATGTTCCCTATATTTTCTTTCTTTACTTGTGGTGATACTATGTTCCCTATATTTTCTTTCTTTACTTGTGGTGATACTATATTTCCTACATTTTCTTTCTTCACTTGCGGTGACACGATATTTCCTACATTTTCTTTCTTTACTTGCGGTGACACGATATTATCTTTTTTCGTTTGAGGAGAAATGATGTTATTAGGTTTCATTTTAGTAATTTGAGGAGCAATTAACTCGCTTCCTTTTTTAATTACATCTGAAATTTTATATTCTTTTTTCGCTTTTATTGGTGGTTGCGGTGGCTGTGGTAACACATTGACCGAAAACTTCGTATTTTCTTTCTCTGCTGGTTTTTGTTTTTCTATAACAGGTGGCTTTTGAATAACAGATGGTTTTTCAACTGGTTTTTCTATTTGAATTGGCTTTTCTTTTTGCACTTCTTTTTGTGGCTTTACCTGTACTTCTTTTTGTGGTTTCACTTGCATTTCCTTCTGTGGCTTTACCTGTACTTCTTTTTGTGGTTTCACTTGCATTTCCTTCTGTGGCTTTACCTGTACTTCTTTTTGTGGTTTCACTTGCACTTCTTTTTGCGTTTGTTGCATAGCCGGTTGCTGTGTGATTGGTGCTGATTGATACGAAACTTCGTCCTCATCTTCTATTCCAAGCGGCGTTGGCGTTGCTGCAAATTCTTTTTGTTGCACTTCTTTAACATATTGTTTTGGAGGTGCTGAACCTGCTCCAGCATGCTGTTTTACGTGAACGCTGTTTGACGGTACTTTAATTTTCATACCTGGCATGATTAAATCCGGATTACTAAGTTGTGTATTTGTTTTTTTTAACGTATCAAAATCTACTCCGTACTTTTTCGCAATTTTCCAAAGGGTATCCCCTTTTTGCACAATATGAATTTTCAAATTTTCCCCCTCCTGTATAACTTATCTATAAGTAACAAATCTCATGAAGTAACACCTTCTAAATAACATGAACTTCTTTTCACTTTTAACACTTCTTCTATTTCCAATATAGTTCGAAGTGGAATAAGTATAAAAAAATCGCAATGATTTCTTCAAAACAATGTATGCCCATTTCGTTCTTGTTATGATTATGTGTATGAAAAAAAGCACCGGGAATCCCGCTGCTTCATACACGCTCTAACATACGATTTAATGCAAGAACCGCTTCTTCAGTCACTTGTTTATCTACGCTAATAACGTTAATTTCTTCTCCTCTTTCTATCGTTTCAAGCGCCCATAATAAGTGCGGCAGATCAATTCGGTTCATCGTTAAACACGGACACATAAATGGATTAAGTGAAACAATTTCTTTATCTGGATGTTGCTGAATAATTCGGTTCACTAAATTCATTTCTGTACCAATTGCCCATTTACTTCCAGATGGCGCTGATTCAATCATATCAATAATATATTTCGTTGACCCTGCATAATCCGAAGCAGCTACAACTTCATAGCAACATTCCGGATGTACAATAATATTCATATCCGGATGATTTTTCCGTACGTTCTCAACGTTCTTCACTGTAAAGTTTTGATGAACAGAGCAATGACCTTTCCATAAAATCACTTGAATTTCTTCTATATCTCCATCGTATTCTAATGAATCTGTATGCGGATCCCATACTGCCATTTTATCTAACGGGATACCTAAGTCGTACGCTGTATTTCTTCCTAAATGTTGATCTGGTAAAAAGACGAGACGCTCTTTTTGTGTAAACGCCCAAGATACCATTTGTTTTGCATTAGAAGAAGTTACTGTTGCTCCGCCATTACGACCGCAAAACGCTTTAATTGCAGCTGTAGAGTTGACATACGTTAACGGAATCATCGTATCTCCAAATAATTTCTTAAGCTCTTTCCACGCTCTTTCTGTTTGTTCGATATCTGCCATATCTGCCATCGAACAACCTGCACGCATATCTGGCAAAATAACGATTTGATCATCTGTCGTTAACATATCAGCTGTTTCTGCCATAAAGTGTACACCACAAAACACAATATATTTTGCTTCTTTATTGCTCGCTGCAACTTGCGCAAGCTGCAGCGAATCCCCTGCTGCATCAGAAAATTGTACAACTTCATCTTTTTGATAATGATGCCCTGGTATAAATAGTGTTTTCCCCATTTTTTCTTTAATTTCACGAACACGCTTTTCCATATCTTCTGTTGACATCGTGTAATAACGCTCTGGTAACATCGTTTCAATTGGTTGCACTTTTTCTAAAATACTCATATCCCTTTCTCCCCCTCTAAGCCACTTTCCTTACGCCTCAATATTGAAACTAATATCAAGTGCTTTCACTGAATGTGTTAACGCTCCAAGTGAAATATAATCTACCCCTGTTTTTCCGTATTTCGATAAATCTTCAATTGTAATACCTCCTGAAGCTTCTGTAACGATGGCACTTGGTACAATCTTTGAAAACTCTCGAATCTCATCTGGTGTACGGTTATCAAACATAATAATATCCGCACCAGCAGCTACAGCCTCTCTCACTTGTTCCTCCGTTTCTGTTTCCACTTCTACTTTTACCATATGTCCTAACTTCTCTTTCACCGATGTAACAGCTTTCGTAATAGAACCAGCAAAAGCAATATGATTGTCTTTAATCATGACACCATCATATAAACCGAAACGGTGATTAAATCCACCTCCGCATACGACTGCATACTTATCAAACATACGTAGCCCTGGCATCGTTTTTCGCGTATCACAAATACGCGTATGACTGCTATCTAAAGCAAGAACAGCTTTATGTGTCATCGTCGCTATCCCGCTCATACGCTGAATAACATTTAATATAACGCGCTCTGCCGTTAATAACGAAGCAATTGGCCCTTGGACAGTTGCTATTATTTCGCCTTTTTCTACAAGATCTCCATCTTTTTTATGAAGCTCCACTTCAATTCTCTCATCAATTAATTTAAAACCTTCTTCAATGACTAAACGTCCCGCAAAGACCCCTGTATCTTTCGCAAGAAACGTTCCTTTTGAAAGTAAATTGTCTGGAAAAATAAGCTGAGATGTTACATCTCTTTCTCCTATATCTTCTAGAAAAAATCGATTTAATGCTTCTTTAACCTTTATCGTATTCATAAAGCCCCTCTTCCCCTCATTACACAAGTTGTAGTTTTCTTTTCACTCGAATGATCTCTTTTTTTACACTATTTCTATGTGGATAATCACTTCGATAATGGCCACCTATGCTTTCTTCCCTTTGCAAAGCTGATACGACGATAAGCTCACACACTGTTAACATATTAATAAGCGTTATCTCTTCATTTGTAAGAGCATCATGTTGCAATATCATATTTCGAACACCGTACTTACTAAGCCATCTCTTTGCATAAGATAGACTTTGCTCTGTTCGCACAATCCCAACATATTTCATCATGCATTCTTGTATTTCTTCTTTCGTCGGCAAATGATTCAGAACGATAAATTTCTTTTCCTTCTCAGCGAAGTTGTTCAATCTGCCTTTTGTTGCTTTCGTTAAAATATGTTTTCCTATTCTTTTTCCAAACACAAGACCTTCTAATAATGAATTACTTGCTAACCTATTTGCTCCATGAACACCATTACAAGCTACTTCACCGACCGCATATAAATTTGGAATGGACGTCTCTCCATCACAGTTCGTTTTCACACCGCCCATATGAAAATGAGCACCGGGTACAACCGGAATGCATTTTTCATTTATATGAACACCATTCTTTTTACACAATGATGATACAGTCGGAAAACGTTCTTCGAAATTTTGGATAGACTCAATATTCAAATACACTTTTTCACCCGCCAAAAGCTGTTCATGAATCGCTCTTGCCACTACATCACGCGGCGCAAGATCGTGATCAGGGTGTATATCCATCATAAAACGCTGCCCTTTTCCATTTATAAGGACAGCTCCTTCACCACGGACAGCTTCAGAAACGAGACCACAGCATCGCCCGCTCGCGTATAACATCGTTGGATGAAATTGTACAAACTCTAAATCTACAAGCTCCCCACCTGCGCGGTACACCATTGCAAGTCCATCACCCGTAATTGTTTTGTCGTTAGAAGTAAAGCCGTATAAGCTACCAATCCCGCCTGTTGCTAACACCGTATCATCTGCAACATAACGCTTCAGCTTCCCTTCACTATTCCTTGTTAAAACTCCAACACATTTATCATTTTCTATAATAAAATCGAGCACCATTTCCTGTTCCACGACCGTAACGTGCGGAGCTACTTCTTGAATGAAATGCTCTAATAAATTCTTTCCTGTTGCATCGCCACCTGCATGTAAAATACGACGCTTTCGATGTGCACCTTCTTTTCCAAGATGGGGACCCGTTTCATCTCCATCAAATTTCATTCCATTTTCAATGAGATTATTCATTTCTTTCGGCCCTTCTTCAACTAAATAACGGACCGCATCTTCCTTGTTATAATGACATCCTGCTACTAGCGTATCTTCAAAATGATCATTCGGATTGTCATATGTAGCTACCGCTGCGGCAATTCCACCTTGCGCTAAGTATGTATTATTATTACGATTCGTTTCCTTTGTGATAATAATCACATTCTTTTCGTGACAAATCTCTTTCGCAACACGAAGTGCCGCAACTCCACTTCCAATAATTAAGACATCTGCACTTGGCATAATCGTTGCCTCCTACTTTACACTTTTCAACTGTCTTGACACCTATATTTACATAGTTTTAAAATAATGACAAGAGTTTTTTTATAATTCTTATTTTCACTACCATTTTAAAAATACAAGAAATGTAACTCTTACTAGAGAGAGGACCTTACATGATGATATATCTTGACTATGCAGCAACTACACCTATGAGCGCGGAAGCATTACAAACATATATGAA
The DNA here is from genome assembly GCF_001455345.1 of Bacillus thuringiensis. GTDB lineage: Bacteria > Bacillota > Bacilli > Bacillales > Bacillaceae_G > Bacillus_A > Bacillus_A thuringiensis_N. Next base: position 4,326,928 of record NZ_CP013274.1, read on the forward strand.
AGCAGCATCACAATACTTCGGAAATGAACAAAGTTTACATGATATTGGAGGAACAGCCTCTTCTTTATTACAATTGTGCAGAAAAACATTTGCTGAAATGATTGGCGGAAAGGAACAAGGGGTATTCTTCACAAGCGGTGGTTCGGAATCCAACTACCTTGCGATTCAATCCCTTCTCAATGCCCGAAATAAGAAGCATATTATTACAACACCTATGGAACATGCATCCATTCGAAGTTATTTTCAATCCTTACAATCACAAGGGTATACAATTACTGAAATTCCTGTTAATAAAGATGGGCTAATTCATTTAGATGATTTAGAAACAGCTATTACAGAAAATACTGTTCTAGCAAGCATACAGCACGGAAACTCTGAAATTGGAACCGTTCAAAATATCGCAAAGATTGGGAAACTCTTAAAAAAATATAACGTTTTATTCCATTCAGATTGTGTACAAACATTTGGTAAACTTCCTATCCATGTTTTTGAGATGGGGATTGATAGTCTTTCTGTTTCAGCACATAAAATATACGGACCAAAAGGTGTTGGCGCTTGCTATATAAACCCGCAAGTTCGCTGGACACAAATATTCCCAGGAACCTCTCACGAAAAAGGGTTTCGCCCAGGCACAGTAAACGTTCCTGGCATCGCATCTTTTTTAACGGCTGCTGAGAATATATTAAAAAATCAACAGGAAGAAAACTTACGTTTTAAGGCGTTACGATCCTACTTTTTAGAGCGATTACACACAATTCCGCTAGAAATTGAAGTAGAAGGTCATTCTACTTCTTGTTTACCACATATTATTGGGGTTACAATAAAAGGAATAGAAGGTCAGTATACAATGCTAGAATGTAATCGCCGTGGTATTGCCATTTCTACGGGAAGTGCTTGCCAAGTCGGTAAACAAGAACCTTCGAAAACAATGCTTGCAATTGGAAAAACGTATGAAGAGGCAAAACAATATGTCCGCTTCTCTTTCGGGCAACAAACAACGAAAGATCAAATTGATACTACTATTCATGCACTACACACAATTGGAAATCAATTTTATAGAGGTGTTAAATCATAATGAAACAAAATGACCAAAAAAAGATTTTAGGTGAAGAAAGACGACAGCTTATCCTTCAGTGGCTTCTTGCTGCAAATGAACCGTTATCGGGTAATGAACTATCGAAAAAGACGAACGTAAGTAGACAAGTTATCGTACAAGATATTTCCTTGCTTAAAGCAAGAAACGAACCGATTATCGCGACTGCTCAAGGCTATTTATATTTAAAGCCACAAGAAAAACAGCAAACTTTTGAACGTGTAATCGTATGCCAACATAAGCCAGCTGAAGTACGTCAAGAACTTACAATGCTTGTTGATCACGGTGTTACGATTAAAGATGTAAAAGTTGAGCATCCTGTATACGGTGACTTAACAGCATCCATCATGGTAAGTAATCGATTTGATGTCGAGCAATATTTACAAAAAATCGAAAACACAAATGCTTCCTATCTATCGCAATTAACAGACGGTATTCACTTACATACAATTGAAGCAGATTCTAAAGAAAAATTAGATGCTGCTTGTGAGGCTTTAGATAAAGCAGGATTTCTCGTTTATTAATGTAAAGCACAGAGTTTTTTTATCATTCTCTGTGCTTTTTTAATGCTATAATATTGTAATCAATCGTAAAGGAGATCAAAGATGGGAATTGAACTCGTTCACTTTAGCATTGGCAAACCGAAACAAATGAAATATGGCGAAGATAAAGAAATGATAACAGGTATATGTAAAGATTCTACCGAAGAAACTTTCCTCTCAAAAGATGGCTTCCTTGGCGATGACGTAGCGGATTTAAAACATCACGGAGGGCCTGACCGCGCAGTTTGTGTGTACTCACACGAGCATTACGCACTATGGGAAGAGGAATTTCAAACTACGCTTCCAGCTTCCACATTTGGCGAAAACATTACCGTAACAAATATGTTAGAGCGTGATGTTTGCATCGGAGATACATATCAACTAGGTGAAGCAATCATTCAAGTGACGCAAGCCCGCGTACCCTGTAGCACAATCTCAAAACGTCTTGGCATCCCTGGCATTTTGCCGCGCATTGTAGCAACTGGATTTACTGGCTACCTATGCCGCGTTCTTCAAGAAGGTACTGTACGTAAAGATTCAAAAATTACATTACTAGAACGTCAACCGAGCAATGTTTCTGTCTTGTTCTCTAACGAAATTTATTTTCATAATAGAAAAGATAAAGATGGCATTGAAAAGATTCTTGCTGTAAAAGAGCTAGCTGATATTTGGCGTGATCAGTTAGAAGATCGTCTTGCGAAGTTAAAATAAAGTGAAACTTTAATCAGTGGGGGTTTTGTTCATCCCCCACCTAACTTCTTTGCTTCCGCTGAATTTTGAGGTGGGGGTCTTACTGCCCGTTAAAGCGGGATAAAGAATCCACCATTATAGGTGGGATTTTATTTATCTATCAGACGGTATACTACCGACTTAACTACAAACACTCCCCTTACAACCAATAAGAAGAATAACTCCCCAGCACCGTAACAGAAAAACCAAGTGCTTCAAGTTCCATCGTTACGCCTGGCAATAATACGTCATCGTATGCTTTATCGACATCGATTAAGAAAAAGTAATTTCCGAGCCCTGTTTTCATGGGGCGCGATTCGATTTTGGATAAGTTTAATTTTCTCCATGCGAAAGCTGATAACACTTGATATAGCGCTCCTGCATAATCAGCAGGTAACGTTATCATAAGCGTCGTTTTCTCTCCGCGGTTTTCTCCGTTATTTGGGAGTATTGCTTTCTTTCTCTTATGGAGCACGAGGAAGCGTGTATGATTATTTTTATGTGTATGAATGCTACGTCTTACGATCGTTAATCCGTATTTTTCTGCAGCTGCTTCATTTGCAATGGCAGCGATTTTTTCTTCAGGGTGTTCTTTCACATATTGCGCAGCGGCACTTGTTGATGTCATATCTCGGACAGTTACCCCTTTTAGTTCTTCATTTAAAAACTTATGACATTGTGCAATAGCATGTGGATGAGAATGCACTGCATATACTTCTTCCCACACTTCTGCATACTGCGGATGTACAAGTAAATGTTGCTGAATTGGCACTGTTATTTCTCCTACAATGGAAAGCGGCTGCTCATGTACAAGATAATCAACCGTTATATTCACTGAACCTTCTATGGCGTTTTCTAGTGGTACCACTGCATAATCTACATTTCCATTTGCAGCTGCATCAATACAATCTGGAATTGTTCGATACGGTACATGCTCTGCTTCCGGAAAAAAACGACTCACCGCCATATTTGTAAATGTTGCTTCTGGTCCTAAATATCCTACTCGAATCATCGTCTTTTCCCCTCTTTTTCGTTTTCTTACTGTTATACCATACTTTTTTATATTCTTCTATGTAAATTTCGAATATTAAAAAAAAGACTAGCGTTCGCTAGTCTAAATGTTTCCTATATTCTCTTTGAGCGAAAAAGAAATACATGATGCATGCAGCGATATAAAACAGAATAAATAAGCCTACTTTTCTTAATGAACCGTCCATAAAGATCGTATTATGAAACGTATATAACGCAACCGCACTATGCATACTCCCCACTATAATTGGCGCAAAAAATAGCATACACAATTGCCAGCGAGAAATCTTCCATACTTCTTCCTTCGTCATTCCCAGTTTAGAGAGTGCCCCGTACTGCTTTCTATCCGATGAAATATTATGAAACCATTTAAAATATACGATACTACATGATGTAAGGAAAAATAATATACTAATGAATGAGCCTATAAATAGAGTAATATTGCCGAACTCTTTCATATTCACATATAACTCCATATTACTTCGAAATGCGTTATTATCATCTTGTTTCATATGTTTCCGTAAATCTTCATTTAATTTTTTTGTATTTTCGATATTTGGTAATGTGTATCCTCTATATATCATTTTTTCAGAATCCGGAACCTTATTTGCTATACTGTCAAAATCTTCATCATTCATAACGAAAAACAAACCGTTAATGTGCGTGAGGTGATAATTAAATCGCACCCCTTCTTTCTGACCGTTAAATACGAATGGATACGTTTGATTTATTACTTGTAATTGAATCTCTTTTTGATTATATATATTCGAGTGATTGTATTTATTATAATAAACGAGTGTAACCGTTCCTTTTTTAGGATGATACGTTTTCTGTTTTTGTTTTCTTGCCTCCTGATTGTATTCACTTTCTTTCATGAGCGGCACTACTTCCGTTTCTCCCTTGTTGGACTGAAAAGATGCATACACTCCAACAAAACTCATAGATTGAAAATCATCATATCCATATTGATGCAGTAATTGTTCAACCGTACCTTCCTCAAAGACTTCATGGGTAGAAACACCTTTTTCTATGTATGAAAATGAGTGTGCGCCCCCATCTCGCCACATATCTTGCATGCTAGAAAAATATAAGAACACCGTACCTGTTGCCGTAACTACAAATGTCGTTGCCATAGAAAGCATAAAGAAAAAGCGACCATTTTCCTTCATTCGATATGACAATTGATTCACTATAAATAAATACGGATATGTATACATAATCTTTTTATTTCGTTTAATCATTTCTAACAATTGGATTGTACCATGTGTAAAAGAAAAGTACGTTCCGAAAAAGACAAGTATAGACACAGGGAAAAAATATAATCCTATCGTTTCCATTGTCACTTGTAGCGCTAACGCATATCCTATCCCTAAACAAATAAAGCCGAATATACAAAGCCACATTGATGTTTTCTTCTCTTTTTTATCCGTTCGAAATTCTTTCAATAACCGAATGATTTTTATGTTCCATATACGTAAAGCACTTATAAAAGATAACAGAATAAAAACAACCATATATGTAATAAACGTTACCCCAATCGCTTTCACGTCAAATATGACAGGGAGTTCTTTCGGAAGACGCATTAGCATGCTAAACACCATAAAAAAGAGTTTCAAAAAGATCATGCCAATTCCTATACCGAAAATATTAGCAAATACCCCAATCAATATTTGCTCGGTCATAATTACTCCTATTACGTTAGACTTCGTTGCTCCCATTAACATATATAACCCTAATTCTTTCTTACGTGCTTCTATGAAAATAGAAGTAGAGTACAAAATAAATATGACGAAAAAAGAAATAATTATAACATTACATATGATAAGTCCCCAGCGTACGTTTTGATACCACATCGTCTCTTGCATATACGGATGTACAATGACAGACATATATGCAAAAGAAGCAAATATTGCAAAACAACTACTTAAGAAAAACACTTTATAATTACGCCAATTTCCTTTTATATTTTGCAGCGCTAGTTGCCGAATGTTCATCTATCGTCCTCCTATAACTTACTACATAGGCAAAAAGCTAGAGATTTCTCTAGCTTTGCACGTGCTTCAAATATCCTCTTTGCGCGATTATAAAGTAAATCGCAGAAGCTACAATGTATGCTCCAATTACAATCGCACCTGATTTCCATAAATCGAGATAAAGCATTTTCCCTAACGTATGAAGAGCAAACCCACTATGAATGGCACCAATTAAAATTGGGATAAAGAAGATAACGCCCATTTGTCGAATTGCAATTTTACGAATTTCTTTGTCTGTCATACCGATTCTCTTTAACGATTTAAATTGAATACGATCTTGTTCTTTATCGTTAAACCATTTAAAGTACGTCATACTACAAGCGAAGAAGAAGAATAGTACCGCTACGAAGAAACCGATAAACATTGTAATTGCTCCTGATTCCCTTATATTTTTATAAGCGAGCACCGAGTTATGCAATTCCTCTTGCTTATCTGGTGCAATCTCCTTTTTCAAATCTAATACGAGATCTTCGGTACTTTTCCAGTCTTCTATATAATAACCGTAATATTTCGTCTTTTCTTCATCCGGTACGAGCTTTGCGTATTTCTCAAAATCTTGATTATTCACAATGAGATATTCACTATCATTAAAAACAGAAAATGAAGTTGGCTCATTTAATTGAACAGATTGCTTTTGTCCGTTAATTTTAATTTCATACGGTTTCGTACGATCTATCTTCATCATATCGTTCGCCATATCCATTATGACCATCGTTGCACTACCTGGTGCATTATGAACTTCTCTAACTTGCTCTCTCTTTTGTTTACGTACTTCAGCGTTATATTCTTTTTCTGAAACGATCGCCATTGGTACTTCATGTTCACTGTTAAACATCGTGATTTTTTGAGTTCCAGGAAGTTTGACGTACGTTACTTCTCGTGCTTCTTCAAATCCATGTTTTTTTATTAATTCTTTTGTCTTTCCTTCTTTTATAACATTATGCGCATTAATCCCCTTTTCCTCATACGAAATAGCATGCGGGGTACTAGTTACTGTCTTATAACTCATATCCTCAAAGAATACGTACAGTGTACCCACTGCTGAAGATACAACGGCCGTAATGATAGAAATTACAAATAGAAAACGAGCATTATCTTTCATTTTATAAATCAGATTGCTAAGTACGAACATATTTGGATATGTATAAAAAGATTTTTTTCGTTTTTGTAACGCCTTTAATACGACTATACTACCTTGTGTAAACAATAAATAAGTTCCGCCTATCGTCAGCCCTACAATCGGTAAAAACAGAATGATAAAATTCATAAATGTTACTTGGAAGCTAAGTACATATGCAACAATAATACATGCTATACCAACTACACATAACCATGTAAATGCAAAAGGTTCTACTTTTTGTTTTCTTGCTTCCCTTAATAGATCAATAATTTGCAAGCGTCCTACTGTCCAAACGCTAAACAATGATAGGATTAAAAATAGAATAAAGTATATACCCGCTGTAATCAAAACTGCTTTACTATTCCATACGAGTGGAAGTGTTTTATCTATTTTCAATATTACGCTTAATGCTTGGAAGAATAATTTTGAACAAAGCATACCAAGCCCAATACCTACTACAATTGCAATACTACCTAACATAAGCTGTTCTAATATAATCATTCGGCCAAGTTGAGATTTTGTTCCGCCTATTAATGTTAATAGACCAAACTCTTTTTTCCTTGCTCGTAAAAATGTTGAATTTGCATATAAAATAAAGAGTGCTGAGAAGATGACTACAATATAATTCATCGATTCTAACCCTTTTGAAATCATGTCCCTCATACTAATATTACCACTTACGACATCTGGATGATAAATGAAGGAAGCATACATGAAAAATACGACAATCGATAAACAACTGCTAATAAGAAACGCTTTATAATTACGCCAATTTCCTTTTACATTATTAAGCGCGAGCTGGCGAAAGTTCATGATATTCCCCTCCTAGCATCGCAAGTACGTCCAGAATTTCTTGGAAAAAGGCTTGTTTCGTTCTTCCCTTATGTATTTCTGAGAAAATCTCTCCATCACGAATGAAAAGAATACGTTCGCAATAACTCGCCGCTACTGGATCATGCGTTACCATTGCAATTGTTACTTTCTTTTGTTCATGCAAGTCTTGCAACGCACTCATTAATGATTTCGCCGACTTAGAATCTAAGTTTCCAGTTGGCTCATCCGCTAAAATTAACGTCGGGTCATGAATAATCGCTCTCGCAGCTGCTGCACGTTGTTGTTGTCCGCCTGATACTTCATATACTTTTTTATTTAAAATTTCTTCGATGTTTAAAAACTTTGCAATTTCCAGTACTTTCGCATCGATTTCATTTACAGATCTCTTAGCCATGACAAGCGGTAAAATAATATTTTCTTTAATCGATAACGTATCAAGTAAGTTAAAATCTTGGAAGATGAACCCTAAATGTGTACGGCGAAACTCCGCTAATTTTGCAGCACGCATTTGATTAATTTCTTCACCATTTACAAGCACATGACCTGAAGTTTGCTTATCAATTGTTGCTAATAAATTTAAAAGCGTTGTTTTCCCGCTTCCTGAAGGACCCATAATCCCTACAAATTCGCCTTCTTCTATTTTAAAATTTATATCGTTTAAAGCAGTCGTCGCTACTGAACCTTTTGATTGGTACACCTTCGTTAATCCTTTTACTTCAAGAACACTCATTTCTAATCCCCCTATGTGTTTTCTTCTTACATTTACTATAAGAAAAATAAGAAAAAGAAACGAGTGATTTCCCTTACAAAACGTTTTGTTATCTTACAGTTTTGTCATTTTTCTCATTAATGCATGATATTCTTCATCTTTTGCAAATTGGAACGTGAATGTTGTCCCTTCGCCTTCAGCCGATTGTACATAAATACTGTGATATAAATTATCACAAATTTCCTTCGTAATATATAAACCCATTCCAGTCGCTTCTCTCGTTTTACGACCATTTATTCCCGTAAAGAATGGATCAAATATACGCTTTACATCTTGCTCTGGGATACCGATTCCATTGTCCTTAATATGTAATAACACCTTTTGGTCTTTCTCTTCAATTTGAAATTGAATTTCCTTTTTCTCTGCTTCTGCGATTTTTGTATACTTAATTGCATTTACAACAATTTGACCTATAGCAATACTGAGCCATTTTCTATCGGATGCAATCATACAAATATCTTCCTCAAACATCACTTTCGGAAATACAGACGATTGAATGAAAGCCTTTCTATTTTCATTAATAATACCTCGAATGATATCTATCACATTTACTACTTCTACTTTATAATCTTTCGCAAATTGCTCTAATCTTGCCATATGTAACGCTAAATCTAAACCATTAAGTATGCGGTTATTTTCTTCGCGGATACTTTCAACGGATGCTCTTGCTTCACGATGCTCTTTACCAAACTTCTGTAATAACAATTCTATAACCGATACTGGTGTTTTCATTTGATGAATCCATTGGTTCATAAATATCATTTGCTGTTGCTCTTTCGCATGCTGTTTATGAATTTCATTCATATATTGCTGTCTTAATAGCGTAAACGATTCGACGACCATCTCTTGTTCTGACGTATAAGAAGTATCAATAAGTAATGAGTCATGTAATGTATTTCCGCCAGTAACATACTTTTCGATCCTCTTTAAAAACACATTTCGTTTTCGGTAATCATAAATGAGGTATACAGTAAACACAACTGCACCTAATAAAAGCCCGTATAACCATGTACTCCAATCAATCGATCTCTTTTCTAAAAGACTTTGCAACTGCAAAACGAGCCCAAATAAACAAAGGCTAACAATATAAGAAAGAATTAAAGAAAAACGGTCCATGAGGTAATTTTTAACCTTCATGCCCTTCTCCCCACTCTGTAAGAAGCGCATAACCATATCCACGTTTCGTTACAATTGCATTTTTAATGCCTAGCTCCTCTAGTTTCTTCCTTACACGTTTTACATTTACGGTTAATGTATTATCATCAACAAAAGCTACTTCATCCCATAAGGCTTCTAACAGTTCTTCACGCGTTACATATTGATTTGCTTGTTTCATTAAACACTCTAATAAGTAAAATTCATTTTTTGTCAGTTCTGTTTGTTCCCCTTGCCATTCAACAACGTGCTGGGATGGGAATAACAACAATCCATTTACACCTAAACAATCACTTTCTGCCGCAGAAGCGTACTCACCATACCCACGTCGAAGTGCACTTTTCACCTTAGCCATTACAATGTCTAAATGGAATGGCTTCGTAATGTAATCATCTCCGCCATTTTCGATTGCCATTACTTGATCCATTTCCCCTGTTCTTGCAGAAACAAAAATAATTGGTGCATTCGATACACTGCGGATTTGGCGACACCAATAGAAACCATCAAAATACGGTAAGTTAATATCAAGTAATACGAGATGTGGATTTACTTTTACAAACTCATCCTTTATATGTCGTAAATCACTTGCTCTAAATGATTGATAGCCATACCTTTCTAAATGCTCTTCTAATATTCCCGCTATTTTCTCATCGTCTTCTACAATTAATATTTTATACATGTTCGTTTTCTCCCCATAAAAAATTCTTATAAAACCACTCCTTTTCTATTATAAATTGAAAATTTAATTAGTGGGGATTTTTTCCTGTATGAATCCGACTTTTACGATATAAAAAAAAGACTGCCATATTTCGGCAGTCTTAGTCGATAAATTCAAATTCATATTCAAGAATTTTTACAATATCTCCGTCTTTTGCACCACGTGCACGAAGCGCTTCATCAATACCCATTCCGCGCATTTGACGAGCGAAACGACGTATAGATTCATCACGTGAGAAGTCTGTCATTTTGAATGTTTTCTCAATATCGTAACCAGAGATAACAAACGTGCCATCACTTTCACGTGTAATTTCAAATTTAACACCTTCAGTATCAAATTTGTACATTACACTTGTGTCAGACTCATCCGCAACGTCATGTATCGGGAATTCAGGTGTTGTTTCTATTAAGTTCGCTACTTCAAACAGTAAGTCACGAACACCTTGTTTCGTTACAGCTGAGATTGGGAAGATTTTTACTTCGTCTCCCACTTTCTCTTTAAAGCCTTGTAAGTTCTCTTCTGCATCTGGCATATCCATTTTGTTTGCAACAACAACTTGTGGACGCTCAGTTAAGCGAAGATTGTATTCTTTTAATTCATTATTAATCGTTACGTAATCTTCATATGGATCACGGCCTTCTAAACCAGACATATCAATAACATGCACGATTACACGCGTACGCTCAATATGACGTAAGAATTGGTGCCCAAGTCCAACGCCTGCATGTGCGCCTTCAATTAGTCCAGGAAGGTCAGCCATAACGAAGCTGCGATTATCACCAGTTTCAACAACACCAAGATTCGGAACGATTGTTGTAAAGTGATACTCTGCAATTTTCGGACGTGCTGATGATACAACAGATAATAATGTAGATTTACCTACACTTGGGAATCCAACAAGCCCAACGTCTGCTAGTACTTTAAGTTCTAGAATGACATCACGCTCTTGACCTGGTTCCCCGTTCTCAGCGATTTCTGGCGCTGGATTTGTAGCTGTTGCGAAACGTGAGTTACCACGGCCACCGCGGCCACCTTTTGCAATTACAGCAGTTTGTCCATGCGTTACTAAATCGGCAAGAATTTGCCCAGTTTTTTCATCTTTTACTACTGTTCCTGGCGGAACCTTTACAAGTAAATCTTCAGATTTACGCCCGTGCTGACCTTTACTCATTCCGTGCTGACCACGATCAGCTTTGAAATGACGTTGGTAGCGGAAGTCCATTAATGTACGTAAGCCTTCCTCAACAACGAAAACAACATCTGCACCTTTACCACCGTCGCCACCTGCTGGGCCACCTTTAGGTACATACTTCTCACGACGATACGCAACCATACCGTTACCACCGTCGCCGCCTTTTACATATATCTTGACCTGATCTACAAACATTATTTCACCACACTTTTTTCAATTGGTTGTAATATAACTGAGACTTCTTCGTCTCTTACTGTATAAGAAATGGAATACCATTTATTGTTTTGGTTCGCAAGCCAATTCTGTAGTTCTTCTACACTCGTTAGCTTACCACGAAAATCAAAAAAGAAACGAGCATTCTCCGCGTCACATTCAATTGTGATACAAACATAATTTTCAACATATACGTCTAAACTATGCTGAAGTATTGAGAAAAATTGATTCGTCCATGTACATACAGTCTCATCTAAGTGAGATAAGTTATGTAATTCCCCTAATACTTCGTACTCCAATAAGCACGGCTGCTGTTTCCAATTATATGTTAAAATCCACTCTGAAAATAAAGGCATAGATAGCCCAATCAGATTGGATTCTTGTCTCGCTTCTTGGACAAAACGATCGATGAGACTATGAATTTCCTCCACTTTTCCAAGGGAGAGGTTTCCTTTCACCATCTGCATACGATTGAGCCAATCATGTCTTGAATGGCGCAATGCATCTATAATTGTCCATTTTTCATTCATTTAGATACCCCTTAATATAGAAAAACTCTAACCTGCACTCAGGTTAGAGTTTTCCGTGAGTTCTTATGCTTCTTGAGCAACAGGATATACGCTCACTTGTTTGCGGTCACGGCCAAGACGCTCAAAGCGTACTACGCCGTCAACTTTCGCGTATAAAGTGTCATCGCCACCACGACCAACGTTAACACCTGGATAAATTTTTGTACCGCGTTGACGGTAAAGAATTGAACCACCTGAAACCGTTTGACCATCTGCGCGTTTAGCACCAAGACGTTTTGACTGAGAGTCACGACCGTTCTTTGTACTACCTACACCTTTCTTAGATGCGAAAAACTGAAGATCTAATCTTAACATACGTTACACCTCCTGCACTTTTTCTATTAAACGGATATACTTTCCGTAATCAAGTTCGATCGTCTTAAGCGAAACAACTAATCCTTCTAAAAGCGTTTGTGCTTTTTCTGCTGCATGAACGTCTAAATCATTAGGCAATTCATACGTTAAGAATCCGCCATCACTTCCGAGTTCAATAGTTGCCTGCACATTACAAAGTTCTTCCACTGCATTTATAGAACCAAACACAACCGCTGTAGTTCCAGCACAGACAAGATCTTGTCCATGTGGCGCATAATCGGCATGTCCAGTCATTTTAAATGATTGGATACTTCCTAATTTCGTGCGACTTATCGTAATTTTAATCATGTTAACCTGGATTAAGCGTTGATAGCTTCAACAACTAGCTTAGTGTAAGGTTGACGATGACCTTGTTTCTTACGATTGTTCTTTTTCGCTTTGTATTTGAAAACGATGATTTTCTTAGCGCGACCTTGTTTTTCAACTTTCGCAGTAACTGTTGCACCTTCTACAACTGGGCTACCAACTTTAACGTTTTCGCCACCAACGAAAAGAACTTTGTCAAAAGTAACAGTTTCACCAGCTTCAACATCTAATTTTTCAATGTAGATTGCTTGACCAGCTTCAACTTTAATTTGTTTTCCACCTGTTTCGATAATTGCGTACATACTTGCACCTCCTCTTAATTACTAAGACTCGCCAAAAACGAGGTAGACATAAATGCCTTTAGGGAACCTGTCTTGTGCGGTTGTAGCATATAGCCGTTTAGGTGCTATAAACTATAACATAAAGATGTTACCATAATTCGTTGACTATTGTCAATGAATCTTCTACTAACTATTTTTTCCGTTCTATAATTTCTTTTTTACTTCCAAAACGGATAATAGCGTACTTTTCGATCATATCATCTTTGAAATAAATTTCAAATGGAATATTTTTTTGTAATTCTTTTTGCAAAAATTGTTTTTGCAGTTCTTTAGGCGCAGCAATTAATACCGCCTCATCCTCTATACTTCCATATGTAATTAGCTCTCTCTCTAGCTCATACGCAATTGTTTCATATGACATCACATACCCCGTCGCTTTGCACGGTACACACTCTTCTAGTAATACGTCACGTAAAGAATGTTTTTTACGTTTACGCGTCATCTCTAAAATCCCTAACTCTGTAAACCCAAGCACCCTTGTATATGTACGATCATGTTGCATAGCAGCGATGAGACATTCTCTTATTTTTTCTTTATCTTCTCTTCTTTTCATATTAATAAAATCAATTAATATCATACCACCGATATCACGCAGTCTTAATTGACGCGCTATCTCTTCAGCAGCCACTTCATTTGTACGAAGGACTGTATCTTGTAAATTCTGCTTTCCAGTAAACTTGCCCGTATTTACATCAATTACAGTCATCGTCTCCATTTGTTCCACAATTAAATAAGCACCATTTGGGAGCCACACAATTTTTTGAAGTGCTTTCTCTATTTCACGCTCTATTCCAAAATGATTGAATATCGAAGACTTTTCATTATAAAAAGACACTTTTTCTTTTCCGACTTTTTCTTCTAACTCTTTTACTATACTTCTTGTATCTACAATTACTTTTTCAATCGTTTCAATCGGATTCTCTTGAAATACACGATCTAAAAAAGTCGCCGGTCGATGAAGTAGTAACGGTGCCTTTCCTTGGCCCTCTTTTCTTTTTAACTCTTCATATAACTGCTGTAACCTTTGCATTTCAGCTTGTATTTCTTCAATTTCTCCTTTTTCAGAAGCAGAGCGGAAAATATAACCTCCTGTCCCTTCCACTTCAATTTGGAGTAGTTGTCGCCTTCTTTTATTGTTTTTTATTTTCCGAGAAACCGCGCGCATTTCATCATATGGCATATAAACGACATATTTCCCGGTAAATTCTATGTTCGCTGTCAATTTTGGCCCTTTCGTATCAATTGCCTCTTTCACAACTTGTACGAGCACCGCTTGTCCTTCATGTATACGATAAGAAGATGGTACATCATCGTATGAAAGATACGCATGTTTTTCTAAACCGATATTTACAAAAGCTGCATTCATTCCAGCAATTGTTCTTACGATACGTCCAACATAAATATGCCCAACGATCTCTTGTTCTTCATTTCGTTTCCATAAAAACTCAACAATTTTCTTCTTCTCTTCAATTGCAACGCGTTTTTCCGATCCAGCATAGTTCATATATAACGTTTTCAAAATTCTTTCCTCACTTTATAATCTTCTTTGCTTTTACAATAATAAAAGGTTAGTGCTAACGTCAACACTAACCGATTAATTCTTCAACAGATGAAGTTGTTCGTTTTTCAGTAAAATATGCATAAAGCAATTCATTTTCATCCAATGTGTAATGTTCTTTATATTTTCCATGGACGATAATAGAGTGCTTATACCCTCTACGAAATTTTGTGAAGATTGTATATAAACGATCTTCTGATTGCACCTCAATAGGTGCAATCTTTTCAATTCCTCTTTTGTTCCCATAATAACGTTCTAATAAAAAACGCATAAATGCATACCGTCTTTGTTTCCATTCTTGATATAATGACACCGCTAAAAATATGAGTAGTATCCACATCATAATATTGTTACTATTCCAAAGTAACTGCCATCCTAGTATTACACTAAAAAAAACACATGATAATTTCATCATCTTTTCATGTGCTTGTAAATAAGGAAAACGATATGATAATACGTTAAACAATACTTTCCCACCATCAAGCGGCCAAATAGGTAGTAAATTAAACGCTAAAATAATTATATTATTCCACATAAAGAAATAATATAAATCCGCATCAAGCCAACCAACTGCAAACAACATATATCCTACCGCCATCATCCAAATATGTTGAATAGGTCCTGCAATTACGACAACAAGCTCCTCTTTCAAAGACTTATTCCCATGTTCCTCAAGCTCAGCTACACCACCAAACGGTAAAAGTTGAATCTTTTTAATACGCCAATTATAGTGCGCAGCTGCAAAAGCATGCCCGAGTTCATGGATGAGGACGATACAAAATAACAGTAGTAACTCTTTAAAACGCGCCGTAAAAATACCAATGACAATAATAACCCAAAACAACGGATGCACTGAAATCTTCGTTAAAACATCTCTATATTTAATCAAATGAAATCACCTGAATCGGGTCGATAAATTTTTCATTCTTTTTTATCGCAAAATAAAACTTACCATTTTTATTATTTGCATCATTGTTCACTGTTCCAATTTTTTGTTTCTTTGAAACGTAATCATATAATTTCACTGACATATCATTTAAATTTGCATACCATGACTCCGTTCCATCCGCATGCTGAATTTGAACTGTATTACCAAGTTCCTCTTTCTTGCCTGCAAAAACAACTAATCCTTCATTTACTGACTCAACAGTTGCATTTGTAGCTGTTTGAACAAATACACCTTGGCCATTTTTTTGAAACCCTTGCATCACCTTTCCGGAAGCAGGGATTGCATAATCTTTTTGCTGAATGGTTCCTTCTTTTTTCTCATTAGGCGAATAGAATACGAGAGGTTTTCCAAACTGCTTTTCGTACCATTTCGCTACAGTAGCAAACTGAAATTCTTCCTTCATCACTTTTTCTGTAACAGCTTTAGCACCGCCGAAAGAAGGGGGGGCATTCTTATATAAAATAGCGACAGAAAGAACTAATATTGCTGATAACAATACTTTGAAGAAAAATACTTCTTTTCGAAACAAAGGATGAATTTCCTTTTCTCCATCTTCAATAAATACTGTTTCACTATCAAAATTCCCTCCAGCAAAATACTGCTCTTCCTCCATCCTTTCTTGCTCCGCCTTCCTTTTCGCAATCCGTTTTTTAATTTCTTCTACACGTCTATTCTTCATACTGTCTCCTTTCTTTCGTTAAGCTAATTTAAATAGAAACAGTTGTATACAGTTTGTACATATGTATGAGCTAGGAAAGGAAGATATTCGTGTGAAGAAAAAAGAAAGCACTCCGCAAATATGCGAAGTGCTTTTAACGGATTCCAAAGAAGTTTTTCATCTTTGTAAATACCGATACCTTTTCTTGTTCGAATGCTTGTAATGGGACATTCTCACCCAACAAACGTCTTGCAATATTGCGATAAGCTAACGCTGCTTTTCCGCTCGGTTGCAACGCTACAGGTTCACCTGTATTTGTAGCACGAATAACTTCATCATCATCTTCTACAACACCAAGAAGCTCGATTGACAATGTACGTACGATTTCATCAACATCTAACATATCCTGTTCATGAAGCATATGACTACGCACACGGTTAATAACAAGTTTCGGTGGTTCAATATCCTCTTTTTCTAAAAGCCCGATAATACGATCTGCATCGCGCATTGAGGATACTTCTGGTGTCGTAACAACGATTGCTTTATCCGCACCAGCTACCGCGTTTTTAAATCCCTGCTCAATCCCCGCAGGACAATCAATTAATATGTAATCATAATCTTGACGTAATACTTGTATTAATTCATCCATTTGTTCAGGTGTTACCGCTGATTTATCACTCGTTTGTGCTGCAGGTAATAAATAAAGATCATCAAAACGTTTATCTTTAATAAGAGCCTGAGGTAAACGGCAACGCCCTTCAACGACATCAACAAGATCAAATACAATACGATTTTCCAGCCCCATTACTACGTCTAAGTTTCGAAGACCGATATCTGTGTCAATTAAGCACACTTTCTTTCCAGATAACGCCAGGGCTGTACCAATGTTCGCAGACGTTGTAGTTTTACCTACACCGCCTTTTCCAGATGTAATTACTATTGCCTCTCCCACAGCTATACAATTCCCCTTTCTAACTTTGTTAAATTAGGTCTAAGATGAGTGAGAAGTTGCAGTCGATCGACAACAATGTGATTGTTCTCATTAATATACGCACATTCTGCCGCCTCCGCTCCGTCTTCTTTCTCTTCCGGAGCCCGCATTGCCACATCACTAATTCGAAGTTGCATCGGGTTCATAACAGATGCAGCGATTACAGCATCCGAATCCCCATAATACCCAGCATGTGCAATTCCTCTTAATGATCCCACGACAAAAATATTCCCCCCAGCGATAACCGTTCCGCCTGGATTAACATCTCCAATTAACAATAAATTTCCTTTTACATGTAAAACTTGTCCAGAGCGAACAATTTTGGAAATAGGGACAATTTCTGTTTCTTCTTTCCAAGCTATTGCTTCTGCTTTCGTTATAACATCACTTTCAATCGAATCCACAACCAGATTCTTTTTATTACGAATTAACGTACGAATCTCTTCTTGTTGGACCTCTGTTAAATAACGATTTCCCACTTTCACATGCACTTCAATTAAAGAGCGCCCATCACCATCATAGTAATGTGTAGAAAGCTTTTCATCCAATTCTTTCAGCAATTCAGAGAATGAACAACAATCATCTAAATGAAGCGTTATTCCGTCTTTTGTCCCTTTTATTGTTACATTTTGTTGCTTTTTTTCTTCCACTAAAGTTCACCCCACCGATTCAATTCGACATAAAATTAGAAAATCCTTTTTTCTTTTTCTTCCATCGCTTTTGAAAGACGCACTAAATATCGTCTCAGTGGGAAACAAACTATCAATAAGAAAATTGCATTTAGCAATAAAGTAGAAAGGAGACGATCTGTGAAAAAGACATACGCCGACATATGAGTACGTCCTAACAAAGTTAAAAATCCATACACATAATACTCTAATGCTACAATGCTAGCTAGTACGATAGAAGCAACAATAAATAAATTCAATTGTAGTACCTTCATCACACTATAAACTAAATAAGCTAAAATCGGATATGCAAAAATATATATACCGACAAGTTCTGTGTATACGGTATCAAATAAGAACCCAAATAATAGTCCGTAATAAATCCCTTGGACCGGACTATAGTACACAGTAACAAAACATAACACAATGATAAAGAAATGAGGTGCTGCTATACTGTCTTTCCAAAAAACCTCTGTTGGAACAATAGTAGCAAACATATTTTCAAATAAAAAAACAAAAAGGAGCAAAAGAGGAAGAGCTGCTCTTTTTAAAATCTTCATCATCTCTTCTCTCCCTCCTATTCTAATGGCGCTGAAGGCGTTTCACGTTTAGCAACCATAATATGCTCTACGTCATTTAAATCAGCGGCAGGTTTTACATAAGCTGTTTGTGTTAGGCCGTATGCATCCGGCTGAACATCAACGATTGTTCCAATTACAAGACCTCTTGGGAAAATATCACCAAGTCCAGATGTTACTACTAATTGATCTGCTTTTACGTTTGCATCAGAGCCGATCTTTGTGAAAAGAAGTAAGTGCTTTTCTTTGTCATAACCTTCAATCAATCCAAAGATTTTCTCATCACCTTGTACGATAGCAGAAACACGATTTGTTCGGCTCATAGAACTTAGCAACTCTACTGATGATGTAAACTGAGATACACTTTTCACTCGTCCAACTAAACCTTGTGAAGTTACTACAGCCATATCCTTTTTAATTCCTTGCTGTGCTCCTTTATCAATTCCAATTAAATCGTACCATTTATCTGGATTACGAGAAACAACAGTCGCTGGAATTTCAGTATAATTGCTATTTAGCTCTTTTTTACCCGTTAACTCTTGTAGTTTCTTTTTATCATCTTCTAATTGTTTTACTTTTCCTGATAGTTCTGCATAATTATCTAATTTTGCTTTTAATTCTTTATTTTCTTCATACGTGCGCTTTACATCTTCTACATTTTCGAAGAATCCAGCTACGTATTTCGCTGGCTTTTGGAATACACGTTCTACAACACCGACAGTGTCTTTAACAAACTGCTCTGGCCATGTTAAACTGTTCCGTTCTTTCAATGAGATTCCAATCAATGCCACGAGAAGAATAATACTAACTAACAAAACAATTAATCTTTTGTTTAAGAAAAACTGTGGCACGTTCACACCCTCTTAATTTCATTGATTTTTATTTTGCAATATTATCGAGCAGCAGTTTTGAAAAGATCGATATTGTCTAATGCTTTACCCGTTCCAATTGCTACGCAATCTAATGGGTCTTCTGCAACAAGAACCGGCATATTTGTTTCTTCACTAATAACTTTATCTAAGTTACGTAGCAATGCCCCGCCACCTGTTAATACGATACCGCGGTCCATAATATCTGCCGCTAATTCAGGTGGAGTTTTCTCTAACGTATTTTTAACTGATTCTACAATCGCATCTACTGTATCTTTTAATGCATCTGCAATTTCTTCAGGTTGAATTAGTACTGTTTTTGGTAAACCACTTACTAAATCACGACCGCGAATTTCCATAGGCTCGATACCTTCTGGCTCGCCTGCAGAACCGATTTCTAATTTTAATGCTTCAGCTGTTCTTTCACCAATCATTAAGTTGTAGCTTTTCTTAATGTACTGAATGATTGAATCATCCATATCATCACCAGCAACACGAACTGATTGACTTGTTACAATACCACCTAAAGAAATGATCGCAACTTCTGTTGTACCGCCACCGATATCAACAACCATGCTACCAGTTGGTTCCCAAACAGGTAAGTTCGCACCGATTGCTGCTGCAAATGGTTCTTCGATTGGATAAGCATCACGAGCACCCGCTTGACGAGTCGCATCGATTACTGCACGTCTTTCTACAGCTGTAATACCAGAAGGTACACATACCATTACGTATGGTTTACGTGAGAAGAATCCATTTGATTTTTGAGCTTGTTGAATGTAATATTTCATCATTGTTGCTGTTGTTTCGTAATCAGCAATTACACCGTCTTTCATCGGGCGAAGTGCCACAACGTTTCCTGGTGTACGACCAATCATTTGTTTCGCATCGCTACCTACAGCAACGATTTGTTTCGTATCAGTTTGTAACGCTACTACTGAAGGTTCACGTAACACTACACCTTTTCCTTTTACGTATACAAGCGTGTTCGCAGTTCCTAAGTCTATTCCAAGATCGCGAGTAAAGCCACCAAATCCAAACATATTATTTATCTTCCTTTCTTGTTTTCACGGACTCATTTTTTCTTACTTTATATTATAAAAACAGTACGTTTTTTATATCTTTATCCTTTTTGTAGATAATTTTCTACAAAAAACTCATAAATCACATTATAAAACAAAATAAGTAAAAAGCATAGTCTTAAATATGACCTTTTTCCTTTAAACTCACGAATTTATGGTCACCTATTATAATATGATCAAGCACTTCAATTCCGATAATCCGGCCGCATTCTACTAAGCGCTTTGTTACTTCAATATCTTCTCGGCTCGGCGTGGGATCTCCTGAGGGATGGTTATGGAGACATATGATAGAGGCTGCAGCTCGGCGAAATGCTTCTTTAAAAACTTCTCGCGGGTGTACAATTGACGTATTTAAACTTCCAATAAAAATCGTTTGTCTATGTATAACTTGATTTTTTGTGTTCAAATATAAACATACAAAATGCTCCTGCTGAAGGAATCGCATTTCTTCCATCATATATCTTGCACAATCTTCCGGACTTCGTATGCTATATCTATTTTGATATTCTAAACGTACCATTCTTCTACCTAGTTCAAAAGCAGCCATGAGCTGTGATGCCTTCGCAATCCCAACACCATGTATACTAACTAACTCTTCTAACGTTGCGTCTTTCAACATACGTAAACCATCAAAGTGATGCAAAATTTTATCTGATAACTTTAAAACTGTTTCTTCTTTAGAACCTGTTCTGAGTAATACTGCAAGAAGCTCTCGGTTTGATAAACTCCCAGCTCCTTCTAACAATAAACGCTCCCGTGGCTGTTCTTCCCTTACAACATCACGAATACCGTTCATCTCCCCACCCCTTTATTTGTTCTCTCAAAGAAAATCCCATGCACTTTTACGCATGGGCTATATCAGTATCAAATTGTTTTAATTCCCGAACGAGACGTGCAATTGGTAGGCCGACTACACTATAGTAATCCCCTTGAATATGTTGAACGAAAATAGAACCTTTTCCTTGAATCCCATAGCTTCCTGCTTTATCAAGAGGTTCCTTCGATGCAACGTATGCGTCAATTTCCGCTTCTGTTAATTCCCAAAACGTAACTTCTGTACGCTCATAAAAAGTGACTGTTTTGTCTTTTGCTATAATTGCAACACCAGTATATACTTCATGTGTTTTCCCTGATAATAATTGCAACATTTCTTTCGCCTCAGCCTCATTAGATGGCTTTCCAAGAATACGCGACTCATATGTAACAATTGTGTCTGCACCTAACACAATATGATCACTATTATTTTCTGCTACCACGGATGCTTTTTGCAGAGCAAGGGACATCACAATATCCGCAGGTGATGAATACGCACCTATCGTTTCTTCTACTTCACTTACTATAATTTCAAATGGCACACCTGCTAATTCAAGCAATTCCTTCCTGCGAGGTGATCCTGAAGCTAAAATAATTTTTCTCATATTTTCTCCTCCCTTTCTCACATGAAGCAGAATAATTTACAACAATCCTATCAAAGAAATAGTTTGTCCACAAATGAAAGAAATATTATTTTCTCTAAACAAAATAATACTTCTTTACTAAAATACGATTATATTCCTGCCATAGAGAAAGTACTTTGTTCTAGATTCAAAAGAAAAGAAAGAAGTACCTATACTTCTTCCTTCGTCATTTCATTATCCTATTATTTTACCTTTTGTGAAACAATTTTTTCGTACGAAAGTATACCATCAATAATAACTTGATTTAATTTCACCAAAGATTCCTTATCACCTTTTCCGTCTTTCACTGTTTGCACAGCAACTGACGTATACATATACAATTTCTTTGCTTCTTCCTGCTTCATACTTTTCCCTTCTTTTTCAATCGCTTTCCACTCTTTTTCAATCACACCTATATCTTTGGCATTACTTTTTCCACTGGCTTGTACGCTAGAAGCATATTTTGCTAAATGAGTATATAATGGCTGTACTTGTGTTAAAAATGCCCCAACTTCTTTATCGTCTTTTAGTAACACTTTATCTGTTATTTCCCAGCTCTTTTTCAATACGGAGACATTCTCATTTTTATACTGCGTCATTAATTGATTTATGCCTTGTTCATCGCTAGCAATACCAACAACTAACGCATACTTATCACCGCTCGGTTTTAAAGCTGCTACGCCTCCATTACCTTTCCACTCTTCAAGAGCAGCCTGTCCCTTTTCCTCGGAAGAATAAATTCCTCCTTGAACAAAAAATAATTTCATTGGATCTAATGACGTTCCTGTCTGCGCTTTTTGTTTCTCCTCTTTTGGTGCCGGTTTTTGTCCTGCCGTTCCCCCCACCTTTGATTCTTCATTTCGCATCTGCTTCGAAGCTGTTACTTCACTTCCCCCTGTTGCACCTTGCCCTTTAAGTAACTGTAGCATTCCCATCCCAAACGCCGTCCCAATAATAATCGCAGTTGCAACGATTGCAATTAACGTATTGCTCCACTTCTTTCGTTTTTTTTCCTTAGATACTAATTTCGCTTTTTGAAACGGAACAACGTTTTTCGGTCTTTCACTTTCTACTACCATCCATTCAAATTCATCTTTCTTCTTCTCCTCATACTTTGCTTCTGTTCCATTCACTTTCACTGAGATCGTTCGTGATTGCTTGTCCATACACTCACACCTCACCTCTTATCGTTGTCCGCATCATATCATATTCATTTCACAAAAAAACGAGATATTTGTCAGAGGAATTCGCCAAATAACCCTATATATTTATCTTATATGTATGCATTTGACTTCATTTGTAGAACAAAAAAACCAGATAGCAAAGACTATCTAGTTTTTCTCGCGAATATATTTTCGAACTTCCGAAATGAAATAAAGAGAACCTGTTATGATAAAAACATCATTTTCTCCAATCATTTCAACCTTCTTATCAATTGCCTCTTTCCAATTTTCAAAAACTAATTTTGACTCTTTCTTTGCATACGATGCAAGCTTGTCAGCAGAAATAGCACGATCAAAGGCGAATGTTGTAAAAATAATTTCATCCGCAATGGTTTCTAATTGCCCTACCATATTATGCAATTGCTTATCACCAAGGGCAGTAAATAAAACTATTACATTTTTATCTTTATAATGTGATTCTACCGTTTTCACAAGGCTTTCAATACCTTCTGGATTATGAGCACCATCTATAATAATATCTGGATTACTTTGCAATTGTTCAAAGCGCCCAATCCAATACGCTTCCTGTAATCCCGTTCTTATTTCTTCTTCCTCAATTAAAAATGATAAGTATGTTTTTACATACATGACTGCCATCAATGCAAGTGCTGCGTTTCCTACTTGGTGACTGCCTTTCATTGAGATTCGCACATCTTCAAAAGAGGCGAAAGGACAAGAGAAATCGAACTGTTCTCCATCTTCGCTAGACTGTTTATGTAACACAGTAAAATGGTTGCCCATCTCGTATAAGTTTGCATGTTTTTCCTTTGCAACCTTTTGAATGACTTGCAATGCTTCCTCATCTTTCACACCAGTAATAACCGGAACACCTGACTTAATAATACCAGCCTTTTCATATGCAATTTCTCCTAGTGTATTACCTAAAATATGCATATGATCGTGACCAATATTTGTAATAATCGTGAGAACAGGGTGAATCACATTCGTAGAATCAAAGCGCCCTCCAAGCCCTGTTTCAAATAAAACAACATCACAAAAATTGACTTTACCGAAATAACAAATTGCCATAACAGTAATAATTTCAAACTCAGTCGCTTCCCCTAAATCCGTCTCATCTAGTTTTTCAACGACGGGCTTTACCATCTTTACAAGTTCAGTAATCTCTTCATCTGCAATTGGTGTTCCGTTTACACTAATACGTTCGTTAAATGTTTCAATATAAGGAGAGGTAAATGTCCCTACCTTATATTTTGCGTCTTCTAACATGTAGCGCATATATGTTAACGTTGAACCTTTTCCATTTGTACCAGCAAGATGAACACATTTTATATGACGCTCTGGATTTCCAAGCTCTTCTAGCATCCATCTCATTCTTTCTAATCCTGGTTTAATACCAAACTTCAACCGACTATGAATCCAGCCTATCGCTTCTTCGTATGTATGTATCACGTATGCTTTCCCCTTTCAAAAGACAACCTTCATCATTCTATTATACGCAAAGAAAAGAGACTCACCAATATAGTGAGTCTCTAAAAAACATTTTTATTTCTCAAGATCTGCTAGACGTTGGCGAACTGCTTCGCGTTTTTCTAGGTAATCTTGCTCTTTCGCACGCTCTCCTTCAATAACTGCTGCAGGAGCTTTCGCTACGAAACCTTGGTTTGAAAGTTTCTTCTGTACACGTTCTACCTCTTTATCGAACTTCTCAAGTTCTTTCTCAAGACGCGCTCTCTCTTCATCAAGATTGATAAGATCAGCTAACGGTAAGAATAACTCTGCACCTGTTACGATTGCAGTCATCGCTTTTTCTGGCGCTTGTAAATCCGTTTGAATTGTTAATTCGCTTGGGTTACAGAAACGCTCAATGTAAGAGCTGTTTTTCGTAAGTTGAGCAAGTACAGCCTCATCTTTTGCTTTAATTTGCATTTGAACTTTTTTGCTCATTGGCGTATTAACTTCTGCACGAATGTTACGAACAGAGCGAATGATATCAACTAGAAGGTGCATTTCTGCTGCAGCTTCTGTATCTTGTAAATCTTCGCGAACTGTTGGCCACGCTGCTACTGTAATAGATTCGCCTTCATGCGGTAAATGTTGCCAAATCTTCTCTGTTACGAATGGCATGAATGGGTGTAATAGACGCATTGTTTGGTCTAATACGTAAGCTAAAATAGAACGAGTTGTTTTCTTAGCCGCTTCATCTTCACCGTATAGAGGAAGTTTCGCCATTTCAATGTACCAGTCACAGAAATCGTCCCAAATGAAGTTGTATAATGAACGACCAGCTTCACCAAACTCATATTTATCCATATTACGTGTTACGCTTTCGATTGTTTCGTTTAAGCGAGTTAAAATCCACTTATCCGCAACCGATTTTTCACCAGTTAAATCGATTTCTTCATACTTCATATCATCCATGTTCATTAATACGAAACGTGATGCATTCCAAATTTTATTAATGAAGTTCCAAGTAGATTCTACTTTTTCCATGCTGAAACGTAAATCTTGACCTGGTGCACTTCCTGTTGATAAGAAGAAACGCATTGCATCTGCACCATACTTCTCGATAACGTCCATTGGATCAATACCGTTACCAAGAGATTTACTCATTTTACGTCCTTGCTCATCACGAACTAAACCGTGAATTAATACATCTTTAAATGGACGCTCGCCTGTAAACTCTAAACCTTGGAAAATCATACGAGATACCCAGAAGAAGATGATGTCATAACCAGTTACTAGTGCATCTGTTGAATAGTAACGTTTGAAGTCTGCTGAATCTTCATTTGGCCAACCAAGTGTTGAGAATGGCCATAACGCTGAACTGAACCATGTATCAAGTACGTCGTTATCTTGATTCCAGTTTTCAATATCTGCTGGCGCTTCTGTACCTACGTATACTTCACCAGTTTCTTTATGATACCAAGCTGGAATGCGGTGTCCCCACCATAACTGACGAGAAATACACCAGTCATGAATGTTTTCCATCCAGCGTAAGTATGTGTTTTCGAAACGCTCTGGTACGAACGTTACTTTCTCTTCTTCTTTTTGTTGAAGCGCTACTGCTTTTTCAGCAAGTGGAGCCATTTTTACGAACCATTGTGTTGATAAGTACGGCTCAACAACTGCACCACTACGCTCACTATGACCTACAGAATGCATATGAGGCTCGATTTCTACTAATACGCCTGCTTCTTGTAAATCTTTCACTAACGCTTTACGACACTCGAAACGATCCATGCCGTTATACTTACCAGCTTTTTCATTCATCGATCCATCTTCGTTCATTACTAAAATACGTGGTAAGTCATGACGGTTACCTACTTCAAAATCATTCGGGTCATGAGCTGGTGTAATTTTTACAACGCCTGTTCCGAAGTCTTTTTCTACATACTCATCAGCAATAATTGGAATCTCACGACCTACGATTGGAAGTGTAACTGTTTTTCCGATTAAATGTTTGTAACGATCGTCTTCTGGATGAACCGCTACTGCTGTATCACCAAGCATCGTTTCTGGACGAGTTGTTGCAAGACGAATATGTCCAGAACCATCTGTTAACGGATAGTTCATATGGTAGAATGCACCTTGAACTTCTTTATGAATTACTTCGATATCAGAAAGAGCTGTGCGTGTTGCTGGATCCCAGTTGATAATATATTCACCACGGTAAATTAAGCCTTTTTCGTATAATTGAACGAATACTTTATTAACCGCATCTGATAAACCTTCGTCTAATGTGAAACGTTCGCGAGAGTAGTCTAGTCCTAAACCAACTTTCCCCCATTGTTGACGAATGTGAGAAGCGTATTCTTCTTTCCATTCCCAAGCTTTTTCAAGGAATTTCTCACGGCCAAGATCGTAACGTGAAATACCTTCTTCACGAAGTTTTCCTTCTACTTTCGCTTGTGTTGCAATACCAGCATGGTCCATTCCTGGAAGCCATAATACATCGTAACCTTGCATACGCTTCGTACGAGTTAAAATATCTTGAAGAGTTGTATCCCAAGCATGACCTAAGTGTAACTTACCAGTTACGTTCGGAGGTGGAATTACAATTGTATACGGTTGTTTCTTCTCGTCTCCTGTTGCTTCAAAATATTTGCCTTCTAGCCACCACTGATAAAGGCCTTCTTCAACGGACATATGATCATATTTAGTTGGTAAATTCTTTTCCGTGTTTGACATTATTTTCCCTCCTTGAAATAAAAAATGTCCCTCATCCAAAAAAAGGACGAGGGACATCGCGGTACCACCTTTATTTACAAACAAATTCAGGAATTTGCTTATACTCTTAATTTGATAACGGACAAATCCGTCTTTTCCTAATGAGAACTATTCCGTTCAGAAAAGATGCTCCAGGGCTACCTTCTAACATAACTATCTAGAGAATCTCCCAGCTAATGATTCTCCTCTCTGAAGACGTTTCTTGTTATACTCTTCCCCTTCAAGGCATTTATATGATTGTTAATTATTATATACAATAGTGTAAAAAACGAAACCTTATTCGTCAAGATAAATTTAATACTACAGCTTTTCAGGCAAAAAAAGAAGATAAGTAGCACCCTCTACTTATCTTCTTTATCCGTTCCCTTGCTGGGCAGCTTGTAATTGCGAAAGGAAATATTCTATATTGCTAACGAGCCAATGCGATTGTTGCAAACTCTTTACTCCGCGAATTTCATTTTCCTCATTGCGATTCTCTCTTCTTTTTTTATAAGACTGGATTTGCCGAATAAATTGCGATGGATACGTCATATAAGCAAACATGAGAAGTTGCTCTTCTTTCGTAAAAGGGAAATTTTTTTGGTACATTTGATACCATTCAAACCGATCACTTCGCGCAATTGGATATGTGTTTAACGACCGAGAATAAAACCCTACAATATCTTGCACAGGTGTTGCAAACTTTGATTTTTCTAAACTAATAAAATAGCCATTACGCTCATAGTCGAATAAAAAATGATTAAGTGATACATTACCATGTACAAACGTAATACGTGTTGTCTCTTTTTCTTTCATCGCATCGTTCCACTCATTTAATTGCTTCGTTGCAAACTCACGCGCCCTCATTACATGATGATAGTACGTACAATATTGCAATTCAAACGGAGACATATACCACTTCGCTTCCGATTCTACAAGAAACTCTTCTAACATCTCGCCATCATTTTCCCAGCGATCGGATATATTTGTATAATGTTTTTCTAAATCCTCTTCTGTATACGTTTCTTCTTTTACCGTTTTTTGATGCAACGTTCCGAGAGTCTGAAACATTTTATGGTATTGATCATTATCCTCGCCGTTACCTTCCGCACGTTCTAACCAAGGCATTAAATAATAATTATACGTACCGTCGCTTAAAATATAATTTCCATCCGTCGCATGGTATATAGGTACATAATTTGAAAAACCTTTCTCCTTCAAATATTGGATATGATGCAGAAAGTTATTCCGCTCTAACTTTCTGCCTTCTATTTTCTTGAGTGCATATGGACCTTGATTCGTGTAAATTTTCGTTACACTTCCGTGTTCTTCCATATGCTGCGTATCCAATCTATATTGTCTTACAATGGGTTCATAGCGATTTCGTAATTCCATATCCATACGAATAACCCTTTCTATTCAAAACGTAGACTCTAGGAAAAGAAGTGAGTGAAAACACTCACTCCCTTATTTCGCCTTTGCCCTTGAAACGGGAATATAAATAATTTGTCCCGTAGTTAAATATATATCTTCCGATTGATTTACACGATATAAGTTTTGTACAGATGTATCATAACGTTCTGCAACAGATTCAATTGTATCCCCTTCTTGCACGAAATACATTCTTAACTTCGTAAATTCTTCTTCCGGTTCTTTCGTAAATAATTGTGTTAAATAAAGCGCATTTTCATCTCGCTGTGAGTACGCTTCTTCTTGCTCTTCCTGCTTTTTCGCTTTTTCTTTCTTGAAATCTTTTCGTCCGAACAATTCAAATTGTGGCGTCGTTTCTTTCTCCTCTTCACGCTCCACAAATTCATGTTCTTCTATTTCCTCTTCTTCTAATTCCTGTTCTTTTCTTTCCTCTAGTTGAAACGGTTCAAATGCGTAATCTTCCCATTCATCCGATTCCTTATAGACTGGTTCTTCTATGTGCGGCGTTGGTCTATTTTCATCCTCTTGTACTGAATCAACTTCTAACTCAGCATACGCCGTTTCTTCCTCTTCATCCTCGATTCTTTCTTCATCACATAAACCTGTAATAGATATATCCGCTAGTAATTGTAAGCAACCATTTTCCTTTAATTCGTAATCAAATTCTTCGATGGATACATATAGTTCTTCAATTACTTTCACTCGATTTCTTGGAATTGATATTTCAAGCGGAAAGGAATGAACAAGTTCATTAACCCCATCTTCCCTTGTTTCGACATAATCAATTGACTTCGCTGGTGATAGATCTCTTAATGAATGGGCTGAATCATCTTGCCGTGCAACATAC
This sequence comes from Bacillus thuringiensis, assembly GCF_001455345.1. GTDB lineage: Bacteria > Bacillota > Bacilli > Bacillales > Bacillaceae_G > Bacillus_A > Bacillus_A thuringiensis_N. The sequence continues at coordinate 4,356,403 of NZ_CP013274.1, forward strand.
TCTCCCGTTAAATCTAATTGCCCTCTCACGATAACTTCATGATCAAGCTCTTCTATCTCAACGTCTGGATCTAACGAAATTGACAAAAGTTCTTCGACTTCCTGTCCTTTTTGGAACCAAACAGATTCTTTTAATGAGAAACGTAATGAATGATCTGTTGCCACTTCTTTTCCCCCTCCCAAACTATATGTCATTACAGATTTATGTACGGAAAGCTGACTTTATGAATAAAAAAAAATCGCTCCCCTTATGGAGAGCGATTTTCTTTATTCAATTAAGCCTTTAATTTTGACATTGCAATTTCAGCCGCTGCAATCGTTGCCTCAATATCTGCATCACTATGTGCTGTCGATAAGAATAAACCTTCGAATTGAGATGGCGGTAAAAATACACCTTGTTCTACCATTTCACGATAATAAGCCGCAAAGAATTCTAAGTTTGAAGATTTTGCTGCATCGTAATTAATAACTGGTTCATCTGTAAAGAAGATACCAATCATAGAACCCGCACGGTTGATATAATGCGGAATACCATGTTTTTCAGCCGCTTTACGTAAACCATCTTCTAACATTTCAGCTTTACGCTCGAATTCTACATATGATTCTGGCGTTAACTGTACTAACGTTTCATAACCCGCTGCCATTGCAAGTGGATTACCTGATAAAGTACCTGCTTGATAAATCGGTCCACTCGGTGCAACTTGGCGCATAATTTCTGCTTTACCACCGTATGCTCCTACTGGTAATCCACCACCGATTACTTTACCTAAACAAGTTAAATCAGGTGTTACACCGTAATAACCTTGTCCGCAATTGTAAGCAACTCGGAATCCTGTCATTACTTCATCAAAAATAAGCAATGCACCATTTTGTTCTGTTACTTCACGAAGACCTTCTAAAAATCCTGGCTGTGGAGGAACAACACCCATATTTCCTGCTACTGGTTCTACAATTATACAAGCGATATCATCACCGAATTGTTCGAAAGCGTATTTCACACTTTCTAAATCGTTATACGCTACTGTAATCGTATTTTTTGCTACACCTTCCGGTACACCAGGGCTATCTGGTAAACCTAGTGTTGCCACTCCAGAACCCGCTTTAATTAATAACGAATCCCCATGACCGTGGTAACAACCGATGAATTTCAAAATTTTATTACGGCCTGTATAACCACGCGCTAAACGTAGCGCGCTCATTGTCGCTTCTGTTCCAGAGTTAACCATACGTACAATCTCAATTGACGGTACGCGCTCAATAACAAGTTTCGCTAACTTATTTTCAATTTCCGTTGGGGCACCAAAGCTTGTACCCCTTTCAGCAACAGCTTTTAACGCTTCTACAACACGATCATTTGCATGTCCATGAATTAAAGGACCCCATGATAATACGTAATCGATGTATTCATTTCCATCGATATCATATACTTTAGAGCCTTTTCCACGCTCCATAAACAACGGATTCATACCAACAGACTTAAAAGCACGAACTGGGCTATTTACGCCACCAGGCATTAAATCTTGCGCTTCTTCAAACGCTGCAATCGACTTATCAAACTTTTTCATTATTTAGCGCCTCCTTCTTGTAACCATCTTGCTGCATCTTTCGCATGATACGTAATAATTAAATCTGCTCCTGCGCGTTTCATACTAATTAATTTTTCAAGTACAACTTCTTTTTCATTAATCCAACCATTTTGCGCTGCCGCTTTAATCATCGAATATTCACCGCTTACGTTATAAGCAACGACTGGTAAATTAAAGTTATTTTTCACATCACGAACGATATCTAAGTAAGAAAGAGCTGGCTTTACAATTAAGAAATCTGCCCCTTCCATTACATCTGATTCTGCTTCACGGAATGCTTCCATGCGGTTCGCTGGGTCCATTTGATATGTTTTACGATCACCAAATTGCGGTGCACCATGTGCCGCATCACGGAATGGCCCATAAAACGCTGATGAATATTTCACAGCGTACGACATAACTGGTACATGTCCAAAACCATTTTCATCTAATGCGTGGCGAATTGCTGTTACGAATCCGTCCATCATGTTTGATGGCGCAATAATGTCTGCTCCTGCTTTCGCTTGGCTTACAGCTGTTTTTGCAAGAACTGCAAGAGACTCGTCATTTAAAATAATACCATCTTCAATTACACCGCAATGACCATGGCTTGTAAATTGACATAAACATGTATCCGCAACTACTACTAGCTCAGGGAATTCACCTTTAATTTGCTGAATCGCACGTTGCACAATTCCATGATCACAATATGCTGATGATCCAACTTCATCTTTTTCAGCAGGTAAACCAAATACAATAACAGAACGAATACCTAAATCAACAACTTCTTGCATTTCAGCTTGCAATAAATCTAAAGACATTTGATATACGCCTGGCATAGAAGGCACTTCATTACGAACATTCTCTCCTTCTAATACAAAAATAGGGTAAATAAAATCTTCCGTATGTAAAAACGTTTCACGCACAAGCGCACGCATGCCCCCGCTTTGTCTTAAGCGACGATGACGATTAAATTGTAAAGAGTTCATAGATTTCTATCCCCATTCTTTTATTTTATCCCGCTATTTGCGGGCAGTAAGACCCCACTAATTAAAGTTTCACTTTATAGATTCACAAATGCATTGTAGTAATGCTTCTACAGTGTACTCTTTCGGCATAATAATATGCGGAAAATAAAGGCTCGCTTCTTTTTCCGTAATAGGCCCTATACAAGCAATTGTACATTTTTTTGTCCATTCTCTCCAGTTTGTCCCCTCAAGTAAACGAACAAAACTAGTAACAGTTGAAGGACTCGTAAATGTAATAATGTCTACTTTCTCTGTTTCTAACGTTTCTATAAGCTCTCGCTTTTTCTCTACATTTTCTTTCGTACCATATACGATTAGCTCATCTAGAGAAACACCCATTTCGCGAAGTGCAACTGGAATAACATCTCTTGCTAAATTCCCTTTCGGAAATAAAATACATTCGTTTCCACTTAATTTTTTTACAAACTCTTCTGCAAATACTTCTGCAACAAATGAAGTTGGAACAAAATCCACTTCATAACCCCGCTTTTCTAACTCTAACTTTGTTTTCACGCCTACTGCAGCAATTTTAGTCGTTACGGGTAGCTTCTTTCCCAAACGATCTAGAAAAAAAGCTACCCCATTTTTGCTCGTAAAAATAACCCAGTCATACGAATGCAGCTGCCCTGCTATATGGTGAATTTGCCTATGAGACATACCTTCCATACGCAAAAGCGGAATTTCCAATGGAATTCCGCTCTTTTCTTTCACCGCTACACTCATTTGTTTTGCTTGATGCTGGGCACGTGTAATCAATACCGTTTTGCCAGCGAGAGCGTTCATATTTATTGTTGCCCCTTATTTGCAGCAAGAATGAGTTCTTTTGCGCCTTGTTTAATTAAACGGTCCGCAGCCTCTAATCCTACTTCCTTTGGATCAGTTCCTACTACTGTCTCTTTCAATAAAACAGAACCGTCCATAGACCCGACAAGAGCTGTTAATTCGATTGCATCATTTTCTGTAAGAGTTGCATATCCAGCGATTGGAACTTGGCATCCACCTTCAAGTTTATGAAGAAATACTCGTTCTGCTGCCACTGCTCTTTCTGTTACTGCATCATTTATATGCGCTAACAACTGTAGTAAATCCGTATCATCTTCACGGCACTCAATCGCTAATGCACCTTGTCCTACAGCAGGTACACATAACGTCTCATCTAAATGTTCTGTAATAACTTCATCATCCCAGCCCATTCTTTGTAATCCAGCTGTTGCTAAAATGATTGCATCATAATCTTCTTCTTTTAATTTACGTAAACGTGTATCGATATTTCCGCGAATCCACTTCACTTGTAAATCTGGTCTCGCAGCGAGTAGCTGTGCACTACGTCTTAAACTACTCGTACCTAAAATAGCACCTTCTGCTAACTCTTTAAACGATGCACCGTTTTTTGAGATAAAAGCATCACGAGGGTCAACACGCTTCGGTGTACAACCGATCATTAATCCTTCTGGAAGTACGGCCGGCATATCTTTCATACTATGTACAGCCATATCAATTTCTTTTGTAAGTAGCGCATGTTCAATCTCTTTAACAAACAAGCCTTTTCCGCCTACTTTTGAAAGAGTAACATCTAAAATAACATCGCCTTTTGTGACGATTTCTTTCACTTCAAATTCATATGGTAAACCTAGCGCTTTTAACTGATCAATAAACCAGTTTGTTTGCGTTAATGCTAATTTACTCTTTCGTGACCCTACAATAATTTTGCGCATAATTTTCTCTCCTCATTATAAATACCAAAAGTGGAAGTTGGATAAACTGCTTAATAGAAAAATATTAATTAGCATTACGAGAAATGCTCCAATGTTCCACTGCACGATTTTCTTCCCTTGCAACACATCTGCCGCTCGTAAATATAGGCCAGCACAATATACAAATAGTACGACAAAAGACCCGATCACTTTCGTATCATACCAATGGAAATTGTCCAATTTTGTATATCCCCATATGCATCCTAATAAAATAGCTAGTAAGAAAAATGGAACAGAAAATAAATTTAATCCGTAAGACATCGATTCTAGCTTCGGTAAATTCCCTAATCTTCTTAATCTCGCATTCCATTTTTTCTTCTTTAATAGGCGATATTGCAATAAATACATAATAGAAAAAATGAACGATACAGTGAATGTTGCATAAGAAATAATAGCCATACCGACATGTACATATACAAGTTCCGAAACCAATTGCTCTGCAAGTACGGGCGACATCTTTCCGAGCGGCGTAAAAATAGAAAAAGCGCTTACGCCAAATGCAACAACATTTGTAAAAAAGACTAAAAAATCGATTCTCATAAATCGATTAATGACTAACGACATCGTAATCAATAGCCAAACATAAAAATAAATCCCTGATAATAAAGTTAAAAGAGGGTTCGTTTCTGAATCTGTAGCTCTAAGCAACATAAAAATAGAATGCAGAACCCATACAATCGAAAGTAACCAAAAAGCAAATCGGTTCGCCTTTCGGTTACTTTGGAAATAATCTATAAAATATAAACTAATGCTACAAGCATATAAAATAATTGCAATATGATAAATAATACTGTTATTTAAAAAACTCATCCGATCATCCTTCCAAGTTATAAAGATGGAACGGATGGTGTCCACGCTCTTTTATGTTCTATTTCTTCCGCACAACTTTCTACATCTTCCATTTCTAAATCAAAGATTTTTGCAAATAACGCTAATTTTTCGTCTGCTCCCTCTTCAGCAGCTATTTCTTTCGCTACTAAAATTGGGTCTTTTAATAATTGATTAATAATACTTTTCGTATGCTTACTAATTACTTTTCTCTCACGATCACTAAGGTTTGGTATTTTTCGTTCCAAGCTTTCCATTGTTTCACTTTGAATAGCAAGTGCCTTGTCACGAAGAGCTGATATTAACGGAACGACACCAAGTGTACTTAACCACGTTTTAAATAAAACAATTTCCTCTTCAATCATAAATTGAATTTTCTCTGCTTCTTTCAAACGTTCAGTACGATTTGCTTCCACTACTCCTTGCAAATCATCAATGTCATATAAGAAAGAACCTTCTAGCTCATCAATTGCCGGATCAATATCACGTGGCACTGCAATATCAACCATAAATAATGGTCTACCGGAGCGCATTTTCTCTACCTTTGTCATCATTTCTTTCGTAATGACATACTCAGATGCACCAGTGGAACTAATTAAAATATCTGCTTCTAATAATGCACATTGTAATTCACTTAAAGGCTTTGCATGTCCCATATATTTCTCAGCCATTACTTCTGCTTTTGAAAGCGTCCTATTCATGACTGTTACTTTACGAGCACCGCTTCCATATAAGTTTTGCAGTGCAAGTTCACCCATTTTGCCAGCACCAAGAATAAGTATGTGACAATCTGTTAAATCGCCGAATATTTTCTTCCCAAGCTCAACAGCAGCATAACTGACAGACATTGCACTTTCACCAATTGTCGTTTCTGAGTGAGCACGTTTCGCTAATGTAATGACTTGTTTAAACAATTCATTAAAAATTGTGCCTGTTGCTTTTACTTGTTGCGCTTCTAAAAAGCTATCTTTTATTTGACCTAAAATTTGCGTCTCTCCAACTACCATAGAATCTAAACCGCACGTTACGCGGAATAAATGATCTATTGCACCATCTTGTTCAAAAATAGTTAAATATGGTGCGACTTCTTCTATTTCAAGCTGAAACCAATCAGCTAAAAACTTCTTAATATAATACCGTCCCGTGTGTAATTGATCGACAACAGCGTAAATCTCAGTGCGATTACAAGTTGATACAATGACATTCTCTAACACGCTCTTTTGATTTTGTAATGTCGTCATTGCTTGCTCTAGCTCTGCTGCCTGAAATGTGAGTTTCTCACGAAATTCTACAGGGGCTGTTCGATAATTTACACTAACAACAAGAATATGCACGCAGCATGTCCCCCTTCACCCGTTTTATCACTTTATCTACTATCATAATACAACTTTCCTCTTATGAATCTGACAATCGTGTGAACAACCGATTATTTTTTTATTCACTCTCCGTATGTAATGAAGGAGATTCAGTAAAACTAATAAAAAGTTTTCTACTTTATAATGATTATAAATTAACAACTCTATTTGTACGTTACCAAAAAAAGCCCTCATAATCAAGTGATGGAAACTATTCCATATGAATTATAACATTATCTTTCCTATCTTCTTTCATCGTGAAGGAAAATATGTATGATTGTTCCAAATTATAGTACACACTTTCTCAATACAATGTATTTGACATTGTATTAATTTTTCGTTATATTGATTTTACAAAATTGAATTGTGCACAACCTAATTAGGAAGGAGTCATTCATGACAGAAGATTCTTTGCATCTAGATAACCAACTTTGTTTTTCTATTTATGCCTGTTCTAGAGAAGTTACCCGCTTTTACCGACCGTATTTAGAAGAAATGGGCATTACGTATCCCCAGTACATCACTTTACTCGTACTATGGGAAAAAGATGGACTCACAGTAAAAGAAATTGGAGAACGTTTATTTTTAGATTCCGGTACGTTAACGCCTATGTTAAAACGAATGGAATCATTACAACTTGTAAAGCGCGTTCGTTCCAAAGAAGACGAGCGGAAAGTTTGTATTGAATTAACAGAACAAGGTAAAGATTTAAAAGAAAAGGCTTGTTCATTACCTACAACGATGGCAACAAATTTAGGAATTACAGAACAAGAATATCGTTCTTTATTAATTCAATTAAATAAACTAATTGAAACAATGAAAACAATTAATGATAGAAAAGGGGAATAAACATGGATAAATTATATACTGCTTCAGTAACAGCAACAGGTGGAAGAAACGGAAAAGTAGTCTCAGATGATGGCATATTAAATCTTGATGTAAAAATGCCGAAAGCACTAGGTGGTGCAGGCGGAGAGGCAACAAATCCAGAACAACTATTTGCTGCTGGTTATGCCGCTTGTTTCGATAGTGCATTACAACTTGTTATTCGTACAAAACGTGTGAAAGTAGAAAGTACAGAAGTAACTGCTCACGTTTCTATCGGCAAAGATACAGATGGTGGTTTCGGCCTATCTGTTGTACTTGATGTACATGTCGCTGGCGTTTCACATAGCGAAGCACAAGAACTTGTAGAAGCCGCTCACGGTGTATGTCCTTACTCTAAAGCAACACGAGGAAATATTGAAGTTACATTAAACGTACGCTAAAAGTATATAAAGAAAAAAACGCGCGACATTCGTCACGCGTTTTTTGTTTTTGTCATTTTATGAATTGCTTTCCACGCTTCTTCTTTTCCAAGTCCTGTTTCAGAAGAGAATAGAACTATTTCATCGCCAATTTCAACAGCAAGCGTTTCTTTTACAACTTTCAAATGCTTTTGCCATTTCCCTTTCGGGATTTTATCGGCTTTCGTCGCAATAATAATTGTTGGGATTTCATAATGCTTTAAGAAATCATACATCATCACGTCATCACTTGTTGGTTGGTGACGTAAATCAACTACTAATACAGCTGCGTCTAATTGCTTACGCGTTGTAAAGTACGTTTCAATCATTTTCCCCCATGCCGCGCGCTCCGATTTAGACACTTTCGCATATCCATAACCTGGAACGTCAACAAAATGCATCATCTCATTGATTAAGAAAAAGTTCAGTGTTTGCGTTTTTCCTGGTTTAGATGAAATACGCACTAACTTTTTACGATTTAAAATTTTATTAATAAAGGAAGACTTCCCGACATTTGAACGACCTGCTAATGCAATTTCTGGTAAATCACTGTCTGGATATTGTTCTGGTTTAACAGCACTAATTACAATATCTGCTTTTGTTACTTTCATTGTTTCACTCCTACTAATGCGTGCTCCAATACTTCATCTAAATGAGATGCAAGCACAAACGTAAGGTTTTCTTTTACGCTCTCTGGAATATCATCTAAATCTTTCTCATTTTCCGCTGGTAAGATAATCTTAGTTAAACCTGCGCGGTGAGCACTTAATGTTTTTTCTTTTAAACCACCAATTGGTAATACACGGCCACGAAGTGTAATTTCACCTGTCATCCCCACTTCTTTACTTACAGGAATACCTGTTAGTGCAGAAATAAGTGCCGTTGCCATCGTAATACCTGCTGACGGTCCATCTTTTGGAACTGCTCCTTCTGGAACATGGATATGAATATCATTTTTCTCATGGAAATTCGGATCAATCTGAAGCTCTTCTGCACGAGAACGAATATAACTAAACGCTGCTTGTGCGGATTCTTTCATAACATCCCCAAGTTTCCCTGTTAAAATTAATTTCCCCTTACCTGGCGCTACAGACACTTCGATCGCAAGTGTATCCCCGCCTGCTGCTGTATACGCTAAACCTGTCGCCATACCAACTTGGTCTGTTTTTTCGGCTTGCCCATAACGGAATATGTGCTTACCAAGTAAATCAACAACATTTTTCTCCGTTACAACAATGCGCTTGCGTTCTGCTGTAACGATAATTTTTGCTGCTTTACGGCAAACTTTTGCAATTTGGCGCTCTAGCGTACGAACACCAGCCTCACGTGTATAATAACGAATAATTTCAAGAAGTGCTTCATCACGTACTTGTAAATTACCTTTTCGTAAGCCATGCTCTTTTAATTGTTTCGGCAATAAATGTTCACGAGCGATATGAACTTTTTCAAGTTCTGTATAGCCAGCAATCGAAATAATTTCCATACGGTCAAGTAATGGACCTGGAATACTGGAAAGTGTATTTGCAGTTGCTACAAACATAACTTTCGATAGATCATATGGTTCTTCAATATAATGATCACTGAAGTTATGGTTTTGTTCTGGATCTAACACTTCAAGTAATGCTGCAGATGGATCTCCACGGAAATCGTTAGACATTTTATCAATCTCATCTAATAAAAAGACTGGATTAACTGATTTCGCCTTTTTCATACCTTGAATAATACGTCCTGGCATCGCTCCAACATACGTACGACGGTGACCACGAATTTCAGATTCATCACGTACACCACCAAGGGAAACACGGACAAAATTACGATTTAATGATGTTGCAATTGAACGCGCTAACGAAGTTTTTCCGACCCCAGGAGGTCCTACTAAGCAAAGGATAGGTCCTTTTAATGAATTCGTTAACTTCTGTACCGCTAAATATTCAAGTACGCGCTCTTTCACTTTCTCAAGACCATAATGATCTTTGTTTAAAATCTCTTCAGAATGAACAAGATCAATCATATCTTCTGTTGCTTCTGTCCACGGAAGTGCTAATAACCAATCCATATAATTGCGAATAACACCGCTCTCCGCAGAACTTGCTGGTAACTTTTCATAACGGTCTAATTCTTTCAGTGCAGCCTTCATTGTTTCTTCAGGCATTCCCGACTGTTCAATTTTCTCGCGAAGTTCTTCAACTTCCCCGCCCTTACCTTCTTTATCGCCAAGTTCAGTTTGAATCGCCTTCATTTGCTCACGTAAGAAATATTCTTTTTGCGTGCGCTCCATTGAACGTTTCACTTTTTGTCCAATTTTCTTTTCTAAACTAAGTAACTCTTGTTCATCTTGAATAATTGAAATAAGTGTATGTAATCGTTCCTTCACAGATATAATCTCTAAAATTTCTTGTTTCTGCTTCGTCTTAATTGGCAAGTGAGAAGCAATTAAATCAGCTAATCTCCCTGGCTCTTCTACATCCGCTACCGTTGCAAATGTTTCATTTGAAACTTTTTTCGAAACTTTAATATATTGTTCGAAATGCTCCAGTAACGTACGCATAAGAGCTTTCTCTTCTAGATTATCTTCCACTTCTTCCGTTACCGTTTTGATAGAAACTTGTACTACATTTTCTTCTTCGATAAACTCTACTACTTCTGCTCTATGTAAACCTTCTACAAGGACACGAAGCGTACCGTTCGGCAATTTTAACATTTGCTTCACTTTCGCCACTGTACCTACACTATATATGTCATCTTCTTTCGGATCATCGATATTCATTTCTTTTTGCATTGCTAAAAAGATGATATTTTCATCCATTGCCGCCTGCTCTAGTGCTTGTATCGATTTATCACGTCCTACATCAAGATGCAGAACCATCGTTGGATATACGAGAACGCCTCTTAATGGTAGGAGGGGTACGATTCTTTCATTCGTATTCATACTAGACATAGCACCTCCATAATAAATTAAACTCCTGTTCAACTATTTTATATTACAATACACCTAGATGCAATTGCTGAGATTACTCGCAATTGTAAATAGCTTGTTTTTCTACCTCACGAAAAGAAAAAAGACTCCGATTAAGCATACAAACTTAAACGAAGTCTGGCAAATTTTATTATTGTTTATTTTCACATTGATTGTGCATCTGTTTCGTCCACAGCAGTATGTATATCAAGCTCTCGATGCATATTTTCCTGCATAAATGTTAGCTCAAATACTTCATTTAACTTACGAACAGGAATGATTTCAATTCCTTTTATTGTGTACAAAAACGGTTGCATGTTTTCAGCAGGAATGATAACTTTCCTAGCACCTGCTTTTTTCGCGGCTTTTATTTTTGCGTACACACCACCAATAGGTTTCACTTCTCCGTGTATACTTATCTCACCGGTCATCGCTACTTCATTATTCACATACGTACGATGCACTGCTGAATATACACCTGTTGCCATAGCAATTCCTGCAGAAGGCCCATCAATTGGGATACCACCTGGAAAATTAATATGTATATCGTACCCTTCTGGCAACACATCTAGAGAACGAAGTACTGTTAATACATTATCTACAGAACCTTTCGCCATACTTTTACGGCGAATTGATTTCGTTTGACTACCAATACTTTCCTCTTCAACAATTCCGGTAACATTTACCGATCCTTTATCTTTTGCCTTGATTGCTGTTACTTCAATTTCTAATAACGCACCTGTATTTGGTCCGTACACAGCAAGTCCATTTACAAGACCGATTCTCGGAATAGGATAAATACGCTTTTCATACTTCGGTGTAAGCTGACTAGAGTGAACAACCCACTCTATATCTTCATCTTTAATGAAAGAACGCTCCTCATTTATTGCCATTCCAGCTGAAATTTGTACAAGATTAATCGCTTCTCGTCCATTTCTTGTATACATCCCTATCATTTCAATACCATTCTCACCAATTTGCATTTCCACTTTGTCAGCTGCATTCTTCGCTACTTTTTGAATTTCTTCTGTATCTAACTCACGGAAAAACACTTCTAAACAGCGCGATCGAATAGCAGGAGGAATCTCCTCTGGCGAACGTGTCGTCGCCCCAACCAAGCGAAAATCGGCTGGTAAACCTTTTTGAAAAATGTCATGTATATACGTTGGGATCATCGTATTCTCTTCACTATAGTATGCACTTTCCAAAAACACTTTCCGATCTTCTAACACCTTTAACATTTTGTTCATTTGAATCGGATGTAGTTCACCAATCTCATCAATAAACAAAATACCACCGTGTGCATCTGTTACCGCACCTTTTTTCGGTTGCGGAATACCTGCTTGCCCCATCGCACCAGCACCTTGATAAATTGGATCATGCACCGAACCGATTAAAGGGTCTGCAATACCACGTTCATCAAACCGAGCTGTCGTCGCATCCAGTTCAATAAATGTTGCATTTGTGCGAAATGGAGATTTCGGATTTCGTTTCGCTTCTTCTAATACGAGACGTGCTGCCGCTGTCTTTCCGACACCTGGTGGGCCATATATAATCACATGCTGTGGATTCGGACCACAAAGAGCCGCTTTTAACGACTTAATCCCGTCCTCTTGCCCTACAATATCTAAAAAGGATGTAGGACGTACCTTTTCCGCAAGCGGCTCTGTTAAAGAAATCTCACGCATTTTACGAAGCTGTTCTAATTCTTTTTTCGATTCTCGATCAATTGAAACTTTTTGTGTTCGCTGATTTCGAAGTAAATGCCAAAAATACAATCCGACAATTACACCAAAAACAAGTTGAACAAGTAAAAATATATTTGTCCAGCTCATCATTTATTTCCTCCCGCAATGTTTTATCTCTTAGTATTTCCGCGGAGGAACATAGCTAAACATAAAGAAAAACAGCAATTATAAAAATTGCTGTTTCTCCTTCGCATTATGCAGATGTTTTTGTATCAAGTACAGTACCGTCTTGTAACACCAATTTTGGCGGTGCATTATCAGCTACTGTTTCTTTTGTAAGAACACACTTCTCGATATCTTTACGAGATGGAAGTTCGAACATTACATCTAGCATTAAGCCTTCAATAATAGAACGAAGTCCACGAGCACCCGTTTTACGTTCAATTGCTTTTTTCGCAATTTCAATTAGTGCGCCTTCTTCAAACTCTAACTCAACATCGTCAAGCTCCAATAGTTTTTGGAATTGCTTAACAAGTGCATTTTTCGGTTTCGTTAAAATATCAACAAGAGCATCTTCATCAAGCGGTTCTAGGTTCGCAATAACTGGAAGACGACCGATAAACTCTGGAATTAAACCAAATCTTAAAAGGTCCTCTGGTAATACGTGAGATAAAACATGCTTCTCATTTACATCAGCATTTTTCTTCTCAGAACCAAATCCAATTACTTTTTCACCAAGACGACGTTTAATAATTGGCTCGATGCCATCAAACGCTCCACCACAGATGAATAAGATGTTCGTTGTATCAATTTGAATAAACTCTTGGTGCGGATGCTTACGACCACCTTGAGGTGGAACGCTTGCTACAGTACCTTCTAAAATTTTCAGAAGTGCCTGCTGCACACCTTCACCAGATACATCACGTGTAATTGATGGATTTTCGGACTTACGTGCCACTTTATCAATCTCATCAATATAAATGATTCCTTTTTCCGCTTTCTCTACATCATAATCAGCTGCTTGGATTAATTTAAGTAAGATGTTTTCTACATCTTCCCCAACGTATCCAGCTTCAGTTAAAGATGTCGCGTCCGCGATTGCAAATGGAACATTTAAAATACGCGCTAACGTTTGTGCCAGTAATGTTTTACCACTACCTGTTGGCCCGATAAGTGCGATATTACTCTTCGCTAATTCTACATCATCAATTTTGCTGTTAGAATTAATGCGTTTGTAATGGTTATATACCGCTACCGCTAGTGCTTTTTTCGCGTTATCTTGTCCGATGACATACTCATCTAAGATTTCACGAATTTCTACCGGTTTCGGTACATCTTTGAATTCTACTTCTTCGTCTTTCGCAAGCTCCTCTTGTACAATTTCAGTACAAAGTTCGATACACTCGTCACAAATGTAAACACCTGGACCTGCAACTAACTTTCGAACTTGCGTTTGTGTTTTACCACAGAAAGAACATTTTAATTGCCCTTTTTCATCATTAAATTTAAACATATTTTCACACCCCTTACAAAGTGCTAACCTCTTGCCTTCGTATGTACACGATAAATGTATCGTATGTAAATACATATTATGTCACTACGTGGCGAGAAATACAAATAATATGACTAGTTATGTACAAATAAAAAGTTTTTAAAACTTTTGAAATATGTATATTCGACTTATTAAGGAAGTTTTCCTTCTTCATCGAAAAGTTTTATAAATATATTTCTATATTTATAAAACAAGGCACGATTAAAATCGCGCCTTGTTATTTTATTATGCAGCGTTTTCTACTAAGAAGTCTACAGCTTTACGCACTTTAAGATCTTCAGCTAAAGCGTCTACGCTTCCAAGAGCTTGCTTGATAGCGTCTACTGGCATACCGTACATTTCAGCCATTTTTTCAACTTCTGCAGTTACTTCTTCTTCAGTAACGTCGATGTTTTCAGCTTCAATGATAGCTTCAAGAACAAGGTTGATTCTTACGCGTTTTTGAGCGTCTTCTTTCATTTGCTCTTTTAACTTGTCAGCATCAGTACCTGTGAATTGGTAGTAAAGCTCAAGGTTCATACCTTGTTGGCTTAAACGTTGCTCGAATTCACGAACCATACGATCTAACTCAGTGTTGATCATAGCTTCTGGAATTTCGATTTCAGCGTTAGCAGCAGCTAATTCTACTACTTCGTCACGTACTTTGTGCTCAGCTTCGTGCTTTTTGCCTTCTTCTAAGTTTGTACGAAGTTTTGCTTTTAATTCATCAAGAGTTGCAACCGCTTCGTCTGCTTCTTTAGCGAACTCGTCGTTTAACTCAGGAAGTTCTTTTGTTTTAATTTCGTGAATTGTTACTTTGAATGTTGCTGGTTTGCCAGCTAATTCAGCAGCATGGTACTCTTCTGGGAATGATACTTCAACGTCTTTAGAATCACCAGATTTAAGACCAATTACTTGCTCTTCGAAACCTGGGATGAATGTACCAGAACCGATTGCTAGAGAGTAGTTTTCGCCTTTTCCGCCTTCAAATGCTTCGCCATCAACGAAACCTTCGAAGTCGATTACAGCTGTATCACCGTTTTCAACAGTTCCTTCTTCTTTAACAACTAGTTCAGCTTGACGCTCTTGTAAAGATTTTAATTCGTTCTCTACATCTTCGTCAGTTACAGTTGTTTCAACTTTTTCTACTGCTAAACCTTTGTACTCACCTAATTTAACTTCAGGTTTCACTGTTACTTTTGCAGTGAAGATAAGGTTAGCATTTTTTTCGAACTTCTCGATGTCGATTTCAGGATGATCAACTGGGAAGATACCAGCTTCATCGATCGCTTCACCGTATGCTTTTGGTAAGATGATATCTAAAGCATCTTGGTATAAAGATTCAATACCAAAGCGTTGTTCGAATAACGGACGAGGCATTTTTCCTTTACGGAAACCTGGTACGTTGATTGTTTTTACTACTTTTTTGAACGCAGCGTCGATAGAGTTGTTTACTTCTTTAGCATCAACTTCGATTGTTAAAACGCCTACGTTACCTTCTAATTTTTCCCATTTTGCAGCCATTTATTCTTTCCCTCCAACTATAATAATGTATGCACATACCTCTATAGATTAAGATCTTCATTATCTCTTTTTTGAAATAACAAAAGTACAAATAATCCTCTAGCAAAAGCTTTCAGATATAATGTTCCAATCTACTAATTGCCTAAAAGACAACTACGGTATATTTTGTTCGAGAATAATATGAAACATATTAAGTAAGAGAATTACACTTCTCTTCTCTTACAAACAGGCAGATTTCTGCCTTTTGCAACCCTTACATTATAACATAGAATATGCTCGTTTCAAGAACCGAACGATTCTTTTTCATAATTATACGGGCAAATATCCTTCCCTTTCAACACGTAATAACCATTGATAGGCAATATGAAACTCTTCTAATTCAATATTATACGCTGTCATAAGCTCTTCTTCATCGATAGTCAATCCGAAACGCTTTCTACCAATTCTCTCTAAAACAGCAGCCCAAATCTCCACTTTATCCATTAATAGAGCAAATGGGAAAATGCTAATTCGCAATTCTTTCCAATATGTAACCATTGCATCAAATATATCAGGATAATTTTGCTCTAATCGACTTGATAATGTATGTATAATGTTATCGGATTGCTCCTCATTATGACCTGTAAATGCTGGAATCACTTTAATCGTATTCCCAAACTTTTCTACCTCTATCTCTTCTTCTATTTGATTTTCTACCATTTTATACAAAATAGAAGTTTTCAAATAAGGGTGCTGTTTTTCGTCTATTAAAAATTTCTTTAAAATAGGTAATGCAAGATCTAAGTCTTTTAACGAAAGTCGCTGAATCGCTCTTAGCTTTTGCCCAAAGTTTTCTCCAAACATTTCATTAGTAAACTCATCCAATTCAAAATTCGAATCGATTAGTGACGTTTCCACTTCATTTAACATACCTTCTGCAAATAAAGCGAGCTGTGCTAATTTTTCCTTTTGCTCAGGCATTATATCTTTCGTTTGCAATACCTTTTCAACGGTTTCAATAACGCCTTCATAATCATTTGTTTGGACTAAAATCGTCACATACGTTTCAAGAATATCACCAAATAATACAGCTCCTGTTTCAAGCAACTGTTCACATTTGTCTTTCGCTTCTTCCATATGTTTTAACTCTAACAAACAAATAACTGAAGCTAGTTCCGTTTGTTCCGTTTCTGCATTATACTGACGTAATATTTCAAAGCAGCGCAATGCATCTTCGAATTTCCGCTCTTTCAGTGCTAAAAAACCTTCATCAATATATCGCTCTGATAGCTGCGGAAACAATACGACCGTATTTTCTTTTTTATCCATACGTCCGCCTCTTTTTCTAGATTTTAATTATCTTTAAAGTAAATATATCAAATGAGTAATGAGAACACAACATCTCAAAACCCTTTGTTTGAAATATGAAAATATTTAATTTTTATATTTCAATATAAACAAATCCTTACTCTAAATTAAAAATGTACAAATAAAAACCCTCAGCAATGAAAGCAGAGGATTCATCATTATTGGAAAGCTTTTATAATAGTGGGGTATATAACAAGGGTAATAATTTGGAGAACAATAATTGCCATAACAATCATGCTAAAATAGAAGATTGGTTTACTTCGCTTCATTAAAAACATAATGATAAGCATCGTACAAGCAAACAAACTTAAGAAGAACAAACTCGTCGTCGAACTAAGTATACCACTTGGGACAAAGAACAATAACACTACACTACAAGTACCTATAATTCCAAATAACCATTCCATTCATTCACTCATTCCCTTTCCCTCTCATGGTAGCTTCCTCTAAGCGATTAAATGTTTTACAACATCAACTACATACGTTAATTTCTCATACGCTACAAATCCAAAAGCAACTGTTAAACCCGTTACGATTAATCCTTTCATCATTTCTTCCTCCTCGTTTTATCGTTGTTACCTTTATTATAGAGGATTAGTAATTCGTTACCATCGAACTACCTTACAGTTACCTTACAGAATTGTAAGATTTCAAAAAGGGATAGAAAAACACCTCATATCGTTTGAGGCGCTTTCACGGAATCTCTCTATAATCACATGCAAAATTAACTTTTTCTCTTGATTGTTTTTCGGAAAATCCACTCTTAAACTAATAGATTTACTAAATAATTTTGGATTAAAATAATTATTCGTTCCTTTTCTCAACTCACCTTCAAATATTTTTAATTATAAGAAAACAATTCATTAAAATCATGTTAATATATTTTTATACAATTAAGAATTTAATTTAAAAAGGGGATTATGTATGTTTAAAAAAATGGCTGCAGATGTATTAGGACTAAGCGATGTAGGTTCTGTCATTACACCGAAAGATTACGATAAAGTTGATGCTGATGATTACGTAATGCATGAAGATGGAGAGAAAATTTATTTTCTAATTAAATCAAAATCAGATGAATATTGTTTCACAAACAAAGGATTAATTCACCTAGATGGCACAAGTGCGACAATCAAAAAACGTACACTACGCCGCTTTAGTTATAGCAAATATCAAATTAAAAACGTAGCACTTGAAACTGCCGGAACGATTGATTTAGATGTAGAAATTAAGTTTCAAATGGGCGATGAGCATTACTCAATTGATGTTCATAAAAAACATATCGAGGAATTAAAAGATTTATATAAAGCTTTACTTAAAATCGAAGAAATTTCATACGACAACGACATTACATTGCAGTATGCACATAAAAGTTTAGATATGGCATCTAATGCTTTTAGCCGTATTTCAAACGCACAAGTAAACTTAGCAGAGCAATTTAAAGAGATGAACGAAATCGCCTTTAACTGGCTCGTTGATACGAAGAAACAATATCATGTGAAAGATTATGGTTTTGTCTTTGAGAAGTTTATTAATAACTAATTTAAAACAAACAAAAAACCTTGTTATCAAAAGATAACAAGGTTTTCTTAGCGCCCCAGGAGAAATTCGAACTCCCGATCCGCCCATTTCCGTACTATTTTATATATTTTGATCGCAGTCTTAATATATCTTCCTCTTCTCGAATGCCTGCCGATCCCTTCCTCACATTTTTTACGACAGTCCAATTCGGGTTAGTTTCATCACCGATGTTCTGTATTGTAAAGTTGCCGTCACCATATTTCCGTTGACCTTCTGCCAATTTCTCCGTTAAATCATTCTCATTTGCTCTCGCCATCTTTGCGCCATCTCCCTTTTTTATACGACCTTCTTAAACCATCTAACCAATCACAGGTCCAGTCAATTGGAGATTATCGTTTTCCGCTTCTATTAATTGTAACACACTGCCGGGGATAAGTTCCGACAATCGATGCTCAATCTTACTAGAATGGTAAGATTGACTTAATAGAGTTAAAATCTTCACCTACTGTATCCTTACTAAAAATCAGAAAAAAGCCTTCCCTGAAATTGAAGAATATGGCGCAACAGTTGTAGGCAAAGGGAAACCACCTTTTGTAGGCGGTACGGAAATACCTCCAACTAAAGTTGAAATTAGAAGAAAACAATAGATAAGAGGTGTACTTATGTCTTTATACGAATTAGAAAAAGTTGATTTTATGGGCTACAATAAAGAAGAAAAAATAGCCTATTTAGTCATCGCTGATGAATTAGACTGGTCTGATGAGGAAAAACATATTGAATTACTGCAAGAAAAAATCAATTTGTATTTGGGCTTTATAGAAAGTGACGAGGTTTACGAAAGGTATCCTGAAGTAAAAGGGTATGGTTTTGTTATTAAGATATTCGGGAAATATCTTTTTACTGAATGGGGCAAAGAATTTTTAGAAAAGGTTGATGAAGTTCTCGTTGAAGCTGGATACGGTTTTCAATACGTGCATAAACCATTTGATGAGCCTGAACAAACAAATAATATAACTGACTAGCAAAGAGCGTTTTTAAGCGCTCTTTTTAATGCACTTTAATCTGTTGCATATACTCATTTTCATATATCACGTTATAATATTTTTAAACCTCTTGCACATACATCAATTGATAGACAAACAAAAAACCTTGTTATCAAAAGATAACAAGGTTTTTTTAGCGTCCCAGGAGAGATTCGAACTCCCGACCGTACGCTTAGAAGGCGTATGCTCTATCCGGCTGAGCTACTGGGACATGGAGCGGGTGAAGAGAATCGAACTCTCGACCAGAGCTTGGAAGGCTCTTGTTTTACCACTAAACTACACCCGCATATGTTATTTTATTTTTCTTCGTTAGCGCTGTTGCCCTATCGACAATATTTATTATATGTATAACCATACATAAAGTCAACACCTTTTTTAAAAGAGGATAATTTTTATTATCCTCTTTTAAAAACTGCTTGTTCAACTAGCTGTCCGTCTAGTGTTTCAAAACGAACTTCCATTTGATTTCCATCCATTTCTAATAAGGCAAATGTCTTTTCTATACGCTGACGCGGTAATAAAATACTGCCTGGATTAATAAATAAAACGCCGTCGATTAATTCCGCACCTAATACGTGAGAGTGTCCGAAGCATGCAACTTGCGCCCCTACTTCTTCTGCACGGTACGCTAATGTTTGTAACGTCATTTTCACGTTATGACGATGTCCGTGCACAACTACGAAACGAATGCCGTCTACATCAGTTACAATTTCGTCTTGAAAGTTAGCATAATCACAATTCCCTTTTACAACATGGAAACCTTGCAGCTCTTCATGAGCAGGCGTTAGCTCTGAATCACCGCAATGAATCATGATATCTACTTTCCCTTCATACTTCTCTTTTAACTGCTGTAATTCCTTCACAGAGCTATGACTATCGCTTACGATTAAAGCTTTCATCAATCTCTCTCCCTTATTCTCCTAAAAACCATTCAGGGATTTTTTCTTCCAGCTTACGTAGAGCACGTCCGCGGTGACTAATAGCATTTTTCTCATCTGAACTTAGTTCCGCCATCGCTTTTTTATATTCTTCCACATAAAAGATCGGATCATATCCAAAGCCGTTTTCCCCGCGGCGTTGTTCTAAAATAAATCCTTCACATGTCCCATTTACAATGACAGGCTTTTTATCCCCTTCAGGGAAAGCAACCGCTAATGCACAGTAGAAACGAGCTTTACGCTTTTCAAACGCTACGTCATTTAATTCTTGTAAAACTTTATCAATATTCGCTTGATCATCTTTCGGCTCTCCAGCAAAACGAGCTGAATACACGCCTGGTTTCCCGTTTAAAGCATCTACAATAAGACCTGAATCATCCGCAATTACGATTGCATTCAACTGTCTACTCAAACTATCCGCTTTTAAGATCGCATTTTCTTCAAATGTTTCACCAGTTTCTTCGACTTCTTCAATATGAGGAAAATCGTGTAATGATTTCACTTCTAAATCAAATCGCTCAAATAACTCAGCAAATTCACGTACTTTCCCCATATTTTTTGTCGCTACAACAACTTGTTTCATATTTTCCACCTCTACTCTATATGAGATACGATGTCACCTAACGCTTCTTTTTGCATATCAATCAGTTGGAAAATGCCTTGTTCTGCAGCATCAAGTAATTCATTTAACTGTGCTCTGCTGAACGTCGCTTCTTCTCCAGTTCCTTGTACTTCAACAAACTGGCCTTTTCCAGTCATAATTACATTCATATCAACGTCTGCTTTAGAATCTTCTGCATAGTTTAAATCTAAAACAACACCTTGCCCTTCAACAATCCCTACTGACGTTGCTGCTAAATAATCTTTTACTGGAATTTTAGATACTTTTTCTGCTTGTAATAACTTCTCGAAAGCTAATACCATTGCTACATATGCACCTGTAATAGAAGCAGTTCTCGTTCCACCATCAGCTTGAATAACATCACAATCAATCCAGACCGTTCTCTCACCAAGTGCTTCTAAGTCAACTACCGCACGTAATGCTCGTCCAATTAAGCGCTGGATTTCCATTGTACGTCCTGTTACTTTCCCTTTACTTGACTCCCTAATTGTACGTTGTTCTGTCGCACGTGGAATCATCGCGTATTCAGCTGTTACCCAGCCCTTTCCTTCTCCACGCATAAATGGCGGGACACGCTCTTCAATTGTCGCTGAGCAAATTACCTTTGTATCCCCAACCTCAATTAATACTGATCCTTCTGGATGTTTTAAATAATTCGTATGAATATGTATATGGCGCAATTCTGTTTTCTCTCTACCATCTACTCGCATAAAAATAACCTCCTCATAACTACTTGTTAGTATAGCCAAATTTAAATGTATGATATGTATACAATAAAAGAAGAGGAACCCAAAAAGCAATTCCTCTTTCTTACTTAAGTATATCAAATTATCGACGATTAAAAACTACCTGTATTCACGTTTTCTGGACGATCTACAGGTTTTATTAATTTTCCGCCCTTTTCATCTATAAGATTTGCTTTACCATTCACTTCAATAGAAACACTTTTCACGCCTTTCTTTTCTGTTAAAGATAAAACTAATGACTTCAATACGTAATTTGAAATCATATTTTTATCTGGATTTATAAATATATTTTCATTAAAGTTTAATGTAAGATTTCCGTCTTGTAATTTCGGATTCGTAATCAGCTTAACTCCTGGATTGAAATCATTCAGGAGCGATTGATGAATCGGTCCTTTTACAAGTTCATCTATAATGGTTGCATAATCATTTTCTTTTCCTTCTACAACGCGGCGTGTTACTGGCACGTAGTATTGCTGTTTATTATTATTTTGCGCCATAAAATAAAGGGTAACTGGTTTTGTATTTGTTACATCCGCTACTTGTTCATCATCGAAGTTGATACCGTTCGCACGGCTCACACCTTCACCAAGCGGTGTACCACCAACAGGCATCTTCGCCAATTTTTCACCATTTATTTGGAACTGCACTTGTTTTATTTCTTTAAATTGCGTCAACGTCCATGCAATAGATTCAACGATTTGACGTTCTTCCTCTTTCGCATAGTTTTTCATTTCTTTAGAGAAATCAATGACTGCCGTCCCATCTTTTTTCAAATTTAGGGTCATCGATGTATTCGCTGGAATGACTGCACGGAACCCATTCGGTAATAAATTCGTTACCGGTCCATCTTTCACAAGGTACTCTAACGTTTGCTGAATGACCTCATTTGCTTTCGGAGTAGGTATAGCTAACGTTTGCGGCACAACATAGCCATTTTTATCAACAAGGTATATTTCTCTATTCACCGTTTGTCCTTGCTTATCTTTCTTAGCTACTTCTTTCTTTCCACCCTCTGTATACGTAACTTGTTTTGGCGGATCAATTTGTTCCGTTGCTTTCTCCTGATTTATAAAGCCACACCCTGTTAGTAAAACAGCGCTCACAGTAGCACCAACAACCCATTTAAAAGTGGATTTAGGCATGCCATTCCCCCCTAAAATCTAAGTTTGTACTATTATGTATACGAGCTGTTTCACTTTTTAGAACAAGCTGTGCTCCCTATAAACAAAAAAACTCCTGATTTCTCAGGAGTTCACTTATATGGATTCTACTATTATTCTTTTTCTAAATGAATATGTTTCACATTTTCAATCGGTTGACCGAACCATTTTGATGCAATTTCTTTAAATAGGCCTATTTTTCCTGTTGTTAAGAAGAGATGATCACTTTGTTCCTCTCCCTCATTCAACATTTTACTATGGTATAAAATTGTACTTACTTCACGCGCCGTTTCATCACCAGAACTAATTAGTTGCACTTTATCTCCCATTACTTGTTTAATAACAGGACCTAAAATTGGATAATGTGTACAACCTAAAATAAGTGTATCAATATCAGTATTCTTCAGCGGTTGCAACGTTTCTCTTACAACTTCATACGCCATTTCACTTTCGAAATTACCACTCTCTACAAGCTCAACGAAAGGCGGACACGCTAAACTTTCTACCATAACACGATTATTAATAGACTTTAGCGCTTCTTCGTATGCACCACTTTTCACCGTTCCGATTGTTCCAATAATCCCAACATGATACGTGTTTGTCATTTTTAAAGCTGTACGTGATCCTGGGTGAATAACTCCTACCACCGGAATTGGTAATTGTTTCTGCATCTCTTCTAATACAACTGCAGTTGCTGTATTACACGCAATAACTAACATTTTAATATTTAAATCTAGTAAATGCTCCGTCATTTCCCACGTAAATTGACGCACTTCTTCTCGAGAACGCGGACCATAAGGGCAACGTGCTGTATCCCCTAAATATATAATGCGCTCTTTCGGCAACTGACGAATTAATTCCTTCGCTACTGTTAAACCGCCAACTCCTGAATCGATAACACCGATTGCTCTATTCAACTTCATCACCCGTTTTCTCATTCATCATCTTATTTTATCATTATATTTTACACACTTTAAGTTCGCTAACTTAAACTGCTTCTGTATGAAAATTTTCATTTGTACCTGTATAGACTAAGACCTTTTTTATTTTGCTCCTTTTTTTCATAATTTGCAAGACAGAAAAATAACCGACCTTCTATAGGAAAGTCGGTTTCTTCTATATAAAGTACATATTTAATGCTCCATCTTTTTTTGGAAAGAAGACATTCCTATTAATAAGAAGAAATGCGCAGAAATTAACATAACGATTAAAATAAAATTCAAACGATAACTATTTGTAGATTCCATAATTTCGCTTGCTACAGCTGGTCCAAATGCCATACCGAAAAAGTTAATTAAATTATATAAACCAAGACCGACTCCAACTTTAGCTGCATGTAATGTTTTCGGTATAAATGTGTTTAATGATACTTGAATGGCTGAATAACTCATAAACGTTAAAATAATCGCCAATACAATAACGACTATACTTCCATTCGGAATAAACCCTAAAATCAAAAAGCCAACAATCATAATGACAGACGCTACATAAATCATATTCACATGTCCAAACGAAGGGACAATCTTTCCAGTAATAAAACTAGACACAATACCAAAGAGTGATGCAACAAATAATACAATTCCGATAACAAATGGCGACAATCCGTGCACTCTCCCTAACAGTAATGGTAATAATAATAAATTAGCACATAACGCCACATTAATTATAAATCCGACTGTTATTAAACGAAGAAATGCTTTGTTCGAAAATAACTCAATATCGATAAATGGATGCTCCGCTTTCTTCATACGAACCGTAAATAAAAATAAGAAAATTACCGATAACACAAATAGCCAACTATTCATATTGACACCTAATAAAATAGTCGTAATGAATGCAAATAGTAACGCCGCTCCAATGTAATCAAAATGAAACGCTTCATCCGTATGCAGCGCTTCTTCTGGCATAAATTTCATAAGCAAGAAAATCCCCACTACTGAAATAACCATAAATAAAAATAAATATGGCCACCCTAGTGTATTTGTAATAGCCCCGCCAACTAAAGGGCCAATACCTATTGCTAATGCAATAGAAGAACTAATCATCGCTAACGCACCAGGCTTCTTATGAGGAACAACTAATTTTGCCACTGCAATCATACTAAGCGCAATAAACGCCGCTCCCCCGCTCGCCTGTACTAATCTTGCAAGAATGGTAATCGCATAAGATTGATTCATAAATCCAATAATAGAACCTACTACAAATATGATAATCGAAATAATTAATAGTTTTTTAACACTGTAACGATCAGCAAGCTTCCCATATATCATTGAACCAATACCAACAACTAAGGAATAACCTACTACAACCCAACTTACTTTCAATTGACTAATGGATAAATCATGAGCAATATCCTCTAACGCAACATTAAATAAAACCGCATTCATCGGTCCCAATAAAACGATAAAACATAATGTGAAAACAAACCATTTTGAATGGTTACTTATATCTTTCTCCATGTGTAACACCTCTCCTGATTGTAGTAACTGTAAATAAAAATAAAGTGAAACTTTAATCAGCAGGGGCTTCATCCCCCGCTGATTATAAGTTGAACCAATCGAGCTTTTACGGGCAGTTGATCCCCCAACTAATTTCTTTGCTTTCGCTGAATTCTCAGGTCGGAATCTTACTGCCCGGCAAATAGCGGGGTAAATTTGTTTAGCTCCTGTATCACCACTAAACAACGTCATCAAATGTATACATTTATCGCGCGACAAACTGAATTCGAAACGAAACATGTACATTGTTCGATATTCATGGAACTATCATAGTTTCAGCATTACAGTTTGTCAACGAAAAATATACAAAGTAAACTAATTAAGTCTTTTTAGTTTACTTTGTTCAAAAATTGTTATACACTAATTTCGAATCCGATATAAGGAGGACTGACATGGTTATTCAAATTTGCAATTTCTAACTTAATAAAATAATGAAATTTTATATAGAAGAAACATTACAGGAGGAGTATGATGAAGAAAAAAATGTTAGTTGTATTAACGAGCGTAGAAAAATATCCAAATTTAAATCGAGCTACTGGTCTTTGGCTTGGTGAGGCTGTCCATTTCGTTAAAAAAGTTGAAGAAGCTGGTTACGAAGTAGATTATGTTAGCCCACAAGGTGGTTATACACCGATTGATCCGCATAGTTTAGCAATGGCGGAGAGCATCGATTGGGAATGGTATCAAAAGAAAGAATTTATGAATCGTCTCGGTTCTACAATGAAGCCGAGTGAAGTGAATCCAGAAGACTACGCTGCGATTTATTACGCAGGCGGTCACGGTGTAATTTGGGACTTCCCAGAAAATAAAGAACTCCAAATGATTAGCCGCAACATTTATGAAAATGGCGGAATCGTTTCCTCTGTTTGTCACGGAGCCGCCGGTTTATTTCATATCACATTAAGTAATGGGGAACGTTTAATTAGCGGCAAAAGAGTAACAGGATTCTCAAATGAAGAGGAGAAATTGGCTGAATTAGATCAATTCGTTCCATTTTTAACAGAAGATGAACTCATTAAAAATGGAGGGCTTTACGAAAAAGCTGCGCAACCTTGGGAAGCTTACGCTGTAGAAGATAATCGTGTTATAACTGGTCAAAACCCAGCTTCAGGTGGTCCAGTAGCTGAATTAATATTACAACACATAAAAAATAACATGTAATAAAAAAAGCAGGTTTTCCATTACTATAGGAAAACCTGCTTTTTTACGAAATCATTTGCAAAATAGCCATAACTTCTTTTTCAATTTCCGAATCATCAATTGCTTCTATATACTCTGATTTAAAAAGTTGATACTTCTTTAGTTGATAAAAATCAAGTATCGCTTTCTTTAATGTAATATCGTACTGAATACAAAAAGAATGATCTATAATACGTCTTAACATCACATCATCTTGCACCATAAATAATTGTGCGTTCATTTTATTAAAGTAACCTTGTTCCATACCAGCCTCAAAAAACATTTGCAAATTATGATTACGATTTTGTTGTGCAGCAACTAACTGATCAGATAAGTGCGGATATGCCTCTTTCAAATCTTGTAAAAAGACATCTGAAATATATGTCACACATTTTAAAGAGTGAATAAACGTCTTTTGGAAACGTTCTGCAAAAGACATACTTTCATCTTGATTATCCGCATCGCCTTCAAGAAGATAGTTCATAAAATCTTCTACAATCGCTTCAATAATCTCATCTTTTGAAGAAAAACGTTTATATAAAGTAGCTTTACTAATATCCATATATTTCGCAATTTCATCTATTTTCAATTGGCTAAAACTCGTTTTTCTAATAACGGGCTTTATTTTATTAATATAAGTATTTGCACACGCAACTTTTCTCATTAAGAGAGCCTCCCCTTTTGTCCATACAAAATAGTATAGCAAATTCACGATTAATTATAAATGAAGTCATTATACTCGATATATCTTTTTAGTTTAAGAGGTTTTCAATTTGCACTATAGAAAAATGCCCGCTACCTTTATAAGTAGCGAGCATTTTTTCTATAATGTATTTACAGCTCTTCTTATAGCTTTCCCTATTTCCATACTAGACTGCGGATTTTGTCCTGTAATTAAACGCCCCTCTACTACGACATGCGGCGTGAAATTTGGAGCCACATAAAACAAAGCCCCTTCTTCTTTCAATTTACTTTCTAATAAAAACGGCACTCGCTTTTCTAAATGTACAGCTTTTTCCTCATCATTCGTATAACCTGTTATACGCTTACCAGCAACCAAAAACGAGCCATCTTTATTTTTTACACCGACTAAAGAACTTACTCCGTGACAAACAGCCGCTACAATCCGATTATTGTTGTACATATTCTCAATCAAATTTGCAACATATGGATTACCTGGAAAATCTACAATCGCCCCGTGCCCACCACCAAATAAAACCGCATCATAATCCGAAAAATGAACCGTTGAGATCGGATTCGTATTTTGCACTAAAGAAGCGACATGCTTAAATTCACGAGGTATCCCGTTCGGAATAGACACTCTATCAATCGGCACTCTACCACCCTGTATCGACACAATATCAACATCGAACTTAGCTTTTTTAAACAAATTATAAGGAGCTGCGAGCTCTTCCAACCACAAACCAGTCGGGTGTCCATTCATATCATGAGCGCTTGTTGAAACTAACAATATCCTTTTCAACATATCCCCTCCTTACTACCTATTTATGTATGGAGTGTTCTTATCATTCATATAGCAAGCGAAAAAAGCGATAACAACAAGCGGACCCTTTGTATAAAAGTCAGCTTGTTGTTATCGTTTGAATTCTTTCGTACAAAGACGTTCACAACTTTATAGCTTTTATCTCCAACGCCACGCAATTGTTGTATCCTCCATATGAATAGCAGGTATATCAATTCCTAAATACCGCTGATCATCCTCATCAAAAATAGACCAATTTTCTTCATATAAAAATTCATGGTCTATGATTTCAAAATCAAATGCACTATCTTCGTCTACCATCTCACGAAAATATTTTTGGAACGGTTTACTATTCTCGTATAGACGAATTGTTCCATACATCCATGGCATATCTCCAAAAACATCTTTAATTTCACCTATCTCCATATCCTTAAAATACAACTTCATATTTACACCTTCTTATCCATGGATGACAAGGATACCTCATCATATTTTAAAATAGTTATTTTTAACATTTCTTTCTTAAACATATCTTCCCCCTCACAGTCTGAGATACCTTTTTTAAGTTCAAAATATAAACAGAAAAATAGCCGACTCTTTTATAAAAGTCGGCTTTCTTTTTATAACTCGAGCTCTCCCATACGAAGAAGCTCAACAACTGCTTGTGAACGTCCTTTAACTCCTAGCTTTTGCATTGCGTTTGAGATGTGGTTGCGTACTGTTTTTTCACTGATAAAAAGTTCACCCGCAATTTCTTTTGTTGTTTTATCTTGAACCAGCAATTCAAATACTTCTCTCTCTCTCTTTGTGAGTAACGGTTTAGATTGATACGCTTTTTCCTTCAACTGGTATAACCCTCCTTGCTTAAGCCAGAGCTGTGTATGTGTAAGTTGGGTGTTTATTTAGTCAAGATATTGTATGAACGAAATGTGCGGGTGGTGAATGAAAATGGGCTTTATTTCTCATGTTATTTTAGACTTTTATACAGTGCGTTCACTCTTTGTATCCACTTGCTTTTCGGCACGCCATATTTGTTCTAGTAATATGCTGACAACTGTACCTACGAACAAACCATTTCCGAATATATATTGCATAACAGACGGTAAGGATTGGAGCGCTCCAGACGGTAAAAACATAACACCGCTGCCAAATAATACTGCAACGCCTAAAATCGTTACATTCCTTTCATTAAGCTCCACTTGTTTTATATTATTTAACCCAATTCCAATTAACTGTACGAATGAAGCCATTAAAACTGCAGATGCAACAGCGGATGGTAACGATGCTAAGTAACGAATAATACTTGGAAACATCGACATTACGACTAGTAACATACATGCTAGTAAGAACGAGCGTATATATTTTTGTTTTGTTAAGCGAATAAACCCTGCCGTTGCTGGTAATGGAACGACACCTACAGTTGAAAATACGGAAGAAATGATGTGCGAAATTCCTCCAACCCACGTACCATCCTTCAACTGTTTCTGTTCAATAGTCGCTTTTTGAATGGTAGCTTGATTAATTGCTATAATAGCTGCCACTGTATTTGAAACTAAAATACATACCATAACGAAACTTGATACAGCCATACCTGTATTCCACTTTGGAAGACCCCAAGCAAATATTTGCGGAAATTGCACAAACTGAGTTACTTGAGATGGAATCGTAACTTTTCCTGCCATTAGAAAAAGAATCCATCCACTAATTAATCCTATTAAAACCGCATAACTTTTGACAAAACCTTTTCCAAAATTAGATAGTATAATAACGAACAAAAATATACTAAACGCGATTATCGCTGTAAATCCATCGATTTGGGAAGCAGTAGCAGTAATTCCTAGCATTCCTTTTAAAAATACACCGCTTAATTGTAAACATAATAAAAGTAAAAACGTCCCTGTCACAAGCGGCGTAAATAAAAATAAAATACGTCCGATAAAACCAGTTACTCCTAATCCTATTAAAATAACACCGGAAATTATCATTCCTAATTCTAAAATTTGCAATGTACTATGTAATTGGTTTTGCCCGACAGTTGCGTAAGCAAGTACGGTAAATACTCCAACCCAAGATCCAGCTGGTCCATCCGCAATTGGAAGTCTATGTCCAAGCCACCCTTGTAAAAAAGAAGATATACCAACTACAAAAAACGTACGCTGCATCAAATAAAATATTTCTCCCGTCGTAAGATGAAATAATCCGCCAACGACAATTGGTAATGCGATTGAATTCGCCAATAAAAATATAAACCATTGCAAGGTCCCCATAATATGATTTTGATTATGTTGATTGTCCAAATTTTTCATCCTTCCTAGCTAACCTATAAGAAATATATTTTAAACATAAAAAAGAAGAGTTCTACACTCACAATTAGAACCCTCCTCAACACATTCAAACGATTCTTTTACACAAGATTATTTAATTCCACCTCATTTAAACTACCAACAACAATATTTCCTTTATGTACAACGAAACGCTTCTCTGTTTGACGCGCTACCGCTTCAGCAGTACATGTTGCATTCGTCAAAACAAAACTCGCTTCATCTCCTACATTCGGCCATGCTCGCTTCCCATCATCGTTTAACGTTTCTTTTCCTCCCGTAATAAAGCGAAGTGCTTTTCCTAAAGACCTTTCATCACTCCATCCGAAACGTTCCGCTAATCGATTTGCCTTTTGCAGCATATCACCCGTTCCAAACGGTGACCAATGATCAGTAATACTATCATTTCCTAATGAAACTTTCACACCTTTTTTATCTAATAACGGAATTGGGATTACTTGTTTCCCAATCGGTACCGTTGAAGTAATATCGATATGTAAAGCCGCTAGTCTTTCCGCCACTTCTTCCGCTTCTTTATCCGTAACACCACCAAGTCCAAGCGCATGACTAATTGTTACGCGACCTTGCCATCCCGCTTCTTCTGTTAAATTTGCCAATCTCTTCATCGTAAACGTCCCAAGATTATTCGCATCATGCAGATGAATATCAACATCCGCATTAAATTCTACTGCGATATCCATAATGGTATGTAATGATTTTTCAATATCATTATCCACTGTAGCTGGATCCACTCCACCGACTAGATGCGCCCCCATACGCATCGCATCTTTCACAAGTTGCACAGAATTACTGCGCAATAATCCATGTTGCGGAAAAGCAACAATTCTACCAGAAACCTGATCTTTATATGTTTCCAACGCCGCTAACGTCGCCTCCAAATTACCAAGCCCAATAATCGGATCAACATTACAATGCGTTCTTATATTCGTCGCACCATTTCGGAGCAATAACGCTAGCATATTTTCCGCCCTATCTTGAGCAGTTGCTAATTGCTTCGGCAAAATTTTTTCTTCTTCATTAAAACGTGTAAAAATACTTTCTGCTGGCATGCAAGCTTTCCAAGGACCACTATAATACGTCTTATCAATGTGAATATGCATCTCTTCGAAAGCGGGCAAAATTAATAAACGATTCGCATCAAGAATGAGTACCCCTTCCTCTTGAACAGTCCCTGCTATGATTTTTTTAATTCGTCCCTCTTCAATAAGTAAACTACATAACTCTGTTTCTGTTTTTGAAATTCTCCCCTCTTCATATGTATACCCCGATTCAAGCGTTACATTAGTCAACCAATATACTGTCATCTCTATTTCCCCACCCTTTATTAAAAGTTACGTCTTACTATAATTTTAATATCAACTGAAAATTAAGACAATTAATATGACTGTTCCCTAAAAAAATGTAATACAACCTCATAGTCTTCTCATAAATTTCCATATAGAATAGAAGTATATAGTTTGATATAAAAAGGAGTTGATCGTAATATGTCAAAAAAATTATATAAATCGGAAACTGATAAAATGTTATTTGGTGTATGTGGTGGTTTAGGAGAATATTTTGATATTAGCTCTACTCTTATTCGTATCCTTTGGGTTATTGCTATTTTATGTTTCGGAACAGGTTTTTTAGTTTATTTCATTTGTTTATTCCTTATGCCACGTTCTTACTAATAACTTCATTCAATATATTTGAACAAAACATATAAAAAATCCCCTATAGTTTTTTCTATAGGGGATTTTTTCATGAAGAGTATTTCATCGTTAAATGTAATACTGCCACTTCATCTTCTTCATTTTTATAAATATGTTTCTTATTCGCTTCAAATTGAATGGAGTCAAACTCATTTAATTTGTATATATCATTCTCCACTTGAATCGATACTTTCCCCTTCATGACCGTTACAAGCTCAATAGCACCTTCATGATGAGCTTCTGGTTCATATATACTATTCGATCTCAAACAAGCACGGTGCATTTCCATTCCTGTTTCTTTCGTATAACGGAACATCGTTTCTAAGTGCCATGCTTGTCCCACATCTACTGCAAATCCTTCTCCGCAGCGCGCAACAGCTACAGGTTCTCCAACAACCATCAATCTCGATAAAGGAATCGATAATCCTTTCGTTATTTTCCAAATGACAGCTAACGTCGGATTCGTTTCGCCTCTTTCAATCTTTCCTAATGTTAATTTACTAACCCCTGTTTTTTGAGCTAATTCTTCTAAACTTAATTTTTGTTCATTTCGAATTTGTCTTAATAGCTGACCTACTTGCTGAATGACCTCTTTCGTTTGCATATCTTCATGTTCTTTCATCTATAAAACCACCTTAAAGTATAAAATAGTTTACTTTTATTATTTTTAAGTATATTATACTATACATAATCATCAAATTCCGAAAGGAGTGCTATACTTCATGCGCGCAATTTTATTAGGCCTTTTATCATCAGCCTTTTTTTCCGCAACCTTTATTATTAATAGAGCGATGAATGTATCTGGAACGAGCTGGGCTTGGACAGCTTCCTTCCGTTTTTTATTCGCTCTCCCTATTTTATTCCTTATCGTTTTATTTCGCAAAAACTTAAGGGGTTTATGGGAAGAATTAAAGAAACATCCATTAGCGTGGATCGGATGGGGTTCCGTTGCTGGTATTGGATTCTATTCTTTATTAAGTTTTGCAGCCGTCTTTTCTCCAGCGTGGCTCGTTGCTGGAACTTGGCAAGTTACGATATTAGCAGGTTTACTACTCTCGCCATTATTTTTCGTTAAAATAGAAACGAAATCAGGTACGAAACTTGTACGCGGAAAAATTCCACTTCGTAGTTTATATGTCGCATTATTTATTTTACTTGGTGTAATTTGTATGCAAGCAACTGCAGCAGGTCACATTACAATGACTCAGTTTATTTCAGGGTTTTTACCTGTCGTGTTAGCTGCTTTCTTATATCCGTTCGGCAATCGAAAAATGATGGAACTTGTTGGTGGACGTCTCGATACGTTCCAACGTGTATTAGGAATGGCGATTGGGAGTCTACCTATTACAATTTTACTTGGGGTATATGGATTTTCTACTACCGGTATTCCAACATCAAGCCAAATGTTGCAAGGTTTTTTGTTAGCATTATGTTCTGGCGTAATTGCAACGATGACATTTTTCTTTGCTACTGACTTAGCAAAAGACAATCTCGCTCTACTTGGAGCTGTTGAAGCAACGCAAGCTGGAACGATGGTCTTTACCGTTCTTGGTGAAATTATCTTCTTGAACGGTTCATTTCCTGGTGGGCTTTCCCTACTTGGAATGATTATTATTATGTTAGGAATGGTTGCAAATAGCGTATTAAATCGATCTGTTCCAGTCGTTAAACAGAAAAAAACAGCATAAAAAAAGAGTATGGTTCTATAACAAAGAACCATACTCTTTTTTATTGTCCCCCTATTTCGCCTTATCAGAATAGTATTTCATTAGCTGTTTATACTAAAACCTATGTTATAATACGTTTCATGCGCAATATTAGGAGGTAAATTATGTTAAAAAAAGCAATCGCTGAATTTATTGGTACATTCGTACTTGTATTATTCGGAACTGGAGTAGCTGTCATTGGCGGCGGAATCGAAGGAATTGGAACATTAGGAATCGCTATGGCTTTCGGTCTATCTATTGTGGCTATGGCATATAGCATCGGAACAATTTCTGGATGTCACATTAACCCAGCAGTATCAGTAGCTATGTTCATCAACAAAAGAATGAATGCTATGGAACTTTGTTATTATGTATTAGCTCAAATTTTAGGTGGTTTATTAGGAACTGCAACGTTAGTAACAATTTTAAAATCTGCTAAAACACCTTTAGATAATTTAGGACAAAATGGTTTTGGAACTCTTGGTTTATCTGGAGCATTTCTAGTTGAATTTATTTTAACTTTCGTATTCGTATTAGTGATCGTTGCTGTAACAGGTAAAAAAGGAAGTTCTTCTCTAGCAGGATTAGTAATTGGTTTCACATTAGTTTTAGTTCACTTATTAGGAATTCCGTTAACTGGAACTTCTGTTAACCCAGCTCGTAGTATCGCACCAGCTTTATTCGCTGGCGGAGAAGCACTTTCTCAACTATGGGTATTCATCGTTGCACCAATTCTTGGTGGTATCGTAGCAGCCATTGTTGGTAAATTCATTTTAAATACTGAAAAATAGAATTTTCAATATTTCCGAATAAAAAAAGGCGAGCCCTCATGATGAGGATGCTCGCTTTTTTACTCTTTCATTTTAGACTTTAAATTTGTAACTAATTGATCTACCGTTACATTTGCAAGTACGTTTTCCATCGCTTCTTGCGCCTGCATTAAAATAATTTCTAATACTGATTGAATATTAGCTCCTACTGGACATTCAATGTTGGGATTTTCATGGAAGGAAAATAGCTGTCCTTCTTCTACAACTTCCACTGCTTTATATACATCAAGTAATGTAATTTCTTCTAAATCACGAGCAAGTGTCGTACCACCTTTACCAGCTTGTACATCAACAAGTCCTGCTCTCTTCAACATTCCTGTAATGCGACGAATCACGACTGGATTTGTATTCACACTACCGGCAATCCATTCAGAGGTACAGCGAGAGTTT
The DNA here is from genome assembly GCF_001455345.1 of Bacillus thuringiensis. Lineage (GTDB taxonomy): Bacteria > Bacillota > Bacilli > Bacillales > Bacillaceae_G > Bacillus_A > Bacillus_A thuringiensis_N. The sequence continues at coordinate 4,391,410 of NZ_CP013274.1, forward strand.
CGATCTATCGCAAGTAATGTCAGCATATGAACACCTACTGTAAAACGACTACTAATCCCCATCTGCACACCCTCCTTTGTATTCATTCTATTAAAAGACGACTCTTATTATTATATACTATTTTTAATTTATACATAAAGAAAAAGCATGATTTCAATAGGAAATCATGCTTTTCTCACATTATTGACGCTTTATGAATTTTGCTAAATCTTTAAATTTCACTTTATCGGAGTAATTCATTACACCATTTACGTAAATGCGGCTTGCAAGCATATTGACGATAGCGATAGTCACCAATAAAATGACTAAAGTCACAATAATCTCTACAGTTCCTGCTTCACCCGCTACAAGCCTCGAAAATGTAACCATAGGTGTAAAGAATGGAATATACGAACTAACTACAGCTAATGTACTATTAGGGTCAAATAGTGATTTAATACTAATGAAAAATGCTGCTATACCTAACATTGTAATTGGGAACGAAAGAGATTGCACATCCTCAATTTTTGATACAACAGCACCAACCGCTGCATATAACATTGCGTATAGTAAGTAGCCCGTAACAAAATATACAACGAACATACTAATTACTACAGCATCCAACTTAGAAAAGTCTAGTGCAAGTCCCACTAAAGATGCATTTTCTAGGTCTACCCAACCTAATAAATATGGTACAAGAAAACCGAGGGAAGCAGTAATAAGTAATAGTAAAGCACTAGAAACAATTGCTAAAATTTTGGCATGTAGCATTGTTAATGGTTTTACTTTCGGAAGCATTAACTCCATAACACGAGACGACTTTTCAGATGCTATCGTCGTCCCAATTGTAGTTCCAAACACAATAATAAACATATATAAGGCAAACGAGAAAACATAGCCAATCCCAAAGGAAGATGCATGATCCTTTACTGCCTCTTGTCTTAACGGAATTTCCATCTGTAACTGCTTTGCTACTTCTGCAGATACATTATTCTTTTCAATCATTACCGCTGTATATTGTTCTTTTAAATAACTCGCCATAAGTGTAGCAGTTGATTGACTCGGAAAACCACTATACATATACGTCACTTCCGGAATACCATTCTTTTCTGTAATACGGAATAGACCGTCTAAATCACCATCTTCTACTTGCTTACGTAACTCATTAAACTTATCCTTATTTTCTACAGTTACTTTAGCAGATGGAAGTAACTTTGTTAAATCACTTTCTTGCACTTTATACGTATCGCTTTCTGTTACTACAGCAAATTTATCTTTTCCTTTATCATTATCAGCAGTGAAATGATTAAACGCAAAAAGTCCAAACACAACTAAAAATAAAATCGCACTCGTAATTAATGATTTTTTAGATAAAAACGCTTCTCTAAAATAAAATGAAAATACGTGAGAAAATTTACGCATCGTTATTTCGCCCTCTCTACAAAGATTTCATTTAACGTCGGCTCTAACATTTTAAATTGTCGTAAGGTAACACCCTGTTCTTGTAATTGTTGTAAAATCTTTAGAGCTTCTGCATCATCTTGTACTTGCACATAAAGAAGGCCTTGTTGTTTTTCATACGATACATGAATAGATTCTAATCCCTTCTCATTCTCTTCTGTATCTTCAATCGTTAAATTGCGGAAACCGTATTCTTTTTTAATATCACTTAATTGGCCTTTTACGACAGCTTCGCCTTTTTTCAAAATACATACATGTTGGCAAAAAGCCTCTACTTGTTCCATACGATGACTAGATAAAATAATTGTCTTTCCGCTTTGCACTTGTTCTTCAATAATGCTAGCTAACATCCCAGCATTAACTGGATCCAACCCGCTAAATGGTTCATCTAAAATGAGAAGTTCTGGATTATGAAGAAGAGCAGCAATTAATTGAATTTTTTGCTGGTTTCCTTTTGAAAGTTCTCCTGCTGTTTTAAATTTATATTCTGGTATTGCTAATCGCTCTAACCAGTGATCAATAGCGAGATCTACTTCTTTCTTCGTCATGCCTTCTAATCTACCAAAATATCGTAACTGGTCTATTACTCTACTTTTCGTATATAAACCTCTTTCTTCTGGTAAATAACCAATCGTTATCCCACTATTCCCAAATGGTTTTCCATCCCATGTAATAGAGCCTTCATTAGGCGTTAATAATCCGAGAAGCATTTTGATTGTCGTAGTTTTTCCTGCACCATTTCGTCCAAGTAATCCTAACACTTCACCTTTTGGTAAAGAAATTTGCAAGCCGTTAACTGCTTTTGATGCCCCAAATAGTTTCGTTAAGTTTTGAATTTGTAAACTCAAAGTATAAAGCCTCCCCTTAGTTTCATTCATACTCTCTTTCAAAGACTATGTTTATTCCGGATAAAATATAGCACTACACTTCATCCTCTTACTATGTAACAGCATCTTAATCCATCATTTGTTCCATTTAGTTAAAATTGTAAATAATATCATTTCATTTGTCAATTATAATTGTCATTTCGACAACTAAACTTGTCAGAATGATTCCCATCATTTTTCCCATCTTTCTAATATAGGACATACTACTATATATACAAAAGACAATATGCAAATGTTCATAAAAAAAATATTATTTTTCGATATATAATATTAAATGATTTTCTAACATCAAGGAGGATACATATGAAGATGAAGAGGGGCATTACCACTTTATTATCTGTAGCAGTTCTATCTACATCACTTGTAGCATGTTCAGGAACACCAGAGAAAACAGTGGCAAAAGAAGAAAAAGTAAAATTAACAGACCAGCAATTAATGGCTGATTTATGGTATCAAACAGCTGGTGAAACGAAAGCACTTTACTACCAAGGATACAATATTGGTCAATTGAAGCTTGATGCAACTCTTGCAAAGGGAACAGAAAAAAAACCTGCTATCGTACTTGATTTAGATGAAACTGTTTTAGACAACAGTCCCCATCAAGCCATGAGCGTAAAAACAGGCAAAGGCTATCCGTATAAATGGGATGACTGGATTAATAAGGCTGAAGCCGAAGCCCTTCCAGGCGCAATTGATTTCTTAAAATATACCGAGTCTAAAGGTGTAGATATTTACTACATCTCAAATCGTAAAACGAACCAACTAGATGCAACAATTAAAAATCTTGAGCGTGTAGGTGCTCCTCAAGCAACGAAAGAACATATATTACTACAAGATCCGAAAGAAAAAGGAAAAGAAAAACGACGTGAACTCGTTTCTCAAACACATGATATCATCTTATTTTTCGGTGATAACTTATCTGATTTCACTGGTTTTGATGGAAAGTCTGTAAAAGATCGAAATCAAGCAGTAACAGATTCAAAAGCACAATTTGGTGAGAAGTTTATTATTTTCCCTAATCCGATGTATGGTGATTGGGAAGGCGCTTTATATGATTATGATTTCAAAAAATCAGATGCAGAAAAAGATAAAATCCGTCGCGACAACTTAAAATCATTTGATGCAAAATAAAGAGGATGGCATTCGCCATCCTCTTTATTTTACTTTCTCTGTTAAAGGCAAGATAAACACTTCCACCCGTCTATTCTTTGCCTTTCCTTCTTGTGTATCGTTTGGAGCAATTGAACGGTATTCTCCGTAACCAATCGCACTAAATTTTTCTGGTTGTAATTCTTTATTTTGGAGTAATACTTGCATAAAATTAACTGCCCGCTGCGTACTTAATTCCCAATTCGATGCAAACTGTGTATTGGAAATAGGGACATTATCCGTATGACCGGATACTGTAATTTCACGGGGGGACGCTGAAACAAGCAAGCTTGACATCTCTTTTGCAATCCCTAAAGATTCTAATTTCACATCTGCTTTCCCCGAATCAAACAGTACATTTTCTAATATTGTCACCATTAATCCCTTTTCAGTTAATTTAGTTTGAAAAGAAGAGGATAATTGCTTTTCATTAATATATTGATCAATCTTTTTTTGTAATGCTTTCAATTCATCCATTTCTTTTTTTTCTTTTTCTCTAGCTTCTTCTTGTTTTTTTGCTTGTTCTGCCTCAAGGCTACTTGCTGATAATTCCTTTTCATCATTTGGCTTCTGATCGCTTAAAAACTCTTTATTTCCTGTTCCACCTGCTAGTTCGCTTCGAAACGCTACTGCCATCTGTTTGAACTTCGCTGCATCTATACTACTCATTGCGAATAAAACGATGAACAATGCAAATAACAACGTTAACATATCAGAATATGGGATTAACCAAGTTTCATCGATATGTTCATCATGTTTTTTCTTTTTGCCTCTTCTATTTTTCTTACTCCGCATTTTGTTCTGCTCCTTTTTCTAGCTTTTTACGCTCAGTTGCAGAAAGTGAACCTAAAATGCGGTTCTTCATAATAAACGGATATGTACCTTCTTGTAACATTAATAAACAATCAATGATTAAACGTTTTTTCTCGATTTCAGCTGCGGATTTTTGTTTTAACTTATTTGCAAATGGATGCCATAATACATAACCTGAAAAAATACCAAAAATCGTTGCAATAAACGCACCTGAAATAGCATGTCCTAACTTTTCAATATCAGTTAAATTACCAAGCGCAGCTACAAGACCGATAACAGCACCTAAAACCCCTAATGTTGGTGCATACGTACCAGCTTGAGAAAAAATTGCCGCTCCTTTTGCATGCCTTTCTTCAATTGCTTCTAATTCAGCTTCTAAAATCTGTTCTAAATCTTCTGCAGATACGCCATCAATCACAAATTTCATACCACGCAAAAGAAATTCATCTTGAATTTTGTCTAATTGTTGTTCTAAAGACAAAATACCGTATTTTCTACTTTCAGATGTCCAATGAACAAACAATTCTAGCAACTGTTCATAACTTAAATCCTTTTTATTTGAACCAAAAAGAACTTTAAATAATTTTGGAACTCTTTTTAGTTGATTCATCGGAAATGCGATACATACTGCAGCAAATGTACCGATAAAAATAATTAATGCTGCGGCAGGATTCAATAAGGCATTTACGTCAGCGCCCTTGACGACCATCCCTACTACCACTGCTACAAATCCTAAAATAAGTCCAATAATTGTTGCAAAATCCATTCCCATTCACTCCTAGTCTATACAAGAAGTTCTTCATTCTCGATAATCGCTACATCTTCTTATATATATATATTACATAAAAAATGAATTTCATGAAAGATAAGAAATGAATTATATGAAAAAATACTACAATTTCACACATTTTCTGACATTTTCTTTGCATTTCTATTACGTTACGACTCTTATATTTCTTTTTCAGTAAACTAGACTTATAATATAAAATGATACATATTATATTAAGAAAGGACTGTGATTACAAGGCATCATGAAAAAAATAATCATTATTTCTGCCACTACTATTGTAATCGGTATCACTTCTTTCGCTTACTTTAGTTCTAAATCACCACTACAAAATGAGGCGAAAGCCGTCGAAAGTCAACAGCATAGTAGTCACCAAAAAGAAGAGATTCCTGCTTTTCCAAAAGCTGATCATAATGCAAAGAAGCTAGACAATGATTTTTCTGTTGTAACAAATCCAGAGTCTAATCTTGTCTTAGTTAATAAACATCGAAAACTACCAGACGGATACACACCTGAAGACTTAACAAGACCAAACGTACCATTTACTAGTCCAAAAGATAAAGAAAAAACGCTACTACGCAAAGATGCTGCAGATGCGCTTGAAAATATGTTTGAAGCGGCAAAGAAAGAAGGACTTGAACTTACAGCTGTATCTGGTTATCGTTCATACAAACGCCAAAAATCACTACATGATACATACGTTAGACGTCAAGGTAAAGCTGAAGCTGATTCAGTAAGTGCCATTCCTGGTACAAGTGAACATCAAACTGGTTTAGCAATGGATATTAGTTCAAAATCTGCAAAATTCCAATTAGAGCCTATTTTTGGAGAGACAGCCGAAGGCAAATGGGTGGCAAAACATGCGCATGAATTTGGCTTTGTCATTCGTTATTTAGAAGATAAAACAGAAACAACAGAATATGCATATGAACCGTGGCATTTGCGCTACGTTGGAAACCCATACGCTACATACATATATAAACATCATTTAACATTAGAAGAAGCGATGAAAGACAAAAAATAAGAGAGCAATTTGCTCTCTTATTTTTCTTTTACTCTATCATTGTAGTAATTTTCCCTTCCATTCTTCAGGCCACGGTTCGCCTCTTCCCGTTTTTTTCGATGCTTGAACCATCATTCCACGACCAACTAAACAAACTTCTCCTACCGCATTCTTCACCATATAATGTAAATCTAAAGAAGAATTCCCAACTGATCCCGCTTTTACATACACCTTCAACTCTTCATCAAAATATATTTGCTTAATAAAATTACATTGTAAATCTGCAACAACGATCATCGTTTCGGAAGATTCATGCGTCCATTCTTGCATAAATCCAAGTTCTTTAAACAATGCGATACGTGCTTCTTCAAAATAGGTAAAGGCAACGACATTATTTACATGCCCAAACATATCTACTTCACCAAAACGAACTTTTACAGGGTTGTAAAATGAAAAACCACTTTCCCATTGCTCAAAGTCTTCAATATAAGAAATCCTCTTCATTGTTCCCTCTCCCTTTTAATAAACTGAATAAACAGAAAAATAAAGTTATAAATATTGCCTCTTCAACATGAAGAGGCAATATTTATTAATAGTTATTGTCGCTACCAAAGAAATCTTTGAACGATTGAATTGTTGTATCACGGTTTAATGCCGCAATTGAAGTCGTTAATGGAATACCCTTTGGACATGATTGCACACAGTTTTGAGAGTTACCACAGTTTGCAAGTCCTCCATCTCCCATAATTGCACGTAAGCGATCTGCTTTATGCATTTCACCCGTTGGATGTGAGTTGAATAAACGCGCTTGTGATAACGGTGCTGGTCCAATAAAGTCAGATTTACTGTTCACGTTTGGACATGATTCTAAGCAAACACCACATGTCATACATTTTGAAAGCTCATAAGCCCACTGACGTTTCTTCTCAGGCATTCTTGGTCCTGGTCCTAAGTCATACGTGCCATCAATTGGAATCCAAGCTTTAACACGTTTTAGAGCATTAAACATGCGACTACGGTCAACTTGTAAGTCACGTACAACCGGGAATGTCTTCATCGGCTTTAAGCGAATTGGTTGTTCTAATTGATCGATAAGCGCTGTACATGATTGACGAGGTTTTCCGTTAATCACCATCGAACATGCGCCGCATACTTCCTCTAAACAGTTCATATCCCATGCAATCGGAGTTGTTTGGCTTCCTTTTGAATCAACAGGATTACGACGAATTTCCATAAGCGCCGAAATAATATTCATATTTGGACGATACGGAATTTCAAACTCCTGGTCAAACGCTTGTGCGTCAGGCCCGTCTTGTCTCGTAATGATGAGGCGGATTGTTTTCTCAGACATGTTGTTTATCCCCCTTCTCTTCACCCTTAGCAGCTACATCGTGTTTTGAAGAATAATCACGTTTACGTGGTTTAATTAACGAAACATCCACGTCTTCGTAATGGAATGCTGGTGCATTTCCTTCTCCTTCAAATTTCGCCATCGTAGTTTTTAAGAAGTTAGCATCATCACGATTTGGGAATTCAGGTTTGTAATGCGCCCCACGGCTCTCATTACGGTTATATGCGCCAATTGTAATAACACGCGCTAACTCAAACATATTTGCAAGTTGGCGTGTAAATGAAGCACCTTGGTTACTCCATCTTGCTGTATCGTTAATGTTAATACGTTTGTAACGAGCCATTAACTCTTCAATCTTCGCATCTGTTTCTAATAGCTTTTTATTTTCACGAACTACTGTAACGTTGTCTGTCATCCATTCTCCAAGCTCTTTATGAAGAACATACGCATTTTCGTTACCATCGAGCGTTAAAATATTGTTAAATTTCTCTGTTTCGATCAATTCATTTTGTTCATACACAGTAGATGAAACAGCATCAGATGATTTAGTAAGACCTTTCATATATTCAATTGCATTTGGTCCTGCTACCATACCACCGTAAATTGCTGATAATAGTGAGTTCGCACCAAGGCGGTTACCACCGTGCATAGAATAATCACACTCACCTGCTGCAAATAAACCTGGAATACTTGTCATCTGTTTATAATCAACCCATAGTCCGCCCATTGAATAGTGAACAGCTGGGAAGATTTTCATTGGTAGTTTACGAGGATCGTCACCTGTAAACTTCTCATAGATTTCAATAATTCCACCTAGTTTAATATCTAGTTCTTTCGGATCTTTATGAGAAAGATCTAAGTACACCATGTTTTCACCGTTAATACCTAGTTTTTGCTCTACGCAAACATCAAAGATTTCACGCGTTGCAATATCACGAGGTACAAGGTTTCCGTAAGCCGGATATTTCTCTTCTAAGAAGTACCACGGTTTACCATCTTTATATGTCCAAACACGTCCACCTTCACCACGTGCAGATTCACTCATAAGACGTAATTTATCGTCTCCAGGAATTGCCGTTGGGTGAATTTGAATGAACTCACCGTTCGCATAATATGCGCCTTGTTGATATACAGCAGAAGCTGCTGTACCTGTATTGATAATGGAGTTTGTTGATTTTCCGAAGATGATACCAGGGCCCCCTGTTGCCATAATCACGGCATCCGCTCCGAAACTTTTAATCTCCATAGTTTGTAAGTCTTGTGCAACGATTCCTCGGCACACACCTTCGTCATCCACAACAGCTCGTAAGAAATCCCAACCTTCGTATTTCGTTACAAGTCCTGCTACTTCGTGACGACGTACTTGCTCATCTAATGCGTATAGTAATTGCTGTCCAGTTGTTGCACCAGCAAATGCTGTACGGTGATGTTGCGTTCCACCAAAACGACGGAAATCAAGAAGTCCTTCTTCCGTACGGTTGAACATAACACCCATACGGTCCATTAAATGAATGATACCAGGTGCTGCTTCACACATTGCTTTAACTGGTGGTTGGTTCGCTAAGAAGTCCCCACCATAAATTGTATCGTCAAAGTGGATCCATGGAGAATCCCCTTCACCTTTCGTATTTACGGCACCGTTAATTCCACCTTGGGCACATACAGAATGCGAACGTTTTACTGGTACTAAAGAAAACAGTTCAACATTTACTCCTGCTTCCGCCGCTTTAATCGTTGCCATTAAGCCAGCCAAGCCACCGCCGACTACTATAAGTTTCCCTTTCATGCTCTCCCACTCCTTACTGGTTTGCTAGCTGTGGATCGATGAACGCTAATAATGCACTCACACCTACATAAGATAGACCTAAGAAAATAGCTAATGTTACATAAGTAGAGATTCTTTGTGAACGTGGAGATACTGTAATTCCCCAGCTGATGCAGAATGTCCATAGTCCATTTGCAAAGTGGAAAATTGTTGAAACAACACCGACTAAGTAGAATGCAAACATAGCTGGATTGTTTAAAATATCTGCCATCATATCATAGTTTACCTCTTTACCTAACATTGCTTGAATACGAGTTTCCCAGACGTGCCAAGAAATGAAAATCAGCGTAACGATACCTGAAATTCTTTGGAAGACGAACATCCAGTTACGGAAATAACCGTAAGAAACCGCATTGTTCTTAGCTGTAAATGCAATATATAAGCCATATATAGCATGGTACAGTATCGGTAAAAAGATGATGAAAATCTCTAGCGCGTACCGGAATGGAAGGAGCTCCATAAAGCCTGCAGCTTTGTTAAAAGCCTCTGCTCCTCGTGTTGCAAAGTTGTTTACAATTAAATGTTGCGTCAAAAAGACACCAACCGGGATGACCCCCATTAATGAGTGCCACTTACGAAACGTATACTCGCGGCCTTTCATGTCCCCATTACCCCCCTTGAATGTTTGACTGCTGTTTTCAGATTAGTTTACAACAATAATGTTTTTTCACTATTGGCATAAGAAAAACTGAAAAAATTATTCGAAATATTTCAGCATAATTTGATACCAAGTTCATTTTACTCCTATTTTTGTCGAAGCGTCAAGAAAACGTATACATAATTTGCATATAATTTGCCAATTCTTTTTTTCTTCTTATATATTCAGATTTTCTCAAAGAAAAATCTGTTTTTATAAATGAGAAATGTTATATAATAATCCCTATAGAAAGAGGGGAATATTGTGAGTAAAAATACAATCGATACAACATCTTTAGAAGATGTTTCATTGAACGCCTTCGCTTATGAATTGCTACGTGAAGAATTACTACCTGATTTAATCGGTAACGATTTAGATGGTATTTTATACTGGTCCGGTAGAAACCTTGCAAGAAAATATCCACTAGAAACAACTGAAGAAGTCATTCAGTTCTTCGAAAAAGCTGGCTGGGGCACTTTAAGCATTATTGAACATAAGCGTCGTGAAATGCAGTTCCAACTTAAAGGCACACTCATCGCTGAACGCCAAAAACAAAACAGACATTCTTCTTATCAATTAGAAGCTGGATTCATCGCTGAACAAATTCAAAAACAACGAAACGTCGTTGCAGAGTCCTATGAAGAAAAGAAAAAACGTTCAGACTCTATTACATTTCTTGTGAAATGGGATATAAAAGATCTCATTGAAGTGTAGCATTACCTACAGTCAACTAGACATATAAGTTTAGTTGACTTTTTTGTATTTTCATTCAGTTAGATTTATTTTAAATCTTCAGAAATTATACCAGAAAATAGAAGACGTTGTAAACTACAACGTCTTCTTATCCGCTAAATAAGTATAAATCGTTTCTGCGACATTTTTCGGCATACCCGCTTCGACAAATTCTCCCACAGAAGCTTCTTTCATCTTCTTTAATGAACCAAAATGTTTTAACAATATCTTTTTTCGTTTATCCCCAATTCCAGGAATATCATCCAATGCTGATTGAATGACAGATTTCCCATGTAATTGACGATGGAATGTAATCGCAAATCGATGCACTTCATCTTGAATGCGCTGCAATAAATAAAATTCTTGGCTATTTCTCTCAAGCATCACTGGTTCAGGTGGGTCCCCAATAATTAAATGGGAGGTTTTATGTTTGTCATCTTTTACAAGACCTGCCATCGGAATATATAAACCAAGTTCATTTTCTAGAACATCACTTACAGCTGCCAAATGACCTTTTCCACCATCAATAATGATTAAATCTGGTAAAGGCAAATTCTCTTTCAGTGCCCTTGTATAACGGCGTCTCACAACTTCTCTCATAGACTCATAATCATCCGGTCCTTGAACCGTTTTAATTTTATATTTCCTGTATTCTTTCTTAGCTGGTTTCCCATCGATAAAAGCAATCATTGCAGAAACAGGATTCGTCCCTTGAATATTTGAGTTATCAAACGCCTCAATACGATAAGGTGTTTCAATCCCAAGCTGCTTCCCTAAATGATCTACCGCTTTAATCGTTCGCTCTTCATCACGTTCAATTAAGTAGAATTTCTCTTCAAGAGCAATCTTCGCATTTTTATTTGCTAATTCTACAAGATCTTTTTTCTTACCACGTTTCGGCTGTGTCGCTTCCACTTCTAAAAAGCGCTCTACTAAATCTGAGTCTATACTTCCTGGAACGACAATTTCCTTCGGCTTAAAATGACTGCTGTTCTCATAAAATTGACCGATAAACGTTAAGAATCCCTCTTCTGGTTCATCGTATATTGGAAACATAGAAACATCACGTTCGATTAGCTTTCCTTTTCGAACGAAGAAAACTTGAACACACATCCACCCTTTATCAACTGCATACCCAAACACATCACGATCCACTAAATCACTCATAATCATCTTTTGTTTTTCCATAATCGCATCGATATGAGCGATTTGATCACGTAACTCTTTTGCACGTTCAAACTCTAGTTTCTCTGAAGCTTCATACATTTTTGTTTCTAATTCTGAACGAACTTCTTTATGTCCACCATTTAAAAACTTAATAATTTCATCTACAATTTCTTTGTTTTGTTCTTCTGTCACTTCTTTCACACAAGGTGCTAAACATTGACCCATATGATAATATAAACAAACTTTATCGGGCATATTTGAGCACTTACGAAGCGGATACATACGATCTAGCAGTTTTTTTGTTTCATGAGCTGATTGTGCATTCGGGTAAGGGCCAAAATACTTTCCCTTATCCTTTTTTACATTTCGCGTAATAAGTAATCGCGGCTGTTTCTCAGCTGTAATTTTAATAAAAGGATATGTTTTATCATCTTTTAATTGAATATTATATTTTGGATCATGTTTCTTTATTAAATTTAACTCTAAAATGAGAGCCTCTAGATTTGAAGAGGTTACAATATATTCAAAATCTACAATTTCTCCTACTAGCCGAAGTGTTTTCCCGTCATGCGAACCAGTAAAGTACGAGCGCACACGATTTTTAAGCACTTTTGCCTTTCCGACATATATAACCGTTCCTTGCTTATCTTTCATTAAATAACAACCAGGTTGATCTGGTAAAATAGCCAACTTCTCTTTTAAATGTTCGTGCACTCGTTACCCTCCATTTCTACATGCTTAGCATTTTTATTTTCACATGAAAACATACTATGCCAAAACACCCAACATACGTTCTTTTATTGTAACGGAAAGGTGTAAAAAAGGAAAATAAAAAAAGCTACCAAATGGTAGCCCTTTTATTTTAGAAGTGTTTAGAAACTAATTCTACTAACGCTTCTTTCGGTTTGTAACCTAACGCTTGATCAACTACTTTACCGTCTTTTAATACGAAAAGAGCTGGAATACTCATTACTTCGAATTGACGAGCAGTTTCTTGGTTTTCATCCACGTCTACTTTTACTACTTTTACTTTTTCGCCTAGTTCTGCATCAATTTCCTCTAATACAGGAGCGATCATTTTACAAGGTCCACACCAAGGTGCCCAGAAATCTAATAATACAACACCTTCGCTAGTTTCAGCTGCGAAGCTTTGGTCATTTGCGTTTACAATTGCCATTTTATTTCCTCCTTCAAGTATATTCTACCAAGAGTATATCATTAACTTATATACGTGGCGAATAATATGTATCGTTATGTATTGTAACAAAAAAGTGTTCCTTTATACTATATAAAAATACGGATTAAATACTAAAAAGATGAGAGACAGGGGATCTCTCACCTTTTTCTATATATAGGGGTACTTCACTTGGAACTCAAGGGTACTCAAATCATGAATGTACTTTTAACTTTTTAAACTCTTCTGTTAAAAGAGGTACGACTTCAAATAAATCGCCAACAATGCCATAGTCAGCTACTTTGAAGATACTTGCTTCTGGGTCTTTATTAATTGCAACGATTATTTTTGAGTTAGACATACCAGCTAAATGCTGAATCGCACCAGAAATACCGCATGCAATGTATAGGTCTGGCGTAACAACTTTACCAGTTTGACCAATTTGTAATGAGTAATCACAGTACTCAGCGTCACAAGCACCACGAGATGCCCCAACAGCGCCGCCTAGTACGTCAGCTAACTCTTTTAATGGTTTAAATCCGTCTTCACTCTTCACACCACGTCCGCCAGCGATAATCACTTTCGCTTCAGAAAGATCAACACCTTCTGCTGTTTTACGGACAACATCTTGGATGATTGTACGTAGGTCTTTCACATCTACTGTAATAGAAGATACGTCACCACTGCGAGACTCATCTTTTTCAAGTGTTGCAATGTTATTTGGACGCACTGTTGCAAATAATATACCATCAGTTACAATCTTCTTCTCGAATGCTTTACCAGAGTAGATTGGACGAGTGAAGATCACATTTCCACCCTCAACTTCTAAAGCAGTTACGTCAGAAACTAGACCAGCTTCAAGCTTCGCTGCTAATTTTGGTGATAAATCTTTACCAAGTGCTGTATGTCCAAATACAATACCTTCTGGATTTTCTTCAGCATATACAGCTAAAAATGCTTGTGCATAACCATCAGATGTATATGATTTTAATTTATCATTTTCAACTGTCACAACGCGATCTGCACCGTAATGAATCAATTCATTTGCAAAAGAAGCAACGCTGTCTCCAACTAGAAGACCTACTACTTCACCGCCTTCTGCAATTGTTTTTGCTGCCGCTACCGCTTCAAACGAAACGTTACGTAACGATCCATCACGAACCTCACCCATTACTAATACTTTACGAGCCATAGATTTTCCCTCCTGCATATATAATTTCGTATTTTATTAGATTACTTTCGCTTCTGTATGGAGCAACGATACAAGTTCTTTTACTTGATCTTGCAGCTCGCCTTGTAACACTTTTCCTGCATCTTTCTTAGGAGGCAAATAGATTTCAATTGTTTTTGTCTTTGCTTCCACATCATCTTCTTCTAAATCTAAATCATCTAACTCTACTTCCTCTAGTGGCTTTTTCTTCGCCTTCATAATACCTGGAAGTGATGGATAACGAGGTTCATTTAAACCTTGTTGTGCTGTTACTAATACTGGTAATGATGTTTCAATTACTTCTGTATCACCTTCAACGTCACGTTCAATTTTCACGTTTGTACCGTCAATCTCAAGTTTTGTAATTGTCGTTACGTACGGAATATTTAATGCTTCAGCTACGCGTGGACCAACTTGTCCAGATGCACCATCAATTGCAACGTTTCCGCCTAAAATTAAATCTGCATCTTTATCTTTTAAATATTCAGCAAGAACTTTTGCTGTCGTGAACTGGTCACCATTTTCCACATCATCTTCAATATTAATTAATACCGCTTTATCACAGCCCATCGCTAATGCTGTACGAAGTTCTTTCTCACTATCTTCGCCACCGACTGTTACAACAGTAACTTCTCCACCTTGTGCGTCTCTTACTTGAATTGCTTCTTCAATCGCATATTCATCGTAAGGGTTGATGATGAATTCCGCTTCGCCATCGTAAATTGCACCGTTTTTAATTACGATTTTTTCTTCTGTATCAAATGTTCGTTTCATGAGTACGTAGATGTTCATTCCATTTACCCCCTTGTTTTTCAGAAAGATTCTATCAATTTTAATTTTCTGTTAATTTATATTAAAAAAATAATTGAACTACCTGCCACTAAATGAAGGCTTACGTTTTTCTAAAAACGCTGCTACACCTTCTCTTCCATCTTCACTCGTAAATACTTCACCAAAGATTTGAGCTTCGCGTTGTACACCTTCATAATAATGAGACGATTTCGTCGTTTGCAATAACTCTAGTACAGCACGAGTTGTCGCTGGGCTTTTTCCAGCAATCTGTTTTGCAACTTTAAGCGTATCATCTAAAAATGTTTCTTCAGCAAAAACTCCGTTAACAAGTCCCCATTTTAATGCTTCTGCACCAGTAATCGGTGTACTTGTTAACATCATTTCACAAGCTTTCGCTTTCCCAACATAACGTGGTAATCGCTGTGTACCTGCAAATCCAGGAATTAATCCAAGTGTTAATTCAGGTAAACCAAGTTTTGTACTTTCAGTTGCAAAGCGCATGTGGCAAGACATAGCAAACTCAAGGCCGCCGCCAAGTGCCGCTCCATGAATTGCCGCGATAACTGGTTTTGAACATTTTTCAACACGCTCAAACGTAACTTGTCCAAGCTGTGCTAATTCTGTCGCTTGCTTCGCTTCAGTAACAGATGTAAATTCTTTAATATCTGCTCCTGCCGAGAAGAAGCGCCCTTCACCGTGAATAACAACAACACGAATGTTATCATCCTTCTCCACTTGATCAATTAATTCAGTAACGTCATGCATAACTTGTGAAGACATCGCGTTAGCCGGCGCATGATTTAACGTCGCCACCGCGATATGATCTTCAACTCTTACAGATAGGAATTTCAACATGATCCCTCCCATTATTGACGATAACCACAAGCTGCAATAAGTAGCCCATGTACCGTTTTTGAAAGTGCGACCAGATCATACTTATGATCGCTCATTACCCAATTGGTCACAACTTCATCTACTGTTCCAAAGATCATTTGTCTTGCCACGCGAACATTTAAATCCGCTTGGAATTCACCTTGCTTTATACCTGTCTCTAAAATCTCATCCATAACTTGTAAGTAGCCTTTTAATACTTCATTTATTTTCAGGCGTAAGTCTTGATTGGACTGTCTTAGCTCTAATTGCGTAACGATAGCAAGAGGATCATTTTGTGACAACAGCAAGAAGTGCGTTTCTACCAACATGAATAACTTCGATACAGCGCTTTCAATTCCTGCTGTTTTTTGACGAATTGTTTCGACAAATTCTCCCATTTTCTCTTGGAATAAGGATATTAATATATCTTCTTTATTTTTAAAATATAAATAAATCGTGCCATCAGCTACCCCAGCTTGCTTTGCAATTTTAGAAACTTGCGCTTGGTGGTACCCATTCTCCGCAATCACAATGACTGCCGCATCAATAATTTGATTGTATTTCGGTCTATTTTTCCTCACTTTACTGTCCCCTTCAAGAAGATGACTGAATGAATAGTCATTCATATTCTTATAATACTGACTATTTAGAAAAGTGTCAATCCTATTTTTTCAAAAAGAAAGGGCCTTAGCCCGTTTGCTCATCCTCATTCTTTCTTTTCTCTTCATCAATTAGGACACGGCGTAAAATTTTTCCAACTGTCGTTTTCGGCAGTTCATCTCTAAACTCATATACTTTCGGCACTTTATAGGCCGCTAAATATTTACGCGCAAACTGGTTTAATTCTTCCTCAGAACACTCCGTACCTTCTTTTAACACAACAAATGCTTTAACTGTCTCTCCTCGGTATGGATCGGGAACTCCAATCGTCACTACTTCTTGCACTTTTTCATGCTCATATAATACTTCTTCTACTTCACGAGGATACACATTAAACCCACTCGCAACAATCATATCTTTCTTACGATCTTTCACATAGAAAAAGCCATCTTCATCCATGTAGCCAACATCCCCTGTATGGAGCCATCCATCTTGTAACACAGCTGCTGTTTCTTCTGGCTTATTCCAATACCCTTTCATAATTTGAGGACCTTTTACTACAATTTCACCGATTTCTCCCGGTGGTAATGCCTCACCAGTTTCAAGCGACATAATGATTGCTTCTGTATCTGGCCACGGAACTCCAATGCTACCTGGCACTCGCTTTTCCCATAAAAAATTACTATGTGTAACTGGAGATGATTCTGTTAAACCATATCCCTCTACTAGTTTACCCCCTGTAACTGTTTCGAACTTTTCCTGTACTTCTACTGGAAGTGGTGCTGAGCCACTAATACAAGCACGAATGGAAGAGATATCGTATTGTTTTAAAAGTGAGCTATTTAAAAGAGCGATATAAATAGTTGGTGCCCCTGGGAACAATGTCACTTTATGCTTCTTAATCGCTTCAAAAACCATTTTCATATCAAATTTTGGAATAAGAACCATTTTGTATCCTTGCATAATACTTAAATTCATGACAGCCGTCATGCCGTACACGTGGAAAAATGGAAGAACCCCAAGAACGACTTCTTCTCCTTCTTTGCAATTATATAACCATTGAACTCCCATCAACGTGTTAGAAACGAGGTTTTTATGCGTTAACATAACTCCTTTCGGAAATCCAGTTGTTCCTCCTGTGTACTGTAAAAGTGCTAGATCATTTTCAGGATCACAAGGCACTTCAACATCCGTATTCACTTCTTTTTCTACTGAATTCCAAAGATGAATCGTTTCACTCTCTGATACTTTCACAACTAAATTCGACTGTTTTTTCTGCACAAATGGATACAATAGATTTTTAGGGAAGGGTAAAAAGTCCGCAATACGGGTTACGATAATATGTTCAATTTTTGTAGCAGATTGAACATTCGTTACTCTTGGAAATACTAAATCGAGACAAAGAATTACTTTTGCTCCCGAATCATGAAGCTGATATTCTAATTCTCTTTCTGTATATAGTGGATTTGTTTGTACTACGATACCTCCTGCAAGTAATGTACCGTAATAACCAATTACAGCTTGCGGACAATTCGGCAACATAATAGCAACTCGATCACCCTTTTCCACACCGAGCTTTTGAAGATAATTTGCAAACCTCTTCACCTTATCATGGAAGTCTGAAAATGTAATATCCTTCCCTAAAAAGTGAAGCGCTTTCTTTTCTGGATAGCGAGAAGCCATCTGTTCTACATATCTATGAAGCGGCTGAATATCATAAGAAATCGTACTCGGAATTTCCTCTGGATAACTTTTCAACCATGGTTTTTCCACCTTCATTCCCCCTTCAAATACATAAAAAATAAATGAATGTTCATTCATGATGGTTGTTTTCATTATATTATAGTCGCCATAATGTTACAATCATAATATTCTGACTTTTATATAACTATGCTTTACTTCATTAACTTCTTATTATATGTAGAAACTCTCTTAATCTTCAAAGAGTAAGAGAGTTATTATTTAGCTTAATCTTATTATCGTTAACACAGCTCCTGGTGTAGTTGTTGATAATGTTGCAACAGCTAACAAACCAAATAATTGCAAGCTAATAGCATCTCCTGCTGCAAGAGTTGTAATAATTGTTGCGCTAAATGATGTGGTTGCTACAGCAGGAGAATTTATCGTCCCAGCAAGTGGTGCTCCATTAATTGTAATTCGTGAACTGACCAATAATGAAGCTGTTATATTAATCGAATATGAAATATAATAATTCCCAGCATTTGCAACCGTAAATACTGTATTTCCACCAGAAACAGTAATTCCTGGACCGATGTTTTGATTATTTGGAAGTGGTACGTTCGTCCCACCTAGAAGTACCGATATCGCCGTTCCTGACGTATTATTTGCAAATGCATATGTCGCCGTGATACTTGTACCTGTTACTCCCGTTGGACCTGTCGCTCCTGTTGGACCCGTTGATCCGGTCGCTCCCGTTGGACCTGTTACTCCTGTTGAACCCGTTGATCCGGTCGCTCCCGTTGGACCTGTTACTCCTGTTGAACCCGTTGATCCGGTCGCTCCCGTTGGACCTGTTACTCCTGTTGCTCCCGTTGTTCCCGTTGATCCTGTTACTCCTGTTGCTCCCGTTGACCCTGTTGGACCCGTTGGACCTGTTGATCCGGTCGCTCCCGTTGGACCTGTTGATCCGGTCGCTCCCGTTGCTCCCGTTGGACCTGTTACTCCTGTTATTCCCGTCGATCCTGTTGGACCCGTTGATCCGGTCGCTCCCGTTGGACCTGTTACTCCTGTTGCTCCCGTTGGACCTGTTACTCCTGTTGCTCCCGTTGGACCTGTTACTCCTGTTGCTCCCGTTGGACCTGTTACTCCTGTTGCTCCCGTTGGACCTGTTACTCCTGTTATTCCCGTTGATCCTGTTGGACCCGTTGGACCTGTTAGACCCGTTGATCCGGTCGCTCCCGTTGGACCTGTTGGACCCGTTGATCCGGTCGCTCCCGTTGGACCTGTTGGACCTGTTGGACCCGTTGATCCGGTCGCTCCCGTTGGACCTGTTACTCCCGTCGCTCCTGTTATTCCCGTTGATCCTGTTGGACCTGTTGGGCCTGTGTCACCCGTTGGACCCGTCGGACCTGTTGGGCCCAGCTTAGGAACTGTCCCATCGCAACTAAAACAGCACGAATCAACATGTACACCATTTTGATTATTACAACTACAATATCCATTTGTATTATTGAGCCATGAAGACATGTTGATCCCTTCCTTCAAATTCAATCTTTTAAGTACCAGTAAGTAATAAAAAACTTTATTTGGTGGGTATACACATACAGATTGATTGCGTACATTCCAGTAATTATTACATGCAACAAACTCTTCTTTTGCTTGTACTTTTGCCTCCTTGATTAAACGAAATCCCTTTTTTACATTTGCTGTATACGGCGCTAACATATCTTATTTCCGAAGACCTTCTACTATTTCTGTATCCTTTATCCCATGCTCTATGCATTACATATACGAATGAATAAGAACGTTTTTCTGAAGTTTTTTAAATATTCCTCAATTATTTTTCTATTGCGGCAAATGCTTAACTCAATATTTCTTATCGAACAGGGATTATATAATCTCTCACGAATTTAATCTATGAACAAAAATAGGAGGGATAACTATGTACCAAACTATTGAAGGTTTTTTACAATCATGGACATACGAGGCCGAGTCTACTCAGAAAATGCTCGATGCATTAACAGATGAATCTTTGTCACAAGAAATTGCACCTGGACATTGGACGTTAGGCAGAGTTGCTTGGCATATCGTGACGGCAATTCCTGTTATACTGTCTAGCACAGGGCTAAAGTTTGAAGGAGAATCGAAAGATTATCCTGTTCCAACTTCTGCAAAAACAATTGCAGATGGGTATCGTAAAGTGAACGCGGCTTTCGTTGAAGCACTTCAAAGTAAATGGACTGATAAAGATTTAGCAACTATTAATGACTTCTTTGGTCGCCCTATGCCGAATTCTATATTTTTAATGACACTTATTAATCATCAAAATCACCACCGTGGACAAATGACGGTTTTAATGAGACAAGCTGGCTTAACAGTTCCTGGCGTGTATGGACCCGCAAAAGAAGAATGGGCTGCTGCTGGAATGGAAGCACCTAAAATGTAACAACAGAAAAAGACAAGGTGTTTACACATCTTGTCTTTTTCTGTAACTTGTTTCATGTGAAACTATTTTTTAAAAATGGTTGTTTTATGGAATATATAGGTTAAAATGAATACATATTACGAAGAGGAGTAACCAAATTGAATACAAAAAATAAAAAAATAGCTATGGGAACTATTTTACTAACTTCTCTTATTGGAGTTATTAGCGTATCTCTTTATTTCACAAGTTATGGTACCCCTTGGGGAAAACAAGCAGCAATTACGGAATCAAAAGAGTATATTACAAAATATTTTAATCTAGATGCAGAAGTCAAAAACACTTCTTACGATGCTAAAATGAATAGCTATGCAATCGCCTTTGAAACAAATAAAGACGGAGAGTTTACTATCGAATATAAAAGTTCTAATAACTTTTATATTTCTCCAGAAGTACAAGCGTATTTAAGCAAACACTCCAAATTTACAGAGTAGTAACGAAGCATACATATACAAAAAAGAGTTGGTGTAACGCCAACTCTTTTTTACGTATTCTTATCATACAGTTATATCTTCCTTCTCTATATTTTTAATTCCGTAATATGCAATCACCACTCCAATTGCTGCAAGTGCTAGTTGAAGGGGAAGAAAAGTTGCTGTGGGAAACTCTGGGTTGCTATTCATTGCAATTGAGACAACGATAAGAGATGAAACAATTGTAGTTGGCACTGAACGTTTACGCATTCCGAAATATAGAGGGATTAAACTCATTCCCGCAGTTGCAATGGCTAAAGGAACCAGTTTTATTCCTTCTTGCATCAATTGATCTACTGTGAATGAATTAGGAAGAATTGAAAAATAGCTATCTATCCCAAAGAAAATTCCTACTACTAAAATGTTAGATACAATAACTGTTATAAATGTTACTATCGCTGTAATAGCCAACTTACTAGCCATCATTTTCTTTCGGTTAATAGGATAAGAAAACATAAGTAGTATTGTTTTATTTTTATATTCGCCAATTATTAACCTTGCGATTAATACACTACCAAAAATAATAAATGTTGCTCTTACTATTGTGCTAGCCATTAACAATATCGTCTCTGGATTCCTTATTTCTGCATCACCTTCTACTTGAGCGATGATGCTCACAAAGATCATTAATGCCAGTATAACAATATTTGCAATAATTGCTCTCTTCACGTACCAACCAAGCTTAAACTTTTTCAATTCTAGCTTCATTAAATGTAGCATGATAGTGTCCTCCTTCCTCCTAAGATTTAATCAATATAAATGACCCCTGTTTCACTTAAAATCTTCGCTTCATTTTTTGCATCACCAATCGTTCCTACTTTTATTCTTTCTGTACTTTTATCTTTCTTAAGTCCTTTTAAATCCACTATTACGTCAGTCAAATTACTTTTAGCCGTAAGTTGTAAAGAAGTCGGAACCCCTTTATACCGTACGCCAATATCCCCTGATTTTGTTTCTATAAATAATGATTTTCCTTCTGTCATATCTTTCAGCAAT
This sequence comes from Bacillus thuringiensis, assembly GCF_001455345.1. Lineage (GTDB taxonomy): Bacteria > Bacillota > Bacilli > Bacillales > Bacillaceae_G > Bacillus_A > Bacillus_A thuringiensis_N. The sequence goes on from NZ_CP013274.1 coordinate 4,413,481, forward strand.
ACTTCCCCAGATGTTGAAGTGATGTTCATATTTTCGTTTTTTACATTTTTTACATAATTATCGCCAGTAGTGGAAGTTATATTTACTTCTTGTAATGAACTATCTTTTAACATTAAATCTCCACTTTCGGATGTGAATTCACCCTTCTCTGCCGATAATCCTGTAATCATTTCATCTCCATATTTGCCTTTTGTCACGATGTTTTTTACTACTATATCGTTTATTTTCACATCACCCGATTTATTATTTACTACAATTTTATCTATTTCTTTCTTTGGAATAGCTATAGATATACTATTTTTCTTCCTAAACGTAAAACCATTAAAAAATCTAGTTACCTTTTGTTTTTGCTTAATCATAATTTTATTTTCGTCATTTTCTATTTTGACAGGATCTATCTCTTTATCTGCTTGTTCACCTTGAGCGGAAATTACTATTTTATTAGCGTCTGTACTTTTAAATTCAATATTCCAATTTTCATTGTCTACTTCTATTTCTTTTATATTATTTATATCAAAAGACTTTTCTTTCTTAAAATCTTTCCCTTGAAATACCTTAAAACCAAAAACCGCACTAGCAATTGTAATGAATAATATTGCAATTACTATCATTTTCTTCATTATTCATACCCCAGTTCGTTTTTGTTTTAAGCTTACTTCACGCCACATCGATCTTGTCGATTTTACGAAATGATAGATAACTAATGAAAATTCCTAATAAACAGAGCACGATTGGAATAGCTATAAAATCAAACATACTTACTTGACCGTTTCCAGCACCAACGTTACCACTAATCAGCATACCAATTATTACTGCCGAAGTTATCGTTGTCGGTGTCGATTTCTTTCTCATTCCAAAAAATAAAGGAATTAAGCTTATACCTGATATCATAAATGCACTTATAACAGTGGTTGGAACGGTAGCTATTATTTCACCTATCGTAGCAGGTGTTTCAATCAGTCCCATCATTGGACTCACAAAATATACAAGCAAACTGATAATGAAAGTCGCGATAATGGTACTCACAAAACAAAAACAAAAAACAATTGTTAATTTCGCACTCATTAGCATTTTCCTTTGAAGCGGATACATAAATGATAGTTGTATCGTTTTATTCTTATACTCATCAATTACTAAACGTGATAAAATGACCGAACTAAAAATAATGAATGTTATTCTAATAAAAATATTTGCTAAATCCATGTTCTGTTTGAAGTCAGAGAAGAGCACGTCTCCTTCAGCTTTCATTCCCAATGCCATAAGGCTTACTACAGCGAAAATTGCTATAATACAAATTGCTACACTTTTAAAGTAACTAGATAATTGATGCTTTTTCCACTCGAGCTTCATTAATCTAAGCATACAAACCACGCCTCCATTCTTTATATAACTGTCTCTACACTGCTAACATTCTAATTCCAGCAGTAACTACGCTTAACATTCCTATCATTAATAGAATTAACAACCATTTCCGCTCTGGTTTCCTATAATATAAAATCCCGCTTATGAACATTACGACCAATCCACTTACTAGATTCACTAACAATCCATTAAGCATGAATGCCCTCTCCATCCATTACATTTAAGAAATATTCTTCTAAGGAACTATGTTTCTTATTAATACTTTCTATTTCCACATCGTTCATAATAAGTGCTTTTGAAATGGCTTGCTGAGACACTGCCGTATCATACACACGAATCATATTTCCGCTCATTATTTTATAATTTTTTATACCAAGTTTATCTTCTAAAATATAAGCTGCACGCTTCACATCAGGAACAGTAATTTCAATGTACTCTGTTTGTTTTCCGTTAATACTCTTCATTGAAACTTCTTTTATTAGTTTTCCATTTTGAATTACACCAATTGTATCCGCCATTAGTTCCATCTCACCTAAAATATGACTAGAAACTAATAATGTAATGCCATATTCTTTGCAGAGCATTTTAAATAAGTCTCGTAACTCTTTAATACCAATTGGATCTAAACCGTTAATTGGTTCATCTAAAATGAGCAATTCTGGCTTTGTCACGATTGCCCTTGCAATACCAAGTCGTTGTTTCATTCCCAATGAAAAATCTTTTACTTTTTTATTATCTATCCCTTGCAGCTTCACTAAATGTAATGCATGGTCAATTTCATTTTTATCGTAATAGCCCATATATTCACAATGTAATTCTAAGTTTTCTTTCGCCGTTAATTTATCATAAAAGATTGGATATTCAATAATTGTCCCCATTCTTTTTAATACTTCATAAGATGTGTCTGTTAACTTCTCACCGAAAATTTCAATATCACCACTTGTCGGTTTTATTAAATTTGTAATCATTTTCATAATCGTTGTTTTACCAGCACCATTCGGTCCTAAGAAACCGTATATCTCTCCTTTTTTCACATGCATGTTAACGCTAGAAATAACTTCTTTCCCTTTAAACACTTTCGTTAACTGATTCGTTTTTAATATATAGGTCATGTCACTTTCCCCTTTCGCACTACTTTATATTTCTATAATAGACAACGGAAATCTCTTTTTTCTTACCCGTTTCTTACAAATTCCTTACGCTGCAAAAAAGCTTGTAGAATCTCTTCTCTACAAGCTAAAACTGCATCTTCTTTAATGCAACTGTAAAAATTGTTTTTTCATACGGCTTACTAGAAAGATGAATTTTTCCATCCATCGCTTCCACAAGCCTTTTCGTAATCGTTAACCCTAAACCGCTCCCTTGGTACAATCTATTTCTTGAATCTTCAAGTGTGTACATACGCTCAAACACTTTATCAATATGAGATTCATCAATTCCTTTTCCTGTATCCCATACGTCTATATACACATTTGTTTCATCATCTCTTAGCATCATACCAAGTGTCTTTCCATCGTCTCCATATGTAATCGCATTTGATATTAAATTATTCAATACCCTGCCTAATACTTCTACATTTCCAAGTGCATATATATTTCTTTCTGGTATATCAATATGAACGTAAAAACCTTTCGTCGTAACTAAATCATAAAAAGATAAAATCTTCTCGCGACAAACTTCATTCATATTTACTTTTGTCATTTCGATTGCCTTGTCACCAGATTCTAACTTGGCTAGATCAAAAAACTTATGAATCAATTCCATTACTTCTAGTGTTTTCACATGCACCTTTTCAAGTAAGATTTGTTGTTCTTCTTTATTTATCGTTTTATCCTTATTTAACATTTCTGTATATCCAAGAATAACTGTTAGTGGCGTCTTTAAATCATGAGAAATATTTGAAAGCATTTTTCTCATCGAAATTTCTACTTTTGCATGATCTGCATTCGTTTTCTGTTTTGCATCTAATAATTGATTAATTGCCACTAATAATTTTTGCAATTCTAGATCATCCGTCATAACGAGTAACTTCTCGCCTGTTTTTTCATTTACAATACTTTCTAACTTTTCATATGTGTACCGTAAATTTTTACTACTACTTTTTCTCATTTTATACTGTATGTAAATGACACATAACAATATAAAAATAATACCTAATAACAAATTAATCATATTACATCACTTCCAGCTTATAGCCGATGCCCCATAACGTTTTAATATACTCTGGATTAGATGGGTCACTTTCGATTTTCTCACGCAACCTTCTCATATGAACATTAATAACGTTATCGTCACCGTAATACTCTTCGCTCCAAACTAGCGTATATATTTGTGCTTTTGTAAATACACGATTTTGATTCTTTACAAACAGTTTTAGAATCTCAAATTCTTTTAAAGTAAGTTTGAGAGGCTTCCCGTTTTTTTCCACAGTAAAATTAATTGGATCGATTGTTAAATCGCCAATTTGAATCATCTTTTCTGTTGTTTCTGTAGCCGAATATTTCGTAGATCTCCGAATACCAGCTTTTACACGCGCCGCCAATTCAATCATAGAAAATGGCTTACAAATGTAATCATCTGCTCCAAGTCCTAATCCAACAGCTTTATCAACATCTGTATCTTTTGCCGACATCATTAAAATCGGTACTGCACTCTTCTCGCGAATAATACGTACAACCTCTAATCCGTCTAACCTCGGCATCATGATATCAAGGATAACTAAATCAAAAGGTGATTTAAAAAAGGCTTGCACCCCTTCCTCTCCATCAGACGCGATTGTAACTTGAAAGCCTTCTTTTATTAAATACTTTTCCACCATCTCTTGAATTGAAATATCGTCTTCAACTAATAAAATATGATGTGACATATGTCTATCCCCTTTTTACAAACGTTAACAACTCAATTGTATCGTAACTACTACAGACTGGAAACAATTATATGAATTTTCAAACCAACTTCCCTTCCTCCCCTAACAATGATATGATAAAATTCACTACGATTGTTCATAATTAACTTTATATAAAGGAGACTTATCATGTCAGAAAACAAAAAAGTAAGCTTAGCTGATTTAATGCGCGAACAACTTGCAAAGAAAAAGCAAGGAAATGGAAATGGGTCAAATAATACAAATCAAAGCCAAGAAACGAAAAAATTACAAAACCAACAAACTAAAAAAACAAACAACCAACGTAGACGTACAGGTGTATAAATGAACGGACAAAAACGTTCTAATATCGCACCCGGTCTTGAAGTTGATATTGTATTAAAACAAGATCAACGCACCGGCAAATTAACACGTGGAATTGTAAAAGATATTTTAACAAACTCCCCTTCCCATCCGCATGGTATTAAAGTACGATTGCAGGACGGGCAAGTCGGTAGAGTACAAAATATCGTTCAATAAGAAAAAGGAGCTCAAGTAAACTCGAGCTCCTTTTTCTTTATTAACCTTTAATTTTTTCGATGAAAACTACTTTTAAATAGTCTCCTTCTTTAAATTGATCAATGGTACGGAAATCTTCTGGTAAAGAATGTTCTTCTAATATTTTATATTTGCCATTCATTTCTTTAAATGCCGTATCGATAAATCCTTTAAACTTTTTCATATCAAATGCGCTACAATTTGTAGAAGCAACGATAATCCCGTTATTTTCTGTAATCGCAATTGTTTCTTTTAATAAGTTTTTATAATCTTTCGCTGCACTAAATGTATATTTCTTTGAGCGTGCAAAGCTTGGAGGGTCAAGTACGACCATATCGAATTTCATCTTTTTCTTAGCTGCATATTTGAAGTACAGAAAGACATCTTCTACAATAATGTCTTGCGCTTCATAATCAATTTCATTTACACTAAACTGCTCAATCGTTTTACTTAAACTACGATTCGCAAGGTCAACACTCGTCGTTTTACTCGCTCCACCAAGCGCTGCAAATACAGAGAAAGCACCTGTATAAGAGAACATATTTAACACAGTTCTTCCCTTTGCATACTTATCACGAATTTGTTTTCGAACGTTACGCTGATCTAAAAATACACCAACCATCGCTCCGTCGTTTAAGTACACCGCAAAGTTCACACCATTTTCTTTTACGATAAGCGGGAACTCGCCGCGCTCTCCTGCTACAAAATCATCGCCTTCAATGTATTTCCCTTTCGTATCAAAACGCTTTTTCTCATAAATCCCTTTAAAGTTTGCTACTTTTTGAAGAGCTGCTATAATCTCATCTCTGAAAGTATAGATTCCCTCACTATACCAGCTTACTACATAATAACCGTCATAATAATCAATGATTAAGCCTCCAAGACCATCACCTTCGCCATTTACAACACGGAATGCTGTCGTATCATTTGATTTGTAAAATTGTTTTCGTTTATGTAAGGCCGATTTTATTTTACTTTCAAAAAAAGATTGATTAATTTGTTCACTCTCTTTTCTCGTTAAAATCCAGCCGTATCCTTTATTTTGTTTTCCATAATAACCTTTTCCGACAAAGTTGCTCTTCTCATCTACTACTTTGATGATTGTCCCTTCTTCACGGACGTCATTTAAATTTTGAATTGCATCTTTTAAAATAAGCGGATATCCACTTTTAATTTCTTTTATAAATTTCGGTTTTATTTTTACAGTTACTTCTGATCGCATATAATAACTTCCTTTCCATTTGCATGCTTTCTCTATAGGAAGCATTTCAAAAACGAGACTGAAAAACAGCCTCGTTTCACTATACCATATTATTGCTTTGCTAGTACAACTCGCTCATTCTCTCGCTTAGCCACCATGTATTTACTACATTTTGAAATGGAAATCCTACTGTCCAAAACAATAAAAAAACTTATTTATTTTACATTTACCATTTACAATGATAATGATTTTCATTATCATTTAATGTATATGAGTTCTCGAAAATAAAGGCAATATTTATAGGAGGAATAAACATGATTATTGTTACAAATACAGCAAAAATTACAAAGGGAAATGGACATAAATTAATTGAACGTTTTAATAAAGTAGGTCAAGTTGAAACGATGCCAGGCTTTTTAGGGTTAGAAGTTCTTTTAACGCAAAATACAGTTGATTATGATGAAGTAACAATTAGCACACGTTGGAATGCAAAAGAAGATTTCCAAGGTTGGACGAAGAGCTCAGCATTTAAAGATGCTCACTCACATCAAGGCGGGATGCCAGATTATATTCTTGATAATAAAATCACTTACTACAATGTTGAAGTTGTACGTATGCCAATGGCTGCAGCACAGTAAACATATTTCTTTTTTAAAGTATAGAATATGAGAAGCGTTACCACTTCTCATATTCTATACTTTTTTATTTACTGTCTTTTTACTAGCTTCGCATGCACGACTAACCTTCCCGCTTCCGGATCGAGTGCATAGTCACACGTCGAAAGTGTTACGATTTGATCACTTGCTGTCAATTTTGCATCTGTTTTGTACAGCGATTTTTCTTGAATTTTCTCCAAAAATAATGTGTATTCCGTATCACTACTAAAATCCGTTTCAATGTAATAAAAATCAGTTGTTGTTGTATACACCGAGAACACTTCAAGATCATATCCTTCAAATAATGTATCGTAATATAATTTACGATGCGACATGAAGAACTCTTCATCTAACATTTTCTTTAAACTTCCAAACATAGAACCATCTTTCATACGATGACCATATAAAATAGTATTTCGATTTTGAGATTTCACATCATTACGATAGTCCATAAAGATGCTTCCTGCTCTCATATCTTCACCTTTATAATTACGAAATAAATAGTAATCATTGTCTTTCGCTTGAACGATTGGATAATTAATTTGTGTATCATCCATCGTAACCCATCCAACTATCTCTTGGTTAATTTGCTGCAGAGCCTTGAACTGTTTACGTACTTCCCCGTCTTGTGATTGCTCTTCCATCGGACTTTTTTCATAAATATTTTGTGCTTCGGCCATTACTTTACGATTTTCATAGTAATCCATGAAAATATCACCTAATTCATATACTGAATAGAAAAAGGTACCTAAAAAGACAACTGTAAGTATTCGTTGAAAAAAAGAATTCTTCTTCCGTTCTTTTTTACTACTCAAATTATCACCTCAAAACGGATTATGCTCAGCCTTTAGATTCCCATAGGTACCATGTATAATCCTGTATCTTCATCTTGCTTTACAACGACATCTACACCGTATATCGTCTTTATCATACTCTCTGTCACAACATCATTTGGCTTACCTTTCGTAACAATCTCGCCATCTTTCATAACAATGATGTGATCACTATAGCGAATTGCCTGATTAATATCGTGTAATACCATGACGATCGTCAATCCATGTACTTCATTTAACTCTTTTACTAGCTCTAATATTTCAAGTTGATAATAAATATCTAAATAGGTCGTCGGTTCATCTAAAAAGAGCATTGGTGTTTTCTGAGCTAACGTCATAGCAATCCAAACACGTTGTCTTTCTCCACCAGATAAAGCGTGAATTTCTTTATCACGTTTACTTAATAAATTCGTACATGCTAAAGCCCTTTCGATTGCTTCTCTATCTTCATCCGTTTGCGCGGAAAAAATATTTTTATGAGGCATACGACCAAAACTTGTTAATTTCTCTACCGTCATATCTGCCGGTGCTTCATTTTGTTGATGGACAACGGCTAACTTTCTAGCAAACTCTTTCGGTTTATATTGGCTAATCGCCTTCCCATCCAGTATGACCTCTCCGCTACGAGGATCATGATTTCTTGACATCACACCAAGTAATGTCGATTTCCCGCAACCATTTGGACCAATAATTGTTGTAATTTTACCAATTTCTATTTCACTACTAACCAACTTTAATCGATCCGTTACATTATCATACGAAAAGGTTACATTTTTAATTTCCATGAACTTTATCACTCTTTCTAAGCAAGAATATTAAGAATGGGCCACCAATAACTGCCATAATCGTTGCTGCTGGAATTTCGTTAGGTGGCACAATTAACCTTCCAATCGTATCCGCCGTCAAAATTAATAACGCACCTGCCAGAGCAGAAAACGGAATTAATACTTTATGATCTGAACCGACTAGTTGTCTTGAAATGTGCGGAACGAGTAATCCTACGAAGGCAATAACACCTGCAATCGCTGTTGATACCGCTGCTAAGAGTACTGCAATAGCAGAAATAATAAGACGAACTCTCGTCACGTGCAAACCTAAGTTTTTCGCAGTCTTATCTTGTAGCGATAATAAGTTACACCAAGCTCCTACAAACAGAGCAAGAACCAAACCAATTGTTCCATACGTAACCATTATTTCTACATCGCCCCACGTCTTCATCGTTATATTAGAAGTCGTCGTTTGCTTAATACTCTTAATGAAATATCCGCAAATCGTAATGAACGATTCATTTAATCCAGTAAACATCGCATTAATAGCTATACCAACTAAAATAATACGAAGTGGACTTAACCCTGACTTCCATGAAAATGCATAAACGAGATAACACGCAAACGCACCACCTAAAAAGGCGAATACTGGTGTCCAGAAAAAGAATTGCGGGAACAACGTTATAATAACAAGTGTCATAAAACTTGCTCCTGAAGATATCCCAATCACTCCAGCATCAGCAAGTGGATTTTTCATAACAGCTTGAAAAAGCACACCTGAAACAGCAAGAGCCGCTCCAGTGAATAACGCAATAATAATACGCGGAAAACGTAAATCTTTAATCACTTCAACATCTTCATTTCCACCTGTAAATATCCCTTGTACAAGCTCAACAATACCTACTTCTAAACTCCCTTTCATCGCTGACAATGATGTCATAACGATAAGTAATGCAGTAACAATGAGGAAACTCCAAGTTTTTTTATTCATTCTACTCTTCCTTTATATGAAAATGCATCACGGATACATCATTTTTTTCAATTCATCTAACGCTTCAATTGCTGCTAAATTTCCTGTCGTTCCAAATAAACGCTCTTCTAAATCGTAAACACGATTATTTTTAACTGCTGCAAAATGCTTCCAAATGTCATTCGTTTTAAATTCTTTATCAAACATTTTTACAACTTCTTCAGGCATACCATGAGCTGCTCGTAAAATAATATCTGGATCAGCTTTCTTTAAATACTCTGTATTAGAAGCTAAATATTCTACTTTTTCACCTTGCACAATATTTTTACCACCTAGTTGTTTCACTAAATCTCCAATATAAGAATGCTCTGTTGCTACTAAATAACTTCCAGGCACACCTAATAAAATAAGTACTGTCGGTTCTTTCTTTCCTTTTACTTCTTTTCGAATGCTAGCGACTTTTTTATCTACCTTAGTTACAACTTCTTCAGCCTGCTTTTCGCGTCCATATTTCTTACCTAAATCGCTAATGGAATTTTGCATATTTTTCAAGCTTGTTAAATCTAAAAATTTTGCTTTCATGCTTACACCATCAAAAATCGGTTTTAATTCATATTCAAGTGTTGTCACAGATAACACTTCTGACGGCTTTAATGATTTTACCTTTTCCATATCTGGACTCATTGGATTCCCAACTTCAGGTAAACCTTTATATCGCTTCGGTAAAGTTTTAGAACTTGTTGGTACACCAACTAAATCTACTTCTAACGCATCCATAATTTCAGTAACAGCAACTGTCGTTGCAACAATTCGCTCTTTACTCTCACTCTTTACCTGCTTTAGTGTTTCTTTTTTTGGTGATGAGCATCCAGCTATACTCATTAACAGAATGATAGCCATTAGCACACTTGCGATTTTCTTCACTCTTAATCACCACTCCTTTCCAAACAATATGAAACAAGTCTTGATGCACGCGAACATGCATCAAGACTCCAAAAATTACAATCTACCTGCTCTATATTTACGAACTAGTAAAGCAAGTGACCCAAGCAGTAGCACCATGTATAAACCTAGTTGTGCTGTATCTGCTGTTTTTGAGTTTTTTTCTTTTTTCGCATCATTATTTGTAGCTTCATTTTTCTTCTTACCATCTGCATTTCGGTTAAAATCAGGCGTAGCAATTGTTTTTACATTATCTACTTTCGGCGTAATTACCGGATTTTTCGGTTCATTCTTCGGCTCTTCTTTTACCGTTCCTACAGCACCAATCTTCGTCGTATCAAATTGGATTTGTACGTCGTAGAAGTGATGGTAGTTCATTGAATCGATATCTACTTTTACCTTTGCATTTAATTTTGCAAATAAATCATTAGCTTCAAATTCTACGACTCTTGTATTTGTGGCCTTATCTTCACTTACTACTTTTGCATCTGCAAATTCACCATTCTTTTCTGTTTGGAATTTCGTGATCCATTCACTATTTTTTAGTGTCATTGCAATATACTTCTTACCATCTTTCACCGTTAACCTTGCTGGACTTACAACATATTGATTCATCATTGAAATTTCTTCAGTCTTATCTTTTAACACTTTAAAAGCAATATCGTACTGACCATCCTTTAAATTTTTCGGATCAACTGTTGGATTTTCATTTAGATTATTCGTTCCATTTTGGTTATCGTTTCCGCCTTGATTACCATTACCATCTTGGTTACCTAAAGCTTTAATACTACCTTTATCAAATACAAATTGAATATCGTAAAAATGATGGTAATTCATTGAATCGATATCTACTTTCACTTTTGCATTTAATTTCTTAGATAGATCAGCTACTTCTACTTCCACTACACGTGTATCAGCTTGCTTATTCTCACTTAGTACATTTGCATTAACAAATGAATTATTCTTTTCAAATTCAAACTTTGTAATCCATGAGCTATTCGTTAATGTGAATGATACATATTTCTTACCATCTTTCACTTTTAACACACCTGGACTTTTCGTATATGTGTTCATCATTGAAATTTCTTCCGTCTTATCTTTTAACACTTTAAAACCAATACTGTATTCACCGTCTTTAAGAGCATTGGGATCAATTGTTTTGTTATCGTCTTGGTTGTTGTTTCCGCCTTGGTTGTCGCTTCCACCTTGGTTATTGTTTCCGCCTTGGTTGTCATTTCCACCTTGGTTGTCGTTTCCGCCTTGGTTGTCGTTTCCACCTTGGTTGTCATTTCCGCCTTGGTTGTCATTTCCACCTTGATTATCGTTTCCGCCTTGGTTGTCATTTCCGCCTTGGTTGTCATTTCCACCTTGGTTATCGTTTCCGCCTTGGTTGTCATTTCCGCCTTGGTTGTCATTTCCACCTTGGTTGTCGTTTCCGCCTTGGTTGTCGTTTCCGCCTTGGTTATCATTTCCGCCTTGGTTGTCTAACGGTTTAATACTATCTTTATCGAATGCAAATTGAATGTCATAGAAATGGTGATAATTCATTGAATCGATATCTACTTTTACTTTTGCATTTAACTTTTTAGATAGGTCGTTTACTTCTACTTCCACTACTCGTGTATCAGCTTTTTTATCTTCACTTAATACACTTGCATCAACGAACGAACCATTTTTCTCAAATTCAAACTTTGTAATCCATGCACTATTCGTTAATGTGAATGATACATATTTTTTACCATTTTTCACCTTTAACACGCCTGGACTCTTTGTATACGTGTTCATCATTGAAATTTCTTCTGTTTGATCTTTTAAAGCTTTGAAATTGATTCTGTATTCACCGTCTTTAATTGTTTCAGCATCTGTTTTTTCTACTTCTGGCTTTTTATCACCGTCTGATTGTTTTTCTTCATTCTTAATTGGCTCAAGCTTTTCTTGATCAAATTGAAGTTGTAACTCATGCGTTTGTTTATAATTTCTTGATGCCACTTCGATAAATACTTTTGTATTTATCTTTTTAGATAAATTGTCTACTTCGAATTCTACTACTCTTGTATTTTTCTTTTTATCTTCACTTACTACTTTTGCATCAACAAATGAACCATCTTTTTCCGTTTGGAAATTTTTAATTGATGCATTATCTGTTAACGTTACAACCGCTTTTTTCTTACCGTTTTCTACTTTTAATACTCCTGGATTTACCATGTAAGTATTCATCTTAGATTCTTCATCTGTTTGATTTTTTAACACTTTAAATGGAATGCTGTACTCTCCATCTTTAATTGTGTTAGAATTTGGTTGTTGATCTGAGTCAGGCTTTTGGTCGGGCTTCTGACTTGGATCCGGTTTTTCATTTGGATCTGGCTTATTAGCTGGGTCCTCTTTTTCATTTGGTTGTTCCACATGAATCGGTGTAATACTATTTTGATCAAATGCAATACGAACGTCGTACTCATGATGATAATTTAAAAAATCAATATCTACTTTTACTTTTGCATTTAATACCTTCTCTACATCTTCTACATCAAATTCTACTACTCTTGTATCTTTTTCTTTATCTTCACTAATTACATTTGTCGCAACTAGCTTACCTGCTTTTTCTGTTTCAAACTTCGTAATCCATGAACTATTCGTTAATGTAAAGGATACTTTCTTTTTCCCATCCTTCACTTTTAAAGTCCCGGGGCTTACTGAATATTGATTCATCATCGATTCTTCATCTGATGTATCTTTTAAAACTTTGAAGCCAATTGAATATTCACCGTCAGCCAACTTGGTAGCTGCTTGAACTGCAAGTGGTTGTAATGTTGATACGAATGTAAATATCATTAAAAACATAGCAACAATGATTTTTGTATACCTGTTCAATGGAACGACTCTCCCTTTTGAAAATTATTTAATACTGTTCCCATCAAATACAAAGCGAATATCATATGAAGCATTATAATTAATAATTGGAATATTAATTTTCACCTTGCCATTTAGTTTTTTTGACAAGTCAGCAACTTCAAATTCTACTACTCTAGTATTATCTTTTTTGTTTTCACTTAACACGGTTGTTTCTACAAATTGACCATCTTTTTCTACTTGGAAACTTTTAATAGAAGCACTATCTTTCACTTTAAATGAAACATATTGTTTTCCATTTTTAACTGTTAATGTTGCTGGGCTTTCAAAATAACTATTCATTCTAGACGATTCATCTTTATCGCCTTTCCATACAGTAAAAGCAATATTATATTTTCCATCAGCTAGTTTTGTAGCAGCCTTTGCATCTTGTAAACCTAGTGTTGCAATAAACGTAAATAAAACAGCAAATACGGCAATAATCATTTTAAATTGTTTAAACATATATTCATCACCCTTCAAAAGATTTATTTACTCAATTTCACTTTACGAATTAAGAAAGCACCTGAAATAAGAATTAACGCTGCAAACAATCCAATACGTGCTTCATCGTCTGTTTTTGGATTATCTGTTTTTTCAGCTTTTCCATTTTCATTTTTTGTTTCTTTGTTCACTTCTTTAGCTGTTTCCTTACTCTCTACTTTTGTTTTCTCTTCTTTTACTTGTGTATCTGTTTTCGCTTGATCATTATTTTTTGTTGTAGCAGCTACGCCGTTATCGCCACCTACAGCTTTTACATTTGCATCAAAAGCAAAACGAATTGTGTAGTGGTGGTCATAGTTTGCATTTGGTACAACAACATGAATTTTTACAGCTGCCGGTTTGGATAAATCATCTACTTTAAACTCTACTGTTCTTTTATCTGCCGATTCATCTTTACTAACAACTTTCGCATCAACAAAATTCCCGTTCTCTGGTGCTTTAAATTCTGTAATCCAAGCACTATGATTCAACGGAACTTGTACTCTCATCTCACCGTTTTTCACTATTAATTTTGCCGGCTTTTCAAAATAGTCATTTGCCATTGAAGCTGAATCATTTTCCGCTTTTTGAATTACGTAATTAATATCGTAAGTACCATCAGCTAGTTTTGCTGAAGCATTCCCGTATGGCATTACAAGAAAAGCTAGCATACATACGAACGTTATAATAAAAGCGGGTAATACAGAAATCTTTCTCATTTGGCTTACTTCCTCCTTGGTTATCTTTCATCCATACTTTTTGAAAATGATAATTATTCTCAATTTATAAGAAAAAAATAATAATCCTCTACCATTATTTAATTGTAATTTATTTATGCACTGTAGATATTATTGATTATCATTCTCACTTAATGTTAAAAATAATATCCCTCTCTATTCCGTATAAAGAGCGATTCACATTTTAACATAAGTCCCTATCCCTTTTGTTGATTATCATTCTCAATGAATCTCAAAAAAAATAAAACTATCCATTTTCCTACTCTATCACCTCTATTTACAAAAATGATATCGTTATAGAAAACTTTATACCTTTCACTCCTCACTTTCCTTCCAATATTTCCACAACTAAGTCAATCTTAGCCTACTCATAATTTTTTTGTCAACTATATTACGTATAAAATTTTAAATATCTAAATCTCTCTATATACGGCTTTTTTTACAAAAAAAGAGACTTTCTATTATAGAAAGCCTCTTTTCTCTATTTTTCTACAGCAACTTCTTGCTTTTGAAACTTAGAAACTATATAACCAAATCCTATACCGATTATGCCTGGAACTAACCAACCAATTCCTACACTATATAATGGAATCTTATCTAAAATAGGTGCTAGCGCTGCAATTTGAAGATTTGCATTGTGTAACCCATCAAAGAAACTTATTGCAAATGCTCCTACAATCCCGCCCACATACATCGCTAATGGAAGACGAACGTAGTTTTCAACAAGTGATAATACGATAAGTACGATTCCAATTGGATAAATTGCGATTAAGATTGGTAATGCTAATGCATTTAACTGAGTTAACCCAAGGTTTGCTACCATAAATGCTAATACACAGAAAATGAAAACGACTTTTTGATAAGAAAGCTTTGGTAATAAAGAAGAGAAGTAATCACCACAAGCTGCAACAATACCTACAGAAGTTGTTAAACATGCTGCTGTAATTGCGATCCCTAGTAATAAAGTTCCGTAGCTACCAAATAAATGATTCACGACATTTGTTAAAATAATTCCTCCGTTTGCGCCCATTCCAAGTGACACACTAGAAGCTCCAAGATAAGCAAGTGCCAAATACACAAGTAGTAGACCAAGCGCTGCAATAAATCCTGCAAAGATTGTTACTTTTGCAATACTATTTTTATTTGTAATGCCTTTTTCTTTTAACGCATGAATTACAACATTTCCGAATACCAGTGCTGCAAGTCCATCTAAAGTTAAATATCCATCAATAAATCCTTTAAAAAGAGGAGCACTATACGCTTCTGTCGGTGCACCAAATTCTCCAATTGGTGTAATAAGTGCTTTACCTACAATAATTGCAATAACAGCTAATAATATTGGAGTTAGCACTTTACCAATACGACCCACTAATTTCGAAGGATTTAAAGCTAAATAGAAAGTTACGGCAAAGAAAATAAGTGTAAAGATAACAAGTGGATATGATTGACCAGCTATCTCACTTGGTAAAAACGGTGCAACACTCATCTCATAAGCTACTGTTCCTGTACGTGGCACACTTACGAATACGCCTAAACATAAATAAATTGCAGTGATAAAAACAAGTGCGAATATAGGATGTACACGTCCTGCTAGCTCATTAATATCTCCCTTTAAAGCTATAACAATTACTCCTAATAAAGGTAGTCCAACGCCTGTTACGATAAAACCAAACAACGCAATCCATACATCTGTTCCAGCGCCTTGTCCTAATGCTGGTGGAAAAATCATATTACCCGCACCGAAAAATAGTGCAAATAACATTAAACTTATTGCAAACATCTCAGAAAACTTTAAAGATGATTTCATTTCTACTAACCTCCTAATTAATTATAAATTAACAAAATATTCTGAATTAAAATCCGTCACATATCCTCTTTCAAGCATACTTCCCCGTAAAAGAACGCAAAAAACACCCGTCCCTAACAAAGGGACGAGTGTTGAAATCGTGGTTCCACCCTTATTCTAATAAAATGAATTTATAGCGAAATAAGCTCATTTTATAGCTCGTGTAAATTGATAACGGTTTTATCCGCCAAGAATTACAATGCATCATGTATGCAGTTCACTCTTGAAGTTTAGAGGTGGTAAGCTTGTCTTTTCGTATTAGGAAGCTCACAGCCTAAGGCTTCCCTCTCTGAGAATCGTAAAATACAACTCATGTCCTCATCATTACTTTTATAAAATATCTTGTCGAAACTTGTTGTTTTTTATTATATGGGCTATTTTTTAAAAAATCAATAGTTTTATTTTTTCTGACAAAAAAATATAGGGAGAAAATTTCCCTCCCTATAACTGCCCTATTAAAATTTCTAACTCTTCAGCTGTAACGCTCCGCCACTTTCCAACTTCAAGCTCATTTAGCTCTATATTCATAATGCGTACTCTCTTTAACTTTGTTACAGTAAATCCGAAAGCACGACTCATTCTACGAATTTGCCTGTTCATTCCTTGCGTTAAAACGATACGAAATGTTGATTGATCGACTCTTGTCACTTTGCACGGCTTCGTCATTCCATCTTTAATCTTTACACCGCTGGACATCTCATCAATAAACCAGTCCGTAAAAGGTTTATCGACTGTGACAACATATTCCTTCTCGTGCTCATGATCACCATGTAAAATCTGATTCGCAATGCCGCCGTCATTCGTTAATAAGATAAGTCCTTCTGACGCTTTATCTAATCGCCCAACTGGAAAGATTCGCTCTGGGTAATTGATATAATCAATAATATTATCTTCAATATGATCAGCTGCTGTACAAGTAATGCCGACTGGTTTATGGAATGCGATATACACCTTTTCTTTCTCTTCTTTTACAATAACTTGCCCATCAATCGTTACCCTATCACCATCGCTCACGAGTGCACCGTGCGTACATATTTCGCCGTTAATAGCCACGCGCCCAGCTTTAATAAGGCGATCTGTTTCACGTCTTGAACAGGATTTTGCTTCGCTTATGTATTGGTTGATTTTCATAGCTTATTCCTTTACAGAAAATCTAGACTTTCATTTCTTTTAGTTATCTATATTATATGATTAAAATTGTATTTTTACACAGGACTTAAGATACTATTCCTTGCATCAATCGCTTCTTGATACTCTGGCTGAAGTTTAATTGCCATATCATAATCTACTATCGCTTTATTATAATCCTGTAAATTACTATAAGCATCTCCGCGTGCTTTATATGTATATCCAGAGGCTTTATTCTCGTTAATTATATACGTATAATCTCGTATTGCTTTTTCATATCCGTCTTTTGTATCTAAACCAATATACGCATTCCCTCTAAAGCCGTACGGCGTTATATTTTCAGGATCTATTTCAATTGCCTTTGTACAATCTATGATTGCTTTCTCGTATTTCTTTGACTGATTATATATGTATGCACGATTAATATAGGCAATAATATTTTTAGGGTCTAACTCCAGTACTTTGGTACAATCTGCTATCCCTTCTGACTCCTTATCAGGCAACTGGAGGGTATATACATAACCTCGACCAACATATGCATCAACATAATTATTATCAATTTCAATTGCTCTAGTATAAGCTTTTACTCCCTCAGTTAAATTATTCAGCCGTACATGTATATAGCCTTCATAATAATATATTTTTGCAGGTTTATTAGTAAACTGCGTCTGTCTAATCATTCCTAATGCTTCTTCAAATTGCCCTTTATTTACATATTCTATTAGTTGATTGATTAATCTATTTATCATTTCTTCCGTTTCTTTTATATCTGGAACTATATCAACCATTCCATCTTCTGATATTACAACTATTACACAATTATTCTTTAGTCCTTCTTTATTTACATACCTAATTGCTGAGTTATACCTAGCACCTCTAGCAGAATCTCCTTGATTTTTTTCGGCAATTCCATCTAAAATGACACCTATTGCATAACAGTACCCCTCGCTATCCAGATATACAGCTCCATCAATACAAGTAATACGTTCCATTATATTTTTTAATTCATATGTATTCTTAGCTAATAGATTCGTCTTCTCTATTCGAATCGCTTGGTGTTCTAGCTTTTCCAATTCAGCTTCTGCTAATTCTGGCTTTGTTATAACAACTGTAGTGCCACTTCGTTGTTCAACTGCATACTTCACTAGAGTTATTATAGAATTAACCTTTCCATCATCCATTCCATTTTCTTCATAAAAAAATACGTTCCGAAGTTTATCTCTTAATCTAAGACTAGAAAATCTATTTTCCCTTAGATTCGGTGTACCATACCTTATAACTAAAAGCGTTTGCTCTTCTAAGCTCCATTGAACATTTTCAATACCTTCACGATCGCTTATAATAATATCTCGACTTACAAATAACATACTTATTTTATATTCAAATTTCCCCATAAAATCTATTACGAAAACTGGTTGTTGTTTAAGGTACTCGTAATCTTTTAACGTGCCTAACCCGTAAATCTGTTCATAATCACCAATTAAAAAAGTTTGTGCATCAGATGTTTCAAGAAGTTTTCTTATTCTTCTATGCTGTTCAAAACCTATAGGCTCTTTTAGCTTAATATAAAAATTTACATGTTTGTCCATTTCCTTTTCATTAAGCATTAATAATTTAGCCGAAATGCTTACACCTTCATAATTCAAAGTAGAAATGTAATTAAATTCATCAAATAAATCATCATTATACATTTTCCCATCATTCGATAAATTTAATGCCGATGTAACAGCTAACAAATCCCTCATAAAATCTCTTGCTTTTGAAGAGATATACTCCTCTTTGTTCCCTGCCCTCAATTCGTAGTATTTACCATTTCTTAATTCATCAAATATATTATGCATTAAAAATTTCAAAAATGAATATTTAAGAGTATCTTTTATAAACGGATTCCTTGTTTCTCTAAATAAAGATACAACACCACGATCAAACCCACTAAACCTTATAAAACACCACTGTTTCACATTACCATCTTCAAGAAAATTAAAATAATTCAATAACCCTTCTTCGGAAAAACTTCTATTTTCTCCTTTTTCAGTACTTAACTGTTTACTTAACACCCTGTTAATATCGTCAATAACTCCTTCCTCAGCTTTTTGCAATTTCCCTAACAATTCTTTAGAACTAGACTCAACAAATTCTTTTATTTTAGGATCTAACTCATCCCCTCCCACTATACTTGTATCATATATTTCAAAATGTACAGATACAGTGGAATTCAGAACCTTAGTATAGTCATTTATCAATGCTTCCAATTCTTTTTTTCGTTCAATTACATTTGGTGATAACCCTTTCATATCTCCACTCCTAGAAAAATAAACTCTTAATTTTTCATTACACATAAAACAGCAGCAATCTTCAAGCTTCCCCTTAAAGATTGCTGCTGTTATTCACTTCGCAAAAACAACTAAATAAATAACCCCAATCACCAAAAATATTCCGCAACAAGCTAACAATACTTTTGCAAGTTTGTCCATAAACATATAATGGTTTCCCCTTTGTTTCGTTGTTTTCTATTTTAATTCGACAACTGTTACGCCTAGGCCTCCCTCACCCATGTCACCGTAGCGGAATGTTTTCACACCGCGATGCTTCTTCAAGTAATCTTGTACACCTTGGCGAAGCGCGCCTGTTCCTTTACCGTGAATGATTGATACGCGAGGATAGCTTGCAAGCTGGGCATCGTCTAAGTATTTCTCAACGCGCGCCATTGCATTTTCAAATCGTTCACCACGAAGGTCAAGTTCTAATGAAACGTGATAGTCTCTACCTTTTACTGTTGCAACTGCTTTTTTCTCTGTTTGTTTCGGTGTGTTAATGTATTCCATATTAGATTCTTTTACTTTCATCTTCAGAATACCAATTTGTACACTCCACTCTGTATCACTTACTTTTTCAAGTAATTGACCTTTTTGACCGAACGTTAACACTTTTACTTCATCACCTGCGCGTAACTGTTGTTTCGGCGCAGTGTTTTTCACGTTTACTTTTTGTTTCTTCACAAGCTCTGGCGCTGCCCCTTCTAGACGGCTCTTCGCTTCAATAAGCTCGTGGTCTTTCACGTTTACAAGCTGTGCTTTACGCAATTGACGAAGTTCTTGAATAATGCCTTCTGCTTCTTTCTTTGCAGCTTCGACTTTTTCTTCTCCTTCTTTTTGCGCTTTTAATAATTTTTCATCGCGCTCATCGTTAAATTCAATAATTTGACGCTGTAATTCGCGATGCAGTTTTTCAGATTGCTTGCGAAGTGCTTCTGCTTCGTTCCAGTCACGTTCTGCGTTCTTCTGGCTTTCCTCTAATTTCGCAATCATATTTTCAATTTTATTCGTATCTGTACTAATGTGATTACGTGCTTGATCGATAACGCGATCAGATAGTCCAAGACGCTTCGAAATTTCAAAGGCATTACTACGTCCTGGTACACCGATTAGTAATTTATACGTTGGGCTTAGCGTGTTCACGTCGAACTCAACGCTCGCATTAATAACTTGCTCACGATTATATCCGTATGCTTTTAATTCTGGGTAATGCGTCGTTGCAACAACGCGAGCACCACGATTACATACTTCATCTAAAATTGAAATGGCTAGTGCAGCCCCTTCTTGCGGGTCTGTTCCAGCACCTAATTCATCGAATAAAACTAAGCTTTCAAAATCAGCTTTTTCTAAAATATCAACAATGTTCACCATATGTGAGGAGAACGTACTTAAACTTTGTTCAATCGATTGCTCATCACCGATATCAGCAAAGATATTTTTGAATACACAAATCTCTGACTCATCCATTACTGGAATATGAAGGCCAGATTGCGCCATTAACACACAAATACCAACTGTTTTCAGCGTAACTGTTTTACCACCTGTATTCGGTCCTGTAATAACAATTGTCGTGAAATCTTTCCCTAACATAATGTTATTTGGCACAATAATTTCTGGATCGATTAGCGGATGACGCGCTTGTCTTAAATCCATGTAACGCTCGTTATTTACAATCGGTTTCGTTGCTTTAATTCGCTTCGCATAAAAAGCTTTCGCAAAGATGAAATCAAGATTTGCAACTACTTCTACGTTTGATAAAACGATATCGGCTTCTACTGCCACTTCTTCTGTTAACATGAATAAGATGCGTTCGATTTCTTGTTTTTCTTTCACTCGTGCTTCTTGCAGTGCGTTATTTAATTCTACAATGACTTGCGGTTCAATAAATAACGTTTGTCCAGAAGCAGATTGATCGTGAACAATACCGCCATATACGCCGCGATATTCTTGTTTTACTGGGATTACGTAACGTTCGTTACGAATCGTTACAATCGAGTCAGACAGCATCTTTTGCGCGTTTGAAGAGCGCGTCATGTTTTCTAACTTTTCACGAATACGGCTTTCCGCAGTACGAATTTGAGTACGAATACCACGCAGTTTATCACTTGCGCTATCGACTACTTCACCGCCATCACCGATACAATTTGTAATTTTCTTTTCTAAATCATATAAAGATACAATTTGAGCGACATGTGTTGCTAAAATGGGAAGCTCGACACCATTATCAACCATATCCTCAATGAAACGTTTCATATTGCGACTACCGTACATCGTATTGGCAATATCAAGTAGTTCATTTGGACTTAACATACTTCCAATCTTTGCACGCTTCACATTTGAGCGAATATCCGTAATACCACCTAATGGTGCACTACCTTTTAAACGAATGACTTTCGCTGCTTCATCCGTTGTATCTTGCATCTCTACAATTTCTTCAAAATCAGTACTCGGCACTAAATGCTTCACTTTGTCACGACCAAGTGAAGATGCTGTATGTTCAAGTAATTGTTCTTTTACTTTATTGTATTCTAATACACGCAACGTTCTTTCTAACATGTTGCAGGTCCCCCCTGTGTTACTTATTACGTTTAATATAGTCTAATAAACGTTCAATATCCCACGTGTTAATCACGTTATCTTTTTGAATCCAACCTTTACGAGCTGCCGCTACACCTGTTTCCATATCTTCTAACATTTCAAGTGTATGAGCATCCGTATTAATCGCTACTTTTACACCAGCATCTTGTGCTTGTTTTAATAATTTCGCGCTTAAATCTAGACGGTTTGGATTTGCATTTAATTCTAAAACTGTATTTGTCTCTTTTGCGAGCTCGATTAATAAATCTGTATCTACATCATAACCCTCACGGCGTCCAAGAAGGCGTCCTGTCGGATGGGCAATCATTGTGACATGTTTATTCTCAAGTGCTGTACGAAGACGCTTCATAATCGTTTCCCGGTCTTGTGAGAAGCTAGAGTGAATGGCTCCAATGACATAATCTAATTCAGCTAATACTTCATCATCAAAATCAAGCGAGGCATCCGGTAAAATGTCCATTTCAATTCCGCGTAAAATTGTAATGTCTGGATACTTTTCGTTCATACGTTCAATTTCTTTCGCTTGTTCACGAAGGCGCTCTTTCGTTAAACCATTCGCTACTTTCAAGTATTGCGAGTGATCAGTAATCGCCATAAACTTGTATCCACGAGCACGGCACGCTTGTACCATTTCTTCAATAGAAAAAGCACCGTCACTCCAAGTTGTATGCATATGTAAATCACCTTGTATATCGGAAAACTGAATTAAGTTTGGATACTCTTTAATTAATTCAATTTCTTTTCCATCTTCACGCACTTCTGGCGGAATAAATGGCAGACCGAAATGAGCGAAGAAGTCTTCTTCAGTCTCAAATGTTTTCACTTCACCTGTTTCCAAGTTCTCTACACCGTACTCACTAATTTTCTCGCCTTTATCTTTTGCGATTTGACGCATTTTTACGTTATGGTCCTTTGATCCTGTGAAATGGTGAAGAGTTGTAATAAACTCTTCTGGTTTTACTAAACGAAAATCGATTGAAATATCATATTCATATTGAAGACGGACAGAAACTTTTGTATCTCCACTTGCGATTACTTCAATCATATTATCGAATTGTAGTAAATGCTCACGTACCGCTGCTGGTTCTGTCGTTGCAATGATAAAATCTAAATCTTTCACTGTCTCACGAACACGGCGTAAGCTACCAGCGCGAGAGAAACGAATTACTTCAGCAATATTCGACAATTTCTCCTCTATTTCCCCGGCAATAGGCAATACCATCGCAATTGGTAAACGCTCTGGACGAGAGCCTACTTGATCGATTGCCTCTAATATTTTCTCTTCTGTCTTCTTACCGAAACCTGCTAAAGCCTGTACTTTATTTTCCTCACAAACCGCTTTTAGCGATTCCATATCAACAACACCAAGTTCTTTATATAACTTAGCTACCTTTTTACCACCAAGTCCTGGTAGTTTTAATAACGGCAATAAGCTACTTGGTACTTCTTTCTCAAGTTCTTGCAATACTTCAGATGTTCCCGATTCTATATATTCTTGAATAACGGCTGCTGTTCCTTTTCCGATTCCTGGAATCTTTGTGAAATCTTCAATTTCAGAAAGACTACGATCGTCACTTTCGAGTGCTGCTGCTGCTTTACGAAATGCAGATATTTTGAATGGATTCGCGCCCTTTAATTCCATAAAAAGCCCGATTGTCTCTAATAATTTAATAACTTGTTTTTTATTTACTTTCATCATTACCCCGCCTTTCTTTCATAGAAAAAAACTTCTCTTTCCGAAAAAAGAGAAGTTATACTCTGCTACCTGTCTGCCATAGTTCCTTCACCTTTTCAGAGAGAATCGGTGTATCGTCTACAATTATTTTGCTAATTGATGATTGTTGTAATGGTGTTTGTAATTGTTCAATCGGAAGAATGTTTCCAATGATAATTAAGACAAACAAAATAATATATACTTCTAAAAATCCGAGGATTGCCCCCGCAAACGCATTTACTTGCTTTAAAACCGGTATTTCTGCAAACATATTTAACAAATTACCAAGTAATGAAAGTGCAATTTTTGTGATAATAAACAATATGATAAACGCAAGCGCTTGATAAAATACTGTCTCAATATTATTTGCATCAATCCATTCTGGAACAGATACGTTTTTATCAAATGGATACGGAATAAATTTCGCAAGTGCTGGCGCTAAATCTTTACAGTACCAGTATGCAACAAGGTATGCGATAATAAAGCTTGTTAACTTTACAAGTTGCAGAATAAACCCTCTGCGTAAGCCGAGGAAAAATCCCATAACAAGCAGTAAAATGATAATAATATCAATCATGTTATTCCATTCCTTTTTTTGTCATACTTTCTTTCAATTTCTCATGTTCTTCTTTTAATTTTATGTAATCGTGTATGACGTTTACCGCCGTCAATACCGCTAGTCTACTCGTGTCAAGCGAAGGATTCTTGGCATTGAGTTCGCGCATTTTATCATCCACAATCGCTGCTACCATGCGGATATGACTTGTACTTTCATCGCCAACAACTGAATATTGCTGACCATAGATTTCTACATTAATTCGACTTTTCTTTCCCTTTTGTTGTGACAACTCACCGGCCTCCAATCACGTACAGAATCCTAAAGTTTATCATACCATGAACCTTCATAATATGGAAACAGAAAGAACAATCCGATATGATAAAAATAACAATATAAAAAAAGGGGTGACTCTTATGTCAAATTCTATCGTAATTCAAACAAATTCTACAGTAATTGAAGACATGAAACAACAATATAAACACTCGCTTAGCCCGAAAATTCCACAAGGAGGGATCTTCATGGCAAAGGTGCCATCGTGCACGATTACAGCGTATAAATCTGGAAAAGTAATGTTCCAAGGCGGACGTGCTGAAGCAGAAGCTTCTCGTTGGCAAACTGTCTCTCAAACACCGAAAACAGCTGTAAAAAAATCTGTCGATTCACACCGTTATGCACCGCCCGCTTCCATCGGTACAATGTCTATCGTAGGATCAGATGAGGTTGGTACTGGTGATTTCTTCGGACCGATGACAGTAGTTGCTGTATATGTGGATGCCAAGCAAATTCCACTACTAAAAGAACTTGGTGTAAAAGACTCTAAAAACTTAAATGACGATCAAATTACTGCCATTGCGAAACAACTTCTACACGTTGTTCCTTATAGCTCTCTTGTCCTTCATAACGAAAAATATAACGAGCTATTTGATAAAGGAAACAACCAAGGTAAGTTAAAAGCTTTACTACACAATAAAGCTATTACAAACTTATTAGCTAAAATGGCACCTACAAAACCTGAAGGCGTCTTAATCGACCAATTCACACAACCTGATACATACTACAAATATTTAGCAAAACAAAAGCTGGTACAACGTGAAAATGTTTACTTCGCGACGAAAGGAGAAAGTGTCCATTTAGCAGTAGCCGCTGCCTCCATTTTAGCTCGTTACTCATTCGTGAAACAATTTGACGAACTAAGTAAAAAAGCTGGTATGCCCCTTCCAAAGGGTGCTGGTAAACAAGTTGATATCGCTGCCGCTAAATTAATTCAAAAGCTTGGTAAAGAACGATTACCTGAGTTTGTGAAACTGCATTTTGCTAATACAGAGAAGGCATTTCGCTTATTAAAATAGTATCGACAAAAACAGGAGCCTACAAACTCCTGTTTTTTTGTTTCATCCTACTATTGTCCTTATAGTTTTGTTATAATCATAATATACAGATTATTCTAACATAGGAGGAGATCCCCATTGCTACTTATACAAATGATTCTAAATATTTTACTAGGTAATCCACACGAAAGACAGTTTGAAATTAGGGAAAACATTCAGCTACTAAGTGAACAACGAGCGTTCAACGATTTAATAGAGCGCTATGGCCGATCTTTCTTATTAAACTTTCGGATTCGGAGATTTATCGGGAAACACGATGCTCGCTCGTTAATACATAATCCAGCAAAACTACAACACTTCTGTGAGGAACTTGAATGTATGATTAGAAAAAGGAGGTTTTTCATATGAACGCTGTAAAAGTTAAAAAGGTACTATATGCTTTCGTACACATCGTAGGTCCTCTTTCTTACCTCACTATTTCTACCATTTGGGGAGCTTTTTTCACTACTAAATCTACATTTGAAAATATATCTGATAATCTCGGCGTGATGGCCATCTATTACGTGTTCATAAGTTTACTGTGGTTTTTCTATTTAGATCGATTAGAAAAAGATGTAGATAAAATTACAAAAGAGATTCATGATAATAAGATGTAATATAAAAAAGGAGAGTCTTGGCGACTCTCCTTTTTTATGTTAGCTTCGTTTCTGCTTCTTATTAGATGAAGGTACTTTATGAGAACCCGTTTCATGTGTCGTCGTTCCTTGTCCTTCTACTTCCGGAGAACCTAGGCCCGATCTTGAATGATCTTTTTTCACTTTTTTACTCATTTTATACTCACCCCTTCGCGTTACTTTTTGCTACGGGGGAGTAAACTATACAATATGCAAAATAAAAAGCGAGAGGAAATCCTCTCGCTTTTTTTATATTTTAGAATTCAGAAGAACCTGGAGTTCTTGGGAATGGAATTACGTCACGGATGTTAGCCATACCAGTGATGTACATTAGGAAGCGCTCGAAACCTAGGCCGAATCCAGCGTGTTTTGTACCGCCGTATTTTCTAAGTTCTAAGTACCACCAGTAGTCCTCTTCGTTCATACCTAGTTCTTTAATTCTGTCTACTAAAACGTCCATTCTTTCTTCACGTTGGCTTCCGCCGATTAATTCGCCGATGCCAGGAACTAAAAGGTCAGTAGCAGCTACTGTTTTACCGTCGTCATTTAAGCGCATGTAGAATGCTTTAATGTCTTTCGGATAGTCAGTTACGAATACAGGGCGTTTGAAGATTTCTTCTGATAAGTATCTTTCGTGCTCTGTTTGTAAATCAATACCCCATTCTACTGGGTATTTGAAGTCAGCACCTGATTCTTGAAGTACTTTAATTGCTTCTGTATAAGTGATGCGACCGAAGTCAGAGTTGATTACGTTGTTCATGCGCTCTAGAACTGTTTTATCAACGAAGCTGTTGAAGAATTCCATTTCTTCTGGTGCATGCTCTAATACGTATTTCATTGCATATTTTAGCATATCTTCTGTAAGGTTCATTACGTCACCTAATTCAGCGAATGCAATCTCAGGCTCAACCATCCAGAACTCAGCAGCGTGACGAGTTGTGTTTGAGTTTTCTGCACGGAATGTAGGTCCGAATGTGTATACATCACGGAATGCTAATGCATAAGCTTCAGCGTTCAGCTGTCCACTTACTGTTAAGTTTGTTTCTTTGCCGAAGAAGTCTTTTGATTCATCAACTTGTCCGTCTTCACCTTTTGGTACGTTGTTTAAATCTTGCGTTGTTACGCGGAACATTTCGCCCGCACCTTCTGTATCACTACCTGTGATGATTGGTGTGTGAACATGTACGAATCCACGCTCTTGGAAGAATTGGTGAATCGCAAATGCTGCGATAGAACGTACGCGGAACGTTGCAGAGAATGCATTTGTTCTTGGACGTAAGTGAGCGATTGTACGTAAGTATTCAAACGTATGACGTTTCTTTTGAAGTGGGTAATCAGAATCTGATAAGCCCTCGATATCAATTTTTTCTGCTTTAATTTCAAATGGTTGCTTCGCTCCAGGCGTTGCAATTACTTTACCTTCTACTTTAACTGAAGAGCTAAGTGGAAGTTTTGCAATTTCTTTGAAGTTCTCTAATTCTGTATCGAAAACGATTTGAACGCTTTTGAAGAAGCTACCGTCGTTTAATTCGATGAAACCAAATGCTTTTGAATCACGTAAGTTACGAATCCACCCTGATACTTGTACTGTTTGACCTGCGTATTTATCTGTATCTCTATACAGACTTTTTACTAATGTGTTTTCCATAGTGAAATTCTCCTTTGCTGATATATTTAAATACAAAAAAACCTTTCATCCATAAAGGGACGAAAGGTTAAACTTCGCGGTACCACCCAATTTGTCATAAAGACCAACTTTAACTCGTATGTAATACATACTTCCCGGTTTGTAACAGGCCGGATTCCCGTCTAAGTCTACTCTTGAATACAAGATTCAATTTCGGTTAGCAACTCCAAGGTGTTCTTCACATATACCGCCTCATCAGGCTCTCACCGTCCCTGACTCGCTTTGGATTATAGTATATACTACTTTTCCTTATCATCGTCTTTCATTTTGTTAAACTAAAATTAATGTACTACATTCGAGAGAAAGATGCAAGACGCCTAAAAATATATCGACGATTTTTACAATCACTCCATAAAAAAATTGCCGGAATAAATCCGGCAATTTCTTATTACTTACGTAACTCCGCACCAAATTTCTCTTCTACCGTTGTTAATACACGGTTATGTGCTTCTGTTACTTCTTCGTCTGTTAACGTACGTTCTGCATCGAAGTAAGTCATAGAGAATGCAAGTGATTTCTTGCCTTCTTCCATTTTCTCACCTTCGTATAAGTCGAATAATGTTACGTCTTTCAGAAGTTCTCCACCAGCTTCAGCAATAACTTGCTTCATTTCGCCAGCTTTTGTTTCTTTCGTTACGACAACAGCCATATCACGTGTCATAGATGGGAAACGTGGAATTGCTGAGTAGTAAGTTTCTTCTGCGTCTGCACCGAATACTTTTACAAGAGATAGTTCGAATACAAATGTATTTTTCACATCTAATTGTTTTTCTGCTTCTGGGTGCAATTGACCGATGAAACCAATTACTTCGCCATCTAATACGATGTCAGCTGTACGACCTGGGTGCATACCTTCACGTTTTGCTGGTGCATATGTGATTTGGTTTGAAACGCCAAGTACGTCAAATAGTCCTTCTAGTACACCTTTCACAACGAAGAAGTCTACTACTTTCTTCTCACCTTGCCATGCATGGTGAAGAGCAAGACCTGTCATAACACCTGCAAGATGTTGTTCTTCTTTCGGAAGTTCTCCTGCTTCTGTCGGTAAGAAGATAGAACCTACTTCGTATAAAGCAACGCTGTCGTTTTTACGAGCGACATTGTATGAAACTGCTTCTAACAATTGTGGCACTAAGCTTAAACGAAGTTGGCTACGTTCTTCACTCATTGGAAGTGCAAGGTTTACAGGAGCTTTCTCGTTTGGCTCAACCATATATTGCTTCGCTTTGTCAGCGCTTGTTAATGAATATGTGATGGCTTCATATAAGCCAGCACCTTCTAAGAAGCGACGTACTTTACGACGTTTCGTTTGTGCTGCTGTTAATTTACCACGAGTCATCGTTCCAGAAGGTAATGTAACTGGAATGTGGTCATAACCGTATAGACGGCCCACTTCTTCTACTAAGTCTTCTGAAATTGTAATGTCAGGACGACGTGCTGGTACATTCACATGGAATGTTCCTTCTACTTCTGTGAATGGGAATTTTAAGTTTGTGAACATTGTACCCATTTCACTTGCAGAAATATTTGTACCTAATACACGGTTTACCTTCTCAGCAGTAACAGATACTGTACGTTCTTGTACTTGTAAGTTATCAGCTTCTACTACACCTTCAAGTGCTTCTCCGCCAGCGTATTTCGCCATTAAAGCAGCTGCATGTTGAATTGCTTCAAATGTACGTGTTGGGTCGATTCCTTTTTCGAAACGTGCACTTGATTCACTACGAAGACCTAAGTCTTTTGATGTACGGCGCACTATTTGACCTGCAAAGTATGCAGACTCAATTAAAACGTTTACTGTCTCATTTGTAACTTCAGAATCCGCTCCGCCCATTACACCAGCAACAGCTAAAGCTTTTGTGCCGTTTGTAATTACAAGGTGGTGGCTTTGTAATGTACGTTCTTGATCATCTAGCGTTTCAATTTTTTCGCCTTCTTTTGCAAGACGAACAACGATTTCTTTTGAACCTAATTTATCGTAATCGAATGCATGTAACGGTTGACCGTATTCCATTAGAATGTAGTTTGTAATATCAACTACGTTGCTAATTGGACGAATGCCAGCTGCCATAAGACGAGTTTGCATCCACATTGGTGATGGACCAATCTTTACGTTTTTAACCATTTTTGCAATGTATAATGGGTTTTCTTCTTTTGCTTCTACACTTACAGAAATATAATCAGAAGTTTTTTCTGCTGTTTCTTGTAAGTCGATAGCTGGAAGTTTTACTTCGCGGCCATAAATAGCAGCTACTTCGTACGCAACACCTAACATGTTTAAGCAATCTGCACGGTTTGGTGTTAAACCAAGCTCAAGTACTTCATCATGTAAGTTTAAAATTTCAAGTGCATCTGCACCAACTTCAGCGTCACTTGGGAAGATGAAGATACCATCTGCATATTCTTTTGAAACTAACTTTCCATCAATGCCAAGCTCTTGAAGAGCACAAACCATACCGTGAGAAGCTTCACCACGTAGTTTTGCTTTTTTAATTTTGAAGTTACCAGGAAGTACAGCGCCAACTTTTGCAACTGGTACTTTTAAACCTTTTGCAATATTAGCAGCTCCACAAATAATTTGAACTGGCTCTTCTTCACCGATATCGATTAAGCATTTGCTTAATTTATCAGCTTCTGGGTGTTTTTCACATTCTAATACGTGACCAACTACAACACCTTTTACACCTTTATTTAATACTTCAACACCTTCTACTTCAATACCACTTTTCGTGATTTTGTCTGCTAGTTCTTGTGCTGTTACATCTTTAATATCTACATACTCTTGTAACCAACGATATGATACGAACATACTTATCCTCTCCTTCCCTTACGCTCGTTTAAATTGTTGTAAGAAACGTACATCATTTGTATAGAAATGACGAATGTCATCTACGCCGTATTTCAACATTGCGATACGCTCTGCGCCCATACCGAATGCGAAACCTTGATATTCTTTTGAATCATAACCAGCCATTTCAAGTACGTTCGGGTGAACCATACCTGCGCCTAAAATTTCGATCCAGCCAGTTCCTTTACAAGTGCCGCAACCTTTGCCGTGACACATCATACAAGAAATATCCATCTCTACAGATGGCTCTGTGAATGGGAAGAAACTTGGACGAAGACGGATTTCACGATCTTCACCGAACATCTTTTTCACGAATACTTGCAATGTACCTTTTAAATCACTCATACGAATGTTTTTATCAATTACAAGACCTTCAATTTGCATGAACTGATGTGAATGCGTCGCATCATCATCATCGCGGCGATACACTTTACCAGGACAAATAATTTTGATTGGGCCTTTTTCTTTATTATTTTCCATCGTACGTGCTTGCACAGAAGATGTATGTGTACGTAGTAACGTTTCTTCTGTAATGTAGAATGTATCTTGCATGTCACGTGCTGGGTGATCTTTCGGTAAGTTTAATGCTTCGAAGTTGTAGTAGTCTTTTTCTACTTCTGTTCCTTCAGCTA
This sequence comes from Bacillus thuringiensis, assembly GCF_001455345.1. Classification (GTDB taxonomy): domain Bacteria; phylum Bacillota; class Bacilli; order Bacillales; family Bacillaceae_G; genus Bacillus_A; species Bacillus_A thuringiensis_N. Next base: position 4,445,068 of record NZ_CP013274.1, read on the forward strand.
CTTCATAACCCATACCGATGAATACATCTTCAATTTGTTCAACAACAGCTGTTAACGGATGGTGACAACCTGTTTCAACAGGACGACCTGGCAAGGTAACATCAATTGTTTCAGTAGCTAACTTCGCTTCAATTACTGCTTTTTCTAAGTTACCAATTTTGTCGTCTAAACGCGTTTGAATCGCTTCACGTACTTCATTTACTAATGCTCCCATACGTGGACGCTCTTCTGCTGATAATTTTCCCATACCGCGTAATACTTCTGTAATTGGACCTTTTTTTCCTAAATACGCTACGCGTACGTCGTTTAAGCCTTTTAGCTCTTTCGCTTCTTCAATAAGCTCTAACGCTTTTTGCTTTAGCTCTTTTAAACGTGCTTCCATTTTGGAACCCTCCTAATTTTAAAAATAAAAAAACCTCGCTCCCAAAAAGGGACGAGGTAAATTCGCGGTACCACCCTAAATTGACAGAACATGTCTGCCCACTCATTAGTTATAACGATCAATTCTGACCGGAACGCCTTTACATATACATGGTCCTGGCGTCAACTCCAGAGGTGAATTCACTTCCGTCTACCATAAGAATGCTTTCAGTCTACGGCATTCTCTCCCTATATGGCGATTTTGTAAGCTACTCTTCTCTATCAACGTTTTTCGTTATTTAACTTTTAATATAATGTACTTCAACTTATTATAAGAAGTTTTTTATTTGTTCGCAACTGGGCTTTGTAAATAATACGTTAAAATCCCTGCTGCAACCGCAACATTTAATGATTCTGCCCCGCCGTAAATCGGAATATACAAGTTTTGATCCGTTTTTGCAAGAATTTCTTGGCTTACGCCGCTTCCTTCATTTCCTACAATTAATGCAAAGCTACCGGTTGGTGTTACTTCACCATAGGGAACTCCATTTTCAAGAGCTGTTCCATATACAGGAACGTTATTTTCTTTTAACTTATCTACCCATTCTTCTAAGTTCCCTTTTACAACTGGTAAGTGGAAAATAGAACCTTGTGTAGAACGAAGCACTTTACTATTATATGCATCAACGCATCCTTCTCCAAGCACAACGGCATGAATACCAGCTGCATCAGCTGTACGAATAATTGTCCCTAAATTACCTGGGTCTTGCAGGCCATCTAATAGAAGAAACTTCCCATCAGTAAGAGCTACTTCACTCTCGTGTTTCTCACAAACAGCAAATACACCTTGCGTCGTTTCTGTTTCACGAAGTACTTTTACGATTGCTTCAGGCACAATATACATTTCCACATCATTAACTGTCCAATCTTTCGGAAGGTCTGTCTGATCTGAAACGATAAGTTCTGTTACAACTCCTGCCTTTAAAGCTTCCTCCACTAAGTGGAATCCTTCAACAAAAAATAAACCTTTTTTATCGCGCTCTTTTTTCGTCTGCAGCTTTTTCCACTGCTTCACACGCGGATTTTGTACTGAATCAATGTTTTTCATAATATGTATTTCCCTCTCTTCTTGTCTTATCATTATAGCCTATTTTTCATACATATTTACATAAAAAAGAACAAAAACTAACGTCAGTTTCAATTCTGAAGAAGAGGTGAAAATAATGAGTTTTAATTTACGCGGTGCCGTATTAGCGAATGTATCTGGAAATTCACAAGATCAATTACAAGAAACAATCGTCGATGCAATTCAAAGTGGTGAAGAAAAAATGCTTCCAGGTCTTGGGGTTTTATTTGAAGTCATTTGGAAAAACGCGGATGAAAATGAAAAGCACGAAATGTTAGAAACACTGGAGCAAGGATTAAAAAAATAAGCAATTTAAAAATCACCTTCGCATAAGCAAAGGTGATTTTTTTCACGAAAAATTTTTTCTTCTCCTAAACATTTCTACTTTACTAACGAACTATGATGGAGTACAATGTTCAAAATACATTTAAACCGATCGATTTTTCTTCATATACACCATAAGATAAAAGGAGTGAATGTTTTATGCACCGTATTACGCTTGAACAAATTTTTAAACACCATATTACACAAAAATACGTAAATCGTTCTGGGATGGTCCACGCGATTGCTGTCGCTTACCATGCGTTTCACTTAGCTAAAAAGCATCACGCCTCAGTCGATGCTGCGACAAAAGCTGGTTTCCTTCATGATATCGGACATCATACGTGGTACACAGGCGGCGAATGGGACTATGATTTATATAAAAAGAATGATATACACGCAATTAAAGGCGCAGAAAGAGCTCATAAATTACTTATTAGATTAGGAGAACATCCGAAACTAGCAAAAGAAATTTCTATCGCAATTCTCCTTCATACAGATTCTTTCTTAGTAGAACAAGAAATTGAAAGAACATCTCTTCAAAACATTATTAAATGGGCGGATGAAGCAGATGAAGAACCGGGCGGAGCGCATCATTATCGAACAATTTCTTATGAAAAAGCGCTAAAAGCAATTCAACAGTTAGATCGATTGGTAGAGCGTGAATTACAAATAGAGCAATCGAAATCAAACAACAAAACAGAACATAGTTATCAATGAGAAAGAGGCATCACTATAGGGTGATACCTCTTTATTATTTTATGGAAAATACACCTTTATATGTAATATTTAAATGTTACACCCGAAAACAAGATGTTTTATAATTAAATATACAAATATAAAGAGGTGATTCTACAAATGCAATCCGCTATACAACTTTCTAATGAACAGAAATACTCTATGTCATGGTTACAATTTCTTGGAGTTTTATTCATTCTCTTTCCATGTCTCTCATTAATAAATATAATCCTTACATTTTTACCTATTGAGTTATATGGATACATTAACCCAAATACAAATAAATTTTTGCTTGATTCTATAGAAAATGTAAGTTATGAATTAGTTGCCTTACTTTTACTAATTGCATTTATTACGAAATATAAACCACTGAAAGAACTAGTATTACCTATATTCGATTTTCGAGTTTTAAAATCTTTTCGGATGTACATCTATGTTCTCATTTATTATGTACTCACCTTATTTGTAGATATGTTTGTGCTAGATAAAGTATTCCCTTCATCCGTACAAGAACAGTCTGATGCATTACAACTTTCAACACTAGACCACTATCCACTTCTCTTACTTCTAGCTGGTGGAATTTTTGCACCTATTTTTGAAGAACTTATATGCAGAGGGATTTTCCTTCGTTTTTTTGAAGAAAAGTTTACTTTTTGGCCAGCTGTAATTCTCTCAAGTTTAATTTTCGGTATTGCTCATACGTACTCTGTGGGAGTTATGTTTAGTGCATTTGTTACTGGAATTTTCGCTTGTTTATTGTACAAACAAACTAAATCCATTGTTCCAGCAATACTATTACATATCTTGACCAATGTAATTGCTTTTTTACCTTAAGCAAGAGGTATCATCACGATACCTCTTTTTACTCTTTTATAACAACTTCAAACTCTTCTTCCGTTAACACTTTTCGATAATCCGTTTTCTTTTCTCCTTCTTCACCAGAAGTTAGGACAGGCGTCAGTATAATTTTCGTTACACGATCTTCTAGCTTTTCAAATCGCCAATAACTATTTTTGGATAAGGTAAGACCTGAATGTGGTATTAACTCGTTTCCATCTTGATCTCTCGCGATAAATTTCACCTCTAATTTTTTTCCATTCAACATTTTATAGTTCAATTTCGTAGATATAGGAGAAACTTTTAAATTTTCCACTTCTATTTTTTGACCATTTTCTAATTTAAAATGTTTATGGATTGGGATTGTTTTCGTTTCAGCTTTTAATTTGTCTCCAGATGCTTTAAAGGAAAAGCCCCATTCTCCTTTCCATGTTGAATTCTCTTCTTTTAAAGAGATATCTCTATATACAACTTGTATATCACATTCTCCATGAATTTCTAGAGGGTTCATTTCACCATCTTTTAAATCTATATTTGAGAAAAATGTATACGTGTATTCATTTATTTTCTTGTCCCCGCCGCTACCGCTACCATTTAACTGTTTTCCATTTATATAAATATCAGGGCTAGGATAAGAGCCCTCTAAATTGATCCGACTAGACTTAAACGTACTATTAACAATAATCTGTCCCTCATCTATTATCACTTCATCTAACCTCACTTCTACACCGTTATCATAAACTGTTTGTCCTATTGTCGTTTTATATTCTTTTAAAGGTTCACCTCTACTGTTTACGTAGTCTTCCATTTTACTTCCGATTAACGGTATATCTGCAATCATCCTTCTCATATCTACAGTCATCATCATGATAAATAATGCAGCAGCAGATGTTACAATAGTTACATTCCGTTTCGTATGAGCTTTGTTCGTTTTTATTTTTTTACGAATTCGCTTTTTCATTTTCTTTTTCTCTATGTGAGTTAAGTTAATCTCTTCATATTCATTCTCATCCATTTTTATATCATTTAACATTTCATATGGATCTTTCATTTCTTTCACCTCTTTCCTTATTTATTTCATCCGGTTATGTAAAAATAATGCCCTTAACTTCTTTCGACCTCTCGATAGACGATTGTATATAAAAGAAGCTTTCACTCCCATTTTCTCCGCAATATATTCTACACTATCCTCTTGCACGTAATGCTTCATAAAGATTTCTTTATCGTTCTTCTTTAAATGATTTAATATATGTTCCATATCATTACTAATTTCGTTTTCAAGAGTAGTATGCATCGCTATTTCACCTATTTGATCTAATCCTTTTTCATTTACTGTCTTCGCATATTTTCTCGCGTAATCGATAGATTTATATTTTGTAATAGCTGCAATCCAATTTTTTAACGTATTTTTCTCTTCATCATACTTTTCAATATGATTCCAAATTGCCAATAACACATCATCCACACATTCCTCTTGCACATCTTGAAAAGAAGCTAAATGCTTCTGAACGATACTTTTTATAAGTCCGCTGTACTGGTCGATAATAAAATATAATGCTTTTTCGTTCCTGTTCCTTAGCTGATACGCAACATTTTCTTCTGTAATTTTCATATGCTCCCTCCTCTCTAACATGCTCTATATCTATTAATTCGTATCGGTACTACTCATTTCTATCAATTTATACATATTTATTAATAATATCCAAAATAAACCTTATGTAGTAAAATATAACTTGATTATTATAAAGGAGTTTACATATGTTCAGTATTATTTGGATGCTTTTTACGCCGCTTCTCTTACTATGCGGGATTGCTGGTGGTATTTTTTTAATAGTAACAGGAATTAAATATCGGAAATTACTCGTTGGTTTAATGGGGCTACTTAGCCTATCCTTTGTCACACTACCTTTTGTTCTTTTAAGTGTAGGGATTCATATCGATACAATTTTCCCGATTCCAACTGCTCTTTACTGGACCCTATTTTCTTTAACTGGATTATTAGCAGGGGTAAGTGGAGTACAAGCAAAAATTAAAAGTATACGTAATATAGGATTCATTATTTTTACCACTGGAATATTAAGTGTTCTCTTCTGGGAGCTCATGTCTGTAGGTGATTCATTCTATATATAATATTTTTTATCAACCTACAAATCGGAGGTAATGCAAAAGTGTTTGGAATATTAACTTGGATGATTTTAGCTCTTACTTTGATGTTATGCGAATTCATCGTCGGCATTTTTTTAATTATTGCTGGTATGAAATATCGTAAATTACTTACTATTATAGCTGGTTTAATTAGCATATCTCTTATCATTGTTCCTATCATTTGTATAGGTTATGGACTAGACTTAGAGGGGACGGTTCCAATTTCGGGAACTTTATATTGGTGTTTCTTCTCTTTAGCTGGACTATTAGCTATTATAAGCGGAAGACAAATATCGAGTATTCGTTCTATGGGGACGATTTTGGTTATAACAGGGCTGTGCTCCGTAACTGGTTATCATCTTTTATATCTAACTGCGTAAAAAAACACAAAAAAGCAGGGAAATTAATTCCCTGCTTTTCTATTTGGTTTATTGCCTGATGGTAAGAAGAACGATAACATCCAAGCAATCCCTGCGAGTATTGTTGCAATTAAGAAGGCATCGTTAATACCGTTAATTGCAGATAACTTTGAAATTTGTCCGAATAACAGTTGCGTGCTCATCGCATCTCCTGCTTGCGCTGATCCAGCTAAGGCCGCTAAACTTTGCCCCATACCATGTACTTTATCAACTAAAATTGGATTTGACGTCGTTAACATATTCCCGTAATCTGCTACGTGAGCAGTTGTTTGTTGCGTCATAAGTGTAATTAAAATCGCTGTCCCAATTGAACCCGCTACTTGTCTTGACGTATTTTGCGTTGCTGTACCGTGAGAAATTAATTTCATCGGCAGTGCGTTCATACCAGCTGTCATAATTGGCATCATAATGAATGACATACCAATTGAACGTATAATATAATCCGTCATAATAACGCTATACGGTGTATCCATCGATAATTTTGTAAATTCATATGTCGCATATGTGGTAATTGCCAATCCAATTATCGCTAATGGACGGATGCCATATTTATCGAATAATTTACCCGCTACTGGTCCCATGATCCCCATAATTAATGAACCTGGAAGAAGTAGTAAACCTGATTCAATTGGCGTGAAGCCACGAATGTTTTGCAAATATACCGGGAGCAATAACATACCTCCGAATAATGCCATCGTAACGATTGCATTAATTACTAAAGTAAAAGTAAATACTGGGTATTTAAACACTTGTAAATCAAGCATTTTATTGTCCGTTGTTAACTCTCTCCAAATAAATAACGCTAAACCAATTACGCCGATAACAAGTGAAATAATGACTTCTGCACTAGTCCAACTATTATTTCCAGCTTCACTAAATCCGTACAATAAGCTTCCTAGTCCAATACTTGAACTAACCACACCGAATATATCTAATTTCGTTTTAGACACTGGCTGAGCTAGTGTAAAGAATTTTAAAGATAGGAACGTAATAATTAAACCAATAATAAACATCGCATAGAACATTAAGTTCCAGCTATAGTTTTCAATCACCCAACCTGTTACAGTTGGCCCGATAGCTGGTGCTAAAATCATCGCTACACCTAGTAATCCCATCGCTGCTCCGCGCTTATGAGGTGGGAATAATGTCATGAAGATATTCATACCAACTGGCATTAAAATACCCGCACCAACCGCTTGAATAACGCGGCCCGTCATCATCATTGTAAAGTTTCCTGAAGTAGCACAAATGATAGATCCTACCGTGAAGAATAACATTGCTGCTACGAATAATTTACGATACGTAAATCGTGAAACTAAAAAGGCACTAATCGGTACTAAAATACCATTTACAAGCATGAAGCCTGTAATTAACCATTGTGCTGTTGAAGTTGATACGTTAAATTCATTCATTAACGGAGGCAATGCAACGTTTATGATTGTTTGGTTTAAAATAGAAACGAACATACCGAGAATTAATACTGTTACAACTGCTTTTACGTTCACATTCTCTATAGACATAGACGTATGTTTTTTCGGTACTTCTTTTTCTTGTTTTACTTCTTCTTGCTTTCCTGTTTCCAACTCAACTACATTAGAAATTTCCGATTCTTGCTTGTGTTCAATTTCTTTCTCTTCTGTTTCTACCTTACTTACTTCTATTTTACTTACGGCTGGGACTTGTTCTTCTCCCGCGTTCGTTTTTTTCTTTCGTAAAAGACGATTTACAAGGAAGAAGACGATTATACAAAATAGTGCATATCCTGCAATTACGATTGAGGACATCTCATCTCCCCCTTACTTATGAATACGAACTGTCACATTCATTCCAGGAACAATATTTACTGATTTGCTATGATCTAAAGAAATTTTAACTGGTACTACTTGTGTTACTTTCGTATAGTTCGCTGTTGCGTTGCTTGATGGCAACATAGAGAATGTGTTCGCTGTTGTTAAGCCAACTTGTTCTACTTTTCCTGTTAACGTTGTATCTGGGTATGCATCTACATACACATCTACATCTTGACCTTTTTGAACATCATCAACATCTGTTTCTTCAATGTTTGCTGTTACCCATAAATTGTTCATATCGAATGCGTAAGCAATCGGGCTACCAGCTCCAACGAAAGCATTTGTTGTTGCGTTTGATTGTACAACTGTTGCATTTTGTGGAATTGTTACATCTACTGTTTGTTCTCCATTAGCTGCCGCTACAGTAACAGCACCTAATTTATCATTCTCGTTGTAATTCTTACCTACTTCAGCTTTCCAGTCAGTTAATTTACCTGCCACTGGTGAAGCAATCGGAATTACCTTTCCATCAATTTTTGCATTGTCTGTTTTTAAATAATTTTCCGCTTGATTGTAATAGTAATAACCGCCAATGCCGCCGCCAACTAGTACAATTAATGTGATAATGTTGATAATCACCATTCTTCGAAACTGATTCATTGCATTCCTCTCCTTATATCGCATATAATTTTTTTCTAAACTATTTACGTCCTTATTGTTTAGAGTGTTTAATTGTTAATTATATTAACCTTTAAACAAAAAAATCACACCATCTGCGGTGTAAATCGAAATTTATCTACCTGCGAGCGGTGCTGATTTCTGAAGGACTATCGTTTATAATTATAAATAATTATTTTGAAACTACAACCGACAATTCACTTATGAAATGTCGCTTAAACAACAATATAATACCAATATGTTGTTTAAGTACAGAAAATTAAACGAGGGGAAATAAAAATGTCTATTAAAAATACAAATGATCCACGTGTAAAACGGACGAGACAACTCATACAGGATGCTTTTGTCGCTTTAGTAGGCGAAAAAGGGTTTGAAAATGTAACTGTTCAACATATTGCAGAACGTGCTCCTGTAAATCGCGCTACGTTTTATAGCCATTACCACGATAAATATGACTTATTAGACAAAAGCATTGAAGAAATGTTAGAGAAGCTAACAGAGGTTATTAAACCGAAAAATAGAAATAAAGAAGATTTTCAACTTACATTTGATTCACCACATCCAAGTTTCTTTGCCTTGTTCGAACATATTGCAGAAAATGCGAATTTTTATAACGTCATGCTTGGTGATAAAGCTGCTGGAAACTATACGTATAAGATGATGAAAGCAATTCAAACACATTTAACATTAAGCCTCTCTATTTCACAACCTAACGATGAAAAACTAATGGTTCCACGTGATATTCTCATTAGTTATGTTACTGGTGCTCACCTCGGGATGATTATGTCATGGCTAAAAAGAGGAATGATATATACCCCGCATTTTATGGCCATGCAATTAACTCGTTTAATAATTTTAGGGGCTCATACTGCAGCTGGATTAGAACGACCTTTTTAAAACATAAAAAAGCGAAGGAGAGGCTCCTTCGCTTTTTCTATTAATTAAATGTAATGTTATGTACAGCCTCTTTATCAAGACGTTTAATAACTTCTACAATTAACTTCACTGCATTTTCATAGTCATCACGGTGCAACATTGCCGCATGAGAATGAATGTAACGCGTTGCAATCGTAATTGCCATAGAAGGAATACCATTTACAGCAATATGAATTGCACCTGCATCCGTTCCTCCGCCCGCTACTGAATCATATTGATACGGGATTTGTAATTCGTCAGCAACATCTACTACAAAGTCACGTAAACCTGTATGTCCAATAACAGAAGCATCATATAAAATGATCTGTGGTCCATCTCCCATTTTACTTTGCGCTTCTTTTGCCGTTACACCTGGCGTATCTCCAGCGATACCAACATCTACTGCGAATGCGATATCAGGTTTAATATAGTTTGCAGATGTTTTCGCACCACGAAGACCCACTTCTTCTTGTACAGTCCCTACGCCATATACAACGTTTGGATGCTTTTCATCTTTTAATTGTTTTAATACATCAATTGCAATTGCACAACCAATTCGGTTATCCCATGCTTTTGCAAGTAACATTTTTTCATTCTTCATCACTTGGAATTCAAAGTAAGGTACAACTTGATCTCCTGGTCGTACGCCCCACTCCATCGCTTCTTCTTGGCTAGAAGCACCAATATCGATGAACATGTCTTTAATGTCAACCGGCTTTTTACGTGCTTCTGGAGGTAAGATGTGCGGTGGTTTTGAACCAATTACACCTGTTACATCTCCTTTACGTGTTACAATTGTTACGCGCTGTGCAAGCATAACTTGTGACCACCAGCCACCAACAGTTTGGAAACGAAGGAAGCCTTTGTCATCAATTTGCGTAATCATAAAGCCAACTTCATCTAAATGACCCGCAACCATAATTTTAGGACCGTTTTCTTCCCCTACTTTTTTCGCAACTAAACTTCCTAAATTATCAGTAGAAAGTTCGTCCGCAAACGGCTCAATATATTTCTTCATTACTTCGCGTGGTTCACGTTCGTTACCCGCAATACCACGTGCATCTGTTAATTCTTTTAGCATTGTCAATGTCGCGTCTAATTTTGTCATTGCCAACACCCTCCTTTTTCTTCAGTCACTTCATTATACAAAACGAAATTGAAATATTCAAAAATTAAATTAGTATCCTTGTGTTTGACGCTGATGATTTACTTCGTTTTTATCTAAATATGCCTTTTCAATCTCTTCTTGTTCAAACTCAAGCGCTTGTCCAAGTCGAAGATAGCTTGTAAATAATTCAATATAGTTCGTAATAGATGGTTGATCTGTAAAACGAATTACCTTCGCATATGTGTCTAAGAAAATTTCTACTTGTGTTTTATTCGTTTGTGCACACTTATAGAATAAGAAGTTTTTATCAATACCTAAATCAATTCCGATTGATAAAATAAAATGCAAACCATCTACATATTCTTCTAATATTACTTCACGTTCTGATGCTGGTTTGTTACTCCAATATTTAAAGCAACGTGTTTCGTTTGCTAGTTCTCCAATTTCTACAAGAAGAGCTAACATTTTTTCTTTTAACAACTTTTTCGGTTGTAAGTCATGTTCTTTCGCAATACGGTCATCTAATTCTTTTTGTAATTTAAATAGTTGTAGTAAGTCCATTCTATTGTCCTCCTCCAACATCGCATTTCACGCAACAATGTTGTTTCATCTCAAAGTTCATTATTATTTTCGTTTCTTATTAATAAGTCAGCCATTTACCTCTTTACAAAATAGCTTGTCCTTAATTTACAAATACGTTTCAATCATCACGATTAGATTGTTCACTCCGATTGGTGATAGTTAATAATTATCCCGGGATTGCCCACTGATAAAAAATTTATTTTATCTGATGAAAGTTCCATATCATCTTTCCATTATAGCAGTGTCGTTTCACCTAGGAAAGATACTCTTCTTTCCAAAGGGGTATAATAAAAAAAGCCAGGAGGATTCTCCTGACTTCATATATATATTCTTCTATATCGCTATTACTTTTATATTCCTTTTGTCATATCAATAACAACATACTTCTTCTCTTTACATACAAATAAAAAAACCTTAGAAGAAAAATCTTCTAAGGTTTCAACTAATTAATTAGTTAATGTTGTTTTTTGCAACTGTTGCTAATTCAGCGAAAGCTTTTTCGTCATGAACAGCTAAGTCAGCAAGCATCTTGCGGTTAACTTCGATGCCAGCATTTTTAAGACCGTGCATTAAGCGGCTGTAAGAAAGACCATTCATACGAGCTGCTGCGTTGATACGTGTGATCCATAATTTACGGAAGTCACGTTTCTTTTGACGGCGGTCACGGAATGCATACATTAGAGATTTCATAACCTGTTGGTTAGCAACCTTGAATAATGTATTTTTTGAACCGTAGTAACCTTTTGCTAATTTAATTACTTTTTTACGACGTTGACGAGTAACTGTACCACCTTTTACTCTTGGCATAATATTACCTCCTAATTGTTCTATATATCAGCCGAACTTATTTTAAGTTGTCAAGCATTTGACGAATGCGTTTGAAGTCACCAGCGCTTACTACACCAGCTTTACGTAGTTTACGTTTAGCTTTTGTAGATTTGTTAGCGAATAAATGGCTTGTGTAAGCGTGAGAACGTTTCAGTTTACCTGATCCAGTCTTTTTGAAACGCTTTGCAGCGCCGCGATGAGTTTTTTGTTTAGGCATAGGTATTTCCTCCTCTATCTATTACTTATCGTTTTTCGGTGCTAAAACTAAGAACATACTGCGTCCTTCCATTTTAGGCTTAGATTCAACTGTACTAACTTCAGCACAAGCTTCTGAGAAGCGATCTAAAACACGTTGACCGATTTCTTTATGAGTAATGGCACGTCCTTTAAAGCGAATTGACGCTTTAACCTTGTCGCCTTTCTCTAAAAACTTGATAGCATTACGAAGTTTTGTGTTAAAGTCGTGTTCATCAATTGTTGGACTTAAACGAACTTCTTTCATGCTAATTACTTTTTGATTTTTGCGCTGCTCTTTTTCTTTCTTCTGTTGCTCAAAGCGGAATTTACCGTAGTCCATAATGCGGCATACTGGCGGTTTCGCATTTGGAGCAACTAATACTAAATCAAGATTAAGATTTGCAGCTAAGTCTAAAGCGTCATTACGAGACTTGATTCCAAGTTGATCGCCATTTGCGCCAACTAAACGTACTTCACGTGCACGAATTTGCTCGTTAATCATCATATCCTTGCTAATAGTAAGCCACCTCCAAGGTTTTCTCAGAACATATTTTGTAGTCATAGAACCCGACAAAAAAAGTGCGGGCATACGACACCCACACTTGTAAAATCTTAAGTAAGAAATACATTTACCTGTTAACTGCGAATGCGTCCATCAGGTGAGAAGCGGGTGCTTCTACTTGTTCCACAAAACAATATTCTATTATCCTTGATGAGTTTATCATAGGACATGACGTCTGTCAAGAAGACGCGATGTGTTTTACTAACAACAAGAAATATTGTAACAAACAACTAACATACTTGCAATACTTTTTTATGATAAGTGTTACATGGTTATTTTTTCTAATTTTCCTCACTTATATTACATAGAAAAGCCGCGGTATACCGCGGCGCTTTCTTATCGTTTTCCTTCTACTTTAATCATATCAACAAAAGCATCTAATGCGATTGTTTCTGATTTTTGCTCACCATATTTACGTACGTTTACGCCGTTTTCAGTTACTTCATTGTCACCTACTACAAGCATGTACGGAATTTTTTGCATTTGTGCTTCACGGATTTTGTAACCAATTTTCTCTTCACGAGTATCTAATTCAACACGGATACCAGCACGGCGTAATTCATCTTGTACTTTCTTCGCATAGTCTAAATGTACTTGCGGAGAAACTGGAATTACTTGTGCTTGAACTGGAGCTAACCAAGTTGGGAATGCACCTTTGTATTCTTCAATTAAGAAGGCTACGAAACGTTCCATAGTTGATACAACACCACGGTGAATTACAACTGGACGGTGTTGTTTACCGTCTTCACCAACGTAAGATAGCTCAAAGCGTTCTGGAAGTAAGAAGTCTAATTGTACAGTTGAAAGTGTTTCGTCTTTTCCAAGAGCAGTACGAACTTGAACGTCAAGTTTTGGACCGTAGAATGCCGCTTCACCTTCAGCTTCGTAGTAATCAAGACCCATTTCATCCATAGCTTCTTTTAACATACCTTGTGCTTTTTCCCACATCTCATCATCAGCATAGTACTTTTTAGTATCTGCTGGGTCGCGATAAGATAGACGGAATGAGTAGTTCTCTAAACCGAAATCTTTGTACACTTCTAGAGTTAAGTTTACAACACGTTTTAACTCTTCTTTAATTTGATCTGGGCGTACGAAAATGTGCGCATCGTTTAAAGTCATTCCGCGTACACGTTGTAATCCAGATAACGCACCTGACATTTCATAGCGGTGCATTGTTCCAAGTTCCGCAATACGGATTGGTAATTCACGGTAGCTGTGAATATCGTTTTTATAAACCATCATATGGTGAGGGCAGTTCATTGGACGAAGAACTAACTCTTCATTATCCATTTCCATTGATGGGAACATACCATCACGGTAGTGATTCCAGTGACCAGAAGTTTCATAAAGCTCTCTGCTTCCTAGTACTGGAGTGTATACGTGATCATAGCCTAAGCTCGCTTCTTTATCAACGATGTAACGCTCGATAATGCGGCGGATTGTTGCACCCTTTGGTAACCAAAGTGGTAAACCTTGTCCTACTTTTTGGCTATTAGTAAATAGTTTTAATTCTTTACCTAATTTACGGTGATCGCGCTCTTTTGCTTCTTCAAGCATACGTAAGTGCTCATCTAATTCTGCTTTCTTAACGAATGCAGTACCGTAAATACGTTGTAGCATTTTATTATTGCTATCGCCGCGCCAGTAAGCACCCGCAACGCTTAATAATTTAAATACTTTAATTTTCCCTGTAGATGGAAGGTGAACACCACGGCAAAGGTCGAAGAATTCGCCTTGCTCATAGATTGAAATAATCGCATCTTCTGGAAGATCGTTAATTAAATCTAATTTTAACTCATCGCCGATTTCTTCAAAGCGGCGAAGTGCTTCTGCACGTGGTACTTCATGGCGAACGATTTCTAAGTTCTCGTTCACAATTTTTTGCATTTCTTTTTCGATTTTCTTGAAGTCTTCAACTGTAATTGCTTCTTCCATATCAATATCGTAGTAGAAGCCGTTTTCGATTACTGGGCCAATGCCAAGCTCAAGCTTAACATCTTTATATAAACGTTTTAACGCTTGTGCTAAAAGGTGGGCTGTTGAATGGCGTAAAATGTATAAGCCATCTTCAGAATCTAATGTAATAATAGAAACTGCACCATCTTCTTCGATTGGTGTAACAAGATCGATCATCTCATCGTTTAATTTTCCAGCCACAGCTTTTTTCTTTAAGCCTGGGCTAATAGAAGCTGCGATTTCTTCAGTTGTTACGCCTTTTGGAAACTCCTTCACAGCTCCATCAGGGAAAGTAATTTTAACTACATCTGCCATCACTGGTCACTCCTCTTTTTCTCAAAATAAAAAACACTCATCCCGTAAAAAGGGACGAGTGTTGAATTCGTGGTTCCACCCTTGTTCCAATTAACCTTATTGTTAATTGCTCAAGTTCAACATAACGGTGTTGTCCGTTAGCAATTACTAGAAAAACCGTTCACTGCTAAAGTTTAGAGGTGGTAAGTAATAATCCCGTACTAGGAAGCTCACACCCTAAGGCTTCCCTCTCTGAAAATCGTAGAAAACTACTCATGTCCTCATCATGACATTTCAATATATTTCATTTATGTAGGTAATTATATGCTCAAAAACTTAGAAAATCAAGGGCGTTACCTTTATTTTTTAAATTTTTCACATTGCGCTCAAACTCATGTAATCCATGTAATTGGACCCGTTCTTGAAATACATTTCGCAAAGTAATAATCATATTATGATCTTGTTCTTTCGTATATAAATAAATTTTTTTTGGCGAAATAGAAAGAAGTGGTGCAATTACTTTCGTGTCAATATATACATCCTTTTGCTTCAATAATTCCTCGTCTATATATTGGACCAATTTCTCCTGTTTTAAACGTCTACCTTTATCATCATAGAAAATAAAACTTTCATCAAAAATAAGATGCACACAGGACAAACGTGATTTCCGGCTACTTACTTGTTGCCGGAGCGTCTCAATAAACATTTGATATTCTTGCTCCAACTTATACTCATCAATCGCCACTTCAGCAAGCTTAGCTACCATTTCCCTATATGTACGAAGACGAAAACGAACATATGATGAAAACGAGAATGAGAGCGGATCACAAAGCCAATTATTTAAAGAAGACTTAATATATGATTCAAATGTGTGACGTGTTAATTCACGAGCAATCCCTTTTCTTCTTCCCTTTAAAATCTCTTGTGCCATATGCAATATTTGATGACACTCTTCTTGTTCCTCATAAAAAAACTTTTCTTTTAAGATTGTATAAATCCACTCATTTTGCTTTACATTCACAATAAAATACACCATTACTGGCAATAAAATCTTTTCAATATAATTCGATTCACATACTGGTATGTGAATTACAATCTTTTGTTCCTGTAAATACACACTCGTTTCCTTATATAACAGTTCCGCTCTTTTCAGTAGTTGTCTATATACATGCATAGCATCATTTTTTTCTTCGAAGCAAATTTCAATCACTTTTGTCCCCCCTTTTATCCCCGCTCTAAAGGATTGTATCTATACGTTACAAATCCTATAAGAGTCCGTCCCGCGTGAAGTTCACTCTTAGTAGAATTACATTTCCTATCGTTAGAAAATCCACTCGATATGGCTTGCTAATTTTATATATATTAAGGGAGGGAGAAAAAAATGATACAAGCTACAATGAATTTTCCATAAGAACTTTTCATTTTACAATTCATCTAGTCTGAAAAGTGTTCAAAACGAAAAAAGAGCAAGCTTTTCAGCTTACTCTTTACTTATGACGTCGGTTTTTCCCACCAATTGTAATTGGCTTCGCTAAATATTTAATTCGTTCCATAATACGAGCTGCTTTCATTTGTTCTGCTTCACCACGCTGTGTATACGTTAAATGATGTTCCAATTCCTTGAAATCAAAGTTAGACGTAAAGAACGTCGGTAAGTTTTCTAACATACGGAATTGCAAAATTGCACCAAGCACATCATCACGCACAAAGCTTGACATCGCTTCCGCTCCGATATCATCTAACATTAAAACTTGTACGCGTTTCACCGCATCAATCTTTTCCCCAATCGAATTATCTTGAATCGAACTTTTAATTTCACGTAGAAATTCAGGGAAATATACGAGCATCGAACTAATTTTCTTTCGAGCAAGCTCATTCGCAATTGCTCCTAACAAATACGTTTTCCCTACACCAAATTTACCGTACAAATATAAACCTTGTACTTTTTTACCAGGTTCATATGTACTTAAAAATTCATTGGCTGCACCAATTGCATCAATACGCGCATCTAAATCAGACGGATCTAAGTTTTCCATCGTTGCCTGTAAAATGTCAGTTGGCATATATACACTTTGAACGAGTTTTTCATATTTCTTCCTCTCGTCATATGCTACTTTTCTAACGCAACGATCGTATTGAATATCAATCATCTTCCCTTGGATAACGAGCTTTGGTTCATATCCTTGCAACATGTTTTTACACGAACCTAGATCTGGACAATCTACGCAACCTACACTTTGTCCAATATATTCGTATAATTTTACAAGACTGCGCTCAATCATAGAAGTTGTTACTTCACCTTTATGTTCGTCTATAAATTCTTTCACACGCGGATGTTCCATTACTTCCGCCTTTAATACTTCATATCTATTTTTAAAACTTTCATTTTCCATTAACTTTGCAAATGAATTTTGAATATGCTCCATTTTCTCACCTCAAAGAGCGTTCATTCTCTTCTATTAATCACGCTTATATTTTTTCAACATTTCTTCTAGTCGTTTTCGTTCATCATCTAACGTACTTGCATCTTTTTTCTTACTTACATCTTTCTTCACTGTTTCTGTTTCTTTCTCTTGTTCTTTCGGCTCTTCTTTCAGCCAATCCGGTACCATTTCTGTTCGGACCGTTTTCTTCGACGTACGGCCTTTCTTCTTCGTCTCAGCCCATTCTTGATATTGACGGTTTTCTTCTTTCGCTAACGCCATTGCTTCAGCTACTGTACCGACCTTTTTGCGTGCCCAATGCCCTGCAATCTTCTCCACATACGTTTTCGCAAGTTTCATATCTGAGCGTAGCATAACGTAATAAATAAGTACATTCACAACACCTGGCGTTAACTTTTGATTGATCATTACATCTTCAACGATTTGCAAGTCAGCCTTCGTCGCCTCTGCACCACCAGAAATTTCTTTCAATAGTTGTTTTGGCGAGATTTCCTCTAACTGTTTTATTAACATCTCTTCTTGCGTAGAAGGCTCTTTCTCTTTCATCACACGTGCAGCGTGAGGTTGTACTCTTTCACTTAATACTGGTAACGCTTGACCGTTTTCGAACTGATACCAATCACGTGCTCCTTTTCTAAGCCTTTCAATATCAATTGTCTGCATCTCTGTCACCGCACCAAGAACGATATTTTGCATCGATAACACATCTACACCGTATACGTAAGCAAGCGTGATAACACACTCTCGCACTTGATCTGTAATCGCCTTTTTAGGAACAAGGGCAGACAAGCCATCTACAAATAAGGAGAAATCAAAGAAATCATTCCAAACTTTCGGAGCGTCCCCCTTCTCGTTACTTGGCATAGCTGTCGTTTTTGGAATACGAAGATCCTCTTGCGCATGCTCAAGCTGACCTGGATTAAACGAACCAAACACATCATTGAAAGAACGTGTAACATTTTCATAAGATACAAAATCAAATTCTTCTTCTAAGAAATATTGCTTTACTTGATTATATTTTGTCCGACTCAATCGATTGTATAAAAAGATACTTAAAACAATATCATCAAAAAACTGCTTCGGCGATAAAGGTGGTTGCAGCTCGTATATAAACATTCGAATATCTTTTTCTTTCTTAATATATACTTTCAAAAGCCCAATTGCCTCTAACTTTACCCGTTCCTCATATATTTCGGGAAGCTGCATTTGCATGGTCACCATAAGGGAATGATGCGTATTCTCTTTTCCAAACACACGATCTTGCTCTAACTCTCCCCATAGCGTCATGTACAAGCTAAACGCTCTACTACCTATTAACGGCTGATACAACATCGTTAACACTTTTCGGTCGTAATTATGCAGTAACCCTTTCGCACTTACTTTATAACGATCAATTGGCAATAGCTCCATCCACGACTGTTTTTCCATTCTTGCTTTTCCTTTCTCTCATCCAATCTATCCTCTATTTCATTCGTTCTATCTTCATTATATAATTTCTTAGCGAAAAAGAGCTATTAGCTTTCGCTTCTAGCTCTCTTATCTCATTACTTACGGTATGTAAAGAGAATACAATACAGATTCTACTCTCTTTCTTTTTGCAGTATATCTTTTAATTCTTCAATAAATACATTTAAATCTTTAAATTGGCGATATACAGATGCAAAACGTACGTAAGCAACATCATCAATATCACGCAGTTCTTCCATAACAATTTCGCCAATCATATCACTTTTCACTTCTGATATTCCTAAATTACGAAGTTCACGTTCCACACTTTGAGTTACTTCTTCTAATTGCCTTAAAGACACTGGTCTTTTTTCGCAAGCTTTAATTAAGCCGCGTAAAATCTTTTCTTTATTAAACTCTTCTCGTGTACCTTCTTTTTTTACAACGATAAGTGGTGACTCTTCTACTCTTTCGAATGTCGTAAAGCGACTTAAACAACTTTCACACTCTCTCCTTCTTCGAATAGAGCGCCCCTCGTCTACCGGACGCGAATCTAACACTCTTGTACCATTATGAGAACAGGATGGACAACGCAATATATTCACTCCTTTACACTATACTCTTTATTTTTTCTCTACTTACTTCATCTGACAATATATATACAGTATTATATAACTCATTCTAACTCTCTTACCACTTTAAGTTTAAGCACATTATTTTCTTATCTCGTTTTCAAAATAAGATGGTAGATAGGATGCTAACTTATTCGTAAGAGCTCAGTTTATCTAACTAACGAGTACGTTATATTTTTCCTTTTTATAAACTAAAAAAGAGGTGCATTATACACCTCTTTACATTTTAAATCAATTATGTTCTTTTTTAAAGAGCTTTTGTTTCTCTCTGCTTAATTTCGAAGCTACCAGTGCCTCGAGGAAGCTCGATGCTCTCACGCGTTTTCGCGTTTAAACCTTCTGCAATATATTCTGCAGCAACATTTGGATCAATACGATCCCCACAAGTATAAACATCAATACTCGCGTAACCGTGCTCCGGAAAGCTATGAATTGTTAAATGTGATTCCGAGATAATTACTACTCCACTTACACCTTGTGGTGCAAATTTATGAAAAGCAACCTCACGCACTTCAGCACCAGCTCTTAGTGCTGCATCCACAAATAATTGTTCAATATACGGCATGTCATTAAGCTTGTCGAAATCGCAATCCCAAAGTTCAGCGATCACGTGACGACCCATCGTATCCATAGTATCCATTCTACAGTTCCCCCTTGTAAATTTATTCTAACTGTTCGAATTGAAAACTAATTTGCAATTTGGCTTGCTCCACTACCACGGGGGAAAGTTAGTCCAGAGAGGTCCTAACCCTTTAAGTAGTGACTACGTACCTCAGCTCTTAAGTTTACGAGTGTTAGTATACTTTGTTTATTTTCATTTTGCAACAACAGTTTTTTCGATTTTCTGTCATATTTTCCTCTTTACTTTTCCCTAAAAAAAATAAATGATTCACAAATACAGTAATAACAACGCTTCGTGGTATGTCCACTTTCCAAAATATACTCATATAATTTTTTTCCTTTTCAGAAAAAATTAAAAAAAGAGAGCAATATTTACTTGCCCTCTCCCTTATTCCCTTAAATATGTTGCATATTTTTTTGTTTCGCTAATTCGTCAACAACTAACGTTACAAGATCTACAACACGACGAGAGTAGCCCCACTCGTTATCATACCAAGCAAGTACTTTCACTTTACGATCACCCATTACCATTGTAGATAAACCATCAATAATAGCTGAGTGTGTATTTGTATTAAAGTCGATAGATACTAAAGGTTCTTCACTGAATTCTACAATGCCTTTTAACGCACCGTTTGCAACAGTTTTGAATGCGTCGTTAATAGCTTCAACTGTCACATCACGTTTTACATCTACTACTAAGTCAACAAGAGACACGTTTGGTGTTGGTACACGAAGTGCCATACCATGAAGTTTTCCATTTAAATGCGGAAGAACTTTTGCTAGCGCTTTCGCAGCACCTGTCGTTGTCGGAATAATTGATTGTCCGCAAGCACGTGCTCTTCTTAAATCTTTATGTGGGTTATCAATATTTTTTTGGTCATTTGTATAAGCGTGAACTGTCGTCATTAAACCGTTTTCAATTCCAAACTGCTCATCTAACACCTTAACAACAGGCGCTAAACAGTTTGTTGTACAAGATGCATTTGAAATAACAGTATGTTTTGTAATATCTAATTGGTCTTCGTTCACACCAACTACAATTGTTACATCTTCATTTTTACCAGGCGCTGTTAAAATAACTTTTTTCGCTCCGGCTTCAACGTGAAGAATTGCTTTTTCTTTTGAATTAAATTTACCAGTTGCTTCAATTACAACTTCAACACCTAGATCTGTCCAAGGCAATTCCTTTGGATCGCGGTTGTTTAAAAGGCGAATCATTTTTCCATCAACTAATAAGTGATCTTCAAATGCTTCTACTGTTCCGTCAAACTTGCCGTGAACTGTATCATATTTAATTAGATGTGCTAACGTTTCAGATGGATAGCTTGCATTGATTGCTACAATTTCGAATGCGCTTTCTTTTATTGCCTGACGAAATACCATTCTCCCAATACGTCCAAATCCATTAATTGCCACACGAGTCATAATATGTTATCCCCCTTGAATGCGTTATACTATTTATCTCCAATCCCAATAATAGTATAACACAAAAAGGGGATATGTCACTAAGCATTTTCATTAATTTCACAATTTTTTAGTCAATAATGTTCCAATTCTTTAAAATAACCTGCAATTGTGTTTTCGTTCCCATAATTGTGCCATCATTATTTATCACTTCATCTGCATGTTTCACTTTTTCCTCTAACGGCATTTGAGATTGAATACGAGCTGTTGCTTCTTCTTCTGAAAAATTATTTCGCTTCATTAAACGTTCTAATTGCGTTTGTGGCTTAACTGCTACAACTAAAACGCGGTCAACGAGACTTGTTAATTTGCTTTCAAATAAGAGAGGAATATCTAACACAACCGCTTGCATACCTTCTTTTATGTACATTTCTTTTTGCCTATTCATTTCCTCACGCACTGCAGGATGAACAATTTTATTTAACTGCAATCGTTTTTCTTCATTATAGAAAACGACGCTTCCTAGTTTTGGACGATCTAATTCTCCATCTTCTTGTAAAATTTCCGTTCCAAACACTTCTACAATTTTGTTATATGCAGGTTTTCCTTGTTCTACAACTTCTCGCGCAATAATATCTGCATCAATAACTGGTATACTTAGCTCACGAAACATTTGAGACACTGTACTTTTTCCACTGGCAATGCCTCCCGTTAATCCAATTACTACTGTCATCATAATCCTCCTCACAATATAAAAGGCGCGAAACTAATGTTCCACGCCCATACTTACATTTTCCAAATTCCAATAATAATGAGTAATACCCCAGGCAGGAATGTAAATTTTTGTAACCATTTCATATTTGATAACACCGTTCCAAGTTTCATTCCAATAAATAAAAATAAAGAACTCATCACTGCAACTAATATCGCCATCATAGCCGGTGCATACCCTAATAAAGATGCACCAATTCCAGCACCGAACGAATCTACAGATAGAGCAATACCAAGAAGCAATGCTTCTCCTGCAGAAATGGTGCCTGATTTATCGAAATCTGCTACAGTCGGTTTCCGTAAAATTTGAATCACTAACCCAAGCGAGGCAATCTCTAATTTCCAGACCTTCTCCTCTTGCTTCGGCTCTTCTTTTTTCTCACTTCGAAAAAATTGATATAATACCCAAATTCCTATTCCAATAAGAACAAGCCCACCGATACGCGTTGCGATAACAGGTGAAAATATTTTCGCGATCATATGTCCAATTCCCATTGAAACAAGCATAACAGCCGCTGAACACATTCCGATAATTATAATTGATCTTAGTGGAATTCTTACACTTCTTAAACCATATGTTAGCCCTACACTACAGCTATCTAAGCTTAATGTAAAAGCTAATAAAATAAGAGATAAATAAAGGTACATCGGTAAGCTCCTCCCTTATACATAGCTCTGCTGTATGTATATGACAAATGCCTATCCGATGTTATCTCTTTTCTATATTCTAGGCTGACAAATTGGGCAGTAATGCGTTCCTCTTCCGCCAACTACTGTTTTTTCTAATATCGTACCGCAAGTTACACACGGTTCTCCTTTTTTTCCGTATACATTTAGAAGTTCTTGGAACGAACCAATTTGCCCTTGTGAGTTGATATATGTTCGAATTGTACTTCCGCCTCGCTTTACCGCTTCACCTAACGTTGTAACAGTGGCCTCGTAAATTCGTTCAATTTCGTCTGTTGTTAAAGAAGACGCTTCTCGTTCCGGATGAATTTGAGAACGGAATAAAACTTCATCTACATATATATTTCCAAGCCCTACTAAAAGACGCTGGTCCAATAATACAACTTTTATTTTACGATTTGTCTTTTGCAATCTTTCTTGTAAATACTGTGGTGTCAATTCAGCATCAAATGGCTCCGGACCTAAGTCAGCAAGAGGCATTTGATGCATCTCTTCACCTTTCTTAAAGAGATGCATCGTACCAAACTTTCTCACATCTTTATAATGTAATTCAGTTCCATCTGTAAATAAGAAGCGGACGTGCGTATGCTTATCAATTGGCTCATCCTCTTGATGCAGTAAAAACTTACCTTCCATACGCAAATGTGAAACAATAACATAATTCGTTACATATAACAGCAAAAACTTTCCTCTTCGCTTTATATTTTCAATCTTCTCGCCTCTTAGCATTTCTTTAAAGATTTCCGCATCATCCGGTCGTTTTACTATTTTGGGATAGGTAACAATAACATCTTCAATCGTTTTTCCTGTTACAAGATTTTCAAGTGTCCGTCTGACGTTTTCAACCTCTGGTAATTCAGGCATTTCATCACTTCCTTATTTTGCGTCGTACCAAGTTGGACCGTAAGAATAATCAACTTTCAGCGGAACTGCAAGTTCAATTGCATGCTCCATCACTTCTGGTACAAGCTTCTCTAATTTTTCAATTTCTTCTTTTGGTGCTTCAAATATCAATTCATCGTGTACTTGCAGAAGAAGACGCGCTTGTAATCCTTCTTCTTCTAAACGATCTGCCATAATAATCATCGCTTTTTTAATAATATCTGCTGCCGTACCTTGAATTGGTGTATTCATAGCTGTACGCTCAGCAAAGCTACGTAAATTGAAATTACGACTCGTAATTTCCGGAATGTAACGGCGGCGATTTAATAATGTAGCCACATATCCTTTTTGCTTCGCATCTTTTACGATGTCATTCATGTATTCTTGTACACCAGGGAAACTTTCTAAATACTTTTCAATAAATTCCGCTGCTGCTTTTCTTGTAATTCCTAAGTTTTGTGAAAGACCATAATCACTAATACCATACACAATTCCGAAGTTAACAGCTTTCGCTTGTCGTCTCATATTCGAATTTACTTCATCTTTTTTAACGCCAAATACATCCATAGCTGTTTTCGTATGAATATCCATGTCATGTTGGAACGCTTCCACTAACCCTTTATCATTTGCAATATGAGCTAATACGCGAAGTTCAATTTGCGAATAATCTGCCGCGTACATAATCCATCCTTCTTCTGATGGAACGAATGCCTGACGAATCTTTCTTCCTTCTTCTAATCGAATCGGGATATTTTGCAAGTTCGGATCCGTCGAACTTAATCGACCTGTTTGCGTTAATACTTGATTGAAACGAGTATGGATTTTAGATGAGTCTTCATGTACAACTTTTAATAAACCTTCAATATAAGTTGAATTTAGTTTCCCTAATTGACGATAATGTAAAATATTTGGAATGATTTCATGGTGATCCATAAGCTTGTCTAGTACATCAGCTGACGTAGAATAACCTGTTTTCGTCTTTTTAATAACTGGTAAGTTTAAGTTCTCAAACAGAATAACACCAAGCTGCTTCGGTGAATTAATATTAAATTCTGTTCCCGCAAGCTTATAAATTTCCTGTTCCATTTCCTTTAATCTACCTGCAAGTTCTTCTCCCATACTACGAAGACGTTCCGTATCAACTTTTACACCTTTTACTTCCATATCAGCTAATACACGCGCAAGTGGTAATTCTAACTCTGTAAACAGGTCATATTGCTCATTCTTTTCTAACTCTTCAATGAATGTTTGCTTTACATCATATAATACATGCACTTTACGAGCTACATGCTCTGCTACTACTTCTAGCTCTGGAACAGCACGCTTCGCGCCTTTTCCGTAAACTTCTTCATCCGATTTTACAGCATGCGTTTCTTTCATTTTCGCTACAGTACGGAAATCTTTATCTGTGTCAGCCGGGTCAAGTAAATAAGCAGCGATTAATAGATCAAAGTCAATCCCTTGTATATCTATCCCGTTCCATTTCAGTGCAACAATTGCACGCTTCGCATCAAATGTATACTTTCTCATTTCTCCATTTGCAAGCCACGCTTTGAAAGCATCCGATGCAAATGCAATGTCCTTCTGAATAAAGTAACAGCCATTTTCATTTTGAATACCAAAACCTTGAATGTCCGCTTTATGATAGTTATCTTCTTGTACTTCAACAATAAGCGCACTATCTTGCTGAAGCATTTCTTCTGTAACTTCTTCCACAATATCAAATGTAATATCATCTAATTCAGCTGGAGCCGTTTCTTCTGGCGTAACACCTAATTTATTTAAAAGAGATGTAAATCCTAAATTCTCGAACATTGGAATGACATCGCTCGGTTCATACCCTTTATATTCCATATCATCTACATGCACAGTAATCGGCGCATCTATAATAATAGTAGCAAGATCTTTACTCATAAGAGCTTGGTCCTTATTCGCTTCCAGTTTCTCCTTTAATTTCTTCCCGCTTACTTGATCTAGATTTTCATACACTTCTTCAACCGTTCCAAACTGTGTTAACAATTTAATCGCAGTTTTTTCACCAACTCCTGGTACACCTGGAATATTATCTGATTGGTCTCCCATTAAACCTTTCATATCGATAATTTGCTTTGGTGATAAGCTGTATTTCTCAAATAAAGCTTCTTTCGTATATTCATCTACTTCCGTAATCCCTTTTCGAGGAATACATACAAGCGTGTTATCAGAAACAAGTTGCAGTAAATCTTTATCTCCTGAAATAACTTTTACACTTGCTCCTTGTTCACTCGCTTCTTTCGCTAGCGTTCCCATAATGTCATCCGCTTCATAATTTTCTAATTCATAACGCGGTACGTTGAATGCATCAAGCATCTCACGAATAAACGGGAATTGTTCTGATAATTCAGGTGGAGTCTTTTGACGTCCTCCTTTGTACTCACTATATGTTTTATGACGGAATGTCGTTTTACCCGCATCAAATGCTACTAACATATGCGTCGGTTTTTCTTCCTCTAATATTCTCATTAACATCATTGTAAAACCGTAAATTGCGTTCGTATGTATACCTTTGTCGTTATTTAAAAGCGGTAGTGCAAAGAAAGCACGATACGCGATATTATTACCATCTACTAATACGACCTTTTTTTCCAAATCAGAAACCTCCCCATACAAATTTGAAATGATTTTTTTCACAGAAAAAAACCGTTCCTTTCCTCTCTCTATATTAACATGACTAATAGAGAGAAGAAAAATAACGGTTATTTTTCTTTCATATATAAACAGACTTATATTGGCATAAAGGGAAGTGACGAGAACAGCATAACTATTCTCGTCCAAAATTACTCCTTGGATGAAGGGGTTTTCATGTATTATATTAACAGAGCTTTATTAATATTTAATTAAGCCATTGTTAATATATTGTAAACATCCTTCATCCTATTTTTCAGTTGCTGATTTTGGTAAAACAACTGTAAATGTTGTCCCTTCCCCAACTTCACTATCCACTGTAATTGTACCGTGATGTGCCTCTACTAAATGCTTTACAATTGATAATCCAAGGCCTGTACCACCAGTATTTCTACTTCTCGCTTTATCCACTCGGTAAAAGCGTTCAAAAATACGCGGAATTTCATCTTTACTAATACCAATTCCCGTATCCGATACTTTTATATAAGCATTATATTTATCTTCTGCTAATTCTACAGAAACAACGCCTCCAGCCGGCGTATATACGATTGCGTTATTCATTAAATTAATAAAGATTTGCTGCAAACGACTTGGATCTCCAATGACAGAGACACGTTTTATCGTATTTACTTGTAAAGAGATTTCTTTTTCTCCTGCTTTATTATCAAGCACCATATGAATGTCCTCAAGAAGTCCCTTCATATCCACGGTCCCCATACTTAATTTAAATCCTTGTTGCTCAATCTTTGATAAATCTAATAAATCTTCAATTAATCCTTGCATACGTTCACTTTCTTTTAAAATAATGTGCAAGAAATGTTCGCAGAATTTTTTATTATTCATAGCACCGTCTAAGAGTGTTTCTGAAAAACCTTTAATAGAAGTAATCGGCGTTTTTAGTTCATGAGAAACATTCGCTAAAAAGTCTTTTCTCATTTGTTCTAACTTTTTCAGCTCAGTAATGTCATGGAATACAAGGACAATCCCTTTCCATTCATGGTTCGTCCCGATAATCGGTGCTCCATATACCTCGAAATGCTTTCGCTCAATTCCAAGTGGCAATAACATTTGTTTACGCACTTTCACTTCTGTCATAAAGATTTCTTCTACAAGCTCTATAATTTCCGGGTGATGAAACGACTCATAATATAATCGATCTAAATATTCTTCATCTGTTACATGGAAGGTCTCCTTATACGAACGGTTTACAAGGTTTATATAACCGCGGCTATCAATTAAAATCATTCCACTTCCCATATTTTCAATTAACGTATGCAGACGATCTTGTTGCATTTCTTGCTCAAGTGTCATCTCTTGTAAATTACGGGCTAAAATATTAATCGCTTTACTTAACATTCCCGTTTCATCTGAATGACTTTCATAAGCGCGCGCTTTATAATTGCCCTTCGCTAATTCGATAGCAACTTTCGTAACGGATTCAATCGGTCTAATATATTGCCCTGTAATTTTCATACCTAAAAATACAACGACAAGACAAGCGATAACAAATCCGATAATTAATAATCCCCACGTTTTTTGATGAACAGCTTTCAATGGCTCAATTGTACTTTTCACCAAAATGTATCCTTGTTTCCCTGCTACATCTTGAACGAATACCGCATGGTAAAATTCGTTATTCTGATCTGTTTCTTTCGTAATGACTTTATTTCTTTGCTTTGTTGTTTCAGAGGAAAGTTCTTTAATTATTCCTTGGCTAAACGCAGACTGTTCTCCCCCGCTATATTGAACTTTCTTTTTCTCATCTACAAATACAATAGAAGCCTGTATTTTTTCTTCTAATTTTTCAAATACATATGGATTTTTTAAAACATCATCAAAACCTTGTTCTTCTGCTAATACCGCAATATACTCTGTCTCTTTTACCATTCTCTCTTTGGCATGGTCTATATAGTAGTTTTCAAACACGGTTTCTAGCAATAAACCGAGTCCGACTAAAATAAACACAATAAGAGAAACAAATGTAAAAAGAAGCCTGGAACGAAATTTATTCATCCCCTTTTGGCTCCTCTAATTTATATCCTAAACCACGTATCGTTTTAATGTACGTCGGTTTTTTCGTATTTTGTTCAATTTTATCGCGCAAATGGCTAATATGAACGTCAACAATTCGTGTATCACCAGCAAAATCATAATTCCATACAGCACTTAATAATTGATCACGTGTCAACACGCGACTTTTATTTTTCGCAAGATAAACAAGTAATTCAAATTCTTTTGGTGTTAATTCAAGCTTTCTTCCTTGGAAATAAGCCTCATAAAACTCTGGTAAAATTTTAAGTTCAGCAATCATGATACTCTCTTCATCTGACGTTTCTGCAACTTGCTCTTCTTGTTGTAATTTTGTACGGCGTAAAATTGCCTTCACACGCGCAACAACTTCCCTTGGGCTAAATGGCTTCGTCATATAATCATCTGCCCCAAGTTCAAGACCTAACACCTTATCAAACTCATCATCTTTTGCTGTTAACATTAAAATCGGCGTCATAATACGCTGCAATCGTAATTCTTTACACACTTCCATACCATCCATTTTTGGAAGCATTAAATCTAATATAATTAAATCCGGACGTTCTGTTGTCGCTTTTTGAAGCGCCATCTCACCATCCATCGCTGTTATTACTTCAAAACCAGCTTGTTGTAAATTAAATTCGATTAAAGTTAAGATAAACTCCTCATCATCAACTACTAAAATACGATTGTTCATTCTTTTCCTCCAAGTTATAGACTTGAAACCTTCTTCATCCTAGTATTTTCCCCGTTATTCTCATCATACTAGAAAACAAGGTCCCTCTCAATATAATTGTCTATTCATGGATTCAGATTGTGCCATTGTTATTACTCATTCACTTCCATTAACGTGTTGTTATCCATACTTTATACACATCTATATTTTCATTCCATTCTACTTCCGTATGAATATTGAATTCTCGATTTTGCGCTAGAAAAAAAGAAAGAGCATACGCTATTTTATAGTCTAGTGTTTCATATCCATCAAATAGTCTTCCATACATTTCATTCGCAACCCCGTCCGCCCATACTTCAGCTTCTCTTATCGTTTCAAAGATAACGTCTTCTCTCTTCCACTTCATCTTAAAAAACCACCCCTTTAATTGACTTTAATTACCAACCAATATATTATTAATTTTAATATATAAATAAACATGAAAAAGGAGCTATTATGCGAATATTACTACCTATTTTAACTTTGTTAGTAACATGTTTCCTTACTTTTAACGTACCAAGCTGGGATACAATTAAAACAGGGTGTTCAGATTTCGCTGAAGGGTTCGCCGAAGGATTCTTCAACTAAAAATAGCGCTAGCCCCCTTATAAAAAAAGGTATGCTAGCGCTATTCATATTTTCATGTTTTAAAAATTATCTAATGCTTTTTCCATAATAGAAACTGATTTGAAAGGCGGCGTTACTGTTAATGAACCCTTTACAACTGTTTCTCCTTTTTCATCATGAGCAGATACAAGCATATCAATTGTATGTTCCTCCTCAGAAACAGCCACAACTTCAAAGTGGATTTGTAACGTTTCATAATGGTGAACATGCTTCACGAATGTAAGGTCCTTTCTCGTAATATGACTCCCTGGACCTGGTAAATATTTCGTAACTGCCGTTGTAATCATTCCAGTTAGCATAATGCTTGGTACAATCGGCTTTTCATACGGAGTTTGGGATGCGTAATCATGCTGAATATATAATGGATTGGCATCATTCGTTAACCCTAAGTACAATAACAAATCTTTATCCTCAATTTTTTCAGTGATAGATAATTTCTCTCCTACTGTAATTTCATCCATTTTACGACCAATTTGAACTTTTTTCTTTAACATGTTACAACCCCCTCCGATTTTTTCACCTTATTATCCTACTAAAAGCGATACTTGATCCGACATTTACTATGATGAGGGCAATGTATAGTATAAATCTATAGTTTCATTATAGGATATTACAAATGATAGCGTTTTCATATTATTTCAAAAAAACATTTCAATAAATAGTAGAAAAAGATTCGGGGCCCCGAATCTTTTTCCGCTTATATTTAATTATTAAACAAGAACCTTCATAACATTACGTACAGATTCTACAGAGCGATCTAACGCTTCTTTTTCATCTGCAAGAAGTTCTAATTCAATAATTTTTTCAATTCCGTTACCACCTAGAATTACTGGTACTCCTAAGTAAAGGTCACTATAACCATATTCACCTTCAAGGTACGCAATAGCCGGTAATACACGGCGTTGATCTTTCAAGATTGCTTCTGTCATTTCAACCAAAGAAGCAGCTGGTGCGTAATATGCACTACCGTTTCCTAATAAGCCTACAATCTCGCCGCCACCTTTACGGGTACGTTCTACGATTGCTTCTAAACGCTCTTTCGGAATTAACGTTTCTAACGGAATGCCACCTGCGTAAGAATAACGTACAAGAGGTACCATATCGTCACCGTGTCCTCCAAGAACAAATCCTGTAATGTCTTTCACAGAAAGATTTAATTCTTGCGCGATAAATGTACGGAAACGAGCTGTATCTAATACGCCCGATTGACCAATAACACGCTCTTTCGGGAATCCCGCTTCTTTAAATACAGAATATGTCATTGCATCAACTGGATTTGTTAATACAACAATAATCGCATTTGGTGAATGTTTTGCAATGTCGCGCGTAATACTTTTCATAATTTTAGAGTTTGTTGCTACTAGATCATCACGGCTCATACCAGGCTTACGTGCAATACCTGCTGTAATAACGACAACGTCAGAATCAGCAGTATCTTCGTAATCAGATGTTCCAATAATGTTAGCATCAAAACCTTGTACTGGGCTCGCTTCTAACATATCTAACGCTTTCCCTTTTGTTGGATTTTCCAGTTGTGGAATGTCCACTAATACAACATCTGCAAGTTCTTTTTGTGCTAACAAGAATGCTGTTGTTGCTCCTGTAAATCCTGCACCGATGACTGAAACTTTCTTGCGTTTGATTGTCATAATTTACCCCCCGCTTTAATTATGCGTTTTTGATTATCGCTACATCCATGTTTTTAATAAGTTCATTAGCGAACTCAGAACATTTCACTTCTGTTGCACCTTCCATTAAGCGTGCGAAATCATAAGTTACTACTTTTGAAGCAATTGTTTTCTCAACTGAAGCAGTTACTAATTTCGCAGCTTCGTTCCATCCTAAGTGCTCTAATAATAATACACCAGAAAGAAGAACCGAAGATGGGTTTACTTTATCTAAACCTGCATATTTCGGAGCTGTACCGTGCGTAGCTTCAAAGATAGCATGTCCAGTCACATAGTTAATATTTGCACCAGGTGCAATACCGATTCCACCTACTTGTGCAGCAAGTGCATCAGAGATGTAGTCTCCGTTTAAGTTCATTGTTGCAACAACATCGAACTCACGTGGACGAGTTAAAATTTGTTGTAAGAAGATGTCTGCAATAGAATCTTTTACGATGATTTTTCCAGCCACTTCAGCGTCTGCCATCGCTTTATTCGCTGCATCTTTACCATCTTTCTCAACGATGCGATCATATTCAGCCCAAGTAAATACTTTGTCGCCGAATTCTTGTTCCGCTACTTCGTAACCCCAGTTTTTGAAAGCACCTTCTGTAAATTTCATAATGTTTCCTTTATGAACTAATGTAACAGAAGAGCGTTTTTCGTTAATTGCATATTGAATTGCAGCACGAACAAGACGCTTTGTCCCTTCTTCTGAGATTGGTTTAATACCAATACCAGATGTTTCTGGGAAGCGGATTTTATTAACACCCATTGCTTCTTTTAAGAAAGCAAGAACTTTTTCTGCTTCTGGAGATCCTTGTGCATATTCAATTCCAGCATAAATGTCTTCTGTATTTTCACGGAAAATAACCATATCAGTATCTTCCGGACGTTTTACAGGTGAAGGAACACCTTCAAAATAACGAACTGGACGTAGACATACATATAAATCTAATTCTTGACGAAGTGCTACGTTTAGAGAACGAATACCACCGCCAACTGGAGTTGTAAGTGGACCTTTAATCGCGATTAAATATTCACGGATTAAATTTAAAGTTTCTTCTGGTAACCACTCACCTGTTTGGTTGAATGCTTTTTCCCCTGCAAGCACTTCTTTCCAAACGATTTTCTTCTCACCATCATAAGCTTTTTCAACTGCTGCTTCTAGTACACGAGATGCAGCTGCCCAAATATCAGGACCAATTCCATCTCCTTCGATAAATGGAATAATCGGATTGTTTGGTACATTCATAACACCATTAGTTACAGTAATTTTTTCACCTGTCGTCAATGTGATAACCCCCATGTTTGAAATTTCATATGTATGAAACTGAGGGAATAACCCCTCAGTTCAAACCGTTAGTCAAATTAAAATATTCTAATCATTACATCTTTCCGAAAAAATCAGACTTTTGAAAGCGTATTTTCACTATCAAAATAGTGTTATTCGCTTATCGTTGTGCAATTGGAACATACACTTGATGTGTTGGTCCATTATAATCAGCACGCGGACGGATTAAACGGTTGTTTTCATATTGTTCTAGAATATGAGCTAACCAGCCTGACATACGGCTAATTGCAAAAATAGGTGTAAATAAGTCATGGTCAATTCCTAAACAATGGTATACAGAAGCTGAATAGAAATCAACATTTGGTGGAAGACCTTTTTCTTTTGTTACAATGTCTTCAATTTTGATAGACATATTATACCATTTCTCTTCTCCTAAAAGCACGCATAATCTCTTAGACATTTCGCGTAAATGTTTTGCACGCGGATCACCCTGCTCATATACACGGTGGCCAAAGCCCATAATTTTCACTTTATTTTGAAGAGCATTATGAATATATGATTCTACATTTTCTTCTTCGCCAATTTCAGTTAACATCTTCATTACATTTTCATTTGCCCCGCCGTGAAGAGGGCCTTTTAACGCACCGATTGCTGCTGTAATACCAGAATATACATCTGAAAGTGTAGCTACACAAACGCGTGCAGTAAATGTAGAAGCGTTTAACTCATGATCTGCATGAAGTACGAGCGCCTTATCAAAAGCTTCAATTTCAACTTCATTTGGCTCGCGATCATTTAACATGTACAAGAAGTTTGCAGCTAATGATAAATCGTTTCTAGGCTCAACAAGATCTAAACCTTTACGAATCCTCGCGTAAGCAGCAACTAAAGTTCCCACTTGTGCCTGCAATTTAACCGCTTTCAAATAATTGGACTTTTCATCCATAATTTCAGCGCTCTCATCGTATAATGATAGCATGGAAATTGCAGTTCGTAAAACAGACATCGGATGTGCGATTTTTAAATCTACTTGTTTCAAATATGTTAAAATCTCACCTGGAACTTTATAGTATTCAGATACAATTTCATTAAATTCCGCTAGTTCTTTTTCATTAGGAAGCTTGCGGTGCCATAATAAGTACACTACTTCTTCAAACGTAGCATTCTCAGCTAAATCATCAATATTATACCCAACATAAGTTAATGTATCATCAATAATAGAGCTCACAGATGATGTTGTTGCTACTACCCCTTCTAAACCTCGAATAACAGTCATGACATTCTCTCCTTTTCCTGAAAATTCTCCCAACCTTGCTCCTTATATCTATTTGCTCCCCTTTTGAATTATGAACGCCCGTTCACTCTTTAGGCAAGCAAAATGCACGATCATGCAAATTTGTTGCGATGTTCCCCTCTTATTGTCCATTGTCTACATGGAAAGCATGAGCGTGAATGTCTCCCCGAATCCTCACGCTCAAAACAACAAGTTAGTGAGGAAAATTAATTCCGAAGAGTTTTATGATAAAAACAACATAAAACAATATCATTATAAAATTGTTTTATGTTGTTTTTATTTTATCTGGTGTAAAGTCTCTGCTGTTATGTAACTTTTCAAAGTTTCTAATCCTATTATAAACAATTATCTGACTTTTGTGAACAGAAAGAATTCAAAATTTTTATATTACTATAAAATTCCTTATTTAAACATCTGTATAATACTCATAACTGCATAGGCAATTCCAGCCCCAATTAATGGCCCTACAGCAACCCCATTAAATAAAGCAACCGCTATAATTGTCCCGAAAACGAGCGCAGTTGTAATATGAGGATCCGTCGTCAATAATTGCACGCCGCCTTTTGCTAACAAAGCAACCGCTACCCCTGAAGCTAAAGCAATCCATGCATAATACGACTTCGCTGCTTCTCCAAGTTGTTTAAAACCTATTTCCCCCGTTGCAATCGGTACGAGTACCGCTATTGTAATAACCGTAACACCGAGGTTAATCCCTTTCGTTTGTAGATAAGGAAAGACTTTATCTCCTAGAAACGTAAATTTCAATAAAAATAGCACACCAATAGCTACAATAAGCGATTGATTTTTCGCAATAAGTCCTATAATAAGTAGTATGAATAAAAATAACGTTGACTGACTAATCATGTCTGCACTTCCTTTCTGAAAATAATGAACTCATTTCCAAACAAAAATACCTTTAAACCTATCGTTATACATGATATACGGATGCCTATTTATCAATAACACCTTCCGTTTTTTATGTATTTTAAAATACAAAACCGATACTTTCACCCAAAAAAATTAAAGCATGTATACATGTTTGAAAACGGTCGTCTCTTCTTTCTTTTCTAATAAGAAACAGGTAAAATAAAAAGAAGAGAAAATGAAGTTTTTACCATATAGTAGAAACATCAACACCAAGCTTTCACAGTCACTCACGTACTGAAAAAGCAGGAAAATCCATCATTCCACTATAACATAAAGTGAAACTTTAATCAGTGGGGCATTTTCCACTGATTATTAGTTGAACCAATCGGGCTTTTACGAGCAGTTTATCTCCATCTAACTCCTTTGATCCAGCCACACTTCGGGTATGAGATTTACTTGCCCGCAAATAGCGGGGTAAAGTGAAACTTTAATCAGTGCGTCACACTCGTTATAAGTTGAACGAATTAGGATAATCCAAATTGGAATGGGAGGTATACATCTTTGAATCGAAACTTACTATATATGATATTGCGACTCATATTTGTCATTGTAGCGACAGTAGTGGGGGTCTATGCATTACTATATATGTCAGGACTTATCTACCCTTTTATTATCGCTTTCGCATTTGCTTATTTGATTAATCCTGTCGTCAATTTCCTTAATCAAAAACTACAATTTCCTCGCGCACTCGCAGTACTCGTTAGCTTAATTCTCGTATTCGGAGCTATCGTTGGACTCGTTACATACCTTGTAACGGAAGCAATATCTGCCACAACATACTTACTACAACTCGTTACAGTAAAGTTTCCAGATATCGTTACCTTCGCTCAGCAGTTTGCACTTAATCATATTATGCCTCTCTACGATGATTTAATCTCTAAATTTAATCATCTTGGGGAACCACAGCGCTATACGATTACACAAAACATTCAAAACTTAGGAACCGAAGCAACGACGCAAATGAAAGAACTTTTATCAGCTATTATAAGTGGTTTAACAAATTTCATCAGCGCATTACCAACAACTTTGACTGTCCTTGTATTCATTTTATTAGCCACTTTCTTCATTAGTTACGATTGGCACCGTCTTGCTCAGAAAGTAAGAAAATTTTTACCCAACCGTGTTCACGGCTACGGAAAGACTATTTTTGTCGATTTAAGAAAAGCTTTATTTGGTTTTGTTAAAGCGCAACTTACACTCGTATCTATGACAACTGTTATTGTACTAATCGGACTTTTAATATTACGCGTGCCATACGCCATTACTATCGCGATTATTACAGGAGTTGTAGATTTACTTCCGTATTTAGGAACAGGAGCTGTCTTCGTTCCTTGGGTTATATACGTATTTTTCACTGGCGACACCGCTTTCGCCATCGGTCTTCTCATTTTATACATCGTCGTGATTGTCCAAAGACAAATTATGGAGCCTAAAGTACTTTCATCTAATATCGGCCTCGATCCATTAGCAACACTGATCGCTCTATTTGTCGGCTTTAAGCTCTTTGGCTTTTTAGGATTAATCATCGGTCCAGTCATCTTAGTACTACTTAATACATTGCACAAAGCTCGTGTCTTCCATGATTTGTGGAAATATATTAAAGGCTCACCTTCAAAATAATAGTTTCTAATTCATATACAACAAAAAACTTACATGTAATCAGTGGGACATTCTCACTGATTATTCCTTGTACTTATTTTTCACACTCATTACATACAACAAGAGGATTTACCAAAAAAAGGATAATACTCTTGTTTTTTTGCATAAAAACACATATCTCGAGGTATTTTTACATATTTATTCTATTTATTTTATAATTATTACTTACATTTATTACTTTTTATGTAAATGAATAAATATACAAAGTAACACAGAATAAGACTTAAACTAACAATTCCCTACCCTTATCTAACTTTTTCCATACCAATTGATTCATTTTACACTCAAAAATAAGCTTTAGTTCAGAAAGATCTTCCTACAACACACTCAGTACGAGCCACTAAACCCTTAAATCACATAAATACACAGTACATATAATAAAGTAAAACTTTAATTAACAGAACTTTGACCAACCTCTCACCCTTTTGCAAGCAAAAAAATAGTACTTAGATCGCTATGATCTAAGTACTATTTCTGCACAATAATAGTAGAGTTCTTTCTAAACTTCCATTCCATCCACTTCATAACAAACGGTTTCAACAAAGCCCTCGTCACAGGAATAACAAAGATAAAACCCATTATATCCGTTACATATCCAGGAAGCACTAAAAGAATGCCTCCTACAAAGATAAAAATACCATCTAACACTGCCCCTCCTGGCATTTCTCCTCTATTCAGCTTAGATTGAATCTCTCCAAGCACTTTAAACCCTTGCCTTTTCGCTAAATAGACACCTACAACACCCGTAAATACAATCATAGCGAACGTAGACCATAAACCTATTACATGACTTGATCCAATTAAGACTGTAATCTCAATCGCCGGTATTAAAATAAACAAGAATAGTAACCATTTCACAGTTCTACACTCCTCCCATATATCATCATTTTAAACACCTTCACAACGCCCGTACACACCATGTAAAAACCTAATACATTTCCGTATCAAACTCATAGTAAACAGCTTTTAAAAGCAATTTCAGGCGTTTCAAGCTAGTTATAACTTAATTTTGTGTAAAAAAAAGAGAAGGACTCCGATCCTTCTCTTCGTATTACTTATAGCACTTCCGCATGTCCATTATAAACAATTCCGCGCGCTGCATCAACTGTTACTTCTTGGCCATTTTTTAAAGTTGCTGTTACGCCGTTTACACCAACGATAACAGGAATACCGATTGATACGCCTACAACAGCAGCATGGCTTGTTAGACCGCCTTCTTCTACAACTAGAGCAGCAGCTTTTTCGATTGCAGGAATCATATCTTTATCAGTACTTGTTGTAACAAGGATATCACCTTCGTTTACGTTCGCTACAGCTTCAGCAGCTGTTTTTGCTACAACTACTTTACCTTTTGCAGCTTTACGTCCGATTCCTTGTCCTTTAGCAACTTCTTCACCAACAACGTGGATTTTCATTAAGTTTGTTGTACCAGTTTCAGCAACCGGAACACCAGCAGTGATTACAACAGTGTCTCCAAGTCCGATTAGACCTGCATCCATACCTGTTTGAATTGCTGTATCTAACATTTCGTCAGTAGAAGCTGCGCGCTTCCCAGCCATAAATGCTTGTACACCCCAAACAAGTGCAAGACGACGTCCTACTTGCTCGTCAGATGTTACAGCAACGATTGGAGATTTTGGACGATATTTAGAGATCATTTTCGCAGTATATCCACTTTCTGTTGGAGCTACGATTGCAGCTACATCAAGAGCAAGTGCTGTATGCGCAACAGATTGGCTAATTGCATCTGTAATTGTTGGAGTGAACTCTTTAATACGTTTTTTGAACATATCTTCATATTGTAATGATTTTTCAACACGTACTGCAATGTTAGCCATCATCGTTACTGCTTCTACTGGGTATTGTCCAGCAGCTGTTTCACCTGAAAGCATGATTGCATCTGTACCATCGAAGATCGCGTTAGCTACGTCACTTGCTTCCGCACGAGTTGGACGTGGGTTACGTTGCATAGAATCTAACATTTGTGTCGCAGTAATAACTGGTTTACCTAACACATTACATTTTTTGATTAGACGTTTTTGTACTAATGGTACTTCTTCTGGTGGAATTTCTACACCCATGTCACCACGAGCTACCATTAAACCGTCAGAAACTTCTAAGATTGAATCGATATTATCGATACCTTCTTGGTTTTCGATTTTTGGTACGATTTGGATGTATTGAGCGTTATGCTCTTCTAATAATTCGCGGATTTCTAATACGTCAGATGCTTTACGAACGAATGAAGCTGCGATGAAATCAACT
Organism: Bacillus thuringiensis; assembly: GCF_001455345.1. Classification (GTDB taxonomy): domain Bacteria; phylum Bacillota; class Bacilli; order Bacillales; family Bacillaceae_G; genus Bacillus_A; species Bacillus_A thuringiensis_N. The sequence goes on from NZ_CP013274.1 coordinate 4,483,994, forward strand.
TTTTGCTCGATACCGAAGATGATATCTTTTACGTCTTTTTCAGTGATACCAGGAAGCTTAATGCTTACGTTTGGTACGTTAACACCTTTTTTATTTTTTACAGTTCCACTGTTAAGAACTTTTGTACGGATGTTTCCGTCAGCTTTTTCGATTACTTCTAGTTCGATAAGACCGTCATCGATTAGAATACGAGAACCTGGGTCTACATCGTCATAAAGACCAGCATAAGATACAGAGAACTTCTCTGCAGTACCTAATACTTGCTCAGTAGAAAGAACTACTTCTGCACCTGTTACAAGCTCAGCTTGTCCGTCTACGAAGTCGTGAGTACGGATTTCTGGACCTTTTGTATCAAGTAAGATACCAACTGTTTTACCAGTTTTCTTTGAAGCTTCACGAATGTTTTTAATACGAGCGCCGTGCTCTTCATGGCTACCATGAGAGAAGTTTAAACGAGCAACGTTCATACCAGCTTCGATTAATTGTTCTAATTTCTCAATACTTTCACTAGCAGGACCTATAGTACATACAATTTTAGTTTTACGCATATTGCACCTCCGAAAATTATGAAACCGTTCCCAAATATCCGACATTAAGCCGATTAGATGGATAATTCTTTAGATAATTGATACATATCTTTATCGATTGTATGCTTTTGAGCTAACGCTTCGATAATATCATGATCAACAAGTTTGTTATCTTGAATACCTACACAACGTCCACCTTTACCAGCAATTAATAATTCAACTGCTCTTGCACCAAGACGACTTGCTAATACACGGTCTTGTGCACTTGGTGATCCACCACGTTGTACGTGACCTAATACAGTTACGCGAGTATCAAAGTTTGTTGCTTCTTCAATGTGCTTACCGATGTCAATTGCACTTCCAACACCTTCAGCTACAACGATAATACTGTGTTTTTTACCACGTTCACTACCACGCTTCAGACGAGCAATAACATCTTCCATGTCATACTCTTCTTCTGGAATTAAGATTGTTTCTGCACCATCAGCTAAACCAGCCCATAATGCGATATCACCAGCGTGACGTCCCATTACTTCGATAACATATGTACGTTCATGAGATGTAGCTGTGTCACGGATTTTATCAATTGCATCAATAACAGTATTTAAAGCTGTATCAAAACCAATTGTGAAGTCTGTTCCAGGGATATCATTGTCGATTGTACCTGGTACACCAACACATGGGAATCCTTGTTCAGTTAATTTTTTAGCGCCTTGGTAAGAACCATCTCCACCAATAACAACAAGTCCTTCGATACCGTGTTTCTTTAATTGCTCGATACCTTTTAGTCGTACTTCTGGGTCTTTAAACTCAGGACATCTTGCTGTATATAATTTCGTACCACCACGGTGGATAATATCGCCAACAGAACCTAGTTCTAATTTTTCAATGTGACCAGAAATTAATCCAGCGTATCCATGGTAAATACCATATACTTCAATATCATGGAAAATCGCTTTACGAACAACTGCACGAATGGCAGCATTCATACCAGGTGAATCTCCACCACTTGTTAATACACCAATACGTTTCATTTGTACTCACCTCATAAAGATTATTTGCCTTATAATAAAATAACACGAAAAAATATAAAAACACAATGGAGAAGATGTGTCTTTTCATAATAAAAACGTGCATTCGCGAAGAGGAACGCACGCTTTTCTTATTTTATCCCAATGGAAGCGTTTGAAAACGAAACTTGCCCAATTTTCATATATTTTTCATAACGTTTTTCGATTAATTCATCTTTCGAAATTCCGTTTAATTGTTCAAAAGTTTTTCTAATCATTAAATCTATATTTTCTGACTGTTTCAAAACATTACGGTGCGCTCCACCTTTTGTCTCTGGAATAATTTCGTCAATTACACCTAATTCTTTCAAATCCGCTGCTGTAATTCTCATCGCCTCTGCAGCTTCCTTTGCTTTTCCTGCGTCTTTCCAAAGAATTGCCGCTGCACCCTCTGGTGTAATAACAGAATAAGTGGAATTTTCTAGCATATGAATGTAATCTCCTACTCCAAGACCTAGTGCACCACCACTACCACCTTCACCAATAACGATACAAATAACAGGTACCGTTAAGCCTGCCATTTCAAATAAATTGCGGGCGATAGCTTCACTTTGACCACGTTCTTCAGCAGCTTTACCAGGATAAGCTCCTTTCGTATCAATAAAACAAATAATTGGACGATTGAACTTTTCCGCCTGCTTCATTAAACGTAATGCTTTTCGATATCCTTCTGGATGAGGCATCCCAAAGTTACGGCGAATATTTTCTTTCGTATCTTTTCCGCGTTGATGCCCAATTACAGTTACAGGCATCCCTTTATATTTCGCAATGCCGCCGACAATCGCTGCATCATCGCCAAATAGACGATCTCCATGACATTCAAAAAAATCAGTAAATAAGTGCTCAATATAATCGAGCGTTGTCGGTCGTTCAGCATGACGAGCAATTTGAACACGGTCCCATACTTTCATATTGCCGTATATATCTTCCTCTAAATTTTCTAGCTTGTCTTCCAAAATACGAATCTCCTCACTGAAGTCCATCTGGCTGTTTTTCGTATAGTCTTTCAGTTCACGAATCTTATTTCTTAGCTCAACAACTGGTTTCTCAAATTCTAGCTCTGCCATACAGCCATTTCCCCTCCTTGATGAACTTCTAAAATCTTACGAAGCGATTCTCTCATATCATCACGATGTACCACCGCATCTAATTGACCATGTTCTAGTAAGAATTCTGCCGTTTGGAAATCTTCCGGTAGTTTCTCACGCACAGTTTGTTCAATTACACGTCTACCAGCAAATCCGATCAGTGCCCCTGGTTCTGCAAGATTATAATCACCAAGTGAAGCGAAACTCGCTGAAACCCCGCCCGTCGTTGGATGAGTCATAACAGAAATAAATAATCCTCCTGCATTACTATGCTTTTTCAAAGCTACGCTTGTTTTTGCCATTTGCATTAAACTTAATATCCCTTCTTGCATACGGGCACCACCCGAAGCAGTAAAGATAATAAATGGAACTTGTAAGTCGTATGCCTTTTCAACCGCACGGGCAATTTTTTCTCCTACAACAGAGCCCATGCTCCCCATTCGAAAACGAGAATCCATTACTGCAACAACAACAAGCATGTCATCAATTGTTCCTTCACCAGTTACAACCGCTTCGTTCAATTCAGTCTTCTTACGATCGCTCTCTAGTTTCTCTTCATAATCTGGAAACTCGAGTGGATTTAATGAAACCATTTCTTTGTCATACTCACGGAATGACCCTTCGTCCAATATACTATCAAGACGTTCCCATGCATTCATAGGATGATGATATCCACAATTCACACATACTTTTAAATTTTTTAGAAGTTCTTTCGTATACATGATTTTTTTACATTTCGGACATTTTGTCATAACGCCATCTGGTACATCTTTTCGTACTTGTTCTGAAGGTATTGCAGCGTACTTTTTCTTTTTCACGAATAAATCTCTTAGCACAATTTGACCCCCTTCGTTGAGAGCTAAGGTTAGCGTAAGAAGAAAATTGGGCTAACACCAAAGTTTGATGTTAGCCTTATCTTCTCAATCTGTCTAATAACCTCACTCTTTACGTTTAACTTTAACCGCTACGCGATAGAATGTTTGTCATAACGTGTCATGGTCATTTCGACAAATTTTATACATTACGAGTGAAACTGTATATTCTCTACTAATTCATCGTAAATTTTTAGTGCATCATTTTCTTGTTTTTCTTCCAAAGTAGCATAAAGCTTTCTATACATATCGATAGAATCTCCTGAAACTTTACAAGAAAGAGTTGCTACGTAATCATTTACGATCATCCAAATGCGATATAGTAAATAATTATCGACTTGTTCAATAAGTGTTTTAAAGAACGTTTGATGAAGCGTCGGAATTGAGTTTTCATTTTCTTCAAGCACTTGATGTAATTTACTTAGCACTTTAGAAAACGTTTCTTTCGGTAAATTACATACAATTCGAATCATGTCTTTCTCAAGCAATCGTTTTGTTTGTAATAAATCACGAATTGTTTTCTCATCTTGCAGCAAGAACGGAGCAATCAATTGTACAAGACCGTTATCGTAAAAGTTTCGAATAAACGTCCCTTCACCACGTCTCGTTTCAATCAATCCTACAAGTTCTAAAGCACGCAACGCTTCTCTTACAGAGGAACGCCCTACATTTAAACGTGAACTTAACTCACGCTCAGACGGCAAACGATCCCCCGCTACCAATCCATCCTCTTCCATAATGGAACGAATCTTTTTTACAATTTCGAGATATACTTTTGTGTTTGATGATGTCAATGGAAATTCCTCGCTTATTCTTTACCAATCAGCGCTAATTGTTTTGTTTTCTCAGCAACCTCATTTGGATCTACTTGACGGCGAGCTACTCCTGTTTCCATTGCCGCTTTCGCAACGTAAGCTGCCACTTGAGGCGCCACACGCGCGTCAAACGGTGCTGGAATGATATAGTCTGCATTTAACTCATCTTCTGCTACAAGCTCAGCAATAGCCTGTACAGCTGCCATCTTCATTTCTTCGTTAATTTGTGTCGCATGTACGTCAAGTGCACCACGGAAAATACCAGGGAACGCTAGTACATTATTTACTTGGTTCGCAAAGTCAGAACGACCCGTTCCAACAACAGCTGCGCCCGCTGCTTTTGCCAATTCTGGCATAATTTCTGGAACTGGATTCGCCATTGCAAAAATAATTGCATCGTCATTCATTGTACGAACCATCTCTTCTGTTAATGCACCTTCTGCAGATACACCAATGAATACGTCCGCACCTTGTACAACATCAGCTAAAGAACCTTCGATACGATTCTTATTTGTATATTTTGCAACTTCATCCTTCACCGGATTCATACCTGTAGGACGACCATCATAGATTGCCCCTTTACGGTCACACATAATAATGTCGCGTACACCATAGCGATATAAAAGTTTAATAATTGCAATACCTGCTGCACCCGCGCCATTTGCGACAACTTTAATGTCAGACATTTTCTTTCCAACTAATTTTAGCGCGTTCACAAGACCCGCTACTGTTACGATAGCTGTTCCGTGTTGATCATCATGGAAGATAGGAATATTTGTTTCTTTTTTCAAACGTTCTTCAATAATGAAGCAGTTTGGTGCTGCGATATCCTCTAAGTTAACGCCGCCAAAAGTTGGCTCCATTAATTTTACAGTTTCAACAATTTTATCTACATCGTTTGTATTTAAGGCAATCGGGAATGCATCTACACCAGCAAAGCTCTTGAATAATACAGCTTTACCTTCCATTACTGGAAGAGATGCTTCAGGTCCAATGTTACCAAGACCAAGTACAGCCGTTCCATCAGTCACAACTGCTACCATATTTCCCTTCATCGTATATTCATATACCTTACTTTTATCGTCATAAATTTCTTTACAAGGTTCTGCAACCCCTGGAGAATATGCAAGACTTAAATCTTTTGCATTTTCTACTTTTACTTTTGATACAGTTTCTAATTTTCCTTGATGCACTTTATGCATGTGAAGTGCTTCTTCACGAAGTGTTGACAAACTATCCACTCTCCTCAAATTATTCTAGCTGATATCAATTTCTCCAAGTGGTCTGACCACGAACACTACTACTATAATAATCGAAGTGTAGGGAAATTGTCCATTATATTTTCACAACCACATTTTCTTCCCCGACAATTTCACGAAGTGCTCCTAAACATTCTTCACTTGGATGAATCGATAAACTTCGAGATAATTGTACCATTTTATGTTCCTTTTCATAATAAATTAGTACTTTCGCAAAACCTGAATAGTCAAACAATATTTTAGTAACCTGATTTAAAAGCTTTTTCTCATATTGAGACGGCAATTTCACGTAAACAGACGCATCTTTCTTTTCCTCATACACATTCATTTCTTCTAACGGATATAGTCCATTTACAATCCATTGCAACTTATGATTTCTAAGCTCAATCATGCCGTTAACTAAAACAATTGCTCCTTCTTGTAACTTATCTGAGAAATGTATATACGTTTCGGGGAAAAGAACTGCTTCCATTTCATCATTTTGATCACAAAATGTAATAAACGCCATCTTTTGCAACTTTTTCGTACGAATCACTCTCACGCTTGTTATATATACGATAGCTCTTTGTACTTTTTTCTTATGTCGCATCGCCTGAGCGAGAGATGGAATTTCTAATTCTTTCGCTAACTTCTCATACTGCGCTGTCGGATAGCTTGATAAATAAAAACCTAGTGCTTCCTTTTCTTTATTTAACTGTTCAATAAAAGAGAGCTCTTCTCCTTGCACATATTTTGATTTTGGAACTGCATCTCCTAAATCACGTGCAAGATTTGCGTACTCTAACGCTCCTTTAAGGCTTTTCCATAAATTTGTTCTCGAAACACCAAAATCATCAAAACATCCAGACCAGACGAAAGCCTCTAAATTTCGCTCTGTTACAAACTTCGATGGCATGCGAAGACAAAATTCAAATAAATCTTCAAACATTTTTTTCTCTCGTTCTTCGAGTAGTGCTGTCACTGTAGCCATTCCGATATTTCGAATGGAAAGTAAGCTGTAACGTATCGCATTGCCTTCTATTTGGAAATTGTAACCACTTCTTTGAAGAGACGGCGGCAAAACGTGAAAACCTTTACGCTTCGTTTCTCGTATATACTGCACAATCTTATCTTCATTTCCAATTGCACTTGATAGTAGTGCCGTCATAAATTCCAGCGTATAATTCGCTTTTAAGTAGGCAAGCTGATACCCAATCATACTGTAGGCTACAGCGTGACTTCGGTTAAAACCGTAATTCGCAAATCTTACAATCAAATCATAAATTTTCTCTGCGGATGTCTCGTCATAACCATTTTGTAAACAACCTTGCACAAAATGCTTACGTTCCTGATCTAAAATATCACGATTTTTTTTACTCACTGCACGGCGTAATAAATCTGCTTCTCCAAGCGAGAATCCCGCCAACTTCGACGCAATTTGCATAATTTGTTCTTGGTATACAATTACACCGTATGTTCTTTCTAAAATCGGCTTTAAGTCCGGATGTAAATATTCAATTTTTCTTTTTCCGTGCTTTGATTCAATAAAGGTCGGAATTTGTTCCATCGGTCCTGGTCTATATAACGAGTTAACAGCGACAATATCTTCAAATTCATTCGGTTTTAACCCGCGAAGTACATTTCGCATACCACCTGATTCAAGCTGGAATACACCTGTTGTGTCCCCTCTACCTAACAATTGGAACGTCTTTTCATCTTGAAGGGGTAAATTTCTTATCTCAATTTGTGTCCCCGTCTTTTTCACGATAAACTTTATAATATTTTCAAGCAACGTTAAATTACGTAAGCCTAAAAAATCCATCTTGAGCAATCCAAGTTCTTCTAATGCATCAGCTGGGTATTGTGTAACATACACATCGTTATGCCCTTCTTGAATTGCAACACTTCCGGTTAACGGCTCTTGGCTCATAATAACACCGGCCGCATGAATAGACGTATGACGTGGTAAGCCTTCTACACGTTTTGCAATTTCAAATACACGCTCATGCAGAAGATTCCCTTGTATAAACTCACGGAGTGATTGCGATTCCTCATATGCATCTTTTAACGTTATACCAAGCTTTGATGGGATAAGTTTTGAGAATATGTCAATATCTCGCGGCGGAAGCCCCATTACACGCGCAATATCTCTAATTGCCGCTTTCGCTGCAAGCGTCCCAAACGTTACAATTTGCGCAACACGAAGCTGACCATATTTATCTTTCACATATCGAATCATCTCATCACGTCTTATATCCGGAAAATCGATATCAATATCTGGAAGTGTCACACGTTCTGGGTTTAAAAATCTTTCAAATAATAGATCGTATTCAATTGGATCTATATCTGTAATTTCTAATACATAAGAAACGAGTGAGCCAGCTGCCGATCCACGGCCTGGTCCTGTTAAAATATGATTTTCATGCGCATACTTCATAAAATCCCATACGATGAGGAAATAATCACTAAATCCCATACTAGAAATTACGTTTAATTCATGATTCAAACGCTTTATATGTACTTCTTTCGGCGTACCATAACGTTTCTGCAACCCTTCTTCACAAACGCGGCGTAAATACATATCATTCGTCTCGTTAGATGGAACAGGGAATTTCGGTAATTGATTTACATGAAACGGTATTTCTACTCTGCAACGTTCTGCAATTTCTACTGTGTTATAAATCGCTTCTTCTACGTGAGAAAATAGAGCTTCCATTTCATCTGATGATTTTAAATAATATTGATCTGTTTTCAGCCTCGGTCTATCTGGATCTGTCATTTTCGTTCCACTTTCAACAGATAATAAACATTCATGAACAAGTGCGTCACTTTGATTAATGTAGCGTACATCGTTTGTTGCAACGACTGGAACATTTATCCTACTCATAAATTCAGGTAATTTCTCTTGCAGAAGCAGTTCATCTTGAATCGCATGATGCTGCAAACTCATATAAAAATTGCCGAACATATTTTGATATGCGCGAGCTACTTCTTCAGCCTGATTTTCTTTGTCTTCTAATAATAATTGTTCAATTTCCCCATCTTTACCTGGTGAAATTGCAATTAAACCTTTCGCATAATGCGCAAGCCACTTTTTCGGAATACCTTCTTTTGACTTCGTCATAATACTACTAGAAATCTTTAATAAATTTTGATAACCTATTTCATTTTCAGCGAGTAAGACAAGCGGATAAGACTTTTCTTCTTCTTCACTAAAAATAGAAGCTGTTAAGCCGATAATAGGCTGTATACCATGTTTCTTACATGCTTTATAAAACGGAATAACGCCATACATAACATTTTCATCCGTAATAGCTAGCGATGAATAACCGAGCTCTTTCGCCCTGACTACAAGCTCATCAATTTTACAAGCACTTTTTAATAAACTAAAAACGGTTTGACATTGTAAATGCACAAACTTCACTGTTGTACCCTCTCTTTACCTATTTGACTACTTTTATTATAGGTGAAGAGGAAAGCGGAAATCAAAACATACTTCTTATACTTTGTCCATATATATGAAGAAGAAAGGGGAATGACGATGGATGTAAGAGAACATACTTTTTTCTCTCTGCTTATTATTAGTTATTTTATTGCCTTTGGGGTTATACTTGGCGGTTCATTAATTGGTGGATTTGGTGCATTTCTTATCGGAAAACCAACTCTAACTTACATTAATCAATTCGCCCAAAATTTAAGGATTTGGGCACTCGTTGCAGCGATTGGCGGAACATTTGATACCTTTTATAGCTTTGAAAGAAGTTTCTTTGGCGGGGATATGAAAGATATCGTAAAACAAATTCTCCTTATTTTTTTCGCAACGGGTGGTATGCAAACCGGTCTTATTATTATTAAATGGCTAACGCAGGAACATGTATGAGAGTACCAAGTGCCAATACAGCAAAAAGATGGTATTTAGTTTTAGCTGGCGCTGCTGTTGGAGGCGTGTTGAGCTGGTTTATTTTTTTGTACATATACGGTGTTTTTCAAGAAGAACAAGCTAGTAAAATAGCAGAACAAAGAGAAATTATAGAAAAACAAGAAGCAAAGCTCCACGTCCTTCTCGAAGATCAAGAAAAATTGAATACTGAAAATAAACGGCTCTTAACCATTCAAGAGATTAAAATAAAACTTATAAATCGAGAAAAATACGATTTAGACAATCTTACACTCGAAAATATGACTACATCTATCCATAATGACCTCCAGCATCTTTTAACGAAAAACATACAAAGTATCGCAAAAAATAAAGACCTACTCAAAAAGGTAATCGAAAACAAGACGTACAAACATTACGATCGGCTATACCGTTTTAAAGTCGATACAATATCTTTTGATACCGTGCTTGAAATTAGCATTACGATAGAGAAAGAAAAATAAAGAAGGAGGGCTTTAGCGCCACTCCTTCTTTTCGTTCTAACATATAATTTCTTATTTACAAATCTCACGTAAATCAGAAAATAGACGATCCGCTTCTTCCCAAGAAGATGCTTTTGCACCTGAAGCCATCGGATGTCCTCCGCCGTTATATTGCATTGCTAATTTATTTATAACTGGTCCTTTTGAACGAAGGCGAACACGAATCACATCGTCTTCCTCTAAAAATAGAACCCATGCCTTTAATCCATCAATATTACCAAGTGCTCCAACAACGCCGGATGCCTCAGAAGGAAGTACATCAAATTCTTCTAATACTTCTTTCGTTAATTTAATGTAAGCTGCTCCTTCTTCTACCATCGTAAAATTCTGTAAAATATAACCGTTTAAACGAGCAATCTTTTCTTTCGTCTTATACATTTCATTGTATAAATCTGTGAATTTCACACCCATATCAACAAGCTCACTTACGTAACGAAGTGTTTTTGCTGTTGTATTCGGGAATAAGAAACGTCCTGTATCTCCAACAATTCCTGCTAAGATAAGGCGAGCAGCTTCTTTTGTTATCTGTAATCCTTTATCTTTTCCATAACTGTAAAACTCATAAATCATTTCACTTGTAGAACTTGCTGTCGTATCTACCCACGTAATATCTCCATATGGATCTTCATTTGGATGATGATCAATTTTGATTAACATCTTCCCTTTTGTATAGCGTTGATCGTCAACACGTTCTTGATTCGCAGTATCACAAACGATAACAAGTGCATTTTCATATACACTATCTTCAATATCATCCATTACTCGTAAGTATGCTAGTGACGGTTCATTGTACCCAACCGTATAAATATTTTTCTCTGGAAACGATTCTTGTAGAATTGTACTAAGACCGCCCTGTGAACCTAGTGCATCTGGATCTGGACGTACGTGACGATGAATAATAATCGTATCAAACTCTTTAATTGCTCCTAAAATTTGCTCATGCATATGTATAATCTCCTTTTTATTCAACTTCTTCACTTTATTCCGCATTAACGTGCAGTAAAAGCCCAATTTGTGCGGGCTAATCATTAGCGCGCGGAAACACCCTCACACTAATTAAAGTTTCACTTTATCCTTCATTATAACGGAAAGTATTTCATACATGCGAACAATTGCTTTATAATAAAAGTTAGAAAGTTTAGATATTTCTTTTTTCTCCACTATTATTTTTCACAAAGCGATGGGAGTGTGTATTATGCCAGTATTAGTCTTCTGTATTATCGTCTCATTTATGTTGTATCTCTTCTACAAAACAAAATACTTTCGTACAAGCCGCCCAATGGAGAAAGGTTGGCTCTCCGGAAAATCTGCAATGGCACTCGGTTCATTCGTCTTATTCTTCGGGATAAATCAATTCTTTTTAGAACTTTCAACCGCTCGTATTATCGTTGGTGTCTTATTTGTTCTATTTGGTAGTGCAAGTGTATTTAATGGATTTCGCCAATATAAACATTTCTTACCATTAGCAGTTAAAGAAGCCGAAACATATGAAGCAACGTAAAAAAGCATCAACATTGTGATGCTTTTTTACGTCCCTTAACTTTCAAAATCATATATGCGACAAACGCAGATGGTATATTAAATGGGTTGCCTTGCACATGAAGATGTAATTGTTCTTCCCCAAAAGACATTTTTTCGTATAGTTCTCGCTGAGATAATCCTGTTTTTTTCTTTTTTTCATGTAAACCTTGTAAGTATAAATATTGAATCGGTATCATCACAAGGAAGTAAAATAGTGCGATACTACCAAAAAAGAGCACTTCTGATGACATAATGCATACCACCTTTCAGAAATCCATTTTCTTACAATATAATTGTAACATAATATACACCTCAATTGAATTAATATTCTGTTTTTTTGTTATACAATTGTCTCACCACACAATTCTTCTTCAGCATACTGAATATATCGCCGAATAAAACTTCCGGGATTCTTTTTAATCGGTTCAATATCAAGTCTTAATGGTATTTTTCCGGCCATATAAAAGATTCTTGAAGCGGTCCCAAGTCGAATGGCTGCTTCCGAAATATTTTCCCCATATCCCATCATGAAGTTCCCCCACACTTCTTCTAACTGTCCCGAAGCAATTAAATGCAATCTTGGAACACCAATATCAAACTCTTTATACCCAAATCCACACTCATCAAAATCGAGTAAATACCAATCCTCTTCATCTACAAGAACATTGCCAAAATGCATATCGCCATGAACAAATTGTTTTTCTCCTAGTTGAGTTGAATTTGTAAGTTCTTGTATTCTTTCTGCAATTCTCAAGCATTTATTTTTTTCCGCATAAGATAAAAACGAAGTATGTAATAAACGTTGTAAAGGCTCGTGAATTGTCTTTTTCTCGCTATATATAGGCCTTTCATAACCTCTCCAAGTTTGCGGCATTCTTTTGAGCACTCCATTTGTTTTTTCATGAAACATTCGCATTAATGATCCAAGCTTTTCATAATCTTTATCCTTTGGTTCTAAAATTTCACTTCCGCTTATAAACCTAAAGACAACAAAATACTGGATACTTCCCACATCTTTCTTAACAGATGTGACCCAACCACCACTTTTATTTACAACTACTTCTGGCACTAACATTTGTTTTTGTATCGCTATTAACCAGTGTATTTCAGCCTCTATTTGCTCGGCTGTATAACGTCCTCCTCTATACTGCCTAACTACAAATTTATTTTTTTCCGATTCGAATATATATGTCTGATTTTCTCCTCCATGCAATAATGAAACTTTCATAAGACTATTTAAATTATATTGCTTACATAACTGCTCTTTAATGTGAAAATCCATTCTTCTCCCCCCTAGTACATATAGTGCAGCATAGTTTCCCTTTAATAATTAGTAGTGTAAGCTTTTCTATCGACTAACAACCAATTCTCTAACCTGATATAGATTAGCTAAAGTCTCCAACATATCCTGCTATTTTTGCACTTCACTACCTAAACTCTTACGCAGCTTAAATAACAGCTTCAAAATCCAATAAAACAAAATAAAGTTAAAGAAAAAGCCTAATGGATTAAACGATATTTCCCATCCGCCATAATAAATGAAATTTTCTGCTGGTATACCAAAGTACAGAAAATCGCTATTATTTTCTCCAGTTGTAGGGATAAAGGAACAAATAATAGCGAAAATCAAACTTATTACATACAATTTCTTTTTATTTGAATCCATTATTCTATGAGTTATCACATGAACAGTAATTACAGATATTAAACCTAAAAAGAAAAATATTACTCCCATTCGCCACCTCCACAATTAGTGTTCAAGCATCTTCAAATTATTGCATGCCCTACTTATAAATATGAAACAGAACGTGATTTAATTTTCTCTTTTTCAGTTCAAAACATCATAGATTCGATAACTAAATTTTAAAATTCCCTAATGTAGCGTTCTAAAAAAAATGGAACAAACCAAAGCGGTCTGCTCCATCTTTTTATTTATCGATCAATTGCACCATAAGTAATGCTTTCCCAACAACATTACCTTCATGATGTACTTCTACATCAACCTTACCAAATTTACGTCCAATTTCTAATACTTTCGGATGAACGGATACAACATTGTCAATTTGAACTGGTTTTACGAAATAAATTGTTAAGTTCTCAACAATTAAATCGCTCTTCTTTTGCGCACGAATAACGCGATTTGTTGCTTCCGTCACAATTGTTGCGAATACACCGTAAGATAACGTTCCGATTGAATTCGTCATTTGCGGCGTCACTGAAAATTGATATAGATGCTCATTTTTCGCTTCTTTCGGCGTCATAAATTGATTCGTTACAATATCATCGATTGTTTCGCCGACTTGCGGTTGACGCTGAATCATTTGCAACGCCTGAAGTACATCTTGACGGCTAATAATACCTTGCAACTTATTTCCTTCATCAACAACAGGAAGTAACTCAATACCTTCCCACACCATCATACGTGCCGCAGCTGCGACAGACATTTTTCCATTTACCGTAATTGGATGCTTTGTCATTACTTTATCAATTGGTGTTTCTTTTGCAACACCAATCATATCCTTAGAAGTCACAATACCTAATACCTTTTTATTTTCATCAACAATTGGATACCTTCCGTGCATCGTCTCTTCGTTATATGCATGCCATTGCTGCACTGTATCATTTGGTTTTAAATATAACGTTTCTTCAATAGGTGTTAAAATATCTTCAACGAGTACAATTTCTTTCTTAATCAGCTGATCGTAAATCGCACGGTTAATTAACGTTGCCACTGTAAATGTATCGTAACTACTTGAAATAATCGGCAGTTTTAATTCATCTGCTAATTTCTTCACATGATCTTCCGTATCAAATCCGCCCGTAATTAACACCGCAGCTCCAGTTTCTAACGCTAATTGATGTGCGTTCGTACGATTACCGACAATAAGTAAGTTTCCAGCTTCTGTATAGCGCATCATCGCTTCTAATTTCATTGCCCCGATTACGAATTTATTTAACGTTTTATGTAGTCCTTCTCTGCCTCCAAGTACTTGACCATCGACAATGTTAACGACTTCTGCATATGTCAGCTTTTCAATATTTTCTTTCTTCTTTTGTTCAATTCGAATTGTTCCGACACGTTCAATCGTACTAACATACCCTTTATTTTCTGCATCTTTAATTGCACGATAAGCTGTACCTTCACTTACACTCAAATCTTTTGCAATTTGCCTTACAGAAATTTTATGCCCTACTGGCAGGCTATTAATATGTTCTAAAATTTGGTTATGCTTGGTAGCCAAATGGTTTCACCATACTTTCTTTTCCCTAAATTCTTCATGTGTTGTATTTTCAGTATACTATATTTTCAAAACTGTTACACTCTCTCTTTATATATCTGTACTATTTTTTTTATAACAAAATACGCCTTACATTACACCACTTCTTCCATTACAACAATGTAATGGTATTGTCATCTCGTTCGATAGTTTGTCCAGCCACTTCCATATACAATGAAGGCAAGAAATGAAACAAAGGAGCGGATACATGATGAAAAAATTATTAGAAGTTGTAGGTGCTATATTTTTAGCTTTCGTAGACGGAAAAAAAGTTGCAATGGAATTGAATGAAACACCTGAACAGCCACTTCCAAAAAGAAAAGAATCATCAAAACAATTACAACCTTTAAAAGCTGTCCTACACACATAAAAAACCCTTCACTTGTCTTTTCAAATGAAGGGTTTCTTTTTTATAGTGTAATACTTTCTCCAGCTTCTAATACTTTCCCTGTACAATTTTGTAGCTTTTCTACAAATTGATATGGATCTTGTTCAATTACTGGGAACGTATTGTAATGCATCGGTACAACAGTTTTCGCCTGAACCCATTTTGCTGCTAAAACAGCATCTTCTGGTCCCATTGTGAAATTATCACCAATTGGTAAAAATGCTACATCAATGTTATGTAGTTCCCCAATTAATTTCATATCAGAGAATAGAGCAGTATCACCTGCATGATACACAGTTTTCTCTTCTGCTGTAAACAAAATACCCGCTGGCATACCTGTATATGTAATCGTCTTATTTTCTTCATCAATATAACTAGAGCCGTGGAATGCTTGTGTAAACTTCACTTTTCCGAAGTCAAATTCATGCGAACCACCGATATGCATCGGATGTGTTTTTACACCTTGCCAACTTAAAAATGTCGCTAGTTCAAATGGCGCCACTACAACTGCATTATTTTTCTTCGCAAGCTCTACTGTATCTCCAACATGATCACCATGACCGTGCGATAAAAGAATCGCATCTACTTTTACATCATCAGCCTTTAAATCTGTTTTCGGATTTCCCGTTAAAAATGGATCAATTAAAATCACTTTTCCATTCGTTTCAATCTTTACAACTGAATGTCCATGATAAGATACTTTCATTATTACATTCCTCCCCTATTCACATTCTCACTTTTTATTCTACATGATTTTTCAATTCCCTGTGTTTTCTAATATCTATTTACTTGTCATAACGCTTTCTTCCGAGTTAAAGTTATATTTGTAATTAAATATCTCGGGGGTGCCAATCGATGAATGCTAGATTAGAAAATTTAATGCAATGGCTAAAAGAAAAAAACGTAGAAGCTGCGTTCTTAACTTCTACACCAAACGTCTTCTACATGACAAACTTCCACTGTGAACCACACGAAAGACTTCTTGGTATGTTTGTATTCCAAGAAAAAGAACCTATTTTAATTTGCCCTAAAATGGAAGAAGGCCAAGCACGTAATGCTGGCTGGGCACATGAAATTATCGGATTTACTGATACTGACAGACCATGGGATATGATTGCAAAAGCAATTAAAGACCGCGGCATCAATGCAAACGCAGTTGCAATTGAAAAAGAACATTTAAACGTAGAGCGCTACGAAGAATTAACAAAATTATTCCCAAATGCAGCTTTCAAATCAGCTGAGGAAAAAGTTCGTGAACTTCGTTTAATTAAAGATGAAAAAGAACTTTCTATTTTACGCGAAGCAGCTAAAATGGCAGACTATGCTGTTGAAGTTGGTGTAAATGCAATTAAAGAAGATCGTAGCGAACTAGAAGTATTAGCAATTATTGAACACGAATTAAAAACAAAAGGCATACATAAAATGTCATTTGATACGATGGTACTAGCAGGTGCAAATTCTGCTCTTCCACACGGTATTCCAGGTGCAAACAAAATGAAACGCGGTGATTTCGTACTATTTGATTTAGGCGTAATCATTGACGGTTACTGCTCTGACATTACACGTACAGTAGCATTCGGCGACCTTTCTGAAGAACAAACTCGCATTTACAACACTGTACTTGCTGGACAATTACAAGCAGTTGAAGCATGTAAACCAGGTGTTACACTTGGCGCAATCGACAACGCTGCTCGTTCTGTTATCGCAGATGCAGGTTATGGAGATTTCTTCCCACATCGCCTTGGTCACGGACTTGGAATTAGCGTACACGAATATCCAGATGTAAAAGCTGGCAACGAGTCTCCATTAAAAGAAGGTATGGTCTTCACAATCGAGCCAGGTATTTACGTACCAAACGTAGGTGGCGTTCGTATTGAAGATGATATTTATATCACAAAAGACGGATCAGAAATTTTAACGAAGTTCCCGAAAGAATTACAATTTGTGAAATAAGAAAAAGGCAGCGTGAATGCTGCCTTTTTTATTTCTCTACTATTTCAAATTTCTCCACAATCATTTTTGCTGGATAACTTTCAAGTATGTGAGAAGACCATACTTTTACTTTATCCCCTGTTTTTAATTGATTATATGTGTCTTTATCCTTAAAGCTCAAAACCGTATGTGATGGATGTTCTTTATTCATTTGTTGTTCTATATAATTTTGCAACTCTACTTTTGTTTCAAATGTTTTATCATCGGCAAAAAACACCGTGTCATTTCTTAATATGATATACCCTTCTTTAGGCACTTCTTTTACAGTTACTTGCTCTACTTGTTTTGTAGTACACGCTGATAATATGATTAGAACTACACCTAAAAACATGAACATAGAAAATTTCATATGCCTATCCATCCGCAACTCCTTACCCTACACTATTTCCGCTTTAACACCATCTTCTCCTCATACTTATCATCCCATTTCATCACAATCTCTATCGGTTCATCTTTAGATAGAGGCGCGCAACTTACACAAGAAGACTTCATTTCAATCTTTGCTCCTTTATGATTTTCTGACGTTTGTGTCATTGTACTAAAGGCTCCATTAATAGCAATCTCTAAATTCTTAAATTCTGTATTCCCATCTCCACCCTTATACTGAAATGTAAACACTCCATCTTCACTGTCATCCTTAATATGGCCTTTATATTGTCCCGTCCAACTTTTGCTCTCGCTAGAAAAAGTAACATACGAAATGGAACAACTTCCTAAAAAGAAAATACTAATGAAAAACAATAATGCTCTCTTCATCATGCCCCTCCATTCAAATGCACTTATTTATCCCGCATTTACGGACAGTAAGATCCCCACATCAAAATTCATTGCCTATTCCTTCCTTTTATCATACTGTTAAAATACAGAATTTTCTAAAATAGGAGGATTTATATGTTACAACAACAATTAGAAGAAATTCGTAATAATAATTACATACTGGATAACACACTTAACATTGATTCTTTAAGTTCCAATATGCTTGAACATATTGGCGATACTGATAGCTATTTAAGGGACAAACTCATCTACTCTACTTTTTATCATCTCATCAAAAATCGCTACCTTTCACACACACAATTACAGAAACTATTATTAGAAAGCATCGGTGAAAAATATTTATTGTATAAGATTCATTCAGATGATGAAGATGCTGTATTTACTCGTGCATTTACGACCTTATTAATTGCGCTCATTATAGATGCAGATACAACTCATAATTTCTTATCACAGAATGACATTTTAACTGTAAAAGATCAATTAATTCTATATATGAACAATGAACATGATTTCCGCGGATATGTGCAAGACCACGGCTGGGCACATAGTATAGCACATGCTTCCGATACATTTGAGGCGCTTGTTCATAGTCCTAAACTAGAAACTTTACATTACGAAGAGATATTAAAAACTTTGTTAAACAAAGTTTTTGTCCATTCTATTTACTATAAATACGAAGAAGACGAGCGTCTCGTTTATCCGATTGTCGCAATGCTGCAAAATGGCCTGAAAGAAGAAATACTCATATTAGCCCTTCGTGACTTAGTAGCTCAATTACCGGTCCAAAAACAAGCACTACCTATTGAATCGTACGAGTTTTTATATGGAAATACAAAATCTTTCTTACGTAGCTTATTTTTCAGACTACGCACACTTTCTATATGTGAAGAAACCGAATTCGAAATTGAAAAATTGCTACAAGAGCTTCCAAAATATTATTAAAAAAGAAGGCCACTCAAAAAGTGCCTTCTTCTATTTCACTAATATTTAATTGAAATTTCACGATCCAAACTGAGAAAAGGTGGACAAGAAGCGCAAACGCCATACATGCTCCACTTAAAAAAGTTAGTATAGGATGCGAATACACGTGCCCCAACCCATAGGATATCGCCACGAAAAACATTGTTATGTAAATATAAATTGCTCCATGTATTTGCCTCATATAAACCTCCTTTTCCCATATTATAACATAAATTTTCTGATTATTCACATTAATTACTTGTAATCAATATTTCTCAACTGTTACACCTCTAACAGCCGCTTTAATATATGGTGCTCCTTGTAAACTTTGTAAATCCTCTGTTTTGCCTGTTACGACTACACCGTATATTGGTAGGTCTTTTGGTTTCGTGTTTTTTATTTCTTTATAATATTGTTCAAAATAATCACTTGGTATACCTTCACTATTTTTTGCTAAATACTTCATTTGGTATAGAAACTCTTTTGAGTTTATTGTTACATCATTCTTCATATCTTCTTTTACTTTTGCATAACTCCCTTCAAACCCAAAAACATTTTTAGCCATTTCTGCATTTAATATTGCGCCATTTTTAGGATCTTTTAGCCCTACATAAGAATCACTTTTCTTTTCATTATATGTATCTACCCAAAACCAAACTGGCTGTACACTTTTGGGAAGCATCTCAGTAATTTGTTCAACTGTATACGATTTATCAAAAGATAAGGCTACTTCTGCAACTTTATTTTGCAAATCCCCAATATTTCTCAGGTCATCCACATAATCTTTATAAGTAACGAAAGGTAAATAAAACCTCATTTCTCTTTGCATTGTTTGTACATTATAGTCTGGTATCGCAACAGCCTCCTCACCCCTTTTTTCCTCATCTAAACTAACAAGCTCACCATTGTAGTGCTTCATACTATAATCCCATATGCCAGATTCATATATATCATTTATCCATTTTACTGGTTGGCCAGCTATATTTTTATACGAGTTATATATTACCGTACTCCCTGTAACACCGAGACTTAAATACATACTTCCACTGAAACGAATATTAGGGCCTTGAACCCTATGTAGTGCATTCATTTCTCTTTCCATTTTTCTAAACGTTTGCTGAGAAAAATACGCTGCTCCCAAAAACAAACTTACTATAACAATAATGGACGCACAAATAGAAATAAGCCAATTTCTCCAAAGTTGCTTCCGCTTCGCTCTCTTCATCAAAACTTTCATCTGCTTATCATCCATATTCAAATCAAAGTCCTTCCGACTCATCATTTCTCCTCCTATATAATTTTTTAAATTGATTTCTTGCACGGTACAAACTTGTTTTCACTGTTTCTTCTTTCATACTTAATAAAATGGCAATTTCCTTATAAGATAGTTCATATTCATATTTAAACAGTAAAATATGACGATAATCCTCCGTCATCGTCTCCAATATTTCTTGTACCTCACATTGTAGTTCACTTGTTAAAAGCACTTCATCCAGTGACTTTTGACCAATAAGAACGACAGACTCAATCGCAATGGGATTTAGTCTTTTTTCTTTTCGATGTAAATCTCGGTGCTGATTGATCGCAACCCTAAAGAGCCACGGTGTTAAATGCTCTAACGGTATTTCCTCCATAAGCAATAAAGCTTTATATAACGTATCTTGCACAATATCTTCCGCTTCTTTTCTATCTGCCCCAATCTTAATTAAATATCTAAACACAGCTTTTGACTTCTCTATTAATAATGTTTCAAACGTATCATGGCTCATTCTGCTCTCCTTTCTATATACTCAACGTTTGAGAGCATAAAATGTATACAGCTTTTCTATAATTTTTTTCAAAATAAAAAGCACATCCATTTTGATGCGCTTCTCTCCAACATACTATTCTATTATTTCATCGCTTCCTTCACAACATCTTGAATCATAACAACTTCTGTTTTCATATCAATAGACGGTGCTTCTTCATCGATACATTCATACCAAAATGCTAAGTGCTTTTTATCAATTTCATGATGCGAATTTTCGACAAAAATACCACCTTCCCCTTGCACAGAATACCAATATAAGTACTCTTCTCCATCTCTTATTTCCCGGAAAATTGTCTCAACGTACATCTTTTCGTCGTTTAATGTCAAAAGCACTTCTTTCAAATTGTCATTAAGAAGCTGCATCCATTCATCTACCCGATGACTCTTACCAGGCTTAACTTTAAATCTCGTTAATTCTACATTCATTTTTATTTCCCCGTTTTCTTACGTACAAACAATCTATATTCTATTGGATTATTAAAACTTAATTTACTAGCTAATTTTCGCGAAGGAATATTGTCTACATAACAATCCCAGCTCGGTATAATGTCATTTTGCATGCAATGTTCAATGAACCGTGTTGCAACAGCTTGAGCTAATCCTTTCCCTTGATACGCTTCATGTGTTGCAATATCTATTTCAGCAAAACCATTCCCGCTAAATATTGAGACACATTCAGCTATAATTATCCCATCTTGTTCTATACAAAATCCAAAACCACTGTTCAAAAACGTTTCTTTTGATCCCCAATACTCTTTGTAGTACTCCTCTTTAAATTCACTGCTGCGCTCTATATCTCTTCTATCAATACGCTTCACTTCATATGTATTTTTGTTAAAATCTCGTTGGCTCTCTTCAAAGGTTACGCTTTGAAATTTCATTCGCGGGATGTTCCGAAGTACATTACTAAAACGCTCTTCTATCATCATTTCCCACTCTTCACTCGAAGTGAACAGTGTAAATCTCTTCTCTGTTTTTTCAATAGCCGTTTTTAAATATGAAAATAACTCTTCGTTATAATTTTGATCATCCGTATCACCAAATAAATAATAGATACCATTAGCTGTAATAATTAATCCTGCTGTTAATTGCCCGTTTATAAAAACCTCACCATCTATCATTTGATCACATACCGCATAAGCAAACGTCGTCGTTCTTGTATTACCTTCTAAAACCGGAAGAACTTTTCTATAATCGGCTACAGATAATTTTTTCATAATTGCTCCACTTTAATCGTATCAGCCTCTATATTTTCAAAACAAAGATTTACCGTTCTCTTTAATGCTCTCGTTCTATGAATCGTGCATGCTGGAATTAAGATAGAATCATTTGGCTTTAAAACCGCCATTTCTCCATCTTCAAAATCGATCAGTAGTTCTCCCTCTAGCACAATAAATAATTCATCCGAATTAGAATGATAGTGCCAATCATATTCACCAGTAAATACAGCGATTCGTAAGCAATGACTATTTACATTTGAAACGACAAAATTTTTATGTTGATCTTGAATGTCCTTCGTTAATTCTATTAAATTCACAGTTTTCATCTTTCGTCCCACCCTTTCATTAGTCGTTCTTCTGAAAAACTAATTTAGTCTCCACCACCTCCGCAATCTCCTCCACTATCACTTGAGCTGCTACAATCATTGCTACTGTAGTCACCGAATCCACTTGATGAGCTTGAAGCGTATGAAGATTTTTTTCTTCTTTTTCTATCTTTTTTACTTTCATGACTAGGCCACACTTTATCAAATAATATAAAGAATAAGAATCCTTCTACCATAACAAGTATAACGCCAAAAATACCTTCAATAACATTAGGGGTTATCCCCAAATTGTTAACCATCCCACATAAAAACACGCAAAAAATAACATACAAGAACATACAAATATATCGAAATGTTTTCTCTATCATAATAACTATTTTTTTTGAAAGAGGTATGTTCTGTTCCTGTTTTTTCTTTATATACTTTTGTCTTTTAGCTTGCTTTTTCTTCCTATTTTTACTCCCCACCCAATCCCCTCTTTCGACTTTCACTTTTCATTTAATTCCAAATTATCACAAAAAATAACATTATAACAAGCTATATTTCACGTAAAGTTTTGTTTACTTTTTGTAAAGTTTCATTTACTTATTACCTAAAAATGGATATAATAACTGTAACAAATTTACAAAAAGGAGACTTTGTATATTTGATTAAAAATAAGGTAAAACAATTCCGCGTCGTTAGAGACATCACCCAAGAACAATTAGCTTCCTCTGTTCAAATCACTAGACAATCCCTCATCGCTATCGAGAAGAATAAATACAACCCGAGTTTAGAATTAGCATTGAAATTATGTGAGTTTTTCAACTGTAAAGTAGAAGATTTATTTCAATTAGATAAAACTGGGGAGGAAAAAGAATGAAAAATACTTTTAATCAAGAGTTCATTTCGCATCTTACCATTTTATTGTTAGGTTCAACTTTTCTTTATTTCAATAGTAATGATGAAGAAAAGATTAGTTCTGTCCTTCTATTCACTGGCGTATACATACTCTTAGCCTTGATACTATTCGTAGTGAAACGGATATTCTTTAAGAAAAAAAAGAGCGATTCCGAGAAATATCCATTACCTGAGATGGATGAAAGAATCGAGAAGATGAGTTTAAAACTTATGGCACAAATTTTCGGTCTTTCTCATTTAGTCGGCTCTGCGATACTATTTATTTTATATATCACTGACAAAAATTCGATGATACGAGTTGAGTATGCCTTATATTACTTGTTTGGCATTCTTTTCTTTACAATGATGTTCGGATTAAAGATTGTAAAGAAACTAGACAATTAATCTAAATAAAAAGCCCCTCCTTTCGTAAGGAGGGGCTTACATGTATTTCTATTATGATAAAGCAGGAGCTTTTTCAAGTAGCTCTTTTGCATCAGCGTATTGTAAGCCGTGAGCTTCTGCAACCGCTTCGAATGTTACATAGCCATCTAATGTATTAATACCTTTTAATAATGCAGTGTTGCCTAGGCAAGCATCTTTATAGCCTTTGTTCGCAATGTGTACTGCATATGGTACTGTTACGTTTGTTAATGCAAGAGTTGATGTACGTGGAACTGCACCTGGCATATTCGCAACTGCATAATGAACAACGCCATGTTTTTCGTACGTTGGGTTGTCGTGAGTTGTAATACGGTCAGTTGTTTCGAAAATACCACCTTGGTCAATCGCGATATCTACAACGACAGAACCTGGTTCCATTGATTGAATCATTTCTTCTGTTACAAGTTTTGGCGCTTTTGCACCTGGAATTAATACTGCACCAATAACAAGGTCAGATTCTTTTACAGCTTCTGCAATGTTGTATGGATTAGACATTAACGTTTTTACTTGGTTACCGAAAATATCATCTAGCTGACGAAGACGTTCTGCACTTAAGTCGATGATTGTTACATCTGCACCTAAACCTACTGCAATCTTCGCTGCGTTTGTACCAGCTTGACCACCGCCGATAATTGTTACTTTGCCGCGTTTTACCCCTGGAACGCCTGCAAGTAAAATACCTTTACCACCTTTGTTTTTCTCAAGGAATTGTGCACCGATTTGTGCAGACATACGACCAGCTACTTCACTCATAGGTGCAAGTAATGGCAGTGAACGATTGTCTAATTGTACTGTTTCGTATGCAATTGATACAACTTTGTTATCAATTAATGCTTTCGTTAATTCTGGTTCTGGAGCTAAGTGTAAGTATGTGAATAAAATTAAACCTTCACGGAAATAGCTGTATTCACTTGCTACTGGCTCTTTTACCTTCATAACCATATCTTGATTCCATGCTTCTTCAGCAGTTTCAACAAGTTTCGCACCAGCTTGTACGTATTCTTCATCCGTAAAGCCCGATCCTAAACCTGCTCCTTTTTGAACAAAAACTTCATGACCATTTTGTACTAAATGTACTGCTCCCGCTGGCGTCATTGCCACGCGGTTTTCATTGTTTTTAATTTCTGTTGGAATACCGATACGCATTATTAGTTCCCCCTTGAGTTATGAAATGACCCCTGAATCATTTTTTAAAGCGCTTTCTACGCTCTTATATTTTAACATAATATCTCAATATTTGACAAAAAATAAGGCGAGTTTTCCGATAGATTTAATCTTACATTAAAGGACAGTATTATCCGCACCTCTTTGCATAAAGGATAAACTGTCCAATTATTCGAAACTTCACTTTATTTTTCTCTATCGATGTCTATGAATAACATCTACTGCACCCGTTACTTCAATAATTGTACCGGTAATCATATCGGAATCGTCCTCACATAAAAACGAAATTGTTCTTGCGATATCTTCACCTGTTCCAGATCTACCAATTGGTGTGTTATGTTCTTTCAACTGACGTGCTTCTTGAATTGTCGCTTCTTTCATTTCACCAATAATATCACCAGGACATACCATGTTTGCAGTAATACCATATTCCGCTTCTTCGTAAGCAACTGTTTTCGTTAATGAAACAAGTCCTACTTTCGCTGCCGCAAAAGCTGAACGATAAATCCATCCCGGTGCGCTATCTGCCCCTTGGAATCCGTAATTAATAATACGGCCAAAGTTCTGTTTTCTCATAACCGGAACGACAAGTTTTAATAAATGAAATACCGCTGTTAAATTACCCTGAATCATTTCATTCCATTCATCTTCTTCATAATCGACTAACTTTTTTCTTTCAAATACATATGGACCAGCATTATTAATTAAGAAATCAATTTTGCCAAAATGGCTTATCGCTTCTTCTACCATTTTATGTAAATCTTCCTTTTTCGTGACATCCGCTTGCACGAATTGTAGACGCTCTTCCATATTTTTATATGTTTCTTTCATCTTTTCCATAGCCGTGATATCGCTATGATACGTTACTGTTACTGAATATCCTTTAGCCAATAACTTTTCTGTTACTTGCTTTCCTAAACCTTTCGTACCGGCTGTAATGAGCGCGTGTCTCACAAACATGCCTCCTTTTAAATTGCTATACTTCATATGTAACAAGTTCTCGCACCAATTACAACTAAAATGAATTAAAATAAAGTTTTCAAAATTCTGTAACGTTTCCGACAAGCACATTACCAAAATTTGTTTTATAATAAAGTTGTAAACGGTAATAAAAATGATTGGGAGGAATTTACTATGAATAATACATATACAAATATTTTAATCGCGGTGGATGGTTCTAAAGAAGCAGAAAGAGCTTTTAAAAAAGCAATTCAAGTCGCAAAACGCAACAATGCAACATTAACAATTGCTCATATCGTTGATGTAAAAGCATACTCAGCAGTAGAAGCTTATAGCCGTGCAATTGCTGAACGTGCAAATCTATTTGCAGAAGACTTATTAGAAGACTACAAAAAAACTGCGCTTGAAGCTGGCCTTGAAAAAATTGAAACTGTATTAGAATTCGGTAATCCTAAATCAAAAATTTCAAAAGAAATCGCTCCAAACCATAAAGTAGATTTAATTATGTGTGGTGCAACTGGTTTAAATGCTGTTGAGCGTTTCCTAATTGGTAGCGTCTCTGAACATATTATTCGCTATGCGAAATGCGATGTCCTTGTTGTTCGTGGTGATGAGGAGCAAGGTGAGCTTTAATTTATAAATAAAACACCAAGTCCACATGGGCTTGGTGTTTTTCATTTCACATATTTCACTATAAATACAAGACAAGCCACAATAACAACAGTAATTGCTAATCCATAAGGAGGAAGAAACTTCAAAGACCATAATGCCATCATAATCGTCGCAACCGTTAAGTATGCTTGCTTTGCATCTTCTGTCATTTTTTTACGAAGGCAGAATACATACAAATAACCGATTGGCGGCGTAATAAAGCAAAGAACATATATAATTTTAGATTTCAAATACCATTTTTGTTCCCCAAGTTTCTGTATATCTTCTTCTATTCTCTTATGCTCTTGTTCTCTCGCTTCTTCTGCAAGCGGATCTTCCTCTTCTTCTCGCTTTTCTTTCATATAAGGAAGAAAGTGCATGAAAAAATAGTATACAAATACGAACGCCCCAAATCCAATATTTACTCTTTCTAATCGAATATGCTCACTAAAAAAAGCGGCAGCAATCACTAAAGAAAAACAGTACGTTGTTATCCAAAATGAACGTTTTCTCTTTTTTCGTTCCATTTCTTTTTTATCTTGTACATATTTTCTTTTCGAAAGCCATATCGAAATACAGCAGTCTACTACAAATAGAATAAAGATAAAGATCCCAACGTGTACTGTTTCTACATCCTCAAATGAAAAGATATTTGGGAATGCAACGTGTAATACAATTAATGTGTACAAAATTAGCCCTATAAAATAAATACGTCTCATTTTCCATTCCTTTCTTTTTTTCCTAACATTACGTTAACATACATTTTTTAGAAATAGACGGACAAAATATATATGTTTAAAAAAGGAGGATGCTACATGGATGATTCTGAACGTATTATTTTAGATGTGAATGGGAAAGAACTCGAAATGCTAGATATGATCCGTACTCATTTTAAAGAGAAACATGGCGTGGAACTAAGTAATGGTGCACTGCTTAGAGATTTGATGGATATTGAGTATATTCGAATTACGGAAGATCGACATAAGTACGATTAATCGATACATTGTAAGCCTAGAGCAGATTGCTCTAGGCTTACTTACATCCATACAAAAATGTTATAATTAGGAAAAATTGTAGAGGATGCGAAAATATGAAATCTGAAAATATCTCAAAACATTTTTATACATTACATGTACAAAGAAACGAGTTCCTTCCTCATCTCCATTCACTCTCACAAGAACAACTATGGCATAGGAAAGAGGACAAAAAATGGTCTATTGGTGAACATTTTTATCACTTATATTTAATTGCAAAGATGCTCAAAGTAGCAATTAAATTCTCTCTCACTCTTATCCCTTATGCAAAACTAAGAAAAAATGCCCCATTTGCAACTGACATACACGACATTTATGCCGAATATAAAGAAAAGCATGGTAAAGGAATGAAAGCACCTTTGATTTTAATTCCCTCAAAAAAAGTTTATCACTCTATGAATGTAACTGAATTAGAAGAATTACTTGCACGTGAAACAGATGAAATAAAAAAGCTCGTTCAAAATATAGAAGAAAATATTGCAGGGCATATCGTATTTTTAGATCCAATCGCTCACTACCCTAATTTGATTCAATCTATTCAGCTATTAGCGATACATGAGAAACATCATTTTATGATTATGAAAAATAATTGTGAAATGATAAATACTCCTGTAAAAATCTAAATACAAAAAGGTAAGGTGCTTTCTATAAAAAGCACCTTACCTTCTATATACATCATTTAATTCCTACAAACTCTCCAACTAATCCTTTCGCCTTCTCCAAAGCTTTTTCAATTTGCTCAAATCCAGTCCCGCCAGCACTGTTACGACGCTTTACAGCTGCATACGGTGAAAGAACTTCATACAAATCTTCTTCAAATAACGAGCTCATTTCTTTATACGTTTCAAGTGGTACATCTAATAAATAAATTCCTTTTTGTGTGCAGTGTAGCACTAGCTTCCCAACAATTTCATGAGCTTGACGGAATGGTAGTCCTTTACTTGCTAAGTAGTCAGCAATTTCTGTTGCGTTAGAGAAATCTTGCGTTACAGCTTGCCCCATCTTTTCTTTGTTGACAGTCATCGTCTCTAACATGCCTGCCATAATATGAAGGCAGCCTTCTACTGTTTTTACTGTATCAAACATTCCTTCTTTGTCTTCTTGCAAGTCTTTATTGTAAGCGAGCGGTAATCCTTTCATTACTGTAAGTAAACTAAATAAATTACCGTACACTCTGCCTGTTTTACCACGAATAAGTTCCGCCATATCTGGATTTTTCTTTTGTGGCATAATACTGCTTCCCGTTGCGTATTGATCGCTCATTTCAATAAATTGAAACTCTTGGCTACTCCACAAAATAAGTTCTTCGCAAAAGCGTGATAAGTGCATCATGAGCATAGATGAGTTACTTAGGAACTCCAGTATGAAATCACGATCGCTTACTGCATCTAAACTATTTTCATAGATTCCATTAAATCCAAGAAGCTCCGCACTATATTCTCGGTCGATTGGGAATGTCGTCCCAGCTAGCGCTCCTGCTCCTAATGGTGAAATGTTAATACGCTTTAATGAATCTTCATAACGATTCACATCACGCTCTAACATCCCAAAATAAGCGAGAATATGATGCGCAAATGAAATTGGCTGCGCACGCTGCAAGTGCGTATAACCAGGCATAATGGTTTCAATATTATTTTCGGCTTGATGAACGAGAACAGTTTGCAATTGTTTTGTAGCTTTTATAATATGTTCTACTTTTTCTTTTAAATATAAATGCATATCAGTCGCTACTTGATCATTACGGCTTCGGCCTGTATGAAGTTTCCCTCCTACTTCGCCGATTTGTTCAATTAACATTTTTTCAATGTTTAAGTGAATATCTTCAGCTTCAACTGAAAAATGCAATTTATTTTGTTTCGCTTCTTCTAATAAATATTGAAGCCCTGCCTTTATTTTCTCTGCTTCTTCTTTCGTAACGATGCCCTGCTTTGCTAGCATCGTTACGTGCGCAATACTTCCCTTTATATCTTGATTTACTAATTGTTGATCGAAGGAGATGGATGCTCCGAACTCTTCAACCCATGCTTCCGCTTCTTCTGTAAAACGTCCGCCCCAAAGTTTGCTCACGCTTCCACCTTCTTTTGATTCACTTGGCTGTATACTTTCGTCGGTAAACCGAATAATGAAATGAATCCAACAGCTGCATCATGATTAAATTCGTCCTGGGCAGTATATGTTGCTAGTTTTTCATCGTATAAAGAGTATTCAGATTTACGTCCTTCTACAATCGCATGACCTTTAAATAATTTCACACGCACTGTACCTGTTACATTCTTTTGCGTTTCTTGTAAGAAAGCATTCAGCGCTTGTTTTAAAGGTGAGAACCATAAACCGTTATAAATAAGTTCTGTTATTTTCTGCTCAATCATCGGTTTAAAATGCGCTACTTCTTTTACAAGTGTTAAATCTTCCAGTTCCTTGTGCGCCGTAATTAATGTCATTGCTGCTGGACATTCGTATACTTCACGCGATTTAATACCAACAAGACGGTTTTCTACGTGATCGATACGTCCAACGCCATGTTTTCCAGCAAGCGCATTTAACGTTTTAATTAGTTCTGAAAGTGGATATGCAGTGCCATTTAAAGTAGTCGGTACGCCTGCTTCAAAACCAATTTCTACAAATTCTGGTTTATTCGGTGTATCTTCTAATGCCAATGTCATCTCATATGCATCTTCTGGCGGCGCTGCCCATGGATCTTCTAAAATACCACATTCATTACTGCGTCCCCATAAATTTTGATCGATTGAAAATGGGCTGTCTAAATTAATTGGAATTGGTACATCGTTTTCTTTTGCGTATGCAATTTCTTCTTCACGTGACCATTTCCATTCACGTACAGGCGCAATCACTTCTAAGTAAGGATTTAACGCTTGAATAGAAACTTCAAAACGAACTTGATCATTTCCTTTCCCTGTACAGCCGTGTGCAACTGCAGTCGCTCCTTCTTGTTCTGCGATTTCTACTAATTTCTTCGCAATAAGCGGACGAGATAGTGCTGAGACAAGAGGATATTTCCCTTCGTATAATGTGTGTGCTTGCATCGCCATCAATGCATATTCATTTGCAAATTCTTCTTGAACATCAATCATATATGATTTAATTGCACCTACTGAAAGTGCCTTTTCTTTTACAAATGCTAAGTCTTTACCTTCCCCTAAGTCTAAACAAAGCGCGATAATATCATAATTCTTCTCTTGTAACCATTTAATTGCAACGGAAGTATCAAGACCTCCGGAATATGCTAACACAACTTTTTTCTTCTCCATTTTGCATCCCCCTAAAGAATAAATATTCATTTTCCTTTATAATAATTCACACTTTAACACCTTTTACAAAATGTATCAAGAGTCATTTTCAAATTTTTTCAAACAATTTCGTCGAACTTCTTTCTGTTTTTTTGTACAATATAAGCAGGAAAACGGGGGTGAACTTATGGAAAAGTATTTCTTATACGATGAACATCTCGGAATTGAAATTCCGCATTTACAAGAAGACTGGGAAGATATCCCCGAAAAAATGCAACATGCAATTTTATTAAAATGGGAACAAGTTCGCGGGAGAATCCCTGATCGTATAAAAGAACTGGAACACTATATAAATGCAAAACAACATCATTTAAATCACGAAGAAGACTTCGAAATTTCTTGCAAACTTAATTCAGAAATTGCCGATCTCGCTTCCATCATTAATGACCTTTGGCTTTGGTATCGACTCACTCAAAATGTATCCGAGGGGAAAGCACACCAATGAAAAAAGCATGCCCCTCAATTACTTTGGGTCATGCTTTTTTGTCGTAACACGATTTACAATATATCTCTTGTGCTGTTTTTGCCAAACATACATCAAATGGACCTACCAACAAATTTCTCTCCTTAGGCAGTTTCACAAAAGCAACTAGCTCTTCTTCATATTGAATCTTTTTTTGACATGAAACGCATGTTAATTCTTTTCTTTTGAACATGTCTTTTAGCATATCTTCACTCTTCCTCTCATCTATCTATATTAATATACTCTCATAATAGTTAAGACTTGTAAAAAAATGACACATTCCGAATTGAATCATTCATATACTATGTACAAAAGGAGGTCTAAAGCTTATGCGCGCTTTCATTATTATCGCTTTAACTTTTTTAAGTGTGATTAGCTGGGATGCGTTTTTTAAAGATAAAAGTGATGAAAAGGATACAACTGAATAAACACCATCTCTTTCTTACTTATTGGACAAACCGTTAAAAACTGTCCAATTCTGCAAAATAACTTAGGCTTTTCTACAAAAATATTTAAACATAACAATTTTTGTAGATTCCCTCCGTTTATTGTCGGTTTCCATCCGCATACATTTTTTGAAAGTATGATATAATAATATAAATCTTGAAGGAAGGGATTTTGATATCATGATCGCTCGAAGGAGCATGTGGCATCGTATTGATGAATCATACACGTAGCGTATTTTTCAGCTTAGATACTTTAGTCTAGCGAAAAAAATACGAGAGTGGGGAAATTATGATTGCCCGAAGGATAATTTGGCAAAAAAAAGACTCTTCTTACACATAGCGTTTTGTTTAGGACTTAATTGTTACTAGCTAAACAAAACAAAGAAGAGCAGGATTGCTAAATGAAGAATCCTACTCCACGTTTTGTTTAGTCGTTTTAAGACTTAAACTAAAACGAAGGTAGGGAGAATTGATGGACGAGAGGATTATTCGTTATTTCTTCAGCGACATATAGCGTAGTTAGTTTTTTTAGTAAACTAACTGAAAGCTACATGTGAGCTCGTAGTTAGTTTACAACACAAAAAGGACTACTAACTACGGAAAGAAGGAATAACGATGAGGAACATCCAAAGTCGACAAATTATTAAAGAAGTTTTTATGGTTTTAATCGGTTCATTTATTTTAGCAGCAGCGCTATATCACATTCACTTCCAAAACCACTTAACAGAAGGTGGCTTTGTAGGTATTGCACTATTCATCCAAAATTTTTATGATATTTCACCATCTATTTCAACTGTAATTATGGATATCCCAATTATTTTACTGTGTGCTTCATTTTTAGGTAGAAAAATGGTTGGTTATTCATTCCTAGGTTCGATTTCATTCGGAGTATTTTATTCTCTTATGGAAAATTATTCTCCATTTACGGTAGATTTATCAAATAATTTATTTGTAGCTGCAATAGTTGGCGGTGCGTTAGCTGGTATTGGACTCGGTTTTATATTGCGATTTGGCGGTGCAACCGGTGGAGACGATATTTTAACAATTGTATTAAGTAAACGAACTCGCTTTACAATTGGGCAAATTTTCTTCGTCTTTGACGCGATTGTTCTTGCGCTTTCATTATATTATTTAAATTGGACAGAAATTGCTTTCACTATTCTTTCGATTGCCGTACAGGCAAAAACATTGGATTTAATTTATTATCCAAAAGCAGAAAAGCAACCAGTATCTGTTCCAATGCCAAAAAAACATGCAACAAATTAAAAAAGCGAAAGGCTTCGGCCTCTCGCTTTTTTTACGCTCTCTTTTCTTTTTCAACTATGTGACGCACTTGATAAAATCGATTTGCAAATTCAGTAACGTTTCTTGTCAAACGATAATTCACTGTAGACCCGATTGCCATCCCAATTACCGGAATACCTTGGAATAATTTACGACGAAGAGCATAAATCGAAAATGTTTTCAAAATTTGTTTTAACACAACTTCAGTAGAAGCTGGTTGTAACACCGCTTCGTCTCCTTCATAGAAGAACGAATCTTCTTGCTCTAGCTCTTGCAATAAATTGTACCATGCGTATTGCTGAAGTCTTCCTGGTAGTAATGACGCATGAAATACCTTTAATGCAAGCATCATTTCATAAGGCTTGTTCACATCATGCCCAAATGACGTTGCAATAAGTTGGACAGCCTTCACATTCAACGCAATCATAACCGGAAAATCAGCTGTTAATAATAGTAAACCTCCAGCACCCGTTGCTCCACCTTGTACGAATGAATATAGGCGATGGCGCGCTGTTTGCTGCTCTGCTATGTATGTTAATTGGTCAATAGATAATGCTTTCAAATCTTCTAGTTGCTCAATCGATTCATCAAATAATCTCGATGTTCCTAAAATACGATTACGCGCATCTAACTGTGATTGTGAACTTTGAATCAATGCATGCAAATGAAAGAGCCATCCATCTGCTTTCGTAAAGAAATCTTTTCGTTTTTTCTCAGGCAATTTCGCAATTGTATTATGTACCCATTTATCAAACATTTTTTGAAAATCAGTCGCTTCTTGCTCAACTAATTGCAATTCCCATTCTTTTATATTGTCTAAAATGGCTTGTTCTCGCTTCGATCGCATCGTAACAACCACCTCGTTTGATTTTTTTCTATTGTAACATATTTCCGCTTATTCTTTACAAATATGCTTGTCTATCTTTATTCACATACCATTTTTTATTGACATAAAATATTAGCAAAAAGGATGAGATAAATCACATGAATCTATCCAATATAAAAAAAGAATATAATGCCGTATTCAGTTTAGGACAAAACTGTTGGCCTGCTTGGGCGTTATATCAATTCGGATTATCACCATTTTTTGGCGTTATTGATTTTATGCTAAGCCCCTCATTGGAAAAAGTGAATGTATTATTACAAAATCGATTTGACCGTTTTTTACATTTCGAAAATTTATCCTTCATCTCATTTTGGGATGATGATGCGAAATTAAGACTAAGGGACAACCTCTATGAAATCGACTCCTGTCATGACTTTAAAACAGATGTAAACACACCAACTTCTTGGCCTTCTTATCCAGAAATCAAGCTAAATTATGAGCATCGAATTAATCGTTTTCTAACTACAATTGAAATAGAAAAGTCCATATTGTTTATTCGGACTGGAGGAACATATGAAGAAGCACAATCTCTGGAACAAATTTTATCTCAAATAGTAAAACATAATTTTTCTGTCCTATTACTCATTCCTGCAGATGTACCAACTGTTGTAGAAGAAGATTGGGGATTACAAAATATTTGCGTTATAAAATGCCCTATTATGGATGTATTTCAGTACAATGAAGCATTTTGGACTGACTTATTTGATGGGATTTCAATTAGACCGCACGCTTAAATACACGACACTTTTATTACGCAATACATTATAATCATCCTTATACAAAATAAAGTGAAACTTTAATCAGTGGGGTTTTTGTTCATCCCCCACTGATTATTAGTTGAACCAATCGGACTTTTACGGACAGTTGATCCCCCACCTAACTTCTTTGCTTCCGCTGAATTTTGAGGTGGGGGTCTTACTGCCCGTTAAAGCGGGATAAATAAGGAGTGATTGTATATGTATCCACGTGCAAAAGCTTTCGGTCTTGCTATACATGACAGTCGCCTTCTTGTACAAGAATATCATACAGGCGATGAAACATATTACCGCCCTCTTGGCGGTTCAATTGAACTTGGTGAAAAATCAGCACATACCGTTATTCGTGAATTTCAAGAAGAGCTTCATACGGAAGTGGAAATCATCAATTATTTAGGTTGCTTAGAAAACATCTTTCATCTTGATGGAGAAATTGGTCATGAAATCATTCAGCTATATTCTGTACGCTTATTAGACACATCACTATATGAAATGGAAAAAGTGAAGATACAAGATGAGCAAACAGTATCGTATGCGAAATGGATTTCCGTCACAGCATTCATTCAAAAAGAGAAAGCACTATATCCAGATGGCATTTTGAACTACCTCCAATAGAAAAAAGACGAAATCCTATAGGATCTCGTCTTTCTTTTCATATAGTATATTAACCAATATCTCCAAGACGTAGTACGTCACGAGCGATCATAACTTCTTCGTCAGTTGGAATTACGATAATTTTTACTGGAGAGTGTGGGAAGCTGATAAATGCTTCTTCACCAAATACGTTATTACGTTTTACGTCGAAGTATACGCCCATGTACTCAAGGCCTTCTAATACGCGCTCACGAATAATTGCACTATTTTCACCTACACCAGCTGTGAAGATGATTGCGTCTACACCTTTCATACGAGCAGTGTAAGAACCGATGTATTTGTGGATACGGCTTACGAATACATCAAGTGCTACTTTCGCACGGTGGTCGCCTTCTTCTTCTTTCGCAATGATGTCACGTAGGTCACTAGAGTAACCAGTAAGACCTAACATACCACTCTTCTTGTTTAATACGTTAACTACTTCTTCTACTGTTTGGCCTGTTTTTTCCATGATGTATGGAATTAACGCAGGGTCAAGGTTACCAGAACGTGTACCCATTGTTACACCAGCAAGTGGAGTGAAGCCCATAGAAGTATCGATAGATTTACCGCCTTCTACTGCTGCGATACTTGCACCGTTACCTAAGTGACAAGAAAGTAAGCTTAAGCTTTCAATTGGACGACCTAATAATTCAGCCGCACGCTCAGTTACGTATTTATGAGAAGTTCCGTGGAAACCGTATTTACGGATGCCGTATTTTTCATAGTACTCATATGGTAAGCTGTATAGGAATGCAGATTCCGGCATTGTTTGATGGAATGCTGTATCGAATACTGCTACTGCTGGTACGTTTGGTAATACTTCTTGGAATGCTTTAATACCAACAACGTTTGCTGGGTTGTGAAGTGGTGCTAAATCGCTTAATTCTTCGATATCAGCTAATACTTCATCAGTAATTAAAACAGAGTCAGCAAATTTTTCGCCGCCGTGAACAACACGGTGACCGATACCGCCAATCTCGTCTAGAGATTTAACGATTCCGTTTTCAGTTAATTTTTTAAGAAGCATATTAACTGCTACTGCGTGATCTGGAATGTTTGTAATTTCTTTTTGTTTTTCGCCATCTACAGTAATAGTGAAGATACTATCTTCTAAACCGATACGTTCTACTAAACCTTTTGTTAATACTGTTTCACTTGGCATTTCAAATAATTGGAATTTTAAGGAAGAGCTTCCTGCGTTAATCGCGATGATTTTTGACATCTAGTCTTTCGCCCCTTTTTCTCTTGGTAGTTGTGTGGATGTTTCCACAAACCGCTCGATTTTATCTAATTAAATTTACTAAATATGAAAACGTTTCATCATTAGCAAATTTTATACTCACGATTTTAATTTAAACATCGTACGACATATATTTCAAGTGAAAAAATTGTAACACCAAGAAAAAATATATATTACAGATTTCAAAAAAATTCAGTTAAATCTTGTATATATTTAAAAATATGACATATTATATAAAACTGTACTACATGAATCACTAACTCTGTTACATATACCTAGCCTTATTTATGCGTTGCAAACCAAGTATTTAATTGGTCCATAATATCCTCCATCGCCTTCATGTTAGAGAATTTAGGTAACTCCACTAATAACGCCTGTTTTGGCATCGTTACACTAGGACCTTTCTTTTGGAGAACAAATATACTTTTTGCATTTTTCTCGTTTTTAAACATGGAAACAGGTAGTTGCAATAGTCCTTGAATAAAACAAGTTTCTTTAATAAATGCATGTAATTTAGGTGCTTGATCACTTTCAAAAATGAAGTTTGGTACTAAGAAGAATAAGTATCCGCCTTCTTTCGTATGTTTCACACTTTGTTCAATAAATAAGTGATGTGCATACGACATTCCTTCATCTGCTTTTAACTTATATTCACTTGCACCGATTTCATTTGGATAGTAACCAATCGGTAAGTCTGAAATAACTGCATCAACTGGATCGATATAAAGTGGCGCTAGTCCATCTTGATGGAAGAATTCGATTGCATGCTTTTGTAAATTCGCATTTACTAAAGCAAGTTTAATTAGCACTTCATCCACTTCTACACCAAATCCACTCATTGTTAGTTCTTCTTTGGCGCTATTAAATACGGTAGTCATTAAGTTACCTGTTCCAATTGCAGGATCTAAAACAGTGATTTCGTTTTTCCCTTGCATAAATTTATGGAATAAGTAGCTCATGAACATACCAACTGCATCAGGCGTCATTTCGTGGTTCGCTTGTACGCCTTCTTTCATTCCTTTTAAAATGGCTAACTGAAATGCTTTACGAATTTCTTCACCTTTATATGTTTCTTCATTAAACGTACTATATTCACGATTCAGCCTTTCAATTGCTGATTCGGATAATTCCTCTTGTAAGATCGCTCCTTCAAACAAGTTATCCCCTGTTTCTACAAGCGCCTCTAAATATGTCACATCTAATTCTTTACGTAAAACTACCGCAGAAGAATCAAAAATAGAAAATAATGTTTCCACTGTCTGACTCACGTACATTCCTCCTTCTCTCTTTTACACATAACTTATATCATACCACAAAGTGTTTTTTTCCAAAAAGAAAAAGCGACCTCCTGCAAAGAGCTCCCCTTTTAATTATATATGATATAACGTTTTTTCTCATATATTGGTACCGTTACGCAGCAATATATGAGAAAAAACGACCTCTTTATAAGAGGCCATTTTCTTCACATTACTTCGCAGATTTTGCTGCTTCTAATGCTGCTTCATAGTTTGGATGGCTTGTACCTTCATTTACGTATTCTACGTAAACTACTTTGTCGTTGCTATCTACTACGAATACTGCACGAGCAAGTAAAC
Organism: Bacillus thuringiensis; assembly: GCF_001455345.1. GTDB lineage: Bacteria > Bacillota > Bacilli > Bacillales > Bacillaceae_G > Bacillus_A > Bacillus_A thuringiensis_N. Next base: position 4,522,040 of record NZ_CP013274.1, read on the forward strand.
GAAGTTCTTTCATTACTAAGCCGTAAGCTTCACCGAATGAAAGGTCGCGGTGGTCAGAAAGTGTAACAACATTTTCTAAACCGTTTGCTGCACACCAGCGTTTTTGAGCGAATGGTAAATCAGCGCTAATTGTTAATACTTTCGCGTTTTCAATACCTGCTGCATCTTGGTTAAAACGACGTGTTTGTGCATCACACACACCTGTGTCGATTGAAGGTACAACACTAATTAATTTTACTTCGCCTTTGTATGTTTCTAAACTTACTGGAGATAAGTCGTTTGCTAATACTTGGAAGTTTGGCGCTTGATCGCCAACTTTAACTTCTGTTCCAACTAAAGTCATTGGATTACCTTTAAAAGTTACGTTTGCCACTTGAAAATCCTCCCTTATTTAAACAAAATATGTACAATGTAAATGATAGTTTGTCCCTATCGATAATGCAAATAAAATCGCTTTATTTACAAAAAAATTAAAGAAGCTAATCTATTGATCAGCTTCTTTATCCGTTAAATTTGAAATTCAGGATCGTCTTCTTTTCGTTTATCCATCATTTCCTTCACTTTATCAACAGCTTGTGGCGCTAATTCAATTATTTTATCGATGACATGTGTTTGCTTATCTAAATGCAACACTTTTACACCTTCGCCATTTATAACAAGAAAAGCAACAGGATTAATAGAAACTCCTCCACCGCTTCCCCCGCCAAATGGATGACGGCCTGAATGTTCTACTTTACCAAATTCACTTCCACCAGCAGCAAATCCGAAACTAACTTTCGAAACGGTAAGAATTACACTTCCATCTGCCGCTTTAATTGGGTCACCAACAATTGTATTTACATCAGTCATTTGCTTTAAATGCTGCATTGCGGTTGTCATTAAACCTTGAATTGGATGGTCCATTCTATATCCCCCCTATGCTTGAACAGATTTTTCTGTCATACCAGATCTTTGTTTCCTCATAAACATGAGTAATTTTATCGCTGTTTTTATAGTACGGAATATACGAAAAGATGCTGTTAACTCACATCTTGACGCAAATCCTTTCCCTTGAAAAACAGGGGTAATTTCAAATTCTGGTACGTCGACAATATGCATATATTGTCCTATAACTCCAGCAGCCATACCTTTTGTCCCCCATGCATATCCAGTGACAATTCCAGTACTAGCTGCGTCGCCTGCTCCAATTTGCGTATGCCATTTCCAACCATTGATTTTCACTCGTTTGAGAAAATCTTTAACAATAGTATGAACTTCTTGAAGCTTTTTTATCAGTTCCCCAATGCTATCAAGTTGTGCCATAATTTTATTATCTAGTCCGCCGTCCTCTTCAGCTTTTTCGATTTTTTGTCCTGTTTTCTTCTGCTGTTTCTCAATTCTTTCCAACACATCAAATGTATATCGAATCATCCATATTTTCACTTGAAGCAAGCATTGCTTTTCCATTTCTGAATATAAAAATGTCACTTTAAGCTTTATTTTCGACAATAGTATAAACAAAATAAAAAGGAGAAGAATTATTATTCCAATTGCGAGCCACTTCATACGTATCATCCTTTCACTCCGTACCCATTATCGACAACTTTATTCATCATTAAACAGAGTTCCGTAAGATTGAATATAAAAATTTTTCTAAAAACAAAAAGGTATTTTGACAATTTATATCGAAATATATTATTTGAACATATCATCAGGGAACGGACTCTAATGATATGTAGCACGAAAAACAGAAAATTTAACTGCAGTGGAGGGATACATAATGGCAGATCGTCGCAATTTATTTTTCTTTTATGGTGATGACAAAGCAACGCTCGTTGAAAAAATGAAACCAATCTATCGTATTTTAGAAGAGAATGGATTTACCATATTAGATCATCCAAAAAATGCAAACGCTATCGTCAGTGTTGGAGATGATGCAACTTTCTTACAAGCCGTTCGTAAAACTGGTTTTAGAGAAGATTGTTTATACGCAGGGATTTCTACGAAAGATGAGATTTCGTTCTACTGCGATTTCCACCTTGATCACATTGATACAGCCCTTCAAGAAATTACAAAAAATGAAATTGAAGTGCGAAAATATCCAACAATTCAGGTAGATGTAGATCACGGTACATCTTTCCATTGTTTAAATGAGTTCTCATTACGTTCTAGTATTATTAAAACATTCGTTGTAGATGTCCATGTTGATGATTTATATTTCGAAACATTTAGAGGTGACGGTTTAGTTGTTTCTACCCCAACAGGAAGTACAGCTTACAATAAATCATTGCACGGTGCAGTTGTTGATCCGCTCATCCCTTGCTTCCAAGTAAGTGAATTAGCATCTTTAAATAACAACACATACCGTACACTTGGTTCACCGTTCATTTTAAATCACGAACGTACATTAACTTTAAAACTAAGACCAGACGGTAACGATTATCCTGTTATCGGTATGGATAATGAAGCGCTTAGCATTAAACAAGTGGAAAAAGCTGTTGTACGCTTAAGCGATAAACACATTAAAACAGTTAAATTAAAAAACAATTCTTTCTGGGAAAAAGTACAGAGAACGTTTTTATAGTAATCAAATAACCCTCGAATTATGGGATTTCCATAATTCGAGGGTTATTTATTTATCACATGCAACTTAACGCTGTTTCACAAAATATTTTGGAACAGGACAACAGTATATGAAATTATATCAACGATTTTTCAAATATATCTATCGTAACTCAAAATATATCAACGATTTTTCGAATATATCTATCACAAGTCAAAATATATCAACGATTTTAACCAAAATATCAATTTACCGACAAAAATTAACAATATCATCAACCTATCTAAAAAGAGGAAGCAATACCAAAATGTATTTCCAGGCCGTTTCCTCAAACTTTTAGACATCTTTTCTATAAACAATCTCCCCATCAATTACAGTCATCTCTGCTTGTACTTCTTTTATTTCTTCTGCCTCTATTTCAAAAATATTGCGGTCTAGTATCGTAAAGTCTGCCTCGTATCCTTTTGTAATTTGTCCTCGCTTCGCTTCTTTTCCGATTGCATAGGCACTCCCTGTTGTAAATAGAGAAACAGCCTCATATGCCGTTAATCTTTCTTCAGGCATATAGCATACACCGTCAATAAAACTTCTACGTGTAACAGCGCTATATATGCCTAAAAACGGATTCACTTGTTCAATGGGAGCATCTGAACCACCGTTACAGTGTAATCCTGCTTCCAGTAACGTCTTCCAAGCATACGCATAACGAAGACGATGCTCTCCTAGTTTTTCAATGACTGACGGAAAATCCGATGAAACAAATACTGGCTGTATATCAACAATGACTTGCAAGTTTTTCATTCTTTCAATCAACTCTTCACGGGCAAGCTGACAATGAATAATGCGGTCACGTAATCCTTCTGCTGGTGGATATAATTCAAGTGCATCAATAACATACTGGAGCGATAAATCACCGATTGTATGAATGGCAACTGGCATATGTAAATCTCGTGCTTTTTTCACTAACTCCGCAAGCTCTTCACGCGAGAAAATGGCAACTCCATTCGTTTCCCTCGCATCTTCATACGGTTCACTTAATAAAGCTGTTCTTCCACCAAAAGAACCGTCAGAAAAAATTTTCATCGCACCAAATTCAATATAGTGTTCATTTTCATATTCTTTTCGTTCATGTGCTACTTCATGGTGAACGAGCAAATGTGCTTTAAATGGCATTTCTTTTATAACATGAGAAAACGCATTGTGCGTTTTTCTAAAACCACCGTAATAATTTAAATCTTCCGTATGTCCACCAACAATTCCATATTGCCAGCAATCTTTAATCGCTGTTTGCAAAGCGCTTTGTAAGTAGACTTCATCAATTTCAGGCTGAACATGTTTTATTAATTCTTGTCCTTGTTCATATAAAAGCCCTGTTAACATATTGGATGAATCCCGGCCAATTTTTCCGCCTTTCGGATCTTTTGTCGATTCTGTTATGTTCGCTTCTTGCAGTATGTATGAGTTCACCCATGTAACGTGGCGACAGACGCGCTTTAATAAAATCGGATGTTCTTTCGAAATTGCATCTAAATCACGCGCGTGAACGTCTTTTGTATCTGTAAAGTTATTTTCATTCCAGCCTTCTCCAATAATCCAAGAACCTTTTGGCGCCTCTTCTACTCGTTTCTGAACGAGAATCAGCACTTCGCTATACGATGTACAATTTGATAAATCTAAACGCAGCAATCTCTCTCCATGCCCAATAAGATGCATATGGCTATCAACGAGACCTGGAATCATCGTTTTCCCTCTTAAATCGTACAATTTCACAGCAACATATCGGTTTTCTAACTCTTCTTTACTCCCAATGTCAACGATTCTGCCATTTTCAACATAAATAGCTTCCACTTTTTCATTTTCTTCTCTCATCGTGTAAATGGTGCCGCCGTACCAAATTTCTCCCATATATCCCATCTCCTTTGTTTTATTGTATAAAAAAAAGCACCATTTCAAAACATGGTGCTTTTCTAAAAATTACTTTTGCTCAGTAGGGTTCGTTGTAATTTGCCATTCAATGCTAAATTTATCTTTTACTTGTCCGTATGCTGGACTCCAGAACGTTTCTTGAAGTGGCATGATAACCTCTCCACCTTCTTGTAACTTTTCGAATACTTCTTTCGCTTTTTCTGCATTACTAATTTGAATTGCAATTGTTACTTGAGATCCGATTGCATGCCCTTGACCTGGGAATGTATCCGAAATCATAAGGTCCGTATTACCAACTTTTAAAGTAGCATGTAAAACGCGCTCTTTTGCTTCAGCTGGAACCGGGTATTCTGGATTTTCAGGCATATCACCAAACGTTTGCATGATTTCTACTTTTGCATCTAACGCCTCTTTATAAAACTGTACAGCTTCTTGCCCACTACCATCTAAAACTAAGTACGGATTAATACCTAAAATCATACGGACACCTCTTTTTTAAATTTATAAAATCGAACTTGTGTTCGTTTTTTATATTATCATTGTTTGACATTTCATTCAACTATTTCCTTCACTGTTTTCAAAATTATTTTGAAGGCAGCTCCATCTCTTGTTTTCTAAGTTCAATACGGCGAATTTTTCCGGAAATCGTTTTTGGTAGTTCATCTACAAATTCAATTTTACGAGGGTATTTATATGGTGCAGTGAGTTCTTTGACGTGTTGTTGGAGTATTGGGATTAATGTTTCTTCGTTCTCTTCTATATTCTCTCTTAATACGATAAATGCCTTCACGACGCTTCCGCGAATTTCATCAGGGCTTGCGACAACTGCACACTCTCTTACGTAAGGATGTTTTACAAGCGCATCTTCTACTTCAAACGGCCCGATTGTATAACCAGAGCTAATAATAATATCATCACCGCGCCCTTCAAACCAGAAATAGCCATCTTCATCTTTCTTTGCTTTATCACCGGTAATATAATAATCACCGCGGAATTGCATCGCTGTGCGCTCATCGTCTTTATAATATTGTTTAAAGAGGGCTGGTGTTTCAATATGAACTGCAATATCACCAACTTCTCCTACTCTTACCGGCATACCTTCCTCATCTACAATATCAACATGGTTGCCTGGCGTTGGTTTCCCCATTGATCCTGGTCTAATATCCATCCCTTTCATTACACCAACAAGCAATGTATTTTCCGTTTGCCCATAGCCGTCTCTTACTGTAACATCAAAGTGCTTTTGGAACGTTTCAATGACTTCTCTATTTAACGGCTCCCCTGCGGATACAGCGCTATGTAACGCTTCTAAATTGTACTCACTTAAATTTTCTACTTTTGCCATTAATCTATACTCTGTCGGTGTACAACAAAGCACATTCACCTTATTATCATCTAATAAATTTAAATATGTTTTCGGTTCAAACTTACCGTGGTATACAAATCCTGTTGCCCCTGAGCCTAGAGTTGCTAAAAACGGGCTCCAAATCCACTTTTGCCAGCCTGGACTAGCTGTTGCCCACACAACATCATTCTCTTCGATTCCGAGCCAATTCGGAGCGCTCGTACGTAAATGAGCGTATGCCCATGCATGGGTATGAACAACACCTTTTGGATTCCCTGTCGTTCCTGACGTGTAAGATAAAAAGACCATGTCCTCTTTATCTGTCTTCGCTATTTCTAACATATCACTTTCTGTTTCTAATGCTGTTTTTAAATTAATCCATCCATCTACTGACTGCTCGCTCAGAACGAATTTTTGAAGAGATTCCATCACTTCTATATCATCAAACTGGCCAATGTACGGCTCATAACTTACAATTGCCTTTACTTCCCCATGCCCAATTCGATATTCAATATCTTTTTTACGTAACATTTCCGAACTCGGAATTACGACAAATCCTGCTTTAATCGCAGCGATATACGTCATGTACGCTTCAATTAAACGCGGCATCATAATGAGGAGCTTGTCCCCTTTTTGCAGACCACTCTTTATAAAAGCGTTTCCAATTTTATTCGCACCTTGCATTAATTCAGCATATGTAACTTCTCGTCTATTCCCTTTATCATCTTGCCAAATTAAAGCAAGCTTCTCTTTATCACCTGTATATTTCTCTATTTCAGAAACTAAATTATAAGACGGCGGTGCCAACAATTCCTCTCTCTTCATAAACATCCTCCTTTTTTATGCCTCCCTTATATAATAAAGAATTTTCTGTCTATTTTGAACCCTCTTCTTTTGACAAATTTTTTATGTCTATGTCGAAATGAATGTATAACGATGCAAACAACAAAAAGAAAGAGCGGGAGAACCCGCTCTTTCTAAGCCATCGTATATGGGATTATTTTTGGTAACCGCCTAATTGTTGCTCAGCTAGTGAAACTAGACGTTTAGTGATTTCGCCACCAACAGAACCGTTAGCGCGAGATGTTGCATCCGCTCCAAGTTGAACACCAAACTCTTGAGCGATTTCGTATTTCATTTGGTCTAATGCTGATTCAGCACCAGGAACCGCTAATTTATTTGTGCTACGTGCCATGTTATATCACCTCCTTGTGAGTATAGAGTGTGATAAATAACATGACTTCATACACGGTTTAGATATGGTAATTTATGGTTTTAGAAAAGTTCTTCGAATTTTTCTTCTTCCGCCACTACTTCTACCGTTTGCAATACCATTGTTTCTTTGTTCGCTACAGCTTCATCGATTAATGGTGTGAAATCATATTTCGCTTCAAAACGATTCGCTTTTTCACGCTTCGGCTTCGTCGCTGGGCTTGCTGGTGTGAATACTGTACAGCAATCTTCGTACGGACGAATTGAAATTTCATATGTGCCGATTTCTTCAGCAATTTTAATAATTTCTAATTTATCCATCGTAATAAGCGGACGAATAACTGGATAGTTTGTTACTTCGTTAATCGTATGCATACTATCTAATGTTTGGCTTGCTACTTGTCCAAGACTTTCACCAGTCGTGATTGCAAGTGCATTACGCTCCTCTGCGATACGCTCTGTAATACGCATCATCATACGGCGCATAACTGTCATTGAATAGCTAGATGGAATTTCTTTATTAATCGTTTTTTGCACTTCCGTAAATGGAACAAGGTGAAGCGTTACACGTTTACAGTATTTCGTTAGCTCCTGTGCTAAATCGATTACTTTTTGTTTCGCGCGCTCACTTGTGAAAGGTGGGCTATGGAAGTGAACTGCTTCCACAGATACGCCGCGTTTCATCGTTAAGTAAGCTGCTACTGGGCTATCAATACCACCAGAAAGAAGCACCATTACTTTTCCGCCAACACCAACTGGTAGACCACCAGCTCCCATACGCTCATCGCACATGATGTAGCTATAACCACTGCGAATTTCTACACGTACATTTACATCTGGATTATGAACATCTACTGTAATATCTTCTGTATTTTCTAGAATGTGTCCACCAATCTCAGGTAATAATTCCATCGTTCTCATTGGGAAATGCTTATAAGAACGGTGTACAGTAATTTTAAATGTTTTCACATCGCCTTTTACTTGTAAGAAAGCTGCTAATGCACCTTTTTTAATATCTTCTAATTCTGATGGTACTTTCATCGCTAAGTTAAACTTATGAATACCGAATACATCCTTCAATCTTTCAGAGATCGCTTCATGATCTTCACCATTTAATTGGATGTACATACGGTCATGTGTTGCATCGATTTTAATATTTGGGAACTTTTTTAATTTGAACTTCACGTTATCTTTTAATGTGCTTACAAATTTAGAACGGTTCTTACCTTTAGTCGTCATTTCTCCGTAACGCACTAAAATATATTCATATGTCATCATATTTCTTTACCTCATCACTTCATATAATTTTGGCATCGTCTCTTTCACAATACCTTCAAATTGTTTTACTTCTTCCATCGTGTTTTCTGGTGCCAAACTAATGCGAATCGCACTTGCAGCAGCGGCATGCGGTACTCCCATTGACACTAACACTCTGCTCACTTCATTTGCTTTTGAAGAACAAGCAGACTTCGTCGATACATATACACCGTGTTCTTCTAAAGCATGAACGACCACTTCTGGTTTTAAACCAACAAATGATACATTTAAAATGTGCGGTGCTGCATATGCAAGCGACGTATTGATCGTTACATCTTCCATCTCTTTAAAGAAACGGACAAGCTCTTCTTGTAAATTTTGTAAATGAGCTATCTTTTCTTTCACTTGTTCCATTGTCATGCGAAGTGCTTTCACCATCGCTACAATGCCGGGTAAGTTCTCTGTACCAGAGCGATACTTAAGCTCTTGTTGACCACCTGATAAAATTGGATCTAACCTTACGCCATCACGTACATAAAGAAGACCCGTTCCTTTTACACTGTGGAATTTATGTCCAGATATTGAGCAAAGATCAATATGAGAAGCGTATAAATCGAGCGGTACTTTTCCTATCCCTTGTACATGGTCCACATGGAATCTTATTTTCGGATAATTCGATAATAACGTTCCAATTTCAGCAACAGGCTGAATTGCTCCAGTCTCGTTGTTCACGTGAATAATTGACACAAGAATTGTATCCTCACGAAGTGCTCGTTTTACATCTTCTACCGATACAACACCATGCTCATTAACCGGTAAATATGTTACATCAAAACCGAGATCTTCCAATTGTTTATATGCTTCAAACACAGATGCGTGTTCAATATTTGTTGTAATGATATGTTTACCGCGCGAACGATTCCTCATCGCTATCCCTTTAATCGCTAGGTTATTCCCTTCCGTTCCACCTGATGTGAAAATAATTTCAGAAGGTTTAACGTGAAGAAGCTGCGCTGCAATCGTTCTTGATTGTGTTAATAGACGCTCTGCCTCTCCTCCAAGCGAATGAATAGAAGAAGGGTTTCCAAAATATTTTCCAGCAACCGTTACGTACGATTGAAGGGCTTCCGGATATGGCTTCGTCGTCGCACTATTATCAAAATAGATCATCGTTCTTCCCCTTTCAGCGCTATCACATCATATAATCATATCACAAATACGTGTAATTACGCTAAGACTACTCAAAGGTTCCATTTTATCCCGATTGTGACAGACAATAATTAGCGAGGATGCCCACACTGATTACAGTTTCACTTTATCTTAAAACGAATAACCTTACTGTATTCCGCTATTCATTATAGCAACATCGCCCTCAAAATTACACAAAAAAACAAACCCTTTATGAAAGGGTTTGTTCATTGTCTACATATTCAGCTATTTTTTGAACAACGCCAGGTTCAAGCTGCTCTAGTATAGAAGCCGCTTGTTCTAAAGCTGCATCGTATTGATATTCACGGAATAATTTCTCCGCATAATTTAAGCTCTCTGCAAGACTCTCATCATGACTACGGTAACGATTACCGTATTGAATTAATTTTTCAACTAAATACGCTTGTCCAATTAACTCTTCTGTCATTTCAGCTACACCATTAACAGTTGTGTATGCTTCTTCTAAACTGCTATTTACAGCGTTCATATTTAATGGCTTCACTTCTAATTGATCATATACAGCTTGCATTGCCATTTGTCCTCTTTTTAAATCTTCCATAATACTCTCTGGAAGACCTGGCAAATTCGACTTTTGCATAAAGCGTTTCGTTTCGAAAATGGTATTTCGCATTTCTTGTAATTTCTCACGCGCTTCAAATTCTTCTTTACGCATCGTTTGCAGCATTTCTTTATATTCTGCATGAAGTACTTTCAATGTTTCACATTGCTCATAAACCTCTTCTAGTTCCTCACGAATAATAGAGAAGGCAATATCTTGTTCAGCAACGCGTAATTGTAGCATTTCAAAACGTTTCGTTAAAATGTGCATTTGCTTTTCAATTACTTTTTGAGACTCAATGTCCTTATCTTGTAACTGATAACTTTGTTTCACAAGTTGTGTTTCTGCTTTTGTTTCAATCGTTTCAGTGCGAATTTCTTCTAAATCTTCATAAACAGAAAGTGTTTTTTGCTCCACATAATGTCTCGCATGTACTTCTTGTTCCAGTTGATCATAGAAGCCATCTAAACGAGTTTTTAAGTTTTCTACTTTTTCAGATGCTTCCGTTATATGAAGCTCCTGTATATCCATTAAACATGTGTGTAGTTGTGTCGTCATATCGCGAACTTCTTTAGGGATTTCCAAATACTCTAATACATAACCTTGTCTTACCATATCATTATGTCCATGTAATAAGTCTTCCAGCTGAACTGGTAACGTCGCTTGACACTCTACCAATAAATCTGGAATTTGGTGAATAATGATTTCTAAATCTGCTAAACCTTCTTCCAAACTAATAACAATTTCTCTCGCTTTTAAATAGTCACCATTATCTGTTGCCTCTTCAAAGCTTTTAAATTTATTAGATTCAGCGTCTAGCATTTCTTCTATTTTCTGCTCTGCTGCTCCATACATATGTCTATGAGCAAGAACACTCTTCTTCATACTACGATATGTATCACGTAACTCTTCAATTTCCGAGCTATTTTTTTCATGGCTTTCTAACAATTGCTGTAATTCATTTAAAATGTCTGTAATACGATTATCAGCGTCATCTAAACCACTTATGGATTCATTCATCGCATGCTTTGCTTTTCGGAAGGAGAATTGCGAGGCGAATTTTCGCGCTTGCGCTAAATCTTTGTCAGCTTTCGGAAGAGTTGTTGATACAATTTCATCCCATTCTTCACGCCATTTACCAAACAGCTCTTCTGTTTGACCCGTCATATTTAAATCTTTTACCCGCTTTAGTTCATCTGCCACAGGTTTATCTTTTATCTCTTGTTTCCACTGCTCCAGTGCCTCAATATCTTTATATGAACGATTTCTTATCACAAGCTCTATCATGAGCAGCACTAGAATAGAGCTTACTACAATGATAACGATCGTCAGGATAGAATCCATGCAAAAAAGCCTCCTAGTTATATCTCTTTTTTTGTCCGTTCCGTTTATGAAATGGAAGGCATTATGTATAAAAAGGGAATTCCCCTATATTTAACAACTAACAATGTACTAATCATACCATGTAATGGTTTGTTTTTGACCTAGTTTTTTTTAAAATTTCATGTTTCTTCAATGCAATTGTAATCTTTCTCAATATTCCGTTTGGATTACCTCTCATCATCAAATGAATGCAATAAAGTGAAACTTTAATCAGTGGGGTTGTTTCCCGCCCACTGATTATTAGTTGAACCAATCGGGCTTTTACGGGCAGTTGATTCCCCACCTAACTTCTTTGCTTTCGCTGAATTTTGAGGTGGGGTCTTACTGCCCGGCAAATAGCGGGATAAAAGGCCTTCTTCCATATGAGATACGAAATAAATTTTGCGCACAAGTGGTGGTTCAATAGAAATTGCATGCACATTTCCTTGCTTTACCGCTTGCTCTACTGCCATTTCTGGGAGTAACGTGATACCAAGTCCAGCTCCGACCATCGCAAGCATCGGTTCTGCATAAGAAGTTTCAAATGCAATGATTGGTTTCGCACCTATCCCTTGAAACATATTCGTTATCATTTTCCTTACATCACAGATTTCTGGATATACAATTAACTTTTCATTTTGCAAATCTTCCATTTTGATTACTGTTTTCTCTTTATAAAGATGATCATTTGAAACGACACAAACAATTTTTTCTTCTCGTATTTCTTTTATACACGTAGCGCCTTCTACCACTGAATCAATGAACATCGCTTCAATCTTCCGTTCTTTAAAGAGTCCCATTAGTACTTTCGTATGCTCAATTTTCCATTCTACTTCGAACCCGTCACCAAATATATCTTTACATTTTGATATGTAATGTGCTGCTAAACTTGGCAATATGCCTATAGAAATGTTCCGCTTTTCTTGAAATTTCTTCATCTCAGCTTTCACTTCATGTATGTATTCCAAAAGCGGTAACATTCTTGTTATAAATAACTCTCCAGCACTTGTTAATTCGACTCCTTGCGCGGAACGCTTTAATAAAGTAACCTCTAAATCCGCTTCTAACCTTTGAATTTGTTTACTAAGCGCTGGTTGGGAAATATGTAAAAGCTTACTCGCCTTTGATAAACTTCGCGTATTCTTTACTTCAATAAACGATCGTACTGCCTCTAAATCCATCATACACACCTCTAACAAAAAGTTATAACTGTCATAAAAAATCGGTATTTCCTTCTATAAACAATTACTCTTTATACTTATTTCATCAACTTACTATAACGAAATGTAAAGGGGAAAGATACTCTTGAACAAAAAACAAATGCTACTTGGATCCCTCCTATGCTTACTTGCTGTAACAGCTTGGGGATTTATGTTTCCTGTAATGGCAAATGCCTTACAGTTTATCGATCCGTTCTTCTTCACAACTATCCGATACGGATCAGCAGCTATTATTTTTCTTATTTTGCTATTCATTACTGAAGGAAAAACTTCACTACATTTAGAAAAGAGAACTCTTTCGTTATTCTTTTATGGAACAGTCGGTTTTGCTGGATATGGTTTTCTCATTTTTTATGGCCAACAACTTGCCGGACCTGCTGGAGCCATCCATGCGGCTATGATTCAGTCTCTTATGCCACTCATCGCTTTATTATTGCAGTGGATAACTAAAAACAAGCGCCCACAAAACTACACATTCCTTTGTATGTTCGTTGCACTTATCGGTGTTATGCTTGTCATTTCAAAAGGAAATATTCACTTATTATTCGGAGCTGCCAGCCATCTCTCAACAAATATACTTATGTTATGCGGCGTTACTTGCTGGGTCATTTACACGAATGGTGGTGCTCGTTTTCAATCTTGGTCACCACTCAGGTATACGACGTTAACTTGTTTATTCGGTTCAATTTCACTCATCGTTATTGTCACTTTCTTCGCTTACACAAACGTCGTTACTGTACCGTCACTATCTACAATTATGAGCGTTCGTTTTGAACTCTTGTATATGTCGATTATTGCAGGGGTTATCGCTGTATTTTGCTGGAACACAGGAAATCGCTATATTTCATCTATTAACGGCATATTATTTATGAATTTAGTTCCTGTACTTGCACTTATCGGTTCCATCTTTCGAGGTTATACAGTCGACAAAATTGAAGTTGCCGGAGCCTCATTAACAATTATCGCGCTATTATGCAACAATTTATGGCAAAGAAAAGAAAGCACAAAAATCCCCACCTCTATTCGTTAGGTGGGGATTTTTCACATATGAACAGCTCTTGGCCATTCATAATACATATTCGTTATACACAATGTTTGTTCCATCCATTGTTCAATTTCTTTCGTGTACATTTCTAAGAAAAATGTTTCAGACGGAAAAGAATGCAACACTTCTGATATATATTGCGGATATAAAAACGGCATATTCATCATGCCTTTTAATTGAGTCATAAACATTGTAAAAGATACCTTTCTAAACTCTTGCTTCATTTGTCCCTGTCTAATTATTTGCTCTATATAATATCTTTCTTTAGAAAAATAAACGGTCATCACTTCACGAATTAATGTCGTATCAAGCGAAAGCTCTCGGTAGAAAAAACGTGTCAGTTCCCTATTTTCAAATTGATATCGTAAAATTCCGCGCACCATTTGCACCATCACATCTTTAGCCGACAAATACTCTCTCTGTTCAAACGACATTTCAATCACATGAATATATCCTTCTAAAAAATCAGTAATAAGCTGTTCTAATAAACCTTGCTTTCCAGCAAAATAATATGAAATATTCGCTACATTCACATCCGCTCGCTTTGCAATGTCTCGCACCGAGGTTCCATCATAACCTTTCGTATTAAACAACGATATTGCCGCATCAATTACTTTTTGTTTCGTCTGTTTCATGCGCTCACTTCCTCTCACTGAACAGCTATAGTTTAAATTTCTTGACTTTTAAGACAAATTCCTTTAATTTTCTATCGACAAAGTCATGTGAAATACATCGTATTTTGCTAATATTTTACACATCTCGATAAAAAAGGAGCTGTTTCCATGTTTACTAAAGAAAGTTATGCAGGATCTCGCGTGCAGCAATATGAGACAGTAATTAAACAACTGGATGCATTATTAACTGGCGAATCAAACGTAGTCGCAAACTTATCAAATGCGTCCGCATTATTAAACCAATTTTTAGATCGTGTGAATTGGGTTGGCTTTTATGTAACAGAAGGAAATCAGCTTGTTCTTGGACCATTCCAAGGAATGCCTGCTTGCGTGCGCATTCCATTTGGACGAGGCGTTTGCGGCGTTGCAGCTGAAACGAAAACAACACAGCTTGTAGCAGACGTTCACCAATTCCCAGGACATATCGCTTGCGACAGTGCTTCGAATTCAGAAATCGTCGTACCGATTGTGAAAGAAGGAACTGTCATCGGTGTACTTGATATCGATAGTCCTGAAAAAAATCGTTTTGACGAAGTAGATCAGCGCTATTTAGAAAAGTTTGTGGAAACACTCCTAAAACATATGTAACGAAAAAGAGCTAGTTATCGATTGAGTACATTACGTACAAAACCGATAGCTAGCTCTTTTTTTATTGATTACTAACAGTAGATATTTTCTTTAATGCCTGCTCTAAATCAGAAACGATATCCTCCCACGATTCTAAACCGACGGATAAACGTATTAAATTATCATAAATGCCCATTTCTTGTCTTAACTCAGCTGGAATCGCAGCGTGCGTCATCGTCGCTGGATGCTGAATTAACGTTTCTGTATCTCCTAAACTTACCGCAATTGTAATAAAGTGAAGGTCATTGATAAACGCTTGCGTCTCTTCTTTCCCGCCTTTTACCGAAAAAGAAATCACACCGCCGCCCCGTTTCATTTGGCGAGATGCTAGTTCCCCTTCTGGATACCAAACACCTTCTACCGCATCATGATTTTTTAGGAACGATACAATTTTTTCTGCATTATCACAATGGCGGTCCATTCTTACCGCTAACGTCTTTAATCCGCGTAACAATAACCATGCATCAAATGGCGCCATAATACCGCCGATATCTTTTCGCATCGGGCGAATTTTTTCAGCTAACGCTTTCGTTTTACAAATTGTTACACCGGCTACAACATCACCGTGACCACCAATATATTTTGTCGCACTATGCACAACCGCGTCACAGCCGAGTTCAAGCGGTCTTTGTAAATAAGGTGAACAAAACGTATTATCAACAATGACAAGTAAGCCATTTCGCTTCGCAACCCGGATCACTTGTTTTAAATCAATTAATTTCATTGTCGGGTTAATCGGTGTTTCAACGAAAATAAGCTTTGTATTTTGGCGAATCTTATTTTCAATATCAGCCTCTGCCTCCATATCACAAAAAGAATGCGTAATCATAAATTTTTCTTCTAACACTTCTAAAAAACCGTACGTGCACCCATATAATCCATTTGAACAAATAATATGATCTCCAGCTTTTAGAAAACCAATTAAAGTTGCTGAGATAGCTGCCATACCGGATCCGAAAGCAAGTGCTTCTTCTCCTCCTTCTAACACCGCCATACGCTCTTCAAATAATTTCACAGTTGGATTTCCAAGTCTTGAGTAAATATAAGATGGATCTACTCCCGCAAAACTCGCTTCTCCTTGCTGCGCAGTCTCAAATGTAAATGTAGACGTTTGAAATAACGGTGGTGTTAAACTTCCTTTATGTTCCTCAGATGTATAACCGTGATGAATTAACGCTGTCTCCATATGCTTCTTTTTCATAAAAACATCCCCTTTTATGTTTTTACTGCCGCATATTCATCAACAAAGCTTTGATGAACGTTTTTACCATATTTTATGTAAGCGTTTTATTTGTGTTTCTATCTCTTCTTTTATATCGTTTTAAATTCCTTCTTGTTCATTTCCAAAATTTATATGCATAAAACAAAAATGGAGTCGCTTGACGAAACTCTGGGTAAAAGATATAATAGCGTTTGTGTAAAATAAAAAGGCAGCCTTGTAATGTGAGTTTATCGTTTGTATTTTGTTCCTCTACGGAGGTGTATCTCGTAACTCCCTGCTGCTGGAGCGAAGGTACATGAAAACAAAATGCCCGTAAATATCGATTACGTCTGTTTTTATTTTACGTAAATAAAAACATTTTTAAAGGAGGAGTCAACTATGGCTCGTTATACAGGTCCAGCTTGGAAACTGTCTCGTCGTCTTGGAATCTCTCTAAGCGGCACAGGAAAAGAATTAGAAAAACGCCCTTACGCACCAGGTCCTCACGGTCCTAACCAACGTAAGAAACTTTCAGAATACGGTTTACAATTACAAGAGAAACAAAAACTTCGTCACATGTACGGCATGACTGAGCGTCAATTCCGTCGCACATTTGACCAAGCAGGTAAAATGCCTGGTAAGCACGGCGAAAACTTCATGATCCTTCTTGAAGCTCGTCTTGACAACTTAGTTTACCGTATGGGCTTAGCTCGCACTCGTCGTGCAGCTCGCCAATTAGTAAACCACGGTCACATCACAGTTGATGGATCTCGCGTAGATATCCCATCTTACCGTGTAAAACCTGGTCAAACTATCAGCGTTCGCGAAAAATCTAACAGCCTTGTTGTTGTTAAAGAAGCGATCGAAGTTAACAACTTCGTACCAGAATACTTAACTTTCGATGCTGATAAATTAGAAGCTACTTACACTCGTCACGCTGAGCGTTCTGAGTTAGCAGCTGAAATCAACGAAGCATTAATCGTAGAGTTCTACTCTCGTTAATCTCGGTACTCTGCAAAGAGTATTATTAAAAGCCTTAGGAACCTTGTTTATCAAGGGGCCTGGGCTTTTTTTATTTTATAAAACACATATAATTAGGCCAAAAATAAAAAAAGCTGGTGTGTGTATAGAAATGGGTAAGTACAAAAGAGCAGATGCTAAAAGGAGCTACTTATTTTGAAAGAAAACTTCATCAAAATTCCTCTTCATATACATGACTTTCAAACATTAAAATTGTTATTAGAAGAAATAATACAAGACGAAATAGAATTGTTTGAAGGGTTTTCTAAATATACTTTACATATTTCATCTAAAGAATCTAAAGTAACTATTAACCTTAGAAGTGAGCTTTTTCCAAAACCATATTTAGCAATTGCTGCTATAAGCATTACACCAAGTAATCAAGGAAAAGGAAGCATTATTCTTGAATGGTTTAAAACATTCGCAAAAGAAAAGGGCTTCGAGCGTTTAGTATTACAAGAAGTCATAACCAAAGAAGGTTACCACTTTGCATTAAAAAATAGGTTTACAAAAGCGTGTAATCTATACGAGGAAACATTCGGAGATCCAAGCAGTATTGATGGGGATTATGAACTACATTTAACGTAAAGAATAAGATAAAAAGTGAACAAATATTTTTCATACTCGTTCACTTTTTTTACTTGCTAATTATCTAATATAATCGGTTCTTTCCAAGTTCAATCGCATATACATCTAATACATAATAAGGAGCACACTCGTTTGAATGTGACTAAATTAAATTTTTTATTAGCTCATCTTCCGCTTCAATATATTCATCAATTAACTTCCATATAGACCGCTTATTTTTCTCAGCATCTCTTTCAAAATTAATTCTTTCTGTTTCATTCGATGAATCTAAAAAAGAAGTGCACCAAAAAATATACTCATTACAATTTTCTCTTAACTTTTTTGCAGAACGATTCTCTCTATCAAAATTAATCCAAATAAAGGGTTTATGATTCAATAATTGAAAATATATTTTTTGTTTTGCATTTTCATCTTTTTCCTTAAAACCTCTTCTACCCAAATCAAGAACTTCCGTAATATGTTCCATTAAATCATTTTGCATTCTTCTTTTCTCAGATAATTCCACAGCAATCCTACGTTCTTTTTTCTTAATACGTGAATCTCTAATGGCATTAACAATTAACATCCCTGCTGTAATACCCGTAAATAATAGCGTAAAAAATTTAAACCAGAAATCGTCCATTTTATCCCTCCTTATGCTCTAAATCCCCATTATTACATAAGGTTATTACGATATACAAGGACTATGCATTATCATGCTAAATTGCACAGCATCAATCTAACTAACCCTTTCATTGGGAATATGGATAAGTTCGCTTTGATTTATATTAATACGTTTTAAAATTAAAATCTGCCTCACAGACTTGTATACTTTAATACACAGTAAATAACCTAATGAACAAGTTTTACTTTGATATTGAGTTTATGTGTAATTAACCATCCGAAAATCCCTTTAGCAGCAAAATATCAATATGGTATAATTTTCTTGTAAAATATTAGAAAAAGAAGGGATGACATGGCACAAATAAAGGTGACACCTGAAGAATTAGAACAGGTGGCAAAAACTGTGAGGAATTCACGAAACTACTTAGATCAATTACATCAGGATTTGTACAATCAAACTGAATACATAGCATCAATGTGGTCAGGAGCAACTAACTTTAGAAACGCCTAGTGGTATAAAAACTAGAGTTGATTTAGCGGCAATTGATAAAGTGAAAGGGAAAATTGATTTATACGAAGCAAAAGCTTCATTGACCGCCCCTTTAACCAAAAATCAAAAAGCCGCTTTTCCTGAAATTGAAGAATTTGGGGCCCTTGTGAAAGGAAAAGGCAAACCGCCATTAACTGGAGGTACGGAAATACCACCTACTAAAATAGAAATAGTACGTAAACAATAGCGAAGGAGTTGGTATATATGTCTTTAAGAGAATTAGAACAAATAGACTTATTAGCCGTTGAAAAAGAAACAGGATATGTTCATCTTATTATTGCTGATGAAGAGGATTGGTCAGACGAAGAAGAACACGTATCTTTATTGATAGAGAAGATTTATGCTTACTTAGGAGTTATTGAAAGTGGAGCGATATATGAAATGTATCCTGATGCTAAGGGACGACAATTTGTTATTAGCATACACGGAAAATATCGTTGTACTGAGTACGGTGAAGAGTTTTTTGAAAAGGCTGAGGAAATAGTTATGAAAGCTGGATACGGTTTCCAATATATACATAAGCCCCATGAAGAAGGGGACAATTTAGCAGAATAAAAACATTTAAGTCACACTCTTACGAGCTGTGGCTTTTATTATGTAACACGAATAACTAAAACAAAAAAGCCGTACCTCTAATGGGGTACGGCTAAAGCATTGCTAGTGTCTATTCATATTATATATTTTAATTAACTACATCTGCAAGGGTTATATTTTGATCAATCTTCAACGTGATATTGTAATCTTTCCATAACACATCATTTTTATCACAATTTCTAAAATCCACATTTATTGACACTAGCATTCACCCTTTTTCTTCTTTTTATTTTCAGCTTTTTCAAAGGGTTAATCAAGAATTTTCCATTTATTTTACAAGTTTTAATTTTAATTCCATTACATAAGAACATACATTCTTTTTCAACTTTAAATTTCTACGGTTATCATCACCAAAAGAAGTATATATGCCTATATACTTCTTTCACATTTCTTTTTCTCTATTAGAATCCATACATTTTCCTTTTCTCTCAAAAATCACTACTATGTATAGTAGCTTAACATCTAAATACCACTATAGGTATTTTCCGATTCACATTTATACTCTTCTTGTATTTCTTGTCTTTCTTGTTCCCCCGATTCCTCCTCTTTTTTCTTCCTGTTCCGTTTTTACGGTTGATACTCTATCGTACAGATCCATTACTTTCTTAACCACATTAATTCCACCCACAACAATTCCAATCAAACCGACATAAATCAACACAACAATTTTGTTTTCCACTACTGAAATGATTACAGTAAGTATTCCACCACAAAACTAGTACCACTCCAATAACAAATGCTCCTGTCCACATAATCATGTTAAATCCTACTAATAAATTTCTCATGTAATTACTCCCTTTCCATAAATAAATTTTTGCTGCCCTTTTCTATTTACGGAAAATAATTAAACACCTTCTTTTTATTTTTAAAAGAGAATTTTTAAATTTACATCTAATAATTACAGTTAAAACTACGCATATAATAACACCATTTTCTCTTTGATCTATGACAGATTTATTTTTCTAGCTAAAAAAGACTGTTTAAAGCAACTAAACAGTTACTTCAAACAGTCTTCATTTTTATATATAAAATAAAATTATTTATTTTCCTCTTTCTGAACATATACATAAGCATCTTTCTGCTCTTTATGTATATCCACCTTCGAATTCTCTGCAAGCTGACCCGCATTTAGCAAAGAAAAAATAATGAGCGCTTCTAGTGACATTTTGTTTTACCACTCCTTTCTAGTTGTTATACATTTATCATACCGCTTACATGTGATTTCCGTATGAACTCGAAAAGGAGATTACAACAAAAAGGTTACAGGAATGTGAATGCACGCTATAATAACCATTAAATAGGAGGTGGATTCTTTTTGACAATAAACCAAATGGTTCAACTCGGAAGTTCATTTATGCTATTTATTACTTCGGCACTTATGAGTTGGTATCAGGGAAGTAATTTGATAGATTATCCTGATGAATGGAAATATAGCGCTAAGTTTACAAATTACTTTAAAGGCACCGTTTCAAATTACGAAGATATTTATCAAATCGATTTTTTTATATACGCAGCAAAATTTTATCCAACAGCATTTATCGTTATGCTAGTTAGTTTACTTTATATGCTCATATTAATTCTTTATATTCTATTTAAAAGAAAAGATCCGGCGATTTAAATCCATACATAAAAAACCCCGAATCATAAACTTTTCAGCCTACAATTCGGGGTACTATGTGTTTATATTCGTTTCTGATTAGTAACGAATTAAGAAATATTTCTTTTTACCGCGGCGAATGATTGTGAATTTACCTTCGATGCGGTCGTTTTCTGTTACAACGTAGTCTAATGCTTGTGTACGCTCACCGTTTACGTAGATTGCACCGTTCGTTACATCTTCACGTGCTTGACGTTTTGATGGAGAGATTTTGCTTTCTACTAGTAAGTCGATTAATACTGTATCTTCTGCAGTACGTTCTACAGATGGTACGTCTTTGAATCCTTGCTCGATTTCGCTTGCAGTCAGTTCTGCTACAGAACCACTAAATAATGCAGCTGAAATTTTAATCGCTTGCTCTAATGCTTCTTCGCCGTGAACAAGTTTTGTCATTTCTGCACCTAATGCTTTTTGTGCTGCACGTTTTTCTGGTGCTTCAGCTACTTGTTTCTCAAGCTCAAAAATTTCTTCATGCGATAAGAATGTAAAGTATTTTAAGTATTTAACAACGTCGCGGTCATCTGTGTTAATCCAGAATTGGTAGAACTCGTAAGGAGTTGTTTTTTCTGGATCTAACCAAATTGCGCCGCCTTCTGTTTTACCAAACTTCGTACCGTCAGATTTAGTAACAAGTGGAATTGTTAAACCGAATGCTTTCGCATCTTCTTCTGATTTACGGATTAATTCAAGACCAGCTGTAATGTTACCCCATTGATCACTACCACCGATTTGTAGGCGGCAATTATGGTGTTGGTATAAGTTTAAGAAGTCGTATGATTGTAAAATCATGTAACTAAACTCAGTGAATGAAATACCAGTCTCTAAACGAGATGCTACTGTATCTTTTGCTAACATATAGTTTAAACCGAAGTTTTTACCGATATCGCGTAAGAATGAAATGACATCTAAGTTACCAAGCCAATTATAGTTGTTAGCCATTGTTGCTGGGTTGTCCACGTTTTCGAACTCTAAGAAGTTTGAAAGCTGGTTTTTAATGCTTTCTGTGTAGTAAGCAACTGTATCTTTCGTATTTAATGTACGCTCTGCTTTTTTACCACTTGGGTCACCGATCATACCAGTACCACCGCCAACAAGTGCGATTGGTTGGTGACCAGCTAATTGGAAACGACGTAACATTAATACTGGTAACATATGACCGATGTGTAAGCTATCCGCTGTCGGGTCGAAACCACAGTATAATTTAACGCTTTCTTTTTCTAATAATTGCTCAAGGCCCTCAGCGTCTGTTTGCTGATTAATTAGACCGCGAAATTCAAGATCTTGTAAAATACCCATATCCTACATACTCTCCTTTAAGTTCATTACTGGCGTGAAGGTTAAAAACATAAAAAAATCGCCCCTTCAAATAAGGGACGATTTTGATTATCGCGTTACCACCCTAGTTGCAGACCAAAAAAGCCTACCACCTTATTTACATAACGGCTTAGCACCGTCTCTTCCCTTTTGAATACAATTCAATCGAAAAAAGATGCTCTAGGGGCGTAATTCGCGATCATCTATGTGCTGATTTTCACCGGCCATCAGCTCTCTAAAACAGGGAAATGATCACTACTTCTCCCTTTCCACGCTCAATTATTCATATACTTTTCTTTATACCATCATTTATATAGGCGTGTCAAATAAGGGTCGGATTTCTCTTCTTATCAACCCTTTACAACGCCATAAAGAGTATCGTAATAAGAGAAAGAATTGGAACCCCAACTAATAACGATACATGAAACACAACTGATAAATCATTCCCAATCGTAGCCTCCACAGGATCTTTCGCTGGAGAACCAAGAAATCCGATTAATCGATCGAAGCGACTTACCGTTTTTGGAAAGTCTGGTATTTCTACATGATCACTATCTAAATGTTGCTGTAATTTATATTCATTCTTAAAGGGATTTTCGCTCAATTTCGTCCACCTCCAGCAATTGTTTCAATTTCTTTATCCCGTTATGAAGTCTCGATTTCACCGTTCCGACTGGAATATCTAATACCTCTGCAATTTCTTTTTGCTGCATATCATGATAATAAGACAGGATTAGGACCGCTCTTTGCTCTTCTGGAACTTTCAAAATTGCTTCTCTTACTGTGAGCCGATCTTCGTGAGAAAATTCTTTTTCCGGAATCGGCACTAAAAATGGCAAAAGCGTACGCCACTTTTTTCTCCTATTTAATTTATTAATCATAAGACGATAACCGATTTGAAATAAGTACGTTTTTATTTTACCTTTTTCAAGTTCATACATATGTTTCTTACGCTCTAGCGTCAAAAACGTATCTTGGACAAGGTCGATACTCAATTGTTCATCTCGGTTAAATCGATATAAAAATGTATATAGCGCTGGCTTGATCAAAACATATAGTTTTTCTCCCGCCTGTTTATCTCCACTTTGATACGCAAGCATGAGCTCTTCCTCAATCCCAATCTGCGCCATGATTTTTGATCTCCTTTATTCCTTTTAACGTTAATGAAATACGGGAAATTAAATAGCAACTTGCGACAATAATCCATACTTGCGATTGATTCGTAAAAAATTGAACGTACGGGTTTTGAATTGTCTGGCCGGTTGAAACTAAAATATTTAATGCTTGCACACATATGCATGCATACACCGCAAGACAAGCTGAAATCGTATCAAATACATTCCAGCGAAAATACACTTTTGTTTTTGTAAAATCAATTTTATATCCTTTTTTCCGTACTATATGTTTTCTATCAAATGGAATAATGATGGAAAACATAACAATCATCATGACTCCAGCGGTAATCATTGACACTTTAAATCCGATTGACATCGGTAATAGCAAACCACAAGAAAATACAACTATAATTCCAATTAAAGCAAAAGTAAGAAGTAATTTATTAGACATATAAAAGCCTCCCTCATCTATTCTTTCATAAATGTATACAGACGAGGAAGGCACTTCGTTCAAATATTATTTTATTTTTTTAACTATAATCTTTTAGGCAAGGCAAGCCAATCCTTTTTAAATAGTACATAATGGTTTTCTAGAAAGGTTTTATCGTATTTAGGGAATAAGCACTCCACTTGTTTCTCCAATTTAAATCCTATTTGCTCCATAGATCTGCATGAATTGATATTATTATCCCATGCCTGTGCATGAACCTCATCTACGTCTAAAGTTAAAAATATGTAATTATATATTAAGTTTCTCGCTTCTCGATTGACCCCTGTACGCCAATACTTACGCGCAATCCGCTGAGCTTCCGAAGTTACAATTAACTTTTTATTTTCATTCATTATTGGCATAGAAATCCAATAGGTCCCTATCATTTCCTTTGATTGTTTCATTATAATTGACCAAGCCATAATATCCTTCAAATCTTTATAAGTGTGTAACAGCTCTTTAACCTCATTACTATCTTTCGGGATTGTATTCCCTGTCCAATGATGCATATCAGGATCCTTCATTACCTCATACCACTCGGTGTAATCTTTTTCGGGTTCTACAGAACGTAAATATACTATGTCTCCTTCTAAAATTGGTATCTTCATATACCTTATCTCCTTTACTATTCACAAAAAGAAAGGCCTGAACGTTGTTTCGTTCAGACCTTTCTCTCTTAATCTTCCATCGTTGATAAGTCACCTGTTGGTAAGTTTAACTCCCACGCTTTTAATACGCGGCGCATAATTTTACCACTTCTCGTTTTCGGTAATTTATCTCTAAATTCAATTTGTCTTGGCGCTGCATGAGCTGCTAGGCCTTTCTTTACAAATTGACGAATTTCTTCTTTTAATTCTTCTGATGCTTCATACCCCGCACGAAGCGCGATAAATGCTTTAATAATTTCGCCGCGCACCGGATCAGGAATACCAATTACACCAGCTTCTGCAACAGCAGCATGCTCGATTAATTTGCTTTCTACTTCAAATGGTCCAACGCGCTCACCTGACGTCATAATTACATCGTCAATACGTCCTTGGAACCAGAAGTATCCATCCTCGTCCATGTAGGCAGAGTCACCTGATACGTACCAATCACCCGGCATAAAATAAGACTCATATTTTTGCTGGTTATTCCAAATTCCACGCATCATAGCTGGCCAACCTTTGCCAATTGCTAAGTTACCCATTGTGTATGGAGGCACTTCATTTCCTTCATTATCAACAATTGCTGCTTTCACACCTGGAATTGGTTTACCCATTGAACCTGGACGGATTTCCATACAAGGGTAGTTACAAATAACTTGTCCACCTGTTTCTGTCATCCACCACGTATCATGAATACGAAGTCCAAATGCGTTCATACCCCAGCGAATTACTTCTGGATTTAACGGTTCACCAACGCTTAACACGTGGCGCACTTGTGATAAATCATATTTTTTAATTGCATCTTGTCCAGCACCCATTAACATACGGAAAGCTGTTGGTGCGCTATACCAAACTGTTACACCGTAATCTTGCAGTGCTTCATACCAAGCTTCTGGACTAAATCGTCCGCCTAAAATAACATTTGATGCTCCGACTAACCACGGCGCGAAAATACCGTAAGCTGTTCCAGTTACCCAGCCTGGGTCAGCTGTACACCAATATACATCGTCTTCTTTTAAATCTAATACCCATTTCGCCGTTTGATAGTGCTGTACCATTGCATTTTGCGCATGTAGTACACCTTTTGGTTTACCAGTAGAACCAGACGTGTAATGAAGGATTAAACCGTCTTCACGACCTAACCATTCGATATGTAATTCTTTTGAAGCTTGTTCAAATAAAGGATTAAACGCTACCGTTTTACCGCCTTCTTCTACATTATCTCCAACAAGGAAGACTGTTTTTAAAGCTGGTAAATCATTTAATGGTACGCGCTCTAACAATTCAGGCGTTGTAATTAACACCTTTGCTTCGCTATCTTCTAAACGATCGCGAACTGCGCCTTCCATAAACGCTTCAAATAACGGACCAACAATTGCCCCTAATTTCACTGCACCAAGAAGTGCGAAATATAACTCTGGGGAACGCGGCATAAAAATAAAAACGCGATCGCCTTTTTCTACATCGCCATAATTTTTCAGGACGTTTCCTGCTTTATTAGAAAAATCCTTCATTTCCTTAAATGTATATTTCTCTTTTCGCGATCCATCTTGATAATAAAGGGCTACTTTATTCTTTCGATCGGATTTCGCATGCTTATCAATTGCCTCATACGCCATATTTACTCGGCCTGTCTCATTCCAAGTAAAGTTTTTATTAACCTCTTCCCAGTTAAAATTCGCGTATGCCTCATCATAATTCGGCAAATTATTTTCTCCTTTAATGACAGGAAGCGTTTCTACTTTCATACTTTACATCCCCCTCCTATGTATTCTATTATCTATTATAAAGACATTATTTAAAATTTTCAGTATATTTGTTGATTTTTAGACAAATTTTTAATGACAAAATTCGATTCACATCGCATATATTATAAAGTACGATATGAATAGATTCACAAACCCTCAAGGTGGTGAGCAATACATTGATTCATAAAAAAATATACAATGCTAGAAACTTAAAAACAGCGAAAGGCACTTTAATTATTGAAGGTCCTGTCTCTACACATAACTTAGAAATGTATGAATTCCATCCAGATTTAGTTGCGTTTCGTCCTGCCGAGCAGCAGTATAAAGCAATTGTCGAAATTTCTAAATTACCTGAAGCCCGTCTCATTATTGCTAGACATGACCAAACGATTGTTGGATATGTTACATACTTGTATCCTGATCCACTCGAACGATGGTCAGAAGGAAAAATTGAAAACTTAATTGAACTCGGGGCGATTGAAGTAGTCCCAGCCTTCCGCGGTTGTTCTGTCGGAAAGAACTTATTAGAGGTTTCAATGATGGACGATTATATGGAAGATTACATTATATTGACGACTGAATATTATTGGCACTGGGATTTAAAACAAACAGGCTTAAATGTTTGGGAATATCGAAAAGTAATGGAAAAGATGATGAATGCGGGCGGGTTACAATGGATGGCTACAGATGATCCTGAAATTTGCTCGCATCCCGCTAACTGTTTAATGGTCCGCATCGGCAAACGCGTTGATACGGATTCTATTCAAGCATTTGATCGTCTACGTTTTCACAATCGTTTTATGTACTAAATAAAGGGGGCAACTGGAATGATTGTAGAAGAAATTATGAATCAAGATGTGGTGACACTACGCCCAAACGATACAATCGAAACAGCAATCCGAACGATACGTACGAAAGGCATTCGGCACATTCCAATTGTCGATCAAAATAATCATGTCGTAGGCATTATTTCTGATCGGGATGTAAGAGATGCAAGTCCATCAATTCTTGATGAACAAGTTCCACTCGCTATGCTGAAACAACCGCTCGACCTTATTATGAAACAACCTGTTATGACTTGCCATCCTCTCGATTTCGTTGAGGAAATCGCTACCTTATTTTTTGAAAATAAAATAGGGTGCCTTCCTGTAACAAAGGCTGGAAAGTTAGTTGGAATCATTTCTGAATCCACTGTACTGCACACGCTAGTGAAATTAACTGGAGCACATCAACCAAGTTCACAAATTGAAATTCAAGTAAAAAATGAACCTGGTATTCTCGGTAAAGTCGTTGCTATTTTTAGTGATTTACAAATAAATATCGTGAGCGTTCTCGTCTACCCAGCAAAAGATGAGAATGATAAAGTACTCGTTTTCCGCATTCAAACGATGAATCCTCTAAAGGTGATTGATGCACTTGAAGCGGAAGGCTACCGCGTATTATGGCCAAACATCATGGGGATGCAAGCATGAGTAGCGCGTTTATTTATTCGGATGACTTTCGGGGCTATTCGTTTAGCCCTGATCATCCTTTTAACCAACTGCGCGTCACACTCACGTATGATTTATTACAAAAGAGTGGCTTCATCTCCTCTTCCCAAGTCATCCCGCCACGGATGGCTACAGATGAAGAGATCGCCTACGTTCATACTGAGGAATACATAAATGCGGTAAAACGTGCTGGAGAAGGTAAGTTAGAAAAATCGATTGCGATGACATATGGACTCGGAACAGAAGATACACCGATGTTTCCAAATATGCACGAAGCTAGCGCATTACTCGTTGGTGGTACGTTAACAGCTGTTGACGCTGTTCTTTCCGGAAAAGTAAAGCACGCGCTTAATTTAGGTGGCGGCTTACATCACGGTTTCCGCGGCAAGGCATCTGGCTTTTGTATTTATAACGATAGTTCCATCGCAATGAAATATATACAGAAAAAATACGGTTTACGTGTTTTATATATTGATACTGATGCTCATCACGGTGATGGGGTACAATGGTCTTTTTACGACGATCCTAACGTATGCACCATCTCATTACATGAAACTGGGCGTTATTTATTCCCTGGAACTGGCGCTGTAAATGAGCGCGGACAAGGTAATGGCTATAGTTATTCTTTTAACGTTCCACTCGATGCTTTTACAGAAGACGAATCGTTTTTAGATTCCTATCGAACTGTCGTAAAAGAAGTTGCCGCATACTTTAAACCGGATATTATTTTAACGCAAAACGGCGCTGACGCACATTATTACGACCCACTTACACACCTTTGCGCAACGATGAATATTTACCGTGAAATACCGAAGCTCGCTCGCGAAATCGCTAATGAATATTGCGACGGTCGCTGGATCGCTGTTGGCGGTGGTGGCTATGACCACTGGCGCGTCGTTCCAAGAGCTTGGGCACTCATTTGGCTCGAAATGAACAATATCCAAAACATCTCAGGTTATCTCCCTCCAGAATGGATTGACGCTTGGAAAGGACAAGCAGAAACAGAACTTCCCCTCACATGGGAAGACCCAGACAACATGTATAAACCTATCCCCCGTAAACCAGAAATTGAAGAAAAGAATGCATTAACTGTAGCGAAATCCCTTGAAATTATTCGGAATAATATGACAAAATCTTTGTATTAAATGAAAAGGAGGCTCGTTTTTAAATGGCCTCCTTTTATTTATTGTCTGTTTCTGTCGGTGAATCGATATATTTTGATAATCGCTGATATATTTTTATTTAGTAACAGTTTGACCCAATTTTTATGTGGAAAGGTCGTGAAATTATGTGGACACAACAAATAATCAACACGAAACGTGGCACATTTGAACTTTTTACAAAGGGAAATGGCGAACCGCTTTGTATTACACATCACTATTCACAATTTAATGAAACTGGTGATTACTTTGCGGATGTTTTCACTTCTACGCATCGTGTATTCCTCATTAATTTACGAGACGCTGGTAACTCGGTAAAAGCCAATTCAGAAAAAGAATTAAGTATGATTGAAGCCATTCACGACTTAGAAGCGATACGAGAATCTTTACAACTTCCAATATGGCATTTCGCCGGTCATTCAACTGGCGGTATGCTTGGGGTTTTATATGCAATTACCTATCCAAATTCCTTACAATCATTAGTCGTAGCCGGCGCTGCAGTAAGTAACTATACGGAAACACCATTTTGTATTTATCATCCGGAACATCCACAGTTTCATTATATGCAACAGCTCATCGAAAACTTAAAAAGCCCTCATCTTACAAGTGAAGAACGGATAGAACTATCTACTAAGAGAACAAAATTATCATTGTATAAACCAGAAAACTACAACTCTTATTTTGATAAGCCAATCAAAAAAATAATGTCTGC
Organism: Bacillus thuringiensis; assembly: GCF_001455345.1. Lineage (GTDB taxonomy): Bacteria > Bacillota > Bacilli > Bacillales > Bacillaceae_G > Bacillus_A > Bacillus_A thuringiensis_N. The sequence goes on from NZ_CP013274.1 coordinate 4,551,907, forward strand.
TAGCCGAATGAACGCTTTTTCTCACGAATATCCAGCATTTAATTTACGAGAACATTTACCTTCTATGAAAACAAAGACACTTATTATATGCGGAAGACACGATGTGCAGTGCCCGATTCAGTATTCTATCGATATGCATGAGGGCATACGTAATTCTATTTTTGTGACATTTGAAGAGAGTAATCATTATCCTTTTTTAGAAGAAGCTGCTCAGTTTACTTCTACTACTCAAACATTTTATAAATCATTACGCCAGTACCGTTATTATTAAGGAAAGCTCACAGCCTCTATGAGACTATGAGCTTTTTTCAAAAGAAATATTTCAACTAGTAACAATTAAAAGAAGAACACACAAAACCACTAAACCTAAATCAATATATACTGCCTTTTTATCTCCTTCTTTTAAACTTATCATAAAACTAGAAATTATTTTAATTCCAAAAAAGACCATCATAAATAACCAACCGAAATGATCATTCGTAGAATCTTCATCATAAAACATTTGTATTGCACCAATAATCAATAAGATAAGTACGATATTAGTTCCAATCTTTAAAGCCTTGTTTGATTTATTATCTTTTAATATATCCCCCAACATATAGCACGCCCCTCATGCTCTCCTCTGTTTTGTTTCTCTTTACATTTTAACATAAATTACCTATTACTTCCTTTTCATTCGAATAACATACAAAAAACCTGCCAATTACTCGGCAGGTACATTACACGTTAAAACGATAACCAGCTCCCCACACAGTTTCAATATATTGCGGGTGAGCTGGATCTCTTTCAATTTTTTCACGTAGCTTTCTAATATGAACGACAACAGTTGCTAAATCACCAGCGGAATCTAATCCCCAAATGCGCTCAAATAACTGTTCTTTATTTAATACTTGATTTGGGTTTGTGACAAAGAATGTTAATAAATCAAATTCCTTCGTTGTAAATGCAATTTCTTCATTGTTTATAAAAACTTTCCTCGCCCGTTGATCAATAGAGATTCCGTGAATATATAACGTATCGCGTTGCTTACTTACATTCCCTGATAATCTTTCATAACGCGAAATATGTGCTTTTACTCTTGCTACTAGCTCACTCGGGCTAAACGGCTTCGTTATATAATCATCCGCTCCTAATCCGAGTCCGCGAATTTTATCTATATCTTCTTTTTTTGCTGAAACAAGTAAAATCGGAATATCTTTTGTAGCTCGAATTTGCTTACAAATTTCAAATCCATTCATTTTCGGAAGCATAATATCTAAAATAATTAAATCGTAGTCTTCTTGCAGAGCCATTTGTAAACCTATCTCTCCAGAGTGTTCTACATCAACTTGAAAATCATTAATTTCTAAATAATCTCGCTGTAATTCTGCAATACTTACTTCATCTTCTATTAATAAAATTCTTTTCAAATTACTCACCACATTTCTCTACTTTTTCCAATGAGAAGAAAATGCTTGTGCCTTTCCAAAGCTCGCTTTCCGCCCAAATATTCCCGCCATGTTCTTCAATAATTTGCTTCGCTATCGCTAAACCAAGTCCGCTTCCACCTGTACTCGAATTTCGCGATTGCTCTGCACGATAAAAACGTTCAAAAATATAAGGAAGTGTATCAGATTCGATACCTGATCCGTTGTCCATTACTTTCACAATTACTTTATTGTTATCAATCGATACTGCTACAGTAATTTTCTTTTCTTCTTTATCCATGTATTTCACACTATTATGAATTAAATTTGATATCACTCTATTTATCTTTTCGCAATCAGCCGTTACATATAGTGGTGATGCATGTAATTGTAAGTTAACTTCTATACCTTCTTTACTTAAATCCATCTGCATCTCTTCTATTAATTCTTGCATAAACATATTTAATTCAACCGTTTCAAACTGAAATGGAACTCGATTCAAATCAAGCTTCGAAAATAAAAATAGTTCGTCAATAAGTGTATCCATATGTCTTGCTTTCGTATGGATAGTCGTTAAGTACTTATCCATTTTTTCTGGTGTATTTGCTACCCCGTCTTTTATGCCTTCTACATATCCAATAATAGATGTAATCGGTGTTTTTAAATCATGAGAGATGTTTGAAATGAGCTCTTTTCGATTTTCTTCATACTGCGTTTGCATCTCTATCGAATCTTTTAATTTCTTCCTCATTTCCTCAAACCCTTGATTCAATTGCCCTATTTCATCGTGCGATGTAACTGGTATTTGAAAATCTAAATTTCCTTCTTTAATTTTCTCAGTCGCATCTTTCAATACAAAGATTGGTTTTATTACACTTCTTGAAACGAGATAACTTAATAACCCAATAAGTAAAATAGCTAATAATAAAAGCGATACGAATAAGATTGGAAATAATTTTTGTGTAAGGTCTACAAATGAACTTTGCTTTTTTAGTACAAATATACTCCCTTCTTCTTTCTCTGCAAAATAAAAATCAAATTTTACATATCGATAAAATGTATCACCTAGTTCCGTTGTACCACGACTATTAATATTTGCTGCTTCAAATTTCGGAAGGGCTTCTGTTAAAGTCGAACTTTCAAAACCCTTTGTAGCATAAGAAATGTTTTCTCCCTTTCTTACAATTATTTTCACGCCTTCTTTTTCAATTGATGAAACGAACGATTCATCTAATAATTGAGATTGATGTTGCTTTGCCGCTAATTTTAATTCAAGATAGGCATTCTCTTCTTCTGGTGTAAGCGGCTTTTGAATGTAAGAACTTTTATAGAAATTTTTCACTGCTTCCAAGTCTCCTGTTATCGAAAAAACAATTAAAAATCCCGCGACTAATATGAGCGTAATAGAAACGAGAATGACAGCAATATAAGAAAATAAAAACCTTGTTTTAATAGACATCATTTACATCCTCACTTTACCCATCCTTCATATTCATAAGCATAAAAATATATGTTCAAATACTCAAGCGATTTTATAGTAATTTTAGCGTCAGTTTATAAAAATTTAATGTTCCTATTTTACAGTTGAAATGAGGAGGTTGAAATTCCATGTTCAAAAAAACATTCAGTATGATATGTTGCGTAATTTTTTTACAAGGATGCTCGCAAGAACAAGAAGTAAAAAAGGAGATGACAAACATGGAGACTGCACTACTAGCAGCTACTGAAAAAAATGAAACGAATACTGTTATATCTTTACTAAAACAAGGCGCAAATATAAATGCGACGGATAATCAAGGACGTACCCCTCTTATGATTGCTACATACAAAAATGATGTAAAAACCGCAAAGGCACTTATCGAAGCTGGTGCTAACGTAAATATCCAAGATGATATAAAAAACAATCCTTTTCTGTACGCCGGTGCTGAAGGTTACTTAGACATTTTAAAACTAACGATTGATGCTGGTGCAGATCCAACGCTTACGAATCGATACGGCGGTACAGCTCTTATTCCAGCCTCAGAACATGGCTATATTGATGTTATAAAAGAACTCCTCACGCGAACAAATATCGATGTAAACCATGTAAATAACCTCGGATGGACAGCTTTAATGGAAGCCATCGTACTAAGTAACGGAAATGAAACACAACAACAAGTCATTCGCCTTCTTATTGAACACGGTGCAGATGTAAATATTCCAGACAACGATGGGGTTACCCCGCTAGAGCATGCTCGCGCTCATAACTTTAAAGAGATAGAGAAAATTTTGTTAGAAGGACATAAGTAACAAGCTAATTTTTGCCTTCCTCCCCCGCCCTATGCTACATTTAAGCCGTTATATCAATATGAATAGGGTGGGAATAAGCATGAACAAACCTAAAATTGGGATGATTGGACTTGGAAGTATTGCACAAAAAGCCTATCTTCCAACACTTACAAAAGAAACCGATTGGAATTTTGTAGGGGCGTTTACACCTAACGCTGAGAAAAGGAAACAAGTTTGCCAGCAATACCGGATTCAAGACTTTCATTCTATTGAAACGTTAGCTTCGGAATGTGATGCAATCTTCGTTCATAGTTCAACTGCATCGCATTATGAAATCGTTTCTGAACTTCTGAAAAAAGGAATCGACGTTTATGTTGATAAGCCGCTAGCTGCTACAGTGGAACAAGCTGAGAAGCTAGTCGAGTTGAGCGAAAAGTATAACCGAAAGTTAATGGTCGGATTTAATCGCCGCTTCGTTCCTATGTATGTTGCGGCAAAAGAGCAAGCTCATAATATTTCATGGATTCGAATTGAAAAACACCGTTCAAATAAAGTCGGGCCATATACGTACGACTTTACGATGTTAGATGATTACTTACATATTGTAGATACTGCTCGCTGGTTAGCTAATGATGAGCTTAACGTCGTTCACAATATGATGCAAATCAATGAAAAGAATGAACTTCTTTACGGACATCATACATATACAACTCCAAGTGGACTGTTACTTTCTACAGCGATGCACCGCCATGCCGGTACAAATTTAGAACAAATTGAACTTGTAACGACAGGGAAAATCATTCGTGTAAAAAATATGAATACATTTGAAGCTGAAGAGGAAAACTCTGTTTCACAAAGCGGTTCACCATCATGGGATACGACGTTAAAACAGCGCGGTTTTGAAGATGCTGTTCATCACTTTATTGACTGTGTACACGGAGATACAAAGCCTGTTGTAGATGGATTAGAAGGATTAAAAACGCAGCAATTGCTCCAATCTCTATTACAATCTGTAAACAAAAAGTAAAACGGATACATTTTTCAGAATTTACTTTCATTCCCATTTCCCCTTTATTTCTCTCACAAATTTCTATAGAATATGTTGATAGGAATTATAAATTTCATAATGAATCGTGGAAAGGGTGGGATTAACACATGTGGAACGAGTTTAAAAAATTCGCATTCAAGGGGAATGTAATCGATTTAGCTGTCGGGGTTGTAATCGGTGCTGCATTCGGTAAAATCGTTAGTTCTTTAGTAAAAGATATCATTACACCATTACTTGGTATGGTATTAGGTGGCGTTGACTTTACAGATTTAAAAATTACATTCGGTAAATCATCTATTATGTATGGTAACTTTATCCAAACTATTTTTGATTTCTTAATTATTGCAGCGGCTATCTTTATGTTTGTTAAAGTATTCAACAAACTAACATCTAAAAGAGAAGAAGAAAAAGAAGAAGAACTTCCAGAACCAACAAAAGAAGAAGAACTTCTTGGCGAAATTCGCGACTTATTAAAACAACAAAACTCTTCTAAAGATAGAGCATAATTGAACGGATAAAAAGGCATGTCCCGAGGGGGCATGCCTTTTCTATATGCTATAACGTTTCCGAATTCATATGAATAAATAAAATAATACCTGCAACCATAAGTACCATAATACTACCTGCAAATAGTGTAATACCCATAAACATTAAACTTGTGCTCATGTCCACTGATACACTTTCAATAAAAATAGAAATTACATACGTGATAAGGGCAATTCCTGCAAGAATACTTCCTGGAACAAATCGCTTTAAGCCATTTTGTTTTAACGTCATATATGCAAAAATAGCAGTCATACAAAGCGTAATTATCCAAAGAACGATCATCTTTTCTCCCCCCTCACAAACCTTTTCTTTCTATTATACATGACATTGCCCTATAATAGTTGAATTTGCACTTATGTGACATATAACAAGGAATCATACAATCTATAGAGAAGTCTTCCAGATAAGCTATATACTAGGGAGGATTTCAATTGGAAGATGATATTGTAGGATACTTTAAACAAGTAGAGCGATATGATTATATTACAATTGACTTAGACAAAAAGTTTTTTTACATGGAAGTTGTACAACTAGAAACAAATATAACTTTGCTAAAAATATCACTTAACTTAGAAAAAGATGAAACGATTGTAGACGGAAAAGCAAAGCACTATGATTCTTCTAGGTTAGAGCATTTCATACAAAGTTTTAAACACACTGCACAAACATGCCTTGAACATAATTTACGAAGTCCTGAAGAACTTTTTGCATTTTGGAAAGAGAATTAACCCCCTTGGAAAATGGTTATTTTTTCTATTAATTGATATAATTATCATATACAAATATTCTTTATAAGGGAGTGTTCATAATGATTTGGATTTCACTAATCGTATTAGCCTATTTCATCATTCTCGTCCCAATACAGTATAACTATATGAAGATGCTCAAAGAAAAACAGAAGAAAATGAATGTCTCACAAAACGAACTATATGACAACATGTCTTATGAAGAATCCCAAATACACTATCATTATCAAAGTAACATATTCACAATACCTGCTTCGCTTGTCGCAAGTATTATTTATAGAGTGAAACATGCAGCATAATATGTACGCTGTAAAATTATTGTTTGAATCTGTTCATTCTGGTGAGCCTGATCTTACGAAAATTGATGAGCATTATGAAGAAAGTCACGATACACTTTTTGAAGAAAGTATTATTCTTGTTAAGGCAAACAGTATAGAGGAAGCTCACGAATTAGGTGAAAAGATAGCTATACACTCTGAAGAATCGTACGATAATATGTACGGTGAACAAGTAACGTGGACGTTTCGAAAAGTATTGCATGTGTTTGAATTAGACGATACACCATTTGAAACGGGAAAAGAATTGTACGCAAGATTTTTACACGTTAAGAAAAATGAAACGGTAGATACCGTAGTAAAAGCATACTACCTTGAATATGAATAAAAGCTCACAGCAAATGCTGTGAGCTTTTTTATACTTACTTCGTTGAATCTCTAAATTGGATACGGTGAGGTAAGATAACAGTGTGATCTTCCACTTTTTCTTTGTTCATATACTTTGTTAATAGACGCATTGCTACTGCACCGATATCATACATTGGTTGTACAACTGTTGAAAGCTGTGGACGTACCATTAATGCAAGGCGTGTATTATCGAAACCAAGTACTTCTACATCAGTTGGTACATTTAATCCAGCGTCTTGTGCTGCATGGATTACACCTAGTGCCATTTCGTCAGAAGATACGAAAATCGCTGTTGGCTTTCCATCAAGGCTCCAAAGCTTTTCGAATGCTTCAATACCTGAATCATATGTGTAATCTCCATCGATTACAAGATTTTCATCATATGAAATACCTGCTTCTTCTAAAGCTTTTTTATAACCTTGTAATTTCTTCGCGCTTCCCGCTTTATCAATGAAAGGACCAGAGACGAAACCAATACGCTTATGTCCTTGCTCAATAAAGTGCTTCATTGCGTCATAAGCTGCTTGTGTATAATCGATATTTACTGATGGCGTTTCATTTTGCTCATCAAATGACGCTGCTAATACGATTGGTACTGGAGACTTTTTGAATTCTTCAATGTGAATGTCTGTAATATCTTCACCCATGAAAACAATTCCGTCTACTTGTTTTCCAAGCATCGTATTTAATAAATGGAACTCTTTCTCTTTGTTTTGGTCAGAATTACTTAAAATGATGTTATATTTGTACATCGTTGCGATATCTTCAATTCCACGAGCAAGTTCTGCATAAAACGTATTTGAGATATCAGGAATAATAACACCTACTGTAGTTGTCTTCTTACTTGCTAGTCCACGTGCTACCGCATTTGGGCGGTATCCTAAACGATCAATTGCTTCTAATACTTTCTTTCTTGTTGTAGGCTTTACATTTGGATTACCGTTCACAACGCGTGATACGGTAGCCATTGAAACGTTCGCTTCGCGCGCTACATCATAGATTGTTACGTTCATCTCATCGCACACTCCTTCTATTTTTGTTATCTATTTTTATGTATCGGTTACTTGAATGAAAAAAAGACATCAACTCTATTTGCAGATGCCACCAATCGTCCCGAGTTCTTCCTTTTACTAATGATACGATAAAAACGCAGGCTCATACAATATTTTCCCGCAAAAGTTTCGAAAAAATTCGCTTCTTTTCTCGTATTTTCGTATTTTTTATGAAAAAAAGGGCATTTTTTGTAAAAATATAGATATCTCCTACTTAGAAACCTTATTTTAAACGGTACGATAGTAAATGAATTTTATATCGGCGATTTTTTAAATATATCGACTTACCAATAAAAATCGACAATGTCAGTCATTTGATACGCTGGATCTGGAATCACTTCATAACTGACAATAGAAGATCACGGCGTCCTGTAGAATGCTTTACATCGACAACACCAGGGGTAAATAGGTTTCTTTCTTTAAAATCGGCACAGCGGAAATATGAAGCGTATAAGGCATCGCTCTTTCAAATTCTTATATGTTACTTTATAGCTGATATATATACGATCTTCAAATCCACCCCCAACAAACAACGTACACTTTCATTTAAAATAAAAAAAGACAGTTTAAACACTGTCTTTTTTTATAAGAAGGAAACAAACGGTTTATCGCTGTTTTTCTCTTTTATAACAATTGCCTCGATTTTATTCTCAGACTTTATCTGCAATTGTACTTTTGCATCTTTAGGTAACTGTTCTAACATACTTTGAGCAGCCAGTTGGGTAAGGCCCATTAATTCTGTTTTACCGTTATATTTAATAACAATATCCATATTTAATGTATCCATTTGATCTTTCTTATAAGAAACTTTAGCATTTACTGGGATAAAGTCTCCAGGAGAAAAACCTTTCATTGCCTCAGCAAATTTATTTATTTTTGCATTATCTTCTCCATGTGCTTGTGTAAATTCATCAGAAGGATATGAATACGCTTTTTCTTCAATCGCATTCCAATTTCCAAGGTTCGTATCATTCTTTTGAACGGTAGCACTAGCAATATACGTACCATTTTTTAAAGAACTTGTACTTTCTTGCTTAAAGATAGCAAACGTAATTGGGGATTTATTATACTTGTCATTTTTATGAATAGCTTCAATAAGTTGCTTGGCAACTTCAGTCCCCTTAGACATTGCTTCTTCATTGGATACACTTGAAGACATAGCTAACCCAATTACAACGCCAGATAAACTTAATTCATTTGAATTCTGCTTCCCGAAATAGTCTTGTTCTATAATATTTGTCAAAACTGGCGCTTTTACTTTCGCGACTAGTTCATCAACTAACTTCTCAGGAATATACTGATTTAATTGAAGCACATGATTTTCTGTATCAAATTGCTCTTTTGCAATATTCATTAAACCATTTTCATACTCTGCTAAATCTAATTTAGAATTTGTCGTTACATTAGCTGTATTTATAACCTTTTGTTCTTTTAAAGGAATTACAGTTCTATAATAATCTTTAGAAACAGCCGTTCTTGGAATCATGCTTTTTTCTTTCGTATCTTTCTGTATAACTTCATCCTTCTTACTAATCGTATCATTACTACAAGCTCCTAGTAATAAACTTACGACTGCGAAGGATAATGCCATTTTCTTCATTACTTAAAACCTACTTTCAACAATCTAGTTATTTAATTTGAACTATTAACAGTGTACCATTAAATATATTTCAACAAAAACAAAAAAAAGAAGCAAGCACCTTTCGCTTGCTTCTTTTTACTTAATATTCTCTTCTAAAGCATCTTTTTTAATGTTCCAATGAGACGTATTCCATACTACCATCCCATCTTTTATGTATAACACTTGCGGAGATTCATGTTTAATGCTGTACTGTTCTGCAACACGATTCGAAACATCTCTCGCATCTTGTACGTATAAGTAATACGCTGGTACCGCTCTTTCTTCACTACAATAAGCTTGAAATTCTGTATAGGCACCATGACTAATCGGGCATGTCGTACTATGTTTAAAAAGAACATAAGGCTCGTTTTTTTCTACTAATACTTCAAGCTCTTCAATTGTTTCAACTTTTGTCATATTCATCACGATTCACCTCTCATACGAAATCTAGAACGCTTCTCTTTCTTTTCAGCTTTTTTCTCAAGTCTTTCTAATTTACGCTCTTCTTTTTCAACCTTTTTCTCTTGTCTTGTCGAACGATAATGATTGTATACTTCAATTGCTGCGCTACTCCACTGTACAACTTGCGCTACTTTATCTGCATTATTTTCAATTTCGTCCGTAACAGACTCTGATACATTACGAAGTTTCGTATTTAAAGAATGGATTGTCGTTCCAATTCCATCTACACCCGATACCACTTTATTTAATGATTGTGATTTCTGTTGAATGTCATCAGCTAACGCATTTGTTTTATGTAATAATTGCTCCGTCTCTACGCTAATCCCTTGCATTTGCTTTTCTAAACCTTCTAACGTGCTTGCAACGTTTTCTAACGTCTTCTGAACCGATAACAACGTTCTGCATACATACACTACTAATACAGCGAAAGCAACCGCGATAATAGCTGCACTTACATATAAAAGAACTTGCATTTCATCACTTCCTTTATCTTTTTCATACTTTCCCCTATTATACAATCATTTTCCGTTTCGTTCTAATCCCTATCTTTTCATTAGAATTTTCATACTTATTCGTTAACTTTAACATAAATGATTCAACAAATTCCACTAAGTAGGTTACAATAGGGGAGGATACATAATTAGTAGGGAGGCTTTACATATGAAAGATCCACGCATTGAAAAGTTAGCATACAATTTAATTAACTACTCTATCCGCTTACAAAAAGGTGAAAAAGTATTAATTGAAAACTTTGGCTTACAAAAAGAACTTGTAACTGCACTTGTAAAAGAAGCATATGCAGCTGGTGGTTTCCCATTCGTTTCTTTAAAAGATCATCAAGTAGATCGCTCTTTATTAATGGGTGCTACTGAAGAACATTTCGAACAAATCGCTGCATATGAAGCAAGCGTAATGAAAGATATGGACGCTTATATCGGTCTTCGCTCTGGCGATAACATTAACGAACAAGCTGATGTGCCAAGTGAAAGAATGCAAATTCACGGTCAAACAGTTGGTAAGAAAGTTCATAGAGACATCCGCGTTCCAAAAACACGCTGGGTTGTTCTTCGCTATCCAAATGCTTCTATGGCACAGCTTGCTAAAATGAGCACAGAAGCTTTCGAAGACTTCTACTTCGAAGTTTGTAACTTAGATTACGGTAAAATGGATAAGGCAATGGATAGCCTTGTTACATTAATGAACAAAACAGATAAAGTTCGCTTAACTGGTCCTGGAACTGACTTAACATTCTCTATTAAAGACATTCCAGCTATTAAATGCTCAGGTCATTTAAACATTCCAGACGGTGAAGTGTACTCTGCACCAGTTCGTGATTCCGTTAACGGTACAGTGTCTTACAACACACCATCTCCTTACAACGGTTATACATTTGAAAATGTACAACTTAAGTTTGAGAATGGCCAAATTGTTGAAGCAACTGCAAACGATACAGAACGTATTAACAAAATCTTCGATACAGATGAAGGCGCTCGCTACGTTGGTGAGTTCGCAATCGGCGTAAACCCATACATCTTACATCCAATGGGAGATATCCTATTCGATGAAAAAATCGATGGCAGCTTCCACTTCACTCCTGGACAAGCTTACGACGATGCATGGAACGGCAACAACTCAAATATCCACTGGGATTTAGTATGCATCCAGCGCCCTGAATACGGCGGCGGCGAAATTTACTTCGACGACGTACTAATCCGTAAAGACGGACGCTTCGTTGTACCTGAACTAGAAGCTTTAAACCCAGAGAACTTAAAATAATAAAAAAAAACGCTCGGGATATTCTCTGAGCGTTTTTTTATTAATACTTTAATAACTCTTTCGCCACATCTTCTGGCACTTTAAAACTCATTTTCTTATTTTTCATTTCAACTTCAACATAAGGTACATCTTTATATACTGTCATCGTACCAATTTCATGTAACTCTTTTTTATCTTTACTCGAATCCAATAATTTCGGTGTATCCTCTTGATACATTGTAAATGTTTTCCCTTGCGGAGTATCTAAAGGAGCCGATTGCATTTCCCACTTATCCATTTTCATGACTTCAAACAGCTTTTCGATTTCTTTCTTATCGGTAATTACTGTTTTCTCACTGGAATCAGTAAGTGATTCAATTTCAACTTTTTGTGCCTTTTCTAAATTCATATCTGCTTTTTCCTTCTTCGTACTACATCCTATTAAAAGAACGGATGCGGTTAGCAGAAGTAAAAATAACATAAGGACTTTTTTCATTTCTAATCCTCCTAACTACATAGAGCTACTTTTCTCGCTTTTTGTTTGCTGGAAATGAAAATAATATAAGAGCGCCACTGCGATAATGCCGATTACTACCGGAACATATAAAGGCAGGTCCCATTTCATATATACTCTAGTGCAACCAACAAACACAAACAAAATTTCCAAACAAAACAAAGGTTTTACATACTTCATTTCTTCCCTACCATTTCTATTTTCACATGTGGATTTTCTTTTTCGATAAGCGCCAAAAATTCATTCATATCTTGCGGTATCGCAACCATATGTACTTTATATGCATTCGTCGTAATTTCAAGAGATTTCCCAACTTGACGAATGATTCTTATCTCTTTCAATACAACATCATCATTTAAAATGCCGTACTTTAATACACCATTTTCTACTTTATGCTTTTTAATAAATACTTCCCAAACGAGCGGGACATTTACAATGAAACATAATCCCATTCCAATTAACGCTGACATCCACTGCTCTTTATTTGCGACAATCATGACAAGTGGATATACAAACATAAAAACTAACGTGAGACAAACGAAAATTACTACCGATTTACTTCTTTGAATCGGAAAATTCATACACGCACCCCTAACCTAAATTATACCACTTTTTCCATTTTAATAATAAAAAAAGGCCATTTTTGAATGACCTTTTACACAATGTACCTATAAAATTTCTTATCTACCTCTAACACTGGAAAGTTTTTCGGCAACTCGTCTATACTCACACTTTGAAAACCATTCTTTTCATAAAAGCGATGTGCCGCTAAAAATTTCACTGTCGTTCCTAAATAAATATCTTTCAGCTTTTTATTCTCAGCCCACGAAATTGCTGTTTGGAGCAACTTATGTGATGCGCCCCATTCTTTTCCGCGAAATTCTTTTTTTACGAACATTTTTCTTAGCGCTACTTGCTGATTCTCAATATCTAACAAAGCTACTGTTCCAACTACTTTCCCACCATAAGTTGCAACCCAAAAGTTTCCATAATCCCTTTGATAGAACGTTTCTATTTCAAGTAAGTCTGGCTGCTCTTCTTTCGTAATGGGAACATTGTACTCTTTTTGCTGAATATGAACGATAAGATCTACTACTTCATCTTGAAACGTACTTTCATACGGAATAATATGAATCTTCTCGTTCATCGGATCTCCTTCCATTCTGAAGCTAGTAAACTATATACAGCGATATCGTGAAAATGATCATATAGCCATTCATCATCTCTTAAAATACCATCTAACTTAAATCCTAAACGCTCTGGAATAGCACGGCTTTTTACATTTTCAACACCGCATCTAATTTCCATTTTATTTAATTTTAAATTCTCAAATGCATAGTGAAGTACAGCCTTCACACTACGCGTCATAATACCTTTCCCGCCAGCATCTTCTGCAAGGTAATACCCAAGACTCGCCGCTTTCTTCCCCCAGCTTACCGGATGAATACCTACCATCCCAACGAGCTTTCCTTTATAACGTATGCCACTTTCAAAACCGTCTCCCTCTGCAAACTTCTTTAACCACATCGGACAAATCTCATCATAAGCATCAGCAGATTTCGTCCCATCTACCCAAGGAAGCCATCTTCGTAAATGATTACGGTTTTGGTTTATTAATTGATATAGTTCCTCTTTATGATGCTTCTCTAATAACTGTAATTCGATTTCATCGTCTACTCGAAGTGTGAACATGTTTTATAGCTCCCCTTTTTATTTTTCTTATTATTCTAACATTTTTAAATGAAAAATGTTAAATATTCACACTTTCCTTTGTTTTTATTTGTATAAAACCAGAAGAACACAATACCCCCGTAATAACTAATATCATCCCTATACATTGTGCGGGTGCTATATTTACTCCTTCTGTAAAAGAAATAATCATTGTAACAACAGGCACTAGATTAAAAAATAAAGATGTTCTCGCTGCACCAATTTGAGCAATCCCATTATTCCACCATAAGTAACCGAGCACACTCATTCCGATTGCCATAAAGAGAATCGCTCCCCAAGCTAATAGGGGAATTTCAAAAACTGGTACCATACTTTTTTGCGTAGAAGATATGATAATAAAGGTAAGGGCACCAATAGTCATGGTATATGTTGTAGTTTGTATTGGGCTACCGGTTTTAATAAACCTTCTGCCTAGTACACCGTATAACGCCCAGCAAATATTTCCTAATAAAATATAAAAATCCCCTTTTGAAAATGATAAATTTTGTAGTGCGGTAAACGAGCCTTGTGTAAGCACAAAAACAACACCAAGTAGTGCAAGTAACATTCCAACACCTTGGCGCTTCACTATTTTCTCTCGTAAAATCACACTTGCTAATAACGTCGTAACAAGCGGATTTGTCGCCATAATAAGTGCACCATTCATAGCTTCTGTATGTTTCATTCCTAAAAAGAAAAAGAAGTTAAAGCCGAATACACCAACAATACCTAACAAAAAGTAATAGACCCTATTCTGCCTCCATACCTCTACCTCAAAATCTTTTCGTATTTTTAACAGACATAACATCACAAATGCAGCAATCCCAAAACGCCATGCCGCTATATGAATCGCTTCGAAATACTGCACCGCATATTTCGAAGCATTAAATGTCCCACCAGTAAATATTGCAAATCCTAATAACTGCGCATATACTTTATTTTTCATTGTCGGCCTCCCAGTCTTTTCCTTCTAGAAAACCGTAATAAACTTCTAACTTTTCTTCTGTTAGTTGGACAACCTTTTGCAATTGTTCTTGCTGTTCTTTTAACCTTTCTAAGTGATTTGTTAAAATTGAAATTCTCTTTTTTACTTTCGCCGGTACTTCCTCTTTCCTCTGCCTAATTTCCTCTATAATGCATCCATCACTTGCAAACTCAGCCATCTCTTCTAATGACATTCCAGTTTGTTTTAACGAATATAAAAATTTTAATAAGCGCACATCACCTTCTGTATATTGACGAATCCCGCTATTCCGCGTTGGTGGTGGTAATAATCCTAATTTCTCATAGTAACGCAAAGTATGAATACCCATCCCTGTTAATTCTGCCACTTCACCGATTTTATACATGTTTTCTCCCCCTTGTTTTTACATATTCATCTTACAACCTAGAGTTAGCTCTAGGTCAATACGGAAATAAAAATCCACTATATATGATTGATATCTAGATATGAATCATATATAGTTAAAGTATGGAAAAAAATGATAATTTTATAATTCAATTACGTAAAGGTGTTTTTGATCTCGCAATTTTGTCTTTAATAAGTAAACAACCTATGTACGGATACGAAATTACAAGTGCATTACAAGCTATCCCTGTGTTTCATATCCCAAACGGTTCGATTTACCCTATATTAAATCGAATCACGAAAAACAATTGGGCTGTTTCCTATTGGGAAGAGTCCGGTGATGGCCCAAAAAGAAAATACTATCGCATTACAGACGAAGGGAGAGAAATTTTAAATAGTCGCTTACATGATTATGATGCAGTGTATCAAGCTTTAATGTTACTAGCTAAAGGAGAGGATAAAAGATGAACGAAGAACAATTCTTTTCAAATGAACTCATTATTTCTTTCTTACACGATCTTCAGAAAGGTTTAATAAACTTACCTACATCAGAACGAGAACAACATATGCTAGAAATTAAATCCGATTTATACGAAAATGCATTAAGTAAAGAGAGTGAAGGGATACCATTAGGAAGCATCCCTTCACAAGTGATTGAAGAATTTCTTACTCCAAAAGAATTAGCAAAGGAAATTGCAGTAGAATATACAGATGTTATTCAAGATGTACAGCAATCTACAAATACATTTATTAAATATTATTCTGGCCTATCTATCGGCCCACTTGGTGCTCTATCAGTACCTATTGTACTAGGCTTCATCAATATTTCAGCTAATTTGCCATTTGTACTAGCTTTTATAGCAAGTAACATTTGGTTTATCTGTAGAGAAAACCATTGGAATACAGACTTATTAAAATACTTTAAAACAATAATTTCCATTAGCTCAAGGCTTTTAATCGCTCTTCCGTTTACTTTTTTCGCAATTCGCATCATCATAACAAAACAATTCGATACGTTTTCATTCTATTATTTAATTGGATATGTACTTTTTAGTTCAATTTATATCATTTTGTTAAAACAACTCTACAAAAAGAATAAACAATACCAACCTATCAATGCTTTTTAAATATATCGAACACAACAAAAAAGACGCACAGCTAAGCTATGCGTCTTTTCTATTACTTCTCTGCAACTTGAACTTCTTTTACGTAAGCTGCTTCGAATTTTTGGATGTCTCCTGCGCCCATGAAAATGAGAACGCCGTTTTTATGTTTCTTTAATACATCCGTTGTTGTATCTGTAATTAGTTCTGCACCGTCAATACGCTTCTGCAGATCTTCGATTGTTAATTCACCTTTGTTTTCGCGCGCTGATCCGAAAATATCACATAAGTATACTTGGTCAGCTTTGCTTAAGCTTTCAGCGAACTCATCTAAGAACTTTTCTGTACGTGAGAATGTGTGCGGCTGGAATACAGCGACAACTTCACGCTCTGGATGTTTTTGACGAGCTGCTTCAATCGTTGCATTAATTTCTGTCGGATGGTGTGCGTAGTCATCGATAATAACTTGCTCTCCCATCGGCTTTTCATTAAAGCGACGTTTTACGCCTTCAAAAGTTGTTAGCTGATGCTTAACTGCTTCTACATCAACATTTTCATAATGGCAAAGCGCGATTACTGCTAATGCATTTAATACGCTGTGGTTGCCGTATCCTGTAATTTTGAACGTGTCATAGTACGTATTACGAACGAATACATCGAAAATAGTACCATCTGTTCTCTTTTGAATGTTACGTGCTTGGAAATCATTATCTTCTCCAAATCCATAGAAAATAACAGGTACTTTCGCTTGAATTTTTTGAAGTTCTTCATCATCTCCACATGCAATAATGCCTTTTTTCACTTGCAATGCCATCTCTTGGAATGCACTGAATACATCATTGATATCTGTAAAGTAATCCGGATGATCAAAATCAATGTTTGTCATAATTGCATAGTCTGGATTGTAAGACAAGAAATGACGACGATACTCACAAGCTTCAAATACAAAATACTTACTATTTTCTACCCCATGCCCTGTTCCATCTCCAATAAGGTAAGATGTAGGGTGTGCACCTTGCATTACATGGGCTAACAAACCAGTTGTTGATGTTTTTCCATGTGCACCAGTTACAGCAACACTTGTGTATTGGTTCATAAGGTCGCCTAAGAAGTGATGGTAACGATGTACTGGGATGTTTAATTCTTTTGCTGCTACGATTTCTTCATGCGTATCAGGAAATGCATTTCCTGCAATAATCACTTGTCCTTCTTTTACATTACTTTTATCAAAAGGAAGGATCGAGATACTACGCTTTTCCAACGCTGTTTGTGTAAAGAAACGCTTTTCATAATCAGACCCTTGAACAGTATGCTTCATGTCATGAAGAATTTGCGCTAATGAACTCATTCCTGTTCCTTTAATTCCTACAAAATGGTAAACTGTCATCTTAAAGAACCTCCAACATTTCGAACTAATACAACGGCCTATCTATAAGACAGTATATGAATCTTTTCTTATTTTGGTAATCATCATACATTTTTGATGTAGTGAAGTTATTCTTCCCTTCACTTATCAGGATAAACTCGTACGTACTTCTTTTTTATGTCCATAACAAATCCATTATAGCAAAAAAGAAGCCGCTATACTATGATAACAGAAAAACTGATAGGGTCAATCACCTATCAGTTTTTCTCTCTTTTACATATCTTCTCTTTTTTCTAATTGAACACGCTCTAAACGTGGGTTTGGACGATATTTACGACCAGCTTTTGCTTCTGGTTTTCCATTTAATTCTACGTTATCACCAGTAAAGCCAATATTCATTTTTAATAAGCTACTTCCTACTCCGTATATATCAACAGGTACGTTTTGAGCTTCAAATTCACGAATACGCTTCTCATCAAATCCACCAGTTACAACGATGTCTACATGCTGGAATCCTTCTTCATCAAGTGCTTTACGAAGTGCAAATACAAGCGATGGGTTTACACCACGTGGATCAAAGGTTCCAAGTACTTCTGGGTGGCGAATAAAGTATTGATCAATCATCGTACGCGACGTATCTACACGTACACCTTTTAATGTTGATCCAAATTCACGCGCTACGCGAAGTGCATCTGTAATGACATCATTGTTGTAATCAATTAATACAACTAATTCATCTTCTGGGAATTTCTTATGATACGCTTTTGCCGCTTCCACAACATCACCATTAAACATTTGAATTAATGCGTGAGGCATCGTCCCCATACCACTTCTGCCCCACCATTCATTCATCGCATGCGTCGCTTGTGCGCTCATACCTCCGATGTATGCTGCATAACCGTCACCAGCCTGTTGTGTATAATGATCATCACGGTCTCCCATGAAAATAACTGGTTTTTCTTTATCTACGCTACGCGCAGCTTGGACAACGTTATATACGTTTGTCGCAACTGATGTACGACGAGCTAAAATCCCATCAATGACACCTTCTAAAAATCCGAAATTTTCATAAGGACCATGAATTGTTAACACTGTTTCAAACGGACTAATATTATCGCCATCTTTTAAAGAGTTAATTTCAAGTTCCTCAGGATTTTTAGCGAATGTTTGTAGCAATGCAATTACTTCATCAGTTCCGCAAAGAACTGCATTTTCCTTTTGGAAAAATTGCATCGTTACAACACTTTTCGGGCGAAATTCTTCAATGATTTCTCTAGTCTTTAAAAAGTAAACGGCAGAGAACCAACCTTCTCCAACACGTTCGTCAAATTTAAATGTTCTATTTGTTAGTCTATTTATTTCACCTTTTAATTTTAATTCAATTTCTTTCATGTCGCTTTACTCCCTACTTTACTATCCAACATTTTCTCTTAGTATACAGCAAAACCGTTTACTATATATTTGTTTCCTGCATAGCAGCGAATTCATCCTCAGAAATAAGGACATCTCTCGGTTTCGTTCCTCTTCCTTCAGAAATAATTCCTTGCGATTCCATCTCTTCAATGAGACGTGCCGCGCGATTATAACCGATGCGGAATTTTCGCTGTACAGAAGATGTGGACGCTCCCCCTTGTTCTACAACAAATTGACATGCATCAAAGAACAATTCGTCTTCCGACTCAGCTTGTTCTGTTTTCGCTAATAAATCCTCTTGCTTAAATAAGTAATTTGGCTTCATTTGCTTTCTCACATGATCAACTGTTTTTTCAATCTCATCATCCGATACATATACACCTTGTACACGAACTGGCTTAGATGTACCATTTCCTAAGAATAACATATCACCACGGCCAAGCAATTTTTCCGCGCCCCCAATATCGATAATCGTACGCGAATCAACTTGAGATGATACTGTAAACGCAATACGCGTTGGAATATTTGATTTAATTAAACCTGTAATAACATCTACAGATGGACGCTGCGTCGCAACTAATAAATGAATACCACAAGCACGTGCTTTTTGCGCAATACGACAAATCGCTTCCTCAACATCACCAGGTGCTACCATCATTAAGTCAGCTAACTCGTCAATGACAATAACGATATAAGGTAATGTCTCTCCTGGAATTTCTCGCCCACTTACAATCGTATTGTAACGCGTTAAATCACGAGCACCAGCGTGCGCAAACAATTCATAACGGCGCTCCATTTCTTCAACTGCCCACTTTAATGCAGCTGTCGCTGCTTTTACATCCGTAATAACAGGTGCTACAAGATGTGGAACAGAATTGTATGGTGCAAGCTCCACCATTTTCGGATCGATTAACATTAACTTCACTTCATGCGGTTTCGCTTTATATAAAATGCTCGTTAAAATTGCATTAATGCACACACTTTTACCAGAACCCGTTGCACCCGCAATAAGTCCGTGTGGCATTTTTCGAATATCCGTTACAATCGGATCGCCTGAAATATCAAGCCCAAGCGCAACTGTAAGCGGTGATTCACTCTTTGTAAATACAGGACTTCTTAAAATTTCACGAAGAAATACTGGCTTACTTTCTTTATTTGGAACTTCAATTCCAATCGCACTCTTCCCTGGAATCGGTGCTTCAATACGAATATCTTTCGCAGCTAAACTTAACTTAATATCATCACTTAAGTTTGTAATTTTATTTACTTTCACACCCGGATCTGGCTGTACTTCAAAACGAGTTACTGCCGGACCTTGTGACACATTAATAACATGTGCGCCAACATGGAAATTATTAAACGTCGTATCTAATAAATCTTTCTGTTCATCCAACCATTCCGTATTATCTAACGCTGCTTGCTGCGGAATCGATAATAATGTTAATGGCGGAATTGTATACGTCGGTGGTGTTTGCAAGACATTTCGCATATCGTTTTCTCTTTGATTTACGACATATGCTTTCTCTTGTACTTCCGTACTTGAAATTGGCTTTTGTACTTGCTCTGCCACTACTTGTTGCATTGGTCTCTCTTCCACTTGTGGTTCCACCACTACTTGTTGCATTGGTTTTTCTTCCACTTGTGGGTCTACCACTACTTGTTGCACTAGTTTTTCTTCCACTTGTGGTTCCACTGCCACTTGTTGCACTAGTTTTTCTTCCACTTGTGGTTCCACCACTACTTGTTGCACTGGGCTTTCTTCCACTTGTGATTCTACCACTACTTGTTGCATTGGTTTTTCTTCCACTTGTGGGTCTACCACTACTTGTTGCATTGGTTTTTCTTCCACTTGTGGTTCCACCACTACTTGTTGCATTGGTTTTTCTTCCACTTGTGGTTCCACCACTACTTGTTGCATTGGTTTTTCTTCCACTTGTGGTTCCACTGCCACTTGTTGCATTGGTTTCTCTTCCACTTGTGGGTCTACCACTACTTGTTGCATTGGTTTCTCTTCCACTTGTGGGTCTACCACTACTTGTTGCATTGGTTTTTCTTCTATTTGTTGTACAGGCTTCTTCTCTACTCGTTCACTCATAGAAGATTGCATCGCATTCGTTCTAGCCGCATGTCTTTCCATTAATCTCGCTCTGTCTTGTTTCAACATAACAACATTAAATGGTACATGACGCTTTTTCTCACGTTTTGGTTCTTCTTTTTGTACAACTGGTTGTTCTTCTGCAATCGGTGCTTCTTCTTCAACTCGTTGTTCTTCTTCAACCGGTGCTTCTTCTTCAACTCGTTGTTCTTCTTCAATTAAAGTATTCGCAAAGCTTTGAACATCTTTCTTCGTTTGTTCATCAGCCTCAGCAACATGTAGGAATTCATTCTTTTGTTCAATTGCTTCATTTAACAACATTTCTTGCTGCGTTTCTTCGAATACTACAGGTTCCGCTTCTTCCACTTCTTCTGATTCTTCTGTTTCTGCAATTACTTCCACTTCTTCTGACTCTTCTGTTTCTGCAATTACTTCCACTTCTTCTGACTCTTCTGTTTCCGCAATTACTTCTACTTCTTCTAAGCCTTCTGTTTCTGCAATTACTTCCACTTCTTCTAAGTCTTCTGTTTCTGCAATTACTTCTACTTCTTCTAAGCCTTCTGTTTCTGCAATTACTTCCACTTCTTCTGACTCTTCTGTTTCCGCAATTATTTCCACTTCTTCTGACTCTTCTGTTTCCGCAATTACTTCTACTTCTTCTGACTCTTCTGTTTCCGCAATTACTTCTACTTCTTCTAAGCCTTCTGTTTCTGCAATTACTTCCACTTCTTCTGACTCTTCTTTTTCTGCAATTACTTCCACTTCTTCTGACTCTTCTGTTTCCGCAATTACTTCTACTTCTTCTAAGCCTTCTGTTTCTGCAATTACTTCCACTTCTTCTGACTCTTCTGTTTCTGCAATTACTTCTACTTCTTCTGGTATTTCCACAATAATTGTTTCTTCAAGTTTTTCTTCCGCTTTAACAATCACTGATTCTTCTGGTGCTTGCTTTTCTACTTCAATAGTAGGTTGTTCTATTTCTGTATTACGTTTAATTTCTTCTGATAATATTGTATCCTCGTGCTCTACTTTAGAAGCTACTAATTCTTCTTGTAGATTGTTTTCGTTTAACACCACTACATCTTTTTCTAGCTTAGCACTTTCCATCTGCTCAGCTACTGTTTTATGAAGTAATTCATCCGCTGAAACTTCCTGCGGTGTACTCATTTCTTGAACCACTTCATTTTCTTCTACTATAGGCTCTTGGCGTTCAATTTCATAACCGTTTTTCTCTAGCCATTGATCAACAACTGATTTTTCTTCCTTTTTATCCTGTTGACCAACTGATTCATGACTAGGCGAAGAAGACGTTACTTGTCCTTCTGAGAAATCTGATAATGTATACCCTTTTTTCTCTAACCATGCATCAACAACTGCTTTGCCCTCTACAGATATTTCAAGATCTTCTCTTTCCTTTACTTCCTCCTGCTTTTCTTCCTTTTTCTCTACAGAAGGACGATTATATCCGTAAATTGGTGAAATCATTTCTGTTGGACGAAATGGTCTACGGTTACTTTCTTGCGACGATACAGGTGCCTTTTTAACGATAGACTCTCGCTCCGGTTCATATTGTGCTTCCGGTTCTTCATATGTAGAAACTACCTTTTCCACATACTGTCGTCTACTTCTTTCCACTTTGATTCCTCTTTGAATAGGCTGATTTTCATATGTTACAGCTTGAACAGGTTGTTCTTCAAAATGCCCTGTTTCTATAACATCCTCTTCATCGAACCCATTATCCGGTACTAATGGAAAACGGCATTTACCTGCATTCCTACTTGCCATTTGTGCTTCTCTTGCTTCAGTGTAGTGGTTTACACGAGGAATTTTCGGCTGACTTTCAATTTGCTTTGGTACTTCTTTATTCATCGCTGTTTGTTCTTCCTCTTTGTTAAACAGCTTTTTCATCCAATCTAACATGCTTACCACTCTTTCTACTAAATAGTAACATCCTTTATTGTATCAGCATTCGGCAAAAAGTGCAGGTAAAATTAAGCATGTCATATTTATCCATAATATTCTAATTTACGAGTGTTTTCATATAGAAAAACGCACCCTTACATGTAAGACTGCGTTTAAGCTTTACTCTTCCGATATTCATCTACACTATCCGTTACACTTTGCAATAAAGAATTTACATACTGCGGGTCAGATAATTTCTTATCTTCTTCAGGATTTGACATAAACCCAAGTTCTAATAGTACACCAGGTACTTTGGACCAATTAAATCCAGAAAGATCGTCCCTGAATTTAATTCCATTTACTTTCACTTGATGATTTTCTCTCATTTTATTTACTATCGCTTGAGAGATTTGAAGACTTTCCTTATAAATCTCTTTCGTATACGGACTTCCTTCTGACGGTGTTAATACAGCAAACCCACTTTGATTCGGATTTTCAGAACCATCTGCATGAAGACGTAAAAATAAATTCGCTTTTTGATCATTCGCAAATGCCGCCCGTTCTTTATTACTCATATCAACATCTTGTGACGTTCTCGTCATTAATACTTGTATTCCCTTTGCTTCTAACTTTTCCTTTAATACAAAAGCCATTTCTAATACAAGGACAGCCTCTCTTTTTTTCGTCACAACACCAGTTGTACCATCTGTCACTTTATATTTTTGCGTTGTTGCTCCTGGCCCAATCGGCTCTAAATTTAAATTTGCTTTTTGTTGATGCCCTGGATCAATAACAACGAGAAACTTTCCTTGCTTTTCATTACTCTCTATTTTTTGTTCATTATTTTGCATAAGTTGCTCAGTTGGCTTCACTGGCGTAGCTTCCTCTTTCTTTTCCTCGGCCGGCACTTCCTCCTGCTTTTGCTCCACTTGCTCATTCGTTTGAGCTGCTTGCGGTTCCTCTTTCTTTTCTTGTTCTTCTTGCTGTTTTTCTACCGGTGCGTCTACCTTTTTATCTTCGCTTGTTTCTTTTATAGAAGATGTTGTCTCTTTTTTCGGTTGTTCTTGTGAGCAACCTCCCATATAAATGCCAATGAATGCAATCATGCTCATTATTTTTATATACTTCATGTTTTCTCCCATCACTTTGCACCGGTCTCAAAGTTTTTCTTATAATTGTTTTATAATCTCATCCATATTTCCAATATGAATGGGTTGCCACGTTTCTGTACCACGCTCTGCAGTATAAACTAGATAAGCTTCATCAGCCACATTTACGAAAACCGGATCCCCCATATCTGTTTCATATCCGATAACAATCCATTTCTCTTTCCATTTTCCTTGTTCTTCACTTATTAATGAATTTTTATGTTTATCATATCGATAACCGATTTGTCCTTTTTCTAATTCATTTTCACTAAACAAATAGATTTCATAAGAACCTAACTCGATATCTTGCTGTTTTGAAGTTTCAATTCGTTTCAGAAGTTCTGCGATTTTTAGTTGTTGTTTCATACGTCTATCCCCTTCTATTTTTCTAAATTTTAACTAGATTGTTTATAAAATACAATATAGATTTTAAGAAAAAAGGTGACATCCTTATAATATGAACAATTTTTTGAATATATCTGTCACAACTCGAAATATATCAACGATTTTTCAAATATATCTATCGTAACTCTTAATATATCAACCATTTTTCAAATATATCTATCATAACTCTACATATATCAACGATTCGACACGGAATATCGACTTACCAACAACAAATGACAAAACAAAAAGAGAGGCCACCCAAAAGGACAGCCTCTCTTTTCTTAACATCAATTAAAATTTAAACTCTTGTCCAACTTCAAAGCTATCTTCTAATACAAGAATACCTTTTTCTTGTGGAGCATCTGGAAGCTCTAATTCACGTGCAGAGCAAATCATTCCAGAAGAAGGAACACCACGAAGTTCAGCTGGCTTAATTAACATACCGCTTGGCATTACAGCGCCGATTTTTGCAACGACAACTTTTTGTCCTGCATCAACATTCGGTGCGCCACATACGATTTGTAATGTTTCTGTACCGATTTCTACTTTACAGATGTTTAGCTTATCAGCATTTGGATGCTTTTCTTTTTCAGCTACATAACCTACAACAAATTTTGGAGAAAGATCTGCTTCTACTGTTTCTTCAAAGCCGTTCTTCGCTAAAATTCCGTTGATTTTCTCAACAAGTTCTTTCGTTAATGTTAGGTTACCTGTTTCTTTTACTTCTAAGTAAGAAGATGCATTAAAGATGTTGAATCCTGCTGTTTCGTTGCTTTCACGATCGTATACGCGTGCAACATCTCCTTTGCGATCAAAAGTACGGTTCTCTAAAGTAATATCTTGTAAGGCAACAATTAAAGTGTCACCAATTCCTTCAAGGTTGTAAAAAACGTTCACTTCGTTCATCCTTTCTCTTTTCCATCTGTCTTCTTCCGATTCTTCGCTAAAATAAAGATTGGTTCAAAGTCCCCATCTTCATATACGAATGAAAGTGATGTAATCGGAACATGCCCTTCGGCAAAAAATTTCATTGTCATTTGTGCAATAATATCATAACCGATTTCGTTGACGATATCAGCAATAATTAATACATCTTGGTGAGGAACAGCCACAACCATGTCACCAGAAATCTTTTCACGCATCGATTGTAATAACGATTCGTTTAAAATACGAGTCGCATCATACCCATCATTTGTGTTTAAAAAGTAGAAGGTATTACCCGCTACTGTGTCTTGTTTAAATTCATAGCCTAATGAGCGAGCGTTGAATAATGCCATTTCACGTACTTGTTGTTCTGTAAGCTCTAACTTTTGTAATAAACGCTCATCAATGAGTCGATACGTTTTATTAGAATCTAGCGCGTAGTAAATACGTGTTTCCGCCGTATGATCCGTCATAATAAACGGATTTCCTTCTTCTGCTTGTTTCGGGAAAGAAGTAGAGCGAATAACAGGTAAAATTTTTGCTGCGCTATTTTCTTCTTTATGCATCGCAATTAACGCTTCTTGTACGTAATAGGCAACCTCTTCAATTGCTTTTTCTTTATTCACTTCCCATTTTGCCACAACACCTGGAAGCGATACGTTAATACCTTTTTTCGAGTCTTTCTGTTCTATACGTAGAACCTCTTTCTCGCTATCATACTGAAAGTCCCATTCCGGGCGAGATAATTTCTTCATTAACTCGTCTTTCATCTTTTTACTTGTCATCTTCATCTCTTTTTCCTCCCTTCCAAAAAAATAACCTCCCCCGCGAAGGTAGAGGTTGTTTTACAATTCAATTGGCAAATTGCCTTATTTTAAACCTTCAATGAACTCTTCGATTTGCTCTTGTGTTTTACGATCTTTGTTTACATAGCGACCCGTTTCTTCACCTTTATTGTACGCTACAAAGCTCGGAATGCCAAATACGTCTAATTTGACGCATAGATCAATAAACTCATCACGATCTACATAGTAAAATGAGAAATCACTATATTTCTCTTCTACTTCTGGCATAAATGGATCTACAAAACGGCAGTCTGGGCACCATTCTGCTGAGAACATAAAGACTACATTCTCTTCATTTTTTAATTGTTGGAATTGCTCCATGCTTTCTAATGATTTCATCTATATTTCCTCCTCTAACGAGTGCATTTTTTTATGTTATAATCTTTCTTTTATACTACCATACATCACGCATGGTGCAAGGTTTATGCTTGCTTTTCGTCATACTTATATTGCCCAACAAGTAACTTAACAACGTGTACAAATAATTCCGTGCGATCAACATAATCATCTGTAAAAATACCGATTGCACCTTCGTGACTACGAATATCTTTTCTCTGTACAAACTCTTCCATCACTTCACTTAACTCCTTGCCCTCTTCAAGAGGTGCTAAAAAATCATCCGGTAACGTAATACGTGCCCCGCCGGCAACAAATATTTTACCATCACTTGTTGCTAGCGCGCCCCAATTACACATAAATAAACCGTACTCCGTTTTCATTACGCCGCCTTCTAGCCCAATACCAATTTGAGCTTCTCCTTCATGAAGCGCTCGCTTCGCTCTATTAACAGCTCCTTGCATCGTCTCTTCATCTGAAAACGGCTGGTTCGCTACCCCTGAAGGAACAGAAAGAGACGTAATTTCGGCATCACTCCAAACCTTCTCCACAGCTCCAACTTTCGTTTTATTCTTCGATCCAACTACAACCTTCATTTCGTTCACCTCTATAAAAATTTATCATTTTGTTCTAACATCCGCTTCGGCACGAATTAAGTAACAAGCACTACCACATATACCGGTTCATCTATTCAACCTAAAAAAAGAAGGGTTTTTCGCCCTTCTTCTCTACGCGTTATTCTTAATTGTCTCTAACGTCGTTTTATCCGTTGCTCTTACAAGCTTCGTAATTAGTTCTTTTGCTGCTGCATAATCATCAACATGTAAAATAGAAGCATGTGTATGAATGTAGCGTGCGCAAACACCAATTACTGCTGATGGGATACCTGAGTTACTTGTATGTACACGTCCCGCATCTGTACCGCCTTGTGAAATAAAGTATTGGTACGGAATGTTGTGTGTTTCTGCTGTATCTAAAATGAATTCACGCATTCCTCTATGTGTTACCATCGTACGATCGTAAATACGAAGAAGAGCACCTTTTCCTAATTGACCGAACTGCGTTTTATCACCAGATGCATCGTTTGCTGGACTTGCATCAAGCGCATAGAAAATATCTGGTTGAATCATATTTGCAGCAGTTTGTGCACCGCGAAGACCAACTTCTTCTTGTACAGTCGCACCAGAGTATAATGTGTTTGGTAATGTTTCGTCTTTTAATTCTTTTAGTAATTCGATTGCAAGGCCACATCCGTAACGGTTGTCCCAAGCTTTCGCCATAATTTTCTTTTCGTTTGCCATCGGCGTGAACGGGCAGATTGGCACAATTTGTTGTCCTGGTTTTACACCAATTTCAATCGCATCTTCATAGCTATCTGCACCTATATCAATTAACATGTTTTTTATATCCATCGGTTTTGCACGTTGCGCGTCACTTAATAAATGAGGAGGGATAGAACCAACAACCCCAATAACAGGACCATTCTTCGTCATCACTTGCACGCGCTGCGCTAATAGAACTTGGCTCCACCAGCCGCCTAACGGTTGAAAACGAAGCATTCCGTTTTTCGTAATTTGCGTAATCATGAAACCTACTTCATCCATATGACCTGCTACAAGAACACGTGGGCCAGTTTCGTCCCCTTTTTTCAGACCAAATACGCTACCTAAACCGTCTTGTACAATTTCATCAGCATATTTGCTTAATTCTTGCTTCATAAAACGGCGTACATCATGTTCGAAACCTGATGCACCTTGTAATTCTGTTAACGTACGAAATAATTGTAATGTCTCTTTATTCACGAAGTCCCCTTCTTTCAAACCTTAGTAGAATACCTCTTTTATTGTAACGAAATTTTCGAAATGTTTCTAGTTTCTTCTTTTTTAGCTGTATTTGCTTTATAATTATTATCGGTACACTATTTTTATTTTATAGAATTGAGGTGAATATATGAGCTGGAAAGGTTTAGTAGCAGGTCTTGGCGTTGGGTTCGCAGCTGGTTATTTCGTTGCAAACAAAGTACAAGAACAATCCCATATTTCTTCAGAAAAAGCATTGAAAATGGTGAAACAAGCATTAAGTCATAAAGGTGAAATTACTGGCTCTTGGGTACATATGGTTCCAGAGACATTTGAAAAATATGATGTCGCATACGAAGTTTATCGTGGCGGTCTTACAACGATGTTAGATGATATACAAGAACGATTTGAATTTTTAGTTGATGCTAAAACAGGTACTGTTTTAGAGGTTATAGCAGCATAAAAAGGAGGGTTCCCATTAGGTGAACCTCTTATTTTTTGAAAAATTGCGGATAGTGATCGAAATTATATCAGCGATTTTTTAAATATATCGGCGCAACTCGATTTATATCAGCGATTCCTCAATTATATCGGCGCAACTCAACTTATATCAGCGATTTCCAAAATATATCGACTTACCAACAAAAGCCGACACTAAAAAGAGGTCGCTCCAGCAAATATTCTGGAACAACCTCCTATTTTTATGCTTCTATACTCGTTTTTCTCTCTATCTTTTCTACGATATGCCCTTCCTCATTCCACTTTACTGCACGATAATACGCGTCATGGTAAAACGTAAACCATGCCTCTTTTTCTGCACCATACTTCATCCACTTTTGCTTATTTTCAATCGATGTCATCGGATAATCATCATAAGCCATTACCCATAATACATTTTGATGTGCGTGCGTCGGCAAGAGGTCTGCTAAATGCAGCATCGTTTCCCCTTTGCTTTCTAAAGCGATGACTGCATGTCCATCACTATGACCGCCTGTATGCGCCATTTTTATTTCATCCGTAATTTCTATTTCTTGCTGAAATGTAACAACTTGCTCTACAATCGGCTCCCAATTTTCCTTCCAATACGTATTACGAGATCTAATATTTGGGTTCCTCATTTCATTCCACTCTGTTTCACTTACATAAACTTTCGCATTCGGAAACGTCGGTACAAGTTGCCCCTCTTTCCATTTCGTTAAGCCAGATGCATGATCAAAATGAAGATGTGTCATTAAAACGTATCGAATATCTTCAGGCTTTAATCCTAATTTGTCTAATGATTCATAAACCGATGATTCTTCCGTTACACCTTGATTTCGTTTCATCTTCTCATTCAATTTACCGTTTCCTATTCCGGAATCAATGAGCATATTACCGTCTTTCGTTTGCAAAAGTAACGGATCTGTTCGTAAATAAATATGATTTGTATCATTATGTTTATATTTACGTGACCAAAGTACTTTCGGTACAACGCCAAACATTGCTCCTCCATCTAAATGTGTATTCCCGCCCTTTAGCCATGTCACTTTTATATCACCAATTTGTAACTGTTCCATTTTTTCATCCCCCTTTTCTTTCAATACTAACATAAAATTCTGATTATTTTAGATACAAAAAACCTATGCATTACTGCATAGGCTCTGTACGATATTTTGCTTCCACTCGGTAAATACGATGACCTTTACTAGAGAATTTCTCTTCGTACTCAGTCATGATGTTACCTTCAAAGTCGCTGTTATGAAGATCTAAGCTTAAGTAAGTTAGTAACATACCATACTCAGCCATACTCATAATAGAATATTCAAATAAACCTTGGTTATCTGTTTTGAAATGAATTTCTCCGCCTTCTACTAACACTTCTTCATAATTGCGTAAAAACGTTTTATACGTTAAACGACGCTTCGTATGACGTTTCTTTGGCCATGGATCTGAGAAGTTTAAATAAACGCGATCAATCTCACCTTTTGCAAAGAAAACTGTTAAATCTTCAGCATCTTTATTAATTAACTTTAAATTCGGTACTTCTTCTTCAATTAATTTATCAAGTGCATCTACAACAACACTTGTGAATTTTTCAATTCCAATATAATTAATATGTGGATTCGCTTTCGCCATATCATACATAAAGCGGCCACGACCTGTACCTACTTCAATGTGAATGGGTTGCTCATTTCCAAATACTTCTTTCCAATTACCAGCGCGCTCCTCTGGGTTTCCGATTACGATATGTGAATACTCATTAATTCGATCCATTGCATATGGTTTATGTCTTAAACGCATAGATGTTTCCCTCTCTTTACATAGCTATTTTAAAGGAATAATTCCTTCTTTCTGTTTTAATCAATCTACCAAACAAAAAACCAAGTACGTACGAGCACTCGGTCCGTTTCTTTCAAGTATAAGATGTACCATTTTGATAAAAACTACATACAGCATTAAACATTCCATGACGAAGCAGCTTTTTCTCTTACATTCCGAGAAGAGAAAAACAATCGAAAGGATGATCCGTTCATGCCAATTAGTCAACAACATCAATTAGAAGTGCTGAAAGATATTTTAGTCAATCACCAAAGTGATTGCTGCGGGACAGTTTCTGAATGCGAACAATTAGAACGCCTCATTCAATCGTTACTCGCAAACGATAATATAAGTAGTGATGCTAAAGCAATGCTAAACGATGTATATTCTTATAGTCAATCGGGTAAATCTTCCTCTAATTTGGACAACCACATTTCCAATAATCAAGAACAACTTACTCAGTGGATTGCTGGAATGGACAATTTTTCTTAAATATTACTCTGAAGCAAGTAGTTGCTGTAAATATTGATGCCAATATTCAGCTTCTGCTTGCTGCTTTTTTGTTGTATGCCATTGAATAGACAAAATCGTTTGTGCTATTACATACCATCTCATACGTCTAAGCAGCGATTCATCCATTTCAATATCATAATAACCGAGCCACTCACTCCATTCATGGCGCGGAATGTACCAATATAATAACATACCAAGGTCTAGAGCTGGGTCAGCAATTACAGCTCCATCCCAATCAATTAGAAACAATTCATCTTCATCCGACAATAGCCAGTTGTTATGATTTACATCACAATGGCATACAACGAATTCATTGTATTCAATATCTTTTAATGAACCCATTAAATATTGAAGCCCTCGCTGAATTGTTTCATCATCCCTTATATCTCCTCTTAAAACGAGTTGCAGTTGTTGTAATAACTCTTGTGCGTGAAGCGGCTGCTTCCCAAGTCTTTGAATCATCTGTACAAGTGCTTTAGAGGAGTGTATTTTCTTCAAAAGTTTTGCAACACGTTCTAGTTTCATATCCTCTGGCTCTAGCTTCTGTCCCGGAAGCCATTTTTGAGCAGAAATTACATCACCGTTTGTTACCCTTCTTGTCCAAAGTAATTTTGGAACAATTCCTTCTGCTGACAATACCGCTAAAAAGGGCGATGTATTCCGCTTTAAAAATAACTTCTGTTGTCCGTTTTGCGCAATATATGCATCGCCCGTTACTCCACCAGCCGGTACAAGACTCCACTCTTTTCCTAATAATTGTTCCAACCATTCCATATTCATTACCCGTTAACAAATCCTTATCTTTTATAGTTATGAAAAGAAAAACCGCAACATTTCTACACATGTTGTGGATTCATATATATTTTACTGTAAATGAAAAGAAAATTTGGCATAAGCCAAAAACTCTCTATTATTTTACAAAACCAGTCCTAGAATGACAACTTATCAAAATCGTCACCTTTGTCAATTCTACATTTATTACATTCTCATCGTCAAGTAGCGATTTGTCACATTATCGTCAATATATACGTGCTAATTGGAGCGAGCCTAAGTTCCTTTCCTCTAAATGAAGAAATTGGCTCTATTTTCGCTTGCTTTTCGTTTACTAACACATGCCATGTTTCTTCTTTCGGAAGTTGCACCGTTTTAGCTTCTAAACCGCTATTAAATAAAACGACAATCTCTTTCCACGGTCCAAATGATTCTGCATGCTGCAAATGGTATGCAAGTACTTCTGGAGATGTTTGCAAAAAAGTCATGTACTTTTTTATAAGGTCTGCGCTTTGAAATCGGAATGCTCCGTGCTCTTTACGAATCGCAATTAAACCTTTTATATAGTTAACGGTCTCTATCTCTTTCTCTTTTCGATCCCAATCTAATTGATTAATTTCATCATTTGCATTATAACTATTTTCATTTCCTTGCTTCGTACGATAAAACTCTTGCCCAGCATGTAAGAAAGGGATACCTTGCGACAGAATCACCATTGCAGTTGCTAGCAGGTGACGTTTTTTCAAAATCTCTTCTGACTCTTCATTACTGCGCATTAATTTATCCCACATCGTCATATTGTCATGACATTCTACATAGTTAATGCTTTGCACAGGCTCTAGAAACAAACCTGTTTCTTTCATACTCAAAAGGCTTCCTGATGCTATATACTGCAAATGATGACAGTCTACATGCCCACCAAATGCAAAACCACGTTTATTTATATGAAAGGTACTCCCTTTTATCCCATCACGAAATTGATCATTAAATTGCGCAATATACGGCATTTTTTTTGCATTATTTAATGTCGCTTTTTCCTCTAGAGGAAGTGGTGTTTGTAAATCCCATCCTTCTCCTAATAACAATGCATCTTTCTTTATGTTTCGCACTTCTTTTTCTATTATATTTATTGTATCAACATCTAAAATCCCCATTAAATCGAACCGGAATCCATCAACATTGTATTCCGTAAGCCAGTATAAAATAGACTCTACAATGAATTTCCTCATCATTTTCCGTTCAGATGCTATATCATTTCCGACTCCCGTCCCATTAGAAGGCATACCATTTTCACCATGACGAAAATAATATCCTGGGACAAGCTTTTCAAATGATGATAACTCTCTTTCATACACATGATTATATACAACATCTATAATCACCCTAATGCCGTGCTCATGAAATGTTTCAATCAACTGTTTACACTCTATTATCCTGTTATACGGGTCAGTAGGGTTTGTAGCATAAAATCCCGTAGGCGCATTGTAATATAATGGATTGTAACCCCAATTATATGCAGAGGAAGGATTCGCCTCATCTACACCACCGAAACAATATAAAGGCAATAGTTCAACATGTGTAACACCCAAATCTTTTATATGAGACAAACCTGTTAATGTCCCATTTCGCCCTGTTGTTCCTTCTTCCATTAGCCCTTTATATGTTCCTTTTTTACTCACTCCACTGCCCTGATGAATAGTAGCATCACGAATATGCAGTTCATACAATATGACATCTGTCATTGCTTGTAATGGTGGTAATTGCTCTCTTTTTGTTACATTTGTTTTTTCCAAATCGATAACAACACCGTACTTCCCATTTACAGTCACTGATTTTGCGTAAGGGTCCACTGCTTCATTCCATATTAAATTAATACAAACAAGAAATGTATACTTTGCTCCAGCTAAATCGCCTTGTAACGTATAAGCCCATACCCCATTTTCCCCTCTGTACATTTCATAATCGGTATATTCTTTATCACTTTTATAAATCCTTACTTTCGCAAGCCTCGCAGTTGGAGCCCATACTTTAAATGTAGTTGCTTCTTTTTGATACACGGCCCCTAAATCTGTACCTTCGTAATAATACTTTTCATCAAAAATCGCTGTTCTTATGACAGCACCTATTTGTAAATCTGTTTCTTCATTCCGTTCATCTCGTACTGTATAATACTTCCCCACATCTAGCGGCTCTTCTATAAAGCACTCATACTTCGTTGCATCCGGAAGCGCAATCGTATGAGCAATCGGTAAATCTTTCACGTTACTTCCTTCTTGTAAACGAAATGTCCGACTTGTTCCATACGCATGTGGGAGCAAAATTGTAATTTTATGCATTTCATCTAAATAGGCATCAAATGGACGTTTTACTTTCAACATAAAAAAATCACCATCATTCTTAAAGTTAAAATGAAACGAGCTGCAAATGATAAGGCTTTTCTTACCAGCGAAGCCCTATACAGTAACACATTATTCTCTATAGTATATTCACCTGTATAAAAAACGTTTTCATACATTCTATTTTTGTAATTTTATTTCAGCAATCGCTTTATACTTCGGCGCTTCTTTCACGTGAGATTCGTATAAAGTAATCGTATCTGCTTGAAATGATATTTCAGGCATTTCCTTTATATGTTCTAAATCATACTTTTCTTCTCCTATCCATTTACGAGCAACAGTAATATGCGGATGATATGGGCGCGTTTCTAAAGAAAATCCATTCCCTTCACAAATAGCGTGCACTTGCTTTTGTAATAGAAACAAATTTTGATTCTCGCTTACCTTTGCCCAAAAAATACGCGGCCTATCTTCCATACCGAACGTTGAAAATCCTTGTAACGTGAACGATAGTTCCTTTGTTTCTGTAAGTGTTTGTAATCCATTCTTTATTCCTTCTAACTGTTCCTCTGTCGCACTACCTAAAAATGAAAGGGTAATATGGTAGTCTTCTTTATGTACCCACGAACGAAATGGTAATTCCTCCTGCATTTCCTCTCTATAGTTAGACAGCACTTCTTTTATATGATTTGGTAACGTAATCGCGACAAAATAATGCGGCTCCATGTACATCTTCTCCTTCTTTCTATTGTTGCTTTTCTTTCTTATCTCATTCAGGTAAAAAGAAGCCGCCCTCCAAAATAGAGAGCGGTCATTATTTATATATCCATTATTTCGCTAATTCATGAATTGCTTGCGCGTAAATTGCTGTTGCTTTTAATAAGTCTTCAATTTCAATATACTCATCTTTTTGATGCGCAAGTTCTTCCTTTCCAGGGAACAATGGGCCAAATGCAACACCAGCTTTTAAGGAACGAGCGTAAGTACCACCGCCGATTGCTAATAGTTCCGCTTTCTCGCCTGTTTGTTCTTCGTATACACGTTGCAGCGTACGAATTAACACGTGATCTTTATCGACGTGATGCGGGCGAGAGTTTGAATAATCCGCCACTTCAAATCCATGAGTACCAACATATTCTTTTAAATTCGTAATCATTTCTTCAAAGTTAGTCGTAACCGGGTAACGTACATTTAATCCTAAATTACCACCGTTCTCTTTCGTATAAGAAAGGCGACCGACATTCACTGTTAACGGACCGCTAATATCGTCTTTATAAGAAATACCAGCTTTCTCTCCTAAAATATCTCCTGTAAATGTTTCTGTTACAAACGATGCAAACGAAGCACCTTTTCCATCAAGAGCAACTTTCGTTAAGAAGTTTGCCAGTAATAAACCTGCATTCTCACCCTTCTCCGGAGTAGATCCGTGAGCTGAAATCCCTTTAATTTGCAATGTTACCGTATTACCTTCTACAATTGCTTCACCTATTTTTTTAGCAGTTTGTAAATACTCTTCATATGCTACTGTAAGTGCATTTACATCTTCTCCTGTAATAATCGCTTCTGCAAAATCAGGAACCATATTTAAACGGCGACCTGATTCAAATGAAACAAGTTCATATGTACCTTTCTTCTCTTCACTACCATTTTGCACAACTTGTATATCAGAAATTCCTTTTTCCGCATTAATAATTGGAAAGTCCGCGTCTGGCGCAAAACCGATTGTTGGCATTTCTTCGTTTTTAAAGTAATGATCTACACATTTCCAATTGCTTTCCTCATCTGTTCCTAAAATCATACGAACACGTTTTGAAAGAGGTAAGCCTAATTCTTTCACAATTTTCATCGCATAATAGGCTGCCATTGTTGGGCCTTTATCGTCAATTGCACCACGTGCAAAAATCTTTCCGTCGCGAATATCTGCACTATATGCAGGAGTTGTCCAGCCATCTCCCTCTGGTACAACGTCAACGTGACAAAGAATACCTACTAACTCTTCTCCTTGTCCCATTTCAAGATGACCTGCATACCCTTCTAAATTTTTAGAAGCAAAACCTTCAGTTTCTCCTTTATGTAACATGAAAGATAAAGCTTTTTCTACACCTTCACCGAATGGTGCGCCTTCTTTCGCCGATTCTTCTTCCCATACACTTTTAATTTGTAAAAATTGTTGTGTATCACGAATTAAATCATCTTTTCGTTTTGCAACTTCTTCTGTCCAATTAATCGCTGACATCACGCATCCATCCTTCACTATATCGTTTCTTTCATCATAACAAACCGAAATCTCTTATGCCATATATGAAAACCAAATACCGAACAATTGTAATATTTCAGATATTTCTCATTAGTTTTTCTTTTATTTTTTCAAAAAAATTTGCAGGAATTTGGCGTTTTACGTAGAATTTTATGTGTTAGTTGACTGACCATATATAAAATGTCAACTACCAATATTTTTCTATATGAATATTTGTTAAACTTTTGTAAAATTTAAGTAGATTAAAGCATGAATTTTATCATGTAGAGTACAATGGTAGTAACGACCTTCTTTCCTGAATGGGGTCAAAAAAACTAGTAGAGGAGTGGTTTTCTCTTGAAACCTACAACTACTCGTATGCTAACACGCATTAAATCAATTTATATGTACATCAATGAAAACGGAACGGTAACGACGAAAGACCTTGTAGATGAGTTCGGGATCACACCGCGAACGATACAACGTGATCTAAATGTGTTGCAGTTTAATGAACTCGTGTATAGCCCTTGCCGCGGTAAGTGGACAACAACAGGAAAGAAAGTGAGAATGACCTCATAACGAAAAATAATTGTATGTAAATAAATACATACCCCTTTCTAACTCATTAGAAAGGGGTCTTTTCTGCGCCTAAAACAGCACTATTTCTCAGTATCTACTTGGTATGTTTTTAACATTTCTACTTCTTCATCTGATAGCTCTCGGTATTCTCCAAGTTCTAGCTCTTCATCTAATACTAACGGTCCCATCTCTGTTCTCTTTAGATAGACTACTTTTTTCCCTACCGCTTCAAACATACGCTTCACTTGATGGAACTTTCCTTCTGTAATAACAAGCTCGATTTCAGAAACATCATCGCTTTTTAATATAGTAAGTGCCCCGGGCTTTGTTTCATAGCCATCATCTAAAATAACACCTTTAGCAAACTCTTTTACATCCTCTTCTGTTACTACTCCTGCAACGTGTGCATAATATTTTTTCGGCACATGCTTTTTCGGAGATAACAATTGATGCGATAACTTCCCGTCATTTGTTATCAATAAGAAACCTTCCGTATCAATATCAAGTCGTCCAACTGGGAACGGATCAAAGATTGCATCTTCTAACTCTAATAGATCTATTACCGTTTCATGATTATCATCTTCTGTCGCTGAAATAACGCCCTGTGGTTTATGCATCATTAAGTAAACAAACTCTTTATATTCCACAACTTCACCGTGAATCATAACCTCTTGTTCTTCTACATTTACATGAACCTTTGCATCTTTCACTGGCGTTCCATCAATTTTCACAACGCCGTCTTTCAATAATTTCTTTACTTCTTTTCTACTTCCATATCCCATATTCGCTAATAATTTATCTAATCTCACGTTTTTCACCTTCTTTATTTATCATAGAAAAGGGGACGTAATTACGCCCCTTTTGATTTCAACTTTATTTTGAATCTATTGCCAAGTTTACGTTGAATTTTTTCTAACGCTTCTCCGCCAAATACTCTTTCAAGTACTCCTGTGCGAATTGCTAACAATCCGTAAACAAGACCACCAATACCCGCACAAACCACAACTGTAATAAGAGCACCCATTCGGCCATCAGGCGAAATCATGAAGGATAGAATCCACTGTGATAGTTTTACAGCAACGACCATTACAAGTGTTAATACTGCAATTTGGAAAGTTCTCTTATATACAACACCGAATGAATAGTGTGCATGTTTTTTGATTTGTCGATTCGTATACCATACGGAAGCTAAGAAGCCAACTGCAGTAGCTAAAATCGCTCCGACTGTACCAAAATAACGAATAAAGATTACGTTACATACAAATTTCAAAATAACACCCATTATAAGCGCAATAATCGCATGCTTTTGCTGGTTAATACCTTGCAGAATTGCCGCTGTTACTGTAAATAAAGCGAATAACAACGCAACTGGTGCATACCACATTAATACTTGTCCACCTAATGGATCTGAGTCATAGAACGCTGTATAAATCGGATATGCAAGTGTTGAAATACCGACAACTGCTGGCAATGTTAAGAACATATTTGCCTGGAATGTTTGTGTAATTTGTAATTTTAAATAACGATATTGCTTTTCAGTAAATGATTTTGTAATCGCTGGTACAAGCGTTAAACTAAACGCAGTCGCAAGTGATACAGGAATCATAATTAATTTATGCGTCCACATTGTGAAAATACCAAGCGCTCGCTCTGCAATATCTCCTTGACCAATCGCCTGCATAATTGAGTTAAATGTTAATGTATCAATTTGTTGATATAAAGGAATTGTTAATCCAATTACAACGTAAGGAATCGCGTACGCAAACAATTCTTTAAACAATTGAACAGTGCTCACTGTCGATTCTGGTGCAGTTTGTTCAATTAAATATTGATCCAAATGTTTTTTACGTTTTAACCAGTACCAAATGAGTACGCCGAGTGCTCCAACCGCTGAAACGAACGCAGCAAATGTCGCTACTCCAACTGCTGTTGCAACTGTACCGCCAAGTACTTTAATAACGATAAAACTACCGGCTAATAAAAAGACGATACGAATAATTTGTTCAATAATTTGCGAAACAGTAGTCGGTCCCATCGATTGGTGACCTTGGAAATAACCACGAATTAAACTCGCTGCCGGTACAACAATAAGCGCAAAACTTACAAGACGAATAATCGTCGTAACTTCTCCTATATTACTGTGTACACTTTGTTTACCAAGCATTGCTTCTGCAAAAAACGGCGCCGTCATGTACAGTACTAGGAATGAAAGGACTCCTGTTACTATCATCATAACCATTCCCGAGCGGAACATTCTCCGGCTCGTTTTATAATCACCAAGCGCATTATATTTGGAAACGAATTTTGAAACAGCAAGCGGCACCCCTGCCGTTGCAATACTTAAAAAGATCGTATATGGAATGTATCCATATGTATAGAGCGTTCCGCCTTCTGTCCCTACTAATGCATGAAACGGAAAGACGTAAATCATGCCTAAGAACTTCACTAAAAATGTCCCTAGCGTAACGATGAGCGTTCCGCGCAGAAATTTCGAATCGGACATACAAAAATCCTCCTACATCTACATAAAGTGAAACTTTAATCAGTGGGGCGTTCTTCCCCACTGATTATTAGTTGAACCAACCGGGCATTTACGGGCAGTTAATCTCCCGCTGAACTTTAAGGCGGGAGTCTTACTGCCCGTTAATGCGGGGTAAAGTGAAACTATAATTAATTGAACTATTCGAGCATTCGAGAGCTATTAGACTTCCCCTAACTCTTAAGGTTTTAGTCTTATGGCCCACAAATAGCAGGATAGTGCTGAACTCTAACTTTTGTATTGTACCACAATTCTCTCCTTAAGCAGTACTTCACTCTATTTTTCTTTTAAGGGAAAACATGCTATTCTTTTAGGCAGGAAATGTAGAAAATGAGGTCGATATATTATGCATTATGATGTTATTGTCATCGGCGGCGGGCCTTCTGGGCTAATGGCTGCAATCGGTGCTGCAGAAGAAGGCGCAAGCGTCTTACTTCTTGATAAAGGAAATAAACTAGGGCGTAAACTTGCGATTTCTGGTGGCGGTCGCTGCAACGTAACGAACCGTCTACCACTTGATGAGATCGTTAAACATATACCAGGAAATGGCCGCTTCTTATACAGCGCTTTTTCTATTTTTAATAATGAAGATATTATTACATTCTTCGAAAATCTCGGTGTAAAACTGAAAGAAGAGGATCATGGCCGCATGTTCCCTGTTTCAAATAAAGCGCAATCGGTAGTAGACGCACTTTTAACACGATTAAAAGACTTAGGTGTAAAAATCCGTACGAATACACCTGTTGAAACAATTGAATATGAGAACGGTCAAACGAAAGCAGTTGTACTAAAGACTGGTGAAGTGTTAGAAACAAATCACGTCGTTATCGCTGTTGGCGGAAAATCAGTTCCTCAAACTGGTTCTACTGGAGACGGATATGCTTGGGCTGAAAAAGGTGGTCATACGATTACAGAATTATTCCCAACAGAAGTACCAATCCTTTCAAACGAACCATTTATTCGAGACCGTTCATTGCAAGGACTCGCTTTACGAGACGTAAACTTAAGTGTATTAAACCCAAAAGGAAAAGCTATCATTTCTCACAAAATGGACATGCTCTTCACTCATTTCGGGTTATCTGGTCCTGCTGCCCTTCGCTGTAGTCAATTCGTTGTGAAAGCACTGAAAAAGTTCAAAACGAATACAGTGCAAATGAGCATCGATGCATTGCCAGAAGAAAATAGCGAACAACTATTCCAGCGCATGCTGAAACAAATGAAGGAAGATCCGAAAAAGGGAATTAAAAACGTGTTAAAAGGTTATGTTCCTGAGCGTTACTTCCTATTCTTATTAGAAAAAAATGAAATTGACGGTAGCGAACAAGCTGGACAAGTTTCCCACGAAAAGATTCGTGCACTTGTGAAAGACTTTAAAGAATTTACTGTGAATGTAAATGGTACGCAGTCAATTGAAAAAGCATTCGTTACTGGTGGCGGTGTATCCGTTAAAGAAATTAACCCGAAAGAAATGTCTTCTAAATTTACGAATGGCCTATACTTCTGCGGGGAAGTTCTTGATATTCACGGTTATACTGGTGGCTATAATATTACATCTGCTCTCGTTACTGGAAGAATTGCCGGAACAACAGCCGGAGAAAACGCGAAAATGCAGTATTAAAAAAAAGAAACAGGGATTCCTGTTTCTTTTTTTATAGGTATATCAGCGATTCCACAACAACATATATTGACTCACCGACAAATGCTCATTCTCCTTAAATTCCTAGTGCTTTTTTATTGCTTTATATACCTTAGTACCTTTATATTTTATATTGTTGAATATTTGAAAAAGGGTAAGGGGAAAACATATGAGAAAAAAAGTCATGATGTCTTTAATGCTAATGACGTTTCTTTCTGCGGTAGAAGGAACGATTGTTAGTACAGCAATCCCTCGTATAACGAGTGATTTGTCAGGCGTCGAACTTGTTAGTTGGGTATATGCAATTTATATGCTTGCAACAGCTGTTTCGACTCCAATATACGGAAAGCTCGCTGATTTATTCGGTCGTAAAAAAGTTTTACTAATCGGGGCTACAATCTTTTTAGTCGGTTCTGCACTTTGCGGAGTCGTTACATCGATGGAACAATTAATTTTCTTCCGCGCTCTTCAAGGTATCGGTGCTGGTGCTGTTATGCCAATCACAATGACGATTATTGGAGACCTATATAGCGAAGCGAAAGACCGCGCGAAAGCACAAGGCTGGATGAGTGCCGTTTGGGGTGTATCTGGTGTTATCGGACCGTTAGTAGGCGGATTTTTAGTGGATTCTCTTTCATGGCGTTATATTTTCTTCTTAAACGTTCCATTCGGAATTATCGCTTGCTTAATGATTGTCATTTACTACAAAGAATCTATTAAGCCCGCTAAACACCATATCGACTATCTTGGTGCAACAGTCTTCTCACTGAGTACAATCGCTCTACTATATGCATTATTAACAGGTAGCAGCAAGCAAAACTGGGGAGACATAACAATTATCGGCCTATTAATCTTCGCCGTCGTTTCATTCATTATTTTCTTATTCATCGAGAAAAAATCTCCGGAACCATTAATTCCGCTATCCCTTTTCTCTAACCGTACATTATCTACGATAAACATATTAACGCTTATTGCTGGCGCAATGATTATTAGTATTACAATGTACCTTCCAATTTGGAGCCAAGGTGTATTAGGAAAAAATGCGACAGAAGCCGGACTTATTTTAATGCCAATCCCGGTTATGTGGACATTTGGCGCTATTTTCTCTGGTAACTTAGTAGGCAAATTAAAAACGAAACAAATCATTTTACTTGGAGCTAGCATTTTATCAGTCGCTACGTTCTTATTATTTACACTATCAACAAATTCACCATCGTTCCTTATTTATGTAGCAGTCGGATTATTCGGCTTAGGAATGGGGCTTGTGACACCGATTTACATGGTAACAATTCAAGCCGCCGTACCAGCTCATACACGCGGAACAGCCGTTGGTTTAAACACATTTATTAATACATTTAGTCAAACGTTAGGTGCTGCAATATTCGGTACAATTTTCAATACGATGATTCACGCACGTGGTATTAAAAACCTTGATCTTGTATCTGGCGGACACGGCGGAACTACAGCAAACGTAGTAACCGAATCGCAATCCGCATTAGCATCAAGCGTACACGTCATTTATATGAGCACTTTCGTATTAGCAGTATGTACATTAATTATCGCTTGGCTTTTATTAAAGCCAGCTACACAAACAAGTGAGCAATAATAAAGAGGATGACCATTTTGGTCATCCTCTTTTATTATTCATTCTCCACAATATGTTTCAGCATGGATAATTTATTATCCCAAAAACGTTCATAATACGATAGCCACTGTTGTAATTCCTCTAATGGTTCTGGATGCAAGCGATATATCTTCTCTCTTCCGCTTTTTCTTCCGCTTACTAAATTCGCTTCTGAAAGAATATGAAGGTGCTTTACAACCGCAGTACGACTCATCGGAAAATGATCCGTTATTTTGGAAATCGGTAACTCTTTATCACTTAATAACCGTATTACTTCTCGGCGGGTTGGATCAGCAATTGCTTGAAATACATCATATTTCGCTGCTGATGATGACATTTAGCCTTCGACAACCTTTTTCAGTTTTTCATTTACAATCGCTACCCAGCCTCCGCTCATTCTATCACGAATAATAGAGCTCTTCGCATTC
This sequence comes from Bacillus thuringiensis, assembly GCF_001455345.1. GTDB lineage: Bacteria > Bacillota > Bacilli > Bacillales > Bacillaceae_G > Bacillus_A > Bacillus_A thuringiensis_N. The sequence goes on from NZ_CP013274.1 coordinate 4,595,344, forward strand.
GCTTTCGGAAGAATTTCATCAGGATGTTTCCAGCCGCCGTGAATTAACGTAAATTCTGTTTTGTTATCTCCTAAGTCTTTCAAATTAAATGAAACGACCCAGCCATCTGTATCCCATGAGAAAGATAGGTGGTTTGGTTCATCAATTTCTAACACTTTACATGGTGATGGTCCAAACGGTGATTGCACATGAAATTCATGTCCCACCTCTAATTTAAAATCATTTGGCATAAACCATGATGAAATCCCTTCTGCAGTTGATACTACATTCCATACTTTTTGAATAGACGCGTTAAAAACGATCGTTTGTTTAATATCATTTAATGTATGTTGTTCCATTTTCATTCTCCTTTATTCGGCACTCAAATATAACACCTTTTGGTTGTATTTAGATAATATAACACCTTTTAGTTTCATGTCAACGCTAATTCTTTTACTGTTGAGAAATTCTCAACATTTTTTCAACAGGACAAACACCCTCTGAGCATTTCTTCATAATATACTCACAAAGGCAACAAAAAATAAAAAATTCTCTCAACATGAAACTCCATCATTCATCTTGAAAGAAGCGCCTTACGTATATCATGCGTATTTCGTCTCTCCTCCTTCCCTCAGGGACACTACGCAAGATATAAAAAATCAGAAGGAATATGCCCACCATTTGAGTAGGTAGTTATTTCTCTTCTCCTCAACATTTCCTCAGGAGCGAAATGACTACCGACTCACTTTTTCAAACAAAAATAAAAAGGAGATGAAAGGCTATGTTCTATTGCATTAACTGCTCTGACATTCACCATGAAAAACATCCGAATGATAAAGTATTCAAAAACGGTTTTTATATTGATCCATTTTTAGGTGATCGTTATCACCTTGGTATGTGTAAAGATGCCCAAAATCATGAAACAGGGGAGCCACTTTTAACGACAACGAAATTAGGCACAACCCAATCTATTATGAGCGTATTACCGACACATGTTGTCCCAACATAAAACATAAAAAAGAGCTGGCTCACCCAGCTCTTTTTTATGCTTTATAAACGATCATTGCTGAAAAACAATAAATTTGGTTTTCGTCATCGTTAATGGAAACACCGACTTGATACTTAATATCTACAAAGTTACTATCATCAATCTTTTTCAAAAAAACATTTACAGCGTCTTCTAAGTCTTTTTCGTGACTTTCATCAAACACTTTTACACGAATCATGTTAACACCATCCTAGATCGCAGCCCTCCGCCGCTTGATTATTGCCACGGTGCGTATCTATGATGCGATAAAATTTTCCGTTTTCATATATATATCCGTCTTCTAACACATATTGTTTACCTTCAGTATAGACATAAAACTTACCTATCATAAATTTACTCGTATATAATTCCAAATAATCTGTTCTAAATTTAGCTACCACTTTATTTGTAATATCGATTTTTATTGTGCGCCCCACCTTCTCTCCCTCCTTTGCAAAGAACGGATTTAGGTATATTGTATTAGCGATTTTACATTTTATGCTTAAAAATAAGTGGATATGCCTTCTTTCTTCACATGTACTATTTTTCTAAAAAATCATCAATAAGTAAGCGCAAAAAAAATACAAATAAAAAAGAGTTTTTACTTATTGACTAGAACATTAATATTATGGTATTATATAAAATTTGACATTTTTACACACTTGTGCTATCATTAAAGATGGTTACCACATATGGAGGTGGATGATTTGTTTCAAATTGGTGATAAAATCGTTTATCCAATGAACGGCGCAGGAGTCATCGAAGCCATTGAAGAGAAAGAAATATTAGGGACTACCCGTCAATATTGTGTAATACGTATCATTAGTAAAGATATGCAAGTAATGCTTCCTATGGATCAATTACAAAAATCAGGTATTCGTTATATCGTAGATAAATGTACGTTAGATGATATACTTCTTGAATTTCAAAACGGGGAATCAGATACATCACTTTCCTGGAAACAAAGATATACAATGAATATGGAAAAAATGAAAAACGGCAATCTGCAAGATAGTGCAGAAGTTGTTCGAGACTTACTTCGCCGTAATAAAGAAAGAGCTTTAAATGCGAGCGAAAAACAAATGTTAGATAATGCACGTAAAATGATGATTAGCGAAGTTGCGCTCGTGCAAAACGTTTCTGAACATCAAGCGACAGAATTTCTTCAAGAAACAATTAATCATTAAATTTAAAATAGCTGGCCGCTATTTTTTTTTGCCAAAAAAAGGACAAAGAGATTAAACTCTTTGTCCTTTTTATTACCCACGCCCAGCTTGAAACGATGGATATAACGTCATTCCACCATCTGCAAATAGCGTAATACCAGTTACATAACTCGCCTCTGATGAAGCTAGCCAAGTTGCTACTGCTGCGATTTCTTCTGGTTTTCCAATGTAGCCCATCGGTATCATACTTTCTACGTCAGCACGTTTTTTAGGATCAGCAAACTTTTCGGCATTAATTGGCGTATTTATTGCACCTGGCCCAATATTATTTACTCGAATACCTTTTGGCGCATATTCCAACGCTAACGTTTCTGTCATAAGTTTAATACCTCCCTTACTCGCTGCATAGTGCACAAATAATGGCCATGGAATTTTCTCATGAACACTAGACATATTAATGACAGATCCTTTAATATCGTGTTCCACAAAATATTTAATCGCTTCACGACTTCCTAAAAAAGCTCCTGTTAAATTCGTATTGATTACTTTATTCCAATCTTCAAGCGGCATTTCATGCGATGGTACCGCGTTTTCTATCCCTGCATTATTAATCATAACGTCAAGCGTACCAAACTCTTTTACAGCAGATTGAATGAGATTCACAACATCCGATTCACTCGTGACATCACCTTTTACAGCAATCGCTTCTCCCCCTACTCGTTTAATTTCTTCTAGTACATCATGCGCTTCTGACTCCCGCGAGCGATAGTTAATCACTACTTTCGCCTTCTCCGCAGCAAACCTTACTCCCATCGCTCTTCCAAGACCAGTTGCTGATCCTGTAATAACAACAACCTTCCCTGCTAAATCACTATACATTCCAATACCTCCTTTAACTTTTCGCAATACCTAACATAATTCCGGCTGCAATAATAAAAACGATACCAACAACAATCCCTGTTAATTGGCGTTTCGTTTTTCTTTCACCTAATATAAGAATCCCGCCAAGCGTTGAAATAATAATTCCCATTTGTGATAGAGAAAAACTTGTTGCCACTCCGACACGCGGCTGAGAAATGAATAAAAACATATTTCCAGCTGCCCAAATTAACCCTGGAATAATATTTCGTATTGCATATTTATTAAATGGATGATGTTTAAAAGTAAGCAAAATCCCCCCTAACACCATACCAACTGCTTGTGGCAACAAAGCTGACCAACCATCTACATGAAATAGTCTAATCACTACTACATAAACTAAATAACCGACTGTTGAAATCAATAAAATGATAATGCCCTTTTTAAAATTCCCCGCTTGCTCTGCGCTCTTTTCTTCTTCACTTTGAAGTGATGTTAAAATAACACCGATAATAATACAAACGAGAGCCAAAACACCAAGGACAACTGATATTGTCGTAGACCACTCATGAAATACGATAACTCCAAATAAAGTCGTCGCAACTAATTGAAGTCCTGTTGAAATGGGCATCGTCCTCGAAACGCCCATTAAATCAATACTTTTTAATTGATTCGCCTGACCAAGTGCCCAAAATAAACCTGACACAATTCCAACTCCAATAACAGTAGGAGTTAATACTGGCTTCATAAAAATATAAACAACAATCGAGAAAATAAGTGCGCCAAGTGTTGTACCAAGCGTTTGACTATACGGTCCCCCGCCCAGTTTCACGTTAAATAGCACAATACTTCCCCAAAATATAGCTGGTAAAATCGCTAAAAGTATGTCCATCGCTCATTACCTTTCTTTACGAAATATCTTCAGTTACCTTTCTACCCCATTAGAATGTGCTTTCATTTTTTCTTTCGCCCGTGCACAAACCTGTTCTGCAATCGTACTAGACACATTTTTTTGTCGCTCAACTTTCTTTATCTTTATGTGATCTAAATTGTCTTCCAAAGTAAGTGTAACTTTGTCGTTGGGCGGGTTATGTGCACCTTGAAATGTGAGAAATTGTAGGGTCACTTCAAATCTAGGAACGAACTCATCTTTCTTACCGAGACGCTCTATATTTATAACGGCATCACATTCATATTGATCTTCTGTCGCTTGCCTTATAACAGAATAATATCGATTTAATAGCGCACTTTCTAAAAGTTGTTCATTCGATTCTTTGGCCAAAGAATAACTTGGCAACAAGGAAAAGATAAAACATATCATTGTTAGCATTACACATAGTTTTTTCATAACGCCCTCCTTGTTCTATACATTAGTGTTCTCAAAACTGCCATAAAAAAACGACTTTCCCTATATAGGAAAGTCGTTTTAATGAATCCAATATTAACCACCGCTCACTGGTGGGATTAGTGCAACAACATCACCAGATTGAATCGTATCATCTTCATTTGCATATTCTTCATTAATCGCAACCATAATTGGTGCCAATACTGGCACATTATATTCAGTTGCAACAATATCTTTTAACCCTGCAACCGTAATATTTTCTTTCTCTATTTGTAATTCACTTCTTCCTGCTTCTTCTTGCAAGTTTGCAAATAACAATACTCGAATCATACTTATAGCTCCTTCCCAGGCTCTCCCGCCGGATATGGCGTTTTTTCTAATTGATCGCCAATCCAAGAGTCTCCATCTTCCCAAAACTCCTTTTTCCAAATCGGAACAATTTGTTTTATGCGTTCCATAATATATTCATTTGCTTCATAAGCCGCTTTACGATGCGGCGTTGAAACAGCAACAACAACCGCGATATCAGAAATTTGCAGTGTACCGATGCGATGCGTAATCGCAACGTGTGTACCTGGCCATTTCTCTTTCACTTCTGATCCGATTTTCTCTAGCATCTTTTCTGCCATCGTTTTATAAGCGACATATTCTAAGTATAATGTACGACGCCCTTTCGTAAACTCTCTAACCGTTCCAATAAATGTTGTAACAGCACCGCATTCGCGGCGAATTACTCTCTTCGCTACCTCTTCAACCAAAATTTCTGTATCAATTACTTCATAATACGTATTTGTCATTTCGCACTCCTTACCGTTTGTAAAAACCAGTCTATGTACAATTCTTCTTCTGTTATATGAAATACTTTATATTTTTCTCGTAAGTTTGCAGGAGCATCATACCACGTAATAACCGCTACTACATTCTCTACTTTATGTAAAAGTTCAACGTCTTCCGCAGAACGAAGTAACACCACTTTCGGATAGCTCTCTTTTTTATAGCCCTCAATTAAAATTGTATCCACTTCAAAAAACTCATATAAGCGGATAATTTCTTGCAAGGACCATTCCTCTCTTAATGACGACAATGAAAGTAATCCAGCGCCTTCTACACTACTTACGACAGCACCAGCCTTTCTATGCCTTTCACTATCTTTTTGCGCTACTTCTGGAAACCCTCCATGCCCGTGATGTTTAATGGTAGCAACTTTCATTTTCCGTTCAGCTAATGCATGCACAACTTTCTCTACAAGTGTTGTTTTCCCGCTATTTTGATACCCTACTATTTGTAAGATTGAAGGGGCTTTGCCCATGGCCAATCACTTCCCTCAGCGTGCTCTAGCAATAATACAGACACTTTCATCCCTGCCTCAAATCCTCGCGTTCCTCCAGGCAACACAATAAAAGCATTTGCATCCGCAAGTGAAGATACAGCACTCGATTTATCTAAACCGACCGGCATCGCTTGTAATGCTCCGTCCACGATTATTACCTTTGCTCTTACAAAACGAGTAAACGGATTTGGCTTTGGAAAATCTTTTTGTAAAATAGCATCAGCTCTATATACGTGAGGCTCCTTCTCATATAAATATGTTTTTATAACCGGATGCACAAATAACTCAAAGCCTACGTAGCAAGCTGATGGATTCCCTGATAAACCGAAAAGTAACTTTCCATCAACTTCAGCTACTGTCGTAACACTTCCTGGTCTCATCGCTATTTTATTAAAAAGTACATGCGCCTGTAACCTTTCATAAATAGCTGGCAAGTAGTCATAATCTCCTACCGACACACCGCCTGTTGTAATTAAAATGTCAACCTCATTCATCGCCGATTGAACAGCTGTAAAACATGCATCTAACTCGTCGGCAAGTTGGCCATAATACCGGACTTTCCCTCCGGCTTTCATAATTTGAGCAGCAATCATATAAGAGTTACTATTTCTAATTTTCCCCGGCTGTAACGACTCATGTACTTCTAGTAATTCACTTCCTGTCGTGACAATCCCAACAACAGGCTGTTTTACAACTTTCACAGTACTATATCCAAACGTCGCTAATAAGGCGGCAACACCTGGATTGATTACAGCACCTTTCTTAACGAGAACTTGATTTTGCTTTATATCTTCTCCTTTAAATGACACATTGTCACCACTATGAAAAGGACGCTTTAGCTTCATATATGTTTTTCCGTTCTTCTCAAAGTCTTCCGTCAACTCTAGCATTACAACTGCATTACAATCCGCTGGAATAGCTGCCCCTGTCATAATACGAACCGCCTGAAAAGATCCTATTGCATCTAGAAAAACAGATCCTGCCCCGATCTCTCCTATTACTTCAAATTCAACTGAATTCTCTTGATTTGCTTCTTTCGTATCTTCTGCTCGAATTGCGAAACCATCGTAAGGAGAACGATCAAAATGAGGAACGTCATGATCAGAGACAACATCCTCTCCAAGAATTCTCCCGTAACTTTCCGTAATAGAAACTTCTTCTACTTCACCATTCTTCGCATATTCCATTACTCTCTCTACTGCCTCGGCAACTTGAATCGGATTTCGTTTTTCTACCATCATTTCTCACCCCATATTTGCAAATTTTTTTATCTCGATTAAACTTTATATATTAAATAGAAATTACTTCAAGGAGGAATTCCATGTCTTCATTCACACATTTTAATGACCAAGGGCGCGCGAAAATGGTTGATATAAGCGACAAAAAAGCAACCGTTCGAACAGCAATTGCGTGCTCTAGCATTGTCGTTACAAAAGAAATTTATGATAAAATTTCTCATAATGAAATCGGGAAAGGTGACGTATTAGCAGTTGCACAAATCGCTGGTATTATGGCTGCGAAACGCACTTCTGATATTATCCCAATGTGCCATACTTTATTATTAAAAGGTGTTGACGTTTCTTTCGATTGGAAACAATACGAAGAACAATACCGATTACTTATTGAAGTAAAAGTTAAAACAGAAGGTAGCACCGGTGTTGAAATGGAAGCTTTAACAGCTGCTTCCGCTACTGCTCTTACCGTGTACGATATGTGTAAAGCTGTTGATAAAGGTATGATTATTGGCGAAACGTACTTACTTGAAAAAACAGGTGGAAAAAGTGGAGATTATGCGAGAAAGTCTTAATCCTCTCTCTGTTGAATCTAAAGGGTTTCCCTTTAGGTTCAACCTATATATCTTGCATATAAACGTTTTGCTACATTTATATCATTCGTCCCATGAATAAACGCCCTGCCATCTGTAAATAAAACAAAACGAAATTCCTCTACCGGAAATGATAATAAATACGGAGTAGCTTTTACATCCACACTTCTTTGTAAGCGCTTTTTAATTTCTTCTAATTTAAATTCATTCCGCACACCTGGACGGATTTGTACTGTATTTCGGCCACATAACACTTCTGTTTTCGTTTGTGCTTCAAATGTTAAACTCGGATATGTACGTAATCTTCCGCAAGATAAACATGTTTCTTTTTTCTGCCTATTCACTTTAAATGCCATCTGTTGATTATTCCAAAGATCAAACGATAGCATAGTTTCACGAAGTGCCCCAAAGTCTTCTACTAATATTTTCAGCGCTTCCGTTATTTGGTGCGCAACTACTAATTGCACTGCCGGCTGTATAATACCAGCAGTATCACATGTTGCCCCGCTCGCCGGATGCTCCATTAAACAGCGGAAACACGGTGTTTTTCCTGGTAAAATTGTATACGTTACTCCGTAGCTTCCGACACAACCACCATATATCCACGGAATATTATACTTTTGCGAAATATCATTAATAAGAAGACGCGTTTCAAAATTATCTGTCGCATCTAATATTAAATCTACATCATTCACTAGTTCTTCCATTTCTTGCACCGTTACATCCGTTACAACCGGATTTATTTCCACCTCAGAATTAATTGCTTTTAAATGTTCTGCCGCTGCTACCGCCTTCGGTTTATACTGCTTTGCGTCTTCTTCTGTATATAATTGTTGTCTTTGTAAATTGCTCCATTCTACATAATCACGATCAGCAATTGTTATTTTTCCAACCCCTGCTCTAACAATCGCTTCTGCATTCGCTGCACCAAGAGCACCAGCGCCAATAATAAGCACATGCTTCTCTCTAATTTTTCTCTGTCCTTCTTCTCCAACACCAGAAAATAATATTTGTCTCGAATATCGCTCCTGCATACGATATCCCCCTTTCTTATCCTCCTATATAAGACATTTCAATTTTCGGACGATTCTTCGCACTTTCTTCTGTCCGTTCATCCGAATACCTATCTTTTCTATTCATCCATACATCTTGTATAACGCTTATTAACTCATCATCCGAAAGATTTCCTCTAAGAAGTTCCCTTACATCCAATCCTTCTGTCGCAAATAAGCAAGTATAAAACTTTCCATCTGCCGAAATTCTCGCTCTCGTACAAGAGGAACAAAATGACTCAGAAACAGAAGTAATAAAACCGACTTCAACGTTTGTTCCAACGTAACGATATCGCTTCGCAACTTCACCGAAATAATGCGCTTCAGCTGGCTCAAGCGGATATACGCTATGAATCATCTCGATTAACTCTCGCTTTGTAATGACTTGATCAAAGTTCCATCCATTTGTACTACCAACATCCATAAACTCAATAAACCTAAGCGTGATTCCTTTCTCTTTAAAATATGTAGCCATCGGAAGTACTTGATGAGCGTTCATCCCTTTTTTCACAACCATGTTTACCTTTACGTCAAGACCGGCTTCTTTTGCAGCCATAATTCCCTTTATAACAGGTTTCGTATTGATATTCCGGCCATTAATATCCTTAAATACATCGTCATCTATTGCATCCAAACTAACATTTACTCTATGTAATCCAGCTTCTTTTAATTCTTTTGCTTGTTTCGTTAAATGAATCGCATTTGTCGTTAACCCTATATCTACTAATCCATCAATTTTCACGAGACGTGTAATAAGCTTTGTTAAATCTTTACGAAGTAGTGGCTCGCCACCAGTAAGTCTAATTTTTCGTACACCGATACTAACAAATAGTTTTGCTAAACGCTCAATTTCATCAAACGTTAGTAAAAACTCATCTTTCAAAAAAGCATAATCTGGCCCAAAAACTTCCGCTGGCATACAATATGTACATCTAAAATTGCAACGATCAATGACAGATATGCGCAAATCTTGAAGTGGGCGTCCAAAAAAGTCTGTAACCATCTCCTGCATCGCCACCCTCCCTTTCTGCCAAATTTCTCTCTTTTCATTCTATTATAATATATTTTCGAACCGCGATGTTTTTGCTCATGTGAATAAAGTAAAACTTTCCTAATCAATGAGACTACATACAAATAAGGAGATAAAAAACCTTGAAGCATAAAAGCCTCAAGGTTTTCTTCTTATTAACTTAATCTAATAATCGTTAGAGTAGCCCCCGGTGTTGTCGTAGATAATGTAGCTATTGCAACTACTCCAAATAACTGCAAACTAACAGCGGCTCCTGCAGGCAAGTTAGCAATTATTGTAGCATTAAATGAACCTGTAGCTACTGCTGGTGAATTTATTGTTCCTGCAAGCGGACTGCCATTTACAGTTATACGAGAACTTACAAGTAAAGAGGCTGTTAAATTGATTGTATAAGCTATATAGTAATTTCCTGCATTCGCAACTGTAAATACAGTATTTCCACCACTGACGGTAATTCCTGGGCCAATATTTTGATTGTTCGGTAATGGTACGTTCGTACCACCTAATAAAACGGAAATAGCGGTTCCTGATGTATTATTCGCAAACGCATACGTTGCAGTTGTACTAACTCCAGTCGCCCCGGTCGCTCCAGTGGCTCCAGCTCCGGTTGGACCTGTATCTCCAGTTGGACCTGTATCTCCAGTTGGACCTTGTGAACCGGTTGCTCCTGTAGCCCCCGTTGGACCTTGGATTCCTTGCGGGCCTTGAATTCCTTGGGGACCTGTCGCTCCGGTTGCTCCTGTTGCTCCCGTTGAACCTTGGATTCCTTGCGGGCCTTGAATTCCTTGGGGACCTGTCGCTCCGGTTGCTCCTGTAACTCCCGTTGGACCTTGAATTCCTTGCGGGCCTTGAATTCCTTGCGGGCCTTGAATTCCTTGGGGACCTGTCGCTCCGGTTGCTCCTGTAGCCCCCGTTGGACCTTGAATTCCTTGCGGGCCTTGAATTCCTTGTGGGCCTTGTGGTCCGGTCGGACCTATGTCACCTTGCGGACCTTGGATTCCTTGTGGGCCTTGTGCTCCTGTTGCCCCCGTCGCTCCTTGGATTCCTTGCGGACCTTGTGGACCTTGAATTCCTTGTGGGCCGGTTGGACCTATGTCGCCTTGTGAGCCTTGAATTCCTTGTGGACCTTGTGCTCCTGTTGCCCCCGTTATTCCTTGGATTCCTTGCGGACCTTGAATACCCTGTGGACCGGTTGGACCTATCTCTCCTTGAACACCTTGGATTCCTTGCGGACCCTGTAAACCCGTCACTCCGGTTGCTCCCGTTGCTCCTGTTGCTCCTGTCACTCCAGTTGAGCCTGTCGCCCCGGTATCTCCTGTTACTCCTGTCGCCCCGGTTGCTCCTGTCGGGCCAGGCGGTCCACCAGATGGACCTGTTACTCCCGCCGGACCTGATGGCCCCGTTGGGCCGGTCGGTCCTGCTGGTCCTCCAGATGGGCCTGTTACCCCTGTTGGACCGGTTACTCCTGTTGGGCCTGTAGTGCCTTCCCCTGTCGCCCCAGTTGCTCCCGTATCTCCTGTTGCCCCCGTCAGACCTTGGATTCCTTGAATTCCTTGTGGACCTTGCACTCCTTGTGCGCCCGTCGCCCCTTGAATTCCTTGTACGCCTTGCACTCCTTGGGGCCCCACCGGACCGGTTGGACCAATCGCTCCTTGTACTCCTTGCACTCCTTGGGGCCCCTCTGGACCTGTTGCTCCTATTTCCCCTTGTATACCTTGAATTCCAGTTGCTCCTTGCGCTCCAGTTGCTCCCGTTATCCCTTGCACACCTTGTATTCCCTGAATTCCTTGTGGACCTTGTAGGCCTGTTGCTCCTACCGGTCCTTGAATGCCTTGTATCCCCTGAGGACCCTCTGGACCCGTTGCTCCAACTGGCCCTTGAACACCTTGTATTCCTTGCGGACCCTGAAGTCCCTCTGGGCCTTCTGGACCGGTTGGACCTATCTCTCCTTGTATCCCTTGGATTCCAGTTGGACCTTGTGGCCCAGTCGGACCTATGTCACCTTGCTGACCTTGGATTCCCTGTGGGCCTTGTGCTCCTGTTCCCCCTGTCGCTCCTTGGATTCCTTGAGAACCTTGTGGGCCTTGAATTCCTTGTGGGCCGGTTGGGCCTATGTCGCCTTGTGGGCCTTGAATCCCTTGCGGACCTTGATCTCCTGTTGCCCCCGTTACTCCTTGAATTCCTTGCGGACCTTGAACACCTTGGGGACCCGTCGGACCTATCTCTCCTTGCACTCCTTGGATTCCTTGCGGACCTTGTAAACCCGTCACTCCGGTTGCTCCCGTTTCTCCTGTCGCTCCTGTCACTCCAGTTGAGCCTGTCGCCCCAGTATCTCCAGTTACTCCTGTCGCCCCGGCTGCTCCTGTCGGGCCAGGTGGTCCACCAGATGGACCTGTTACTCCCGCCGGACCTGATGGCCCCGTTGGGCCGGTCGGTCCTGCTGGTCCTCCAGATGGGCCTGTTACCCCTGTTGGACCGGTTACTCCGGTTGGGCCTGTAGTGCCTTCCCCTGTTGCCCCAGTTGCTCCCGTATCTCCTGTTACCCCCGTCGGACCTTGGATTCCTTGAATTCCTTGTGGACCTTGCACTCCTTGTGCGCCCGTCGCTCCTTGAATTCCTTGTACTCCTTGCACTCCTTGGGACCCCATCGGACCTGTTGGACCAATACCCCCTTGAGCACCTTGCACTCCTTGGGGCCCCTCTGGACCCGTTGCTCCTATTTCCCCTTGTATACCTTGAATTCCAGTCGCTCCTTGTACTCCAGTTGCTCCCGTTATCCCTTGCACACCTTGAATTCCCTGAATTCCTTGGGGACCTTGTGAGCCTGTTGCTCCTACCGGTCCTTGAATGCCTTGTATCCCCTGAGGACCCTCTGGACCCGTCGCTCCAACTGGCCCTGGCACACCTTGTATTCCTTGCGGGCCCTGAAGTCCCTCTGGGCCTTCTGGACCTGTTGGTCCTATCTCACCCATCGGACCTTGTATCCCTTGAACTCCCTGTGGACCTGTTGCTCCTGATGGCCCTGGTACTCCTTGTATTCCTTGTGGACCTTGATCTCCTGTGGCCCCTGTTTCCCCTTGTGGCCCTATAGCCCCCTGTATACCTTGTGGACCTTGATCTCCTGTTGCTCCCGTTATCCCTTGAATACCTTGAACTCCTTGAATTCCTTGTTCACCAGTTATTCCTGTCGGACCAGGAATACCTTGGATACCTTGCGGACCTTCTGGACCTGTTGGCCCAATCAGTCCTTGAATCCCTTGTATTCCTTGCAAGCCCTGTGCTCCTGTGCTTCCAGTCGGACCTGTACTTCCCGTTGCTCCTGTTACCCCTGTACTTCCTGTAGCCCCAGTATTCCCCGTTGCTCCAGTCGCACCTGTACTTCCACTCGGTCCACCGCCTGGACCTGTCGCACCAGTCGGCCCCGTCGGACCAGGAGGTCCTCCTGACGGGCCGGTGATCCCTGTTGGACCGGTTATTCCCGTCGGTCCTGTTATCCCCTGACCAGTCGCTCCCGTTGCTCCTGTATTTCCACTCGGTCCTTGTAATCCTTGTATCCCTTGTGCTCCTTGTATTCCTTGTGGACCAGTTGCTCCTGGTACTCCTTGCACACCTTGAATTCCTTGAGGTCCCTCAGGTCCTGTCGCTCCAATTGGCCCCTGTAATCCCTGTATCCCTTGTATACCTTGTGCCCCAGTAGCTCCTGTTGGACCAATCGGACCTTGTAACCCTTGCACTCCTTGAGGTCCTGTCGCTCCAGTTTCTCCTTGTGGCCCTCTCAATCCTTGTGGCCCCTGCTGTCCTTCTGGTCCCGTTGCACCTATTGGTCCAACCGGTCCTTGTATCCCTTGCACTCCTTGAGGTCCTGTCGGGCCCATCTCCCCCATCGGACCTTGAAATCCTCTTGGTCCTTGTGGGCCAGTCGGGCCTTGCGGACCGGTTGGACCAGTAATTCCAATACCAGTAAATCCCGTTGGAACAGGAGGAAAGGTGGGTCCAATAAGATTTGGTGAAATTCTGAAATTAGAGTGTAATGAATTTTGTTTATCGCGCTCTTTCACACTTTCACCACCTACACACCATCTTTTTTACTTTTAACAAACCTCTTCCTCTTAATATGTATTTGCAAAAACAATCTCAAAGACTATTTTTATTTTAAATAATAAAAACTCCCTTAATTCCTTAAGGGAGTCCAGCAATTGAATCCATATTATCTGTATTAGGGACAGCTTGTGCTATACCCGATGTGTTTACACTTGGCCCCATGTTTGTTCCTGGTACAGTACCAGCAGGAGTACCTCTTGTATATGTTGTCGTCACCGAATCTCCTGGCTGTAAACAAAGCTTCGTCTCCGTCCCTATTACTGTAACAACATCAACCCAAGTACATCCCATTGAACCACTATACGATTTCGTAGCAGTAAATGAAGTATCACTCAAATTATCACCAGTAAATATATTCCCAGTGTTATTCACAATAACAAACTCTTTTATATGAGCAGGCATAATTACACTCTACCTTTCCTCTATGAACCTAATGTACGTGTACTCGTTGCTAATGGCGGAAGAAACACTGATGTTCTAATTACCGCTTCTGGTTGTCTTTTCCCATTTAAAAAAATAGCCGCACTCGACCCTCCAGCACCTGCATATATTTTTGCTACAGCTAAAGGTGAGATATCATAACAATCGCCGACATTAACAGCCCCTGTATTATTAATAATTTTTACTTTCCGCAAGTTAATCCCCATTTACCTATCCCCCTTTTGTACACTGTATGCAAAAGAAAAAAACTTGAAACAGACTCGTTCCAAGTTTTTAACTATTAACTATTTCGTTTCACCTTCATATTGAAGCATTCCGCCAACCATATTTACTGTTTTAAATCCTTGTTCATTTAAATAATGGCATACATTTTCACTGCGCATTCCCGAACGACAAATAAAGATATATTCATTCTCTTTATCAAAGAAATCTACTTTATTTGGGATATCGCCCATTTTAATATGTACAGCTTCTGGAATCTTTCCTGCTGCTACTTCTTCATCTTCTCTTACGTCTACTAAAAATAACGTTTCTCCATTTTCTAAACGCTCTTGCACTTCTTCTGTTGTAATTGTTTTAACTTCTGTCATATGTCGTTCCTCCTTATATACAATAAAACCTTTAGTTTCTTCTTTAAATAATCATTCCTCATCAATTTTAGCATGCGAAAGAAAGAACGCAAAGAACAGAGAATTTATTTCTCAATTTTCTCGCAAAACTTATTCTTTACAAACATAACTCATGCATTGTATCCTCAATATACTTGTTTTATGAAAGGAGCCAATGAAAATGACACTTTTTCTTTTCATTACGGGCATCATTTTCTTAATCGCTGCAATTATTGCTCTTAGTATGAAAAATAACAAAAAGATAAAATCGCCACAAGAAATATCATTTTTATTTCTATTACTTAGTATAGCTTTCTTCGGTATAGCAATTGCCACATATATTTTCCGCCTACAAATCATGTAAAAAAAGGTGCCTACTACATACATTGCACCTTTTTCACATCATTTATTTTCTACACAAAACTAGACACTTTCCGATTTAAAAACTCATAAACTTTCTTTTCAAATAAATGAATATCAAATGCTCCCGCCATATGCCCATTTATACTTTCTATCTCATATACTTCCGCATACTTCCCTTGTTTTTGCAACATGTCTACCATTTTATAATTATAACGTGACGGCTGAAGCAAATCTTGTTTACACGGAATCATAAGTACATTTGCTTCTATATTAGACAGTGCCTCTTCTAAAGACGAAAATCCATGCGCAATATCATGTAATAAAACTGCTTTCGCAGTGTACATCCATGAATTTGCATCTACTAAATCTATACTTCTATTTGTCACTTTGTTAATTTCTTTCTCAAATGATGTTAATGCAGAAAATGTTTCATAAGATTCTTTCTCTATACTATTACGAGGAAATGTTATTTCATAAAAATGCTCATCAAACGCGTTCATAAACATCATTCTATTTGCTAAATGAAGCCCCTTCATTGGCTGCACTTCTCCATATTTTCCGCCCTTCCAACTTGGATCCAGTTGAATAGCCTCAATTGCGTTTTGCGCTACATTTACCGATGTAATAATTGGATTTTGCGGATTCGTAATCACACCAATCATCCGCTCTACCATATGAGGATAATGAACAGCCCATTGCTGCGCAATCATCCCGCCAGCTGACGGTCCCATTACAGCATGTAGCCTTACGATTCCCATATCTTTTATTAACTCATATTGCATACGAGCTACATCAAGAAATGTAAAAACCGGAAAGTCCATCACATATTCATCTCCAGTTTTTGGATTAATCGATTTCGGTCCCGTTGTAATTACATAAGGGTTCTTCACCTGCACATTACAAAGATTATCAGTACATATAACAAAGTATTTATTTGTATCAATTGCTTTTCCCGGTCCAATTAAACCATCCCACCAACCAGACTCCTCATCATGCGCTGTATATTTTCCTGCTGCGTGACTAGTTGCACTAAAATAATGACAAACCAAAATCGTATTTGATCTTTCTCTATTTAAAGTACCATACGTCTCATACCCCATTTGAACAGGAATTGTCCTACCATTTTCAAATGTAAACTCCTTTAAAGCAAACTTCTCTTTTTTTACAAATTGCACAGACTCGCCCTCTTCTCGTCATAGTATGTACTGCTTACTAAAGGATTTTTTCTATGCAAACCAATCTCCTCCTTCTTTTCATAAATAAATGAATAATATACAAAATTAGCCACAAAATAGCACTATATTACAAAATCAAAGAGGGCATACATATGATTTGGAATTGGCTACGTAAGAAAAAAAAATCAAATACAAAAGAGAAAAACGAAACAGGTAACTCGGAGCAACACCCTAGCAATCAAGAGGATGATAGCAAACAACAGACTAGAAGTATGAAACATAATAAAGATAGCAATGGCGAGCAAAAAAAAGAGGAGCACAAGGAGTCCTCCCAATATAAGCAGCAAAACAAATCGAATCAGAATCAGCAACAAAGTGCTAAACAAGACGAATCTTCTCAAGAGCAACAGCAGCATTCTAAGCAAGACAAATCAGAGCAGAATCAGCAACAAGATTCTAAACAAAACGAATCTTCTCAAGGGCAACAGCAGCATTCTAAACAAGACAACGCGGAGCAAGATCAACAGCAACATTCTAAACAAAACAACTCGAATCAGGAACAGCAACAAGATTCTAAACAAAACGAATCTTCTCAAGGGCAACAGCAACATTCTAAACAAGACAACGCGGAGCAAGATCAACAGCAACATTCTAAACAAAACAACTCGACTCAGGAACAGCAACAAGATTCTAAACAAAACGAATCTTCTCAAGGGCAACAGCAACACTCTAAGCAAGACGAATCTTCTCAAGGGCAACAGCAACACTCTAAACAAGGTGACTCGACTCAAGATAAACAGCAACACTCTAAACAAAACAACTCGAATCAGGAACAGCAACAAGATTCTAAACAAAACGAATCTTCTCAAGGGCAACAGCAACACTCTAAGCAAGACGAATCTTCTCAAGGGCAACAGCAGCAAAACTCTAAAGGTAATAGTATTTATGATTTTACAAAACCAGAAAAAGACCGTATTCATTCTCTACAAAATTTAATAGAGAAGCTGAAAAAGTCTAGTGATTTTGTTAATTACCATACATCTGACGATGAAACGATGCCTTATTGGATTTCTTACTATCGTCCTTCACTTGATGGTGAGAAATTGCAAAAGTACTTAATGCCTACTCTTTTGGAACGACCTAAGGCTTCACTAGAAGAACTGAAAGAACATATTCCGATGAGCGGCATTACAATTACGAACGATTTACAAAAAATTGAGGACATGGTTTTAAAGGGGCATGCGATTGTTCAAGTAAATCAACAAGATCAAAAATGTATGCTCGCAAATATCGCAATTGATAATTATCGTGCGCCAACTCCTCCTTTAAACGAATCGACCGTTATAGGTCCTCAGGAAGGTTTCGTAGAGGATATTGATACAAATATTAATTTAGTTCGAAAACGTCTTCCTGTTTTAGATTTACAAACAAAAGAGATGATTATCGGCGAGTTTTCAAAAACAAAAGTTGTCATGATGTATTTAGATAACCTCGCTGAAAAAGATAATGTAGATTTTCTCGAGGAATCATTACGTGCTCTTGAATATGATCAAATTAATGATAGTGCTTATATACAAGAATTAATGGGTGAAAAGTCGATTTTCCCTCTCTATATCAATACAGAACGCACTGATAGAGTTACAAAAGCACTAATAGATGGAAAAATCGCTATTTTTGTGGATGGTTCCCCAAGTGTCCTACTAACACCTGTATCCTATTTCGATTTTTTCATTTCCCCAGAAGACTATAATGTCTCCTGGATGTACGCTACATTTTCAAGGATTTTAAGATTAATTGCCGTTCTATTTTCAATTTGCGCTACACCGTTATACGTTGCAGTTTTAAATTATCATTATGAACTTATTCCAAGTGATTTACTTGAAACTTTGATTTTATCAAGGGCACAAGTACCGTTCCCACCATTAATTGAAGCACTATTTTTAGAACTTGCAATCGACTTACTGAGGGAAGCTGGCGCGAGGTTACCGATGAAAGTTGGTCAAACACTCGGTATTGTAGGCGGTATCGTAATTGGACAAGCATCTGTACAAGCTGGTTTAACGAGTAACATTTTATTAATTATCGTTGCCTTATCAGCACTCGCTTCCTTTATTACACCTATTTATAAAATGGGTAATGCAGTTCGATTACTACGTTTCCCGTTTCTAGCATTCGCAGAAATAGGAGGGCTCTTCGGTATCTCTCTTGGATTTATCTTTTTATTTACTCATCTTTTTAGACTTACTTCCTTACGTAAGCCGTACGCTTTGTTTTACCCGACAAGACAACAATCTGTTAAAGATTCTTGGATTCGTTTTCCCTTAACAATGATTGATACAAGGGATGTACAAGCAAGGCCACAGCATGTAAAAAAAGCAGCAAAAGGAATTTCAACAAAACATAGATCGGACTTTGATGATTAAGAAATGAGGTGCATTCGATGAGTAAAGTTCAAGAAAAATATCAAATATCTCCTATCTTCGTTTTCTTCTTAATTCACGGTGCACAGTTCGGTGCTGGCGTTCTCGGCTTCGCTCGAATCATCGCAAAGGCCGCTGGATACGACGGATGGATAGGCGTTCTAATCACAGGACTCTGTATCCATCTCCTTATATGGATGATGTATTTTTTATTAAAAGAAACAAACGGAAATTTAATTGATTTACAAAGGCAAACGTTTGGAAAGTGGATAGGGAATGTCTTTAATATCATCTTTGCAGCTTATTTTTTAATCGTCAGTATTTCGGTTATTCGAACGTATGTAGAAATTATTCAAGTATGGATGTTTCCTACCGCTTCCACCTTTATGTTAACACTCTTTTTGTGCTTAGTTAGCTATTACATTATCTCTTCTGGATTTCGTGTAATTACCGGTATTTGCGTCATCTCTGTTGGTGGTACATTAGGATATTTATTTCTAAGCTTATTCGTTTTGAAATATTCACATTGGGAGAATTTACTACCTATATTCACCCATTCTTTTTCAGACATTTTAAAATCCGCTCAACTATCAATCTACAGTATGACCGGTTTTGAGATTTACCTCATGGTGTATCCATTTGTGAAAAAGCCTATGCAATCTCATAAATACGCTCAGCTTGGAGCACTATTTTCAAATCTTCTATATTTATTTAGCACCCTTTTAGCCTTTGCATTTTTTAGTGAAAAACAATTGTTAAAAACGATATGGGCCCAACTTTCTATGACCCAAGTCATTCAATTACCATTTATAGAAAGACTCGAATATATCGCAATTTCAGGCTATGCACTCGTTATTATTTCAAGTTTTATCCTCCCTTTATGGGCGTCAATGAGAGCAACTCACGAAATATTCCGTGTAAAACAAAGAGGTATTTTAATCGCCTTTATCCTTATCACTCTCATTGTTTCGCAACTTTTAACAAACAGACAAGATATTAATAACTTTATTAGTAATGCATCGAAGGTTAGTTTTTGGCTCGTTTACGTATACATCCCAATCCTATTTATTATTGTGTGGGTGAAAAGAAAATGGAAAAAATCAAAAGCAAATTAATACTTATTTCTTGTATAACATTTTTCAGTTTAACTGGATGTTTACAAAAAAATATTATCGATGATGTACAACTTATTCAAGGAACCGTTTTTGATACAGCAAAAGATAATAAAGTAAAAGTAACATTCGTTTGTCCGATTCAGAAAAAGGGAAATAAAGTTCAAGTTTTTGAAGGCACCGCAAATGCGGTAAAACAAGTAAAAGCAAACACATCGTTAGAGTCTTCTCAACCTTTTGCTAGCGGACAAATGCGTGTTGCTCTATATACGATAAAACTTGCGAAGAAAGGAATGTCTACTTCATTCGATACATTACTTCGAGATGTAAACATAGGGAACGCTTTATATGTTGGTTTATTAGAGGGGAATGGTACTGAACTTTTAAAAGGCAAATATTCGACTTCATACAACGTTGCAATTTATATAAAAAAGTTGCTAGAACATAATATGGAGACCGGTCCTTTACCAACTGATAATCTGCATGTAGGAGCATTCCGTTATTATCAAGAAGGGCAAGACTACTATATTCCCATTCTAAAGAAACATGGTGATAAAATAAAAATTACCGGAATTGGCCTTTTTAAAAAGGATAAATATATCGGTAAAATTGCGGAAAAAGATATGTTCATATTTAAAGGACTATTAGAGAAACATAAATTAGATTCACATGAATTTAAAACAGATTCTGCGTACGTAATGATTAATAATATTCGTTCTGTTCCAACTTACGATATAAAAATTAAAAACGGGAAGCCTTCCTTTTTCATTAACGTTCGTCTTGATGCACGTATTCAAGAACTATCGAAAGCAATTAACTTGGAAAATAACAAGAACACAAAAAACATTGAAAAAGATGTCCAAAAACAATTAGATAAACAAGCTGCTAAGTTAATTAAGCAACTAAAATCTTTAGGCGTCGATCCTCTCGGGCTAGGAGCAAAATATAAACACCATTATCGCCCATTCAAATTAGAAGAATGGAGACAAATGTATAAAGATGTTCCGGTTCATATAAAATACACCGTGAATATTACAAATTCTGGTGTAATTGAATGAGAAATGATTGAACTCCTCTCTCCAGCATGATACAACGGAAAGAGGAGTTTTTATTTTAGATAGAGAGAGAAGATATTTATGGGGGAGCTTATGTCTAAAAAATTAGTAAAGCCTATTTTAAATGGTATTTTATTTCTCGGCGTCTTTTTATTTGCTCATACATACTTAAAAAATGTTTCCTTCACACGTTATTTACTTGTCGTTATACCAATGTTGCTCGTTGGTATGTTTGGCATCGACCTTATTTTATCCATTTTAATAAAAGAAGAAAAATAACGAGCAGGGCCGTCCCAAAAGTATTCCGGGATGGCTTTCTTTTATTAATAGGCTATGTCATATTTTGTTCTTAAGTCGATATAGTCTTTTACTATCGCTATCTTAACTAAAAGATAAAACTTTTAGACAGTCTCTTTTCATTTCATAATCACCCTATGTTACAATGAGATTCGGACAAAGCGAGAAAGGATGAAACAACATGACAAACGAAAAAGGTTTAGATAAAGGATACGAACTTGTTGCAAAAATGCATGAAGAGTTCGGACATCCTGTGACAAATACTCCAACAAAACTAACAGAAGCGCGCGCAAAAATTCGTGCTAGCTTTATGCAAGAAGAGCTAGAAGAATTTCTAGAAGCAACGACTGTTGAAGATCAATATGATGCACTAATTGACCTTATTTACTTTGCATTCGGCACGTTTGCCGAAATGGGCGTACGTCCTGATAAAGGATTTGAAATTGTAAATAACGCAAACATGGCAAAGCTATTCCCTGATGGAAAACCTCGCTTCCGCGAAGGCGACGGCAAAATTCTAAAACCAGAAGGCTGGCAAGCTCCAGAGCCACAACTTCGTGCTGAAATCGAACGCCAGCGCCAAGAAGCTGAAAAAAACTGCTAGGATTTCCTAGCAGTTTTTTATTATGTCTTTTTTTCTGCAATGCATTAATGACCCACGTGTCCCGCATGTCCTGCTGCTCCACCAATGCTAGCCGCTCCTGCCGCTGCCCCTGCTCCTCCTGCTCCAATTCCACCTGTCCAAGGAGAAGATTGTTGTTGGTATTGTTGGTATTGTTGGTGCTGTTGGCCTTGGTGACCGTGTTGCCCTTGGTGACCGTGTTGCCCTTGGTGACCGTGTTGCCCTTGATGACCGTGGTGCCCTTGGTGACCGTGGTGCCCTTGATGACCGTGGTGCCCTTGGTGACCGTGGTGCCCTTGATGACCGTGGTGCCCTTGATGACCGTGGTGCCCTTGATGACCGTGGTGCCCTTGATGACCGTGGTGCCCTTGATGAGTTTGATAAAGAACTGCCTGTGGATGTATATGATGGTGTCCGTGGTGATGTACTTGTTGTTGATGATGTCCTTGGTGGTGACCATGATGGCCATGTTGCCCTTGGTGGTGATGATGACCATGTTGACCTTGATGATGGTGTCCATGATGACCGTGGTGGCCTTGATGATGATGGTGTCCATGATGACCGTGGTGGCCTTGATGGTGGTGATGTCCATGATGACCATGAACAACTTGCGGAAACCCACCTATCCCTCCTGCTACAACACCTACTCCTGGTACCGGAAATCCTGTTTGTACTCCTCCAACGAAAGATGGGAATGTAGTTGGTGCCCCACCCGCTACTCCGCCTACAAATGTCGGGATTCCCGTTTGTACTCCAGCTACCGATGTTGGAAACCCAGATTGCACACCAGCTACTGACGTTGGAAATCCTCCAGGTGCTCCGCCCATCCAGCTCGGAATTCCGCCATATCCTTGTTGACCTGCTCCTCCCATTAACATCATTTGTTCATAACTATCCGATCCACCTCCGAAAAATCCGTGTGGTGCATTATTGTCCATCCCTTTCATTCCTTTCACCTCTTCTTCTCAATTTAGCCTACCTTTTTTATCATATTTCCTATAAAAAAATAGGTGTTTGTCTGTATTGGAATTCCGCTCCTTTTTCTTCATTCATGGTAAAATCAATTAACTGAATATTTTTTCTAGGAGGTATTTCTATTGAAGAACGTAAAAAAAGCTTCTATTAATGATTTAGATTCAATCGTACATATAGATATTGATGTAATCGGAAATGATAGTAGACGAAATTATATTAAGCACACTATTGACGAAGGCAGATGCATCGTTGTAAAAGAAGATAATTCTATTTCCGGTTTTCTAACATACGATACGAATTTCTTTGGTTGTATTTTCCTCTCATTAATCATTATTTCGCCAGAAAAAAGAAGGCGAGGCTATGCAAGCTCGTTACTCTCATATATGTTAAGTCATTCTCCTACTCAAAAAATATTTTCTTCAACGAACGAATCAAATGAAAGTATGCAAAAAGTTTTTAGTGCAAACGGTTTTATACGCAGTGGCATAATTGAAAATTTAGATGAAGGTGACCCCGAGATTATTTTCTACACAAAAAAGCTCAGAGCATAAACGCTCTGAGCTTTTCTTTTATTCATTAGTTTGCAACAACGTTAACAAGTTTTCCAGGAACAACAACTACTTTACGAACTGTTTTCCCTTCAATTTGGTCTTGAATTGCTTCAAGTGCAAGTTGTTCCATTTCTTCTTTTGATGCATCTTTACTCATTGTTAGTTTTGCGCGAACTTTACCCATAACTTGAACAACAATTTCAACTTCATCTTCTACAAGTTTAGCCTCATCAAATGTTGGCCAGCTTGCATATGTGATTGTTTCATTGTAACCAAGCTTGCTCCATAGCTCTTCCCCAATGTGAGGTGCAACTGGTGCAATCATTTTTACGAAACCTTCTACATATTCTTTCGGAAGTGTTTCAGCTTTGTATGCATCGTTGATGAATACCATCATTTGAGAAATCGCTGTGTTGAAGCGAAGCTCTGCATAGTCTTCTGTTACTTTCTTCACTGTTTGGTGGTAAGCTTTTTCAAGCTCTTTATTTGGTGCATCAGTAATTTTCTCGCTTAATCCACCGTTATCTTGAATGAATAGGCGCCATACGCGGTCTAGGAAACGACGCGCTCCGTCAAGACCATTTTCAGACCAAGCGATTGAAGCATCTAATGGTCCCATGAACATTTCGTATAGACGAAGTGTATCTGCACCATGGCTTGCTACGATATCATCAGGGTTTACAACGTTACCTTTTGATTTACTCATTTTCTCGTTGTTTTCACCTAGAATCATACCTTGGTTGAATAATTGTTGGAATGGCTCTTTCGTTGGAACTACACCGATATCGTATAATACTTTATGCCAGAAACGAGCATATAGTAAGTGAAGTACAGCATGCTCTGCTCCGCCGATATAAATATCAACTGGAAGCCATTGTTTTACTTTTTCAGGATCTACAAGTGCTTCGCTGTTGTTTGGATCGATGTAACGTAGGTAATACCAGCAGCTACCAGCCCATTGTGGCATTGTATTCGTTTCACGACGACCTTTTTTACCAGTCTCAGGATCAACAACATTTACCCACTCGTCAATGTTAGCAAGTGGTGATTCACCTGTACCTGAAGGACGGATGTTTTCTGTTTTCGGAAGAACTAATGGTAATTCTTCTTCTTTCACAGCTGTCATTGTGCCATCTTCCCAGTGAATAACTGGAATTGGCTCACCCCAGTAACGTTGACGGCTGAATAACCAGTCACGTAGACGGTACGTTACTTTTTGATTTCCTGCACTCGTTGCTTCAAGCCATTCAATCATTTTTGCGATTGCTTCTTCTTTATTTAATCCATCAAGGAATGCTGAGTTTACGTGAGCACCATCACCTGTGTATGCTTCTTTCGTAATGTCTCCGCCTTTTACAACTTCCTTCATTGGAAGGTTGAACGTTGATGCGAATTCATAGTCACGCTCATCGTGAGCTGGAACTGCCATTACAGCACCTGTTCCGTAAGTTGCAAGAACGTAATCAGCGATCCAGATTGGCAATTTCTCACCATTTACTGGGTTAACTGCGTAAGCACCAGTGAATACACCAGTTTTCTCTTTCGCAAGTTCTGTACGCTCTAAATCACTCTTCATTTTTACAGAATTAATGTAAGCTTCTACAGCTTCTTTTTGCTCAGCAGTTGTAATGTCAGCAACAAGTGCATGTTCTGGAGCAAGTACACAGTAGCTTGCGCCAAATAATGTATCAGGACGCGTTGTGAAAACTGTGAATTTCTCATCTGTACCATCGATGTTGAAGTGTACTTCTGCACCTTCAGAACGACCGATCCAGTTACGTTGCATATCTTTTAAGCTTTCTGGCCAATCCAGCTCATCTAGATCTTCTAATAGACGATCTCCGTAAGCTGTAATTTTTAACATCCACTGTCTCATCGGACGACGCTCAACTGGATGTCCACCGCGCTCACTCTTACCATCAATGATCTCTTCATTCGCAAGTACTGTACCAAGTGCTGGACACCAGTTTACAGGTACTTCATCAACGTAAGCTAAACCTTTTTCAAATAATTTCAGGAAGATCCATTGTGTCCACTTATAGTAGTTTGGATCTGTTGTATTTACTTCACGGTCCCAATCGTAAGAGAAACCTAATGATTTAATTTGATTACGGAACGTATTAATATTAAGCTCTGTAAATTCAGCTGGGCTGTTTCCAGTATCAAGTGCATATTGCTCTGCTGGAAGACCGAATGCATCCCATCCCATTGGATGAAGAACGTTATATCCTTGCATACGCTTCATACGAGATAAAATATCTGTCGCTGTATAACCTTCTGGATGTCCTACGTGTAGGCCTGCACCTGATGGATATGGGAACATATCTAGTGCATAAAATTTTGGTTTTTCTGTCTCATCTGGCGTACGGAATGTTTTATTCTCTTCCCAGTACCCTTGCCACTTCTTCTCAATGTCTTGATGATTAAAGCTCATGAGATACCCTCCTTGAAATTCTATTTATTTTCACCGCCCAAAATACAAAAAACCTCTCATCCCTAGAAAGGGACGAGAGGTTATAGATTCCCGCGGTACCACCCTAAATTAATGTACACATATACATTCGCTTAGATCCGTAACGTGGATTAACGGCAATTGCTACTACTAGTTTCACAACTGCAACTCAAAGGCGAGTTCATAACGAAACGTGGATTGACTTGCACCGACCGTCAACTCTCTAAACCAGCTTCTATTACTACTACTCCTTCTCACTGTTATTACAAATATGAGTTAAGTGAACTACCCTCCGCCTCGTATCTCTAAAGAGGTTACTTACAGCGTGGCTTCTCGGTTAATCGTTACTCTTACTAACTAACGAATTCGTCTTAGGACAGCCGAGCTATCTCCCTTGTTCAAAAGGTTGTTTTATTTAAATATATTCTAAAACATGTTACATGTTCCGTCAAACTAAACTGCAATTTTTTCTTCAACTGTTTCTTCTACTTTTACTCGTCTATCATAAATGCTCGTTGCTATAAGCGCTACTACAAGCATTACCATGATTACTATAAACAATACTTCCATATTGTATAAATCAACAATTGCTCCGCCAACGACTGGCCCGAACATTTTCCCTACAGTCGCCGCACTATTTACAACACCTTGATAAAACCCTAACTTATCTTTTGGCGCAAGTATATTTGCAATTGTTGGAACTGCTGGCCATACAAATAATTCACCAATTGTTAATGTTACCATCGCAACGAGGAACATCGTAAATTGCTGCGCTTGACTTAATACAATGAATGACGCCGCAAAAATGATGATTCCAATCATAATTTGTTGTTTTAAAGAACGCTTCATCCAGCGAATTAACATACTAACTAGCGGCTGCGCACAAACAATCATCGCTCCGTTTATCGTCCACAATAAACTATAGTGACGAAGACTAATGTTTAATTGTTGCATATGCGTTGCAATCGCCCCTTGCCACTGTACGTATGTAACCCAGCATAAAGCATATGCTACACATACGATAAGAAGTGCTTTGAATCCAGGTGTAAGCGACCAACCTTTTTTCGTTTCGATTTCTTTTTGCACTCCTGGCTCTTTCTTGTCTTCCATACCACGGAATCCAATAAAAGCAATTAAGAAGAAAACAAAGTATAAAATAAAGTTCGCTAAGAAAATATAATCAAAACGATAAGACGCAACTAATCCACCGCACGCTGTTCCGATCGCAATACCAACGTTTTGTCCAACATACATCGCATTAAATGCTCTTCTTCCGCCCTCTGGCCAAACCGTACCAACCATCGCATACATCGATGGGAAGACCATTCCAGAACCAAATCCGATTAACGCTAGCCACACAACGTATAAAGGCCAACCGTGGAAGAACACAAGACCTAAAATCGATACGAGTGTAATGACAATCCCTACTAGAGTTGATTTATAGCCGCCCCATTTATCAAATAAAACACCGCCGAGCAAGTTTCCGATTACACCAGTAAGCGAGTTGATCATTAATACCATTCCGGCCACAGATAAAGATTTTCCTAGGTGATCATGCAAATAAATTGTATTAAAAGGCCATAAAAAAGAAGCACCCGTGACATTAATAATCATCCCAGCTACTAATAGCCATACTTTCCTTGGCATAGTCTCCCCTCCTATTCTATTTTTTTCGTTCATCTATAACAGTAAAATTGTAGTCGTTTTTAAATAGGAAGGCAACTGATTAATAGTTGATGAAATTCAGATAATGGTTTTGCAGTAAATGAAATTATATTGATTGCTTCTTAAAAATATATCGACTTACCAATAAAAATGATAACAGTAGCAATATATAAAAAGAAGAGGCTGCATGAACTTCATGCAGCCTCTTCTTTTTATATTATCCAACTTCTTTTTCTCGCTTTGCACGTTCTTTAGCACTCCATTTAAATACCTTATCTAGTAGAGAGTATATTCTCCCAGACTCTTTCGTTAATAACGGTCCTAACGATGCTAATATTAGAACGTACAGTGCAGAGAACGGTTTAATCGCTGCCATTAAGCCACCCGCAATGCCGATATTCGCTACAATAATAGAAAATTCCCCGCGTGATACGAGTGTTAAACCTATATTCGTAGAAACCTTATGGGATAACCCGGCTTTACGTCCTGCAATCATTCCAGCAGTAAAATTACCGATTAGAGTAATGAAAACTGCTCCTAATGCCAACCACACTGCTCCTCCAAGCGAAAATGGATCTATACTTAAACCGAAGCTGAAAAAGAATATGGCTCCAAAGAAATCACGGAATGGAACGACGAGCTTCTCAATTCGATCGCTATGCTCTGTTTCAGAAAAGACGAGTCCTAATAATAACGCTCCAATTGCCTCAGCAACGTGAATCGTTTCTGAAAATCCTGCTACGAAGAATAAAATAGCAAATATTACGATAATGAAAATTTCGTTGGACGAAATATCTAATATTTTATTTAAGAGCGGCGTAGCTTTTCTAGCAATTACAAAAAATAGTAGCATATACCCTACTGCGATTAACACCGATGTAAGAGCACCTACAAATGATGTTGCCCCACCAAGTACTAAACCTGAAACGACTGATAAATATACAGCTAAAAAAATATCATCAAACATAATGATTCCTAATATTAATTCAGTCTCTTTATTACCAGATCCTCTTAAATCAACAATTACTTTTGCAACAATTGCACTCGATGAAATTGTAATGATTCCAGCAATAATTAACGTCTCTAATAAGGGGAAGCCCATAACATATCCATAAAGCAAACCTAATATGAAATTAAGTGATATGTGGACAGTCCCCCCGAAAGCAATTGATTTTCCTGATTTAATTAATTTTTTTATTGAGAATTCTAAGCCTAAATAGAATAGGAGGAATATGACGCCAACACGGCCAAGGAAGGAAATAACTTCTCCGCTTTCAATAAACCTTAAATCGATAAGTCCTAAGTCGGGGGCGTGAGGCCCCACTAACATACCGAGTATAATGAGAAACGGAATAATCGAGAACTTTAACTTCGCAGCGAGGATAGCTGCAAAAGCTACTAATACTAACGCAGTTCCAACTTCAAAGATTAAAGTATCCATCGATTATGAATCACCTCCTGATGAAAGCAATTCATTAATAATTCTTTTCACTTCATGTCTTTCACCCGATAACACGAGCATATCGCCAGCTTCAATAATAGAGTCTGGACCTGGATTAAAGAATTTCTTCATATTCTTTTTTAAAATAGCAATAATCGTTACATTATACGTTTTTCTGACATGTAAGCTACCAATTGTTTTTTGTACGACTGGTGCGTTATTTTCCACCTTAAACCATTCAATTGATAATCCTTCAAAAGCCATCTCAATTGTGTCTAACGCTTGTGGTCTATATACCATTCCGCCTAATATAGCCGCAATTTGTCTCGCTTCAGAATCACGAAGAGAAATACTTGAAATACTCTCATCATGATCCGCATCAAAATGATACATTTCCCTTCGGCCATCATCATGAATAACAATAACCATTTTTTCATTACCTTTTGTAATTACTTCAAATTTACATCCAATGCCAGGTAATTCACTCTCTCTAATATTCATATTCCCGCCTCCTAAAGTTTTTAGTTACGGCTTTTACAAATCTACATCAATTTCTGTTTTAAATTCTTCATCTTTTGAGATTCCCAAATACTTTAATGTCTCTGAAGGTGTCGCGTGATGAAAATGTTTTTGCAATAGCGCAATCGCTATCCCTCTTTTGTATGCATGAAATCCAAATGTTTTTCTCATTGAGTTCGTTCCGATTTTACCAACAACCCCAACTGCTTCAGCAGCATTATGAATTACACGATACGCTTGTTGACGCGTAATTGAATTTGTCGTTTTATTAGATTGAAATACGTAGTTTTCTCTTTTCACATTAATAGATTGTACGTACTCTAAAAGTGCTTCTTTTACTTTTGTATTTAAATAAATATCTTGTTTAAACTTTTCATCCTTCACAGGAAGAGAATAAAACTCTTTAACAGTTCCATCTTCATTTAATACCTCTTCAAATTTCATGCTAAGCAGCTCAGTAATTTTTAATCCTGTGTTAATTCCAATAACAAATAAAAGATAATCTCGCTGCGAGTGCTCTTTTAAATACTTTTTCATAGCCTCAATTTGACTTATATCTTTTAATGCCTCTACAACTTCCATACATGTATTCTCCTCATCTTATGAACGGTAATTTTCTCATCATGTTGTCCATTTTACCTTATCATGCTATGAGATTTCCATGTATTATCCATTATTTTTACAATATACTTTTAGGGCCGAAAATTTTTCGTTTGGAAATTTATAATTATGCAAATACAGTAGGGGTAGGAAAAATAGGGGATACAAGTTCAGCCTCTTTCTACAGATCGGATTCCTCCTTTCATGATCCAGCTGCTTCTACTTTAATATTATGTTACTTATTTATATTATATTATACATTTCAGTAACATTAAAGTGTTTTTTCTGAAAATAAAAAAACCCGAGCAGTTTCGCTCGGTTTTTTTTATTAATCTTCCTTAGGAAGAACAATTCCTTTATACAATTGAACTGTAATAAAGTAATAAATCGTGTAAATAACTACGAAAATTACAATTGGTACCCAAATACGGAAGTACGGATCGATTAAAATAAATCCGAAAATATTCATACCAACTAATACGTGTGCAATACCTATAATTGCTGGGAATAAGAATACTAAGAATAATTCTTTATAAATGGATTTCGTTAATAATTCACGGCGCACACCGATTTTACGAAGCATTTGATAACGCGTAATATCTTTTGATGCACCAGAAAGAATTTTAAACATTAAACAACTTGCCATCATTGCTAAGAATGCAATTCCCAGGAAGAATCCCATAAACACTGTTCCGCTCGCAACACCGTAGAACATGTCGTAAGCTTGATATTTACTATTTAATCTTTCAGCTGCTACATTTTTATATTTATCTAGTTGCAACTCGTCAAGTTTTTTCCATTCTTTTATGTTTGCTTCAAAATCATCTGTTTTTCCAGTAAATACGATTCCTTCTTTACCGTTTATAGTATCGTACATTTTTTGATCTACAATTTTAATTGCATGATCTTCATGTACGTAGAATGGCTGGATTGTTCTGAAAGCCTCGTCCCATTCTTCTGGAAGTTCTTTAGCGTTCGCATCTTTTTCATTCATTTCTCGAGAAACTGCACCTACTGGCAGGTCCGCTGAAACTTTCTTTGTATTCATTAAATCCTTCATCGACTTCATATTTGACATATCTTTTACTAAAGGACGATTTTTCTCTAAATCTTCTTTTACATAGTAAACGTATTTATCATCGACTTTGTAACGATATTCGCTTTTCTCTTTAAATGTAATACCGTCTAAAATTTTCTTTTCTTCAGCAGTTGGATTATGAACTACTGAATCATATATTACGAAACCATCAACCATTTTTATAACGTTATTTTTAAACGCCATACCACCTGAAATGGCACCGGCTCCAAGAGCAACTAACATCGCTACTGTTGCAAGTACTTTCGTTAAACTATTAATACGGAAATTTAATTGTGCAAATGTAAAAGCGTTAAGCCCTTTTTCACTACGCTTTTTATTACCTTTTAACTTTTTAATAATAACTGGGAGAAGTGATCCAAACAGCATGTAAGTACCAGCTGTTGTTGTAATTAATGCAATAAGGATTCCCATTTCTCTTAGTTTTTCCATGTAAATCATTGATGCATAGCCAATACCTAATAAAATAACCGCAAGGAATGCAACTACACCTGTCATTTTTCCTTTTACCGCAACACGTTCTGTTTGTGCGTCTGCATGTACAAGTTGCAGTACAGAAATACGTGATAATTTAATACTGTTCATAATTGCTGATAATACAAATAGTGCAAAGAAGAAGATGCAAGTAACAGTCATTGATGGTAAATAAAATGCTTTATAGCCCTTACCAGCAAATTCTAATTGTTTCATTAATAACTGTCCGATACCTTCTGCAAGGCCTACACCAACTATAATACCAATCGCAAGAGACGCAGCACCTAATACGATTGTTTCGATAAACATAAGTAATGTAACTTTATGCTTTTTTGCTCCTAACATCATATACATACCAAACTCTTTTTGACGAAGAGATAGTAAGAAAGAGTTCGCATACAAAATATAGAAGAACGTTATAATAGCTAGTAAAAATGAACCTGCTTGGAATACAAATCCAATTTGACCAATAGTAGAATTTTCCTTAAGGAAGGCTTCGTTTAACGCTAACGTTTGAAACATATAAAAAATTGAAATGGACATGACAAGACCAATAAGTAAGACGATATAATCTTTCAGCTTACTTTTTAGCCCTGACATGGAAAGTTTAAATAACATGCCCTAGACCTCCTTTCTTACGCTTTTTGTGTGCCTAAGTCTGCCAGCACATCTAAAATTTCTTTATAAAACTCTTCACGTGTACCACCGCGGTGAATTTCTTTATATAGCTCACCATCTTGAATGAATAAAATACGCTGACAGTAACTTGCACTATACGGATCATGTGTAACCATCATAATAGATACGCCTTGATCTTTATTTAAGTTTGTCATCGCATCAAGTAAACTCGCTGCATTTTTAGAATCAAGCGCTCCTGTTGGCTCGTCCCCTAAAATAATTGCTGGCTCATGTACTAAAGCGCGCGCTGCTGCTGAACGTTGTTTCTGTCCACCAGATACTTCAGATGGGTACTTTTGAAGTATTTCTGTAATTCCTAACATATCCGCTACTTTCTCAACTTTCGGTCCAATGTTACGTGATGGAACACCTTGGAGTGAAAGTGGCAATGCAATGTTTTCATAAATTGATAAGTTCTCTAATAAGTTAAAGTCTTGGAAGATGAATCCTAACTTTTGTGAACGGAAATCAGAAAGCTCACCTTGCTTCATTTTCGTAATATCTGTACCCGCAATTTCAACAACGCCGCCTGTTGCTTTATCAAGCGTTGAAATTACATTTAATAATGTCGTTTTACCAGAACCAGATGGCCCCATAATCCCAACAAACTCACCCTCTTGAATTGAGAATGATACACCTTTTAACGCATGTGATTGGTTCTCACCTTTTTTACCGTACACTTTTTGAACGTTTTTCACGTCTACAACTGGTTTCGTCATATATATCCTCCTACGCTTGTTTTTCCATTACCTATTTTGCGCTTTTTAGAAGTGAACTGCTATTTGTTAACATTACAATTACCTTACACTTTTGTAAGATAGAAAATGGATGCGTGTAAGGTTGGCTTTTCATACTAGTTCACATTTCGACATAGTAAATCGGTAAATGAAATTATATCGGCGATTGTTAAAATATATCAGCGGTTCTTACACTTTTATCAGCGATTTTTCAAATATATCGGCGATTCTTACACTTTTATCAGCGATTACCAAAATATATCGACTTATCGACAAAAGATGACAATAAAAATAGGCTGTTCCGCGAAAGGAACAGCCCACTGATTAAAGTTTCACTTTATTTCTTTAAAGGTGTTACCGTCCAATACGTAATAACACGCCAAATCCACTCTAGTGGACCCATTTTAAAGATTTTCATCCAAATCATACTAAACACAATTTGAATTGCATAAATTGCAATACATACATATAACGTCTGCATGTAAGTTAAATTTCCTGCAAAGTTACATACACTTCCTGCGATTAAAATCATTGCAGTTTGTCCAATATAATTTGTTAAAGCCATACGACCGTAATATTTCAGTGGCGCTAATACTGTTTGAACTGGTTTTAATTGAAGTAATAAAATTAATGCTCCCACGTAGAAAGCTGAAATAATCGGTCCCACTGTAACACCAATTTTTAAAAATTGGCCTGCAGCATCCATTGTTCCGTCTTCATTCATTAGTATCATATTTACAAATGGATCAGCAGGCACGTGTCCGTATTGATACCATACAGCTACGACACTTAAAACAAACATAATACCTGTAAAAATAGCGACTTTCTTTATATTTTGCGCAAGATTTTCAAATACACGATATTGTCCTGCAGCAAGCCCTAATAAAATTAAACCGAGTGGTAATAGTTCTTTAACACCCATTACACTAAAGGTAAGTGTTAAAATAAGACCAATAACTAAGTTCACTTCTTTTTTCGCTTTATAAAACGGTAAAACGATTAACCCGCAAATTGCATATAACGTTAATGCTTCTCCAGGTTGAAACATGTAATGAATCAAACCGAAAATAAATAGTGCAACTAAGCGGCGTAGAAATAAAACATACCCATTTTTGCCCTTTGCAATTGCTCTAGAGATAAAGATATAGAATCCCACTCCAAATAAAAATGAGAAGATTGAGAAGAAACGACCTTCTACAAATAAGTATAAAAACCTTTGATAACTAGCATCCACTGTATTAGGATCTGGAATTTTAATGTTAAGTAGTGCGAGAATATTTACTAAAATAATCCCCAGTAGTGCGAAGCCACGAATGTAATCTAACTCATCAATTCGTTTGTTTGTAATATTGTTCCCCATAAAGCAACTCCTTGTATAAAATTTAATCCTTCCTTACTCTACTGGAGAAAACGGCTCGCAACTATCGACAAACCTTACAGGAATCTTACATTATTGTCATATGGCAAAATAAAACCAGGTCATATTGCGACCTGGTCTACTCTGATTGTTTCGATTTTTGAGGTTGTCCTTTTTTACTGTTACGCTGTTTCACTTGAACAACTGGATCAAGCTCATTCGAAAACTCTGCGTTATGCCCATTTTGCGTTTTTTGCTCTGGGTTATTTTGATCTGAACGTTTCGCCATTACCTTCACTCCTTATTAGTGCGGTGTAATAATCATTTGATGTTGCAATTGGCGAATTGCCATACGCGCTCTATTTAACTGCTCACGTTGCTCATCATTCGCATGTTGTTGCATCGTTTGTAAATCGTTATATGCTTGTTCTAATTGTAACTGTGCATCTGAATACTCCATCGTATTGTAATGCTCTTGTCTCATACCAAGATCTAATTGTTCTTTCGCATATTCCACCGCTTGTTCCGCTTGTGTAATATACGATTCAAGTGATTGACGCTCTGCCATAATTGTCCCTCCTTGCTTCAATTCCCCTTTAGTGTGTCCCTTCCATATGAACCTTATGAGTATGTTATAATGGATTTTGTTTCATTTTGACTCGGCTTAGGAGGGAAAGTAATGAAGGTTCAAAACCCTTTTCCATATACAAACGACAATAAACGTTATCATACATGGAATTACCATTTACGAAATGAATTTGGTGAAAAAATCTTTAAAGTTTCATTAGATGCTGGCTTCGATTGTCCGAACCGTGACGGTACAGTTGCTTACGGCGGTTGTACATTTTGCAGTGCGGCCGGATCTGGTGACTTCGCTGGTGATCGCCGCGATGATGTTATAACGCAATATCATGAAATGAAAGAAAAAATGCGCTCAAAGTGGAAAGACGGAAAATGTATCGCTTATTTCCAAGCGTACACAAATACACACGCACCACTTGAAGTGTTAAAAGAAAAATTCGAACCGCTTCTAGCAGAAAAAGATGTTGTCGGTCTTTCTATCGCAACGCGTCCAGATTGCTTACCAGACGATGTCGTTGCATATTTAGCGGACTTAAATAAACGCACGTATCTTTGGGTTGAACTTGGACTACAAACCGTTCATGAACGCACTGCAAATCTTATTAATCGCGCTCATGACTACCCATCTTACGTGGAAGGTGTAAATAAATTACGTAAGCATGGCATTAGAGTTTGCTCTCATATTATTAACGGTCTTCCCCTTGAAGATTATGACATGATGATGGAAACAGCTCGTGAAGTAGCGAAGCTTGACGTGCAAGGAATTAAAATTCATTTACTTCATCTATTAAAAGGAACGCCAATGGTGAAGCAATATGAAAAAGGACAACTCGAGTTCCTTTCTCTTGAGGATTACGTAAGTCTCGTTGTTGACCAACTTGAAATAATTCCAGAAGACGTAATTGTGCACCGCATCACAGGTGACGGCCCACCTGATTTAATGATTGGTCCAATGTGGAGCTTAAATAAATGGGAAGTATTAAATTCCATCGATGCAGAATTTGTACGCCGCGGAAGCTGGCAAGGAAAATATGCAAATGAGGAGAAACAAAAATGAAATTAGAACGTGTATTACCGTTTGCTCGCTCGCTTCTGCAAACGGCAGTAAAAGAAGGCGATTACGCTGTAGATGCAACTTTAGGAAACGGTCATGACACTTGCTTCCTAGCTGAAATCGTTGGTCATAACGGAAAAGTATTTGGATTTGATATTCAAAAAGAGGCAATTGAAAGCTCAACAACTCGTCTAAAAGAAAAAGAACTTTTCGAACGTACTATTTTAGTTCACGATAGTCACGATACACTTCTATCCATATTACCAGAAGATGCAAAAGGAAAAGTAACAGGCGCAATTTTCAACTTAGGTTATCTTCCAGGCGGAGACAAGCATATCGTTACAAAACCGAACTCAACAATTTCAGCAATCGAACAATTATTAGAAGTAATGGCACCTGAAGGTATCATCGTCCTTGTTATTTACCACGGACATCCAGAAGGACAAGTAGAACGCGACGCTGTTCTCAAATTTGCCGAAGAACTAGACCAAAAACAAGCACACGTACTACGATACGGCTTCATTAACCAGCAAAATAACCCGCCATTTATCGTGGCGATTGAGAAACGATAATATATCAACGATTTTTCAATTATATCTATCGTAACTAGGGATATATCAACGATTTTTTCGATATATCAACGATTCGACACAATATATCGACTTATCGACAAAAGATAACAAAAAAGACGTGCACTCACTGCACGTCTTTTTGTTATTCTCCTATATAATGGATATATACACTATTTAAAGAAAGAAGGATAGAACTTTGCTAGTAGAACTACGGGGAATCCAAAAGAAGTATGGCAAATCACTTATACTAGACAACATTGATTTATCCATTCCAGAAGGAGAAGCACTCGCTATTATTGGCGGGAACGGGACTGGAAAAAGTACTCTACTCAAAATAATTGCAGGCTTTATTTCACCTACGGTAGGGACAATTCAAAGGAAAGAACATATACAAATCGGTTATGTACCTGAACATTTTCCTGAAGGGATTCGTTTTACATTAGAGGATTATCTATATCATCTCGGCCACATTCACGGTTTATCAAAAAAATATTTAAAAGATAAAATTCCGATGCTCCTTGAATCTTTTCATTTACTTCATGCAAAGCATTCCGTTGTACGAAACTTTTCAAAAGGTATGAAACAAAAAACAGGCATTATGCAAGCATTACTTACGGACGTACATTTATTAATTTTAGACGAACCGCTTTCTGGGCTCGATCCGAACTCCCAGCAAGAATTAGAACATATTTTACTATCATTAAAACAACAAGGTATATCTATACTCTTCACATGTCATGAAAAACAACTATTAGAAAACTTCGCCGATAGAATTATGACGTTAGCAAATCATACAATTGCAGAAAATACCTCTGTACAAAAAGTAGCAGAACAGGTCTATATTGAGGCAATCGTTCACGACACATTTTCAGCAATAGAACTACAGAAACAGTTAGGGCTTATACACGTTGCACACAATTCAAATCAAAACCTTATTCAATTACAAATCGAAAAAGAATATACAAACGAAATGCTTCAGTTTTTATTACATAAAAAAGCATCTATCACACTGCTACAACCTAACTTTTAAATCGAAAGA
Source organism: Bacillus thuringiensis (assembly GCF_001455345.1). GTDB lineage: Bacteria > Bacillota > Bacilli > Bacillales > Bacillaceae_G > Bacillus_A > Bacillus_A thuringiensis_N. The sequence goes on from NZ_CP013274.1 coordinate 4,632,942, forward strand.
AGGTTTATTATGTTCGCGCTTATTCGTTACCATTTTCTCGACTATACAAAATCGTATAAGTACGTCCCTCCTATTGCGATGTACTTTGTGAGCTTACTTTTTGTATATACATATAAACCGACTCCTATTGTACCGACATATTTAGAAACAGCACTCGCGCTTTATTTATTATCTGCCTGGATTACAATCACAATTTTTCATACGGAAGACCCTATACAAGAGCAAATTACTATTTCTCACACAAATAATATTTCCGCATTATACGTTGGTAAATATATTACAGCTCTTCTCATTTGTACTGTGTTATCTTTTATATCCGTAATCTATCCAATTATTTTGCAAATGTTTAATGAAAAAATGACAGTTTCTTTATTTTCAGTCGGATTTCTCGCTCATATGTCTTTCTCTATACTAGGAATTTCAATCGCAACATTATTTACAAGAAATATAATTCAAAAAGCAAGCACTGCTTGGCTTAGCCTTACATTCATATTGCTTATAACGATTGCATCTATCCGGTTTAAAAAAGAGTTACTATGGTTTTTACCACCTGTCGAAAGCTTTCTAATACTTGGACAATACAAATATAATATACTGACTCACACGCTATGGCTCACAGCTTGGGCTATCGTATATTCATTTTTATTATTTACCTTATTTCTTTTTATCGTTCGCAAAAAACGTTTTTAATTACATAGTAAAGGAGACGAAACAATGATCGGAATACTAGCAGGAATGGGACCAAAATCAACTGGACCATTCGTCGATACAGTTGTAGCAGAGTGCCAAACAATATACGGAGCAAAACATGATATGGACTTTCCTCATATGATGATTTACTCGTGCCCAACACCGTTTTACATGGATCGCCCTATTGATCACGAAGCGATGAAAAAAGCGATTATTGAAGGAGCACAAAAACTTGAAAGTACTGGCGCAAGCTTTATCGCTATGCCGTGCAATACGGCGCATCTTTATTTCGAGGAATTACAGCATTCTCTGTCCATTCCGATTTTAAATATAGTCGATGAGACGTTACAAGCAATTCCTAAAAATGCAAAAAGAGTCGCTCTTCTTGCAACAGAAGCAACTGTTCAAGCTGGTATTTACCAAGATGGGATTATAAAACGTAATATAGAGTACATTCATCATGAAACATGGCAGGAAATGATTAATCAAATTATTACTTGTATTAAATCTGGAGAGATTGAAAAAGCTCACGAATTGTGGAATGCGCTCGTTTTACAATTGAAAGATGAAGTTGATACGGCAATTATCGCATGTACCGATTTGAATGTGGTGGCGAGTGAGGATTTTGTTGATTCCTCTCAATGTCTTGCGAAAGCAGTTGTTAGGATGTATGTAGAAACTATAAGGGGGTCCCAATGAATATACCTTTTGAAATGGGATACACATTTGACGAAAACCTTAGAGAAAAACCTATATCCCATGCTGAAATAAAGCAAGGGATTGTATTTTTGAAAGAGCATTTACATGAAAGTTCGTTATACGGAAAAAACTCCGGATTAATCGGTGTTTATGAACGAATCGCTGGCAACCTTTCTGACAGTGAGTATTACTTACAGAAGGCCATTGAATATTACACACAAACAGACAACATCCAAGGGCTTTTTATTAACAAACTTCGCCTCGCACATACATATCATTGGGAAAGAAAGTTTGCTGCTGCAAATACAATCTTTATCGAACTTCTACAAACACTACCAGACTTACCAGCTTATGAAGATTTTTTCTACCAACATTACGGAAAAAGTAAATTAGATGAGGGTGACTTCCACACCGCTCTTACTTATTTTCAAAAGGCACTTCAAATTAGGCTACAAAAAGGAAATGAAGAGCTAATTCATTCAACTAAGCTTTGCATTGCGTATTGTATGTCTCGCTGATAAAAATCCCCAAAACTTTTAACTTTCTTCACAATTCTTTCAAAGTATCCACACTTAATCTCGCTATATTAAATAAGTAGTTATTCATATAGGGAAGGTTAGGGGAACTGAAAGTATGAAAGTAAATCGTTCGCTTCATTACATTTTTTGGCGTTGGCATTTTTATGCTGGGCTTTTTATTACACCGCTTCTTATTACGTTGTCACTGAGCGGAATTGGGTATTTATTTCGGGAAGAGGTTGAAGATTTCATCTATAAAGATTTATATTTTGGGAAGAGCGCTCAAACAGAATCTATTTCGATGTCTGATTCTATTTCCTTAACAGAGAAAAAATATCCGCATTATAGTGTGGCGAAAATTAGTGAGTTTAATGGGGATTATAATACGAGACTTACGATTGCAAATGAATATACTGGACAACAAAAATATGTGTATTTAGATAGTAATAATCAAATTGTTGGGGATCAAAATGCAAGTGAAACGTTTGCCAATATCATGCGGGAATTACATAGTTCTCTTTTAGTTGGTGGCACTGTCGTTAACTATACTGTAGAACTTGCGGCATGCTGGACAATCTTTTTAATTGTGACTGGGTTGTATATGAGTATACGCCAGTTCAAAAACACACCGGCATCCAATAAGCGAGAAAAAGCAAAACGACGTCATTCTATTATCGGTATTATATTTACAATTCCACTCGTTCTGCTAGTCGCATCTGGATTGCCGTGGTCAGGATTTATGGGCAACCAAATTTATAAAATTGCATCGTCGAATGAATCGCTCGGATATCCGAAATTGTATATGGCACCACCTGAATCGAAGGTAAAAGAATTACCGTGGGCAACTAGAAAAGAAGCTCCTCCTGAATCGAATTCAAATGAACCGAAAGCAATTCCTGTCGATGAATTACAAAAAGGAATTGAGATAAAGAAGCCATATGTTATCTCACTACCAGCTGATCCGAAAGGTGTGTTCACTGTTTCGAAATCAAGCGGTTCCGGTATTACGGGTATGCATGTTGCACCAAATGAAGAAATAACAGCTTATTTTGATCAATATAGCGGAGAACTCATTTCCAAAACGGACTATCGAGATTATGGATTACTTGCACAATGGTTCACTTACGGTATCCCGCTTCATGAAGGTCATTTATTCGGATGGCCAAATAAAATATTATGCTTACTAACGACATTATCTCTACTGCTTCTTATTTATTACGGAATAAAAATGTGGTTAGCAAGAAAGCCGAAAGGAAAATTAGCAGCACCGCCAAAGCAAAGAGATAAGAAAAGCGTACTCGTTTTCTTTATCATGATGGTTATACTAGGCGCTGTCATGCCTTTATTTGGACTGTCTGTTTTAGTTATTTTTGCGATCGAACTTCTCATATACGTATTTTCAAAAATACGATCATAATGAAAAAAAACCACTCTACAAGAGTGGTTTTCTTCATCACTGCGCCGTTTTCTTTCGGTACATCTTCCCGTTCCAATAGAAGAATCGTGAAGTGAGACCACCGTATTTTACAATGCGCCGTGCCATTTTGTGCATATTCTTTTGTGCTGATACTTTTTGGTCTGATAAATAAATACCAAGTAATCCTCGGCTTATAAGGCGATGAAACTTCGCATGAGGCAAATCACCAATGCTTTTCTCTGCTTCTTCTACAAAATGTTTCATACGATCTAATATAGCTTGCTCGTTTTCGTAATAACTACAGAAATTCAAATCCCCGCCAGCGCGGTCTTCTTCTTGATCAATGAAATAATCAAGTAAGATATGAAGTCCTTGTACGTAAGGGAAGTACCCTTGTCTAATTTTCGCAATATCTTCATCATGTAATTCATCATGAAATGCATATGCTACAAGACAGAAAATTCCAAGTGTAGAACCGGCACATGCTGAAAATTCAAACCAACTCATCTCTGGTAAGTTTTCTTTATGCGCTTCAAACCACTTTTGTAATCGTGGTTCTCTTTCTTCTAATTTCACATGTTTATGAATTTGCAAATCACAATAATAACAAGCAAGTTCATGAAGAATAGGAGCAATTTTGTCATAGTGCTTCGTTTTCTTTAAAACATCTTGGCATGTTTCAACAAGTTCATCTAAATAACCACCATCATCTTGATCATCACGATAACGATAATAATTACCGCCACCTTCTACTTCAGGTGATAATGCCATTAACATGGACTCATGCAGTGCGGCAAAATCATTTGGATCAAGTGATGTACTGCGATCACATAAATTATCTAAGTAGTCACTAATCGTTTGATATGCGACGATAAAACGAATACATTCCTCTCGGTGTTCATTTGCTAATAGCGCTAAAATGCCACCGCCCTCGCAATGAAACGTTTTATGCTCAATACTTGCGATTGCCTGACTATGAAGCTCATCATTCGGAATATGGTAGGCACGCTCTTTCCACATCGCTAGCTCATGGTGTACAACCGGAAACACATCACGGTATACTTTCGCCATGAGCGTTATGGGATTACTCGGTACGTTCACTTCTTCCTTCATCTCCTCTATTCAATGTACAAATAATTTACTTATTTGTTTCTATTATGTTATTGATGCGTATTTCAGTAAATGACTGAATATAATTCAAAATTTCATCACGCTCATACTCGTTTAATAACTCATGATAACAATTCGGCCATTCTTTAAAAGCCTTATCACTTATTTTAACATTATCAAACCAAGTGCGGACACGTGTTTTATCTACAAGTTTATCCTCACACGCCTGCATTAGCAAGAGCGGAACATCTGGAAAATCACCTATTTTTTTATGAGCAATTTCAATAGACTTAATCAATTCACTATACCAACGTACTGATACTTTGCGCAAGAACAATGAATCATTCTCCATCGCGTCCCGAACTTCATGATTACGAGTTGACATTTCCACTGTAAGGTTCGTTGCAAATTGCAATTTTGGAGCGATAATATTTAATATTTTTGAGGCAGCTTGAAGTGGCGCTGAAGGTCCAGCCAATACGCCTAAACATGGTGAACTTAAAATAATGCCGTCTACATCTTCTCTCTTCGTTTCCTGCATCATACGAATGACAATAAGACCACCCATACTATGACCGAATATAAAAATAGGTAACCGATACTTTCTTGCCTCTTTCACCCATAATTTAACTTCCTCTATGTATTCATCAAATGAATCAATATGTCCTCTATTTCTTGAAGTCGTTCCATGTGATGGAAGGTCTCCCATCACGACGTGGTAACCGATATGATTCCACATTTCCGCAACGGCCTCGTAACGTCCGTGATATTCCATTGCGCCGTGCACGATAACGACTACAGCCTTTGCTTCCTCTGCTTCATAATTCCACATACGAACCTCCTCCATTTCACTCTTTTTCATAATTTGATACACTAAAACTAGTCTCTAGGAAAGGAAGGCTTTATATGATATATCCTTACAAAGAAAAAAATCCGAAAATTGCGAGTAGTGCTTTTATCGCTGACTACGTTACCATTACAGGTGATGTTTCCGTTGGCGAAGAATCAAGTATTTGGTTTAATACCGTCATACGCGGCGATGTATCACCAACAATCATCGGAGATCGGGTAAATGTACAAGACCAATGTACACTGCACCAAAGCCCGCAGTATCCTCTAATTTTAGAAGATGATGTTACAGTTGGACATCAAGTTATTTTACATAGCTGCCATATTAAAAAAGATGCTTTAATTGGAATGGGATCTATTATATTAGATGGTGCTGAAATTGGTGAAGGAGCCTTTATTGGTGCTGGAAGCCTCGTTTCACAAGGAAAGAAAATCCCGCCGAACACGTTAGCTTTCGGTCGTCCAGCGAAAGTCGTTCGTGAGTTAACAGAGGAAGACCGTAAAGACATGGAGCGAATTCGCACGCAATACGTTGAAAAGGGTCAATATTATAAATCACTACAAAAATGATTTTACTGCTGCCATAATACTGGCAGCTTTTTTATATAAAATCTAACTTTTTCTTTACAAAACATTATTACTCCCTCAACAAAATCTTATTAAAATAAAAGCTAATATCTCCATATATATGTAAACGAGGGAGGAGAATTTTCATGAAGGTCAGTGGACTATATAAAATAGAATGTTACATTTTCAAAGGTATTAACCGATACTTTGATCAAAAAACATTAAATATCTTTTTCAGCAATATTACTCATATCGGTGGCGCGACTTTCTCCATCGCACTCACACTTTTCTTTTTAATTTTCGCAGGTGGAACTTTGCATCAAGCTGCAATTGCAACTGCTATTTCGTTAGCAATTAGCCATATCCCTGTGCAAATATTAAAAAGATGGTATCCACGAAAACGTCCTTATTTAACAATTCAGGATGCAAAATATCCAGTCCATCCATTAAAAGACCACTCTTTCCCGTCTGGTCACACAACAGCCGTTTTCTCTGTCTTTATTCCATTTATTTGCTATAATCCAAGCTTACTTATTTTCCTATTACCGTTAGCATTATGCGTTGGTATTTCGCGCATTTATTTAGGGCTTCACTATCCGTCTGACGTATTCGTCGGTATGTGCCTCGGCACTTGCTCTGGCATCATCTCTTTTTATCAATTCATCCCACTTTTCACATAAAGGAGTGATATGATGAGAGTCGCCATTTTTACCGATACTTTTACACCACAAGTGAACGGGGTTGCGAAAACGTTAGAGCGGTTAACACGATATTTTCAGAAAGAAAAAATCGCCTATTCTGTTTTCGCCCCTCAACATACAGCTGAAGATAATTTCGTAGCGAATGTGAACAAGATGAGAAGTATCCCGTTAACAATATTATATCCAGAATGTCGTTTTTCTTTTCCTACTCCGCGCATTAAACGAGAACTTCTTTCCTTTAAACCTGACATGATTCACATTGCTACACCTTTCAACATGGGACTTTGTGGATTGTATTATGCAAAAAAATTAAACATCCCAGTTGTCGGTTCTTATCATACTGATTTCGATGCTTATTTACGCTATTACAAAATCGAATTTCTCTCCAATATGCTTTGGAACTATTTAAAATGGTTTCATAGTCATATGCAAAAAAATTTCGTACCCTCTCCTGAAACATTACATCAATTAAAACATAAAGGCTTTCAGGCCCTCTCTATTTGGGGACGTGGTGTAGATTGCAATCTCTTTCATCCATCTTACAATACAGACCTATTCCGAAAAAAATATAATATTACAGCGAAGTACGTCCTTTCCTATGTTGGACGGATTGCTCCTGAGAAAGATATTGATACGTTGCAAAATCTTATCGTTAAATCAGCACATACTCGAAGTGACATTCATTGGCTTATAGCAGGAGACGGTCCTCTAGCAACAAGTCTTCGTGAAGATGTTCCGAAAACAAATGTCACGTTTACTGGCTATTTACAAGGTGCAGATTTAGCTGAAGCATATGCTTGTTCTAACATCATGGTATTTCCATCAGCTACTGAAACCTTTGGAAATGTTGTACTTGAATCGCTTGCATGCGGTACACCTGTCATCGGTGCAAATAGTGGCGGGGTTAAAAATATTATTACAGATGGAAAAACGGGAATTCTTTGTCCGCCCAAAAATGAGGACGCATTTCTATCATCCATTTATTCTTTATTACAAAATGAAGAAAAACTGGAGCAGATGGGAATAGCAGCTTCGTCTTATGCGGAATCAAAAAGCTGGGATGAGATCTTTCGTGGCTTGCTTAACCAATATGAAGAAGTCCTTCAGCATAACGCATCAGAGTTACTTGCTTAAATAGAAAAACTCCCTTCTAAAAAACGAAGGGAGTTTATTACACATTTGTAGAATTCACTTAAATAAATAATACACAAGGTTAAATATCAATTTATTCCTATATTCATTATAACAAAAATAAACATAACTAAACAGACTTGTAATAAAAACCCATAAAAATTAATATATGGTTATACAGTATTTTAACTGTATGGTGATTTTAAGAATTCCCCTTAAAATCAACTTACTCACATACCTTTATACAGTAATTGTTCCCCAATTTCTGTATACAAAAAAACCTTTCATTCATTTGAAAGGTCTTTTTGAGCCTGCACATATTCTTCTTTCGTATTCACATTTATAAACCAATCTGCATGCGCTTGTACATCTTCACCAGCAATATACTTCACATTACATTGTGATAAAAGCTGACCCATACTTCTTTTTTCTTCTTGAAGCAAAGCATAAATCTTTTCTTTCACGCGGTTATGGTACGCTGCAAGTAACGGTTGTTTTCTTCCATTAATAATAGGTACGACTGCATCATATTCATCACTCGTTTGCTCTAATAAAATGGCAAACCATTCATGCGAAACATTTGGTGCATCGCATGGCATAATAGCATACCAATCTGCTTCTATGTATTCCATGCCTGATACGATTCCAGCAAGTGGTCCGTTTCCTTTATAATGCGGAATATCTTCTATAACAGGAACTTGTACAAATTGCTCTACCCGCTCTTTTATATCAGAGTGACTAATGACTACAACTTCTTGGAGCGTCCTTGTCATTACTTTCAAAATATGCTCAATAAACGTACTTCCTTGCCAACTCGCTAATGCTTTCGGCTCGCCGAATCTACTCGACATACCGCCCGCTAATACAATTCCAGCCCATGTACTCATTGGCGATGCAGCTCAAATGTAATGTGACCTAATTCTGGTAAAATCAATTTATTCATCGCAAGGCGAACTGCTCCGCTAGATCCCGGCATTGAAAAGACTACTTTGCGCCCAATCGTACCACCGATTGCTCTACTTAACATCGCACTACTTCCGATATCCTCCAAATAACTAATCATGCGGAATAACTCACCAAATCCAACAATTTCTTTATCTAATAGCGCTGATACTGCTTCAATCGTCACATCACGTTTCGTAATACCAGTTCCGCCATTTGTTAAGACAACATCAACATCTTCCCTATGATAACCAGCTAACACCGCTTGCTGAATACTCTCTTTGTCATCTTTTACAATTTCATAAGAAGTCACTGTATGGCCTGCTTCTTTTAGCAATTCATGTAATAATTGTCCGCTCTTATCTGTCTCCTCTGTACGTGTATCGGAAATTGTTACGATTTTACACCGCACTTCTTTTGGCGCTTGTTTTTTATGTTCGATTACGCTCATTTTTTATCTTTCCTTTCATTAAGCTTTGTAAAATTATGTATAAATTAAAGTGTTCAATATGATACAATAAAGGTATATTTATCCATATAAGGGGATCTATACGTGATTCAAAATATAAAACGATACGTACCTATTATACCATTCCTAATCATATTATCCCTTTTTCAATGCATCGCTTACGGGTTTGATATTAACTTTTTAAAATTATACGTACTGATGCCTGATGGTGGTATTCGTTACTATTTAACTAGTACATCCATTCCACTTGCCCTTGCCTACCTTGTAGATTTTGTATGGAAACAAAAACTTAATTAAAGGAGGTACATATGAAAAATAGTACAATTTATACAATACTATTATTTTTCATTTCTTTATTAGGGCTATGTTTTTCTTCTGCCGTTCATGCTGAAGAGAGCAATACGAATGCAATACAAGTAAACATAACAAATTGGAATGAAGATAAAAATACGTCTGAACAACAATCGAATCTCCTCCCAAAAAAGAATTCTGCTCGGATCCAGCTCTACCATAATAACGGTAATCCGATTAAAACAAACATCTTAGAATCTTCTCCAAAAACAAATTTATATTTATTTGCTATCTCTAATTATTATATAGACAATACAAGCTATAGAGACTATTACTTCTCAGAAGCAACAACAGAAAATATAGAGACCATTGAAAAAGATTCAATACACTCCTTAGAAAAGATTTTACATTCAACTTCTTATACTCCTACGTCCGTTGCAGCAAAGAGAAATTATCATTACTCCTTTTATTCTGGGACTAAATTAACAACAACTATTACATTTAGTCAGAACAGTTCTGTCGTAGACATTAACGGAAAAACAGGATCTGTGTGGGATATTACGGCATTTCATACTATTAAAAACACAGTTATAAACCCACCCTTTATAAGCTGGCATACACAATTATCTGTACCTTATTCATCACAACTTTTAATAGATTTCGTCCCTGATTCCACTATGCTCCCAACAAGAATTTTTTCAAACTTAACTGGTTTTAGCATAAACAGTAACTCATCATTAAGTGACAAATATGGAAGCTGGACGCTGGAGAAAAATCTATTTAACCCAGTCCCAAAAACAGCTCAAATGAATACAAAAATTAGAACTTCAAATACTGCTGGCAATTTAGGTTTACAATTAAGTCACACTTACGTACGTGCCGGTGGTATTACTCACTCTACAGGAATAGTTTCCACATATGTACCAGATAGATGACACTATACATTTCTTAAAAAGGAGATTCATTATGGAACTATACAAAAAATTAACAACAACATTCATCCTCTTATTCGTCGCTTCCATCACTGTCGGCTTTTCTCTAAAAGGAGCAATCCCATACGCTACATTAGTGAGCATTATATTCGCCACGCTATTTTTACTAAGCAGTGCATTTTGCGCAGGTAAAGCACGTCAAATGAAAGGATGACCATCCATGTTCCGTAAGAAACCACCCCTTTGTAAATCATGTCAAAAAGAAATACAAACGAATGAAAAAGCGTGGATTCATATGCCCTTTCCGACAAATGGTATGACGAATATGAAATAGTATATTGAGCCAGAAGGACAAATTTATCGTAGCTCGTGTGTTGAAATAATGAACACAAACTAGTAAATACAAAAGGGGGACTTACATTGTTTGAATCAAACCGTATCCAGTTACGAAAGTTTTCCGAAGATGATATTCTAACATATTATAAATGGCATAATGATATAGACGTTATGAGTTCAACTACTCTCACTCTTGATAAATATTCCCTTCAAGACACAGAAAAACTTTGCCAGCAATTTATTCATTCTTCGGACTCTAAGAGCTATATCATTGAAGAAAAATCTACGCATCTTTCAATTGGTATTACTTCTTTAATTCATATTGATTCGTATAATCGAAACGCTGAATGTATTATTGATATTGGTAACAAGGATTACTGGGGGCAAGGTTATGGGAAGGAAGCTTTCACCTTATTATTGGATTATGCATTTTTAGAATTAAATTTACATCGCCTTTCTTTACGAGTATTTTCTTTTAACGATAGAGCAATTAAATTATATAAATCGCTCGGTTTTCAACATGAAGGAACTTGTAAAGAAGTTATATTCCGCAATGGCAATTGGCATGACATTGAACTCTTCGCTTTATTCCAACGTAATTATAAATAAAAAAAGCTTTGCGCTCACTGCGCAAAGCTTTTTTTCATATATTATAGACCAGCTTGCTCTTTTAAAGCTGCAGCTTTGTCTGTACGTTCCCATGTTAGATCTACATCAGTACGTCCGAAGTGGCCGTAAGCTGCTGTTTGTTTGTAAATTGGGCGACGTAAGTCTAGCATTTTAATAATACCAGCTGGGCGAAGATCGAAGTTGTTACGAACTAGTTCTACTAATACGTCTTCAGATACTTTACCAGTGCCGAATGTATCAACTGAAATTGATACTGGTTGTGCTACACCGATTGCGTATGCAAGTTGTACTTCTGCTTTATCAGCAAGACCAGCTGCTACGATGTTTTTCGCAACATAACGAGCTGCATATGCTGCAGAACGGTCAACTTTTGTTGCATCTTTACCAGAGAATGCACCGCCACCGTGGCGAGCGTATCCACCGTAAGTATCAACGATGATTTTACGTCCTGTTAAACCAGCATCACCTTGTGGTCCACCAATTACGAAGCGGCCAGTTGGGTTGATGAAGAATTTCGTTTCTCCATCCATTAATTCTGCTGGAACTACAGCCTTAATTACATGCTCTTTTAAATCGCGATCGATTTCTTCCCATGTAACATCTGGATGATGCTGTGTAGAAATTACAATTGTATCTACACGTACAGGTTTACCATTTTCATCATACTCAACTGTAACTTGCGTTTTTCCATCCGGACGTAAGTATGATAATGTGTCATCTTTACGTACTTCAGTTAAACGGCGAGCTAATTTGTGAGCAAGCGAGATTGGAAGTGGCATTAATTCTTGTGTCTCATTACATGCGAAACCAAACATTAAACCTTGGTCTCCTGCACCAATTGCCTCAATCTCAGCGTCAGTCATTTGACCTTCGCGTGCTTCTAGCGCTTGGTCAACACCCATAGCGATGTCAGCAGATTGCTCATCGATAGATGTTAAAACTGCACAAGTTTCTGCATCGAATCCGTATTTTGCGCGTGTGTAACCAATGCCTTGAATTGTTTCACGAACGATTTTTGGAATATCTACGTAAGTAGAAGTCGTAATTTCCCCCGCTACCAATACTAAACCAGTTGTTACAGTTGTTTCACAAGCTACACGTGCATTTGCGTCTTTTGATAAGATCGCATCTAAAATTGAATCAGAAATTTGGTCACAAATTTTATCTGGATGTCCTTCAGTTACAGACTCAGATGTGAACAGATGACGTTTTTTTGTCATGTGGTAAACCTCCCTACAGTAATTGTATATATTGTACGGAACTCATCCTTAATTTGCCACAAACTGCGACATACATTTATTCTCCCACAAGCATACAGAAAAACCTTTCCTATTTTACATAGAGGAAAGGTTTAATTTGCTACTTGCATACTGCTTTTTGCCCTTCGCTCTTATCGTTCGAGACCTGTAGCCTCGCACAGGTTTTAGCACCTATTCACCTGTATTTACCACTACAAGTGAGGTTGCTGGGCTTCATCGGGCCTGTCCCTCCGCCAGCTCGGGATAAGAGAGTATCCGTCCCAACCTATACTAAAGAAATGATATTCATTTGTCAATTAATATTCACATTTTCCTGAAAGTTTTTCTCAATGCGCCTAAATTGAAATATTAATAAGGAAATAATGTATTCACACAAACAAAAAGAAATAAATAGTATACATTATTTATATAATTGTGTTATACTCTTGTTGGGGATTACGAGAAATATTTCATTAAATGAAAAGGATGGTATATAAATATGAGTACTGTGAATGTCCAAATTGGTTTACACGAATTATTGAACGGAAGCAATGCACAGATTCAACTAAGTGTTCCGCAATTAGTGGAAAAAGTATTAATGCGAAATGAAGGGAAATTGACTTCGACTGGTGCCGTTTCTGCTTCAACAGGAAAATATACAGGACGTTCTCCTAAAGATAAATTTATTGTGAAAGAAGCATCGGTTGCTGACAAAATTGCTTGGGGAGCTGTGAATCAACCGATTTCTGAAGAACATTTTAATAAATTATATACGAAAGTTTTAGAATACTTAAAAGAAAAAGAAGAGTTATTCGTCTTCAATGGATTTGCAGGCGCTGACCGCAATTACCGCCTACCAATTCAGGTTATTAATGAATATGCATGGCACAATTTATTTGTACATCAATTATTCATTCGTCCAACTGAAGAAGAATTAACAACTCATGAATCAGAGTTCACAATTGTTTCTGCGCCGAATTTCAAAGCTGATCCAGCTGTTGACGGTACAAACTCTGAAGCATTCATTATGGTTTCATTCGAAAAACGTATCGTACTAATTGGTGGTACTGAATACGCTGGAGAAATGAAAAAATCAATCTTCTCTATTATGAACTTCTTACTACCTGAACAAGATATTCTTTCTATGCATTGCTCTGCAAACGTAGGTGAAGAAGGCGACGTGGCACTATTCTTCGGATTATCTGGAACAGGTAAAACAACATTGTCTGCTGATCCAAACCGTAAATTAATCGGCGATGATGAGCATGGATGGTCTGATAACGGTGTATTCAATATTGAAGGCGGTTGCTACGCAAAATGTGTAAACCTTTCTCACGAGAAAGAACCACAAATTTTCGATGCAATCAAATTTGGATCTGTTTTAGAAAACGTTATCATTAATAACCAAACACGTATCGCAGACTATAACGATACTACTTTAACAGAAAATACTCGTGCTGCATACCCTATGCATGCGATCGACAATATCGTACTGCCAAGTGTTGCTGGACACCCAAATACAATCATTTTCTTAACTGCTGATGCATCTGGCGTATTGCCTCCAATCAGTAAGTTATCAAAAGAACAAGCTATGTATCATTTCTTAAGTGGTTACACTAGTAAACTAGCAGGAACAGAGCGCGGTGTTACATCTCCGCAAGCAACATTCTCAACTTGCTTCGGTTCACCATTCTTACCACTTGATGCATCTCGCTATGCTGAAATGCTTGGTGAAAAAATCGAGAAACACGATGCGAAAGTATTCTTAGTAAACACTGGCTGGACTGGTGGCGAATACGGCGTTGGAAAACGTATGAACTTAGGTTACACTCGTGCAATGATTCAAGCTGCATTAAACGGCGAACTTGCGAAAACTGAAACAGCTAAACATGACATCTTCGGTCTTGAAGTTCCACTTCACGTACCAGGTGTACCTGACGAAGTGTTAATGCCTGAACAAACTTGGGCTGATAAAGCTGCTTACAAAGCAAAAGCAATCGAGCTTGCGAGCGAATTCAAAGAGAACTTCAAAAAGTTCGACAGCGTTTCTGAAGATATTATTAACTTAGGCGGTCCAATCGCTTAAGTACAAACTTTCTGTTGGAATAACCCTTTTACTCATATGAATAAGTGTCGTGTAACCGTAAAGTTTCGCGTACTCACCGACAAAACCCAATGCGGCTTAACGGTTACACACACTTACATAAAAAAGAAGCTTACGTTTTTTACGTAAGCTTCTTTCTATATCTTCTCTCTTCATCCGTGATATAGTTCGAATAAATTACAGAAAATTCATTTTATAGTCATTCGTTTTTAGTTTTTTACGCTATAATTTACATATACAGGAAAGGGTGAAGCTTATGAAAAATTTTTCTCGTACAGGAAAAATTTTATTCAGTTATGGAGCAATCCAACTGTTTTGGGGACTTGTAATGCTTAACGTTAATTTATTTGAGCATACAAGTGAAACAATAAAATATATTGTTCTAATTACCGGCATAGTTTTTTGTATTATATCCAACTTTTTAAAAAAAACTAAGAGTCATACTAATACGTGATTTCATATTAATTTATCGGAAGCGGAAACCTGTATTTTATGCAAAGTTACGCTTCCTGTTGTACTATCCATCGCCGGATTCTCTATTCCATCTAAAAAGATGCTTTTTATCTTTTTAGCTCTTCGTTAATTCTTTTTCATCTTTCATGCTATAGTATCCTAAATTAACAACAATTAAGAAATAGCCGCCCATAATCCCTACTGCAAATGCCCACATCACCATGTGGTGCTCAATTTCGTACATAATAATAGCACCTAAAATAGCCGCAGCAAAACGATTAAACATACCAAGCGTCGGTGCTTTCGTTTTCTTTACGATACTATCTCCAAGCTTCTCAATTCGTCTCCCTAAAAGCCAAACGCAATACATACTTACGATAAGTCCAATTCCAGCGCCTAAAAAATGTGCTGAAAACGGTGTTAACATCCATCCTATTAACAAAATACCTAGTATATAATACGATTGAATTTTAAATGACCTTAATGACATACTAATCATGCTGTTCTCCTCTTCAGTGATTTTTATCTATCCAACAAAAAATTTCTTTCAAGTTTATACTGCTTACATCCATTTCAATCAAATCAAAAACAACATAAACGATATGTTTACGTTGTTTAAATGTTTTTAGGAAATAATATTATACAAGATTTCAAACATCATATTCTTATAATTTGTGACGTTTTTCCAAACATTTTTCGTCCATTTATGAAAAAAGTGATATCAATCTATGAACATACGGATATGATGTAATAAGCACACAAATAAAGGGGGCGTCTAATGATTTATTTTTTAATGGCTCTCATCCACCTTATTATCCCTGCACTTATTGGACTTTCATTGTATTGGTACACGAAAAACCATAGTATTTTCTATGCTGTCCTCGGTGTCCTTCTTCCAGGTATTATTCTTATTACACTCTTCCGTATTCCATTTTTAAACTTAATCCCACTTATTACTGCTATCTTATTTCTCGTCTTCTTACCAAAAATAAAAAAATAGGAAAGCAGATCATAGGTGATCTGTTTTCCTATTTTGATATAGGTTCCCCCGCAATAGAATGAACTTTTACTTTCTCCGATTTCACAAACCATAGACCGAAAAAAATGATAATTCCACCGATTATTTGTTGAAACGATACATATTCATCTGCCCATACAGCTGCAAATAAAACAGCTACAAGCGGCGTTATATACATATATACCATCGTATGTGACGCCCCAATTTTTTGAACACCAACATACCACATCACTAAACCAAATACCGTTACAAAGAAAATCGAATATAGTAAAGCAAGTAATGTCATTCCATGTGTAATGTGAAATGGCATTATAAATACGTGTGGTCCACTTAACAATAAGAGCGGAATCGCACCAACTAATGCTGACCATGCGGTAACACGTAGTGCTGAATATTTTTTAATTAATGGACCAGCTAAAACAGGATAAAGCCCCCAGCATATTGATGTAATGAGCCCAATTCCATTCCCGTAAAAAGAACTAGCAAGTGAATGCCCTGCTACTAAAACTAATGCTGCCCCACCAAAAGCAATCATAGAACCGATTAACTTTCGAGAAGAAAATTTTTCTTGTTTCAAGAAAATCGCAAATAACGTTGTAAAAATAGGTGAAATAGAAATGAGTAAAGAGGCATTTGTAGCGGATGTATATTTTACAGTTTCCATAAATAATGTTTGATACAGTATAATACCTACAACGCTAACGATGATTAATCTAGGTATATCCTTTCTCTCCATATAAATCGACTTTTCAATAAAAAATGTAAGAAGTAACATAAGCGGTGCCGCCGATATCATCCGAAGTGCAGTAAACTCAATTGCTGTAAATTCTAAAAGTCCATACTTCGCAATCGTATAGTTAATCCCCCAAATAATAACAACACTTAAAATTAATAACTCAATTCCCCATCTTCTCATGCGTATCCCCTCCGCAAATAAAATTATACAGAAAATTCAATCATATGTACATTTCATTATGTGAAAAGATCTTTATATCTTGCGAACCTTTTGGTACATGAAATTATATCGGCGATTTTCTAAATATATCAGCGCAACTCGAATTATATCAGCGATTTTTTAAATATATCGACTTACCAACAAAAAACGATAATAATAGCGACTTATCCAATAAAAAAAGGTGGTTCCAAAATACATTTTGGAACCACCTTTCCTTTACTACACTCGCACATGTAACTTCATATTTGGATTATAAAACTGGCTCGGACTCTTCAACTGAAAAGTTCCTCCACCTTCATGCCAATCAACTGTTAACTTATCATCCATAAATACAAGCTTTGTGCGATCTGCGATAAAGCTAAACTGGCTTGATTCAATATCTACATCACGCTCATCTTTTTCTGCTACAGCTACTAAATCAATGATGCCGCTCATTACACAACCGCAACCTTCATTATCGTAAAATAACTTTATATATTTCGCTTCACTTGGAATCGTATCCATAATCTTTTTATATGCTGTTTCTGTTACAGTAACGTACATACGTTATTCATCCTCTCTTCTCGTATCTTTCATATATTGTACCACCATTTTTCCTAAAAGATATGTACAGAAAATTGATACCCTATCTTCTTAGGCCTACTCGGTAGCTTTTTTATTTCTAGCGGAATTGTATTACAACATATCCTTCCCTATTCTCCTTCTATTGCTTGGATTTTAGGCTTTATTTGTTTTCTAAACGCTTATTATTCTATAAAAAAATAAAAATCACTTTAAAAATGTACGATTGATTTACAGTTAATCTTGACATAGATGTTACTTTGTTTCCACAAGAAAAATGGTTGCTCTAATGGAAACACTGGGGCTACCGGGATCACTGGACCTACCGGAAACACCGGACCTTCTGGGAGCACCGGGCCCACTGGCTCTACTGGGCCGACTGGCACTGCGGGTAATGCTTCAGCAAAAAGTATTGTGTTTCAAGGAACAAACGCTGGTTTTCAACGTATAGCGGGTTCTCCTGGAATTGACTCTAATGTTATTCCATATATCACTGCTGGATCTGGTAGTATAGTTGGTTTTGCTGCGTCTATAAATGTAAATAACTTACCTGCTGCTGTTTATACAATTGATATTTGCAGGAATGTCCTCACAAACCTCACTGCCCCTACCTCTAGTTACATTCTATCTACTATTACCTTAACTACTACTGACAAAATTACCGGAACTATAGTATTTTCCATTAAACCGACAGATACTGGCTCGGGACAAATTCAAGTGTTTAATCCTACTCCAGCAATAGGTCCCGCTACTATAACTTGGATTAGCATTACAACTGGAAATCCAGTTTCTAGAGGAGATGCTATATCTCTTTATATTAACCCTGGAATTACTGCCAGTGCTGTATATTCTATTTTTCTAATCACTGATATTTAGTTCTCTCTTAGAAGTAATTTATTTAACAAAAAAGGGAGATCACCCTCAAGTAAGTGATCTCCCTTTTAAACATAGTTTTTCATGATATCGGTAATATAACCTTCACCGTCGTTCCAACCCCAACTTCACTTTCAAAACTCATTTTACCGTTGTGGTCTTTAATAATTTTTTCTGTAACTACTAAACCTAAACCAGTTCCCGTTTCTTTTGTTGTGTAAAAGGCTTCATTTAGCTTCGGAATTTTATCTTTTGGAATACCGCACCCCTCATCCTTAACTTGAACAATGATTGCATCTTCTACAGTCACTTTAATCGTAATCATTCCACCAACTGACATTGCCTCAATCGCATTTTTAATTAAATTAAAAAATACTTGTTTTAATCGTTTTTCATCGCATATAATCGATGGTATGTCTTTACTATAAATACCTTGTATGTGAACTCCTTGCTTTAAAGCAGGCTTCCCCATAACTCGAATAACATAAGCGATAATTTCTTCTATACTATGAATTTCTGATTCTAGTGATTTAGATTTCTCAAATCCACTAAGTTCTGTAGCAATTGTATGAATTCGTTCCACTTCTTGCTTCATAATATCACTATATATTTTATCCTCTGGATATTTATTTGCTTGCTTATTCACAAATTTCTCCAAATTCGCTAGAGGTCTTTTAATTTTGTAACCAATAACTGTTGCCATTTTTCCAACAGTTGCTAGCTTTTCTGTTTGTTGTATTTCTTTATCCATCATCTCAAGCGTACGAACGTAAGATTGAAACCTCAAAAACATAATCCAACATATGACAGTAAATACGCTATATAATGCCATCGGGATTAAAACGAGTGAAGAGTGAATAATGATTCCTATGAGAGCGTATTTTCCAACAAGTATGCTTGGGACTAGCCAAAAATATCTTTTGTTCACAAAGAGTGGGGCAAATAAAATAAAAAATCCTTCTACTATATTCCCACCATCAAACTCAGCATCACTACCATAGTAAATCATAAAATTATGGATAAAATCTAATAGGTTATATCCAATTAGAATAATATATTTCACTGCAAATAGATTCTTCCATTTCATGAAGTATACTCCAATACAAAACAAAATCACCATCAGAAAATAAAGCCATAAACCCAAACCGTCTTCAAATTCTCCTACTCCTTCTTGCTCTCCTCCTATTAAAGGTACAATAAATTCGTAGGCAAGATCGTATACAAAAAATATAATGAAAAATAAACTTAAAAATATTTTCAGTGCCTTCATTTCTTCATTTTTAAATATATCGTCTTTATTCATATGGTAACTCCTAGCTTTTCTCCCACTTGGATTTCACTATTTCCACGTTGCTTCGGGAGAATGATATCTATTCTGGTTCCAATATCTCTTTCACTTGAAATATGTAATTCACCAAGATGCTGCTCAGTAACAAGCCGATTCGCTACTGTTAGTCCCAGGCCAATTTTATCTTGTTTCGTTGTATAAAAGGCTTCTGTAACACGAGCTAAATTTTCTTTCTTAATACCGTAACCATTATCGATTACACTTAGTATTACATAATCTTGTCCTTTATTTTCTAACCGTAACTCTAATGTGCCACCTTGCTCCATTGCCTCCAGAGCATTTTTTATGACATATAGAAAGACTCCTCTTATTTTCCGCTCATCACATTCAACTTCTATCGTCTTTTCTTCCACATTAGAAATAAGCTGGACGCTAGATTCATTCATTTTTTCGCGAAGAATTGTTACTGCTTGTAATGCAATTTCACCTATATTATATTTCTTATAAATAGAAGGTTTACATGTAGCAACTTCCATCAATTCACTTATCATATTATTCATATTTTCTATTTCAAAAATCATCTGTTTGTAAATAGGGTCCTCTGCATGCTTCTCTCGTTGTAATTGCGTAAACCCTTTTAATGAAGCAAGTGGATTTTTAATTTCATGTCCCACTGTCGCTGCCATTTTTCCGATCACTGCTAATTTTTGTGATTCACTAGCAATCTTAATACTTTTCTTTACCGCTGAAAGGTATTGTATAAAGCGATTTAAAATGATATATGCCACTATTAATACGAGTGTATACATAATGAGGAACATAAACGCTTTTACTTCCTCTAATACAAATAAGTAAATTACATATTTCGCTACAATAGTTGAAAGTACAAACACAAAATATTTTTTATTTAAAAATATAGGTACAAAGAAGATGAGAATAATTTCTATTATATTTACCCCATCAAATGCCGCCTCATTATAAAGAATATACGAAAGTATATTAGCAATCTCTATTCCTAAGTATGCAAATATACATGCATATTTAACGAAATTCGCTTTCTCTTTCTTTATTAAATATACATTCACACCAAGTATTGCTGTTCCACAAATAACTTGCCATAATATGCTATGTCCCTTATCCGTTAGTGATTTATTTTCTAATACAATTGCATATAAAACTTGGTATGAAACAACCATGACATATAGCACCCACAAAAGGATTTTTGCATTCCTTTCTTCTTCTTTATATGATAAAAAACTTTCTTTCACTTCAACACCCCTTCAAAATAATATCTCGAAGAATACCATTTATTATAATAAATGATTTTCTTAGACAAACAAAGAGAAATCGAACATTTTAGGGAAATCATGCCAATACAGCGAATTATCTTCAGGCTATATAAGCATAAAAGCTATAAACAATAATACTTATATTATGGGCGCAAAAAAATAAAAAAGCATAACAACGCTTTTGGGAAAGAGTGTATGAATAGGAGGCTCATTCATGTTTGTTACCGTTGAAAAAGATGTGCATATTTTTGTGCAAGATGTTAATCCTGGTCCCGGTAGTAAAACTGTTTTCTTCGTCCATGGCTGGCCCTTAAATCATCAAATGTACCAATATCAACTCAATGTGTTACCACAGCACGGTTTCCGCTGCATCGCTATGGATATACGCGGAAACGGGCAATCTGATAAACCGTGGACTGGTTACACATACGATCGTTTAGCAGACGATATCGCCATTGTTCTAGAAGCACTTCAAGTAGAAAATGCTACATTAGTTGGTTTCTCAGTAGGTGGTGCTCTTTCTATTCGGTACATGTCTCGCTATAATGGTCATCGTATTTCTAAACTTGTATTAGTCGATGCTGTTTCCCCCTCTTTCGTTAAAAATCAAGAATCTCCCTATGGTGTCCCAAAAGAACAAGCAGATACCCTTATTAATCAAATGTATGCCAATCTGCCTAAATTTTTAAATGATGTATCTTTATCATTTTTTAATAGAAACTTAGGATCTGCTACGTTAGAATGGTTTTCTTATCTCGGTATGCAGTCTGCTTCCTACGCTCTCATCAAAATATTACAAGCAGCCGCAAATGAAGACGTAACAAAAGATTTAAGTAAAATTAACGTCCCAACAAAAATATTCCACGGTATTCACGATCAACTTATCCCTTATAAAAGCGCTGAACTCACACAAAAGCGGATTAAAAACTCTCAGTTACATCCTCTTACAAATAGTGGTCACGGTTCTCCAATCGATCAAGCGGATGAATTAAATGAAGAACTTATAAAATTTTTACGTTCATAAAAACCTATGCCAAATCGCGTTAATATGAACGCAGTTTTTGAAAAGGTTAAAATTCACATATTTCTCACAAATCAATCAATAAAACGATTACATTTTCATTTATACTAAATGTACAGGTAATACTCCCTAAACCCAGCTTGTCTGGTTACCCCGTTAAATACTATAAAAAAGAACTTGTATCGTTATACAAGTTCTTTTTGTTTTTCTATTTAAAAAGTATATCTTTACTATACTGCTTTCCAGCAAGTAAATCATATTGGAGCATTTTATATTGTTCTAACATTTCTTTTTGTTCTTTTGTTAAATCTGTTATCTCTTCCCCATCTTTATTAACCTTTAACTCATCTCTCAGAACCGGTATTTCTTTATGCATTTCCGATAAAAATTGATAAAATGGTGATTGATTTAATCCTGCATAATCAAAAACAAGACTAGAAAAATAAATTGGACTTACTAAACCTAAATTGTCATTTGGCAAATCGAAATTCGCATACATTAACAATGGTGTTTCTGACATAATTAATCTTTCTCTCACCGTCTCTTCATTTTCTATATATCCTGCTTCTTTATAAATAGATTTGTTAGTTCCTAACATAGGTAAATGATCTCCAAAGAAGACTAATAAAGTAGGCCTGTCTAACTCATCTAGCTGCTCTATTAAATATTGCAACGCTTCATCCGACAGTCTTACCCCTTCTGTATATGCTTCTAATTCCGCTTTCGATTCCTCTTCTGTTAATCCACTAATTTCTATTTTATTTTCACCAAACATATTTGGTGTATATGGAAAATGATTTTGCATCGTCACCGCATGAATAAATGTAGGTTGTTTTCTCTTTTTTAATTCATCTATTATTTCTTTACTCATAGATAAATCACCAATATTATCTCCAACTACTTCTGTATTTTTCATCGTGTCTTCTGCATTAAAATTATCGAATCCTAATGTTTTATATACATCTTCCCGTTTATAAAACGATCGATTAAAGGCATGAATTGCACTTGCATAATACCCTTGCTTTTTCAATTCACTTGCAATAGATGGAACTTCTTTCTGACTTGGAATAGCTTGTTGATACGGTATAGAACCTGGCATTAAAAGGCTCATCGAGTAACTCGTTAATGCTTCAAATTCTGTATTCGCTGTATTCCCTCCAAATGTAGGAGCTATCGTTTGTCCCCCTGGGAAATTCTCTGTATAACGATGTAAATTCGGCACTGGATCTTCGCTAAATGAAAGATTCGTTAATTTTGTCGGATCCCAAAATGCTTCACTCATAATATATATAATGTTCGGCTTCTCTACCTTTTTTTGCGCTTTTACTTTATCGCCATATTGCTTTTCTATATCCTTTGCAATTTGCTGTACATTTTCTTTTGAATATTCCTCTGGCTCTTTTATGACTGTCGTATCTAAATTACTTAAAAATCCTATAACAAAACCATTCCCCTTATAATTTGAAGCTTGATTCCATGCGCGGATGTCTACCCCAGCTTTTGTAAATATATTATTCATAAAGGTAGTAGGGTAGTTACTATATGCATACAACATAAACGCAGAGCCACATATTAAAATTATCCTTATAATAATATGTGATTTTATAACTGGAATGTATTTTCTTATATACATAACTATAAATATAAGTAAAACAATACTAACTATCATCAGAAACATATTCCAAAAACTGAAATAATCCATAACCATCGGTATAACGGAATTCATATGGCCAATCTGTGTAAAATCAGACGGATAGAATGGCTCCCCTCTAAAAATGAGCTTAAAATGGTTCACCATCACAAAAATAATTAAAACTAAGCTAGTTATCGTTGTACTTAAGAAAACTTTTCCAATCAAATTATATGCAAAAACGTATACCATATAAATAAATAATAGGCTTAATATATACTGTCCATATTGTAAATACACCCATGTATTTACTACTATAAGATTCATATCCTCCTGTATCAGGATATACATCCAATTCATTGTATGAGCAATTAAAAATAATACAACATAAACTCGAATAGCTGGCCTAAGCTTATGACTGATACCTTTATTTAAATGAATGATGTATAGTAGTACACTCCACAAAACAATAATGAGTATACTTAGCTGGATTTTCCCATTAAAAAATTCTTTAGTTTTCTCGAATTCGAAAGACCTTAACATAACAAAAAACAGCGTTTCTAAACAAATCGCCCACATTCCACTAAGAATGATAGAAATTAGTAGGTTCTTCCTCGGCTCCTGAGGAGAAAAACTAAGATAAAATTCATCTCTTCTTCGTTGTTGTGTTAAAACATTAAAAAGCAATTTATTCCCTCTTTCCTTTACCCCTTCGTCTCGCATCAAAAAACATATTGTCCTATACAAAATAACATATTTGTATGCAGTTAGTCTCCCTATGTGTTTGTATTATACACGTATATCCTTAATTTCCCCTTAAAAAATACAACTTCTTCATCTCTTCTATATTCTAGTAGCATAATAAATAAACTATACTTTACAAAATTGTTATCATAAAAAAAGAACCTATCAACACTGACAGGTTCTCCTTTATTTTAACAGAAATAGTCATATTTATTACACAAGAGAATACATCCATACTTTCCATATAATACATACAAGTACGATAACTACAAAATCAAAAAGATCTAATCTCGGTCCCTTTTTCATATTCATCTCTAGCCACATATGAACACACTTTATTTTTGTATACTTTTGAATGTTGCTCTTTGCAAATCGGTAAACGAGTACTTGCATAATAAAAAATCCGACTACGAAAATAAACAATAAAATGAGAAAATCGACCACAAAATTCCTCCCTATTTTTGCAGCGATTTTTCTACTATCTGATTTCTCAAAACCCACTCTTCAAATTGAGCACTTCCAAATTCCCAGCTAAGATCACGAGCATGTACAGAAAAAACGTAATAACCAGCATATTCGTCCATAAATCTACCTGTTTCGATCTCATCTTTCTGAAGACCATATGCTCCAAAATTAAAATACACATCCCACACGTCTTCATCCTTCCGCTTATAAGCAATCGATTCCATATCACATTCTGTTCCGAAATAATCAAGATGTAAATGTACGCTATCATCATATTCGTACTCCATTTTATCACCCCTTATATTTGTACTTCTTTATCACCCAAAAAATTCCTGCTATCTACACTCACATATGGGCACTTACCTACATATCATGCTTGTAGAGTGACTTCTAGGAGGTGTTATATAGTGAAAAAATTAATAGCTGTTTTTTGTATCATGTTACTAGCTGTTTTCACATTTGCTGCTTGCAGTAGTAAAAAAGAAGGTACGAAAGAACAAACTCAAAACATTCGGGTCGGCGAAGTTACCCATTCCCTCTTCTATGCCCCGTTATATGTTGGGATTAAAAAAGGATTTTTTAAAGATGAAGGATTAAATATTGATCTACAAACAACAGCTGGCGGAGATAAAACGATGACCGCCCTATTATCTGGCGGCATTGATATTGCTCTCGTTGGTTCTGAAACGTCCATTTACGTTCATCAACAGGGCGCAAAAGACCCTGTCATTAACTTCGCACAGCTTACACAAACAGATGGAACATTTTTAGTTTCGCGTAAAAAATTAGACTCTTTTAATTGGAATGACGTAAAGGGTGTTACGTTTTTAGGACAACGTAAAGGCGGCATGCCGCAAATGGTTGGAGAATACGTTTTAAAGAAAAATGGCATTGATCCTCACAAAGATACAAACTTAATTCAAAACATCGAGTTTGCTAACATTGCAAATGCCTACGCATCTGGTACGGGAGAATTTGTACAGCTCTTTGAACCGACTGCAAGTATATTCGAAAAAGAAGGTAAAGGTTATATCGTTGCTTCGTTCGGAAATGAATCAGGTACTGTTCCTTATACATCGTTCATGGCAAAAGAAAGTTTCTTAAAAAAGGATAAAGCTGCTGCTGAAAAATTCACACGTGCTCTCTATAAAGCGCAGCAATGGGTTGATACTCATAGTCCAGAAGAGATTGCTGAAGCCGTTTCTCCGTTATTTAAAGACACTTCAAAAGACATTACAGTAAAAGTAATCGAACGGTATAAAAAGCAACATTCTTATGCGACAAATCCGCTATTAGATGCTGAAGAATGGAAACAGCTCCAAACGATTATGAAGGAAGCTGGTGAATTACAAAAAGAAGTTCCACATGAAGCGCTCGTCAATACAAAAATTGCCGAAAGCGTTATTAAGAAATAGAGGCGAAGTGTATGAGTTTTTTACAAATACGTAACGTTTCTCACTGCTTTTTCGCAAAAGAGAATGCCAAACTGATTCTCGAAGATATGAGTTTACAAGTAGAAGAAGGCGAATTCATTTCTATACTCGGTCCAAGTGGTTGCGGCAAAACGACACTCCTCTCCATTATTGCCGGGTTGCTTGATCCAATTGAAGGTATCGTCTTTTTAGATGGTGAGCCCATTACAACGAAAACTCCATCTATGGGGTACATGTTGCAGCAAGACTACTTGTTTCCTTGGAAAACAATTGAAGAAAATATTATGCTTGGACTTCACACCCGAAAAATTTACAATGAACAGACGAAAAAACATACTTTACAGCTTTTAAAACAAGTCGGTCTACATGACGTAGAAGAGCAATACCCTCGTGAACTATCCGGCGGTATGCGTCAACGTGCCGCTCTCGTTCGAACGTTAGCGACCGACCCCAAAATTTTATTGCTAGATGAACCATTCTCAGCGCTCGATTATCAAACGAAATTGAAACTAGAAGATCTCGTTTTCAACTTACTACGTAAATATAAGAAAACTTCACTACTCGTGACACATGATATTGAAGAAGCAATTGCGATGAGTGATCGTATTTATTTACTACAAGCAAATCCCGGAAAAATTGCAAAAACATTTATCGTCCCGGAAGGCATCCGCTCTTTATCACCGTTAGAATCACGCCACCACCATGACTTCCCATCCCTCTTCCAAGATATATGGAAGGAGTTGGAACGCCTTGGATAATATAAAGCAACTACATGAACAGTTTCGGAAGAAAGAACGCAGACGCGCATGGTTAGCCAGGTCTTTACAACTTTTACTGCTCATTCTTTTCTTTGCACTATGGGAAATAGCTAGCAAAAAAGAGTGGATTGACCCTTTACTCTTTAGCTCTCCTTCAAGCATTTGGGATCTCTTCCTTAGTAAATGGCTTGACGGTTCGCTTTGGGTCCACATATGGACGACATTACTTGAAACGGGAGTAGGCTTCATTCTTGGAACAGTGCTCGGAGCCATTATCGCTACTTTCCTTTGGTGGATACCACTTCTCGCCCGCGTACTTGATCCATATCTCGTCGTCCTAAACGCCATGCCAAAAGTGGCACTTGGTCCGATTATTATTGTAATCTTCGGCCCAAATATTTCTTCGTCGATTGCAATGGGAGTAATCATTTCCATCATCATTACCATTCTCGTTATTTACAGCGCATTTCAAGAAGTCGATTCTAACTATATAAAAGTGATGGACACATTCGGCGCAAATAAATGGCAATGTTATAAACAAGTAGTTCTCCCTGCATCCTTCCCAGCCATTATTTCAACGTTAAAAGTAAACGTTGGTTTATCATGGGTCGGCGTTATATTCGGCGAACTTCTCGTCTCTAAACAAGGTCTTGGCTACTTAATTAGCTATGGATTCCAAGTATTTAATTTCACGCTCGTCTTACTGAGCGTATTACTCACCTGCGTCCTCGCCACACTTATGTATGTGTTTGTTGAGGCGTTTGAAAAACTTCTAATTGGGAAAAGAAAAAAAAGCTGACTTAGGACGATAAACTATAGTCAGCTTCTTTCTTTTACTTTTTATCACACATCTTTGTTTCATTTTTAACGTTTCCATCCGCAACCGTAACTGTATGGAAACAATCTTTCACACGTACTGTAACGACATTATCTTTTCGATCTATCACATGATAATCATTAAACTTTTTATCCAATGCACTACGAATTTGCTCCCCTTCAAAAATCGGAAAACCGTGAGACATTACCCAAATGAGACCAGCAACAGCAAGAATCGTTTTCATACGTTTCATTACCTCCTCGAGAGTAAACTTATAGCCCCTACAACACGCGCATTATAATTGTGTCTAAATTGTGACATTTTTATACTAATTCTATTTTATAGTGATAGTTCCTTCTTCTTTTTAATAAAAAAGACAGAATTTTCAATTTTATCAAAATAAAAAACGCAAAGAACTAAAATTCTTTACGTTTTCTTGGCTAAAATATACAACTCGCATTAATGTCCACTTTGTTGCTCTATCGTTTTCGAAACATCATATAATCCCGACAACACTTCCGCTCTCATTTTTACAAGCTCGGGGAACTGATAAAAGAACGCAATTTTTTTATACTTTAACTCCGATCCTTCTTTCACCTTTTTGGAATCTTGCAAAATAAACGCTGTAAACGTATCAGCAATATCTTCTGCTACATTTGTCGTTCCATACTGTGAGACAAACTCATCTTGCTTTTCTTTAAAAAACTCAATTTGAGTTTCTTCACTTTCTTCTACTTTCTTTTCTGTCCACTCCTGCTCAATAGGCTTCCAGAAAGAGTTATAAAATTGATTAATATAAGATTTTTCCTTCGCACATCCCTCTTGTAAGAAAAGATTTCCACATTTATTTCGGTACGTTGAAATATCTTTATCTTCTTCAAAAGCCTTTACATAGTTTTCATCTACGGGTATTTGCTTATGCCCGAGCGTCAACACGTGAGCCGTCTCATGAATTAATGTTTTCATCACTTCATCGATATTTACCGCAGAATCAAGCGTATCTAGGCTAAGAGTCCAGTCTTTCGGATTCTCCATACTCGGCATAACATGGGCAACAACACCGTCATAACCATCCGTTATTAAATCAAATTCTGTTATATTCCCGCGATATTTAGCTGGAATGAGTGTACGATACATATCCCATAAGTCTTCATGATACCCTCTATCTTGACGTTGTTGTAGCACCTCTTCTTTCGCTTCTTTATCTTCAGCGAATACTTTATTTAAACGTTTCCGTTCTATTTTTTCAAAATAAGGATCTACAATTTCATCACCATCGATATAATAAGAAGCTAAAAAGAAATAACTTTCATCATCCTCATCATCTTTTTTCTGCTCTGCCTCTTTCGTATCCGCACTTTCATGCTCTTCTATTTCATAATCTTCTACTGCCTCAAGCTCAGATAATCCATCTATTTTTTCATATACTTTTTGAAGTTTCTTATCTCCTATTTCCACACATTCTTCGTCTGTTTTACACACTTCTTTTTCTTTCACACTCTTCATAGAACTTTCGCATCCTGCTAGTAAGCCGATTGCAACGATAACCCCTACTAACTTGCCATACAGTCTCTTCATACAGTCCTCCATCAATACATTCTACAAAAATATAATAATCATTTTTTAACGAATATGCGATAATTAATTATATAAACTGTAAGGAGGTTTCCCATGATTCGAGCAGTCTTATTCGACTTAGATGGAACACTATTAGACCGTCGTCAATCTTTAGAACAATTTATTCATGATCAATATAATCGCTTTACCTCTCACTTAATGAACATAGAAAAATTCGAGTATTGTTCTCGATTTCTCGAACTAGATAATAATGGCTATACGTGGAAAGATAAAGTCTATGCTACTCTTCTTTCCGAATACAATATTACCACTTTAACACTAGAGCAACTACTGCACGACTACATTACTAACTTCCAACATCATTGTATCCCTTTCCAAAACATGCATGAATTACTTCAACGTTTAACACAACAAAATATTAAAATTGGCATTATTACAAACGGCTTTACTGACTTTCAAATGAACAATCTTCGCGCACTAAACATACATACGTATACAAATACAATTCTCGTTTCCGAAGCGGAAGGAATTAAAAAACCGCATCCTGAAATTTTCGAACGAGCTTTGCAAAAGCTAGATGTTAAGGCCGCAGAATGTCTTTACGTTGGAGATCATCCAGAAAACGATGTGCTTGGTTCTGAACAAGCAGGGATCCTTGGTGTTTGGAAGAGAGATTCATTTTGGGGTGATTTTGAGCATTCGCGTGTAGTGGATGATTTGTTGGAGGTGCTTTCGTTTTTAGAGGTAGAGACAAACACAAGACAATAGTAAAAGGAGGCTT
Source organism: Bacillus thuringiensis (assembly GCF_001455345.1). GTDB lineage: Bacteria > Bacillota > Bacilli > Bacillales > Bacillaceae_G > Bacillus_A > Bacillus_A thuringiensis_N. The sequence continues at coordinate 4,663,230 of NZ_CP013274.1, forward strand.
CGTTTCCCGAACGCCTCCTCTTCCTTACCTATTCATATACTGTAAACTGCGGTTTACTCGGATGATCTTTAACTAGCGCATCATCTGGAAACTTTGAAACTTTTTGATATAAGGCAATGTCACCGATACAACTCGCTGTTAGTAAAATTCCTAAAAATGAGAGTGGCTCCAGATTCATAACTAATCCCAATACAATTGGCAAAATTCCAGTCGGTAAAAACGGTAACATTAACACTTTCTTCATTTGCTTTACTGTAATTTCTTTTTTAGAATGAGCATATGCTACACCTAATTTCCAATTTACACCCCATGTTAGTTCACTCCACGGAACACCTCCGATATAACGAAATCCAATTAAATGTATTGCCTCATGAATACAAACGAAAACAATCATTCCAATAATCAAAAGAAACATAACGGGCAATGTAAATTCAAATTGAACCCCGCCTGAAAGAAATATATGCAAGTAACCAATTCCAAACGCCAAAGCGAATATTATAAGAAATGCATAGATATTTAATTTAACCATCGAAACAGTAACAGTCGTTTCTTTTCTGTTATCCATCTTCCCCCTCCTAAAATGCAAATATACCTTTACAAAAATTGTATATTATATGCATATATATATAAAGATATATTTACATTTATTCCTACAAACAAAAAAAGAAACCGGCCACTTTACTTCGTAAAACAGCCGATTTCTTCTATATGTTTCATCGTACGCGCCAATACATCGTCGCGCATTATAAAGCTAAATTTTCTATCCGTTTTAATGTTGTCAGGAATGTCTGTTAATAAAACAGATCCTTTCGTTTCTTCGTAATGCGTATGTGCTTCTACCGCACTAATCGTTGCAAAATAAATGTTTTTAATGATTATTTTGTCTTTTCCAGATACTTTATATTGTCCTAAGTAAGTTAAATCAGAAACTATGCCGCCAGTTTCTTCATGAACTTCTCGAACTGCCGCTTCTTCCGGTGTTTCCCCTAGTTCTACTTTACCACCTGGAAATTCAAGACCGCGACGTAAATGATGTGTTAATAACCATTGATCCCCGTACCGGCATACAACCCAAACATGCTTTGGCTCAGGAGAAAATGGATAACGTTCAAACGATAATTGTACAGTGTTGTGGTAATAATCTTTAAATTTGTACATGCCATTACTCCCCTATTGATGGTTACAAGTTTTTCCTACCACAAATTGTAGCATATTCTCGCTTTTCTGCATAATATTATCCAATTATAATCCATTGATTATTCCCATTTGCGCGACTAATTCTTTCGTCTCATGATTTCCTAAATCGTAAATCATTTTATATGCTTTTTGTAGTTGTTCATCATATCGGTCATTATTAGAATCGTGATGATACTCAACAAATGGAACGTGGGAGCGTACAAATGAACCTAAATCCTCTACATACGCTTGATCGAAATACTCTCTTAACTCCGTAATTTCCTCATCACTTGCGGAAATCTCAAAATTATACGTATCCGCCGTCTTCACTTGTGAAATTTGACCGTTTCCTATTGATATATAATATGTTTTTTTCTGTTCCATGTAACGCCCTTCTTTCATCCTTTTTATTTCTATTGTTTTCATCAATTACAAAATTATGTAAAATAAAGAAAAGGAGGGATTCCATGTTTAAAATATTAATTATCGGTATGATCATCGTCCTAGTCATCCTCGTACTCTCCGTCATGACGATTAATAAGGGATATGCTTATAAACATTCAATTGATAAACCAGAAGATAACCCACATACACAAAACAGCAAGAAGAATTCATAATACTTTGCATATACTACTTATTTTAGCCCACATCATATCCAGTATTCGTTTACTGGCAGGTCAGCATAACTTTCTACCACTTTCACCATTTCTATTAGGAGCTTTCATATTCCTCATTACCCTTGAACAAATAAAGAAAAAAGATTCAAGAATTGGATTTATTTAGATTTTCCTCATCATTAGCTATATAAAATAACAGGGGGGATATATATGCTAAAAGGATTACAGATTACTTTTGCACTCATTGCATTATGTATAGTAATCTACGGATATTTTACTGGTAATAGAGAAATGACGCCTTATATGTTCATTTTCTTAGGATTAATGGCTTTCACTATAGGACTAGGAGAAATAAAACAAGACAGAAAATCTAGTGGTATATTTGCTTTCATAGCTGGAGCTGGTGCTTTATTTCTTAGCTTCTCAGAACTATTCCGGTAAATAATCTATTTAAGGGGGAATTACATGCTAACTGGATTACGGATTGTTTTAGGACTTCTCACAATCTCTCTTTGCACTTATTCCCTTATTACTGATAACTTCATATTTACCTCATACATACAATTTGCTCTCAGCTGTTCTTTTATTCTTCTAGGGATTAACGAACTGAAATCTGGACGAAAATCCATGAGCATTCCGTTTTTTTTCGTTTCTAGTCTTATATTCTTCTTTCTCATATCGAACTACTTTCGCTACGTATAGAATGAAATCTTGAGCAATTTCGCATTTACAAGTACGTAATAAAATAGAGGATAATTTTTTGTCAACTTTTGTCGGTAAGTCGATATTCCGTGTCGAAACGTCGATATATTAAAAAAATCATTGATATATTTCAAGTTACGGTCGATATATTCGAAAAATCGTTGATATAATTTCATTTATTATCATGCCACAAAAAAACTGCCCTTTCACAGGCAGTTTTTCTTTATCCAAATACTTTCTCAAGTTCATCTTTATCTTGGCTTAACCAGAAGTTCATTAAGCGTTGTGCTCCCTCTAAATCGTGAAGCTTCGCTTGACCACATTGTGTTTCATTTGCAGCTGGAATTTCTGTAATTTGAACCGCATCTTTTAATGTTAATTCTAATAAATCAATGATTTCTCGAACTGTCGGTGTTCCGCTTACTACAAGGTAATATCCTGTTTGGCAGCCCATTGGTGAAATATCGATAATATCAAAATGCGGATAACGATCAATATATTTACGTAAATTAAATGCTAATAAATGTTCTAACGTATGAATAACATCTGGTTTCATTGCTTGTTTATTCGGTTGGCAAAAACGAATATCAAATTTATTTACAATACCGTCACTACCTACATTGTGAACTCCGCAATGTCTTACATAAGGTGCCTTTACAATCGTATGATCTAATTCAAAGCTTTCTACTGATGGCATACAACATCTCTCCCGCTTTTAATTTAATTCCGTTATATCCAATATGATATAACGGAAATGCACATTAGTAAAGTATTATGTACAGTCGTGCTATAATACTTTAAGAATATGCTGAAAAGGAGACCGTTATGAAACAGATTTTTATTGGGATTATACACTTTTATCAAAAATTCATTTCTCCAATGACACCGCCAACTTGCCGCTTTTACCCAACTTGCTCTCATTACGGATTAGAGGCGTTTCAAAAGCATGGCGCACTCAAAGGTTTTTGGCTTACATGTAAGCGTATATTAAAATGTCACCCTTTCCATCCGGGAGGATTTGATCCTGTCCCAGATAAAAAGGATGACAATATAAAGCCTTAATTATCGTAACCATTCACAACTAAATCTAATTTTCCTGTATCAGGATCTATAACAAGACCGTGAACAGGTACTTCTTCTGGAAGTAATGGATGGTTACGAAGTATTGATACGCTATGTTCTACACTTTCTTCTACACTAGAGAACCCTTGTAGGAATCTTTCTAAATCGATTCCAGAATAACGAAGTGTATCTAATTTCTCATCTGTTACACCGCGCTCTTTCATCTTCTCAATCGTACTGCTTGCTTGAATTTTTGCCATACCGCAATCGTGGTGACCAACTACACATACTTCATCAGCACCAAGTTCATATACAGCCACTAAAATACTACGCATAATACTGCCAAACGGATGTGAAATAACAGCGCCTGCTACTTTAATAATTTTCACATCACCGTTACGCATATTCATCGCTTTTGGTAACAATTCAACAAGACGTGTATCCATACAAGAGATAATTACCATTTTTTTATTTGGAAATTTTCCTGTTTCATACTCTTCGTATTTTTTTTCTTCAACGAATTTTTCATTGTACTGCATAATCTCTTCTAATGACTTCATAGTAAAGGACCCTCTTTTCTCTCATTTACACTACATAAATAGTGTACCAAAATATGAAAAACTCAAAAAGGATATCGCTTTATAGTAAAAATAAGATATTTTCAGATAATCGACATAATTCTTTCAAAATATACACACAGCTTTGTAACAAGTCTCACATACTTTAAACGTATTTTCACTATAAACTGATTGTAGATAATGTAAAAAAGGAGTGAATATTTATTATGTCCGACGTTCTGTTACTGAGTCGTTTTCAATTTGCAATTACTATTTTTTATCACTTTTTATTTGTACCTTTGACAATCGGACTTGTTATTTTGGTAGCATGTATGGAAACTCAATACGCCCGCACATTGAATCCAACATACCGCAAAATGGCAAATTTCTGGGGTAAATTATTTACAATTAACTTCGTCATGGGGATTATAACCGGGATTACGATGGAATTCCAATTTGGAACAAACTGGTCTGAGTACTCCAAATATATGGGAGATATTTTCGGATCACCTCTCGCAATCGAAGCACTCGTTGCCTTCTTCTTAGAATCTACTTTCATGGGAATATGGTTATTCGGTAAAGACAAAATTTCACCAAAGTTCCGTGCCTTCTGTATGTGGATGGTTGCACTTGGAACAAATATTTCTGCCCTTTGGATTATTACAGCAAACGGTTTTATGCAAAACCCTGTTGGCTACGTCGTACGTAACGGCCGCGCTGAATTAAATGATTTCTGGGCACTTGTTACAAATCCATACGCTTGGAACATGTTCTTCCATACTGTAATTGGTTGTTATATTGTTGGTGCTTTCTTCGTTATGGCAATTAGTGCCTACCACTTATTACGTAAGAATGAAGTTGAATTCTTCAAAAAATCATTTAAGTTTGGCTTAATGTTAGGCTTATTCGCCGCAACAATTACACCGTTTATGGGACATCAATCTGGTGTATCAGCAGCTAAATATCAACCAGCTAAAGGCGCTGCGATGGAAGCTGTTTGGGAAACTGGAAAAGGACAAGGTTTTTCGATTGTTCAAATTCCTGATGTAAAAAACGAAAAGAACTTTGAATTCCTAACGATTCCAAAGTTAGGAAGCTTCTTCTATACAAATTCATTTGATGGCGAAATTGTTGGTTTAAAAGATATTCCGAAAGAAGATCGTCCAAATGTTAACCTCGTGTACTATAGCTTCCGCTTAATGGTTGCACTTGGTATGTTCTTTATGGCATTAACTTGGTATGGCTTCTATTTAAACCGAAAAGGAAAACTAGAAAACTCAAAACGTTACTTAAAAATTACAATATGGTCTGTTTTACTACCATATATCGCAATTAACGCTGGTTGGATAGTTGCCGAAGTAGGTCGTCAACCATGGACAGTTTATAAACTAATGCGTACAGCAGAATCTGTATCACCTATATCTGTTCCACAAATTTGGTTCTCATTAATTAGTTTAATCTTGTTCTACACTTTACTTTTAATCGCAGACGTATATTTAATGCTGAAGTTCGCGAAAAAAGGACCAGCAGCACTAGAAGAACCTGCTACTGAGGGAGGTGCAGCTCATGTCTCATGATATGCTTGCAATCATCTGGTTTGGTTTATGGGGTGTGATTTGGACAGTTTACTTTATTCTTGATGGGTATGCGCTTGGTAACGGAATGATTTTCCCTTTCGTTGCGAAAGACCGACAGGAACGAAATCAATTACAAGAAGCAATCGGCCCGTTCTGGGGTGGTAATGAAGTGTGGTTAATTACAGCTGGTGGCGCAACATTTGCTGCCTTCCCAGTCACATATGCAAATATGTTTAGCTACCTATATACACCACTATTTTTAGTATTACTTGCACTGTTTGCTCGTGCTGCTGGACTGGAATTCATGCATAAAGACGATTCACCAATTTGGCAAAAAACTTGTAAATGGGCATTTACAATTGGTAGTTTCCTAATCGCTTTCTTATTCGGAGTTACGTTCGCTAACCTTTATTATGGACTACAAATCGGAAAAAATGGCTATGAAGGAAATTTACTTAGCTTACTAAATCATTACGGTATTTTAGGAGGTCTGTTCTTCACTGCTATATTCGTCGTATCTGGTGCCCTTTGGGTTATGATTAAAACGACTGGTGAAGTATCTGATCGTGCGTATAAAATCGCAAGACCATTTTCAATGGCAGCTGCTATCATTTTAGCTATTTTCTATGTAGCTACTGCTAATCGTACAAATTTATTCCAAAACTTCACAGAATATCCGGTACTATTCATTCTTCCGGTACTTGCCATGTTAATGAGTGTACTCGCACTAATTATGGTGTATAAACATAAAATCGGCCTTGCATTTACATTCGTTTGCTTAACAATCGCAATGTTTATGACAACTGGCTTTGCAGGCATGTTCCCAAGAATGTTACCATCTCGTATTAATGATGCTTATAGTACAACGTTATACAACGCAGCTGGTAGTCAATTAAACTTAAAAATTATGTTCTTCGTTGCAATGGTTATGGTGCCAATTGTTATTGGATATCAACTTTGGAGCTACAGTATCTTTAAAAATAAAATTCATAAAGATTCCGCTAAAGGGTATCACTAAGATGAAAAAAGACACTTCTTTTGAAGTGTCTTTTTTATACGTATGATTTTCGATAGGATGTTATATTTCTAATCTAACAACTATAATACAGAAGAATCATTAACAGCTCACAGCTAGATTGTAGCACAGGGTAAGTTCATCATTTTATGCAATTTTACATATTTCTCTATAAAGTAAACTGTATTCCTTGATCATTCACGTCGCTATCTCCTACATCTGCTGTACTAATACCACTAAATGTTTGTACTTTCATTCCTGTATTCGATGATCCCGATCCATTATAAGCTTTCGTTTTTTCAATCGGCTGCACGTTATATTTATCCCCTAAATTAATCGTTCCATTGCAGTTTTCAATAATAACTCCTTCCACAACTGACGGCATTTTGTCACCTACTTTCATTTCCTTACTTTCATTTTATGAACAGCGCCTAAAAAAATAGCATGTTTCCATAAGAAAAAGCACTCAAACTGAGTGCTTTTTCTTATTTACCTTTTTTCTTTTTCTCACAAGCAATTCCATCGCCATCACGGTCTAAATGCTTACCGTAATAAGGACTATCTCTTGTAATGTCATAATATCCCGCATCGTTTGCTTCTTTACAATTAGCAAAACGTTTCGGATCTGGCTTTACTTCAGGTTTCACTTCTGGTTGTGGTTGTTTTGCTCCTGGTCTTTCTTCAAATGGTAACGTTGCATTATATAAGAACTGAACGTATTGCTCACGACTTACATGCATTTTAGGTGCGAATGTACCATTACCAGTTCCAGCCGTAATATAATTTGATTTAATTGCAGTAATCGCAGGATTCGCCCATCCATTTCTATCTACATCCGGGAAATTATGATCCCCTCTTATTTGCAATTGGAATCCTCTTGTCAAAATTTGTGCCATTTCTTCACGAGTTAACGAATCTTTCGGTCTAAATTTCCCTGTGTTATCTCCAACGAATATACCCATCTCTGTTAAAGCAAGAATCTCTTTTTTAAACATAGTTGAACGATCCGTAACATCTTTATATGGATTGTTATACTGTTCTTTTACTACCGGTTTTAAATGACGGAACATAAGAGCGGCAACTTGCTCGCGCGTTACATCATCACCAAATCCAAAAATCCCATTTCCGTATCCAGCAACAACGTTTTTATTTGCTAAATCCATAATTGCTTTATAAGACCAATGATTGTTTGGAACATCTTTAAAATCTGCGCTTGCCTGCGCTGTTCCAATTGAAGTAAATGCTGTAGTTGCAACAAGTGCACCTGTTAAAATTAATTTCTTAAATCTCATACTTAAGTCTCCTTCTCTTTCCATAATAACCATTTAACAATATAACAAATTATTCAAATGTATTTTGTCATATTCTGTCGAACGCAAAAAAGAATCCAGCAGGATTCTTTTTTACTAAGCATGAATGGCAGTTTTGGAGACAGTTGACTTCTTCAAAAATTTATTAGGGGTAATATTTTGAAAAAGAAAGCCTTTCATATGTAGGTTAACACCACTGGAATATATAGTAAATTGATAATGTTTATACGGAAGATTGCTAATGTTTAGTATAGATAGTTTCCACTATGCAAACAGTAAAAACTAGCTATACTAAACAACAAAAAGGTGCCTTTAAAGAAGACACCTTTTACGCTTTTCATAAACAGACACTATAAAACAGAATTATTTATTGTTATACGATTGTTAGATACAAAAAGTAGAGGGAAATGTTTGTATTAAATTCTGCTTTATAAAGTATGTCTATCACTTATATTTTAATCCTCTTCACTTGAAAATAAATATAATATGCATAATTACATACCAAAAAGAAAAGCCACTCCATAGAGTGCCTCTTCAACCATTTTACTTTTAATATATCGCTTTGAATATATTGTAACATATGCATTCATATATTTTATTGAGAAAATTCAAAATCCTTTTTCTTTCATTTCTAATTATAAAATCATGTAATATAAAAGGTATGTCAAATTCTTATACAAATTGAGGTGTACTATATTTATGTCTTTCGGAATTGTTCCTCTTATATTGTTTATTATTTTTCTTATTTCCTATTTAAAAGATCCACGAAAAATAATAAATGGCTTTTTATTTAATACTTTTATCTGTTTTTTCCTTATTTTTTGCGTGATTGTATCTTGGAACTCAGATAGTGCTGTCCTGCGCTACATCATATTTTTCCCTTTTTTAGCACTCCTCTTTATGCTTACTTTCGGTACTATCGCTTTAATGTTTGGACTATTTCTGAATGCTAGAATTTTAATGAAGCGAGAAGGAAGACGCTTCACAAACTCTTTAACTTTAATTGCTGCTTTAGGGATGTTATTCTGTATGTTACTCCCTATCATAAATCCAGCAAGTTTGGTCTCATCACATTTCCAGCCTATTTTTGCTGGTATTTCTCTTATAAGCGTATATTTCTTTATACACTTATCTAACTTCTTAAGCGCTTATTTTCTATATCAATTCAACAGACCAAGACGTAACCAAGATTTCATCATCGTTCTCGGTAGCGGCTTAATTAATGATAAAGTACCACCTTTACTTGCAAGTCGTATTAATAAAGCGATCGACTTTTACTGGAAACAAGCCGCTGTGAATACACCACCAACAATTATTTTCTCTGGTGGTCAAGGTCCGGATGAAGGCCTTCCTGAAGCAGAAGCGATGCAAAAGTATGCTGTTGAAAAAGGAATTCCGCTTGAACATACAGTACAAGAAAATCGCTCTGTAAACACATATCAAAATATGTCGTTCTCTAAAGAAATTATGGATTCTTTAAAACCAGACGGTAAGTATAGAAGTATCTTTACAACGAATAATTTCCACCTTTTCCGCGCCGGTATATATGCAAGACAAGCTGGTCTTAATAGCCAAGGAATCGGATCAAAAACTGCATTTTATTACTGGCCTAATGCAATGATTCGTGAATATGTCGCAATCGTCGTTATGGGACGTAAGCGCCATATGAAAATATGTGGAACTATTTTAGGTTTTGCTTTATTCCTAACAGTAATTAGTTTTATTGTTTCTTAATAGCTACAAAAAAAATGATCCTCTTTCATGAAAGAGGATCATTTTTTTTGTTAAACAATTAACATAAACGCATACAAGACATTAATAATTCCTGAAACGATTCCAACAATAGCAAACACTTTACTTGTACCCGTCACTTTTTTATTTAAACCTAGTATAGAGAATACAATAGCTACCGTACCAACAAGCCCCCATAAATTAATAAACCAAGATATCAATCCCGTTATAAAGCCAACTAATGAAAAAACCTCTATGTCACTATTTTGCTGACTGGCTATTACTTTTTCATAATTGAGACTCTCCCCGCACTGCCCGCAAAACTTGTTGCCCTCGCTCGTTTCATTCCCACATTTCGTACAGTATCCCACAGAATCCCCTCCCTAAGATCAATGCCCAAAATGTATATATCCATACTATTCATTCTACTTTTTTATATCAAAATTATGACCACCATCTAACCTTCTACAGTTGTATTTAAAATAATAATATGGTGATAATATTCCCTGCATACATCCATTAAAGGAGAATTTTTTCAGATAAAATGTTAAAATAAAATTTAGGTGTGAATTACGTAACAAATAAGAAACTAGTTTGAAACGAGGAAATTATATGGAGAAAATTATCAAAAACAAGCCCAATAAGCTAAAAATTGCTTCTAAAGCTTTGATGATTATTATTGGGGCATTTATCACAGCGTACGGATTAGAAGCAGTATTAATTCCAAATAACGTATCAGACGGTGGTGTAACTGGTTTAAGTATCGTTAGTTCAAGATTATTTGGATTGCCATTAGGAGCTCTAATCGCAGTTATTAACATTCCTTTCGTTTGGTTAGGATATAAGCAAATCGGTAAAAGCTTTGCAATTTATTCTATTATCGGGATTGCTTCATTAGCAATAGGTACCGTTGTCATGCACGGAATACCAGCTATTATTGAAGGCGATACATTATTAGTTACAGTTGTTGGTGGTATTATCATCGGTTTTGGTATGGGACTAGCATTACGTAACGGTGGGGCATTAGATGGAATCGATATGCTAGCTGTATTGCTTTCTCGTAAGTTACCATTTGGAACGAGTGACCTTATTTTATTCTTAAACATGTTCGTATTTATTTTCGTATCAACCGTATTCGGTCTTCAAGGAGCTATCCTTTCGGCAATTGCTTACTTTATTGCTTCGAAAGTGATTCATATCGTTGAAGTTGGTTTAAGTGGTTCGAAAGCATTTAAAATCATTACAAAAGAGCCTGAATTGATGGTAGAAACCATTCGCGATCGTTTAGGCCGAAGTGCAACATATAACGAAGTATACGGTGGTTATTCAAGAGAGAAATTCAAAGAAATTTCTTGTGTAATTAACCGTTTAGAAGAAAGTAAAATGAAAGAACTTATTAATGAAATCGATCCACACGCCTTTATTACAGTTTATGACGTAGCAGAAGTAAAAGGTGGTAACTTTAAGAAACGTGATATTCATTAATCGTTATGAAAAACGAGGGTGTGCCAACATTTTGGCACACCCTCTTCTTATTATTAAGCTTTTGTCGGTAAGTTAATATATTTCAATAATCGCTGATATATTTTTACTCGCCCCATCTTCCCCCGCTTTTAATCCATGCTACGTATTTTTGAAAGGCGGGCACTTCTTGTTGAAAACGAAGCGGAACATATAGAAAAAGAGTACATGTACATAGTATCCATAGAATACCTACTACAAAGTGAAATTTCATTGTTGTACTAATAAACAAGCTCAAGAATAATACGAGGAACATAATTACACTAAATCTTTTATACATAGTCATAATAATCTCCTCCTTATAACTTAATTGTACCAGCTATAAGGAATTAATTCCCATAATAAAAAGACCGAAAAGCACATTTCACTTCTCGGTCTCTACACTATCTTCTCTTCGTAATCTTTCCTGAACCACCGACCCTCGTTTTCGGAGGAGATGTATTTCTTGGTGGCGTTTTAATAGATGATTTCGGCTTCACATCTGATCCGCTCGAACCACCTGGATTTTTCGTTATTTTCCCTTTGCTTCCAGTAGAAGGCGGAGGCGTGCTACTTCCTTTTTTCGTAATACTTCCAGTATCTCCTACAGAAGATTTCGAATCTACATTATCGCCACGCTTAATGATAGATCCTTTCCCTTCCTTCGTAATTGGAGGTGGGGTTTTCTTTTCTTCTTTTGTAGGTGGTCTTTCTGGAATAACTGGTTTATGATTTTGTCTGTCATTATATCCGCGATAATCACCGGATGATGATTTTCGTGAACCGAATATATCGTTTAAAATACTTCCCATAATATATCCTTGCAAGAAGGATGGTTGGTAATTTTGACGGACAAACTCTTTATTACTTATTTCAATTAACGTATCAGATGGCTTCTCTTTATCCTTTTGCAGATTATAAATCTTATCAGAATAAACGAGGAACATTTGATTCTCGTCTTCTTTAGATGCTTGCTTCGGTTCTCTTTCATTAATGAGTTCCTTCGCGACTTCAGGAACTGACCGATTGGCGGCCCTATACACGTAAGATTCTTGTTTACCTTCTTTTGCGACAGATTCAAGTGGATAACGGTCTTGAATCGACTTTGTCTGTCCACCCTGACAACCTGATAATGCATATCCAGCAACAACAAGTAATATAACGATAGCAAGTATAGGGATCACGAACGATTTAATCATGGTAAACAATCGGTTTGACATGATTACGCCCCCTTACGTTGCTCTTATAATTTGTACATCAGCAGGAATAATTGCTTCTCCCTCATACATCATTGTGCGACCATTTTGCCATTCAATACGCAATAATTTTCGGTTATCTGATTGGAATTCCCATACATGCTGTTCTTCTGAAGCAGAGAATGGTGTTTTCCCCATCACAACAACACGTCCGTTATATTGCTCTTCCATATGGTACTCTGTATCATCCATTTCAATTGTCGTCGGAATTTCATCAATCGAATCTAAACGACCATCAATTGGTGTATATAACTTGTAATACGTATTTTCACGGTCTTCAATTTTTAAATAACGAATATCTTTCCCGTCTTGCAGTGTTAAAACAATTTCTTTACGAGAATGCATACTCGTTTTTCCAGTTAATTCGTACATAATTAATGAAACTTCAATCATATCGCCAGGAGCTAACGTTAACAAACTTTTCTCTGGTTTCGGCGGCTCTGGGCTTTTCATTATATTTTTAATTCGTTTAAATAAACTCATGATTTATCCCCTCCTTCTCTCTTTATAAACAAGCACCTAAAATAAGTGCACCAACAATATGTAATGATCCAGCTAACATTGCATGCGCAACACTGCCTTCTTTCGTACCTTCTTCTAAATCTAAACCAGCCATTTTCTTTAACACAAATTCGATAAACATTTCTACCACTAATAAAATAACGAAAGAAACTGCTGATGCGAGTAGCGCTTGCCATAAGTCATTTGCTTTCGTTATCGATTGAGATAAAATGTACCCTTGCGCGAATAATTTCATAACGAAACGAGTTGTTACAGCTGTATTCCCATTTTTTATTTCTTTTAAATCATTGTATTTTGTAAAAATCGAATCAACCCACATAATTGCAAATAAAAGTACCGCACTCGCTCCAGTCCATACAAGCATGGCTAATACATTTGTCCATGTCATTGCAAAACCTCCTCTAAAAAGTAATAGAAAACCGACATGAATTTGTTTAGACATGTCGGTTCATTTGTCTCTATTCTATATTATTTCTCATACTGCTTCATAATACGAGCTAATTCATCGTCAACAGCAGAATTTTTGTTTAAGCTTGCGAATTCATCATCTAATGATTTTTCTTTTTTGTACACTTCACCGCTTGCTTCTGCTTCAGCCTCTAATTGAAGAGCTTTCTCTTCCATACGGCTTAAACCAGCTTTCGCTGAGTTTGAATCAAATCCAGACATCGCCTGATTAATATTCTTTTGTGCTTTCGCCGCATTTACACGTGCTACAAGTGTCTCACGTTTATTTTTCAGCTCATTTAATTGCTTACGCATTTCTTCTAGCTTCAGGCGAAGATTATCAGCAGCAGCTTTGTTTTGCTCATAGCTTGCTTTATACTCATTCATCTTTTGCTCCGCATTTTGTTTTTCTTCTAGTGCACGGCGCGCAAGATCTAAGTTATTAGCTTGAACAGCCATATGAGCTTGCTCTTCACGTTTTTTCACAAGTGCTTCTTGCTCTTCAAATAAGATTTTGAATTTCTTCTCAAGCGCGATTTGAGCTGCTACACTTTTCTCAGCTTCTTGAACATCCGCTTGCATATCGCGTAAATATTGGTCCGTCATCTTAACTGGATCTTCCGCTTTTTCAATTAATGAATATACATTCGACATTGTTAAATCTCGTAATCGTTTAAATACAGACATCTAAATTCCTCCTATGATATACCTCATATTTCAAATTCACTACTTGGAAAACTGAAAAATCTCCCTTTACAGTAAAGAATATTCATTTTTACAGCCTATGTGTTTATTATAGCAAAACTAATATGTCCTTACATGTTATTTCCAAAATACAGCCAATATAATATGACATTCTAGATACAATATTGCATTTCTAATATATTCTCATTATTTCTCTTTAAAATTAACTTACTTTTGTGCACTTTCACTAAATTACATAAGTGTAATGTTACTGTAAGCTAACTCGATAGTTACGTTTCCATATTTCTTATACACTAATACCAGAAGCAACAAACAAGCTTCTCATCATTTCAGAACTAATACAAAAATGTATTTACTATAAAACAGATAAAAGGAGAAATCATCATGAAAAAATTAGTAGGAATCGGATTAGCAGCAGCAATTTCATTCGGAGCATTATCAGGTTGTTCTTTATTAGGAGAAAAAGCGAACGGCTTTGTACTGTACGGCTCAGAAGAACAAGTTCAGCAAATCACGGATAAAAATAAAAAAGAAGTGAAAGAAAAAGACTTCTATAAAATGAAAATGACAACATTAGAAGGTAAAAAAGTTCTTGTCATGGATAAGAAAACTGGTGAAGAACTAGTGAAGAAAGAATTACTTAGCAAAGTGGATGCAAAAGACGATACGAAACCACTTGATAAATTACCAGCTGTAACAGCAGAACAAGGTATATTATTCGCAAAAGAGAAAGTAGAAAATGCTACACTTGATGGAGCGAAATTAAAATATGAAGGCAACACAATTATCGGAAGTGGCCGTGCATATACAGATATGTATGCGATTGTTGATGACGCAACTTACAGCAATGTAAAAGGTGAAGAAAAATCTGTAGGTGTATTAAAATTCGATAAGGATCCAAGTAAAGAATTCCCTGGAAAGAATGGTGTAGAATCATCACAACTTGTAAAAATTAAAAAGTAAAACAAAAAAGCTTTGCGAAATTCGCAAAGCTTTTTTCTATTTATGAGCAATTTGCTCCATATCCGGACTACAAGTTTGCGACTGACATGACTTATTTAAAGAACATGCTGCGCATTTTCCCTTTTTACTTCTCTTTACAAAATTAACTAACGTGTATGCTGCATAACCAAAAATGATAGCTCCAATTATAATATTGACCATCATCACAATACATCTCCTTCTAGAATCCGAGTAGGGATCCAACTTGGTATATAATGAGCGTTAATGCGTAAGCAACAACGAGCGGATACACGACAGAGAAAATCGTCCACTTCGCTGATCCTGTTTCACGTTTAATAACGGCTACTGTCGCTAAACACGGAACATATAATAAAACAAAGAACATAAATGCATATGCTGATAGCGCCGTATAATGTGCTCCCATTACATTTCCTAGCACATCTTCTTTCACCGCATAAATAATTGCCATTGTAGAAACGACAACTTCTTTCGCTAAAAATCCTGTTAAAAGGGATGCCCCAGCTTGCCATGTTCCAAAGCCGAGCGGTGCAAATAGCGGTGCGATAAATCCACCAATCATAGCTAAGTAGCTGTCTCCCATATCAACACCAAATCCTGATGGACCTGCATAGTTTAATAACCAAATGACAACAGAACCACCGAAGATGAATGTACCTGCTTTACGAACAAATCCTTTCCCTTTCTCCCACGTACTTAGCCATAACGTTTTCGCTTGTGGCACTCGGTAAGGAGGTAGTTCAATTACGAAAATAGACTTTTCCGCTTTTAAAATGGTAAGAGACATAATTTTTGTAACAAGTAATGCAAGAACAATACCTGCAACATATAAAGAAAATACAACAGTTGCCTGACTATTAGGGAAGAATACTCCCGCAAACAGTGCATATACAGGTAAACGTGCCGAACAAGACATAAACGGTGTTACAAGAACTGTAAGTAAACGTTCTTTTTCTTGTTCAATGGTTCTCGCTGCCATAATACCTGGAACATTACATCCAAAACCGATAATCATCGGAATGAACGCTTTTCCATTTAAACCGAAGAACTCCATAATTCTATCCATAACAACTGCAATTCGCGCCATATATCCTGAGTCTTCTAATAATGAAATGAAAAAGAATAGTGCAAAGATTTGTGGAACGAATACTAATACAGCACCAACACCAGCAATAATACCTTCTGTAACGAGTGCTTGAATAAAATCAGAAGCTCCAACACTTGTAAGCCCAGCCGTTACCCAATCCGTAAGCTGGCCACCAAAAAACTCATCTAGCATATCCGATAAAGGTGTACCAATCCACGTAAACGTAACCTGAAAAATAAAAAACATAACTGCTAAAAAGATTGGAAGTCCTAAAATTTTATGTGTAATTAATCTATCAATTTTTTCCGAAAAAGGAATTTTTCCTTCTTTCTCATGCTTCATAACATTTGTTTTTAACTTTTCAATATACGCTTCACGAGTTTTGTAAATGTGCTCTTCTAACGTACAATCAAGTTTTCCTTCTAAGCGAGATCGAATGGCTACAAGTTCCTTATAAATTGGTAATGCTTTCATTTCTTTTTCTACTACTTCGTTATTACTTAAAAATTGAAGAGCTAACCATCTCGGATGCTCATAATTCGCTGTCTCTAAAAGAGAAATTACCTCTTTGATTCCTTCATCCATTTGTACACCATATGAAATAAGGAATGGCTGTTTCTCTTTTTTATCATTTTCTTTAAGAGTCGCAAGTAATTCTTCACAGCCTTTTCCACTTCTTGCAACAACAGGAACGACTGTTACACCTAATAGTTCTGATAATCGTTTTACATCAATGACAATTCCTCTTTGCTTCGCCACATCAATCATATTTAAACCAATTGAAACGGGCTTTCCAAATTCAAGTAATTGCAACGTTAAATGCATATTTCTCTCAAATTGCGAAGAATCCACTATATTTAACATATGATGAAATTCGTCTGTTAGTAGAAAATTTGTAACGACACCTTCATCACGCGAAACTGGATTTAAATCATAAACACCTGGTAAATCAATTAATGTTCCTTGCTTATCTTTTAATTTACCAACCTTCTTTTCTACTGTTACACCGCTCCAGTTCCCTACATACTCATAAGAACCAGTAAGTGCATTAAATAATGATGTCTTCCCTGTATTCGGATTCCCTAGCAAAGCTACCTTATTCACGCTAATTCCACCTTTATCATTTTCGCGTCACAATGACGAATACTAATTAACTGTCCACGACACTCCAATGTACAAGGACCTTTAAACATCGCTTTCTGTTTCAGGCGAAGTTCGCTTCCTTCAGCAAGACCGAAAGCAGCTAGTCTACGCTTTAATAGCTGATCTAAAGACTGAATACTTTTTACTAATACTTTCTCTCCAATTTTAATATCTACTAAGCTCATAACCTTCCCCCTCAGAAGAGAATGATAATTATTTTCAAAAAAATTATACCACACCCAATTTCTCTTGTACTATACCCTTTTGCTTCATATTTATTAACATTTCGCTACAATTCTATTTCAATTATTGTCATACTGTATTCATTTGCCATTCTCATCCATTTCGCTTACAATAAACAGTAGCAAATAAAGAATCTCGTTATCACAGGGGGAGCCATGTCGCTGAGAGGGAACACTTCGTTCCGACCCTTCGAACCTGTTAGTTAATGCTAACGCAGGGATTGTGCAAACGTCCGAAATACATACCTCTTTTTATTTACGTATTTCGTATCCTCCTATGATAATGTTCTTTTTTGTATAACTTGGATTTAGGGGGAGACAACATGCGTAACACCAATTTACAAGCGATGATCGAATCTGCTATTCTTGCAGCCTTCGCCATGATTATCGACATTTTACCATTATCACTTAAACTTCCAACAGGCGGTTCCATCTCATTCGCTATGATTCCTATTTTTATTATTGCTTACCGCTGGGGCTTTAAATCAGCTTTCTTAGGTGGTTTAGTTTGGGGACTATTACAAATTGTCGTGGGAGATGCTTATATTTTAACACCGGTGCAAGCATTCATTGAGTACTTCATTGCCTTTGCTTTTATCGGATTTGCTGGCTTATTCTATCGTCCAATTCAAAAAGCACTTTTAACGTCTAATGAAAATAACTTAGAACAATCAAGTTTAGGTAGCCGTAAAGAAAAACCTTCATCAAAACAAAACGAAGGTAAGAAAGTCCTTGCTTATATTATCCTTGCTACATTTATCGGTAGCTTTGCTCGCTATTTCTGTCACTTTATTGCCGGTATTATTTTCTGGGGACAATATGCGCCGAAAGGTCAATCAGCTGTGCTATATTCATTAATCGTAAACGGCAGTACAATGCTCGGTTCTTTTATTTTATGTACAGTTTTACTTATATTTTTATTCCTCACTTCACCACGCTTATTCAAAAGCATTAGTGCTTATCAAATGAATACACAAAAAAAGGGCGCTTAATGAGCGCTCTTTTTTCATATCGTAATATTAATCAAAAATACAATAAATGCGCAAAAGAAAATAAATACCATTATACTTAGCCAATTGCTATGCACGGTTCATCGACTCCTTACATAACCCATTTTCTAATCAGATTATATCGTTTGAAAATAAAGATTAGGTAAAGATAATATGAAAATAAATTAAAAAAGCGTAGATTATATTGTCTACGCTTTTTTCTGTAAATAAAAGTAAAATAACACACCATCTTCTGTATTCTTTACTCCATATTCAGCATCATGCAGTTCTAAAATATTTTTTGAAATAGCAAGACCAAGCCCTGTTCCACCTTGCGAACGCTGACGAGCTGCATCCACGCGATAAAAACGATCCCAAATTTTATCTAATTGCTCTTCTTCAATGTGAGTACCTTTATTTTCAATACATACTTTTATACGCTCTTTCTCATCTATTGTAGAAATAATAATATCTTCTTTATTTGGTGTATAACGTATAGCATTCGTAATGAAATTTACGATGACTTGTTCAATCCGGCCTTGATTTGCGACTACTTCAAATGGACCTATATTTTTATGAACACGAAGTTCTTTTTTCTCTATTTCCACAGAAAGGTGTTCACATATATCTTCAATTATCGAATCAATATAAAATAAATCCTTTTTCATTTTATATGTACCTGACTCAAATTTAGCTAACTCAAGCATATCTAAAATTAACGTATCCATTTTGTCTACTTCTCGTTCCATCGCTTGAAAATAGTATTCTTTTTTATGTTCAGCTACCCCGTCTTTCAAAATAGAAATGCAGCTTTTCATAATACTCAGTGGTGTTTTTAATTCATGTGAAACACCTGAAATAAATTCTTTCCGCGTTTTTTCTAACTTTCTTTCCTTTTCAATATCTTGTTCTAGCTGTCCAATATGGGAATGGAGCTTATTGGATAATACATTAATATTTTTCGATAAATCCCCAATTTCATCTTTTGAAGTAATCGGTATTTGTTCTGTGAAATCTAAATGCGCTATTTTCTTCGTTGTATCATTTATTTTTAATAACGGTTTTGCAATTTGTTTTGAGTAATAGAACGAAGCTAGAAAAATAAGAACAACTACAAATGCAATGATGTAAATGTAGTAATCTTGCACCATTTGTACAGCTTCATCTACAGGCTGTAAAGAAGCCATCGCATATATATATGTTACCGATCCGTCTTTTTCTTTTATTGGTTTGATTAATAATTTATATTTT
Organism: Bacillus thuringiensis; assembly: GCF_001455345.1. Taxonomy (GTDB): domain Bacteria; phylum Bacillota; class Bacilli; order Bacillales; family Bacillaceae_G; genus Bacillus_A; species Bacillus_A thuringiensis_N. The sequence continues at coordinate 4,683,100 of NZ_CP013274.1, forward strand.
ATATCATTTTTTTCATAGTCCATTGTTTGTACTACATACTGTATTTGCTTGCTCTCTTTTAATAATAAATCCGTTTGAAATTCTTTTATGTTATCTAAAAAGATGCTATTTTTATAAATTTGATTTATAGGACCTGTTACATCCGGAAGCTGAACTTTCGTAATCTTCCCAAACATATCGAAATCTGAATTTTGAACGACCCTCTTCTTTTCCAAATCACTCAAATTTCCAGCAACATTTTTTCTTTCCTGAGCGATAAGGTCTTGAGCGACTTTTGGCTCATCCTCGCTTATCTTACGTTCTTTTTCAAGTAATTTCTTACTTAACGATTTATTAGCCCAGCTCAAATTCAGATCTTTTAATTGTAAATACAGTGTGATAAAACTGTCGTTTCTTTGCAATCCACTAAAATAAACTGTTTCTCCTACAAAATTAGATAATGCTCCCTTTTCAATCTCATCTATATTCATAAGATAGTACAAAGGAATAATGACCGTTTTTTGTCCATATTTCTTCTCTGCCCTTTGTTCTAAAGCAACCTCAAAATAAAAATCATCCGCATGTTTTAAATTCCCATTTTGATCTAATGTCGTAATCCACGTATTATTTTCTCTTAAAAAATCTTGCTCCAGTCGCTTAATTTCTTCGGCATTTCCTACATAATTTAAATAACTCTTCTCAAAGGAATTTAAATTTACTTTAATATCTTCCACTTTTCGATTCGCATAATATTGTTTAAAAAATATCGTTTGTCCAATAAATATTGTCGCTAAAATTAACATACATAACGCTGTTGTGAGGGTAAATAATTTTAGTACAATCCCTTTTCTCATACATTCCCCTCAAATTTATAACCTGTTCGTACTACGGTTGTAATGTACTTTGCTTTCTCTCCTAATTTATTTCTTAAATTACGAATATGGCTATTAACCGTTCGATCGTCACCAGCAAATTCATATCCCCAAATTCTTGAAATGAGTTGCTCTCGTGTTAAAACAATCCCTTGATTTTTCATAAAATACGCTAATATTTCAAATTCTGTATGTGTTAAATTAATGTCTATTTTATCTACCGTAACAGTACGCGATGGAAAATGGACATGGATACCATGAATTGATAATGTATCATCTTCATTCTCTAAAAGTTGCTTTGTCACTTTTCTACTCTCTAACAATCTTTTCGCTCTTGCTAGTAAAATTGGCGGACTATACGGCTTCGTCACATAGTCATCCGCCCCAAGTTCAAATCCAAGTAACGTATCATCTTCATCTACACGCGCCGTCAGCATAATAATAGGAACCTCGGATGTTTTACGGATTCTTCGGCAAACAGACCACCCATCAAGTTCCGGCAACATAATATCTAAAATAACTAAATCAACCTCTTCTTCTTCAAATACAACTAAAGCCTCTTTCCCGTCCCTTGCTTCAAACACTATATATTGCTCACTTAAAAAATAATCTTTTAATATTTCACGTAATATATCTTCATCTTCCACAATTAAAATATTTTTTGCCATAACTTATATATCCCCTCCCGCTTTCAAAAACTATCACTTCATTTTGAATAACTAGCAGTTAACTTCGCCTCGATAATATATCTATCTGGTGCATCCCCTATATAATCAAATGGATAGCAGGTTGTCAGTGTTAATATTGGTTCTTCTTTTTTTATAATAACAGTACGATCATCCGCATGGGTAATCCATATCTTTTGAATTTCATATGTGTAAATTTTATTATCATACTCTAAAACAAGAGTGTCTTTTTCTTTTAACTCTCCTAAATCTGTAAATACAGTATCCCTATGCCCACTTAGTACAGTATGTCCTCCTCCAGATGGCGTTGTCGTTACATCACTAACGAATATCCCAACTCCTTTTTTCAGCGTTGCATCATCTGCTCCCCAATATATAGAAAACTTCTTTTTTATTTTCGGTATATGTAACATTGCTACCTTTTCTCCTTCTTTATGCTCTGTTTGAGAAGAAGGCACTTGAGAAGTTACGGGGGTTTCATGTGAAAGTTGATTATGTTGTATATTGTTAAGGCTCTTTATTTCTTCTTTCGTTAGTTGTTGAGCAGAGCTTTTTCCTTTATACCACTCCATAGCATAATATGATCCCATAAATAGTCCTATAGCCATCAATATGATACCGATATAATTGAGTACCTTCATATTTCATCCCTCCATGCCAAAAATGGTAGGAATAACCTACCATTTTTAATATATGAAATTATCTCATTCTTTATAGGACAATATTTTATTTACGCCTTAACTTTATTGCGACGATTCCAACCAAATAATGTCCCTATCCCTACAAGGCATGCGCTTAGTGCCATCATCGCTACATTATTGGATGCTGTATTTGGTAATTTTTCACCTTTCACTATTTCCTTTATCTGCACTTCACCATTTGGGCCGGATTTTACTACCGCGTCTTTTTTAGCTTTATCATTCTTTTCTTGTGCTTTTATTGCTTCCTCTTTTTTAGCCATATCACTTTTTTCTTGTACTTGCGCTGTTTGCTTTTTCTCCGCATCACTCTTTTGCTGTATCTTAATTGCTTCTTCTTTTTTCGCCTTATCTTGCTGCAGTTGCGCTCTTTCTTCCTTCGTTACTGTTCCAGTATCCGCACTTGCTACTGAAGAATATCCTACTGTTAAAAGTGCGATTGCACAGATTGGTAATAGTTTCTTTTTCATTTTATTTCTCTCCTTTTATACGTTTTACATCACTTCGCATCGGATGTATCACTAGAATAAACAAGAGATATAAATATAAGATGCAGATGAAATATATTTCATTTAAAGATTTCATTGTAGAAAAATAAAAAAACATCGCAATATATACGATGTTTTTTCGGGTGTGTGTCTCAATTATTTACATGTTACTTTCGTGTGATTTAGAAGTAGAACGGGCCGGAGCGATAACTAATTGTCTCGGCTCAGTTTTCTTTAAGTGATTTTTGACGTTACACTTACGACGTTGAACAACCCACGCTTTAATAGGGTTTGTCAAAATAATCTTTTGCTCTTCGTTAGGGGCCTCTTCTTCAAACTTACAACTTTCGCTCCATTTATTCCATTTCATTGTAAAATTAGAAGAAGAATGATCGTCTTCTCGATCAAACAAGTGCAAAAAATTCATTTCGTCAGCTAGCATTACGGTATTGCTAGTTGCTAAAAAAGAAAAGGTCGTCCAACGTTTCTCCATGCCCTCCTACTCCTTTTTCACATATAGAGTGCCTAAAACTTAATTTACCTAAAATATGCTTGCCTTTTACCTTACACCCATAGTTTATCCAAAACACTACTATGCAACTATCGATTTGCCTTACAACTACCTTACATTTTTGTAAGAAACAAAAAAACCTTCACTCTCTATACGTGAAGGTTTCTCATTTTTCATCTATATGATCTTTCATATGATCGACTCCAGCTTCTTGCAGCTGCGACATCATACCGTGGGAAATTGCGCCTAATACTAAAGTCATTCCAATTAGTGAAATCCGAATCGCTGGTACATCAATTATGTAAGCCAAACTACCAAGAACAATTGTTAAAAGTAATGCTTTTATAAATGTTGCACTTGTATACTCTTTCTTTTTCATCATAATCACCCTTTATGAAAGCGTTTTCTTAATATAATCAGTATATCATATCATCTGACTATTTTGTGGGGATTTCTGTAAAAAACTTATATCTTCTTTGACTTTTTCCTTCCTATCCTTTACAGTCGAAATGTTCACAAGTTTTACACTGTAGGAGGACTCCAATGAATATTGAAATAAAAGACACTTTAATTTCTGAAGAACAATTACAAGAAAAAGTAAAAGAATTAGCGCTTCAAATCGAGCGTGACTTTGAAGGAGAAGAAATCGTAGTCATCGCTGTACTAAAAGGATCTTTCGTATTCGCTGCTGATTTAATTCGTCACATTAAAAACGAGGTAACAATCGACTTTATTTCTGCATCTAGCTACGGAAATCAAACAGAAACAACTGGAAAAGTTAAACTATTAAAAGATATCGACGTAAACATTACTGGAAAAAACGTCATTGTCGTAGAAGACATTATCGATTCTGGTTTAACACTTCACTTCTTAAAAGATCACTTCTTTATGCATAAACCAAAGGCACTCAAATTCTGTACGTTACTTGATAAACCTGAGCGTCGTAAAGTTGACTTAAAAGCTGAATATGTTGGCTTCCAAATTCCAGACGAATTTATCGTTGGCTACGGTATTGACTGTGCAGAAAAATATCGTAACTTACCATTTATCGCTTCAGTTGTAACGGAATAATCGTATAACTTAAAAAATCGATAGTACATAAAATTTATATCGGCGATTTTCAAAATATATCGACCGTATCTTAAATTATATCGGCGATTTTTCAAATATATCGACCGTAACTCAAATTATATCGGCGATTTTTTAAATATATCGACTTACCGACAATAACTGACAATCTTAGCACCCTATTAATAGGAAGAAGCTGTTCTGAAATACATCAGAACAGCTCCTTCTTTCCATTACAAAAAACAGGGAGAGATGAAATATGACAAAGACAAAATTTGAAAAAGTACTCCTCATCGTAAATCCAAAAGCTGGACAAGGCGACTTACATGCAAATTTAACGAAAATTGTACCACCTCTTGCCGCAGCTTTTCCTGACTTACATATCCTTCATACGAAAAAGCAAGGTGATGCAACAAAATATTGCCAAGAGTTTGCTAGTAAAGTAGATTTAATTATCGTCTTTGGTGGTGACGGAACAGTATTTGAATGCACAAACGGCTTAGCACCTCTTGAAACTAGACCTACACTTGCAATCATTCCAGGCGGAACTTGCAACGACTTCTCTCGCACACTTGGTGTTCCGCAAAACATTGCAGAAGCGGCAAAACTTATTACAAAAGAACACATAAAACCAGTTGACGTCGCAAAAGCAAACGGACAACATTTCTTAAACTTCTGGGGCATTGGACTCGTATCTGAAGTATCAAACAATATTGATGCAGAAGAAAAAGCAAAGCTTGGTAAAATCGGTTACTATTTAAGCACAATTCGAACTGTCAAAAATGCTGAAACATTCCCAGTAAAAATCACTTACGATGGACAAGTATATGAAGACGAAGCTGTCCTTGTTATGGTTGGAAACGGTGAATATCTTGGCGGTATCCCATCCTTTATTCCGAACGTAAAATGTGACGACGGAACACTTGATATTTTCGTAGTCAAATCAACAGGCATTCAAGCGTTTAAAGATTATATCGGAAAGAAACTATTTGAAGACTCAAATGAAAATGACATCTTCCACGTAAAAGCGAAATCCATTCATATTGAAACAGAAGAAGAAAAAGAAGTAGATACAGATGGAGAAAGTTCGCTTCATACACCTTGTCACATTGAATTATTACAAGGACACTTTACGATGATTTATAATCCTGCAGTTGTGTAATACAAAAAGCCGAGATGAAATTTTAACATTTTATCTCGGCTTTTTTATTTGAAAAATATTTTAATCTACTCTTACATTTTTAATAAGAGTTTTCGTAATCAAACTCCACCCAATTTTCCCAGTTCGTATTGGAATCCTTATTCACAATAATGGTTGGATCTTTCTTCTCTATTGCAGCGGCTACTGATTGGAAAAATTCATTTTCACTTACTTTCTCTTCTTCAACGTGTTTCCACTCTTCCGTTTCATACGCTACTTCCCAATCACCTTCTAAACCGCACTCTTCTAAAATTTCTTCTTTATCCCACCATACTAATTTTCGAGCTTCTTCATAAGTAGCAAGCATACGCATGAAATATGTTGGATAAGACTCTGTCGTTTGTACTTCTATTCCATGATTCACATAATCTTCTTCTGTAAATTCATATTCAAAATGATGATCCCGAATTTTCACACTGCCTTTATGAATATCCGGTATAAATTCACCTTCATCATCAAATAATTCATCCTCACCATCATTTAATTGCAAAATGCCATCATCACCAATTAAATGATCCACCCCATCACCATATATTTGAATATCATTACATACGCCTAATGATCCTACACCGACAACCTGAAACACCATTAACCAATCTTTATTATCTTTAAAGAAAAGAGAAAATTTCACTTGTGAAATATCCATATCTTCATTATCAAAGGCAGGAAATTCATAGTTACTTTTCTTTTTATCTAATAGTTTCAAAATATCTTTTTGCATATGTATCATCTTCACCTCTATATAAACTTTTCAAATTCACTAGAGTATAACATAGATATACTTGACATTCATCTTCCAATAATATTGCTAAAGATAGTAGAATTGCTAGTTTGCATACTCTAGTTCTTTTTAGATACAATGAAGGTAAGAAGCAGCTTAATACAAGGGAGAGGACAAACTTTGTTCAACCAACAGTTAGTTAATTTACGCATTGATTTTGCATTTAAACAATTGTTTGGTACGAATGGTAGTGAAGATATTCTGATTGCATTTTTAAACGCTATGTTACAAGAGTCTTTAGAATCACCCATTGCTTCTCTACAACTAGAAGATCCACATTTACATCGAGAATATGAAGAGGATAAGTTATCTATTTTAGATATTTCAGCGACATTAAACACAGGAACAAAAGTAAATGTAGAAATACAGCTCAATAATAATCAGGATATGATGAAACGTAGTTTATATTATTGGGGAAAATTATACACATCTCAATTACAAAAAGGTATGCCTTATAGTTCGCTTCATAAAACCATCACCATTAATTTATTGAACTTTATAATGTTCTCAGACCACAAAGAATTTCATACAACGGGCACATTATGGAATTCACAACAACAGAAACTATTGAGTGATGACATAGAAATTCACATTGTGGAAATTCCAAAGTTAACAAAACAATGGCATGAAGAAAAAGTAAATCCGTGGAAAGATCCATTTGTTCGTTGGCTTTTATTGCTTTCAGCAAATGAGGATGAACACTTAACTAAACTATTGGAGGATATTGCTATGAACCAAGACCCTATTTTACAAAAAGCAATAAACAAGTGGGAACGTATGAGTCAAGATTCCTCTTTCCGACAAGCCTATGACGCAAGGGAGAAAGTTTTAATGGATGAAGCCGCAAAATTCGCCCATGCTGAGACAGAAGGTATGAAAAGAGGCATGGAAAAGGGTATGGAAAAGGGTATGGAAAAAGGTATGGAAAAAGGTATGGAAAAAGGGCGAAAAGAAGGGGTTCAACAAGGAAAAATTCAAATGATTAAAAATATGCATGATCTTGGTATACCACTTGAAACAATTGCTAAGGCAAGCAAATTGAGTGTGCATGAGATTGAACGAATTTTAGGACATAAATAGCAATAAAAAAGGGCTTGAATTGTTTCAAGCTCTTTTTTAGCATACTCTTCACTTTTTGAAATATTACTAAGATTCCCCAACATTTCCTTCAAAAGAAAAATCCAGCACCATGCAAAGTGATTCGGTGGACTTACTTGAACTAAAAGATTACATTACATTTCGAACAAAAAAGAGCTGCATTCCCTCTTCTAATTTTCGCATCACATTTTGGGCAATATACATATCGCTCTTCTATCTTTTGTCGTTCTATCATATGTAAAGATACTACCCTCATACTACACATAATCCCAATTAATATAAGACTAACAATGAGTAGCATACCTCTCACTCCTCCCCTCTAAATTTTACCATAAAATAACAAACCCGATTCTCTCATCAAGAATCGAGTTTATACTTACAATCCTAATTTTGCCTTCGCACCGTCAGGAATTTTATCTATCGTTACTTGCACTTTGTCATGTAAAACCTTTCCTCTTGTAAGCACATGCCAATACGAACCTTTTTGTAATTCACCTACTCCATCAATCGTTACTTCTTTTTCCTTCCCATCCATATCGTAAGCTTTCACCGTATATTCACGGCCTTTATTTCCGCCTAATTCTTTTCCATCATTATCAATAATTGCGTAATGATTCTCTATATCAAGAAATGGGTTCATCTGATCTAATAGCTTACTCCCACTTAATAAATATGCCGCCCCTGCGACGATAACAAGCATTGCTCCAAAAATAAATCTTTTCATCTATATTCCACCTTTCATTATGTTTTCTTTAAGATGTTTCTAAGTATAGAGCTTATTTCTTAATAAAAACTCGTACGGTTTCTTAACATTTTCTTAAACTAGAAGTGAAATATTAATTAGAAAGATCAAAACAATAAAAAGTAATTTTTTACACTGTAATTGACAAAATTAAACTTATAGTGTAATTTTACACTATATTAAAAAAGGAGCTGCATGATGAATAAACAAGAATTTATTGAACTCGTTAATTCAAAATTAAAACTCATCCGTGTTGAAAATGATTTATCACAAGATAAAATGTCAGAAATTATTGGTTTATCGAAGAAAACATTAGTGGACATTGAAAAAGGAAGACGCACACTAACATGGTCAGGTGCTGTTTGTATCGTAACACTCTTTGAGCAGAGCGATACAGTCCAGATGACATTTGGGGATGATGTGAATGAAATTATAAAAACAATCGCTTTTACACATTACAATACAAACTTCCCGAAAACTTTAGGAGGAAAAGTTTGGTGGCGACAAATAAAAGAATTAAACGGTTATCAAATACAACAAAATATTTTATCTCAACATTATAGAATTTTAGATAAAGAAGACCGCAGAATATGCCATTCATTCGAATTGGATGAAATTGAAAAGCGATTTATGGAGATGGCAAAAACATCCTAATAAATTGCACCTTTAATCAGTGGGGATTTTACTGCCCACAAATAGCAGGATAAAATAAATTCCGGAGTATAATTGAGATGAAGAAACAGATACATATCACTATTTTAAATACGTTAATCATTAGCATGTTAGTATTCAATTTATTTATTTTCACATCAAGAATGAGCTTTTTGCCTTGGTATATTGAAGATGGCTGGGGATACTTAGGTTTAATATTTACATCCTTTATTTTCTTAATTGCCTTCTTTATGTCCTGGCAACTTCACAAAGGTGGAGAAATCACGGCCTTACAAAAGTTCATTCCACTAGTTTCTGCCATACTTTCAATCTTCGTTCTAATCACTCCATCAAGTGATTTTATGACGATATTAGCTAATCTGATCAATACAATCCTATTAACACTTTATATAACTGTATTTCAGACAAAGCCTAATGTAAGTGATAAGGAGCTATTACACTAAAAGGGAGAGTTATTCTACAAAATAACTCTCCCTTCTATACTACTCTCAATAAGTCTAAACCTTCATTCTACTTACTCATCACTGTACTTCTTCTTTGCCTATACACATAAACACCACTCGCAACAACAAAAACAAGCCCGCCAAAATACACGCCATACTCTATCGCGATCGCTACAATCTTGTTAATGTGTTGTCCAAATAATGAGCCGAGCACAAAGTAAACGAGTGTCCAAACAAATCCTGTCGTATAAGAATACAAAGCATAAATCTTAAATGACATGTTATTCATTCCAACTAAATACGGTACGATATGTCTAACAACTGGTATGAAGTAACTTGTGACTAACGCATAATGACCATACTTCTCTACCATTTGTTGAGATTTCAAAAGATATTTCGCCTTTTTCTTTTTCATTAACTTATCAAGTACTTTCGTACCAAATATTTTCCCTAATATATAACCTAACGATAACCCAGATACAACGCCCAAATATGTTAATACAAACGCAGGAATAACACTTAATATACCGAGTGAAGATACAAAACCACCGCTCATTACGATCATTTCGTCTGGAATTGGCATACCTATGATACCTAACCATAGGCAGAAAAATAATGCCCAATAACCGTATTGCTCAATATAGGATAATAATTCATGTAATTCCATTATGCATATGCTCTCCTTAGCTCTTTTTTACAGCTAAATACGTAAGCTGGTGGGAAATTGAGCCACACTTTTTCTAGTGTAATTTCAGGAAAGAAATGCTGTATAAATCCTTTTTTTACAAGTGAATATTGAAATGTAATAAATTCACCATTCTCATGTATCGCTTCCATTACATTGTTTAAAATACGCTTTGAAACTTCTTCTGGCAAAGATGTAAAAGGCAATCCTGATAAGACGTAATCAACACATTCTATAGGCAACTCTTCCATATACTTCTTTATATTTTCGGCTGAACCGTGTACAACAATGACATTCTGCTCATCTTTAAACTTTCTCTTTAGCTCTTTGCAAAACACTTCATTAATTTCAATAAGAAGAAATATTGTTCCCTTCTTCTTTCTCTTCATAATTTCTTTCGTAAAGACTCCTGTACCAGGACCTAACTCTACAATGCATTTTGCTTTATTAAAATCAATCACATTTACCATTTTCTTTGCTAATATTTTTGAACTTGGCGCAATTGCCCCAGTATGTTTTGGATGTTTAATAAATTCATGTAAGAATGTTATGAGCTGCATGTAAACCTCTCCCCATTCGTTCAATAGTTTTTAACTTGTGTCTAAGTATAACTATCGTTTCTTAACAAAAATTGAGGAGATTTCTTAAGATTTTATGAAGAATGTATCATTCATTCTTATACATGAAATCTTTCGTATTACATAAATAAATACCTCTTTTATATTTATTTATTTGATATAATGAATGTAAAAAGGAATTTCATGGAAGGTACCATCGCTATGTCTATTTTCATACAACATGTGCAGAATTTAATGTGTAAATCACCTTTCATTATTATCCAATATATGTAATCCTTTTCGTGTAAGCGAAAAATTCAAAGAATAAGAAATTTATACCTTATAGAAACGAATGTAAATTTACGTATAAATATATTTCAAAACTATTCAAAAGGAGAAGATAATGAATAATTCCATCGACATACAGCACTTATGCGATCTTGTACATAGCACTTTTCATGTACCTGTTCAATTTTTATCTACTAATAAAAAAATTGTATATGAATCTACTTCTCATACGATTGGTAGTCCGTTTTATTCTTCTAAAGAGGAACATCTGAATGAAATTTATCAAGAAAATGCTCCTTGTAATTTTCCAATTTTCAAAGGGAATAAATATCTTGAGAATTTCATTAGCATCCATATAACAGATCATGAACATATAAAAGGAACGATTATAATTGGCCCTACTACTTACCCAAAATTATCAGATGAAATGGCTATTAAACTTATGAAATATTTCAACTGTAATGATAAAACGCAACAAGGAGTAGACTACTATCAATTTCTACCTGAGATTAAAAAAAGTACGCTAATTGATATAAGTATTTGGTTACATTACGTCATTTTCAATGAAAAATTAGATCGCGATATTGTTTGGAAAAAAAATAAATTGCTCGAAGATGTTTCTTATAAAATCGTAAATCCTGATCTATACATTTCAAAACGTCGCCGGCATGATCCGCAAAATTATGATATATCATTGGAACGTAAATTTTTTTCAGCCATTAAAGAAGGCAATAAAGAAAAAGTCATACAATATGCGTATTCCTTCCCACAAGAAGATGCGGCAATTTCATCCAAAGGAGATCAACTGAGAAACCAAAAAAATAACGGTATTATCGCAATTACACTAGCTGTTCGATATGCGATAGATGGTAATCTTCCATCAGACATTGCTTTTTCACTCGGTACTTTATATATCCAAACAATTGAAAAGCTAGATAACATGTATTCCGTAAATAGATTAATTGAAGATGCATTATGTACTTTTGCAGAACGGGTGAAAGAATATAGTGATCAAGCATATTCTAATTCCATTACTACATGCCTAAATCATATTCACAAACATATTTACGATGAAATAACTCTCAATGACCTTGCTAACCTTTTACATATTTCCCCTACTTATTTATCAAAATTGTTTAAAAAGGAAGTGGGGATTCCTTTAATTGAATACATCCAGAGAGAACGGGTAGAAGAAGCTAAAAAGTTATTAACATTAACGACTTATCCATTATCAGATATTTGTGCCTGGCTTAATTTTAATGATCAAAGCTATTTCACAAGAGTCTTCAAAAAAATTACTAGTATGACGCCTAGACAATATCGTGAAAATCATACTGTGATATAGAAATGCTATTCTTAATAGAAGGTGAGCTAGTTGTCATACTAGCTCACCTTCCTCCAAATTCACCTTAATAAAGTTTGAATCCCATTCAAAAAAGTACAAGAATGACAAATAATTACTATAAATAAGTGAATGAATTTGATAATTTTTTAGTATTAAGCAAATTCAGCTCAAAATCATCCACCATTATTTCGTTCTATACATAAGTTGCTTACGCAATTATAAGTAACAGCTACTTCCATAGTGATTAACCTTCCTATATAGAAAATATATTGTTAGGAGAATAGAAAGCATGAGTAGTACAAATATGTCAAAACCAGCTCCAACGACTATTATGTCTAAGCAATCTGCTGACATGAAAGAATCGCGAAAAGTATCACCATATGATGATAGAGAAAGAATTGAAGATACTTTATTACGTTCATTCATTTCAGAAAAAGAAATATTGATTACTTGTTATAAAGATGGTTATTTCCCTACAAACTATATGACTGTAATTGAATTAAATCCTTTGAAACGTTCTTTAATTTGCATAGATGCCTTTGACCGAAAACATACTTTTAGTTTTATCGATATAATCGATGCACGTTAATTTTCTCTTCATTATAATGAAATCGTAAAAAAAGCCATTCACCTCATAAAAAATGAAGTAAATGGCTTTCTTATTTTCTCGCAGCTTCACTTATTATTTCGCACTCACAATCTTATAATAAGAACGAACTGTTATGAAGTAATATCCAATATAAATGACACCGTATACTCCGATACTAATTAGAAGCGGAATCATAATTTCAAATGGTAGTATGTTCCCTAAACCTTTTAATGCAAACAAGCTGTGCAGGATTCCGATTACTAACGGGATCGCAAAGATAAAGCTTACTTGTTTTGCGATAGCTTTTTTCATTTCTTGTTTTGTGACCCCTATTTTGTGAAGTACAACATAACGCTCACGATCAGCATTTGCTTCTGTTAATTGTTTAAAGTAAATGATAGAACCTGTTGCTAGTAAGAATACAAGACCTAAGAACATTCCAATAAACATCATTAATCCTGTTCCTTCAAGCCCCATATGGAAACCAGTGTAGAAATCTCTAAATGGTGGCACCATTTCTGATTCACCAGCTGGCATCACTTTTGTTAATTTTTCTGTTAACACTTTACTATCTTTTTCATCTTTCACATCAATATTTTTTACAACGCGTGTTCCAAATGCTTGCTTCGCTTGCTCATACATTTCATCTGAAACGACAACAACTAATTCACCTAAATTTGTAATCGCAACGTCATTTGCACCTTGGATTTTTAATTGCTTCGTTTCGTTTCCAATTTGGAATACTGCTTTATTTCCTTTATATTGTGGACTAAACTCATGCCCTTCAATATATGAACTATCATATATAAATGCTTCACCAGCAGCTACATTCACTGTTTCTGCGTCGATTTTTTTAGCAAGTTTATTAAATTCCGACTGAGACATAAACTGATATTTCTCTGAAATTGTGTAATTCATATTAAGAATGAAATCAACTTTGTTCCCTTCAAACTTCCCTTTTACAGGAACTGTCTCAATTTCAAATTGATCTTTGATCGGGTGATTTTTCTTCTCTTCTGCAAAAATCGCATTTACTTTCTTATCAAGCGCTGCATCTTTTTTCTCATAAGAATAGCTATATGGTGCAACTGCTTTTGATTGCGTAAATGTGTTGTAATACATCGTAACAGACGTACCAACCGCTGTTAATGTTACCGCGCTTAAAATAGAAATTGTCGCAAGTGACTTTGCATTTCCTTTAATACGATATAGTAGCTGTGACGTCGTTACCATATTCATACCGTTATAAAACGATGATTTATTCGTTCTTGCACGTTTCAATACGAATACTGTAAAGAACATAAATAGTAAGTACGTACCTAATACTGTTGCCAGTAAAATATAAAGTGCAACTGCCATAAAGTCTGCATATTTAACTGCCTTCATGAACATTAATGCTAAGAAATAACCTGAACCGATTAAGACAACTGAAATGAATGCCATAATGACAGATCCTTTTGGCATTGCTTCTCCTTCACGTTCTGCGCGGAAAAGTTCAATTAACTTAAAGCGATAAATTAAACGATATCCTTGAAGTGATGTATACAAAATAATCACAAAGAAAATAAGTGCTGTATCAATAATGGCAGCCATCGGTACTTCAAAATGAACATTTAAGTTTAATCCCATCATGCTTACTAGCAGTTCAAGGAATAATTTCGAAAGGACGCTACCAATCGCAATGCCGATAATTAAAGACATTAATCCCATTAACATATTTTCATAAAAGAGCATTTTACCAATTTGTCTTTTACGAATACCTAATAACGAATATAAGCCAACTTCTTTTTTACGTTTACGTGTAAAGAATCCGTTCGAATATATAATAAACACTGCTACGAAAATGATAAGCATCACACTGGAAACTTGGAAAGCTCCACTAATTTTTTTAGAAGCTTCCGCTGCTTTTTCCATTTGTGAATTATATTGCAGTGCTTTAAATGTAAAATAAATAACGATACTAAAGATCATAGATGCAAAATATACAAAGTAGTCTTTAAAGTTCCGCTGTATGTTGCGGAGGGCAATGCTAGATAAGGTCATCAGCCATACCTCCAGAAATAGAAGACATTACGTCAACGACTTGTTGGAAGAACTGTTTGCGCGTTAATTCGCCGCGGTGCAATTCTTTATATAACTCACCATCTTTAATGAAAATAACTCGTTTACAGTAACTTGCCGCAAACGCATCGTGTGTTACCATTAAAATTGTAGAGTTATCATATTCATTTAACGACTTCATACTTTCTAATAAATCTGTTGCTGATTTAGAATCAAGTGCTCCCGTTGGCTCGTCCCCAAAAATCATACTTGGATTTGTAACGATTGCGCGTGATGCCGCACATCTTTGCTTCTGTCCACCAGATACTTGATATGGGAACTGACTTAAAATATGATCAATACCGAATTTCTTTGAGATTTCAAGAACGCGGCGATCAATCTCACTCGCTTTCACCTTTGATAACGCAAGAGGTAGCGCAATGTTCTCTTTTACAGTTAACGTATCTAATAAGTTATAATCTTGGAAAATGAACCCTAAATGATCGCGGCGGAATAACGCTAACTTATCATCGTTCATCTTCACGATATCTTTTCCATCAATTAAAATTTCACCGTTCGTCGCATTATCAATTGTAGAAAGAACGTTTAGTAAAGTCGTCTTACCAGAACCAGAAGGTCCCATAATTCCAACGAACTCACCTTCTTTTACTTGTAAGTTAATACCTTTTAACGCTGCAAATTTATTACCACCCGTGTCATATACTTTTTCAATATTTTTTGCTTCTAACACTGTTTTCATCTCGACATCCCTCATTTCATCTATTCTCTATTTTCACTATATACACTCTCTACTCTTGCCACTATCGATGTTTCTTACACAAACATGACAGTTATGTAAGGCACATAAGTAAAGAAATCAAAAAGTTAACGTAATGAATCAAAGTACTTTGTTACTATAACATTGGGATATCATGCCATCCATTCATTCTCCTTACAGGAACATTACAATTTTGTAAGGTACAAAATGTACCCTACAAAGTTGTGCACGAAATGTCGGATGGAGCTATTTCGTTCCTGCTATTCTATGTACAGAGGAGGTCATCATATGGATTCACTTAAAAACATGAATGCGGCAATGCAGTATATTGAAAACAACCTTACAAATGAAATTGATTTTAAAGAAGTCGCAAAAATAGCTTACTGCTCCGAATATCATTTCAAAAGAATGTTTTCTTTCCTAGCTGGCATATCACTATCAGAATATATTCGCTGTAGACGTCTTACTCTCGCTGCTTTTGAACTAAAGAATAGCGATACAAAAGTCATTAATGTCGCTATAAAATATGGCTACAATTCACCAGATTCATTCTCTCGTGCCTTTCAGAACTTGCACGGCATAACACCTTCAGAGGCCCGAAATAGTAGTCGATCTTTAAAAGCCTATTCACCAATGACCTTCCAATTATCTATTCAAGGAGGACATGAAATGAACTATCGAATTGAAGAAAAAGAACCATTTCAAATTATTGGTATTACGAAACGAGTACCGATTGTATTTAACGGTGTAAATGAAGAAATCGCTTCTATGTGGAAAGGTTTAAATCCAGAGACCATTCAAACGTTAAAGTCACTTTCAAATGTGGAACCGAATGGAATCATTAGTGCTTCTACTAACTTTTCTGAAGGCAGAATGGAGGAAAAAGGTGAACTCGATCACTATATTGGAGTAGCCACAACGAAAGATTGTCCAGAGCAATTCGCGCAACTTGAAGTCGCAGCTTCAACATGGGCTATATTTGAAGCTGTCGGTCCATTTCCTGATGCACTGCAAAATGTATGGGGACGCATTTATTCCGAATGGTTTCCTTCTTCCAACTATGAACTGGCAGAAGGACCAGAAATATTGTGGAATGAGCAGAAAGATACATCTTCTCCAAACTTTAAAAGTGAAATTTGGATACCTGTTTTGAAGAAATAAAGAATAAAGCTGCTCTTCCTGAAAAGGAAAAGCAGCTTTGTTTTACATTTTTAGTTCTTTTTTATAAGCGACATAGGAATATCCCATCGTTAATCCTACTGCACCAATAATAATTCCAACCATTATGAAAGATTTCCACGTTACTGGTACAAAAACACTTAAAATCATAATAATCCCTAATGCAACAAACACCTTCCCACTAAAACGGTGTGTTTTTCTCCATACTTCTTCGTTACTTAACGTCCACGGTGTTCTTATGCCTACAAAGTAATTTGGTTTACATTGTGGTAAGTAGTTGCCGATGACTATAAATAAAAGACCAACAAGAATAAGCGGTGTACTATTCATTGGAATGTCATAGCCTAACCCCACCCCAATTACAAGCATATTAACTAAAAATAATAATACTGCTACGCTATAGATCATTATCGTATAACCTTTAGAAAACTTATCATAATTCTTTTTCTTAGGATCAATCTTTGGGGTAATTGTTAATAAAACATAAGTAAAAATCATAATCCCAAGTAGCAACAGCATTGCATTAAATTTGGAAGCATAACCATTTACACCTTCAGTTCCCCAATGAATTGCCATTGTATCAGGCAAATTCGGCCATGCATATGCCCAAGCTAGACCAGCTATAAAAATTAATATAATTGCGACAAGATGCTTTCTCATTTCCCCTCTTCCCCCTTATTCGTAAACGTAAACACCCAAGTCAATAAATCTTGAAAGACAGTTGTGTTTAAAGAGTACATAACGAATTGCCCTTTCTTTTCATCTTGAATAAGTTCAGCATTTTTAAGTGCGTTTAAGTGGTGTGAAATACTTGGTTTTGTCATATTGAAATGTTCAGCAATCTCACCAGCGGTTAGATCACCTTCTTTTAATAAGTCTAAAATTTTTCGCCTTGTTGGATCTGCTAATGCTTTGAATGCTTGATTCAATGTCTTTCTTCCTTTCGATAATTAGACATTTAGATACTTATCTAAATGTTAAAATGATTTCAGTTGATTGTCAATTATATACGAGGCCCTTTTTACTTTTCACACTTTTGACCTATACTGTTTACTAGCTTACCTTTCAACATAATGAAAAGACTTGAAACACATGATACACTATAGCTACAATTGTTTTTTAGGAGGAATATACATATGTATAAAATTTTAATCGTTGAAGACGATCCAAATATTTCATCATTACTACAATCTCACATTCAAAAGTACGGTTACGACGCTGTTGTTACTGAAAACTTTGATGATATTATGGAATCGTTTAACGCTGTAAAGCCACATCTTGTTTTACTTGATGTAAACTTACCAAAATTCGATGGGTTCTACTGGTGCCGTCAAATCCGTCATGAATCTACTTGTCCTATTATTTTCATTTCAGCTCGTGCTGGTGAGATGGAACAAATTATGGCGATTGAAAGCGGTGCGGATGATTATATTACAAAACCGTTCCACTATGACGTTGTAATGGCAAAAATTAAAGGTCAATTACGCCGTATTTACGGTGATTATGCGCCAAATATTTCTGAACGTATCGTTGAGGTAGAAGGTTTAAAACTATTCCCAGAACGTCCAGAAATTCATTTTGGATCTGAGCAAGTTCTTTTAACGAAGAAAGAGGCTATTTTAGCAGAAATGTTATTATCTAAATTCCCTCGTACAGCGAGCCGTGAAGATTTATTAGCTGCGCTTTGGGATGACGAGAGCTTCGTTGAAGAAAACACATTAAACGTAAACATTACGCGCCTTCGTAAAAAGTTCAATGAGCTTGGTATTGAAAATGCTATTGAAACAGTGCGCGGACTTGGGTATCGTTTTAACGCAACTTGGAGTGAATAAGCATGAAGCTATTTCTACGTGATCATTTTGCATTTTTTCTACTGTACGTATTAAACTTCGGTATCATCTTCGTTCTTTATGATGCAGTAGATGGATTTCAAAATAATAAATTTTACTTCGTCGTTTTAAGCTTATACTTATTTATTTGTTTCCTCGCTTACCGTTACGTTCGCAATCGTAGAATGTACCATAGATTAAGTGAACAACCAGAAAAAATGGAAGATGCGTTTATTGAAAGAGCAACAGCTCCGATGCCTCACGGTGTAAATGAACTCGTGCGCACGCAATATCGTCTATTCCAAAAAGAACTACAATCGTACGAAGTAAAACAACAAGAACATCAATTATTCATTAACCACTGGGTGCATCAAATGAAGACGCCTGTTTCTGTTATGCAACTTATGGTATTGGAAATGGAAGACGAGCATTTAATTCCAAAGTTTAAAAAAGAATTAGAACGTCTAAACCAAGGGCTTGATATGGCTTTATATATGGCAAGGTTAAATAACTTCCATGAAGACTTCCATGTTGAGACGATTTCATTAAAAGATACCGTAACAAAAAATATTAATGGATTAAAAGAACTATTCATTCGAAACGGAGTCTTCCCTGTTTTAGAAGTTCATTCTGATTTAAAAGTTGCTTCTGATGCGAAATGGCTAAAATTTATCATCTATCAGTTAATGACAAATGCAGTTCGTTACTCTGGTGAGCGCGGAAAGAAAGTATTCTTATCCGCTTACCGAAACGGAAAAGATATTATTTTAGAAGTTCGTGATGAAGGTGTTGGTATTCCGCAAGAAGATATTCGAAGAGTATTCGAACCGTTTTACACTGGGAAAAATGGCCGTACATTCGGAGAATCTACTGGAATGGGACTTTATATCGTAAGTAAAATTTGTGATTATTTAGGTCACTCTGTCAAACTAGATTCTGAAGTTGGTAAAGGAACGACGATTAAAATCATCTTCCACAACGCTGCAAATAATCAAGCAGAACATACGGAGAAGGTGACCGAAGCATGATCGTGACATATGCTAGCAAAATGTATGAGAACTTACTCTCATACATTTTTTACAATAAAACTACATATTTGCCTTCTAGCAGGAGGTACGTATTATGACCTTTTGGCAGTTTGCCTTTAAAAATGTAACACGTAATTCCAGAGCTTATTTTGCTTATTTCGTAAGCAGCTCGTTTTCCATCGCTGTTTTCTTTTCATTCGCTGTTTATTTATTCCATCCGAAATTACAAAATTTTGGCATAGTCTCTGAAATTTCAGGATTAATGATATTTTCAGAGGTAGTAATTGTATTTTTCTCTTTCTTCTTTTTACTATATTCCATTGGAACTTTTTTAAAAGTTAGAAAAAAACAATTCGGCGTTTTGACCGTTTTAGGAATATCGAGAAAACAATTACATCGTCTCGTTTTTATGGAAAATATGTTAATCGGTATTTTATCTATCTTTTTCGGTATGCAGTTTGGACTTGTATTTTCACAATTTTTCTTATTAGTCACAGCAAAAATTACGCACGTACCAGGCATATATTTATACTTGCCTATTAACGCGTTTATTTTAACAACAATTGTTTTTCTAAGTCTCTTTATCGTTGTATCTACATTCACACCGATGCTTATCCGTACAAAAAAAGCGGTACGTCTTTTAAAAATAAATGTCGGAAAACAAAAAGAAAAAAAACCATCCATACTCGTTTCTTTATTTGGTGCGATTTGTTTATTAGGTGGCTATGCGTTAGCTGGAAATCCTAAATATTTCGTATCAGTAAGCCCGCAAGTAGGTGTTATCTATATGTTTTCAAGTATTTTTGTTATTCCAACGCTTGTTACAATCGGAACCTATTTCTTCTTTTCACAAATTAGTTTCTTACTTATTTATATTTTAAAGAAAAGAAGAAAGTTTTATATGAAACGAATTAATATGCTTTGGATTTCGGATTTAGCCAACCGTATTCGAACAAATATTAATATGCTGTTTATTGTAGCGATGCTATCTACAATCGCTTTCACAATGATTACATTCTTATATGGATTCGGGAAGTTTATTAAGCTAGAAGTTAATAGAACTTCTCCTTTCCCAATTTCTTATTTTTCGTATGATGCGAATCCTTTTGTTACAGAGCATTTAAATTGGCTTGAGCAACAATTACAAAAAGAGCATTTCCCTTATGAGAAAATAAAAGCTGATATATATGAAGCGCCACTAAAAGAAGATAAAGATGTAAATATTTATAATGACGTATACGCAATTAAGCAAAGTGACTACAACAAGCTTGCGGATTCTTTACGAATGAAACAACTATTTGTGAATGATAACGAAGCATACGTGTTAACGGGAACATCTTATATAACTATATTCAACGAATTTGAGCAAAGTTATAAAAGAGATTACATTACACTCTCTAGTACAAATACAAAATTAAAAGTAAAAGGCTATGAACATATCAATGCAATTCCATCTGATTTTTCATATCAAACGATCGTGTTGCCTGATATTGTCGTGAACAACTTACCTAACACGGTAAAGCATATATCAGCATATAATTACAAAATTCAAAACTGGGAACAGACATATGAGATTGCTGATAATTTTATAGAAAAAGTGCAAAAAGATCGAAATAAATTCCAGTATGAAGGACCTCTTATTCGATCCTTTGAATCAGCAGGATCGTTATATAAAATAACATCCGGTAGTGCCGCGTACTTCCTAATCGGGACATTTTTAGGAGTTATTTTCTTCATTGGAGCTGGTAGCGTTCTTTACTTTAGAATGTATACAGATTTGACGAACGAACAAGAAAAATATATAACGATTTCTAAGATCGGTGTGACAGATAAAGAGATGAAACGATCTGCAACCATTCAGCTTAGTATTTTATTTTTCGTTCCTTATATTATGGCATCCATTCATACAATGTTCGCAACGAAAATGCTACAAGATGTAATTGGTTTATCTTTGTTCAAAGAAGTTTCAGCCGTTCTTATTATTTTTGGAGTCGTTGAAATTGTATTTTTCTTATTCATTCGTTCACTTTATATGCAAAAATTATCACAGTATACGAATGGACAAATTATTTAAAACAAACTTGATGAAAAGAGTATTCCTTATATTCTTTTCGTCTTCATCCTACTAGGAGGTCTAGGTGAATGACATTTTGGCAGTTTGCATTTAAAAACGTCACAAGGAACGCCAGAGCTTATTTCGCCTATTTTGTAAGCAGTGCGTTTTCCATTGCTATTTTTTTCTCATTTGCAGTTTATTTATTTCATCCGAAATTGCATATGACAGACGTAAATTCTGCTCTGAACATACTAATGACAATTTCAGAGGTTGTCATTGTGTTCTTTTCATTTTTCTTTTTACTATATTCAATCGGTACTTTCTTAAAAGTACGAAAAAGGCAATTTGGGATTTTAACAGTACTTGGCATATCTCAAAAACAATTAAAGAGACTCGTATTTCTAGAAAACATGCTAATTGGTGTCCTATCTATATTTTTTGGAATTCAATTAGGACTTGTCTTTTCACAGTTCTTTTTATTAGTTACTGCCAAGATTACACATGTACCTGGTTTATATTTATATTGGCCTACAAGCGCCATTATTTTAACTATCATCATCTTCCTTGGACTTTTCATTCTCGTATCATCTTTTACACCGATGCTCATCCGTACGAGAAAAGCTGTACGTCTTTTAAAAGAAGGAACAAAACAAAAAGAAAGAAAAGCATCCGTGCTCGTCTCTCTATTTGGTGCGATATGTTTAATATCTGGATATGCGTTAGCCGCAAATCCATTATATTTTCTGTCACTAGGTGATATCATTGGGCTTTTATATGCCGTCTCTAGTATATTTGTTATCCCATCGCTTATTGCAGCTGGGACGTATTTTTTCTTTTCACAAATTAGTTTTTTACTCATCCGCATATTAAAAAAGCGCAGAAAGTTTTATATGAAACGCATTAATATGCTTTGGATTTCTGATTTAGCATCACGTATTCGAACGAATATTAATATGCTCTTTATTGTGGCGATGCTATCAACGCTCGCTTTTACAATGATTACATTCCTATATGGTTTTGGGAAGTTCACAAAGTTTAATGAAATAAGAAAAAATCCTTTCCCATTTACTTATTTATCACATACTGAAAACACGTTAGGTGATGAACATTTAAACTGGCTAGAGCAAAAATTTAATGAAGAGCACTTTACTTATACAAAATTTAAAACGGATATATACGAAGTATCTTTAGCTGAAGATAACACGCAACTCTATCATGCAATGAAACAAAGTGACTACAATGTACTCGCTAAAGTATTACAATGGGAACCTCTCACCGTTCATAACAATGAATCTTATATCCTTATGAAAGAAATAGATGATCATTTCATTGGAACATTTTATGATAAAGAAAAAAGAGATAGTCTTACACTTACTCAAAACTCTTTACATTTGAAAGTGAAGGATTATAAAAGTACTAGTCCGTTTCCAAACTGGTTAGTACCGAAGTTACTCATTTTATCTGATGAAAATATAGAAACCCTATCAACCATTTCCAAACAAATGAGTGTATATAGCTTCAAAGTGCCGAATTGGGAAAAGGCATATAATATCGGTGCAGCATTTATAACAAAAATCAGTAATGACAATGCAGCTATTCAAGCAGAACATGCACCATTCCATGCAAGTGAAGCAAGTAACTCTCTATACAAAACGAAATTAAATGTAGCCTCATTTTTCTTAATAGGAACTTTCCTAGGAGTTATTTTCTTTATCGGTGCTGGTAGTGTTCTTTACTTCCGTATGTATACTGACTTAACAAACGAGCAAGAAAAATATATAACGGTTACGAAAATCGGCTTAACAGAGTCTGAGATGAAGCGGTCTGCCACCATTCAACTTGCTATTTTATTCTTTGTCCCTTACATTATGGCATCCATCCATACGATGTTCGCGACAAAGATGTTACAAGAAGTGTTAAATCTCTCGTTCTTCGCTGAGATTACAGTCGTACTGATGATTTTTGGAACAGTTGAAATTCTATTTTTCCTTTTAATTCGTTCCTTTTATATGCAAAAATTATCACAACACATTAAGTTTTAAAGGATAGAAAGGTGATTACTATGGAAGAAGTATTACACATAAAAAACGTCTCAAAAGTGTATGAGGGAAAAGTCCCTCATACAGCTTTAAAAAATATAAATTTGCACGTAGATAAAGGTGAATTTGTTGCTATAATGGGACCATCTGGTAGCGGTAAATCTACGTTTTTAAACGTTATTTCTACCATTGATTCTCCGACTGCTGGTGATGTCGTGATTAACGGAAAAAAACCACACACATTTCGTAGAGAGAAGTTAGCTATTTTCCGCCGCCAAGAGTTAGGATTTGTTTTCCAAAACTTTAACCTACTAGATACACTTACAATCGGTGAAAATATCGTACTACCTTTAACATTAGATAATGTTCCATTAAAAGAAATGGATGAAAAGCTTGATAACATTTCAAAAAAGCTTGGCATTGATCATATTTTAGACAAGCGTATCTTTGAAGTTTCTGGGGGACAAGCACAGCGTACCGCTGTAGCTCGTGCTGTTATTCATCACCCTTCTCTTCTACTTGCCGATGAACCGACAGGAAACTTAGATTCAAAAGCGGCAATTGACGTAATGGAGCTATTTACGAAATTAAACAAAGAAGAAGATGCAACAATTTTAATGGTTACTCACGATCCATTTGCAGCAAGTTATTGTAATCGTGTTATTTTCATTAAAGATGGAGAGCTTTACAACGAACTGCACCGCGGATTGTACCGTGAGAAGTTTTATCAAGAAATATTAGATGTTTTAGCATTACTAGGAGGAAGACGTGGATGACATTTTGGCAGTTCGCATTTAAAAATGTCTCGCGTAATTCAAAAGCATATTTCGCCTATTTTGTAAGTAGTGCGTTTTCGATAATGGTTTTCTTTTCATTTACTGTATACGCGTATCATCCACGCTTACAAAGTGTACAAGGCTTTCAAGATCGGGATCCTCTAATGAATTTAGCTAGTACAGCACAGCTTGTGATCGTTATGTTCTCGTTCTTCTTTCTGTTATATTCAATTGGAACATTTTTAAATGTTCGGAAGCAGCAATTCGGGATACTCACTATTCTTGGTATCTCACAGAGACAATTAAAAAGATTATTATTTACTGAAAACATGATAATTGGGATATTATCTATCTTTATCGGTATACAGGGTGGCCTTGTATTTTCTAACTTTTTCTTATTAGTCACTTCGAAATTAACAAGTGCGAAAGGCCTTTATTTATATTGGCCAACAGAAGCGATTATCGTTACAACCGTAACCTTTATCACTTTATTTTTAATCGTTTCTACGTTTACACCAATGTTTATTCGTACTCGAAAAACAACGCAGCTTATTAAGGGAGTTAACAAAGAGAAGAGTGAAAAAAAACCATCTATACTCATTTCGCTATTTGCTGTAATTTGTTTAGGGCTATGCTATTATATCGCTGGTTATCCGCGAGGCTACGTAACGGAAAAAAATGTGCAAAATGGATCTGTCTTTTTTATTATGTTATCTATTTTACCACTCGTAGTAGTCGGGACATATTTATTCTTTTCACAAACATTTCTTCTTTTTATCTATATTTTAAAGAAGCGTAGAAAGTTTTATTTAAAACAAATAAATATGTTATGGATTTCAGATTTAGTTTCTCGTACCCGCAGTAATATTAATGTACTCTTTATCGTTTCTATGCTATCTGCACTTGCATTTACGATTATTATTGGATTATTCGCTGCTAATAACAATACGAAAGCATCAGTACTAGAGCGATATCCTGTCCCCTTCACTTATACGTCAGAAGGTGACAATTCCCTTGAGCAAAAGCATATTACTACAATTGAAACTGAACTTACAAATAGTAATTTTCCGTACAGAAAATATAAGTTTACAGTATTAAAAGATACAGCTTCAAAAGAAGACATTATGCTTATGAAGATGAGTGATTATAACGCAATTGCTAAACAATTGAGAAGACCAGAAATAACACTTGATTCTACACAAGTGTATATTATTTCTCGCCACTCACCAGAACTTCTCGATCTCGTATCAAATCCATTTGCAAAGCAAAATACGATTACACTTGGATCTAATAAAAAAGAATTTCATATTAAAGGGTTTATTAATAAGGGAATCGAACCATCCTTTGCATTCCCACATTTAGCTGTCGTACAAGATTATGTATTTGATAATATGATTCCTCATATTGAAACAACCGTAATCTATAACTACTTCGTAGAAAACTGGGAAAATGCAATAGTTCCAACAAAAAATATGTTACGTGTTATTAGTGGTGATGCACGTGCGTTCTACGAAAAGCATGCAGAAGAGAACCCTCAAATTCCTTTCTTCATACATACGGCCACGGATGAACTCATTTACGGTAAAGGAAATGCAGTTGCTCAATTCTTTATTTGGGCATTTCTTGGCTTTATTTTCTTTATCGGTGCGGCTAGTGTTTTATATTTCCGTATGTATAATGATTTAACAACTGAAAAACAAAAATATATTACGATTACAAAGCTCGGCTTAACAGAATCAGAAATGTTTCGTTCTGCAACGATTCAATTAGGAATTTTATTTTTCGTCCCTTACATCGTTGCTGGTATTCACACGTTATTTGCGGTTAAGTTTTTACAAAGCATGTTTTCCTTTTCATTACTAAAAGAGACATTTATCGTACTCACCTTTTTCGGGATTATCGAGATTATTTTCTTCTTCTTAATCCGTTCTCTTTACATCAATAAATTATCACAGCATATCAAGATGTGAATAAAATAGCCTTGTGCATAATGCACAAGGCTATTTTCAATAGTTTTTAATTAGCAGCAATATCCACCGTAGCCGCCAGCATAACCGCCGTAACCACCATAACCACAACCGCCGCCTCCGCCGAAGCAGCTAGCACCGATGATGATTAATAAAATAAACAATACGATTAGAAGCGCAAAACCGCCTCCGCAACCATGGTGTCTGCGGTTACAATCATCATGTCTGTGTTCACACTTTTCGCTCATTACTCTATTCCTCCTTTAGTATCATTCATAACAAGTTCACCTTGCTCTAAATGAGGGGATTCCATTTATAGTATGTTTTCAGGGCGAATAGGAAGCTTGGCTTATCTAAAAACGGGCTTGTTTTTAGAAATGGGCTTCATCAATAGGCGAATTAGCCTTATCAAGGTGTAAGCATAAAGCATTTGACATACTTGTAATTTCTTACTAAAATTTAATTGAACGACCAATCAGTTTTTTGATTATACATTCAAATTATAAAAATCAGGAGTTGAATAGCGTGACTGATTCTTTTATTGCAGAGGCTAGGCGTGAACAAATTATTCTTGCATGTATTGATACATTAGAAGAAGTTGGATATAACAACTTAAGCTTAACGAAGGTAGCAAAAAAAGCTAAGATTAGCACTGGACTTATTTCTTATCATTTTAACGATAAGCTTTATCTTATGAATCGGACATTACAATTTTTAGTTGAGAAACAACATGAATTTATTAGCAATCGAGTACTATTAGCCCAATCTGAAATAAACAAACTAGAGGCTTTTATTGAAGCACATTTGGCTTATCAAGAAACTCATTACAAAAATAATATTGCCTTAATTGAGATTGTCTTTAATGCAAGAAATGAAGAGAATGTTCCTTATTACAGAATCGAAGACGACGAAGAAGATGATGCTCTTAGAACGATGTTATTAGATATTTTGAAGACTGGTCAACAAAATGGAGTGTTTTCTAACTCTTTCCGAATTGACACATTGGCTTCATTTATTTTAGGAGCAATCGAAGAAAGAATGCTAAAGGCGAGTTCATCGATATCTATAGAAAATTACTCAGATGAGCTCATAAAAATGGTGAAGAAACTCACTATGTAAATGCCCTGATTTTGAAAAAATATAGATTAAGAAAGGATGAACTACAAATGAAAAAGGTATCTGTTATTGGATTAGGTTTTTTAGAAAAATTACTTGCTATAGTAAGTCCAATCCTTTTAGGCGTTATTGGATATTTTTCACCTAAATTAATAGAGATTATAAAAAAGATTCCACTCTTTTCTGATTCAAAAATTATAGAACTTTTACATTCTATTAACCCCTTCTGGCTTCCTGTTATCCTCATGTCAATTGGCGCTATTGCAGGAATTTTATTTTCTTTAATTATTTATAGTGAAGCTTTAAAAATGAACATTACTTCGGAAAGCATTCACGTGAATAAAGACGATCAAAAGAAGCAAATTAACAGGTCAAATGTAAAAGCCGTTTTTGTAGATACAGGCCAAGTGGTAATCATTGATCAAGAAGACCGCGAATGGTTACGTGAAACATCTGATATAAATCCACATAAAATTAAAGGTATTTTCTTGCTGCACGGCTCTCCATGGGTGGAACAGGATCCTTATAAACAAGAGTACAGCTTATGGAAATTAGAGGATGAGCGATTTAATAAAAGCATAAATACCATTTTGTATGAAAGACGAAATGCTATCCGAGACGGAAATTCGAAGAAAAAGAAGCATTTACGCAAAGATTTGAATGAGCTAGGAGTCTTTGTCAAAGACGATGGAGAAGATCAGTACGTCCGTTCCATTACGTAATAGAAAGCACAAAAACGAATAAAACCTAGAGAGAAATTACATTTCCTCTAGGTTTTATTCGTTTAAATCTGATCTCCTCTCCTAAAGAAACATATTCAATAAAAGCGCAAAACCAAATGCAATAAATGATAACAATGTCTCGAGCACCGTCCACGTTTTAAACGTTTCCTTCACCGTCAAACCTAAATATTCTTTTACAAGCCAGAAACCTGCATCATTTACGTGAGAAAACATTAATGATCCTGCACCGGTTGCAATAACAAGTAACTCTAAATTCACACCAGACATGTGCTGAATAACTGGTGAAACAATTCCTGCTGCTGTCGTTAATGCTACTGTCGCTGAACCTGTTGCAATTCGAATTAATCCAGCTACCATGAAAGCTAATACGATTGGTGATAACGATATATGTTCTGCCATTTGCGCAATCGCCGTTCCAACGCCGCTTTCAATTAATATTTGTTTAAATCCACCACCTGCCCCGATAATTAAAATAATTGAGCCCGCAGGTAGTAAACTTTCATCTGTTAATTTTTTAATCATCTTTTTATTAATTCCTTGTCTGATTCCAAGTAAATAAAATGCTGCGAAACATGAAATAAGTAAAGCAATTACTGGGCTTCCAATAAACACAAAAAATTCAGTCATCTTTTTTGGTAATGAAATATATGGTGCAACGACTGATAAAATCATCAATACAACTGGTAATAAAATAATAAAGAATGAAACTTTACGACTCGGTAAATCTGTTGATACAGTTGTAACTCGAATAAGCTCTGGTTCATTTTCAGGTATAACCCTCTTATGTACCCACTTTGCAAATATCGGTCCTGCAATAATAGCTGTTGGTAACGCGATAATTAATGAATATAAAAGCACCTTTCCTAAGTTCGCGTTATAAATGCCGATTGCTGTCATGGCACCTGGATGTGGTGGCACTAGTCCATGCACGATAGATAATCCCGCAATAACAGGTAACGCAATTAATAATATATTTTGTTTCGTCGTTTTTCGAATGGAAATAACAAGTGGTAATAAAATGACAATCCCCACTTCAAAAAATACGGGAATCCCTATAACAAATCCTGCAAATAACATAGCCCAAGGTAGTTTCTTTACACCAAAAAATCGAATAAAGAAATCTGCCACTTGCATGCCGGCCCCTGAATCGGACATCATTTTCCCTAAGATTGTTCCGAGAGCCAAAATCCCAACTAAATGCCCTAGTACACTACCAACACCAGATTCATAGGCAGTCACTATTTTCGTTACATTCAGTCCAGACATAATAGCTAAAAATAAACTCGCAACTGTTAAACTAATAAATGCATGCCATTTCCACCATGATACCCCTAAAATGACAATCGCGATTGCAAGTAACGTGACGATTAATAAGTATATATCCATCTCTCATTCTCCTTATTTTTACCCCGTATTTGTGGACAGCGACACCTGATTGGTGCAGGATGAATACAATTGAAGTTTCACTTTATAAAAAAAGAGGGAAAAACCCCTCTTTTTTATACGTCATAATTCACTACATAGTGCTGCATTTCTGTATTGTAGTAGCCTTCGCTATATTCAATTACTTCGCCAACTTCATCGTAAGAATAGCGCATACGTTTTAATAGCGCTGTCCCCTCTTTTTCACCTAACGCTTCTGCAACGAAACTAGGCGCAAGTCCAACAGCGAATTCATCTCTGAAGTTTTCTAAATGTATTCCTCTGTCCTCGACTAAATCGTAAAGTGATTGCAAGTCAAAGTCCGATAAATCTGTACTTGCCATGTGTGCTGAGAAATAGTGCGTATAATGAATATAAGGCGCATCATTTAACGCATATAAACGTTCGATACGGAAACTCTCCTTACCGAATAATCGAAATGGCACTGTTCCTTCTTCATTCTGAACGATTTCTGCTTTTAGCAATTTCTTCTGTACTTTATATCCTTCTTCCACTAACACTTCAGTAAATTTCTTACCCTTTGACAGTTTTGTCGCAGAAGTGTTACGGATGACTTTCGTTCCTTTACCGCTTTTCTTTTCCAAATATCCTTCTTGAGCGAGTTCTTTAATCGCATTTCGCACTGTAATTTTACTTACTTTGAACTCTTCTTCTAACTGCGGTTCGGAAGGAATATTCGTATGAATCGCATATACACCATGCAATATTCGATCACGAATAATGTTTTTTATTTGTAAATATAATGGTCCTTTTTTCCTCGTTACGTTCACCGTTACACCCACTACCTTTCTACATCACCTACTGATGCCGTCATTGCCCGAAGTATATCCTTCTCTGATGACATTGGCGTATCACCGACGATTGTATGTGCAAGCATTCCAGCTGCTGACGCAAATGAAACAGCTTTCTCTGGTGCAAACTCTTCTATCTCGCCATGAATAATCCCGCTCGTATAAGCATCTCCAGCACCTATTCTATCATATACAGAAAACGTAAGTGTTTTTGCAAAAGTGAACGCACCATCTTTACATATAAATCCGCGAAGCGAGTGTGTATTATCGCTATTAATAGAGCGATGTGTACCAGCGATTGTAACGATACTATACATTTCAGCTACCTTTGGAATTAGATCCATCAGCTGCGCCTCTCGCTCCGTCTCTTCTGTTTTCATGCCTAAAACGAACATCGCATCTTTTTCGTTCATCATTACAATATCAGCTAGCCCTAACATTTCTTCATAATGCGGTTTCGCCTGTTCATATCCGTCTTCTCCCCAAAGTGACGGACGATAGTTGCAATCAAAAACGACAGTGCCTCCGTTTTCTTTAACTGCTTTCGCTAAAGATTTCATATGATGGCGCACCGTATTATTCATCGCAAGTGTAATCCCGCAAAAATGAACGATATCAATTTCCTTTGCGATTTCTTCAAATTGATACATTTCTTCACATGCCGTATTGAAGCTACTTTCTAATCGATTCGAATATGTAACGCGGCTTGCACGTGCTCCAAATCCATTTTCTAAAAAGTACATGCCGACATATTTACCGCCTCTTGAAACAAGCGAGGTTTGCACACCTAACTTTTGAACGTACGATAATGCCGCATCTCCAACCGAATTTCCCGGTAAAGTTGAAATAAGAAGCCCTTCATGCCCTAGATGAGAAAGCGCGGCTGCAACGTTCACACCTGTACCAGAAAATGAGTATTTTAATGTATTTGCTTGCGACAACAATTCATATCCTGGTACTTGCAGGCGCATCATTACTTCGCCGAACGCTGCAATTTTCTTACGCATATTGATCAACTAACTTCTTCACTACTGCTAATAATTCACGAACATCTTCTGTTTTCGTATTGCCAGTTTCTTTATCAATAATAGAAGAGTACACGTGCGGGATAACTTGCTCTACATTAGCTTCAAGCGCAATACGTACAATTGTTTCAAAGTTTTCTTTATCAATTCCGCCCGTTGGCTCTAATGCGAATCCTTCTTCTGCACAAGCTTTCGCAACTGCGCGATATTCTTCTTCGTGAGCTAGCCCTTTCATTGGGAAGTATTTCAATGAATTTCCGCCCATATCACGTACAAGTGCGATCGCTGTTTTAATTGGAACGATTGCTTTCTCTTCTCCAGCAGCACTAATTGGACCAGTAGAAATATTTACGTACCCTACTTTTCCTGTTGGGGATACTAAACTATTAATCCAGCTATCTTTTCCGCCAAGATTTGCACGTGTCGCTCCAACTGAAGGGAACACTTGATTAATATGGCTACCAGGATAATGTTTCGCAATTTCAGCTACAACTGCTGCTTGACGATTATCTCCTGCTCCTAGTCCGATTGATACAGCGTCATCAATTTCTTTTCCGTATGCTTTCATAGCTGTAACTGCTTCTTCTACAGTTGGATAATCCTTTGATAAAACACCCACTACTACATAACCTTCTGCTGCTTCAAAAATATCCTTCGCGTTTTCGATATTGTTCGCTAATACATTTAATGCTACGCGGCCTTTATAAAAACGTTTTTGAATGTTTGTCATTTTAGTTTCCCCCTACGATTTCTCTCATTTTTTCTTCAATCACATGTATGTCATCACCTTGAAGTGGACGTGGATCAATATCAAAGAATCCTTGTCTTACTCCGTAATCACGTGTATAAATAGCGATTTCCCCTTCGCGTAATGCAGTCACAACATCTCTTGCTGATTTGTTTAACTCTTTCTCGTTAATATGAATACGAGCTCTAAAGATTGCTCTTCCAGCTTCATCTTGAACGATCGTTACATTTACACCATTTAATTCTTTTAGCGGCATAAGTACTTGTAGCAATTCTTTTTCTTGCTCGCTCTTATCTTCTTTTACTCCGTACTCATCAAGCGCTTGAAGTAAGCCAAAAGTTGTCTCTTTCCCGACTTTCATACTTCTTCCGATGCAATGTAATTGCACTTTCAGCCATTCGATATATTTTCGTTTACCGCCAACAATACCAGAAGTAGGTCCTTCAATTGCCTTTGAACCACTATAAATGGCAAGGTCTGAATACTTCACATATTTTTGAATGTCTTCTTCAGCTGCCGCATCAACGATAAGTGGTACGTTATTTCGCTGCGCAACTTCCCATGCTTCTTCAACAGAAATCATATTTTTTTGCACTGCATGATGTGATTTCACATAAAGAATTGCTGCTGTATTTTCGCCAATCGCATCTTCAATATGTTCTGCTTTCCCTTCATTTGCGTAGCCAACTTCAACGAGTTTTCCTCCACCTAAGTAAATCATCGTTTCAACAGGAGCTCCGTATTGAACGTTATGACCTTTTAACATAATCACTTCGTTTTTCGCGATTACTTCTTGGTGAAGTCTTTCACTTTTACGGCGATTTCCTTCTGTAACGATACCAGCGATAGAAAGCGCAATTCCGCTCGATGCTGAATTCACAACGACCGCTGCCTCTGAATCTAGAATTCTCGCAATATGGTCTCCTGCTTTATCTACTAAATCAGCAATTTCCACATAATTTTGTCCACCATGTTTCATCGCATCCATTACCGTATCTGTAGGAGCAGATACACCTAAAATACTCATTCTACCGCTCGCATTAATTACTCTTTTTAATCCGTACTTAGCATTCAATGAATGACCCATTGACTACAACCCCTTTCGTATCAATCCTTCTTTCAGCAATGCGCTGATCCCCTTCTGAATCAATTAAAGTAACCTTCTCATCTTTCACCGTAAATAAAGTTAAGTTTGCAATATCGCCTTCTTGAATACGGCCAAGCTCTGGTTTCTTAAGCCACTCTGCCGCATTTTTCGTAACCGCATCAATTACTTCTTCTAGCGGATAACCTAAGTAAAGGAATTTCGAAAGAACGTGAGCCATACTATACACCGGACCATGCACGCGATTCTTTCGGTAAATATCTGTACTAATTGTATGAAAGGCAATACCGTGACGCTTTGCCGCTTCTGCTACTTTAAAAGAAAAACTAGCATTACCGTGACCAACATCTAAATGTACGCCGCGCTTCACTGCATCTAGTAACACAGGTAGCGGTTTGCCTTCTTCATCAAATAAATTATTTTCTTTCCCGTTTAAGTAATGTGTAATAACATCATCCTTTTCTAAAAGAGGTACAACTTCCTCAATGCGAGGAGGCGCTGAACCGATATGTACCATAATCGGCAATGATGTTTCACGGGATAAAGAGCGCGCTACATGCAGCGGTTCAATTCCACTATCACAAACGACACTTTTACTCATTCTCGCCTTTAACCCAACGATTACATCTTTATACTTTTCTACTGCTTCTATCACTTTCTCTTTATCGATCCATTCCATATTGGATAATTCATCAATTCGTTTCAAACCGATGCGAGAAATATTTAAAAAGGCAAATAAATTCGTTTTCGCCTGTTCTCTACTTTGTACTAAATCTGCAATGCGATCAGCTCCGCAGCTACCTGCATCAACAATTGTCGTTACCCCTTGCTTAACGCCAATTTCATCCACCTCATCGCCATACGGATCAAACTCTGGAAAAGCATGAACGTGTAAATCAATCCAACCACTTGATACGTAAGTACCAGAGTAATCAAGAACCTTTCCACCTTCGCCAGCACCAGCTTTCGTCACCTGTGCGATTTTGTTATTTTCAATTACAATGTCAATCTCTTCCCCGTTCACACGTTTCACATTACGTAGTACGAATCGTTCTGTCATTGTATTTCCACCCTTTTCTATAAGAAGCCATAAGAATACGCTTACATTAAAGTTTCATTTTATATGTCTTTCACACGTTTAGCGTAACACAAAAAAAGGGAGAAGTAAATATAACGTTATAATGTTTAAAAGTGAAATAAAAGATACTCCTCAAAATGCTGATAGTACAGGAAATTATATCAACGATTTTTCAATTATATCTATCGTAACTTGCAATATATCAACGATTTTTCAATTATATCTATCGTAACTCAAAATATATCAACGATTCGACAAGGAATATCGATTTACCGACAAAAAACACCAATCCCTTTCTGATATACGAAAAGGCTGCTCCAAAACGGAACAACCTCTTTATCTATTCCTGAACCGTCACAATAACCCCATCCATATTATTCCCCGAAATTTCATACTGCTTATTCGCTGGAACATTCACTTTCATGTTCCCGGAAACTTTATAATAAGAAACCGTATATTTCTTACCTTCCACCTCAGTTGAAATTTCTTTTTTCTCTTTTAAGAAGTCTAAGTATTCCTCTAATGTAATTTTCTCCTTTTGCATAATGGCACTATGCGGTAAGCCGACATAACGAATGTGCCATGGTTCATATTGGATGCCAGTAATATGACTTTTATTTTTCGGATAACGTAACACAAAGCCGTGCTTCCATACGTTCTCTTCAATCCACTTTCCTTCAGGCGCTTTTTCCATTTTCTTTTGCGTTGATCCAACGTCCAGTGATAACCCTAAATTATGTTCACTATATCCTGCCGGGAGTGCATAATCAGATCCCATTTTTTCATATAGCTGTCTTTGCTCTTGGAAATCTCGATAGCCGCTATTCATTAAGAAATGTTGTACGCCATCTTTTCCAGCCGCATCGACAACGTTCAAAAACTTTTTTACAACATCCTTTGATAAACGAAGATTTCTATCAAATATTACGTAGCCTCTTACTAATTCACTGCTGTGATTTACATTTATTATGTCAGACCTAATACTATCTTTTTTTACTGGATAATCTTTATTAACTAATAATAGATTCCCTTTATAAATTTCTTCTTTTGTAATCTCTACCTTTTCCATATTTGCATTCTTTATTGCATTATTTTCCTCGCCGATTTTCACATCAATTTCTTTTTGAAATAACGGTGATATATATAAACCTACACAGATTGTGCATGCGATAAAAAGAGAAATAAATACCCACTTTTTCATTTCTAGTTCCTCCTTAACGTAACTTACGTATAGAATAGAAAAAACTATTAAAATAAAAAGTGGGATAAAGTTTAAATTTTTATTAAATTGCTACGTTCTCGCCTTTTGGCAATCGCACTTCAAACATTGTTCTAACTACATTACTTTCAACAGAAATTTTCCCATCATGCTGTTCAACAATATTTTTCGCAATAAATAGCCCAAGGCCAGTCCCGCCACGGTTCTCTGACCTCGATTTATCGCCTGTATAAAACATATCAAAAAGATACGGTAGGTCTTCTTCTGGAATGCTATCTCCGTAATTCATAACTTGTACGACAACTTCTCCATTATCGATATACCCATTCAAATCAACAAATTGCCCATCATATCCATATCGAACAGCATTTGTTAACAAGTTTTCAAATACTCTAGCTAACAATTTTCCATCACCGTTAATCGGCAAATGAGGATCAACATTCAATCTAGCTTCTAAATGGTGTTTTTCTAGTAATGGATACAATTCCTCATCTAGCTGTATAAGCAGCTCACTTATATCAATCGGCTTTTTATTTAGTTGTAACATGCCATAATTCATACGTGTAATTTCAAATAATTCATCAATTAAGCTTTCAAGCCTTTGCGATTTCGTATATGCAATTGTGGAGAAATGTTTAATTTGTTCTTTTGTTAAATTCTCATCTTTAAGAATTAAATCTAAATAACCTAACACGGATGTTAATGGCGTTCTTAAATCATGAGCCAAATTCACAACGAGCTGATCTTTACTACTTTCCGCAAAGTCTCCTCGTTCAACCGCTTCTTTTAACTTTTCACTCGCAACATTTATTTCGCGCGCGATATTTCCAAACTCATCATTTGATGAAACGCGCACTTCATTTGTAAAATCTCCGTTCGCCAAATGATGAATTCCGTTTGAAATCTCATCAAAATATTTTAAATACGGTCTAGTAAGGAAGAAGAAAAACATAATAGACAGAGGTATGAAAATAATTAAAAAGAAATTAACATCCCCAATTTGTCTTATCATAAAACGCAATTGAGCTAACGGATCTTCAAAACGAACGACTGATTTATAATAGATCCGTAACCCTTCATAAATGATATACGTGACACCAGCAGCACATATCATACTTAACGCAAATAGCATAACCATCTTCGAGCGAAAACTTCTCATCTTTTTACCCATTGAAAGTATACCCTACTCCCCACACTGTTTTTATTAGCTTATCTTTTCTTTTATCTTCCCCAAGTTTTTTCCGCAATGTACGAATATGTACCATAACTGTATTTCCGCCTTCATAATAATCATCTGCCCATACTTGCTGAAAAATATTTTCCACATTGTACACTTTCTTCGGATGGCTCGCTAATAAATATAAAATATCAAACTCTTTCGGTGTTAATTCAACTTGTTCTCCGTACACATTTACTGTTCTTCGCTCAGGATCAATCACGACCCCGCCTACCTCTAAAGCAGATTTACTCTCCGCTACTTTCGGTTGATTTAACGTAAGAAACCTACGCAACTGTGCATTTACGCGCGCAACTAATTCAATCGGTGTAAAAGGTTTCGTCATATAATCATCTGCACCTAATACAAGACCTGTCACCTTATCAAAGTCCGAAGTTTTCGCACTTAAGAAAATGATTGGCATATGGTGCTTCGAGCGAATTTGGCGCGTCACCTCATACCCATCCATTTTCGGCATCATAATATCTAAAACCACTAAGTCGATTGGCTGCGTTTCAATAATATGAATTGCCTCTTCTCCATCAGCTGCCTTCACGACGTGGTACCCTTCTTTTTCTAAATGTATCTCAATTAAATCAGCAATTTCTGCCTCATCATCCGCTATTAAAATGGAAATGCGCTTCATTTTACTCCCCCTTTACCCCGCTATTTGCGGGTAGTAAGACTCCCACCTCAAAATTCGGGTGAATCAAAGAAGTTAGGTGGAAGATCAACTGCCCATAAAAGCCCGATTGGTTCAACTAATAATCAGTGGGGATACCTCCACTGATTAAAGTTTCACTTTATACGCTCGATTGTAAACTAGTCTATCCAATTTGTACAATACAAAAAGGCTACTCGTTTAAGTAGCCTTAGTAAATGAAATTATATCGACGATTTTCCAAATATATCGAACACAACTCAAAATATATCAACGATTTTTTTAATATATCGACGGTTCGACAAGGAATATCGACTTACCGACAATTAACGACAAAATCCTCTCGCTATTTGTGGACATCCTGATTAAAGATTCAATTCATCGCTCAAAAATAATCCGTTGCTTCGTGATTTCCGCCAGCCTTCCGCGATCTACTTCGTACTCAGTATCAACACTTTGCGGCACCATCACTTTCCCGCCCTCAAGCATCACTTCCGGTGAAATAATATCCTTCTCCCAATGCCTATTAGAAGCAGATATATCACCAGGAATCGTAAAGTTCGGCAATGAAGCAAGCGCAACATTTTGTGCTCGTGAAATCCCCATCTCTACCATACCACCGCACCAAACAGGGATATTACGCTCCATACAATAATTATGAATTTGAATCGATTCTGTTAATCCGCCCACTCGCCCTGGTTTAATGTTAACGATACGGCAACTACCAAGCGTAATCGCAACGCGCGCATCTTCTAAACTATGAATACTTTCGTCTAAACAAATCGGCGTTTCAATTTTCTTTTGTAGCTGTGCATGATCAAGAAAATCATAATCCGCTAGTGGCTGTTCAATCATCATCAATTGAAATTCATCTAATCGTTTCAGACTCTCTGCATCCGCTAATGTATACGCTGAATTCGCATCAGCCATTAACGGGATATGCGGAAACTCTTTACGGATTTCTTTCAATAACTCATAGTCATGCTCTGGCTTTACTTTCACTTTAAAACGCTCGTATCCTTCTTCTGCGTACTTCTCGATTTGTTTTAACATAACGGGAATCGTATTTATTCCAATTACAACACCGACTTCAATTTCAGCCTTCGTTCCGCCAAGTAATGTCGCTAGCGATTTCTTTTGACGCTTCGCATATAAATCCCAAACAGCCCCTTCAATTCCCGCCTTTGCCATTCGGTTTCTTTTTATATGCTGGAACAGACTCGGCATTTCATTCGGATGAGAAATTTCAGCTTTTAATAAATCAGGTAATAAAAAGTCTTGCAATACATGCAGTGCTGTCTTCACTGTTTCTTCCGTATACCACGGTTCAGAAAAAGCAACGACTTCGCCAAAACCAATGTATCCGTCCGTATCTTCTAATTCAATGACGATACTCTCACGCTTTTCATACGTTCCGTAGCTTGCAGCAAACGGGATTACGAGTGGCATTTCCGTTATATAAAGTGTCGCTTTTTTTATTTCCACTTACATCTCCTCCACTAACTGTCTTAACTCTCGTCTTAACAATTTTTTCGAAGCATTTCGTGGTAATTCCTCTAAGAAGCACGCTTTCTTCGGCACTTTATATTTCGCTAATTTCTCCTCGCAAAAATGAAGAATTTCTTCTTCTGTTACCGTCCCGCTTTTTACAACAAAAGCAGCCGGTACTTGTCCCCATTTATCGTCAGTCATACCGACAACACCAGCTTCCGCTACCATCGGGTGAGAAAGCAACACTTCTTCAATTTGAGCCGGATATATATTCTCTCCGCCAGAAATAATTAAATCACTGCGGCGATCTAATACGTATAAAAATCCTTCTTCGTCTAAATAACCGAGATCTCCAGTATGAAGCCATCCGTTTTGAATCGTCTCACGCGTCGCATCTTCCCGGTTAAAGTAACCGCCTGTTACGTTTGGCCCTTTTACTACAATTTCGCCTTCCGCATGTGGCGGCACTACTACACCGTCTTTTTCAATACGAAGTTGGCACTGAAATAGTGGCTTTCCAGCTGATCCTACTTTCGTTAACATATAATCTGCGGATAACGTACAAATTTGTGATGATGTTTCTGTCATACCGTACGTTTGATATACAGGAATTCCTTTTTCCACACACGTTTCTAATAACGGTTTCGGCGCTGGTCCTCCGCCAAGTAACATGCATCGTAAAGAAGATGGATATGTCCCTTCTCCAAGTCTCT
Organism: Bacillus thuringiensis; assembly: GCF_001455345.1. Lineage (GTDB taxonomy): Bacteria > Bacillota > Bacilli > Bacillales > Bacillaceae_G > Bacillus_A > Bacillus_A thuringiensis_N. The sequence continues at coordinate 4,722,844 of NZ_CP013274.1, forward strand.
CTAATAAATCAGTTAACATTTTTGATACGACAGAAATAATCGTAACGCCTCTCGTTTGAAGTGCAGTATGAATAAAATCTGCATCATATTTCGGAACGAGTAAAATGCGCATGCCATACATAATATTTTTCATTAAAAGAGATAGCCCGCCAACATGGAACATCGGCATACAAGCTAACCAACAATCATCATCACGAAGGCCTAAGTTAAGCGAAGAGCCAACCGCGCTTGCCCAATGATTTCCGTACGTTAAAATAACGCCTTTCGGTTTCCCTGTCGTCCCAGACGTATATATAATTGTCATCGCTTCTTCTAAAAAGAATTCTTCTTGTATAGATGCTTCCGCCTTCGGTCCATTCATCACTTCAGCAAATGAATAGACAGGAACAGCATTAGCATCAAAATCTTGATCCGTCACTAAACAAACAACTTCAGCATCATCCATTTGCCAAAGTAGCTCTTCTCTTGAAAGACGCGTATTTAAAAGTACAGCTACAGCACCTACGTAAGATAGGGCATGAATCACTGTAATCATCTCCATACCATTTTTCATCAGAACAGCCACCTTTTGCCCACGCTTCACTCCTACATGTGTGAGGTGTTCACAAACAGATATTACTTCTTCATGTAGCTGCATAAAAGTAACCTTTTCATCCTTTATTTCAATTGCAGTACGATCTGGTGTTAAAAATGCACGTTGCATTAACCAATTCGGCATCGTCTCCATCACTCATTCTCCTTTCATGAAAGAAAGAGACTTGATATGACATCAAGTCTCTTAGTTGTTTTGTTTCCGGTTTGATCTTTTGGTCTTATCCAGCTGCGCCTCCTAGCCCATTCCGTCTAAGAACCTTCCGCACGAGAAAGTAAAAAACACTTTCTGTGCGAAAGAACCTTAGCCAACGGGGCTAAACAGTCGGTCGTTTCACGCCTTCCTACGAGGCAAAAAGCGCCTCTATGTCAGGAGTTCCAACGCCCTCTTGTTCTAAGCAAGCCGCTTCCGCTTTTGATCTCATCCAGCTACAGCGGCTAGAATGTTCGGTAGCTTCACTTCTTCCTACGAGGCAAAAAGCGCCTCTACGTCACAAGCTCCATCCCCCTCACATTCTAAGCGAGCCGCTTCCGCTTTTGATCACGGGAAACGAGGGAATTGACCGAAGTCCGGACTGCGTTTTTCTTTGAATGCGTCGCGACCTTCTTTTGCTTCGTCAGTTGTGTAGTACAATAACGTTGCATCTCCAGCTAGTTGTTGAATACCAGCTAGACCGTCTGTGTCTGCGTTGAATGCAGCTTTTAGGAAACGAAGTGCCATTGGGCTGTTTGCTAAGATTTCTTGTGCCCATTGTACTGTTTCTGCTTCAAGTTGTTCTAATGGTACTACTGTATTTACTAAGCCCATATCAAGTGCTTCTTGTGCGTTATATTGACGGCATAGGTACCAAATTTCGCGAGCTTTCTTGTGGCCTACCATACGAGCTAAGTAACCAGCTCCGTATCCACCGTCAAAGCTTCCTACTTTAGGACCTGTTTGTCCGAATACAGCGTTGTCTGCAGCGATTGTTAAGTCACATACGATATGAAGTACGTGGCCACCACCAATTGCATAACCTGCTACCATTGCGATAACTGGTTTAGGAATTGCGCGAATTAGACGTTGTAAGTCTAATACGTTAAGACGTGGAATTTGATCGTCGCCTACATATCCGCCATGACCGCGAACTTTTTGGTCGCCGCCAGAACAGAATGCACGTCCACCTTCACCTGTTAAAATGATAACGCCAACATTTGCATCATCACGAGCATGTGCAAAAGCGTTGATTAACTCCATTACCGTTTTTGGACGGAATGCGTTATGTACTTCAGGACGGTTAATCGAAATCTTTGCGATACCATTGTATGTTGAATAAATAATATCTTCGTAATTGCCTTCTTTTACCCATTCAATAGCCATTACAACTACCTCCTTGTATATTTCTGATCTCCTCTATAAGTGCGTCTTCCCTCTTAGATGAAAAAAGCATCACTGCATAGTTTTTAGAAATCCCTTTACTATTGTATCAAACTTTTCCGGTTGTTCCACATGAATTGCATGGCCAGCACCATCAATTTTGACAAATTTCGCGTCAGGGACGCATTTTTCGATGTTTTTTAATATACGAAAGAACTTTTCGTCATACTCTCCGTTCATTAAAAGAACAGGAATTTTTAATTTTGGCAGCTCATTCCACCATGAAGGCTGAGCCCCTGTTCCCATTCCGCGCAAGCTATTTGCAAGTCCTTTGGGATCGTTAGCAAGTCGTTCTTTTCGCACTGCTTCTTGTACGTTTTGAGCTAAACGTTTTTGCGTTTCAAACAGCGGAATATTTTCCCACATTGATACAAAGCTTTTAATGCCTTCACGCTCAATTTTATGAGCAAGTCTCTCATCTTTTTCACAACGTTCTTTTCTAGCCTCTTCACTTTCAAGCCCAGCTGTACAATTTTCTAATAAAAGAGAATGTACATACTCTGGGTATAGGCATGCCATCGTAATCGCCAGTCTACCGCCCATTGAATAGCCAAGTATGTGTGCTTTTTCAATATGAAGATAATCTAGTAGTTCTTTCATTTGCAATGCTACATTTCGAATATCATAATGAGTTACATCTTCAGGACTTTCTGTTTTCCCATGCCCAACAATGTCTACTAAAATGACTTGAAACTGCTCGCTCCAAGAAGGAACGAAAGAACGCCACGTTTCCATGCTTCCCGTAAAACCATGAAGAAGTAGAAGTGGTTCCCCGCTTCCAACTACTTCATATTCATACGATACACCTTGCAGCGTTACGTTCATTTTGATTCACCTTGCAACGATGCAGTAATTACGTCCTGCGTTTTCGCCCATAATTTGCGGTGCAATATTAAGTTTTCATCACGGTTCGTACAAATTTCTACAACGTGTAAGCCTTCCGTCGTCGTTCCTTTTTGTACTTCTTCTCGGAACTGCTCCCAACCATTTACACGGCTAAATGAACCACCGTACATTTTAACAACGTGTTCATAATCAAGACCAATCGGTGTTCCAAATAATGATTCGAAATGTTCCTTTTTCTCATACTGTGGTAAGAATGAGAAAATACCACCACCGTCATTATTTACAACGACAATTGTTATATTTAATTCATGTAATTTTGCGGCTAATAATCCGTTTAAATCGTGATAAAATGATAAATCACCGATTACTAATACGAGCGGTTCACAAATAATGCTCGCTCCTAAAGCTGTCGAAATGATTCCATCAATCCCGTTTACACCGCGGTTTGCCATCACTTGAATATTTTTATCCGATGTGAAGAAGAATGAATCTGTATCACGAATTGGCATACTATTACTTGCAAATAACGTTGCCCCTTCTGGTAATACGCGGACAATATCCGTAATAACTTTCCCTTCAAATGCCGTTTCATATGTTTCTATTTCACGAAGCGTTCCCTTCGTTTTTTCGTTTATATGTTTCCACATTCCGAACCAATCATTCTTTTTCATAACTGGCATTTTTTCTATTAGTGCACTGCAAAATGCAATATCACTTGCTTGGACAACTTCTGTCGCAACAAGAGCTGGGTCTCTCCATTGCCCAGATTCATCAACAACGATATGAACGGCTTTCGTTTGTTTTTTGATGAACTGCGTTAATGCTTTCGAAACAGGCATACCTCCAAAGCGAATCATAACTTCTGGCTTCCACGTTTCCTTTAACAGCTCATTTCGTAAAAATGTATCGTAACAGTCGATTACCATCGTTTTATCGTGATGTCCACTACGAATATTAGAAAGTGGGTCCGCTAATATTGGATATCCCGTTTTTTCAGCTAATTCCGCCACAAACGCTGCGATTTCCGAATGACTATCATCTCCACAAATAATAAGCCCCTTTTCCATATGTGAAAGGCGCCCTACAAGAGAGTCTACATATTCACTCGGCATCATCACGTTCCCTTGCTGAACTACTCCTGTATATTCCCCGCGTCCTTTATCCCATAAACTTTCTAATGAGAAGTCCGGGATAAGCGGTTCGCGAACTGGAAAATTAAGATGAACAGGTCCTTGCGGCGCTAAACAAGCACTTGCTATCATGCGCTGCGTCGTCATGCGAGCATAATGATACATCGCTTCACTCGCTTCTGGAAGTGCCATTTCTGTAAATTGCTTCACAAACGTACCGTATAAATTAAATTGATTCATTGCTTGCGGTGCACCGACATCTCTTAATTCATGCGGTCTATCCGCTGTTAAAACGATAAGCGGCACTCGTGAATGAAAAGCTTCACATACAGCTGGATAATAGTTCGCTGCTGCCGTTCCTGACGTACATAATAATGCAACAGGACGTTTTTTCGCTTTTGCGATACCGAGCGCAAAAAATCCTGCGGATCTTTCATCTACATGTAAATATGTGTTCATTCCTTCATGTTGTTCCATTAGTAGAGCTATCGGCGTTGACCGTGAGCCTGGACTAATGACAACATCACATACATTTAGACGCGTCAGTTCATCCACGAACGCGCCTAAATAATATGATAATGCTTCTATATGATTGTTCATTTCATTAATTCCTCCAAAGCACCAAGCATCGGTCTAAACTTCAAACTTGTTTCTTCATATTCAAGCTGCGGTACTGAATCAATTACAATCCCGCAACCGGCAAATAAGGATGCTTTCTCGCCGTTTAATAATCCGCAGCGAAGTGCAACCGCAAATTCACCATTTCCTTCATCATCTATCCAGCCAATCGGTGCACCATATAATCCTCTATCTAACAATTCAACATCACGAATCAGTTTCATCGCTTCCAAACGAGGTGTCCCGCCAAGAGCTGGTGTTGGATGTAATTCTTCTACCATTGTTAAAAGACTCGCATCGCCTTTTGCCTCCACAGGTGTATATAAATGAATTAAGTTTTTCGTTGTTAATAAGCCCGGACTTTCCGGAATATTAACGGATTCGCAGTGTTCATTTAATACCGACCTGATCATGTTCACAACATAACCGTGCTCAGCTAAATTCTTTTCATCATGAAGAAGCGCCTTACTATTTCGCTTACTTTCTTCTATAGATTGACCATGACCAGTTGAACCAGCAAGACACATCGAAGTAAACTTCTCATCTTCTTTGCGAATTAATCTCTCTGGCGTCGCTCCTAAGAAGCATGCTCCTTTATAATCAAAAGAAAATACGTAACAATCCGGTTGCCCAATGCGAAGCGCTTCTAAAACAAGAGCAGAATCAATATGATGATTCATCTCTACTTTTAGCTCCCTCGCTAATACAACCTTCTGCACGTTCCCCTGCTTCATCTCATCTTGCACTTTCTCAATGGCCTTCATCCAGCCTTTCGGATCCACTTCTACTTTAGATGTAACTGTTAATTTCGATCCTTCTAGTGCACATTTACTCTCCCCAAAAATTTTCTCCTCTAAAGAAACAATTTCGTTATAAAGAGTTTCTGCACAATCTGTTGCTGAAACGAATGTATTCATTGTTAACCATGCTTTTTCATTTTTTACAGTTAATAAAAATGCCGGTAGTGAAAATGTCGTATCATCAAATTCTTTCCATAAGTCCGTTTTCTCTTTTTCTTGGTCAAATGAAAATCCACCAAATAAAAGAGGACCTGTTCCAAATTCGTATTTTTCTCTTTGTACAAATGCGTTCTCTTTTACTTTATCCCACTCGTCACGAGCCGTTTGAAAGCGTTTGTGAGAAGCAGTTGCTATAGTGAAAACAGAGCCAATTCCAGCAAATATTACATGCTGAGCTGGGTCTGCAAAATAACATCTATTTTCGAATGCAATCCTTTTTCCTGCTGCATAAAACAGAAGCGGATCCATCCAGTCTATTTGTTTTACAAAGCTCACCAATATTTTTTCGTCAGTTGCACGCTTAATGGCCGCACTTAGAACTTCTTGCAAGCCTATTTGTTTCGTTTGAATCACAATTGTCTCCCCCCTATGGGCGAAAAATAGTCATAATTACGCTTGATTTTAAGATACACCTCAAACGAAAGGCCTGTCAACGTTTAGCATTTCTGAGAAATTCACCTTCTCTTCCTAGAAAATAAACGTTGACACTAAATGATGCTTTTTCTACACTTAGTTGTGTACAATATGTGACCAAAGGAGGATTCAACATGGAAATGAACGTCGAAACGAATTCCTCTCCTACGGCGCCAAAGCCAAGTAAGCAAACAGGCTGGCGCATTTGGTGGAGTTTACTACGCCCCCATACATTAACAGCAGCTTTCGTTCCTGTTTTCATCGGAACAGCCTATGCAATGCAGGTCGGAGGTATAAATCAAATACATCTCCCTCTTTTCCTTATAATGCTTCTTGCTTGTCTTCTCATTCAGGCAGCAACAAACATGTTTAATGAATACTTTGATTATAAAAGAGGACTCGATCACGAAGGTTCAGTTGGTATCGGCGGCGCTATCGTTCGCGATGGCATTCAGCCAAAAACAGTGCTTAACTTAGCATTTGGATTTTTCGGCATCGCAATACTATTAGGTGTTTATATTTGTATGAATTCTAGCTGGTGGCTTGCGGCAATCGGTCTTGTTTGTATGGCCGTTGCTTACCTTTATACAGGCGGTCCACTTCCAATTGCCTATACACCATTTGGAGAGTTAACAGCCGGATTATTTATGGGTGTCATTATTATTGGGATTTCATTCTTTATCCAAACTGGAACTGTAACATCAGAAGTCATTTTACTATCGATTCCAAGTTCCATTTTAATTGGTGCCATTTTACTAGCCAATAACATTCGTGACTTAGATGGCGATAAAGAAAACGGTCGTAAAACGTTAGCAATTCTCGTGGGACGTGAAAGAGCCGTTGGTGTACTTGCTTCTATGTTCATCGTTTCCTACATTTGGACAATTGCTTTAATTATCGTGGGCATCGTATCACCATGGATGCTTATCGTATTTTTAAGTGCACCGAAAGCATTTAAAGCAACGAAAGGCTTTATCGGCAAAAGCATTCCAATGGAAATGGTACCTGCAATGATTGCAACTGCAAAAACAAATACAATCTTCGGTCTCCTCATGGGAATCGGATTATTGCTTGGATATTTCCTTTAAAAGAAGCTGCTGACGCAGCTCCTTTTTCATATACCAATTTCAGAGGTAAAATTCATCTCATAATTCCTACTCTCAACGCTCATACTATGTAAAGAAACTGAATTGTAGGAAGGTGGACGACTATGTTAACTCCACAACAAATAAATCAATTTAAATCCGTTTTAGAAAAACAAAAACAAGAACTAGAGCAAACGATACAAACACATGAAAATGAAGATCGGGCATCTGAACGCGATTCCGTTGGAGAATTATCTAGCTACGATAATCACCCAGCTGATATGGCAACAGAGCTATATGAACGTGAAAAAGACTTTGGACTTATTGAGCTCTGGCATAAACAGCTAGAAGATACGAAACATGCCCTGCAAAAAATAGAAGCGGGTACGTATGGCATTTGCGAAGTATCTGGCGAAGAAATTCCATTCGAAAGATTAGAAGCAATGCCGACTGCTACAACATGCATACAGCACACAACGAACAAATTAAATATGAATACGCGGCCAGTTGAAGAAGAAGTATTGTCTCCTTCTTTCCAGAAACACGATGAAGATCATTCTGTTGAATACGATGCAGAAGATGCATGGCAAGATGTCGCAAATTATGGAACATCTGAAACACCGTCTGATTTAGAAAGACAAGATTCAAAAAACTATAATGGCATGTACGTAAATAGCGAAGAGAATGTAGGCTACGTAGAGGATTTTGAGAATTTTATCGGTACAGATATGTATGGAAAAAATCCGCAAGTTTTCGCTACGGAAGAGCATGAAGAATATGAACAAATGCTTGATGACTTTGAAGAGCGTACTTTTAAAGGCGAATTATCTTCAAATGAATCTAGCTCTAAAGAATAAAAAAAAAGCATTCCGAAAATCGGAATGCTTTTATCGCTAGCTAATTAGTTTTTTGTAACGTTAGCAGCTTGTGGTCCACGGTTACCTTCAACGATTTCGAAAGAAACTTCTTGACCTTCTTCTAAAGTTTTGAATCCGTCACCTTGGATAGCTGAGAAGTGAACGAATACATCGTCTCCACCTTCAACTTCGATGAAACCGAAACCTTTTTCGCCGTTAAACCATTTAACTTTACCTGTTTGCATGTCATGTACCTCCTAAATAAAAATGAAACTATGAATCCACATGAAAAGGTGGATATAAAGGACATGAATGTATAACAAGCTTACAGCCTTTAATTCAACGTGCTTTATTTCCGTACCACATTATGTAGCTCAATAGTGACTTCACTATATCACGCCATGTCAAAAACGTCAAATGAGAACACTTTCATCCCACTATTTTTTTATAATTTTAATATAATGTTGAATTTCCATATTCATATTTTATTTGAAAATTAACAAAACTAAAGTATTCTAATCCTATTAAATTCTGTACAATATAAGTATCTATTACATATGAGGTGAAAGAAATGAGAGCACACGAAATCGAGTATAAGTTATACGGCGATGATATGCAGTTTGTTGAAATTGAGTTAGACCCAGAAGAAAGCGTTATCGCAGAGGCTGGCGCAATGATGATGATGGAAGATTACATCGAAATGGAAACAATCTTCGGTGATGGTTCTGGCCCATCTGGAGGTTTATTCGGAAAATTAATGGGCGCTGGTAAGCGTCTCGTTACAGGCGAAAGCATGTTTATGACTGTATTTACAAATACAGGTCACGGCAAGCGTCACGTATCCTTTGCTGCTCCTTATCCGGGCAAAATTGTTCCTGTAGATTTAACAGAATATCAAGGAAAAGTAGTTTGCCAAAAAGATGCATTTCTTTGTGCGGCAAAAGGCGTTTCTATCGGAATCGAGTTTACGAAAAAAATCGGAACTGGTTTCTTCGGCGGTGAAGGTTTCATCATGCAGAAACTTGAAGGTGACGGACTTGCTTTCATGCACGCAGGCGGAACTGTATATAAGCGTGAATTGAAACCTGGCGAAAAGCTTCGCATCGATACAGGTTGTCTCGTTGCCATGACAAAAGACGTTAACTACGATGTCGAGTTCGTTGGAAAAGTAAAGACAGCTCTATTTGGCGGCGAAGGTTTATTCTTCGCAACGTTAGAAGGACCTGGAACAGTTTGGATTCAGTCCTTAACACTTAGCCGCTTAGCAGCACGTCTGACAAGCCCAGCAGCACAAAGCACTGGTGAAGGCAGCGTTTTAGGCGGACTTGGTCGTTTATTAGATGGCAAAGAGTAATGCATAATAGTAGCAGGGATATAACCTAGCCGAACTTTTTGACTAGGTTATATCCTTTTTATTTTTCCTTTCGACGAATACCATGCACTATTATGATGACTTCTCAAATAAAGTGATACTTTATTCAATCCGACTCCTCCCCACCTTCTTTGCTCTAGCCGAATTTTGAAGTGGGAGTCTTACTGCCAGTTCAAGCCGGATAAACAAAAATAATGATAATGTCTTTAAACACTCAGTACAAAACCCTTGCAATCACAAACTGTAACATTTAAGATTACGTTTATAAGGAGTGATACAAACTTGAATAGTGAATTTATGATTGCAGTGCATTGTTTAGTTTATCTGAATCATGTACCTGGAAATATGGCGAATAGTGAACAATTAGCTGATAACATTTGTGCTAATGCAGCACGAATTCGTAAAGTGATGCGAATGTTAAAAAAGAATGGTTTAATTTCTACAAAAGAAGGACTAAACGGTGGTTATATTTTTAAGCATGATCCTAAAGATGTAACACTCGGGGACATTTACGAACTCACTTCTACTAGTTCTTTATCCTCTAATTGGAGATCTGGGAATGTAGATAAAGATTGTACAATTTCTTCAGGAATAGGCCATGTAATGACTGACATATTCATCGAAGGCGATAAACATTATAAATTATTTTTAGATCAACTAAATATACAAGATGTTATAAATAAATTATTTAAATAGATGCTTTCATTTTGGTATAAATACTTTTACAAATTATACCGAAATGAAACCATGTTATAAATGTAACTTTTTAAATTACATTTAACTTATTCAAAGCTCCTTATCCAAAATTACGGCCACATATGAAAGGGGAATTTATTATGTCTAACAATTTATATCAAAAAGAAAATTTACGTCATTTATCGAAATTATCTACACTAGCACCCGAACAAGCTCAAGCATTTCAAAAGTTTAGTAGACAAGTTATGACTGAAGGTGCTTTATCGAAGAAAGAAAAAGAAATCATTGCCGTTGCAGTAGCACATGCAACAGAATGTCCATATTGTATTGATGCACATACAGTAAGTGCAAAACGTGCTGGTGCATCCCTTGAAGAATTAACAGAAGCCATCTTTGTAGTCGCTTCTGTTGAAGCTGGTGGCGCAATCACACATAGTACACATATGCAAAATGCATTAGACCCCAGTGCCGACGATGTACTATATCGCCGATCAAATTTACAAAAGTTATCAAATTTAAAACAATTTGCGCCTGAAGGCTTCTCAGCATTTATGGAGTTTAACATGGTAGCAACGAAAGAAGGAACTCTAAGCAAAAAACTAAAAGAATTAATTGCTATCGCTATCGGACATACGACAGAATGCCCATATTGTATCGACGTGCATACAAAATCTGCAGCAAAAGCCGGAGCAACAAAAGAAGAAATTGCAGAAGCTATTTTAGTTGCAGCTGCTTTACGAGCAGGTGGTGCCTACGCTCATATGGCTAACATGATTGAAAGCTATCAACAATAGAAGACTTTGAAAAAGTATCCTCATACAACGGATGCTTTTTCTTTTATCCCACTATTTGCCCTCATAATCCACATCACGTAACTATAGGTTCAAGCTTTTTTTCAAAAGAATGAATCAAGTCCCTCACTGCATATATTGAACTATACCTTTTCTTAAGGAGGCTCCCTTAATGCGTACTCCTTTATCCTTTGATAAAGATACTGCCATACTGTTAGCTTCTTGTTGTGAGTTAACATATGAACAATATAAACAAAATGGAATTTTTGAAATACCAGATGGTTTTCAATATGTACAAGGCTTTCAAGGAAAAACAATTCAAACGACAGATTGGTTTGGATTCATACTAGAATCTGAGGATACAATTATTATAGCTTTTCGGGGTACACAAACAGATACAGACTGGATTATCGATTCACTCGTCAACCAAAAGCCATATCCATATGCTTTAAACAGTGGAAATGTCCATAATGGGTTTCTTTCTATTTATGAATCTTGCCGAGATTCTATTATGGATATGCTCGTATCATTACCGGCCCATAAGAAACTTCTTGCAACAGGTCATAGCTTAGGCGGCGCGCTCGCTACACTACATATACTCGATGCGCGTATTAACACCGCCTTCGCACAGTATGGTCTGTATACATTTGCCTCTCCAAAAGTGGGCGATATTGCATTTCGTAATTATTATAAACTACAAGTAGCTAGTAGCTTTCGCTTTGTTAATTTATTTGATGTCGTTCCTCTTCTCCCTCCGCGCAATGTCCATTTTAATGAACAAGACTGGGAATATGCACACGTTCATCACAACATGACTTTTACGAAAAACACAAAGTCTATTACAAATAATCATTCCATTACAACATACAAAACATGTCTGACTTCTCATTTTTAACCAGTAAAGAATTGGAAATTAAATATCCTTATACTATAATAATATATGAATTTACTTTTGGATGAGGGGACCTTACATGCTAAAATTTATCTTTGCACTTTTTCTCATTGTAATTTTTTCGTTTACAGGTTTCTTTACATTTTCATACTTTGCGACAGGAGAATATGATGGAACAGGTATCATATATACCACCATCCCATTTCTTTCTTAAGCAAAAAAAGAAAACCGAGCTTAATCTTATTAAGCTCGGTTTTTCAAGTCGTTATATTCCTCTTTTAAAAGTGAATATACTTTAGCATCCCTATACGTATTATCCATTTTCACATTTTGTCTCAATGTACCTTCAAAAGGGACCTTCACTTAATATTGTTTAACCGTGTTACCAATACCCCAAATCTCATTACTATACTGTAAAATCGTTCGATCGCTCGCAAAATGACCAGATTGTGCAATATTTAAAATCGACATTTCTAGCCACTTCGTTCGGTTTTCATAAGCCCTACCAACAGCTTCTTGCCTTTCCGCATATGGACCAAAATCTCGCAGAACGAAGTATTCATCATTTTGAATAACGAGAGAATCATAAATCGCTTCAAATTCAGCCCCCGACTGTGCAAAGAAACCATTCGTTAACTGATCTACTACCTTTTTAATGTGCCCATTGTGGTGATAATAATCACTTGCACGATATCCACCATTTTGATAGTAATGAAGAACCTCTTCGGCCGTTAAACCGAAAATGAAACAGTTATCATCACCGACCCTATCTTTTATTTCAATATTCGCTCCATCTAACGTGCCGAGTGTAATCGCACCATTCATCATAAATTTCATATTACCTGTTCCTGAAGCTTCTTTACTCGCAGTGGAAATTTGTTCACTTACATCCGCCGCCGGGAATATATCTTCCGCCAGAGACACTCGATAGTTTTCTAGAAAGATAACTTTCATATATTGGCTTACGTACGGATCATTATTTACTTTCCTTGCAAGTTCATTTATTAATTTAATAATTTTTTTCGCATAGTAATAGCCTGGTGAGGCTTTCGCTCCAAAGATAAACGTACGCGGATAAAATGTAAAACTAGCATCCTCTTTCAAACGATTATACAAATATAAAATATGAAGAACATTTAATAATTGTCGCTTGTAAGCATGTAGTCTTTTCACTTGCACATCAAAAATAGAATTTGGATCAATTGTAATCCCCATTGTATGATGAATACGCTCCGCTAAAATCTCTTTACGCTCTTGTTTTACCTCTGCAAATTTCTCTTGGAAACTCGCATCGTATTGAACTAATTGTAGCTCTTGAAGCTTAATCGGCTCTTTCTTCCACTCTGTTCCAATCGCCTCTGAAATAAGGTTCGTCAGCTGTGGATTCGCCTTCATTAACCAGCGTCTATGAGCGATTCCATTCGTTTTATTATTAAACTTATCTGGATAAAACTCATAAAACAATCGCATTTCACGTTGCTTTAAAATTTCCGTATGAATTTTTGCTACACCGTTTACGCTATGGCTGCCGACAATTGCTAAATGAGCCATTTTCACAAGATCATGCGCAATAATCGCCATCTCTTCAATACGATGCCATTCATACGGGTAATGTTCCCAAAGTTCATGACAGAAACGTTCATTAATCTCTTCAATAATCATATAAATTCTCGGTAATAACGGTTTAAAAATGTGAATTGGCCACTTCTCAAGCGCTTCTGATAACGTCGTATGATTCGTATAAGAAATCGTTTGCGTCGTTATATGCCAAGCTTCTTCCCATGCTAGTTTTTCTTCATCTAATAAAATACGCATCAGTTCTGGAATCGCCAAAACTGGATGTGTATCATTAATGTGAATCGCAATTTTCTCATGTAATTGACGAAGGTCACCATATCTTTCTCTATGCATACGAACGATATTTTGCAAACTTGCTGATACGAGGAAATACTGTTGTTTCAAACGCAGTATTTTCCCCTCATCATGCGTATCATCTGGATATAAAAACTCCGATACCGCTTCTGTTTCACGCTTATATTTCAAAATATCTTTGCAATTTTGCGGGAAAGGAACTGGTTCCGCATTCCAAAGTCTAAGTGTATTTACAGTACTCGTCTCATAACCTACTACTGGAACGTCATACGGTACTGCCATAATCACTTCTGCATTCGTATGCCTGAACTCTAAACGTCCATCAATATAGAGCGGTTCAACATTGCCGAAATAACTTACTTCTACAGCTTGATCATGCCTTCTTACTTCCCATACGTTTTCATGAAGAAGCCACTGTTCTGGAAACTCAACTTGATAACCATCCACAATTTTTTGATCAAATAAGCCATGTTTGTAACGAATTCCACAGCCATGACCTGGTAAGTCTAAAGATGCAAGTGAATCAAGGAAACAGGCTGCTAATCGTCCAAGTCCGCCATTCCCAAGACCTGCATCTGCTTCCACCTCTTCTAACTGTTGCAAAGAAATCCCAAGCTCAGAAAGTCCTTGCTCACATACATCCCTGATACCTAAATTTAATATGTTACTTCCAAGCAAACGCCCAAGTAAAAACTCAATGGATAAGTAATACATTTGCTTTCGCTCTCCAGACCGATAGCTTTCATTCGTTGCAATCCATTGACTATTCATATACTCACGTACCATGTAGCCAAGTGTATTGTATTGATCACGAGTTGTAGAGTCTTTGAAACTTTTACCATACATCGTCTCTAACTTTTCTAGAAAAGCTGATTTGAAACTTTCAACATGAGTAAACATTTCTTCACCACCTACATGTTATTCCATGAGACTTTTATACAATTTCTTATAAGCAAGAGCTGATTTCTCCCAGCTATAATCTTCAGTCATCGCTTGTTTTACAAGCTGCTCCCATACCGGTTTATCATGATAAAATTCAATTGCACGACGAACCGTGTGCAACATGTCATGTGCATTAAAGTTCGTGAAACTGAAACCATTTCCTTCTCCAGTTTCTTCGTCATAAGATTGTACCGTATCATTTAATCCGCCTGTTTCCCTTACAATTGGAATCGTACCGTACGCTAATGCGATAAGTTGTCCAAGGCCACACGGTTCAAACAGTGATGGCATTAAGAATAAATCACTTCCCGCATATACTTGATGAGCTAACTCTTCATTAAAGCCAATATACACTTTTACCTTCTCAGGATACTCATATGCCATCCACTCAAAGAATTGTTCATATTCCGAATCACCTGATCCTAAAATAATACATTGTACATCTTCTTCCATTATTTCTCGGAATACAGTACGTACTAAATCAAGACCTTTTTGCTTCGTTAATCTCGTTACCATTGAAATAATTGGTGTATCTTCTTTTTCTGGCAAACCAAAATAACGCTGCAACGCGCGTTTATTTTCATTCTTTTCATATAATGAATCTGCATCGTACTGAGCAGGAATATACGAATCCGTTTCTGGATTATATACGCTCGTATCAATTCCATTTACAATGCCGCTTAGCTTATCATTATATTTTCGCAGTAATCCATCTAACTTCTCACCGAAAAATTCATATTGAATTTCTTCTTTATATGTCGGGCTAACCGCTGTAATTTGATCAGAAGCGATAATACCGCCCTTCATAAAGTTCACATTTCCATAAAACTCTAACTGTTCACTATGAAAATATTCATCACCAAGTTCTAACAAGTCGTACATCACTTCAGGAGGAAATACACCTTGGAACTGCAAGTTATGAATCGTATACACCGTTTTAATATGCTCATATAATGGATTATCTTGATACTTTTCACGCAGTAAGAAATTCACCATAGCTGTATGCCAATCGTGGCTATGAAGCACATCCACTTCAAAATCAAGATGCGGAATACACTCTAAAACTGCTTTTGAAAAATAAGAAAAACGCTCTCCATCATCATAATGACCATATAGAGAATCCCTCTTAAAATAATATTCATTATCTATTAAGTAATACGTAATCCCGTCTTGCTCACCTTTTAAAATTCCGCAATATTGATTTCTCCAGCCAAGCGGGACGTTAATTACTTTATGTAACGTACATCCATCCCTTAATTTTTGCGGAATAAGACTATAATTCGGGAGTATAATGCGAACTTCTACACCTAATTTTTTTAGCTCTTTTGGGAGCGCACCTGCTACATCAGCTAATCCTCCCGATTTAACAAATGGTACACATTCTGATACTGCAAATAAAATATTCACTTGTTGTCCCACTGCACGAAAAGCTTATACTACTTCTCTTGCAGCTTCCTCCCTTCGAGTTTTCATTTGAATTAAAACTTTAATCAGTGGAGGAAAAACCCCCACTGATTTCTTAAGAATAACTATTAATCGTACTGTTTTGAACGCTTCCTTTTTCTACAACGTATGGCTCATCGGCGTTTCCTTTTAAGACAACACCGTCACCAATTTTCACATCTTTATCAATAATAACACCGTCTATTATACAGTTATCTCCAATTTGGCTCTTTTGCATAATAATGCTATTACGAACAATTGAACCTTTCCCAATTTTAACAGAACGGGAGACAACACTATTTTCTACTTCACCTTCAATAATACTGCCGTTTGCAATCATTGTATTTTTCACAGCTGCACCCTTTAAGTAACGAGTTGGCGGCTCATCTTTTACTTTCGTGAAGATTGGTGCTTCTTTCTTAAATAGTTGCTTCCAAATAGCAGGCTGCAAAATTTCTAAGCTATGTTTATAGTAACTTTCAATTGAATCAATAATAGCTACATATCCAGTATGTTCATACGTAGCAATATGCAGTGATTTTCCGCGCTTTTCTCTCACTACATCAAATAAACTGTATTGCTCCACATCTTTATATGCTTCAAATAAATCTAACAATAATTGCTTCTTTAACACGTATGTTTGCAGCGAAACCCCTTCATGACAAACTTCCGTAATGTCAGCTGCCGTATGTATATGTCGCTCTAACACCGCTTGAAAATTTAATGCTGTTACGAGATGGCTATTCGTAATAACGACATACTCTTCTCTGGCTCTTAGAAAATAATCAATATGTCTTCTAAAATGTGCAAAAGATCCAAATTCGTCTTGATCACATTGGCAATTTGGCGGGAATAAAAACAGTCCGTCTCGTTTTCTATCTAAATCCCACTGTTTGCCTGAACCAACGTGATCCATTAGTGAACGGTTTTTATGGCTTGTAAAAACTGCCACACTATGAATATTAGAATTCACCATATTTGAAAGCATGAAATCAATGAGTCGATAACGGCCCCCAAACGGTAACGCCGCTAGTGAACGATGCCCTGTTACTTTCTTTAAGGAAGGAAAACTTCCCGTTGCATTAATAATTCCCAACATTTTTTCTCCCATTCATTTCATCCCCCTTTTCTATTTCCCTTCAGCAATGAGTACTACATCGTCAACATTCTTTTCTGGACGAATGATTGTTCCATCTTCAATAACCATTTCCGATCCAACAATTGCTCTTTCAATCACAACATTTTTACCAATCTTCGCTCCTGGCATAACGACAGAATCAATAACCATACTACCTTCTTCCACCGTCACCCCTTGGAATAAGACAGAATGCTTCACGTCCCCTTCAATGACGCATCCTTCGTTAATAAGTGACTCTTCTACTTTTGCCTTTTCAGCAATATATTGAGGCGGTTCGTTTGGATTCACAGAATAAATACGCCAATTACGATCGTTTAAGTTCAGCGATGTTTCATCGCGAAGTAAATCCATATTCGCTTCCCATAAACTCTTCACCGTTCCAACATCTTTCCAATATCCTTCAAACGGATACGCCATTAGCTTCTTCCCTTCATCTAATAAAAGCGGAAGTACATCTTTTCCGAAATCATTACTAGATTCAGGATTTCTTGCATCCATCTCTAAATACTCTTTCAAAATAGCCCAATTAAAAATATAGATTCCCATTGATGCAAGATTACTTCTTGGAAATTGCGGTTTCTCTTCAAATTCAACAATCTCCATCTCTTCGTTCGTATTCATAATGCCAAAGCGACTCGCTTCATCCCAAGGCACTTCAATAACAGAAATCGAAACGTCCGCTTCTTTCTCAATATGATAATCTAGCATTTTACTGTAATCCATTTTATAAATATGATCGCCTGATAAAATAAGGACATACTCTGGTTCGTACTGACTTAAATAGTTTAAGTTTTGATAGATGGCACTTGCCGTACCTGTGTACCACTTCACACCTGAAGACTCCGCATAAGGAGGTAATACTGTGACTCCACCGCTTACTCGGTCTAAATCCCACGCATTGCCGATTCCGATATAATTATGAAGTTCAAGTGGTTGATATTGCGTTAAAATCCCAACCGTTTCAATACCAGAATTCGCGCAGTTACTTAGCGTAAAATCAATAATTCGATATTTACCACCAAATGGAACAGCTGGCTTGGCTAAATTTTTTGTTAATGCACTTAATCGACTACCTTTTCCCCCTGCTAGTAACATTGCTACGCACTTTTGTTTTTGAGCCATCTTGTTTTTTGCTCCCCTTTCTCGTCTTCACTGGTCGCAATATGGATACGCCAAATGGTGGAATTGTAATTTCTACATGTGCTGCTTGATTATGATACGGTTCTTGAATCGCCTTAAGACGCTTCTTATTCACTTGCCCTGATCCGCCATATTGCTCAGCATCACTATTTAAAATCTCGTTATAATACTCGAAATCTGGTACACCTACTTTATAGTTTTCATATGTAGCTTTCGTAAAATTACATACGACAACTAACGCATCTTCTTGTTTATCCCCTTGGCGGATAAACGAGAAAATACTTTGCTCATTATTATTAGCATCAATCCACTGAAATCCTTCAGGCGAATGATCAAGCTGCCAAAGTGGTTTGGAGCGCTTATACAATGCTATGAGCTCTTTAAAGTAATCATGCATATAACGATGCATTTCAAAATCATGTAAATTCCAATCTAAATCTTCAAGGTCTTTCCACTCATCAAACTGCCCAAATTCTCCTCCCATGAAAAGTAATTTCTTTCCTGGGTGAGTAAAGAAATATCCATATAACAAACGAAGTTGAGCAAACTTATCCCAGTAATCTCCTGGCATTTTATTTAATAACGACTTTTTCCCATGAACGACTTCATCATGAGAAAGCGGTAATATAAAGTTTTCAGAGTAAGCATATAGTATAGAAAACGTCATTTTCTCATGAATATACTTCCTGTACTCAGGCGCACACTCCATATACTTCAGCACATCATTCATCCAGCCCATATTCCATTTGTAATTGAACCCAAGCCCACCTTCATACGTTGGGGCTGTTACAAGTGGCCAAGCTGTTGAATCTTCTGCTGTCATAAGAAAATCTTCATCTTCTGCAAACACCGCTTCATTTAACTCTCGTAAAAATGCAACAGCGTGCTCATTACTTTGCTCTTGCCCTTCTTTATTCCAATACAACATATTCGCAACTGCATCCACCCTGAAACCGTCAATATGGAAATATCTCATCCAAAATAACGCATTTGAAATTAAGAAATTACGTACTTCCCTCTTTCCTAAATCAAAATTAACAGTTCCCCATACTGGATTTTCTTGCACATCTTTATCTTTATATTCATAAGTCGGTGTCCCATCAAACAAATATAAACCGTGAGCATCTTTACAAAAATGCCCCGGCACCCAATCTAAAATGACACCGATTCCATATTTATGACATTCATCGACAAAATGCATCAAATCATGTGGCGTGCCAAATCTACTCGTTGCTGCATAATATCCCGTCCCTTGGTATCCCCAAGAACGATCATATGGATGCTCAACAAGCGGCATAATTTCAATATGTGTAAATTGATGTTCCACCACATAAGGAATGAGTTCTTCTGCCATTTCCCTGTAAGAATACAGTGTTCCGTCTTCTTTCTTTTTCCAAGAACCGAAATGTAATTCATAAACTGTCATCGCTTCTTTATAAATCGATTTTTTCTTTTTCTTACGGCTCCAGTTTTTATCATTCCATTCATATCCTTTTATATCAAAAACTACAGATGCCGTATTCGGTCTTACTTCTGCATATACAGCATACGGATCTGCCTTAAAAATGACCTCACCAGCTATCGTTTCAATCGCATATTTATATATTTCTCTTTCTTCAATATGCGGTATAAATAGGGACCAAATTCCCTCTTCTGTCATTTGTAGCATCTTATGTTGCTCATAATCCCATTCATTAAAATCTCCAACAACACTCATTGCTTTCGCATGAGGAGCCCATACTGTAAATCGTACACCTCGCATCTCATCTTCCGTCACAACATGTGCGCCAAAGATGTTATAACTGTCATAGTACTTTTCTGTATGAAACTCATCTCGTTTCACTTCTTCACAATTTATTACACTCAATATGTTCACCTCACTAAGATGACAGAATTTTTTATACTTTACCAATTCTGCGAAAAACTGAAATATCCTTGTTAATTTATAAAAAATATACGTTTTTTTCTTAAAAATGTTTAATTTTTTTCACATTTCTATATAAAATATCGAATTTTGACGAATATTCATTGAAAACGCTTCATTTCCTACTACCCTTTTATCCTATTATTTATTTCTCAACCCTTATTTTATTAGATTCATACTGTTTTTTACGCTATTTTTCACTTAAATTCGTAATAATATAATCTGTCATAAAAAAATGTTTCTCAACATTTTTTGTCACAATTTTATTGAAATGGAAAATTCATAAGCATATACTTGTTCTCAATAAAGAACAGCGACTTTTCGTAACTACAATTCATAGTGGACTACTATGTTTACTTATTTATCCTTGTTACGAACGGTCGCCATAAAAATTTAATTAGGGGCTTTCTTATGTCATTAAAACAAAAGGTTGGAATGGGAGTTGTCACAGCAACGCTTGGCTTATCCCTTACATTCGGCGGTGTATTCGCCTATTTCAGTGATTCTGAAACATCGAATAATTCATTTCAAGCGGGAACACTAGACCTTTCTATTAATCCAAGTGTAATCGTTGATGTGAAAGATTTAAAGCCTGGTGATTTTATTGAAAAAAATTTCAAGCTTGAAAATAAAGGGTCATTGGATATTGCAAAAGTAGCACTTGAAACATCCTATGAAGTTACAGATGCAAAGAAAAATAATGATGGTGAAGATTTAGGCGATCACATCATCGTCAAATTTTTAGTGAATGATGGAAAGCCATCTAATCCAAACGATGATCATGAAATTTTGTGGGAAACAAAACTATCAGAAGTGAACTACCCACCACTTAGCATATCTTACGAGCTTACTTGAAGTGGGGGCTTCTCGGTTAGTCGCTACTTTTGATAGCTAACGAATTTGTCCTAGGACAGCCGAGCTAACACCCTTGTTCCAAAGGTTATTTTGTGCTATTTACGCTATCGCTAGCTAATAGGCGTATGGCTTCTCTTTTAATATTAATAGCTGCGTTATAGTCGCGACTTATTGTTAGTCCACAAGAACACTCATACGTGCGTTCAGATAGTAGCATATCTTTTCTGTTTCCACAATTACTACACATCTTTGTAGAAGGAAACCACCTATCTACTTTTACAAGCTGTTTTCCTTGTTCTTGTAGCTTATATGCTAAAAATGTCGTGAACATCCTCCAACCGTTATCTGCTACACTCTTACCAAAGCGAAGTGCTCGTGACATTCCTTTCATATGTAAGTCTTCGATTGCTACAACATCAAAGTTCGTAGCTAATTCTTTAGACTTATGATGAAGGAAATTTTTACGTTGATTGGCGACTTTTTCATGCAACTTCGCTACACAAATGCGTTGTTTATTCCAGCGCACTGAGCCTTTCACACGTCTTGCTAATACTCGTTGTGCCTTTGCTAATCGATTAAGCATCTGACGATAAAAGCGAGGATAATTGGCTTTCTCATCTTCGCTACTCACATACAATTCGGCCATTGCGAAGTCTAATCCAACTACACTTTCTACTTCTTTCTGAACAATTTCCTTTTCATATTCAGTTAAAACAGACACATAATACTTACCAGTTGGTGTCAGCGAAATCGTGCATGATTTAATGATATGGTTTTGCGGTATCTCTCTATGTTGTTTCAATCGCACTAATTTCAGTTTCGGTAGTTTGATATAACCATGAAATAACATAATATTTCCGTTTACTCTATTTGTTGTATAGGATTTTCTACTCTTTTTACTTTTGAATGTAGGAAAATCACTTTGACCACTAAAAAAATTCTTATACGCAGTTTGCAAGTTTAATTGAGCGTTAGCCAATGCTAATGAATCGACTTCTTTCAACCATTCATACTTCACCTTGTATTTCGCAGGAGTAGGGAATTTTTGTTTCTTTAGTTCTTCCTTGTTCTCTTTGTATTTTTCGTATACTTTTTTTCGTTCAGCTAGCATTTTGTTATATACAAAGCGTACACACCCAAAAGTTTTACGTATCAGATTTGCTTGTTCTTCTGTTGGATACAGACGAAATTTGTACGCCTTATTATGCTTTGTCATATTAATTCATCTCACTTTTCGCCTTGATTTCCCATAAACTGTTTTACTTTATCTACGGCGAGCCACCAAAGGTGATAACACAACATGAACACTGAGTTACTATTATTTAATTTCATGGTTATACCAAAAGTCTCCTCTTATAAGGCTGATTATATCAGAGGCAAAATAAATAGGAAAACTAAATCAAACCGAAATTATCGCTAACAACTATGGTAAAAAAGGACTGTCTGTAAAAGACGGCGACCTTAATAAAGATGGCATTGTCGACGAAAAAGATATTCGCTTCGTTGAAAAGAACTTCTTGAAAAAAGGACCAGATGCTTCTAAATCACAAACACCTGTTGAAAAATCAAAAAGCGGTACACTGGTAGATATTTCAAAGAAATTAGGATTAACACCTAAAAAATAATAATAAAGAGCACTCTACGTAAAGTAGAGTGCTCTTTTCTATAAACGACCCTAATCCAGCAAAAGGGGTATATTGGGGATATACAAGGGAAACCGGAAAAGGAATTTATATTAAATTATATAAAAACTCAGAGGTAGGAAGCAGTTTCCCGCCTCTGAATGATTTAGCAATTATTATAGTACTGGTGCCATTGTTTCTTTTAATACTTTTACAGAATGAGCAAATTTCGCTTTTTCTTCTTCATTTAACTCAAGTTCTACGATTTCACGTACGCCTTCGCGGTTAATAACAGCTGGAACACCTACGAAAGCATCTTTCTCACCGTATTGTCCTTCAAGGTATGCAGATACAGTTAATACACTGTTCTCGTTGCTTAAGATTGCTTTAGTTACACGAAGTAGTGACATACCGATTCCGTAGTAAGTTGCACCTTTACGCTCGATGATATGGTAAGCTGCATCGCGTACATTTTCGAAGATTTTATCTAAGTCTTCTTGTTTGTACTGTTCGTTGTTAGCTAAGATTGTTTCTAGTTTTTGTACACCGATAGTAGCGTGGCTCCATACTGGAAGTTCAGTGTCACCGTGTTCACCAACGATGTAAGCATGAACGTTACGTGGATCTACATCTAAGTAGTCACCTAACATGTAACGGAAACGAGCAGAGTCTAAAGTAGTACCAGAACCGATTACGCGCTCTTTTGGTAGACCAGATTCTTTCCAAGTTACGTAAGTTAAAATATCAACTGGGTTAGTTGCGATTAAGAAGATTCCATCGAATCCGCTATCCATAATACCGCGAACGATTTGTTTGAAGATTTTTGTATTTTTCTCAACTAAGTCTAAACGAGTTTCACCTGGCTTTTGTGGTAATCCAGCAGTGATAACTACTAAGTCTGCATCTTTACAATCTGCATAGCTACCGCTCCAAACTTTTGTTGGTGATGGAGAGAATGGTACCGCATGGCTTAAGTCCATTGCTTCCCCTTCTGCTTTTGCTTCATTAACATCTACTAATACGAATTCTTCAGCTACACCTTGGTTGATCATTGAGTAAGCGTAACTACAACCTACAGCTCCTGTTCCTACTAATACTACACGATTGATACCTTTTTTCATGGTAATTTCCCCTCTCTATTGTTCACATCTATTTTTTATGATTGTTTAAGTAATTAATTAAAATACTAATTTAATGTTGTTTAACTTCTTTACACTCATATTGTAGCACGTATCATTGTGAATTACTTCACAAATTATGACCTATTTGTGAACTTTTTCACATAAAGTGTAAAGTTATTGGAATAGGTGTGGAATCCATTTCAATGGAGGCGTTTTCTTTAGATTGTGAAAGGGGGTTTTCTTATGTTTTTTGTCGGTAAGTGAAATTATATCAGCGATTTTTAGAATATATCGACCGTAACTCCAAATATATCAGCGATTTTTTAAATATATCGACCGTAACTCAAATTATATCAGCGATTTTTGCAATATATCGACTTACCGACAAAACTCGACAATGATAACAGTATAAAAAACGCCATCCTTTCTGTATATTTCTACAAAAGAATAGCGTTTTTTGATTATATGGATACAAATTTATCTTAGCTGGATAGCGATGTTTTTTCCATACACGTCAAATTAACATACGATCACTTATTAACATTCAATAGACATGGAAACCTAGCCAAGCTCTTCAATTATTGTAGCCACACAGTCGTTTTCAAATCTTCAGCACCTCCATTTTTTAATGTAGCATTTAGACCACTAAGATACGTAGGTTCAATTGTTAAGGATTTTGGAGGATTCTCCATTGGTGGAAGAGCTAAAACAATATGGTGTCCGTATAGTCCCGTGCTACCAACTTGTAAGCTGACTCCTTCGTAGATTTTTCCTTTATCATCAGTGACAGTATAATCAAGTGCTGGCCAGCTATCATTAACTTCCATTTCATTTGGATAATCAAAGGTCAAATCAATCCTCGTTGAAAGTGAAGAAAAGGCTACTTGATCTACTGTTAATGCATACAGATTATCTTTCGTTAATGTTTTTATATTAGGAGTAAATTTACGAATCTCACCTTCAACTTTTGTAAGAGGAAATGCTACGTTCCATGTTCCTGTTTTTCCAAATAAATCTTCTCCATGGACTGAAACATCAATTTTATCACCAAATTCACCGTAATTAGCCAGAGTGAATTCATGCCGCTCGATAATGGTGTTTCGTCCTTTTGACTTCTGTGAAGTAGAACCAATTGGAGCTCTAACTTCTTTCCCATTAATGGTTACATAACTAAATCCAGCTTTCTCTTCATTGCTATTGGAAATAGTATTTTCTCCTTTGTATTCCACCGTGATCACTAAACGTCCGCCATCGTAAACAGCTTCTTTCACATTCATCGTTAAACCACTATGGTTATCTTGTCTTTCAATGGATGTAGCAAGCTCATCCTTTTCAATTTTATCAGAAGCAATATCATTAAATTGTGCATAAATGGGGCCTATAACTGGAACACTCGATAATGTCTTTGCCATAGCAGGAGAAATGAATCCAAAACCTAAAAAAGAAACACATATTCCACAAGCAACAAGACTAGAATACTTGATTGTTTTTTTCCTACGATATTGATTTTTCTTAGCTTGAAGCATGGCTGTTTTTTCTCTTTGAATTAACCGGTCTTCTGGTATAGGAATATCATTGATATGGTGATTAAATTCATCTTTATTCATAACTATATCCCTCCTTTAAAATGGGGCGTAAGACTTGCTTTGCTCGATGTAATTGAGATTTTATCGTTCCTTCTGGAGAATTAAGAACCTCAGCAATTTCCTTAATAGATAAATCGTGATAATACCTTAATAAAATAATAGTTTTGTAAGTAGGATCTAAAAAATTAAATGCCTCGGTTAAATCCAATGATTGTTCTAATGTATTCATGCTCTCTTCTGTACATAAATTAGCAAATATTTTATCATTCGCAACAAATTGTCTAGAGGATTTTCTTACAAAATCAATGGATTTAAAAACAAGAATTTTGATAATCCAACTTTGAAATTTCTCCGGCTTTTTTAATTTTTTCAGTGAAAGATATGCTTCATAAATTGTTTCTTGGTATATATCCAGTGCATCTTGTTCATTTCTTACATAAGAATAGGCTGTTCGATATAATTTTGGGCGAACAAAAGTAATGAGTTGTTCAAATGCTTGATCATTTCCTCTTATTGCTTGTTTTACTAAATAGGCTATGTCCATTTTTATTTCTTCCTCCCTTTACTAATATAGTCGAATGAGAGAATAAAAAGGTTGCAAAAATAATTGCATATACATCAATCTTCTACAATTTATTGCAATGATTAATAACCAGTATTAAAGAAAAGACACCAGAAATCCATAAAAAAAAGCAGACTATTCAAAGTCCACTTTTACACAACAAAAAAGAGATAGCAGATTATGCTATCTCTTTTAGTATGACCCGTACGGGATTCGAACCCGTGTTACCGCCGTGAAAGGGCGGTGTCTTAACCACTTGACCAACGGGCCAATTACTGGCAGAGAAGAAGGGATTCGAACCCTCGCACCGCGTTAGCGATCTACTCCCTTAGCAGGGGAGCCCCTTGAGCCACTTGGGTACTTCTCTATAAATATGGCTCCGCAGGTAGGACTCGAACCTACGACCGATCGGTTAACAGCCGATAGCTCTACCACTGAGCTACTGCGGAACAATTATGGTGGGCCTAAATGGACTCGAACCATCGACCTCACGCTTATCAGGCGTGCGCTCTAACCAGCTGAGCTATAGGCCCATAATTGAAAAGCGGGTGAAGAGAATCGAACTCTCGACCAGAGCTTGGAAGGCTCTTGTTTTACCACTAAACTACACCCGCATTAAATTGTAAATGGTGAGCCATGAAGGACTCGAACCTTCGACCCTCTGATTAAAAGTCAGATGCTCTACCAACTGAGCTAATGGCTCATTTTGAAAGTGGTGCCGACTAGAGGACTTGAACCCCCAACCTACTGATTACAAGTCAG
The DNA here is from genome assembly GCF_001455345.1 of Bacillus thuringiensis. Lineage (GTDB taxonomy): Bacteria > Bacillota > Bacilli > Bacillales > Bacillaceae_G > Bacillus_A > Bacillus_A thuringiensis_N. Next base: position 4,749,539 of record NZ_CP013274.1, read on the forward strand.
TTGCTCTACCAATTGAGCTAAGTCGGCTTGCGACTTCAAAATGGTGGCTCGGGACGGAATCGAACCGCCGACACGAGGATTTTCAGTCCTCTGCTCTACCGACTGAGCTACCGAGCCTTATTAAAATGGCGGTCCCGACCGGGGTCGAACCGGCGATCTTCTGCGTGACAGGCAGGCATGTTAACCACTACACCACGGGACCATTTGGTTGCGGGGACAGGATTTGAACCTGCGACCTTCGGGTTATGAGCCCGACGAGCTACCGTGCTGCTCCACCCCGCGATGATAAAATATTTAATTTAGAAAAAATGGAGGAGGTAGAGGGATTCGAACCCCCGCGCGACTCTCGCCGCCTGTCGGTTTTCAAGACCGATCCCTTCAGTCAGCCGAACTTGGGTATACCTCCATGAAGGAAAAAAGAAATATTTTATTATTTATGTCTAAACCATTTAAAAATAAAATGGAGGAGGTAGAGGGATTCGAACCCCCGCGCGATTCTCACCGCCTGTCGGTTTTCAAGACCGATCCCTTCAGCCGAACTTGGGTATACCTCCGAGACATATAATAAATAAAGTGGAGCCTAGCGGGATCGAACCGCTGACCTCCTGCGTGCAAGGCAGGAGCTCTCCCAGCTGAGCTAAGGCCCCATGTTTTTGGGAATATCGGGAAGACAGGATTTGAACCTGCGACCCCCTGGTCCCAAACCAGGTGCTCTACCAAGCTGAGCCACTTCCCGTTAATAAAAGCGCGCCCGAGAGGAGTCGAACCCCTAACCTCTTGATCCGTAGTCAAACGCTCTATCCAATTGAGCTACGGGCGCATATGGTGCCGAGGGCGGGGGTCGAACCCGCACGGTGGTCACCCACCGCAGGATTTTAAGTCCTGTGCGTCTGCCTGTTCCGCCACCCCGGCATGTCATATTGAAAATTGGAGCGGAAGACGGGATTCGAACCCGCGACCCCAACCTTGGCAAGGTTGTATTCTACCACTGAACTACTTCCGCAAAAATGATGAGCCATGAAGGACTCGAACCTTCGACCCTCTGATTAAAAGTCAGATGCTCTACCAACTGAGCTAATGGCTCGTAAATGGCTGGGCTAGCTGGATTTGAACCAGCGCATGACGGAGTCAAAGTCCGTTGCCTTACCGCTTGGCTATAGCCCATTAATATTTACTAGTATGGTTATCTTTTCAAAAAAATAAACCCTCTCAGGTTATTTTAAAGAAAATGGTGGAGGGGGGCAGATTCGAACTGCCGAACCCGAAGGAGCGGATTTACAGTCCGCCGCGTTTAGCCACTTCGCTACCCCTCCGACATTTAAAATATATATGGTGGAGGATGACGGGATCGAACCGCCGACCCCCTGCTTGTAAGGCAGGTGCTCTCCCAGCTGAGCTAATCCTCCGAAGTGGTGACCCGTACGGGATTCGAACCCGTGTTACCGCCGTGAAAGGGCGGTGTCTTAACCACTTGACCAACGGGCCAAATATTATAAATCCTATGGCGGAGAGCAAGGGATTCGAACCCTTGATACGCTTGTGACGTATACACGATTTCCAATCGTGCTCCTTCGGCCAACTCGGACAGCTCTCCAATGGCTCCGCAGGTAGGAATCGAACCTACGACCGATCGGTTAACAGCCGATAGCTCTACCGCTGAGCTACTGCGGAATAATATTGCCTGGCAACGTCCTACTCTCACAGGGACAAGGTCCCAACTACCATCGGCGCTAGAGAGCTTAACTTCCGTGTTCGGTATGGGAACGGGTGTGGCCTCTCTGCCATCATTACCAGACTGTATTCATTTAAGACAAGAATTATTGTAACTCATTTAACTTTTAAAGTCAACAAGTTTTTTATATTCTTTCAAAACTAGATAACATTGCTTCATATTATATGGTTAAGTCCTCGATCTATTAGTATTCGTCAGCTCCACATGTCACCATGCTTCCACCTCGAACCTATCAACCTGATCATCTTTCAGGGATCTTACTAGCTTACGCTATGGGAAATCTCATCTTGAGGGGGGCTTCATGCTTAGATGCTTTCAGCACTTATCCCTTCCGCACATAGCTACCCAGCTATGCCCTTGGCAGAACAACTGGTACACCAGCGGTGCGTCCATCCCGGTCCTCTCGTACTAAGGACAGCTCCTCTCAAATTTCCTACGCCCACGACGGATAGGGACCGAACTGTCTCACGACGTTCTGAACCCAGCTCGCGTACCGCTTTAATGGGCGAACAGCCCAACCCTTGGGACCGACTACAGCCCCAGGATGCGATGAGCCGACATCGAGGTGCCAAACCTCCCCGTCGATGTGGACTCTTGGGGGAGATAAGCCTGTTATCCCCGGGGTAGCTTTTATCCGTTGAGCGATGGCCCTTCCATGCGGAACCACCGGATCACTAAGCCCGACTTTCGTCCCTGCTCGACTTGTAGGTCTCGCAGTCAAGCTCCCTTATGCCTTTGCACTCTACGAATGATTTCCAACCATTCTGAGGGAACCTTTGGGCGCCTCCGTTACACTTTAGGAGGCGACCGCCCCAGTCAAACTGCCCACCTGACACTGTCTCCCGGGTCGATAAGACCCGTAGGTTAGAATTTCAATACAGTCAGGGCGGTATCCCACCAGCGCCTCCACCGAAGCTAGCGCTCCGGTTTCAATGGCTCCCGCCTATCCTGTACAAACTGTACCAAAATTCAATATCAGGCTACAGTAAAGCTCCACGGGGTCTTTCCGTCCTGTCGCGGGTAACCTGCATCTTCACAGGTACTATAATTTCACCGAGTCTCTGGTTGAGACAGTGCCCAAATCGTTACACCTTTCGTGCGGGTCGGAACTTACCCGACAAGGAATTTCGCTACCTTAGGACCGTTATAGTTACGGCCGCCGTTTACTGGGGCTTCAGTTCAGAGCTTCGCTTACGCTAACCCCTCTCCTTAACCTTCCAGCACCGGGCA